>NZ_JNCA01000056.1 GCF_000695795.1 Flavobacterium seoulense | reverse complement strand
TCAATTATTTTCATTGAGCATTCTATTCTCTTATCTAAAAGAGATAAAAATTCAGAAACCTTTTGTTGTTCTGAAATTGAGGGGAAATTTAAATAAATATTAGAAATCCTACCCACATTAATGCTTAATACCTTGGAACCCTGTGATTCCCTTTTTATTTGATTTCTTACAAAATCAGATTTTAATAAATATCCTAGAAACCCCTTAGAAAAATTATTTTTTTGCGGTCTTGCTAAAAGAGTATGTAAACCTGAAAGTAATTTTTCGCCGTTAAGATTTGTGATTTCAATACTTTTCCCGACATCGTTTAAATCTTCAGAAGCATCAGCAAAAATCACATCCCCTTCTTGACAATAAAAATCTTCTGAAATCTTATTTAGAGAAATATCTTCATTTATATATGGAACATTTTCTTTTTCTAAATCAAAAAGAGTTTGAAATTTAGTATGAATATCTCCATAGTGAATATTTTTTACAGTTCCTGATTCATAATTGAGATTATCTCTTGAATAAGAATTAGTTACTTTAAATGTCATTAGGTCTCCAAGTTTCTTATTTTTAAATTCATCATTGAATTCTGGAAATCTCAATTTTGGTACATTTCTCGAATTAGGAAA
>NZ_JNCA01000055.1 GCF_000695795.1 Flavobacterium seoulense | reverse complement strand
TTTAAAACAAGTCAAGAATCAAGACGGTAAGATTCTTTCCGCTAACGAATATCATTACAAGAATCAATAAAAAATTATTTATCAATAAAAAATATTTATGAAAAATACATTTATACGTTTTACAATTTTGACTTTGTTTTTCAATTATTATTCAGGCATTGCTCAGATTCATAGTAGTAAATTGTTAGGAAAATGGGAACTGGATTATAATTCTACTTCAGCATTAATGGAGGCTGATGTTAAAAAAGTGTTTAATAGTTTGCCTGAAGTCAATCATTCTACCATTGAAAAAGTATATAAAGGAAGGCAAATGATATTTATGAACAATAATATATTTGAGCTTAAGCTATCCGATGGAAGATCTTCAATAGGAATGTGGGAATTGAACCTTGAAGAGAAGGTATTAAAAATAAAGAACCAAAAAAATAATAAAGAGTATTTCTATAAAATAGTTAGCCTTACTAGTGAAACTTTACTAATTGAAGAGCTAGAAGTTAAAGGAACAAGCTATTTTAAAAAGCTTCATTT
>NZ_JNCA01000054.1 GCF_000695795.1 Flavobacterium seoulense | reverse complement strand
TTTCCTAATTTACGATTTCCGGGATTTGAAGGTAGTTGGGACGTGCAGAAATTACGAGATGTTTGTAGAATAAATCCCAAAAACGAAAGTTTACCAAATACATTTGTATATATTGATTTGGAAAGTGTAGTTGATGGATATTTACAAAAAGAAAACACAATTTTAAAAAAAGAAGCTCCGAGTAGAGCACAAAGAATATTATTTAAAAATGATATTCTATTTCAAATGGTTAGACCTTATCAAAAAAACAATCTTTTTTTTGATAAAAATGGAGATTACGTGGCTTCAACTGGCTATGCACAAATTAGAACAAGTGAAAACTCGACATTTATCTTTCAGTATTTACACAATCAAAAATTTGTAGACAGAGTTATAGAAAAATGTACGGGAACAAGCTATCCTGCGATAAATTCAAGTGATTTGGGAAAAATCAAAATTACTATTCCAAAACTTGAAGAACAAAAGAAAATAGGAGATTTTCTTAATCTTATTAGTCAAAGAATATTATCACAAAAGAAAATAATTGA
>NZ_JNCA01000053.1 GCF_000695795.1 Flavobacterium seoulense | reverse complement strand
AATCAAAAATCTTTCCCATCAACGGAGTTAAATCCGGGAGAAACATATAAAACTAAAACTTCTTTCAAGTTTTCTACTAAGTAATATTAGGAAACAGAATTTGTTTTAATCTATAAAACCTGTCTCGTTATAAACGAGGCAGGTTTTTTTGTGTTTTTGAATAAAGTCGATTTTGTACATATATATAAGAGTGATTTTTTGAAGCTATTTCCCGCTATCCGCTATATCTCTTGTGTCCGCTGTCGCTACCACAAGAGGATGCCGCTATTATCGGGGCTAGTAAATCGTGCTAGAAATAGCGATATGTACTATGTATAATAGTATAGTTTGTTGGAAAAACCTTTGTGGACTTTGTACTTTCTTCGTGCTCTTTGTGGTTAGAATAACCTAAACTCGCACAACACTGAAAAAACTTTGTTTTTTAACTTTCATATTTCCAGTTGATTAAAAAATAGTTTTAAAATAGTTTGAAAAAGTTGTTGTTTAAACGGAAAAAGGTTCTACTTTTGCACCCGCAACAGCGAATACGTTCTAAGATATACTGACAAGCAAAGTGATGATTATTTTAAAAATAAAAGTCAAAAAAAGCTTGTGAGATAAGAAAAGAAAAATTAGCTTTGCACCCCGCAAAAGAGACAAGTTATTTGAAATAATGGTTAGAGAAAAGTTTTTTAAGCTTTGAAAAAAAAGAATAAAAAAACTTTAAATTTTTCT
>NZ_JNCA01000052.1 GCF_000695795.1 Flavobacterium seoulense | reverse complement strand
GTTTTAATCATACTTAAATTTTTATTCATAATTATATTTTTATTTATATGTTATATGTTTTTTACTGCTTAAAGTTTACAAATTGATTGAATTTTATTTTTTTTGCTGTGACATCAAATTGCTTTTTTTAATAAAATAAATTATACCATATTTAGCAAAGACATTATTGTATATAAAATTGAAAAGCTACAACTTTTAGTGTTGTAGCTTTTTGGGAATTTATTGATTGCTCTCTTTGTGGGCACGTAAAAAATTTCCGCGCTATACGTTTCAAGATATTTACTGCATATCCGAGCGGTCGGGTTTGTTATTGTGGTTGTAAATTATATTTCTCAATTGCTGTTTTATAGGTTGCTTCAACACTGTCAAGAAACCTTGTTTTGTTAGTTAAAAAGTCGTTGAATTTTCCCCAAATATTTTTGTAAATAATATTATGTGCAGGATTTTGAAGTAGTTCGTCTTTGTATTCGTCCATTTCAAATTCAACTGTGAAAGCAAATTTTAGTAAAGACAACAAATGGTCTTTATTTATTTGATCAAGGTCTGTCCAATTTTCTAAAGTTGCATCTAAGCGATAATAGCCTTTATTGTTTTCAATCTTTAAGTATTTCATAAGTTTGAGTTTTACGTTCAGTGTAGGCATCGATTCCCGCCTCTAAACAATTTAAAATTGTATCATAGTTTTTGATTTTATTACCGTCTGAACAAGTTAGTTCTTTATCTGAGGGGTAACCTGTAAATACACGATATACAAAATCTTGATTTTCGATATTTTTTTGTGTTACTGCAACATAGTTTGGTTTTATTGATGCGCCAACTGTACTATTATGAGTAACAACTACAACTGGCATTAATTGAGAAATATCTTTAATTAAAGTATTTATTTCTTTTTTCAAGAAAAGATTGTCAAAAGATGACTCAGGTTCGTCAATTAAAAGTATGTCATATTTGGTTGCATCTTTAATTTCATGTATTAAATTAAATTCAGAACGTTCGCCTCCTGAAACTTTAAAACCGTCTTTATTTAAAGTTTTAGATTCTATTTTGATAAAAAATTTATACAAACTCGCATCTTCAACTCCAATTTCTTTAAGTTTCAAAAGGTATTCATAAGGATTATTGTATTTGCTAAATGGAGTACTGTATGTTTTTTTGTCACGACCTATTTTTTGCAAATCAGAAGCACTTTCAATTAGCTTTGTAGATGTGATTATTGAAAATTTACCTAATTCTTCTTTGTTGATTTTCCTTTGTTTTTTTAACTCTCCAACAACTCCTTTAAATTTCTCAATTTTCATTTCATCAATTGCAATATTGTAAAAATCAACATTTTCAACAAATGTGCTTGTCGTTTTTATCCGCAACTCACGCTGAACATCTCCAATAATCGTATTTAGCCATTTCTTTTCTTCATTTTCAACCTTTGAAAGAATAGCTTTTTGAATTAATTCCAATAATAAATTTTTAAGATTATCTTGTGAAATATACTTTCTGATTATTTCTTGATATTCGTTATTTTCTATCAAAGTAATAACCGATTCAATAAGATTATCAAGATTTTTTAAGTCGTTTATAGAAAAAGATTCTTCACTAAATAAATTACACTTAGAATATAAGTCTTTCTTTTCACTTTCCAATGCAAATTTTTTAAGAGAATCTATATACTTTTCAATATTTAAATGATTTTGTTGAAGGTCAATTTGAATAACATCCTCAATAGCTAATTTAAATTCGCTTAGATAATTATTATGAATTATACTTAACCGTGTATCATTTGTTTTATTAAAAGTTTCTTCATCGTTTTGTAGTAATGAAAACTGTTTAATATATTTTGTATTTCCTGATGATGATGCAATTTTATCAAGTGTTACCGTTTTACCTGAAGAACGCCCGCCCAAAATTATGTTTAAACCTGTTGATAATTCTAAACCATCATCAGTTGCTTCAAAAAAATCATTACCACTTTCTTTAGTAAGAGATATTTTGCTTTTATCCGCTAAGCAGGATTTTATACCTGCTAAAGAAATATCTTTTAAATCAACGAAAGTTTGTCGCGTAGGAAAACTTTTAAGGTCGCTTCTAAATCGCATATCGCTGAATAAAACTGGCGTAAGCACGTTTTGTTCCTTCATCATTCGTTTAAACTTTGATACACTTGCAACTTCTCCAGATGTTATATGAGGCTGTAAAGCTGTTATTGTTGCTTGTTTAATTTCGGGACTCTTGTCATAGTGAGGAATCAAGATATATTTACTAAGCTCTGGGAAAATAGATTTTAATTGTTCAAGTGTGAGAGTATCAGTATTTGTTTTAATTATTGCAGACACTTTTTTACATTTTTCGTCAAAATTTGAAATTTCAAAATCATCAATATCCGTAATGAGCAATAAATGTCCTCCCTCTAAGTCAATTTCTATTCCAGGGAAAACAGGGATTGTCAATGAGTTTTTGATTTGATAATACTGATTCAAATCAAATACATTATGGTTTGTAATCGCTAAAGCATCAATTCTAAGTTTTTCAACGTATTCTTTAACTTTTGAAAGTTCAAAATCAAACTCGTAGTCACTGATTGTTTTAACTGTATGTGTATGAAGGTCTATTTTTTTCATTTATTTCGGTAGTTCTTTAAACTGATGCACAACTAGTTTATATATACTATAAAATGACTCCAATTTACCTGAATATTAGGTGACTTTACGCCATTATAATAGTAATTATTTTTCCGAATATAAACATAATATTTTTCCTAAAACTAAAAATCCTACAAACAACAAATAAAATCGTTCATTGGTAAGAATTACCACAAAAAAAGCCCAAGAACTAAATCCTGGGCTTTTGCTTTTTATACCAAACATAAATACAACACAGTCCAATCGTTATGGTATGATGCCGTTATATATTTCATTTAGA
>NZ_JNCA01000051.1 GCF_000695795.1 Flavobacterium seoulense | reverse complement strand
GCTTCTGCTTACATTATCTTAAAAAATTTAAAATCTGATAAGAAAGACGATGTCAAAGAAATTACTTTCTTAAATACTGAAGTAATCATTCGCGAATCTTCCAATAAACCTAAATAAATTAGCTTTTATTTTATTAAATTTTTATTTTATATATGAAGTAGTATTTTAAAATAAGAAAAAAATACTGTAAAAATTTTTTTCTTAAACAACAAAACAATACTTTTACACAACCGATTGCGAATATAAATATATTTATTCCATCTAATTATTACGATATTTTATCTTTTTATCTAAATATTATATCATATAATCAAAAAAGTTATTGTAAAAGATATGAAAATACGAAAAATAAAATCTGTTATCTATTTAATAGCCATCCATACTATATCTTTTACGTCTACAGCACAAAAAGATTACAAATTATGGTTACAATATGAACCAAAAAACAATATCTCTTTAACTACTAAATACCTAAATTCTATTCAAGGAGTTGTGATATTAGGCAATTCAGATACTTCAAAAGCTATTACTACTGAACTTGAACTAGGACTGCAAAGTATGTTAGCTCATAAAATTCAATATAAAACTAACACAGATGGAACCAATTTACTTATAATAGGAAATAAATTAGCTCTAAATGATAATTTACAACAAAGCTTAAAATCTGATTTCCAAAAAATAAATAAAGAGGGTTATATTATTAAAACCATAATTACTAAAGGCAAAAAAAATATTGTGATCACGGGAGAAAATGATGTAGCTGTATTGTATGGTGTTTTCAATTTTTTAAGATTAATCCAAACAAATAAATCAATAGAAAACTTAACGATAGTAGACTCTCCTAAAATAGATGTTCGAATATTGAATCATTGGGACAATTTAGACCGTACTGTTGAACGTGGATATGCCGGTTTTTCATTGTGGGACTGGCATAAACTACCTGATTTTATTGATCAGCGTTACATCGATTATGGCCGTGCTAATGCATCAATAGGCATTAACGGAATTGTCCTTAACAATGTAAATGCCAATGCATTAATATTAACTCCACAATACTTAGAAAAAGTGGAAGCATTAGCAACAGCTTTTAGACCTTATGGGTTAAAAGTATATTTAACAGCACGTTTTTCTGCACCTATAGAGATTGGTAAGTTAAAAACTGCAGATCCTCTAGATCCCAATGTAATTAATTGGTGGAAAAGTAAAGCTGCGGAGATTTATGCTAAAATCCCTGATTTTGGTGGCTTTTTAATAAAAGCAAACTCTGAAGGACAGCCTGGTCCTCAAAATTATGGTCGAAATCATGTTGATGGCGCTAATATGCTTGCTGATGCTTTAGCTCCATTTGGAGGAATCGTAATGTGGCGTGCATTTGTTTATTCAGAACATGACGCTGATGACAGAGCAAAACAAGCTTACAGTGAATTTGCACCTTATGACGGAAAATTCAAAAATAATGTCATCGTTCAAATCAAAAATGGTGCTATAGATTTTCAACCTAGAGAACCTTTTCATCCTTTATTTGGCGCTATGCCAAAAACTAATACTATGATGGAATTTCAAATTACCCAAGAGTATTTAGGCTTTAGTACCCACTTAGTTTACTTACCTAAACTATATCAGGAGGTTTTAGAATCCGACACCTATACAAAAGGTAAAGGCTCTACTGTCGCCAAAGTAATTGACGGTACATTGTATAATAATAAAATTACAGGAATTGCAGGAGTTGCAAACATAGGAAATGATCTAAACTGGACAGGACATCCATTTGGACAGGCAAACTGGTACGGGTTTGGGAGATTAGCTTGGAATCCTTATTTAAAT
>NZ_JNCA01000050.1 GCF_000695795.1 Flavobacterium seoulense | reverse complement strand
AAAAGCATTGAAAAAAAACAAGCATGTATTGTGTGAAAAACCTATTGCATTAAACTATCAGGATGCTCAAAAAATGATTGCAGCTTCCAAGAAATATAATAAGTTTTTCATGGAAGCTTTCTGGACAAGATTCAATCCATCATTTAGAGCTGCTTTTGATAAAATAAAGCAGGGAGAAATAGGTAACATACGCTATATTAATGCTGATTTTGCTTTTTATGTACAAGAAAAAAAAGGCAGTAGAATGTTTGATTTAAAATTAGGTGGTGGTTCCTTAATGGATATTGGTGTTTACCCTTTATTCCTAGCTTACACCACATTAGGAATTCCAGAAAGTATTTACGCTAAATCAATTTTTCATCCTTCAGGAGTAGATACACAAACATCTATTATTCTAAATTATAAAGAGGCTCAAGCGGTACTATTCTCTGGTATTTCAAATACTTCAAATATGAAAGCCACAATAAGCGGTACCAATGGTAGAATTAATCTCAACCCAACATGGCATATGGCAGAATCTTTTACTTTAATAAAAGAAAAGGAAGAAATTAATTATAATTTTCCAACGGAAAAAATGGGTTACAATTATGAAATTGAAGAATGTCATAATTGTATTCTAAATAATGTAATCGAAAGCCAATTATGGTCACACAAAAACAGTCTAGAATTAATAAAAATAGTAGAGGAAGTTAAAATTCAAATAGGATTAGATTTCATTATAAACAAGCATTAAGAATAAGAATCTATTATTGTAAAACCATCAACTTATTGGAATAAAAATATTATCCATCCTTTTATTCTAAAAAAATATTAATAGATATATAGAAAAACAACATAACAGTTGTTTTTCTATTTTAATTAAATATATATTATCCAGAAAATAGCGTAGTTAAAAACGACCAAACTCTTCTACACATAATAATGCTTTCTACAGTCTATTCTTCTTTTAAATATTTTCTTTATAAGTATTATTTTTGCAATTAAACAATGTTCGACTGTCGAACTCTTAAAGCTATTTTATAAATAATATTTTAAACTTGACGAATATTATTTAGCTATACAAATTCTAAAAAAAGTAAAAGTATCTCTATAACTTAAAATCACTTTATAAATTCATCTATTCTCAATATACCAATAAATAAAGGGTTTCAAGCTATTTATCGAGACTATCAATGAACATTAATATGGGTATAAGGTGTTCGATTGTAATCCCGCTGTCTCCACTTTAAAAATCCGTAAATACACTAACAATTAGTTATTTACGGATATTCCATTTTAACTTTATCCGACATTTAGCCTACTTAGACCGATTTAAACAAACAAAAAAGCAACTCATTTCTGAACTGCTTTTACATTTATTTCATTGCCTACGCTGCAAGTAGGTCACAACATCAGACTTGTTTTTAAATTCTCGATCATTGACGGTGACTTTGAGTTTCTGACCATCGAAAGAGACATCTCCTTTAATGGTTAGGCATTTTGTTGAATCAGACCAAGGCTGTTGTTTAGGAATTGATTTTTTGATTACATATACTAATTCTGCTACATCTGTTTTGGATATGTAAATGAAAATTACAGTTTAAGTTAAGCGGCATTTTTGTAAATGCAGTTTGGGTTATTAAACTCTTCTATTGTTTATAATTTAGAGCACGATACATGAATATACTAATAATATAGAATCAATATCATTATTTAAAATAGTATAAGAGATTGATTTATTTACAACTATGAGAAATTCTATATAACGGAAAATTTTAATATTTTATATTAAAAAATGCGGTGTTTTTTAATCACCGCATTTTTTTGATAAATAGAATTTATACTGTTAGAAAAAAGCGGATTCCGTTTTATTTGAACCAGCATTTTCTTTTAAAAGGTTTATTTTTTCACGATTGCTTTAATTGTATAGTGTTTTCCGTTTTTAATATGTAAAAAGTAA
>NZ_JNCA01000049.1 GCF_000695795.1 Flavobacterium seoulense | reverse complement strand
GAAAATAATTGAGGGTTTAAAAACACATAAAGCTACAATCACAAAAAAAATATTTTCAAGAGAATTAAAGTTTAAAGATGAAAACTATAATTATTATCCTGATTGGGAAACAAAATGTATAGGAGAAATATTTAAGATAACTCGTGGTAATGTACTTCCAATGAATTTAATTAAACCTAATTACAATAAAGGTATTTCTTACCCTGTTTATTCATCACAAACTAAAAATAAAGGATTAGTAGGATATTATAAAGATTATTTATTTGAAAATTCTATAACTTGGACTACAGATGGAGCTAATGCAGGAGATGTTAATTATCGTTTGGGAAAATTTTACTGTACAAATGTTTGTGGCGTATTGATTAATCAAGATGGATATTGTAATATTTGTGTTGCCGAATTAATTAATTCTGTATCTAAAAATTATGTTTCTTATGTTGGAAATCCGAAACTAATGAATGGTGTTATGAGTGAAATAAAAATTACTTTTCCTTCTATTCAAGAGCAAATTAAAATTTCTAATTTCTTATTAAAACTTGACGAAAAAATTAACTTTGAAACCAAGCTACTCACTCAATACGAAAATCAAAAAAAATATTTATTACAAAATCTATTTGTTTAAGGATTTTTAGAGCCTTTTCAAGATTTAAGATCTTGAAAAGGCGGTTTTTATCAAACAAACAAATTAGTCAAAAGAAACTTTTTTTGAAGTTCTAATTTTTCTAAAATTTGTTTTTCTATATCTATTTTTTCTTGAATAGAAGAAAGAAAATCAGCAATTTTAGTTTGTTCTTCAATAATTGGAATACAAACTTTAATTTGCTTCAAATCTTTATTATAAATATGTTTTATTGTAGTTCCTGAAACTAATTCTATAATTTTTTTCTTTTCAAAATTCAATAGATAGGACATAAAAATAGAGTTTACGCTAACCTTAGGTCTTAAAATATTAATGTCACCACCTAAAACTATATTGTCTTCTAGTATTGTACTTGCAGTTGCCAATCCTAATGGCGTTACATCTGAACTTGGCATCAAAATATCTCCAACTTTACTTTTAAACCCTTTTGTATTGGTTTTAGAAATAACTTTAGAAATAACGGCATTATAAATTGTAAATAATTCCCCATAGTGAATACACTTTCCGATTCCGTTTTCCGAAATATCATTTTTTGAAAACAAACTACCTTTATGAAAGTCAAAAATATCTTCTAAATATAAGCTTCTCCAAGAATCTTTCAAATTTAAAAAACTTAGCTTTTGTAAAAATATCTTTTCACAACTTCCTTTCATTAAGGTTTCTAATTGTTCAATTATTTTC
>NZ_JNCA01000048.1 GCF_000695795.1 Flavobacterium seoulense | reverse complement strand
AAATTGCTGAATTTTTAAAACTTTATATAAATGAATTTATTACACTATAGATTAAAAGTACTTGGTTTTACGATTTTTAGTTCGGTAACATTTTTAGCCAGCGCTCAGACTAAAAGCACAGTTATTTCAAAACCAGCAAAAGAAAATTCTCAATCTGGAAAAGTAGTTCCTGCCAATTTGAATTGGTCTGAAAGGATGATGCTTTCTGAAATGCACAGATTTCCGGAATCGTGGATGCTTGATTTCAGTAAAAGCCCTAAATGGACTTATCCGGCAGCCATTGTTCTTGATGCAGCAGAAAAATTATATGCTAAAACAGGGAAAAAAGAATATTACAATTACATTAGCGACTTTGGAGAGAAACTAATTAATGAAGACGGTACTATTGTTTCTTACGATATAGAAAAATACAATATTGATTTACTGAACAGTGGTAATGTACTTCTTTATCTTTACGAAAAAGAGAAAAAAGAAAAATACCTAAAAGCGCTTCAGACACTTCGCTTACAAATTGACGGACAACCAAGAACTAAAGAGGGATCTTTTTGGCATAAAAAAATATATCCTTATCAGGTTTGGCTTGATGGTTTGTATATGGGGATGCCATTTTATACACATTATACTCACGATTTTACAACAGGTACAGCTGCGCAAAAGTCATATGATGATGTCGTTCTTCAGTTTGATTCCGTTCAGGAAAATCTTTTAGACAAAAAAACAGGCTTGTTGTATCACGCATGGGACGAAAGTAAAGAGCAGGCATGGGCAGACAAAAAAACCGGTCTGTCTCCACATTTTTGGGGAAGAGCAATGGGCTGGTATGGTATGGCTATGGTTGATGTATTGGATTTTTTACCGAAAGATCATCCCGGAAGAGCAAGAATCATATCCTATATTAAATCGTATGCAGATGCTGTGATTAAAGTTCAGGATAAAGACAACGGGCTTTGGTATCAGGTTTTGGATAAAGCAGGAGCGAAGGGAAATTATACAGAAGCGACAGCTTCGGCAATGTTTGTTTACACAATCATAAAATCAGTTAACGAAGGATATTTACCGAAATCCTATAAAAAAGCAGCTCAAAAAGGATATGATGGAATTATCAAAAATCTTATTTCAGTAGAAGAAAATGGTGTCGTTAATTTGAACAAATGTTGTGCGGTTGCAGGTTTGGGAGGCAAACCATATCGAGATGGTTCTTATGAATATTACATTAATGAACCCATTCGTTCCAACGACGGAAAAGGAACAGGACCTTTTATTTTAGCAAGTTTAGAATTTGAAAAATAAAATTAAAAAAATTGATGATTAGATTAGCTTTTTCTTTTTATACCGAATGTTTATAAGTGTTTTTGTATGCTCAGGTTGATGTTAAATTTAAACAGAAAATGATTGATTAAACGAATGAGTTCTTTATTTTTAGAAAACAATCAAATAGAAGTAGTTAATACATTTGATGAGCTGATTAATACCTGTTTCCAAGGAACGATAAATGCTCTTGTCTGGTCTAGAAATTTAGTGGGCGATTTTAAAGAAATTGTAGATAAACTTCAATTAAAAGAGGATATTACAGAAGTTTTTATTGAAGATCTTTTAGCTTTACAACTCTCAGAAGAAGGACAGCTCGCAAGAGAAATTATCTTAGCAGATTTGCAATTGTTAACTAAATTTGGAGCTTTGCCATCGCTTAATTTACTCAAAAGTTACGAACGTGATGAGGAATTTGACTTTATTTCAACCGACGTATATTCTTATCATGTAGATCGTTCTCCAGTTGCTACCGACACTTTTTTATGTACCTATTATGGTGCTGCAAGTGATATTTTACCCAATAATCAGGCAATATAAAAAATCCTGATTCCAGAAGTTCGGGAAAAACTCAAAGCATTTCACAAAGGCTCGGAAGCTGAATTTGAAAGCTTTTTAAAAGATTATTATTTTGATTTACACTACCAGCCCAAAGCGGATTCCAACCCTATAAATTTAGGATTAGGTCATCTTTGGAGATTAGCAGTAGATCATCCTCAGCAAAAAGTTTTACCTTGTATCCACAGAGCACCTAAAGAAAATGATGGTGAGTACCGGTTGTTATTGATTTGTTAGGAAGTATAACTGTTTTATAAGGTATACGTGTTGTATTTATTGGGTTATAAGGGTAAAGATGTTAAATACATTAAATTGTTTAATCGGCTCAATTTTGTATTCTAAAAACTGTCTTTTAGAATATAATGGGTGCTTCTACCTCCTGAATTGGCTTTAACCAAGACCCCTTTATTTACTAAATCGGTTATATCTCTAAGGGCAGTATCTGGGGAGGTTTTGGTTATCTTGGCCCATTTACTAGTAGTTAAATTACCTTCAAAATGATCCATCAGTTTATTAATCATTTTTTGCTGACGTTCATTACTAATTAAAACTACATTTTTAACCCAAAATTGATGTTTTTTAACTACTTTATCAACTATTATATTTGAGTGAAGGATACTGTTTTTTAGGCATCCTAAAAACCAAATAATCCATTCCGTAATATCTAAATCATCTTTTTGAGTTCGTTCTAAAATGGTGTAGTAACTTTTCTTCTGTTTGTTTATTTCAGTTGACATACTGTAAAATCTTTGATTTACACCATCTGCTTTTGAAAGTTGCATATCTGTAATTGCCCTGGCAATTCGTCCATTTCCATCATCAAAGGGATGTATGGTTATAAACCATAGATGCGCTACAGCGGCTTTTAACAATGATTCCAGATTTTGTTCGTTGTTGTACCAGTCTATAAATTGTTTCATTTCTGACACTAATTCTTCGGCTTTTGGAGCTTCATAATGAACTGTTTCTCTACCCATACCACCTGAAACTACTTGCATAGCACCTGAACGCCAATTAGCAACTTCTATTTTATGCATACCGCTTCTGCCTGTCGGAAATAATGCGGAATGCCAACCAAACAAACGCTCTTCCGTCAATACTTTGTTGTCGTTTTGAGTAGCATCTAGCATTAATTCAACAATTCCTTCAATATTTCTATCGGAATGTTCTAATCCTGAATATTCTAGTCCAAGTCTTGTTGCAATAGAAGAGCGAACAAATTCCGGATTTAAAATTTCACCTTCTATTTCAGAAGTTTGTAATACGTCTTGAATCAAGGTTTCTAAATTGGCTTCTCCTTTTAATTCGAAGCCCAGCAATTCCACTTTGCCCATGAGTTTACCTTGCAAGTTCCTAACTTCGCTTAATAACGAAATAAATTCTTGTTCATTCCAGTGCAAATGAGGCCAATTTTTAAGCTGATGAATATAGATTGCCATTGATTTTTAATTTATGCGGTAAATATAGTGATTATTCTCCGCAAAAAATGCGGTGATTAAGTTGTTTATTCACCGCATAACTTAATTATAATTATTAAGAATTAAGAATTCACCCCATCAATAAATACATCTACAAAGTCCTGTACCTTTTGAATGATTCTTTTTCCAATAGTATTTCTTTCAGTGATTTTTGGTTTAATTTCTAAAAGCATTAATGTATCACTTAGTTTAGGGATTTTTTGAGTAAAAAGATAATCGTTGATGCTTTCCTGAAACATTTCTTTGTTAAGATGTTCTTCTTTTACAATAGTATCAAAAGCTTTGTTTTTTTCTCTGTTCCAATAGCTCTCAAATTCTTCATTTACATTGTCTCCATCAGTAATTTGGGGTAAATTTTCTTCTATGAATTTTTCTATCAGTTCTTTTTTGCTTCTTAACTTTGCATCACCGGAAAGAATATCTCTGATTTCTTTTTTCTTTTGTTCTAATTTATTTGCTGTTAGATTAGAACCAGTAAGATTTGCTAGTAATGAAATGATATAGCTAACATTGATTTCATCACGATGAATGAGTTCCAACTCAAAATCCACATCATCTAAAATGCTTGCTTTTCCTTCTCCGACTTTGGGCTTATTTTCATTCCAAATATCCAGATACTTACTTTTATAGCCGTCAAATTCATATTCGGTCATTTCCAGTTTATTAAAATCAAAATCGGCAAAAGATTTTAAAACATTTAGAATACGCATCAATTCACGAAAAGCGGTTATAAATTCCAATTTTTCCTGTTCGGTTTTATAAGCATCTACACTTGCAATTTCTGGAGCAATAATCTTCAGTTGCTGTAAAGCAGTATTGAAAAGTTCAATATAATCTTCAATCGGACGAATAATGATTTCCTGAATGGCTTCTTTATTCGAAAATAAAGTTACTGCATCGTCTGTGGCAGATTTTAGATTTCGGAAACAAACAATATTTCCTTGTGATTTCTTTTCTCCTAAAAGTCTGTTGGTTCGGGAAAATGCCTGAATCAATCCGTGATATTTCAGGTTTTTATCTACAAATAATGTATTCAGTTGTGGACTATCAAATCCAGTCAAAAACATATTTACAACAATAATTAAATCAACTTCTTTATTGCGTACTCTTTTAGCAATATCATTATAGTAATTATAAAAAGTTTGAGAATCTTTAGTTGAAAAATTCATTCCAAACATTTCATTGTAATGACCTATATATCTTTCTAAAACATTTCTGCTATGAGAATCCCCATATTGCGCTTGTGGTTCTGCAACCATTCCTAATTCAGGTTCTTCATATATTCCATTCGCATCTTGCGATTCTTCATTAGAATTATAGCTAAAAATAGTGGCTATTTTTAATTGGTGTTTTCCTTCTTCTTTTTTCTTTTGGAAAAGGTCATAATACTGTTTCAAAACCTCAATACTACTTACACAAAACATGGCATTAAAAGTACTATTATGTGTTTTTCTTCCGTATTCTGCAATTAGGTAATCTGCAATTTTTTCAAGACGCTTTGGACTTTCAAGAAGCTCCTGAGTATCGATGGCTTCAACATCAGTATCAATGTAAGTATTACTACCTTCTTTTTCCTTGTATCTTCCAACGTATTCTACAGAAAATTTCAAAACATTATCATCACTAATTGCATCTGTAATTACATATTTATGCAAACAATCTTCAAATAATCTATTAGTAGTTGCTGGAGCTCCGTCTATTTTTCCAATGGAATTAACTTCAGAAATTGGAGTTCCGGTAAAGCCAATCATTTGCGCTTTTTTAAAATACTTTTTAATATTTTGATGTGTATCTCCAAACTGACTTCTGTGACATTCATCAAAAATAAAAATCACTTTTTTGTCCTTTAATTTGTCAATTTTTTTACCGTGTTTTTCTTTTGTAATGGCAGTGTTCAATTTTTGTAGAGTAGTGACAATCAATTTTGTATTGTCTGAAAGTTGTTTTACTAAATGTGTTGTGTTTTCAGTAGGATCTACACTTCCTTTCTCAAACGCATCAAATTCTTTTTGGGTTTGATAATCTAAATCTTTTCGGTCAACTACAAAAACAACTTTCTCTACTTTTGGAATTTCTTTTAAAATCTGACTCGCTTTAAAAGAGGTCAATGTTTTTCCTGAACCTGTGGTATGCCAGATAAAACCATTTTTATCAGTATTTCTTACTCGGTCAACAATTTTTTCAACGGCGTAATATTGATATGGTCTTAAAACCATCAGTATTTTATTCGTTTCATTCAAAACGATGTATTTGGTAATCATTTTTGCAATGTGACAAGGTTCTAGAAAAGCCTGTGCAAAATGCTCTACCTGAGTTATGTTAGTATTGTGTTCATCTGACCAAAAAAAAGTTTGCTTGAAAGTTTGTTTTGCGTTGTTCGAATAATATTTTGTGTTGACTCCGTTACTAATAACAAACAGCTGAACATAATTGAATAATCCACTTCCCGAATTAAAAGACTGATGATGATAACGATTGATTTGGTTAAAAGCTTCTTTCATTTCCAGCCCACGGCGCTTCAATTCAATTTGTACCAACGGTAATCCGTTGATAAGGATAGTTACATCATATCTGTTTTTAAAATTTCCTTCCTGCGAAATTTGATTCGTTACCTGAAACTGATTTTGACACCAGTGATCCTTATTGATAAATTCAATCCATTCTGATGTTCCATCATCCTTTACAAAATGGAAGCGGTCACGTAAGGTTTTAGCTTTTTCAAAAACATTTCCTTTTGCCAAGTGATTCAGTATCTTCTCAAACTCTTTGTCTGAAAATGATTTTTTATTATGAATTTCGAGTTGTGTCTTAAGATTAAGTATCAGGTCAGTCTCATCCCGAATAATTGCTTTTTTATGACCTAATTGTTGTAATTGTTCAACTAATTTTTGCTCTAAAATATATTCTGGCTGACTTGACATTCGGTTTTGAATTTTGGTTATACAACTTAGTCAAAGTTCAAGATTCTAAACTTTGACTAAGTTCTTTTCAAAAGTAAGAAATAAATGATGTATATGTATAATTATTTTAGCGCTTTGAGCATTTGATCTATTGCTTTTTTCTTTTGTTCCATATTAGGATGCACGTATAAATTGAGAGTGGTACTAATATTAGAATGACCAAGTAAAACGCTGACCGTTTTATAATCGCATTTGCTTTCAATACATCTGGTGGCAAAGCTGTGTCGTAAGCCGTGAAATTTGATGTCGGGAATTTCCAGAAAGCGCATCAGGTTTTTGTAATAGCTTCGGTAAGTTCTGGGTTCAGTGGGTTTAGAATCGTTGGTTAACACATAAAAAGCAGGATTTACAATTTTTTTGAAGGGTTTTAGCATTTTTAATAAATCTCTGCTCATGGGGATTTCACGTATTGAATTCTTGGTTTTTGGCGTATCAATTAACAGTTCAGTCTTTCTTTCTCCATCTTCAATGACATAGATTCGTTGAATAGTTTTTCGAATGTTGATAATACCATTGTCTGTATCGATGTCTTCCCAAGTTAAAGCACAGATTTCACCAATTCGCATTCCTGAACAAAGACAAATATAAACACCCAGATTCCTGAAAGTAAAATGTTCCTGTATGTAACTCATTACTTTTTTTTGATGTATTCTACTCAGTACTTCAATGGTATGTGTTTCTCTCACCGTTGGATATTGTACCTCAAAATTAATGAACTGCATCCATTTGTTTTTGGCTCCAAATTTTAGCACCATTTTCAAAACAATAAGAATGTCTTTAATGCTTTTTTGGCTTAAACCTTGTTCCAGTTTTTGAAATACAAATTGTTGTACATCCTTGTCTTCAATCTCAGTGTAGTCTTTAAAAACGGGCAATAAATGATTTTCGAGTAACAGTACATAAGCCGAAAAGGTTGATTTTTTTACATATAGCTTTTTGTCGTTTTTCCATAGTTCAGCGATTTCTGCCAATGTTTTTGTTTGGGTCATGATTTTTTAATTTTAATTAATTTTTTAAAATCTTAAAAGATATGAATTAACATTGGGGATTTTTAGTTATTGAGCTTTAACCTGAGTTTTAATCAATCTTTGCTTTTCCTAATT
>NZ_JNCA01000047.1 GCF_000695795.1 Flavobacterium seoulense | reverse complement strand
TTGTTTTTTTTCAATGCTTTTATTGATAACTCAGCGTGAGAATCATGTGTAGTAGCTATGTAGAGAATATCAATTCTTTCGTCATTTAAGATATCTTTATAGTTATCATAAGCGCTAGAGCATTTATGGATTTTTGCAAATTCAATTGCATTTTCTTTACTTCTTGAGGCTACTGCTACTAATTTAGCATTACTTAATAATTGTAATTCTTTTGCAAATTGATGTGCAATATTTCCGAGTCCTATGATTCCCCAATTAATTTTTCTAACTGACATATGGATCTATAGCGATTATAGTACCATTTTCGTTGTGTTTGATTTCTGTTACTTTTATAGATCTAAGATGTGTTACCCCATTAGATAAACTAGAATCATGATAGAATAAATACCATTTTTTATTGTATTGGCATATTGAGTGGTGTGTAGTCCAACCAATTACAGGATTTAGAATTCGTCCCATATATTTAAAAGGACCGTAAGGCGTATCTCCAATTGCATAACAAATAAAATGAGTATTTCCTGTTGAATAAGAGAAATAATATTTGTTATTGAATTTATGAATCCAAGAAGCTTCAAAAAATCGGCGGTCATGGTCTCCTGCTAATATTGCTTTTCCGTTTTCGTCAAGAATAATAATTTCTTTAGGCTCTTCTGCAAATTGTTTCATATCAGTTGAAAGTTTTGCAATAATAGGTCCTAATGCTTGTTCATCATTCGCAGGTTCCTCATTTTTTTCTGAATAAATATTGTTTCTGTATTTTTGAAGTTGTCCTCCCCATATCCCTCCAAAATACATATAATACTGACCATCTTCATCTTCAAAAACAGCCGGATCAATACTATAACTATCTTCTATTGCTTCTGCTTCAGGAAAAAAAGGACCAATAGGTGAATCGCTGATAGCAACACCTATTCTAAAAATCCCGTCATAAGATTTTGCTGGAAAATATAAATAGTATTTACCATCTTTATGAGCAGCATCCGGAGCCCACATTTGTTTTT
>NZ_JNCA01000046.1 GCF_000695795.1 Flavobacterium seoulense | reverse complement strand
GTAGATACATTTTTATGTAAAATAAAAAAGGTTTAAAGCAATGTCTTAAACCTTTTTACCTTTTTTAATATAATGGATGGTTGTAAACTAATTCAAAAAATAGGTTTTGAATTCTTCTAATTCCGAACGGGATTCGGAAAAGTTAAAAAACCATTTTGCCAGTTTTTCAATTTCTGAAGGGGTCAATGTATGAATTGCTTTTTGCAATTCTCTAGAAAACAGTAAGGAGTCAAAACTCACTTTTTCTAATATTAAAATACTATAGTCTAACATGATGATAATGAATTAAGATTAATAATTACTAGCGTTCTTAATAATGAAATAATGAACGGTTTATTTTAAATTCGATAAGTAAGGGCTAATGTTGCTACACGGCTATCAAGATTGTATCTTTTGTCAATATTCGTTAGTCCAATATCTGAATGGATGTTGAAATTTTTTGTTTTGAAAACATCGGTAATATTAAATTTGATACTTCCTTTTTTTGCCAAAACCTGTTTTGAAATTCCAACGCTAAAATCAAAGAAATCGTCTCTCACAAAAACTCCGACATTTGATTTTGACTGATATTGTGCATTGGCTTCGGCTTTCCAGCTTTCACTAATAGTAAATGAATTTTGAAGGTTTAAATTATAAGTTACTATAGGTGTTATTGCATTAGCATTAGCAGTATTTCCGGAAAATCTATTTTCGAAAATATTAAATAATGTATTTAAGGACCACCATTTGTAAAAATTGGTTGTATTAGTAATGTTAGCACCATAATTATACGATTTGTCAATGTTTACTTGTGTTGTTACCGTTGTATTATTGTCAGGATTGTAGAGGTAAACCTCTGTAAATACATCTTTAGTCTGGTTAAAATAAAGCGATGCCATAAGAAGATTTTTCCAGCTGTAGCCTATTTCGGCAGAGTTAGCAATCTCCGGAACTAAATTTGGATTTCCCTGATAATAGTTAAAAGGGTCATTATAAAAACGGAAAGGATTTAATTCGAACTGATCAGGTCTGTTAATTCTTCTACTGTATGAAGTGTGAAACGAATGGTTTTCGTTAACCTCATACTTCATAGAAAGACTAGGAAACCACTTTAAATAATCGCTTTTATTGTTGGTATTTAATGTTTTTTGAATGATATCAATAGCAGTAAATTCTGTGCGGATACCTGCCTGAATATTGAAATTATCTATTTGGTATTTATAATTTACATAAGCAGCATGAATTTGTTCTTTGTAAACAAAATGATTAGTAGAACTGGCATCTACTTCCCATTGATTGTTTTGATAAAACTCATAAACAGAAGGATTATCATTATTTTTAATACTTGATTTAAACCCCCATTCAATGTTTTGCTTTTCTTTTATTGGATTATTGAAGTCAATTTTTGCTGTAAAAACTTCTAATTTGGATGGAATTAAACCTCTTCGGTCGTCAGTAATAATTGAAGAATTAGTAATTTGATTTTTTGCACTCTGAAATTGATTCGATCTAAATTTAGAAGTCTCATATTCTATGTCAAAAGACATATTTTTTCCTTCAGAATTGAATTTATGAACTCCGGAAAAGGCATAAGTATAATCATTCCATTTCTCTTTATTGTTATTATAAGTTATGGCATCATATTCTGGCTGATTGAGTTGATTGAGTAAGATATTCTTA
Organism: Flavobacterium seoulense; assembly: GCF_000695795.1. GTDB lineage: Bacteria > Bacteroidota > Bacteroidia > Flavobacteriales > Flavobacteriaceae > Flavobacterium > Flavobacterium seoulense. The sequence goes on along the minus strand of NZ_JNCA01000046.1, from coordinate 1,236 downwards.
CCGTTAGCTATATTGTCATAGCGACCAATTTTAGCATCAATCGAAAATTCTAAATTGGTTTTAGATGAAATTTCATATTGAGTTCCAATTTTAAAATTGTTGGAAGTAAGCGGTTCATTTGTAATCGACGATTGATGATTTGTTGTCGCTATTTCTTGTTTTGTAGCATCCTGAAATTGAATCTGGTCGAAATTTTTACGTTCTTCTTCTCCTCTAAAAGTATAACTGTAATTACCATAAATATTAAATTTATCCTTGTTGTAACTCAGATTCAAGCCAGAATTAGTCCTGTTTTTTCTACTACGTGCATAGTTAGTAAAAGCGGTTCCTTTTAATCCTGATGCTCTCGATTTTTTCATTATAATATTGATGATTCCTGCTTTTCCGGCAGCATCATATTTTGATGACGGATTAGTAATTACTTCAATTTGTTTAATATTTGATGAGGTTGTCGATTTTAAATAATTAGCTAATTCTTTTTGTGAAAGCTGAGTAAGTTTTCCATCAATCATTACGCTAACCCCCTTTTGACCTCTAACAGCCAAATCACCATCTTGCGAAACAACAACGCCTGGAGCACGAGCCAAAACATCCAGTGCTGTTCCTCCTTCAGAAACGATACTGTTTTCGACATTAAATATCATTTTGTCTGATTTTTGAACATAAGTTTCTTTCTTTTTTACAATAATCACTTCGTCCAAATCATTGACGTAAGTTTTTACAATGCTGTCATTTTTCTTTTCAGTTTGAGAAAAACCATAAATAGAAAAACTAAGCAGGAGGGATGTTAAAATATTTTTCATTGTAATTGTTAAAATTTTAGAATCATAAACAAATTTTTAATGATTCAATGAGGTAAAATGATAATTGCTATAGTTAGCTTTTAAGCCACAAATATAAGTTTGTTTATAATAAATCTAAATAAAAATAATTGTTAATTCTTTAATAAAAGGTTTAAATAATTGGTTTCTAATATATTCTGTATGTCAAAATATGCTATTTGAATTGAGTTTAATTTTCACATAGGATATTTATGAATTTATCTTTAGTAGGAAAATAGTTATTTTCAAATAAGGAGTAAGATGCTGCATTTAAGTTTTTTATAAATCAATAATTATTTTTATTTAGAATAATTTAATATAATATTGTTTAGAATGTTTTTAAATAATACTTTTGTGCCGAATTTAACGAAATCAATTTTAAGATAATGCGTGCAAAAAGTGTAATAGTTTTAGT
>NZ_JNCA01000045.1 GCF_000695795.1 Flavobacterium seoulense | reverse complement strand
ACTTAAAACAGTAATTAATATAAAAGTCTTTTTTAAAGAATAATTAAACAATACATCAAAATCTTAAAAAAATGATAAAAACAGAGAAATGAAATAATCTTAAAAGTAAAACAACCGATTGCAATAAAATACTTAAATCCTTATCTTTTAGCTTCTTCTTAGCATTATTTTTTTACAATAATTAAAAAAAAACAGAAGCAGCCCGAAAGTTACTTCTGTTAAAAAATCTGACCTAAACTATAGTTAATTCTTAACCCTTATTTAGAAATCTTCAACTATAATTAAAAACATATTTAAATTTAATTTTGTCTATAATTTTTTATCTAAATATTTAAATATTTCTTTACTTACGTCTTGAGCATTAAAACCAAATTTTTCATCTAGAACTGAAGCTGGAGCTGAATATCCAAAATGCTCTAAACCAATAATTTTTCCGGTATCACCGACTAATCCCTCTAAATTAAGTGGTAAACCTGCTGTAAGCCCAAAAACCAATTTTCCTTTAGGAATTACACTTTCCTGATACGATTGAGATTGAGCTTTAAATAGTCCCTCTGAAATTATCGAAGCTACATTTATTTTCAATCCTTTTTCTTTTTCTAAAATAATTGCTGCTTCTAATAAAGTGGAAACCTCTGAACCATTAGCTATTAAAGTAATATCTGCATCTACAACGGACTTTACTAAATATCCTCCTTTTTCAGCTTGGATAGCATCATTATATCTTGACTCTCCTGTCGCTGGTATATCCTTAATACTTTGTCGGGACAAAATAAGAGCTGTTGGAGTGTTTTTGTTTTTCAAAGCCATATTCCAAGCAACAGAAGTTTCAATAGCATCAGCAGGACGCAAAGCTAGTAAACTTTGATTTCCGGAATGATTTTTAATTTTTTCCATTAAACGAATCTGTACTTCTTGTTCAATTGGTTGGTGCGTTGGTCCATCTTCCCCTACTCTAAATGAGTCATGAGTTAATACATATTTTACAGGAAGTTCCTGAATAGCTGCTAAACGTATTGCTGGTTTCATATAATCTGAAAACACAAAGAAAGTAGCCACAACAGGAATAACACCACCATGCAATGCAATTCCATTAGCAATAGCTGTCATAGTTAGTTCAGCTACACCTGCTTGTAAAAAAGCACCACTAAAATCATTTCTTTTCAATGGAGATGATTTTTTTAAAAAACCATCCGTCTTATCACTATTAGATAAATCAGCCGATGACACAATAATATTTTCAACATTTTCAGCCAAATAAGCCAAAACCGCAGAAGATGCATCTCTTGTAGCTGCATTTGCTTTTTGAACTACTTTACTTAAATCTAATTCAGGTAATTCACTAGATAAAAATAAATCTAATTTTAAAGACAAATCTAAATTCTCTTTTCTCCAATTTGCAATAGCCAACTTTTTATAAGCGGCATCTTCTGATTTTTTAGCAAGTATTTTATCATAATGCGATTTAACATCTTCAAAAATATCAAAGGGTTCCTCTATGTTAGCATTTAAATTAAGTAATGTTTTTAAATAATCAGCTTTTGTTTCACCAATTGGTTTTCCGTGCAATTCACATTCACCCTCATACATACTTCCATCGCTCGTCACACAACCTTTTCCCATAATAGTTTTACCTATAATAAGTGTAGGTTTTTCATTTTCAGCATTTGCTTCATTTAAAGCTCTTCTTATTTCATTATGATCATGCCCATCAATAGTAATTACTTTCCAACCCCAAGCCTCATATTTCATTGCAGTGTTCTCAGAGGTCACTTCATCAGTCATCGAAGAAAGCTGAACATCATTAGAATCATAAAACATTATAAAATTATTCAAACCTAAATGTCCTGCAATTCTTCCAGCTCCTTGAGAAATCTCCTCTTGCACACCACCATCAGTAATAAAACCATATATTTTATGACTAAACAATCCGCTAAATCTGGCGTCTAAAAACTTAGCAGCAATCGCAGCACCAACTCCCATAGTATGTCCTTGCCCCAAAGGACCAGAAGTATTTTCTATCCCTCTAAGAACATCAACTTCCGGATGACCTGGAGTAACTGAACCCCATTGTCTAAAATTTTGTAAATCCTCTTTTGAGTAATTTCCTAACAAATAATACTGTGAGTACATTAAAGCTGACAAATGTCCAGCATCCATAAAAAAACGGTCTCTAAAAGGCCAGTTCATTTCTTTTGGATCAAAATTTAAATATTCAGTATATAAAATATGCATAAAATCAGCTCCGCCCATAGCTCCACCAGGATGCCCAGAATTTGCCTTCTCAACCATTGAAATGGCTAATGCTCTAATATTATCTGCTGCTAAATCATCAATTTTTTTATTCATCAGTTTTGAATTTTTACATTATTAAGATTATTTGATTTGAAATCTATTTTGTAATTATGAGTGACAACATAAAATTCAATAAATACTAAAAGTATTTTTTATTGAACTCAAATAAAATAAGGGAAGTAGTATCAGTTATTTAAAAAATAAATTATACTGTTCTGGTCTGGTTTGTTTTGCAAATATAATATTTTTTTTTAATTTAACAGAAAATGGCTTTAATTTTTAAACTAAAAATTAAATTATTTAATAAGTATAGGCTCAATTCGATATTTATATAAGCATAGTATAACTTTAGTACTTTTGAAAAAATATAAAATCAAATTCCTTCAAGCTTTTGTATTTAATTTGAAGGAAAAAACAACAAAAAAATATCGTTTACAATTTATTAGATATATTTGTTTCAGAATTATACAATTATGGAAGAGAATAAAGACGTAACCATTTATGATATTGCTGAAAAACTAAAACTTGCCACATCAACTATATCAAGGGCTCTGCAAGATCATCATAGTATTAGTAAAAAAACTATCAAAAAGGTAAAAGAAACTGCAGAGAAGATGGGATACGTACCTAATACTCTCGCTGCTGGCCTACGTGGTAACAAAACTAAAACAATAGGTGTTTTAATTCCAACAATCACCCAACCTTTTCTTTCTTCTTTAATCAGTGGTATTGAAATTGCAGCACAAAAATCTGGCTACACAGTAATTATTATGCAATCACATGATTCGTATGAGGAAGAAGTAAATATGGCTAAGGCTTTATACAGTAACCGGGTTAGCGGAGTAATCAGCTCGCTTGCTATGGAAACCAGAGATACTTCTCATTTTGAACAATTTGTAAATAATAATATACCTTTAGTTTTTGTAGATAGGGTACCTAAAGATTTCAATACATTTAGAGTGATTATTGATAATTATGCAGCAGGTTACAAAGCAACAAAACATCTTCTTGAGCAAGGATGTACACGTATAGCACATCTTACTGCTGGTTCTGAATTTGGTAATTTATATAATGAAAGAAAAAGAGGTTATTTAGAAGCACTAAAAGATAATAATATCCCTATTGATGAAAATTTAATTATCTACTTAAAATCAGTCACTTATGAAGAAGGAGTTAAAGCAAGTAATAAATTATTTGACTTAAACCCTAAACCAGACGGAGTTTTTGCATCCGGAGATATTATAGCTGTAAGTACTGTTCAAACTGCTAAAAAAAGAGGAATTAAAGTTCCAGAAGAAATAGCTGTCATTGGTTTTAATAATGATCCTATTTCACAAATTATAGATCCTAATATTTCTACAATCACCCACCCTGCCGAGAAAATGGGAAAAGCTTCTGCTGACATTATCTTAAAAAATTTAAAATCTGATAAGAAAGACGATGTCAAAGAAATTACTTTCTTAAATACTGAAGTAATCATTCGCGAATCTTCCAATAAACCTAAATAAATTAGCTTTTATTTTATTAAATTTTTATTTTATATATGAAGT
>NZ_JNCA01000044.1 GCF_000695795.1 Flavobacterium seoulense | reverse complement strand
AAAATAAATTTACATATTATTCAAAGAACTTTCCTTGTGCAAACATAGGATGACAAAACTAGCTGGGTTTTCATTATGAAAAATAATCGTGCTAGCTAGCCCTGATGGTAGCGGCATCCTTGTGGAGGCAGGCTTTATGCCGACATAAAATATAGCGAACAGCAGGAACTTAGTTTCTTGAATAGATTGAATGTCTGCTCCAAAAATTTAAAACAAAAAAAAATAGGCTGTCTTTGTAGGACAGCCTATTTCTATATTCAGAATCTGAGATTATTTACTCAAATACATTTTTCTTCTAGAGTACAATTCGTAGAATTGATCGTCTTTTAAGTCATCAATAAACAAGATGCTTTCTCCTGTTGATTTCATTTCAGGTCCTAAAGCTTTGTTTACATTCGGGAATTTACTGAAAGAGAATACCGGTTGTTTGATTGCATATCCGTTTAATTTTGGATTAAAATCAAAGTCAGTTACTTTATTGTGTCCTAACATTACTTTAGTAGCATAGTTTACATAAGGCTCTCCGTAAGCTTTAGCGATAAACGGAACCGTACGTGAAGCTCTTGGATTAGCTTCGATAATATAAACCGTATCATCTTTAATTGCAAACTGGATATTGATTAAACCAACTGTTTTTAAAGCTACAGCGATTTTTTGTGTATGATCTTTAATTTGTTGCATTACAAACTCTCCTAAGTTAAAAGGAGGCAAGGTAGCATTTGAATCTCCAGAGTGCACTCCGCAAGGTTCAATGTGCTCCATAATTCCGATGATGTACACATTACCATCAGCATCACAAATAGCATCTGCTTCTGCTTCAATCGCACCATCAAGGTAGTGATCTAACAATAATTTGTTCCCTGGAATTGTTTTTAGCAGGTTCACTACGTGCTCTTCTAATTCTTGTTTGTTGATTACAATTTTCATTCCCTGACCTCCTAATACATAAGAAGGACGAATCAATAATGGGAAATCCAGCTGGTCAGCTAAAGCCGAAGCTTCATCAGCAGTTTCAGCAATTCCGAATTTAGGGAAAGGAATATTTAATTCAGTCAATAAATCAGAGAAACGTCCTCTGTCTTCCGCTAAATCTAGTGCATCAAAGCTAGTTCCGATGATTTTCACACCGTATTTAGATAATTTTTCAGCCAATTTAAGTGCTGTCTGACCACCTAACTGAACGATAACACCTTCCGGTTTTTCGTGTTGGATGATATCGTAAATATGTTCCCAGAATACTGGCTCGAAGTATAATTTATCAGCTGTATCAAAGTCAGTCGAAACAGTTTCAGGATTACAGTTAATCATGATAGTTTCGTAACCACATTCTTTAGAAGCTAAAACTCCGTGTACACAAGAATAATCAAACTCAATTCCTTGTCCAATACGGTTAGGTCCTGAACCTAAAACAATGATTTTCTTTTTCTCTGTTACAATACTTTCGTTATCTACATAACGTGTTCCATCAGCTTTTTCAATTTCAGCTTCAAAAGTTGAGTAGTAATATGGTGTTTTTGCTTTAAACTCAGCCGCACAAGTATCTACTAATTTAAATACACGGTTGATGTTCATGTTCATACGTAATGTATGCACTTCGCTTTCTAAACAGCTCATCATGTGAGCAATTTGTCTGTCGGCAAAACCTTTTTGTTTTGCTTCAAGCAACAATTCTTTTGGTAAAGAAGCCACTGTATATTTAGCAATTTCTTTTTCAAGCGTATGTAATTCTTCGTATTGTTTCAAGAACCACATATCGATTTTAGTAATTTCATGAATTCTGCTCAAAGGAATTCCCATCGCGATAGCATCATAAATTACAAATACACGATCCCAACTTGCATAAGTTAGTTTTTCGATAATTTGCTCATAATTGCTATATCCTTTTCCGTCAGCACCTAAACCATTTCGTTTAATTTCTAATGATTGAGTAGCTTTGTGTAAGGCTTCCTGGAACGAACGTCCAATACCCATTACCTCACCTACTGACTTCATTTGAAGACCTAAAGTTCTGTCAGATCCTTCAAATTTATCAAAGTTCCAACGTGGTATTTTCACGATTACATAATCTAAAGTCGGTTCGAATAAAGCCGAAGTAGATTTTGTAATTTGGTTTTGTAATTCATCTAAGTTGTATCCTAAAGCTAATTTTGTAGCAATTTTAGCAATTGGATAACCTGTAGCTTTTGAAGCCAAGGCAGAAGAACGAGATACACGAGGGTTGATTTCGATAGCTACGATATCTTCTTTTTCGTCTGGAGAAACCGCAAACTGTACGTTACAGCCTCCTGCAAAGTTTCCAATACTACGCATCATTAGGATAGCATAATCACGTAATTTTTGGAAAGTGGTGTCTGATAATGTCATGGCTGGTGCCACAGTAATCGAATCTCCGGTATGGATTCCCATTGGGTCCATATTTTCGATAGAACAAATAATTACAACATTATCATTTTTATCTCTTAAAAGCTCTAATTCGTATTCTTTCCATCCCATCAAAGCCTTATCGATAAGTACTTCGTGAATTGGAGACGCCTCAAGACCGGCAGTTAACAATCTGTCAAAATCTTCCGGCTTGTAAACGATAGCTGCTCCAGTTCCACCAAGTGTAAATGATGGACGAATTACTAATGGAAATCCAAATTCCTGAGCAATTTCTTTTCCTCTTAAATATGAAGTACAAATTTCAGCCGGAGCTGTAGGTACATTAATTTTCTTAAGAAGTGCTTTAAATTGGTCTCTGTCTTCAGTAATATTGATGGCATTTACGTCAACACCTATCAATTTTACTCCAAAATCTTTCCAAATACCTTTTTCTTCAGCCTCTAAACACAAGTTCAAAGCCGTTTGTCCTCCCATTGTAGGCAATACAGCATCAATTTGTGGATGTTCTTTTAAGATTTCAATAATCGATTTAGTTGTTAAAGGCTTTAAATAAATATGATCCGCCATAGAAGGGTCGGTCATAATTGTAGCAGGGTTCGAATTGATAAGGATAACCTCGATTCCTTCTTCACGCATTGAACGTGCTGATTGCGATCCTGCGTAATCAAATTCGCAAGCTTGACCAATAACAATAGGACCTGAACCTATAATTAAAACTGATTTTATGGAAGTGTCTTTTGGCATTATGATGTAATTATTGTTTTTTCAAGTTTTTTTTATTTCTCAATTCTGTACATTTAAAATGATGCAACTCACTAAAAATCTTAAGTTTGAGTTTTATTTTTGACAAGGTATAAAAAAAGGCGGTACTAAAAAAAGTAACGCCCTTATTTATGTTTATACAAACATTATTTTTTGTGTCTAGGCTCGCTAGAAACAGTTAATTTATGTCTTCCTTTAGCTCTTCTACGCGCAAGAACTTTTCTTCCATTAGCAGAAGCCATTCTGTCCATAAATCCGTGTTTATTTCTTCTTTTTCTTTTCGATGGTTGAAACGTTCTTTTGCTCATTGCTTTGTATCTTTAAAATCTTATTTATATGTGTCTTTTATTTGGTCGGATAGTCCTTATTCCAAAACCGAGTGCAAATATACAAAGACTTTTTTTTCTGGCAAGAAGTTTTATAAAAATATTTTTAATTCCTTTTACTATCTTTGCAATCACAAATTAAAACCCAATCATGTTAAACAAAAATATCAAACTTATCATCGCTGGACTTATTGTAATCGCCAGCATTTGGCAATTTACAGAAAACAATATAGGAAATGGAATTTTCTTATTATTACTTACAATAATCCCTGTTTTCCTTTATTATAGAAATGAATTTATCTTATTAGCTTTTTTAAAACTAAGAAAACAAGATTTTGAAGGCGCTCAAAAATGGCTTTCTTACATTAAAAATCCATCATCAGCATTAGTAAAAAAACAGGAAGGATACTTTAATTACCTTCACGGAATCATGCTTTCTCAAACAAATATTAATCAGTCTGAGAAATATTTCAAAAAAGCGATTGAATTAGGATTATCTATGGATATGGATTTGGCTGTAGCCAAATTAAACCTTGCCGGAATTGCCTTGTCAAGAAGAAGAAAACTAGAAGCTACTAATTTAATCAGCGAAGTAAAAAAACTTGACAAGCAAAATATGCTGAAAGAGCAAATCACGATGATGAAAGAGCAAATGAAAAAAATCTAACGATTTTAAATTTCAATATTTTTAAAATCCCAAATTTCAAAAGAGTTTGGGATTTTTTTATTGCTAGACACGAAGCAATCTCATTTGTCAATTTCCATAAATTGGTATTTGGAATTTATCCCGAAGCTTCGGGATTGGAATTTCCCTCAAGAATAATGTTAGCCAAATTAGCATTAAACCATCGGTATTTGGTAAAAACCATTACATGCGTCCCTCCTTCTACCACAATACAGTTTTTGATATTTTTCACAGGAAACATTTGGTCTTTATCGCCGTGAATATGAATTAGATCTTCATTAATTTCAGTACAATTCCATAACAAAACTTTATCAAAAGCCCATTTTAAATAACGGCTGTCCCGCACCGAAAGAAATTTTTCATACAGCTGCATTCTCTGTTTCATTTTCTCACCCGAAACCAATTCGATTAACTTTATAAATTTTAAAAGCAAACCAATTGGCACCAACTTATAAAGTCTTGTTATTTTTATAAGCTTCAAACGTCTTGGAAATTCTAAATCCGTTTTTAAACTCGAAATTATGATTAGTTTCCTAACCGAAATATGTTTTGCTATCTCCTGAACCAAAATTCCCCCAAAAGAAACTCCTATCAAAACCGGATTTTCTTCCTTAATATTTAGAGCAATTCGTTTAGCATAATCATTCAAAGATTCTTTAGCATTAGGAATTTCCCATTCTAAATAAAAAACCTCAAACAACGCTTCATCCAGTTTGATTTTTGAAAAAATCAACGGATTTGCTGCTAATCCAGGCATAAAATAAATAGGAATTTTATTCATTTTTATAGTCATCATCCAGTTTTACCAGATTTGGAATTTGTAAATTTATAAGATTTTAAATTTAAAAAACGCTAATTTTACATTAATCTAATTAATTCTAACTAATGCTTTTTTCCAAAATTACACATACTCATAAATTAACTGTACTATTTTTAATTCTTTTTAGTACTTGTTCTTTTGCACAAAACGAACTTACACATGACAGTTACTGGATTGAAAGAGAAAACAATAACGCAATAATTGGAGTAAAAAACTGCTATATCAGGAATGCACCATCAATAAATGCAAAACTTCTCGATTCTTTACAAATGGGAAAAGAAGTTTTAATCCTAAAATCAACAGAAAACAAATTGAAAATAAAAGGAATAAATGTTTCCTGGATTCAAATTCAATACACAAACAAAAGCGGAGAAACTCAAACAGGATTTTTATGGAAAGGTTTTCTGGCTTTGGGATTTCAAAAAAATAAACAAAACACTTTTTTAACAACGATTGACAAGATAGAAACCATAACAAAAAACAACTTCGAGCAGGAAATGTTTTCGATTTCAGCTAAAATTTTAGACCAGGACAATAATTTACTATACCAAAAAACAATTCAAAAAAATATCACTGATAGCTATTATTTTGAAGACAAAACAATTGGCGGACTGGGTTTAAAAAACATTTCAGAAATTTATCGAATCAGTTTTAGTGGTCAAGCCTGCGGAATTCCTTCTTTGTATTATTATTTTGGTTGGGACAATAAAAAATTCCTTGAACTCCCAGAAAAATATTCTGTTGGAGATGCAGGTATTTATTATTATTATGAAAATTTTATTTTCCCAAAAGAAAGCGGTGGAAAACCTGATTTGATTATCAAAAAAGTAAAACAAGCTGAAGGCAATAACGAAAGTAAAGAATACTACTCTTTTAATGTTTCTGAGTGGAGCGAAACCTACAAATGGAACGGAGAAAAAGCCAGTTTTATCAGTAAATCAAAAATAAAAAAGTACATCGAAAAAGACTAAATTTATAAATTATGGAATCTAAAATAGACATTAAAGACAATCTGTTTGCCAGACAATTTGAAACTATAACAGAAAAAGGATTAGTGAGCGTTGAATATCAATTACAGGAGAAAAAAATATTTTTAACAAAGATTAATCTTCCTGACGCATTCGACAACGAAGCCTTTATCTCTGATTTTCTAAAAGAAATTTTAGAAATTATAAGCGAAAGAAAACAAAAAGCAGTTCCTATTCTCCCTAAAATCGTACAGTTTTTCAAAAAGAATCCTGTTTACAAAGAATTACTTCCTCCCGGAATCAGAATTTAATTTTTCGAAAATAAAAAGGCACAAGAATTAACTTATGCCTCCATTAAAATTATTATGAACGAAATTATTTTTCAATTTCTTTCATACTATCCATTTTCTTATGAGCAAGGAAACCGGTAATATCTTCAAAATGCTCTACTACTCTTTTGTTTCCAAATTCGAAAACCTTAGTTGCTAATCCATCAAGGAAATCACGGTCGTGAGAAACCAGAATTAAAGTTCCGTCAAAATCACGTAACGCATCTTTAATAATATCTTTAGTTTTCATATCCAGGTGATTCGAAGGCTCATCCAGAATCAATAAGTTTACCGGTTCTAACAACAACTTAATCATTGCCAAACGTGTTTTTTCACCTCCTGAAAGTACTTTTACCTTCTTAGTAATATCATCACCCTGAAACATAAATGCTCCCAAGATGTTTTTGATTTGGGTACGAATATCTCCAACAGCAATACTATCAATTGTTTCAAAAATAGTAGCATTTTCATCTAACAGCGAAGCCTGATTTTGAGCAAAATACCCAATTTGAGCATTATGTCCTACTTCTACACTTCCGCTATCAATACCAATTTCTTTCATGATAGCCTTAATCATCGTAGACTTACCTTCACCATTTTTACCTACGAAAGCTACTTTTTGCCCTCTTTCGATAACAATATTTGCATCCTTAAAAACTACGTGATCTCCGTAAGTTTTAGACATTTCCTTAACAATAACCGGATATTGTCCTGAACGTGCCGCAGGCGGAAACTTCAATCGCAATGCTGAAGTATCTACCTCATCCACCTGAACAATTTCCAGTTTTTCTAACATACGAACACGTGATTGCACCGCATCGGTTTTAGAAAAAGTTCCTTTAAAGCGTTCGATGAACGCACGGTTATCAGCTATCATTTTTTGCTGTTCATCGTATGCTTTTTGCTGATGAATTCTACGGTCTTTACGCAATTCTAAATAATGAGAATATTTTGCTTTATAATCGTAAATTCTTCCCATTGTCACCTCAATCGTACGATTAGTAATATTATCAACAAAAGCCCTGTCGTGAGAAATCACCACAACCGCCTTAGCCGAATTAATCAGGAAATCTTCTAACCATTGAATACTCTCAATATCCATGTGGTTTGTTGGCTCATCCAGCAAAATCAAATCAGGTTTGCGTAATAAGATTTTAGCCAACTCGATTCGCATTCTCCATCCTCCTGAAAACTCAGATGTCTGACGCGTAAAATCCTCGCTTACAAAACCTAATCCTTTCAAGATTTTCTCTACCTCAGCCTCGTAATTCACCTCCTCGATAGCATAAAACTTCTCACTTAAATCCGAAACTCGCTCGATTAATTTCATATACTCATCACTTTCATAATCAGTACGAACAGTTAACTGCTCATTGATTTCATCTATTTCGGCTTTCATTTTAAATATTTCAGAAAAAGCCTTAGACGCTTCTTCCATAACAGTAGCCCCGTCTTCAGTCAATAAATGCTGCGGCAAATAAGCAATAACCGCTTCTTTTGGAGCAGAAATACTACCTGTAGAAGGCTTAGAATTCCCTGCGATAATTTTTAGCAAAGTTGATTTTCCTGCACCATTTTTACCCATAAGGGCAATTTTATCATTTTCATTGATAGCAAAAGAAACATCGCTAAACAAAGTTGTTCCGCCAAATTGAACGGATATATCATTAATTGTAATCATTGTTTGAAGTTAGAAGTTAGAGGCTGGAAGTTAGAAGTTTCCGTCCTCAATAATTTTAAAAGCGCAAAGATAGCTTAATTAAATAATTAGTCAATTAGAAAATGTACAATTTGATAATGCTAAAACTCATCATAAAATAAAACCCGAGAGCTTAAAAAAACTATCGGGTTTCTAAAAATTATTTAATTTTCACATTGATTAAATAGTCAATCAATCCTTTCGCCACTTCTTAGTCAACTCAAAAACATGTTCTAAAATCGCTGCTTCCTTTTCATCAAATTCCGTGTTTCGTCTCGCCATAACTAATTTAGCAGTTTCAAAAGCTTTTTTAGTAATATAAGTAGAAAAACCGGCTGCTCCACCCCAAGAAAAACTTGGAACAAAATTACGAGGAAATCCGCTTCCGAAAATATTTGAACTCACTCCTACCACCGTTCCCGTGTTAAACATCGTATTGATTCCGCATTTACTGTGATCGCCCATCATTAAACCGCAAAACTGCAATCCTGTTTTAGCAAAACCTTCTTTTTCATAGCTCCACAATTTCACTTCTTCGTAATTGTTTTTCAAATTCGAATTATTACTATCAGCACCAATATTACACCATTCGCCCAAAACCGAATTTCCTAAAAATCCGTCATGTCCTTTACTCGAACAGGCAAATAATACCGAATTATTGATTTCTCCACCAATTTTAGAATACGGTCCCACAGTTGTCGCCCCATAAACCTTAGCTCCTAACTTAACCACAGCACCTTCACACAAAGCAAAAGGCCCTCGAATTAAAGATCCTTCCATAATTAAAGTATCTTTTCCAATATAAATAGGTCCCGTTGACGCATTTAGAGTCACAAATTCCAATTGTGCTCCTTCTTCAATAAAAATATTTTCCGGTGCAATTACATTTACACTTTTTGGAATTGGCTGTGATTTTCTGTCTTCAGTTAAAAATTCGAAATCTTCACGAATAGCGGCAGTATTTTTTGAAAAAATATCCCAGGTGTTTGTTACCGTCAGACAATCTTCTGTAAATTCAATAATTTCATAATTATCAAAATCAACTTCTTCCTGACTGTCATTGGTATAAAAAGCAATTACTTCTTCTCCTTTAAAGATAGCCTGATTCGGTTCTAAATTCGAAACCATTTCAGCTAAAACTCCGTTAGGTAAAAAAGAAGCACAAATCATTACGTTTTCTTCTAATTCCACCATTGGGTATTTTTCAGACAAATATTCCTCAGTCAAAGTTGTAATTGTTGAACCTAAATATTTTTCCCATTTTTGACGAATAGTCAGAATTCCAATAAGAATATCCGCTACCGGACGGGTAAAAGTAAATGGCAATAATGCATTACGAGCTGGTCCGTCAAAAAGTATATAATTCATAAAGTTGTCTATTTATTAATGGCGTATTTTCTTAAAATTTGAGCCAAAGTTACAAAGTTTTCAAAAAGATAAAAATAAAAAAGCCTCCCAAACGGAAGGCTTAATTTATTTAAAAACAAATTAAAATTATTTAATGTGTTTAGCGTATTTAGTTTTGAATTTATCAATACGTCCTGCAGTATCGATAAGTTTAGATTTACCAGTGTAAAAAGGGTGAGAAGTTCTAGAGATCTCCATTTTTACAACTGGGTATTCAACACCGTCAACTGTAATTGTCTCTTTAGTATCTGCAGTAGATTTAGTGATAAAAACGTCGTCATTTGACATGTCTTTAAAAGCAACTAATCTGTAATTTTCTGGGTGTACACCTTTTTTCATCTTGAATCTTTTTTATTTGTTTGGTTATAACTCATTTTGAAGCTTTTCGTTTAACAGAAAAGGTATAAACTAATTATAACTTTTTATTATAAATTATTTTGAGGATGCAAAAATACAATTATTTTTCAATAAACAAATCTTTATTTCTTTTTTTTATATAAATACCTAAAAACAGAATTACTATATTTGTTCCTTAATTGAAAACACAGCACGATGATTCATGAAACCATCAAAAAAAACGGAATTACTTTTGGATTTATAACTGGTTTAACTTCTGTTTTAATCACTACTTTAATCTACACTATTGATTTAAATTTATTCACTTCACCTTGGGTTGGTTTTTTCAACCTAGGCTTGTATTTAATCATTGCAATTGTATTATTAGTAAAAACTAAAAAAGAATTTCAAGGTGTTTTTACTTTCAAAGATGCGTTTACTACTTATTTTATTTCAGCTTTAATTGGGATTGTAATTTCTGTTCTTTTCAATATTATATTATTCAATGTTATTGATCCTGCTGCCAAAGATACAATCAAAGAGTTGACAATAAAATTTATGATTTCGGCAATGGAAAAATTCAATGCTCCGGCTGAAGGAATCAATAAAGCAATTGCAGATTTAAAAGAAAATGACCAATTCTCAGTTTTGGGACTTTTAAAAGGCTCTTTATCTAATATTGTTTTCTGTACCATTTTTGGTTTAATTTTGGCTGCTTTTTTCAAAAGCAAACCCTCATCACAAGAATAAAAATCGATGAATCTATCTATATTAATACCACTTCTTAACGAAGAAGAATCTCTTAAAGAACTGTATACCTGGATTATTAAGGTAATGCAGGAAAACCGTTATTCGTACGAAATCATATTTCTTGATGACGGAAGTTCTGATAAATCATGGTCAATCATTCAGGGATTTGCTGCCGAAAACACCCACGTAAAAGGAATTCGATTTATGAAGAATTTTGGTAAATCACAGGCTTTGCACGCTGGTTTTGCCAAAGCTCAGGGCGATGTCATTATTACAATGGATGCTGATTTACAAGACAGTCCTGAAGAAATTCCCGGATTATATGAAATGATTACCAATCAAAATTTTGATTTGGTTTCAGGATGGAAAAAGAAACGTTATGACTCGGTTGTGGCTAAAAATCTTCCTTCTAAGTTATTTAACTGGGCTGCCAGAAAAACTTCGGGAGTAGAATTGAATGATTTTAACTGCGGATTAAAAGCCTACCGAAATGTAGTCGTAAAAAACATTGAAGTTTCAGGCGAAATGCACCGTTATATTCCTGTTTTGGCAAAAAATGCCGGATTTGGAAAAATTGGTGAAAAAGTAGTACAGCATCAGGCTAGAAAATACGGCGAGACTAAATTTGGTATGGAACGTTTCATTAACGGTTTCCTTGATTTAATCACAATTTGGTTCTTATCCCGATTTGGAAAAAGACCTATGCACTTATTTGGTGCAATTGGTTCCCTTATGTTCGTCATTGGTTTTTTACTGGCAGGATATATTGGTGTTTCTAAATTATACCACATGTACAACAACATGCGCTATAGCTTAGTGACTAATAATCCCTGGTTTTACATTGCATTAACCACAATGATATTAGGTACACAACTATTTTTAGCCGGATTTTTAGGCGAAATTATTTTACGTACTAAAAATAACGAGGAACGCTATAAAATTGCCAACGAAATTAATTTTTTGCAAAACTAAAAACACCAACATAAAACTATAAATACTAAAATATGGAAATTAAACAACATATATTAGATGCAGTTAACGAATGGCAAAGTCCAATATTTGATGCAGCTACTCAGGAAGAACTTCAAAATTTAATTACAACTTCTCCTAAAGAACTTGAAGAAAGTTTTTATAAAAACTTAGAATTTGGAACTGGAGGAATGCGTGGTATCATGGGCGTTGGAAACAACCGAATTAACAAATACACGCTTGGAAAAAGCACACAGGGACTTTCAAATTATTTGAAATCTGTTTTTCCTAACCAACCTATAAAAGCGGTTATTGCTTTTGATTGCCGTCATAACAGTAAATCATTAGCTAAAGTAGTTGCTGATGTTTTCTCGGCTAATGGAATTCAGGTCTATTTATTTTCAGATTTAAGACCAACACCGGAATTATCTTTTGCATTGAAACATTTAGGCTGTCAATGCGGAATTGTTCTTACTGCTTCTCATAATCCACCGGAATACAATGGTTACAAAGTGTATTGGGAAGATGGCGGACAAATTGTTCCTCCTCAGGACGGAGCCATAATTAATGCTATCGAAAAATTAAATTATAACGAAATCAAATTTGACGCCAACGAAGATTTGATTCAGTATATCGACAAAGATGTTGATCAGGCTTTCATCAAATCAACTATAGAAAACGCCAGTTTTGACACTCCTGCTGAAGCAAAAGACAATCTAAACATTGTTTTCACTTCTTTACACGGAACTTCGATTACTGCTGTTCCTGAAACTTTTGCACAAGCGGGCTATAAAAATGTTCACATTGTTGAAGAACAAAGAGTTCCTAATGGTGATTTCCCTACGGTAAAATCGCCAAACCCGGAAGAACCGGAAGCTTTGACTTTAGCATTAGCTCTTGCCGATAAAACAAATGCTGATATCGTTATTGGTACTGATCCTGATTGTGACCGTTTAGGGATTGCTGTTCGAAATAACGAAGGCGAAATGACTTTATTAAACGGAAATCAAACCATGATTTTAATGACTGCCTTTTTATTAGAGAAATGGAAAAAAGCAGGTAAAATCAACGGAAAACAATTTGTAGGATCAACAATTGTTTCTACTCCTATGATTATGGAACTGGCTTCGGCTTATGAAGTTGGCTTCAAAGTAGGTTTGACTGGTTTCAAATGGATTGCCAAAATGATTAAGGATTTCCCGGAATTGGAATTCATTGGCGGTGGAGAAGAAAGTTTTGGATACATGGTAGGCGATGCAGTTCGTGATAAAGATGCGGTTGCAGCTACACTATTAATTTGCGAAGTGGCCGCTCAGGCCAAAGCTAACGGAAGCACCGTTTACAAAGAATTATTAAAACTATACGTAGAACACGGATTATACAAAGAATATTTAGTTTCGTTAACTAAAAAAGGAATTGAAGGTCTACAGGAAATCAACCAAATGATGATTGACCTGAGAGAAAATCCATTAAAAGAAATCAACGGGCAACGTGTAGTTATGGTGGAAGATTACCAATCTTCAATTGCTAAAAACTTATTGGATGGCGAAGAATTAGCGATCGACATGCCTAAATCTAATGTATTGATTTATTATACTGAAGACGGTTCTAAAATTTGTGCCAGACCAAGTGGAACTGAACCTAAAATTAAGTTCTACATCAGTGTAAATACAGAACTGGATTCAGTTGAAAATTTCAACGAAGTAGAAAATATCTTAGACGAAAAAATTAAAAACATTATTACTGCAATGCAATTAAAATAATGGATATCAACATAAAAAAACTTTTTCCTTTTGTTGCAAATTATAAAAAACACATTTATTTAAATGTGTTTTTTAATATATTTTATGCACTATTTTCAACTCTGCTGATGGTATCAATGATACCTACTTTAAATGTGCTTTTTGGAATTGATCAAAAACTATACAAAGAGCCCCAATACGAAGGAATTGGAAGCATTAAAAAATATACTGGAGATTTCCTGAATTACAAAATGACAACACTAACCGACGTTTACGGTTTTAAAATCATGTTGCTTTTTGTGATTTCAATTATCATTATAACAGCTTTTTTAAAAAACATAACCAATTATTTTGCTTCTTACCACGTTACCCGTTTAAGAAACGGTGTTCTTAGAGATTTAAGAAAAAAACTATACACAACAATCATCAATCTACCTATATCTTACTATTCTGAGAAAAAAAAAGGAGATGTAATGGCTCGTATGTTAGGTGATATTAATGACGTTCAAAATTCTTTTTTTCAAATTTTAGAATTGATAGTCAGAGAACCTTTGACTATTATTTTTTCTATTGTAACGATGTTTATTATCAGTCCAAAACTTTCTCTATTTGTTTTAGTATTCATTCCGGTTGCAGGATTCATTATTTCTAAAATTGGAAAAAATCTGAAAGCTAAATCGATAAAGGCTCAAAACGAAAATGGTATTTTTATTTCTGTTTTAGACGAAACTCTGGGCGGCTTAAAAGTGGTGAAAGGCTATAATGCAGAAGAATCATTTATCGAAAAATTCAACAATTCTATCAATCGTCTTTTACACCTTTCTAACAGCATCGGCAACAAAAATAACTTAGCTTCTCCTATGAGTGAGTTCTTAGGAATTGTGACTATTGCAGTTCTGTTATGGTTTGGTGCACAATTAGTTGTTGAAGACCAATCTATCACTTCGGCGACTTTTATTACTTATATTGCTCTTGCTTACACTATTTTAACTCCTGCCAAAGCGGTTTCTAAAGCTTCTTATCAGGTAAAATCAGGATTAGCAGCTGCCGAAAGAGTATTCACATTAATGGAACAGGAAAACACTATTACTGACAAGACCAATGCAGTAGATAAAGATACTTTCACCCACTCTATTAAACTAGAAAACATTAATTTCAGATACAAAAAAGAGAATGTTCTTGACAACTTTACACTGGAAATCCCAAAAGGAAAAACAGTTGCTTTAGTGGGACAATCGGGTTCCGGAAAAAGTACTATTGCTAATTTACTGACTCGTTTTTATGATGTCAACGAAGGTAAAATCACGATGGACGACCTTGACATCAAAGACATTAAATTAAAATCTTTAAGAAGTTTAATAGGACTCGTTACTCAGGATTCCGTTTTATTTAACGACACCATAAAAGCCAACATTGCTTTAGGAAAACCAGATGCCACAGACGAAGAGGTTATTGAAGCTTTAAAAATTGCCAATGCTTATGAATTTATAAAAGATTTACCGGAAGGCATTTATACTAATGTAGGCGACAGTGGAAATAAACTTTCAGGTGGACAAAAACAACGCTTGTCTATTGCTCGTGCTGTTTTGAAAAATCCTCCAATTATGATTTTGGATGAAGCGACTTCGGCATTAGATACCGAAAGCGAAAAATTTGTGCAAGTTGCGCTAGAAAACATGATGCAAAACCGAACTTCGATTGTAATTGCGCACCGTCTTTCCACCATTCAAAAAGCAGATACCATTATTGTGATGAAAAAAGGAAAAATTGTCGAACAAGGAACACATGATCAATTAATTGCTTTGGATGGCGCTTATAATAAACTCGTAATGATGCAGTCATTCGAATAAATAATCGTAATTTAATGTCACTTTATTTTAGATTCAAAAAACGAGTAATACCTTTATAAAACCTTTTAAATCTAAAAACAATGTACCATCATAATTCGAATATTAAACTTCCAGAAGATACCGAAACGATTGTTTGGAAATATTTAGATTTATCAAAGTTTTTAGATTTATTGCTTTCGCAAAAGTTATTCATGTCGCGTTCAGACAAATTTGAAGATCAATACGAAGGTACTTTTAGCGAACCTACATACGAAGAAATCAAGAAATTAGCGATTGACAATCCTGATTTTATCAATTATTACAAAACACATCGGGAAAAAGTAGCCATTAGCAGCTGGCATATTAATGAATACGAATCTTTTGCGATGTGGCAAATTTTTACTCAAAACAGCGAAGGTTTAGCTATTCAGTCTACCATTGGAAGATTACAAAAAGCACTGCAGCCTGAAAATAATTTCAAACAATATATTGGCGAAGTAAATTACATCGATTACAAAAAAGAATACATTCCTTTTGACGATTTGTTCTTTCCTTTTCTATTCAAACGAAAAAGTTTTCAGTACGAACGTGAAGTTCGAATTATTACTGATGTTTCCGACAGCGAAAACAATACAAAACTTAATGAAGGATTAAAAATTAGTGTTGATATTAATCAATTAATTGAAAAAATCTACATTCATCCTAAATCTGAAAATTGGTACAAAAACTTAGTAATCGAATTAGTAAAACAACTAGGATTTGATTTCACCATTGAAAAATCCGATTTAGAAAGTGATATCTTGATTTAGATTTTTTAAGTTGCTAAGACACTAAGATACTAAGTTTTTTTCTTGCTAAACATAGGAAGCACAAAGGGTACTTCGTTATAATCGATTATATAAAAAAGACATTTAAAAAT
>NZ_JNCA01000043.1 GCF_000695795.1 Flavobacterium seoulense | reverse complement strand
ACAGGAGGAACTCCTTCCTATACCTATTCTTGGGCTCCATCAGGAGGCACTGCTGCTACAGCAACTGGACTTGCAGCAGGAACTTATACTGTAACAGTAACTGATGCAAATGCGTGTCAAGCAACAAGATCTTTTACTATTACACAGCCAACAGCTTTAAACACTACAGCAGGTACTAAAACTGATGTTTCTTGTAATGGAGGTTCGAACGGAACTGCAACAGTAGCTCCAACAGGAGGAACTCCTTCCTATACCTATTCTTGGGCTCCGTCAGGAGGTACTGCTGCTACAGCAACTGGACTTGCAGCAGGAACTTATACATGTACAATAACTGATGCCAATGGGTGTCAGGGTACAAAATCCTTTACTATTACCCAACCGACTGCTCTAAATACTACAGCAGGTACTAAAACTGATGTTTCTTGTAATGGTGGCTCTAATGGTACTGCAACGGTTTCTCCAACAGGAGGAACTCCATCGTATACCTATTCTTGGGCTCCGTCAGGAGGTACTGCTGCTACAGCAACTGGACTTGCAGCAGGAACTTATACTGTAACAGTAACTGATGCAAATGGATGTCAGGGCACAAAGTCTTTCACAATTACGCAACCATCCGCTTTAAACACTACAGCAGGAAGCAAAACAGATGTTTCTTGTAATGGAGGTTCGAATGGTACTGCAACGGTTTCTCCAACAGGAGGAACTCCTTCCTATACCTATTCTTGGGCTCCATCAGGAGGGACAGCCGCTACAGCAACTGGACTTGCAGCAGGAACTTATACTGTAACAGTAACTGATGCAAATGGATGTCAGGGTACAAAGTCTTTCACTATTGCACAGCCAACTGCTTTAAGCCTAACTACAGGTGGTGGAAAAACTGATGTTTCTTGTAATGGTGGTTCGAACGGAACTGCAACAGTTGCTCCCACAGGAGGAACTCCTTCCTAT
>NZ_JNCA01000042.1 GCF_000695795.1 Flavobacterium seoulense | reverse complement strand
TTACAGGCTTTTGAATTTAAGTTTCTAATTGCAAGATTACATCCCGATAGCGTTTTCCTAATGAGAAGAGTTGCTCGGCACAAAACATAATCAATAAAGGAACAAGAAAGAAAGCAATTAAGTTTTCTTCGTATAAAAAGTAACTGGTAATAATGTATATTCTTGCGTATTCCAGATAATAAATCCATTTTCGGTGTTCTAATAAAGCACCACAATTGATGAGTGTGATTAGAATGAAAGACAATACAAAAACTTTATCGGCTATTGTTAATGTTTCAAAAGAATAGGTGAAAACGGTTAAAAACAGAATACAGATTGCCAATTGTATATAAAGATAATTTCTAAATCGGAGTCGTTTATTAGAAGTGGATTTATCCTGAAGAAATCGTTTTTCCAGCAACGGACGAATATTTTGATCCATGTGAGCCGGACTTCCAAAAACGGCTAGAAATTTGGCTTTAAATCCTTTCGAACGCTTGTATAATTCGAAAATTTCGAAATAATAATGAAAATGCTGCCAAAGAAAACTATAGCTTTTTAACGGGTGTGTTAAGCCGTATTTTGGTTTTTCTTCTTCGGATTGAAAAGTTCCAAAAAGTCTGTCCCAAAACGTAAACATATCGCCAAAGTTTTTGTCTAAATATTTTTCATCAGAGGCATGATGTACACCATGAACCGACGGAGTTACAAAAACATATTCGAGCCATTTTATTTTACCTACAAGTTGGGTGTGTGTAAAAAAAGAGTAAGCACCATGAACTAATAACATGGTAATTACCATCGAAGGATGAAATCCTAAAAAGGGTAATATACACCAAAATCCCGTTCGAATAATAGCCTGAAAAGTGGTAATTCTAGCGGCGGTAGTAAAATTGAATGCTTCACTGTGATGATGGACAATATGTGCAGCCCAGAAAAAATTGACTTCATGTCCCAGTCTATGATACCAATACCAAACAAAATCGGTCATCAGAATCAGTAAAATCCAGATAAAAGCGTTGCTGGGAATATCAAAAATGCGATAATCATCATAGATAAAATAATACAGCTGGTAAAAACTAGCTGCTATAAATAAGTTGATTAATCTTTCGGCAATACCAATACTAATATTGGACACAGAACTTTCATAATTAAAGATTTCTGGTCGTTTTCTACGCTGAGCGAGCTTAAATTCTAAATATAAAAATAGAAAGAACGCAGGCATTACAAAGGCAAGAAAATTAATATGCTTCATTTTTAATACTAAATTTTAAAAAAGAAATATTGTATCAATTATTCCATTTTCAAGTTTAGAACAGATACAATATCTCTTTTTAATTTTTAAAATCGTTTAATTTTGTTTGTAATTCTCAGCAGTCAGGGCTACTTCTTTTACAGATTGTGTTTCGGCTACTTTTTGTAAAGCAAGTATATAAGACGCAATTCGGGGTGACACATTGTATTTTTTAACGGTACGAAAAACAGTTTCAAAACTTTTTTCTAATATGTTTTCCAATTGTCTGTTTACCTGATTTACTCCCCATTTTTCAACAAGGGTATTTTGAAGCCATTCAAAATAAGAAACTGTAACACCACCAGCATTGGCTAAAATATCCGGAATTACTAAGACATTATTGGCTTCCAAAATAGCATCAGCATCTGAAGAAACAGGACCATTAGCACCTTCTACAATAATTTTTGCTTTAACCTCGTGAGCATTTTGTCGCGTAATGACGTCTTCTTTTGCAGCAGGAATCAGTACATCAACTTCCAGAAGTAACAATTCTTCGTGTTTTATTGTCACTGAATTTGGATAACCTTTAATACTTTTATTGTTGAGGTTGTAATACAAAATCAGTTCAGGAATATTAATTCCGTCAGGATTGTACAATGCTTCAGAAACATCACTTACAGCCAGTACTTTTAATCCTTTTTCATAAAGAAATAGGGCAGAGTGTATGCCTACGTTTCCAAATCCCTGTACGGCAACTGTTGAGCCTGCTGGTCTCAATTTTAATTTTTCAAGAGCCAAAAGCGTGATAATGCTGACTCCTTTTCCTGTTGCTTCTACACGTCCTAAAGAACCTCCAGCATGTAAATGTTTACCTGTTACAACTCCATGAACTATTCGGCCATGTAATTGTGAAAATTCGTCCATAAGCCAACCCATTTCGTCAGGTCCTGTTCCCATATCTGGAGCAGGAACGTCTTTTTGAGGGCCAAATATATCCGATAGACTCTTAGTGTAAGCTCTGGTTATTTTCTCTAATTCTCTTTTCGAATGCGTGCTTGGATCACAAATAATTCCTCCCTTAGCACCACCAAAAGGAATTCCTGTAACTGCAGATTTCCAGGTCATCCAGGCTGCTAACGCTTTAACTTCTTCTAAATTTACAGCAGTATCGTATCGAATTCCACCTTTCGAAGGACCTAAAGCAGTATTGTGAATAATACGGTAACCTTCAAAATTTTGTTCTTTTCCATTGTCTAATACAATTGAAAAATTAACTACAATTTGTTTTTCAGGACGTTGCAGTCTTTGACGGATTGATTCGTCTAATTTTAAAATATCTGCTGCTATATTAAACCTGTCAATCATAGATTGAAAGGGATTCTGTTTAATTATTTCTGTACTCATGATTTGTTGTTTATTGAATCTTTATTGGATTTATTGTAATAAAAAGCTCTTTTGAGTTGTTACAAAAGAGCTACATTTTTTCTAGTAAAATAAGTTCAGGCAACAACAACAAGGAGGAATCTTCATCTGACAGCAATGCATCATTATATTTCGGTTTCTATTGGATCTCATTATTTAATTTTCGAATAAAATTTTTAAAAAAGCCTTTCACTTTGCATGAAAGGCTCAAAAAAAAAAATCAAGAACTACTCCTGTTTCTAAGCTATTTTATACCAAGCTTTCTAAGCTGCTAACCGTTGAAAAACATTTGATAAATATATTGTATGCACTAAAAACCTATATTCTTACTGCAAACTTATAAAAATATATTTATATACTCTATAGGAT
>NZ_JNCA01000041.1 GCF_000695795.1 Flavobacterium seoulense | reverse complement strand
AAGCACAATCGATTGTGCTTTTAGGACATTTATTTAAAAATAAACTAAAAACCAATTAACTAATTAATATAAACCAAAAAAAGCCTATGAGTTATAAACACTATTAAGAAAGATATTTTAATTGTTTGAATTTTACATCTAAGTATAAATAAAATAATTAAAAGATCATTGATTTTAAGACTTAGTCTATGATTTTTTACTTTTTGGATTTGAAAAATTGATCTGGATTTTAGATTAATAAAAAAAATCTCTAATGAATTGAATTATATACTAGGTTCATATTCTAATTTATAAATAAATTAAAAAAAATGACAAAATATTAATATGAAAATACAAATAATAAAAATTCCACGAGAAACTAAATGTGTGGTGATGATGGTTTTGTTTCAGTTTTTGTTTTCGAATGTATTATTAGCAAAGGAGATTAATGAGGACTCTCCTATATTAGCTAGTGATAAAAAACAGTCTACTCAACAAATTATTGTCACAGGAAAAATTACTTCTTCTGAGGATAAATTAGCTATTCCAGGTGTAACTGTAGCAGTTAAAGGGTATCCTAATTTGGGTGTTATTACTGATTTTGATGGAAATTATAAAATTAGTGTACCATCATCTGATGCCATATTAGTTTTTTCTAGTATTGGTTTTAAAACTATTGAAAGAAAGGTTGGTTCACAATCTATGATTAATATTGTGATGTCAACTGATCAGACTAGCTTGGAAGAAGTTGTTGTGGTTGGTTTTGGTACACAAAAAAAAGCTAGTGTTATTGGTGCTATATCTCAAACTACAGGTAAGGTTTTGCAACGTACTGGAGGAGTATCTAGTTTAGGTGCCGCATTGACAGGTAATCTACCAGGTATTTCTACTTTACAGACTACTGGGAAGCCAGGAGAAGAAGATCCTCAAATTATTATTAGAGGAATTAGTTCATGGAATGGTAGTAGTCCGCTTATTCTTGTGGATGGTATTGAGCGTGAAATTAGTAGTGTTGATATGACCTCTGTTGAAACTGTTTCGGTTTTAAAGGATGCTTCTGCAACTGCTGTGTATGGGGTTAGAGGGGCAAATGGAGTAATTTTGATTACAACTAAAAGAGGGGTTGAAGGAAAAGCAAAAATTGACTTTGGTTACAACTCCGTTATGAAAACAGCTTCTAAACTACCTGGTAAATATGATGCTTATGATGCTTTGCTTATTAAAAATAGAGTTATTGAATACGAATTGAATCAGAGACCAGAAAGTTGGACTTATATAAGACCACAATCTTTTATTGATAATTATCGTAATCAAACCACTCAGGAGCAAAGAGAGCGCTATCCCAATATTGATTGGCAAGATTTTATGTTTAAAGATTTTGCTATGACTCATAACGCAAATTTGAATATTACAGGTGGAACAGATAGGGTTAAGTATTTTGCTGCTGTAGATTATTTGCATGAGGGGGATTTAGTAGATTTAGTACCAAATAACAAAGGTTTTCAATCTGGTTATGCTTTAAATAGATTGAATTCTCGAGCTAATTTAGATTTTCAATTGTCTAAAACTACTACTTTAAAAGTGAATTTGGCAGGTTCTTATTCTCAAAAGAAACAGCCATGGAGGGTAATTTCTGAGGGGTATTTGTGGCAGGGAGCTTACTCTTTACCTCCTGATGTTTACTATCCAAAATACTCGGATGGGTCATGGGGATTTCATCCTTTAA
Organism: Flavobacterium seoulense; assembly: GCF_000695795.1. GTDB lineage: Bacteria > Bacteroidota > Bacteroidia > Flavobacteriales > Flavobacteriaceae > Flavobacterium > Flavobacterium seoulense. Next base: position 24,784 of record NZ_JNCA01000041.1, on the reverse strand, counting down.
ATCAGGTTCAGGGAGCTAACTCTGCTTTAAACCTATCTTTGGGTGGTTCTGAATTTATAACGACAACACGTATTACTTCAGATTTTAACTTGAAACAAGATTTAGGAAAATTTATAAAAGGGCTTTCTGCAAATGTAACTTTTTCTCTGGATAATACTTTTGTTGAAAATCAAAGAGGAGCCAATAATCAAAACTTTTCAGTAAAAGAAAAATGGATAGATCCTCTTACTGGATTACCACAGACTCGTAATGCACCTGATGGTCTCACCGGTTTTGATTTTTATGAGGTTTCTGATTGGACAATTAATGGTGGGACAATGGATAACGGTCGAACACGTCGTAATTTAACGTATCAGGCACAATTATTCTACGGGCGTCAATTTGGTGATCATAATGTAACTGCTATGGGTAACCTTCAACGTCAGGAGTTAGGTATAGGAGCAGATATTCCATCTTATCGTGAGGACTGGGTTTTCCGTACAACATACGATTATAAAGGAAAATATTTTGCTGAATATAGCGGCGCTTATAATGGTACTGAAAAATTTGCTCCAGCCTATCGTTTTGGATTTTTTAACTCTGGTACTGTTGGTTGGATAATTTCAAAAGAGAAATTCATGAGTAAACTTACTTTTTTAGATAACCTAAAAGTAAGAGCTTCTTATGGAACGATTGGTGATGATAGTGCAGGTGGACGTTTTTTATATTTTGACACTTATGGTAATGCAATTACTCGACCTAGATTAACTACTACTGAGGGAGAAGAAAGTTCTGCTTATGGTTGGTTCACCCAAACTTCGATAGGTAATCCTAATATTGGATGGGAAAATGTAACTAAAAAGAATTTTGGTGTAGAGTTCTCTATCTTCGATAAGCTGTTATCAGGTAGTGTTGATATTTTTAATGATTATAGAACGGATATTCTTTTAAATGGTTCTGATAGAGCTATGCCTGCTTATTTTGGTGCTACTCCTCCAAGGGTGAATTTAGGAGCTATGGAGGTAAACGGTTATGAGTTCGAATTACACTTTAGTAAGAGAATAAATAATGATGTTCGTTTGTGGGCTGACTTTGCTTGGACTCATGCTAAAGACAGAGTCATATTTAGAGATGATCCTGCACTACTACCTGCCTATATGAAGAGAGAAGGTTATTCTGTTAACCAAGGTAGGTATATGATTGATCAAGGGTTTTATAATACTTGGGATGAGTTATATGGTAGTACAGCATTTGAAACAAACGACTTCAAGATACCTGGGAATTATAGAATAATGGATTACAATGGAGATGGTATAATTAATGCCGATACCGATAGAGTACGATACGGTTATCCTAGTAATCCACAAAATACTTACAATGCTACTCTTGGTGTAGATTGGAAAGGATTTTCAGCTATGGTTCAATTTTATGGTGTAAGTAATGTGATGCGTTCTGTGCCCATTTCAACTTTTTCTCTAGCATATTTTAATAATGTTTTTGAAGAAGGAAGCTATTGGTCTAAAGACAATACTAATGCTGATTCGCCTGTTCCAAGATTGAATAATACATTAAATGGTGACAGTTGGGGATCGCGATATGTATATGATGGTTCATATATCCGTTTGAAAAATGCAGAAATTGCGTATAACTTCACATCAAATTGGGTTAAGTCTATTGGTCTTGAAAGTTTACGTGTTTATGCTAATGGAAATAATCTGTTTTTATGGACTAAAACTCCCGATGATAGAGAGGTTGATAATGGAGGTATAGCATATCCTACAGTAAGACGTGTAAATTTAGGTTTTAGATTAACATTATAAATACAATAAAATGAAAATATATAATAAGATAATTTTATATTGTGGGCTTTTCTTTTTTCTTGCAGGTAGTACTTCTTCTTGTACAGATTATTTAGATGTCACACCAGCATCTGTTATTAATCCTGATGATGCTTACAAAAACTTTGTCAATTTTCAAGGTTTTACTGAGGAATTATACAACTGTATCCCAAGTTTTTGTAATCGTGACGATAACAACTTTTTTAATAATGGAGAAGAGGAAATGTGGCAAACTAATGCTACTACACAAGGAGCTTGGATTTGGCAAGTTGATTTAGGGAACTATTGGTCATGGCAATATCCTGGTTGGGGTAATGGTGGTTCTTTCTTAGATAGGCAAGATGGTACTGCTTTTAGTACAGATAATAACAAAAGATCTAAATCATTATGGTTAGGTTCTTGGTATGGAATAAGAAGAGCTAACATTGGTCTTGCTAATTTGGAGAAGATGGTTGATGCAACACCTGAAGAGAAAAATATAATTGCAGGACAATTATATTTCTTTAGAGCTTGGTTCCATATGCATTTAATTACTTATTGGGGGGGAATGCCTTACATTGATTATGTTCTACCATCGGATAAAATTTTAACCTTACCTCGTTTGACGTATCAGCAAACTGCTGACAAAGTTGCTGATGATTTTCAAAAGGCATATGAATTATTGCCTGGAAATTGGGATGCAGTACCGGCAGGGCAGCTAACTCAGGGTAAAAATGAACTTCGAATAAATAAATGGATGGCTATTGCTTATTTAGGTAAAAATTATTTGTATGCAGGGAGTCCATTGATGAATTTATCTTCAGGCGGTGCAGATGCTTATAATGCAGAATATTGTAAAAAAGCGGCTGATGCTTTTGGTATTTTGTTACAAGCTTCTGAATCTGGTGCTTGCCAGTATAGCTTAATTCCTTGGAGTAAATATTCTGAAAATTACATGACAAATGGTCAAGGAGGCAGAATGCCTGGTACAGCTACAGTTAATAATGTTGTTTACAATGAAGCTATTTTTAGAGGACCTAACTGGGGGGGTACCGATCAATCTACCGCTAGACAGTATTTATGTGCTGGCGGTGTTTTACAAGACAGAAGCTGGTCTCAGTATGCCACGGCAAATTATGTAAATTATTTTGGTATGGATACTGGTTTACCTATCAATAGTACCAGTAAAGCAGATGTTCCAGGTGATCAGGGTTCAACTTATGATGTTCATTATCCATGGAAAAACAGAGATCCTCGTTTCTATATCAATTTTGGGATTGATACTCAAAAGATGGTAAACAGTACTGCTACTGCTGCTCGAAATTTTGTTTATGCTAATCTTTACACTGGAGGAAATTACAGAGCTGCAAACACGGGTAGTAATACTGGGTATTTGATGATGAAATTCAATCCTCTTGGTTTTAATAAATATGACAATGCATATAACAGACATCAGATACATACGGCTTGGATGCGTTTATCTGATGTGTATTTAATGTATGCAGAATCAGTAGCTATGGGATATAATAATATTAACGCTACTTCTACAACTTTTAGTCAAAATGCGGTTTATGCAATTAATAAAGTAAGAAATCGTGTGATATTACCAAATGGAAATCCTTTGCCTGGTGTTGCTCCAATATTTCTTACTTCTGTAGAGAGTTTTATATCAGAAGTAAGACGTGAGCGTGCTGTTGAGTTAGCTTATGAAGGACATCGCTTCAACGATTTACGTCGTTGGCGTTTGTTAATTAAGTCGCCATATAATGTAAAAACAGGTATTAGTTTTGATCGATCAATTCCTGAAACCAATAATGCTACACCAACATTTAATTTCCTTGACAAGAATGTTCCTCAAAACAATAGGATAGAAAATTTAAGAGAATACGTGGTTTGGCAACGTAATTTTACAGAAAGACATTATTGGCTTCCTTTGAAAAGAGCTGATGCGAATTTGTATCCAGAATACGGTCAAAATCCTGGTTGGTAATTGCAATATATAATCGAAAAAAAGTAAATAATAATGAAATATATCAAAATAGTTTTTTTTATATGCGCAATACACACTCTTTTTTCATTGAAAATGAGTGCACAAGATAACAAGATACTTGTGTCTGCTGTTGTGCTTGATACCAAAGGGAATAGTATACCAGGGGCTATTATAGTAGATGATAATAATCAAACCGTAATTACTAATGATTCAGGGGAGTTTTCATTGTCAGCTAATGTAAATAGTTATTTGTTGGTAAAAGTATCTGGTTATAAAGATAATACTGTTCAGGTTAAATCTGATTTGACGACAATAGTTTTACAAGATGATACTTCTAACAAGGTAAATGTAGCTTTCAACAAAGTAGATAAGGCAGATATACTCGGTGGTGTTTCTAATGTAAACATTGCAGCAATGCTAAACACTAATTATTCAATTTCCAGTTTAGACAATCTGGCTAGTTTTATTCCGGGTTATAATGGTAATACAGGGTATTATAATGGTAATATATGGGGGATGAATAGTAAATTAGTTATTGTTGATGGAGTGCCTCGTGACGAATTCAATGTGCTGCCATTTGAAATTGATGATATTACAGTCTTAAAAAGCGCTGCTGCTGTAGCCTTATATGGAAGCCGTGCTGCTAAAGGAGTGGTTTCTATTACCACTAAGAGAGGTACTGCTAAAAAGAGTAGATTTGATGTGCGTTTAAATCATAGTCTTTATACACCTAAACGTTATGCAGAATATTTAGGTTCAGCAGAGTATATGACTCTTTTTAATGAGGCTTTAGGAAATGATGGTATTACTCCTTTATACTCTAATGAAGAAATAGCTAATTACGCATCTGGTAGAAATCCGTTTCGTTACCCGGATGTTGACTTTTATTCTTTTAAAAATGTGAATAAATTTGCTACACGTTCAGAAATTGTTACTGAATATACCGGAGGTACTGAAAGTGCACAATTTTATGTTAATGTTGGAAATTACAATACTACTTCATTACTTGATATAGGAAATGGTAAGAAAGAAGGTGAAAACCGTTTTAATGTAAGGGGAAATCTTGATATCAAAATAAATGATATGATTTCTACTAAGATTAATACTAATGTTACTTTTTATGATAATAAAACAGCCCAAGGAAATTTTTGGGGTGCTGCTGCTACCTTAAGACCTAATCTGATATCGCCTTTGTTACCATTGAGTTATTTAGATAATTTAGATGCTGCCACACAGGCACGTTTAAATTCTAATCCTTTTATTATTGATAACCAATATATTCTAGGAGGTATTCAAACACAGGCAACAAATCCTTTTGCCGATATTTATACTAGAGGCTTAAGACAAGCTACAACACGTAAATACCAATTTGATGCTACTATCAATTTTGATTTAGCCAAAGTTTTAAAGGGCTTGTCTTTTGATACTCAGTTTGCGATTGATTACAATACTTCTTACGCGCAGAACATATCGGATAATACTTATGCGGTTTATATACCAACATGGACAGGAGATAAAATTACTGGTCTTACTCAAGTAGGTAATAATGTTAATAATAATGCTAGGGCATTAGAAGGATCATACCAACGTCAAACATTGTTTTTTTCTGGAGCTTTTAAATATAAAAATACATTTAATAAAGTACATAATGTATCCAGTATGTTAGTAGCTCACGGATATAAGCTCGCTGAATCACAGGTTTATCATGCTATTGGTAGTGCTAATTTAGGTTTTCAAGCAGCGTACAATTTTAAACAGAAATATTATCTGGATTTTACTGCAAACCAGGTACATTCTGCAAGATTTGCTGAAGGTAATCGAGGAGCTTTCTCACCAACGGCTTCGATTGGTTGGAGAATAAGTAATGAGAATTTTTTAGCTAATACTACTTTTATTGATGATTTAAAATTAACTGCCAGTGCAGGTATTTTAAATACAGATTTAGATTATGAATCTCTTATAACTGGTAATGGGGCTTACTTTTTAGACAGAGATGTTTACAGTACAAATAATGGAGCTTATTTTTCATGGCAGGAAGGTCGTCAATTGCGGGCTACAGATATTCAGAGAGTAGGTAATCCAGATTTAACGTACCAAAAAAGAAAAGAAATAAGTTTTGGTATAGAAGGATCTTTTTTTAGAAGTATGTTGCAGTTTAATGCCTCTTATTTTATTAATAATTTGACTGGTATTCCCATTAGAGATGTTAATCTTTATCCGAGCTTTATGGCTGTAGATTTTCCATCTCCTTCTTCTTTTGTTCCTTATGTTAATTATAATCAAGATAATCGTAGAGGTTTTGATGTTGGTATATCTTTCAAAAAGAGAGTGAATAAAGTTGATTTGAACGTAGGTATGGTAGCAACTTATTACAAAGCAGATGCTGGTGTAAGAAATGATATTACATTTGAAGAAGCTTATCAAAAACGACAAGGAATGCCTATTGATGCACTTTGGGGTTTAAAAAGTGATGGGTTCTATACACAACAGGATATTACTGAGAATAATTATCCAACTCCTGCTTTTGGTAGTGTTAAAGCTGGAGATATCAAATACGTTGATATCAATAATGATGGTTTAGTTGATAATAATGATCAGGTTTATTTGGGGCGTCAAGGATTTTCAGGTTCTCCATTAACTTTAGGACTTAACGCAACAGCAAAATGGAAAAACTTCTCATTATTCGTTTTGGCTAACCGAACTAGCGGTTCTGTTGGATTAAAAAATAATTCTTATTACTGGCCAACTGCTGGTGTGAATGCTAAATATTCTGCAGCGCTACGTGACCGTTGGACACCTGAAACTGCTGAAACGGCTACTTATCCTAGATTGACTACTACTAATGGTTCTAACAACTACAGAAATTCTGATTTTTGGTTGTTTAAGAATGATAGAATTAATCTAGCTAGAGTTCAATTGTCTTATGATTTACCTAAAGAGAATTTAGCGGGTACTTTTATAAGCAACTTAGGATTTTACATCAATGGTAACGATTTGTTGTTAATTTCTAAAGAGAGAAAACACATGGAAACTAGTTTTGGAGGTTATCCACAAATGAGATCTTTTAGTATGGGTTTAACAGCAGCATTTTAATTAAAAAATTTAAAATAATGATTAAGAATAGAAACATATTTGTGACTTTAATTCTCTCCATCTTATTTGTTGGCTGTACAGATGTTATAGATCCAGCGGAAGAGAATATTCGCGACCAAAGTTCAACGTATAATGAGCCTAATTTTGGTTTGGGGTTATTGACTCAGGGTTATACAAGAATTCCGACTAACGGCTATAATTTCAGTGAAGTAGCTACTGATGATGCGGTAAGCAATGATGTTAATAATGGTTTTTTAAGATTAGCAACAGGTCAATGGACAGCATCCAATAATGCAGCAGATCGCTGGACATCTTGTTTTTCAGGAATACAATACATGAATATTGTTTTAACTGAAACAGATAAAATGACTTTTGCAGATGACCCAACTATTGATAGGCTATTTAAAGAGCGTATTAAAGGAGAGGCTTATGGATTACGTGCTCTTTTTATGTTTAATTTGTTGCAGTCACATGCAGGTTGGGTAAATGGCAAATTAATGGGTGTACCTGTTTATACAGAGGTATTAAATAACAATTCTAACTTTAATGTCCCTCGTCAGGATTTTAATACCTGTGTAACACAAATTTATAAAGATGTGGATAGTGCAGCAGTTCGTTTGCCTTTAAACTATAGAGATATTGTTAATGAGGCTGATATACCAGCTTTTTACAGTTCTATTAACCCTTCAGTTGGTTCATATAATAGAGCTATGGGTTTACGATATTTAGGTTTAGTAAGTGGTATAATCGTAAAAGCAATCCGTTCACAAACTGCTTTACTGGCAGCTAGTCCGGCTTTTGCAGACGGCACTGCCAATGGTTCAAGTGAGACATGGGCAAATGCTGCTAAATATGCAGCTGAAGTTATTGCCTTCAAAGGAGGTTTAACTGGACTACCAACAGATTTTAACAGTGGAGTTGCGTGGTACAGAAATACATCACAAATTAATGGGTTGACTGCGGGATCTAACCCTCCAGAGGTTTTATGGAGAGCCGGTACATCAAATAATAATGATTTAGAGCGGGAACATTTTCCTCCATCTTTGTTTGGTAATGGTCGTGTAAATCCAACTCAAAATTTTGTAGATGCTTTTTATGCTAGTAATGGTTATCCAATAACACATCCTTCTTCTAATTATAATGCAAATAATCCTTATGTAAATAGAGATCCACGTTTAGCAGAATTTGTAAATTATCATGGAAGAACAGCTGGAGTTACAAATGCGCAAATTAATATGGCAACGGGTACTCAAGATCCAGTAAACAGGGTTTTAACTTCTACTAGAACAGGTTATTACATGAGAAAATTGTTGAGACAGGACGTGAATTATAATCCTCAAGGAAGAAATACTCAACTTCATTACAGACCACGTATCCGTTATACTGAAATGTATCTGAATTATGCTGAAGCGGCTAATGAAGCTTGGGGATCAGTTTCAGATCCACAAGGGAATGGTTATACTGCTTACGATATAATTAGAGTCATCCGTAGGAGAGCATTGGGATTAAATACAGATCCTTACTTAGAGTCTATTAAAAATGATAAAGATGCTATGCGTGAGTTAATTCGTAATGAGCGTCGTTTGGAATTATCATTTGAAGGATTCCGTTTTTGGGATTTACGCCGTTGGAAAGTTCCATTTTCAAAATTAACGGAAGCTGCTAAAGGTATTACGGTAACAGGAACATTAAATGCACCTATATATAGTGCTCCTACCAATGTTGAAGAGAGAGCTTATCAAAACCATATGTATTACGGACCGATTCCATATTTGGAAACTTTAAAATTTACTAATTTGCTTCAAAATGACCTTTGGAATAATTAGAAATATACTTAATAACAAAAATTATGAGAAAACTAATTTTATTTTTATTGATTTTAATATCTGCTGTAGGATGTTCAAATGATCCAACATCATTTCCAGATTATGATTATTCATCAGTATATTTTCCCTACCAGTTTCCTGTGAGAACAATAACATTTGGAGAAGATATATTTGACAATACTTTAGACCTTCAGGGAAAGTGTGAAATTTTCTGCGCACTAGGTGGAGTTTATGATAATAAACAAGACCGAATAGTAAATATTGAAATAGCCGATACTATTCCTAGTGGATATAATTTTACAGGTACCACTAGAGCAATACGTGCTATGCCTAGAAATTATTATACATTAGCATCTAATCAAATCATTATTAAGAAAGGTAGTATTTCTGGAGGTGTACAAGTGCAATTAACAGATGCTTTTTTTGCGGATCCTTTAGCTACTGCTAATAATTATGTAATTCCTTTAATGATGACTACCGTTACTAATGCTGATACTATTTTGCAAGGAAAACCAATTGTTTTAGGTTCTAAACCTAGAAGGCTTAATGGCGCACTTTGGGATATTCGAGCAAAAGATTATGTTTTGTATGCTGTAAAATACATTAATACATGGCATGGTCAATATCTTAGAAGAGGTAGTGATGTTTATACAGGAAATCGAGTTGCTACTGTTGTTAGACGTCCTAAGGACGTTGTAACTTATGATGCATCAGCTGCTGATTCTCAAAAATGGGTTTTTCCACTGTCTACTCAATCTCGAAATATTTTGCGATTCCCTATAGTATTTCAGGATAATTCTAACCCTGTACAAAATTACAACTGTGTTTTAAATTTGACTTTTGATCAAGATAATAACTGTACAATTACTTCTTCTGAACCTTCAGTTTATACTGCTACCGGATCAGGTAAATTTGTAAAAAAAGGAGAGAAAAAGAGTTTTGGAGGTCTTGATAGAGACGTTCTTTATTTAGATTACACTGTAACTCATTCAGGAAGAGGGATCACTACACAAACTAAAGATACCCTGGTAATGAGAAACAGAGGTGTTGTTATGGAACAATTTGCTGCAGTAGCCCAATAATTAATTAAAGTAGTAATTGTATCTAGGTAAAAAACACATATGATTTCTAGTTAAAATTACATTTTTGCAACAAAAATGTTTGAGACAAGGCTGTTTGATTTTTTTTGAACAGCCTTATTTTTTGCCTTTTTTTAAGCCTTTTTAATTTTTAATATTCTTTTTTAGTAGCTATTTTTTTACGAATTAGTTATTTAAAAAAGTGTATACAAATCATATTGTCTTGTGTTTAGGTTTATCCTCAAATAGATTATTATATACCTTAAAAACAAATAATTAACTTGATTATGTAATAAAAAAAGTTATGAGAGAAAAAATTAAATTGAAACTAGCATTTATTGCTAGTATAATTTTGTGTGGAGTTGGCTATGCACAGAATCCAAAAGTAAAAATTGATAAGAATATAAGTTATCAGAAAATTACCGGATTTGGTGGTTTTGTAAATAGCCCGCAATTTTCTTATAATCATATGACAACCCAAGAAATTCAAACTTCATGGGGAGTTAATAGTGAGGCTGGATACAATATTATGCGATTGTATATTCCTGAAAACAAGAATAATTGGAGTAGTGTAGTGTCTACTGCACAACTTGCAAAATCTATGGGACTTACAATTTTTGCGAGTCCTTGGACAATGCCTGCGGAATGGAAAACGAATAACCATATTAATGCTGTTCATATAGATCCAGATGGAGTACAGCAAATAGGATATTTAAAGCCAGAGCATTATCAGGATTACGCTCTATATTTAAATGATTTTGTTACATATCTTCGTGATAATGGGGTAGAATTAGATTATATTTCTGTACAAAATGAACCCGATGAAAAGGCATTGTATCATGGATGTATATGGACACCAGATCAGATTGCCACTTTTGTGAAAGATTATGGACAGCTTATAAATTGTAAAGTAATAGCACCTGAGAGTGTTGGTTTTTCAGATAATTACGCAAATGCGTTTTTAAAGCCTGAAGTAATGGCTAATTTTGAAGTATATGCAGGGCATCAATATGGCGGAATTCAGTCTGTTTATAAACAATTTCAAAATTATAACAAACAAATTTGGCAGACAGAGTATCTTATTAATTGGAATTCTTCCAGTAGTTCTACACCAAGAGATTTTGATTGGAATATAGATGGATTTTCTTTTTCTAAAAGTGTAAATGATGCATTATTGGGAAATATAAATGCATGGATTCATTATGCCACTAAACGTTTTTATGGATTGATGGGCGATGGAACTTATGGTTCGACTACAGGTGTACTAACAAAAAGAGGTCGTATTCTACAACAATTAGCTAAGAATGTTACCGGAAAAACCAGAATAAATGCAACATGGACAGATGAAGGTGTTTTAAATGGATCTTCCTATATTTCTGATGATGGTAATAAAATTGTTTTATTCGTATACAACACCGGATCCACAGCTTCCACTTTGACTGTAGATTTACCATTTTATACCATTTCAGGAACAAAAACAAGCACCAATGCAACAACTGATTATATTACTTCTAATCTTACGTATAATGAACAGACTTTTCGTCCAACAGTAACGGTCGATGCTTCAAGTGTTATCACTTTTGTTTTTAATAAAAACAGTGATAGACCACAATCTAATATGGTTTGGGAAGATGTCCATTATAATAAAATTGATGTTCAGCTAACTTCTAATACTGCATTTGGAACAGCTTATAAAATTAGTGGACAAACTAAAACATGGTCTAATTCAAGTCCTTTATTTAGTTCCAACACCACTGCAACAAATGGCTATGTTGCTTTGGATGATAGGTATAACAAATTAGTAATGCGTGTCAATAGTGCAACATCAGCCGGTAGTCGTTATTCTGATAATACTACACTTAGATATGTAAATGCAGCTGGAGCAGTAGTGACTAAAAATTATGGAAGGGTTACTTTTCCTGCTTCAGGAAGTTTTGATATTGTTTTAGACATTTCAACAGCAACATTGACCGATGGTATTAAAGGAATTATTAGTCTTACAAATTCTAATTTTAGTTCGGTACTTACTATGAATTTTGGAGATATTTATCTGAATATTGGTAACGAAAAAACGTCAAAATTCTCTGGAGTTTATTCTGATGGTGATAGTAACTTGTTAGACGCTTTAGAAAGTAATTATAGTACTTCTCTTGACCTACGTGATGTAACAGGAATTCCTTCAAATAAAAATTGGAATCAATCATCCACAAATAAAAATAGCATTTATTATGCTCCTTCAAGCTATACTGGACTTACAACTAATGTAATTGCAAACTATAATGCGAGTACACTTTTGTTAACAGATAAAGGAGGTGATTTTAATGTTCCCTTTAATTTTAATGCTACTTCAGCTACTTATACCGCTGTTTTTGCAGGATATAAAATTTTGAGCTTGCCTTTTGAAGCAACTATTCCAACAGGAGTTACTGCTTACAATATGGTTTCATCAGCTACAAATGTTAGTTGTACCTCTATCAAAAACGGAATTATTCCTGCTAATACTGCTGTTTTAATTAGTGCAAATGGAACTTTCACTTTTACAGGAAATGGAGCAGTTACTACACCTAAAAAACTGACAGTAGCTAATTTTGTTCCAGTATATATTAGCCATAAATCTCCAGTAAAAAGTTATGTTTTTAAAACAGTAAATAATGTTTCAGGATTTTATCCTGTGACAACTTCTTCTCTTTTAGAAATGAATCCGTTTACAGCTTACATCACTGCCGAAAATTCATATTCAGCAGAAGTTCTTCCTCTTAAATTTGATATAACAGACGATACTGATGCTGATGGTGTTCCAAATGCTATAGATCTTTGTCCAGATACGCCAGCAGGGCAAACAGTAAATATTAGCGGATGTGCTCAAGGGCAATTAGACGATGACGGCGACGGAGTTAAAAACAGTGTTGATCTTTGTCCAAATACACCAGCAGGTCAAACAGTAAATGCTAATGGATGCGCACAAGGACAATTAGACGATGATGGCGACGGAGTTAAAAATGATTTGGATTTATGTCCTAATACGGTAACAGGACAAACCGTAAATGCTAATGGTTGTGCACAAGAACAATTAGACGATGATGGGGATGGCGTTAAAAATAATTTGGATTTATGTCCAAATACACCTAGTGGTCAGGCTGTTGATGCTAATGGTTGTATAGTTTTAGGCTCAACAAATTATTCTATTGAAGTTGTTAGCGAAAGTTGTCCTAATAAAAATAACGGACAAATTATAATTAAAGCCAGTCAGAATTTGGCTTATTCGGCAATAGTTAATGGTGTTGCTAAAGCGTTTAACAATAAACTTTTGATTTTAAACAATCTTAATCCGGGTACTTATGATATTTGTATTGATGCTTCAGGTACTGTTTCAAAACAATGCTATTCTATTGTAGTAGTAGCAAGTACAGCTATCACAGCAAAAACAAGTTCTTCATCAGATAAACTGCATGTTGAAATAGCATCAGGTACTGCTCCTTATCAAGTAAATGTTAATGGGGTATTACAATTTGAAACTAATAATACCAATTTTGATGTTGCAGTAAATTCAGGAGATGTTTTAGAAGTTACGACTTCAAAATTGTGTGAGGGCAGCTTGACTAAAACCATTACACTTTTTGATTTAGTGCGAGCTGTTCCTAATCCTACAAGCGGACCGTTTGATATTTATTTACCAACAAATGACAGTTCGGTAGCTATAGAAATTTTTAAAGCTAATGGTACGCTCATTTCTCAATCTGTTTATCCTATTGAAAATGGGAAAGTACATATGGATTTATCAAACCAAGCGGCAGGGATTTATTTTGTCAAATTAAGATCAAATCCTGTAGAGACTATTAAAATCATTAAAAAATAATTGAAACATGAAAAAAGTAAGTTTATTTATCTTGAGTTTGATTATATTAACTTCTTGCAGTAGTGTTGGAGATGAGGGAGATACCCAAACTCCGCCAACTATTCCAAATTTATCTTATCCGACAAATAATTTAGTTTGTATTGATAATTCAGTTGAATTTCAATGGGCTGCTTCAACCGACGCTCAAAAGGATGCAATAAGTTATCAATTAGATATAGCCACAGACCAGGCTTTTACAAAAAATTTAACCACTTCAAAGACCGCTTTATTAAAAGCAACAGTAACTTTAGAGAAAGGAAAGTTTTATTATTGGCGTGTTAAAGCTATTGATGCTAAAAATAATGCAAGCGATTATACCGCTGTTTATACTTTTTTTACTGAAAATCAAGTAGTAGTAAATCGTTTGCCTTTTGCACCAGAGATTAAAACTCCTGAATTGTCTTCAATTATTTCAGGAAGTACAGGTACTTTGAGCTGGACAGCCGTAGATGCAGATAATGATGCCTTGCTGTATGATGTGTACTTGGGAACTTCAAATCCACCTACTCAAAAAGTCGCATCTAATTTAGCCACTGCTTCTTGTGAGGTATCTTCATTGGCGGCAGGAACAAAGTATTATTGGAATGTTGTTGTTAAAGATTCTAAATCAGGAACGACAGTTGGTCATGTTTGGAGTTTTACCAAACAATAAGGTGATTTATTCATAAATAATTTGTGAGATTTGCTTGATTTATACTTTTTTTTAAGTTTAAATTTAAGCATTAATAACAGTATTAAGAGATTAAATAAAAATGATGCTTGCTCTAAAAGAGTCCATGAAGTTTCTTATAGAACCTGCTTTTATACTAAAGAGTGAAAATGATATGCATAAATATTTAGTAAATCATTAAAATAGATAAAATTATATCAATGAAAAAAAACGCTTTCTTACTATTGATCTTAGTGTCAATATTTTTTATAAATGATATTGTGGCTCAGACTACTCTAGCAGGATCTTCAATTCCATCTGAAATAGAAAATCCCGAATTGCTTGGAATAAACAAAGAACCCTATCATGCTACATTAATGCCTTATGCTAATTTGAAAGAAGCTTTGGTTGCTAATCGACATGCTTCATCATTTTCTCAAAGTCTTAATGGTGAGTGGAAATTTAATTGGGTTCCAACGCCTGAAAAACGTCCTGTTGATTTCTATAAGTCTGATTATGATGTTTCTGATTGGAAAGAAATTGCTGTGCCTTCTAACTGGGAAGTAAAAGGTTATGGAACACCTTTTTACAGAAATCTGGGTTATACTATCAAAAAAGATTTTCCGCATGTAATGAGTGAACCAGAGAAATGGTATACATCATATAATGAACGAAATCCAGTGGGAAGTTACCGCAGAGAATTTACAGTTCCTGCAGAATGGGAAGGTCGTCGTAATTTTATCATTTTTGATGGTGTTGATAGTGCTTTCTTTTTGTGGGTAAATGGCAAAAAAGTAGGCTTTAGTGTAAATAGTCGTAATGCTGCCGAATTTGACCTCACCAAATATCTGAAACCAGGTAAAAACATGATTGCTGTAGAGGTATATCAATATAGTTCTGGCACATGGTTGGAAGATCAGGATATGTGGCGTTTGCACGGAATTTTTCGTAATGTGACGCTTTGGAGTGCTCCTCAAATACATATTCGTGACTATTTTGTAAAAACTGATTTGGATAAAGATTATAAAGATGCAACATTGGATGTATCAGCTAAAATTAAAAATTACAGTGATAAAATTGGAAAAGGGCAAACATTCACAGCTACACTTTACGACAAAGATGGTAAAGAAATAGTTAAAGCAAGTGCAATTGGTACTGCACTAAAATCAAACACAGAGCAATCTTTGAATGTAAAAATTAAAGTAGCTAATCCATTAAAATGGACTGCTGAAACGCCTAATCTATATACGGTTGTATTAACAAGTTCTGAAGGAGAAATACTTTCATCGAAAATAGGTTTCCGCAAGGTAGAAATCAAAGGAAGGGTTTTTATGGCTAATGGTGTACCAATTAAATTGAAAGGTGTAAATCGTCATGAACATTGGTCAGATGTGGGCCATGCGGTTACTGAAGAGCAAATGATACGTGATTTGGAAGTTATTAAGCAAGGAAATTGTAACCACATCCGTACCAGTCATTATTCTAATGATCCACGTTGGTATGAGTTGTGTGACGAATGGGGAATCTGGTTGGTTGCTGAAGCTAATATGGAATACCATGGTTATGATACCCGATTTGATGAAGAACCAACAATAAAAGCAGCTATTATTGATCGTAATGTGGCTAATGTTGAAAATTTTAAAAATCATCCATCAGTAATTATCTGGTCATTAGGAAATGAAGGTGGTGGAATTAGCACGAATTTAAAAGCTGCTATGACTGAGGTAAAAAAGATTGATGATACCCGATTTGTACACTATGAAAGATTTGGTACTGGTAAAAATAATCCTGCTGATCTCGATGGGCGAATGTATGGAACTGCAGAAGATTATGCTCGCATTGCTCAGGACAAAAATCTTACTAAACCCTTTTATATTTGTGAGTTTGTTCATGCTATGTTTAATTCTATGGGGTCTCTTGATGAATACTCTCGAGTTTTTGATGAAAATCCTGAAATTTTAGGAGGTGCTATTTGGGAATTCCAGGATCAGGGATTGTGGAACAAACGGGATCCAAATCATCCTATTTTAGCTTATGGTGGTGGTTTTGGCGAAAATCCAAATGACCATTATTTTATTCATAAAGGAGTGATTTCTTATGATCGTGCTACAGAAGGCAAGAATGTAAAACCACATTATCCTGAAATGAAAAAGGCATTCCAATGGATTGATACAAAACTTGCTGATCCAGTTAGTGGAGGAATTCAAATTAAAAATAAATATCAGTTTATTTCTCTGGATGGTTTTGACGCCACATGGAGCCTGACCGAAAACGGTCAAGAAATTGATAATGGCAAAATTAGAATACGACCTACATGGGGGAAAGGGAATTTTACTGGTAATATCTCTTATAAAATAGAGCATCCAAAAGCAGGTGCTGAATATTACCTACGTGTTTCATATAAGCTAAAAGAAAAGACACTCTGGGCAGATAAAGGATTTGAAGTTGCAACAGAACAGTTTAAACTTCCTATTAATACACCACCAGCGGAAGAAATAAAAGTTACTCAACCCGTAAAACTGGTGGAGAATTCTCAATCAGCAATTGTTTCAGGAAAAGATTTCTCTGTAAGTTTTGACAAGAAAGCCGGCTTCATAAGTCAGTTAACTAAAAATGGTATTAATCTGTTAACAATTGATGGTGCTCCTAAATTGCATTTATGGCGTGCTTCTCACCGTAATGACGATGACTGGGCTTATAGACAATGGGAAAAGTATGGAGTAACTGCACTTCAATATAAACTTGTGGATTTTAAAGTAGAAATTATTGACAAAGCTTCAGTGAAAATAACAACTACAACAAAGGCAGATGGTAAAGAAGGTTTTGGAGTTTATCATACCGCAACTTATCTAGTTAAAGGCGATGGCTCTATAAAAGTGGATAATGATGTTCAATTTGTAGGTTTCCGAATTAATTTGGCTCGAATAGGTGTACGAATGTTACTTGATAAGAAACTTGATCGCATGTCATTTTTTGGTAGAGGACCATTCGAAAATTATTCGGATAGAAAAAGCTCTGCTGAAGTAGGTCTTTATGAATTAGGTGTAAATGAACAATACGAGTATGAAAAGCCAATGGAACGTGGAAATCATGAAGATGTCAGTTGGGCAAAATTAAGTGGTAAAGACATGCCTTCCTTGATGGTAAAATCAGATGAAAAATTGATGCAAGTAGCGGCGCTTCCTCATACTGATGAGCAAATGCATCCGGTGAAATATAAGATTGATTTACCCATAAGTACTTCGACTGTATTTTGTCTTTCAACCAAAACATTAGGAGTAGGATCTGCTAGTTGCGGACCTAAACCACTTGAAGAATATCAGGTTTTTGCTGTGCCTACTTCTTTTACATACACTATTAACTTGTTTTAATTTATTTAGATTCTTACCAATTAATTGGTTTTATATTATTGATAAAATAAACTCGAAAAATTTGAAATATGAGAACTAAAAATATAACAATCAGGAATAAGTACTTATTCCTGATTGTTATATTTAAATAAAACTAATTACATATTATTATATAGAAATACTTTTATGCTTTTAGCAAATAAATAGCATTTTATAGGAAACTTAAATCTCAATGTACAAAATAAACTCTAGCAAATGAATTTACTTTAGGAGAATAAAGTTGTTTAAAGGACTTTCAAACAGGTTACGGATCTTAATCTTAAAGAAAAGAAGCTGGGTTATCTCCAAAAGTCAAGATTTATCCTAATTGGAATAGCCTTGATGGGCACATAGGAGGATATATATTTTACTGCACTAGCTCTAAATTATCCTATACAGTTGATTTATAATGCAAAAAAGGTAAGGAATATATAAGTCAGAAATTAAAATCTACAGAGTAATATTAAAATAATCCAGAATGGGGCTGGTTATACAAATATTTTATTTTAGAAAACAATCATAAATTATATTAAGTATAATAAATGTAAAACTATTTTTTATTTTAAGTAAAAAAAAACACAACCGATTGTTTTTTTGAGTTTAATCTATATATATTTGTTTTTCAATGTCTAGTGACTTTTTTTATATAAAATTAAAAGTGTGATATAAACACTTTATTTGTTGATTCTTAATTTATTTAAATAGGCTCGTTATAATAGGGTAAAATGTATGAAAAAAAATATATTTAATTTTTTATTGTTTTTTGGAATTTCATTGTTTGCACAGGATGCTAATGATTTAAAACTTTGGTATAACAAACCTTCAGGTGCAGTTTGGGAAAATGCATTACCTATTGGAAATGGTTTTCAAGGGGCTATGGTTTATGGAAATGTTGAGAAAGAAATTTTTCAACTGAATGAAGGTACTGTTTGGAGTGGAAGTCCTAATAGGAATGATAATCCTAATGCAAAAGGTGCATTAGATGAAATCAGAAATTTACTTTTTCAGGGTGAATATAAAAAAGCCGAAAAATTGACTAATGAAAAGATAATTACTAAAAAATCTCATGGGCAAATGTTTCAGCCTGTAGGGAATTTAGAACTTAGCTTTTTGGATCAACAAAATTATACTGATTATTACCGGGAACTGGATATTGAAAAAGCTGTTACAAAGACGGTTTACAAAGTAAATAGGGTAACTTATACCCGAGAAGCTTTTACATCTTTTCCGGATAGGGTTTTAGTAATAAAACTTTCTGCAGATAAACCAGCTAAATTGACTTTTACAGCAGATTTTACTTCAGAACATAAAAAACAAAAAATAGTTGCTAATAATAATGAAATTTCTCTTTTAGGCACAACCGGCGATCATGAAGGAGTAGATGGGAAAGTCAATTTTAACGCACTAGCGAGATTTAAAGTGGATGGCGGAAGTGTGAAATCTGATGCTAATTCCATAAAAATAGATAAGGCAAATTCAGTTGTAATATATGTTTCTATAGCAACTAATTTTATTAATTATAACAACATTAGTGGGAATGAAAATGAATTAGCAAAGTCTTTTTTGGATAAAGCATTTAGTAAGAACTTTGATAAAATGAAAGTAGCTCATATTGCTGCTTATCAAAAAATATTTAATAGAGTAAAACTGAATTTGGGTACTACAACAGCATCTAAATTCCCAACAGATGAAAGACTGGCTAATTTTAGAAACGTGTCAGATCCTTCTTTTGTATCCTTATATTATCAATTTGGAAGATACTTGTTGATTTCGTCTTCACAACCTGGTGGTCAGGCAGCAAATCTTCAAGGTATTTGGAATCGTAATTTACGACCAGCCTGGGATAGTAAATATACTATCAATATTAATACAGAGATGAATTATTGGCCGGCTGAAAAAACGAATCTATCAGAAATGCATCAGCCTCTTTTAAAAATGATTCAGGAATTAGCTGAAACAGGAAAAGAGACAGCAAAAGTAATGTATGGTGCCAGAGGCTGGGTTGCCCATCATAATACAGACATATGGAGAATTAACGGTCCGGTTGATGGAGCAACCTGGGGAGTTTGGAATGCAGGTAGCGGTTGGTTAAGTCAGCATGTATGGGAACACTACTTATATACAGGAGATAAAAAATACCTACAATCAGCCTATGATATATTAAAAGGTGCAGCTGCTTTTTATTCAGACTTTTTAGTGAAGCATCCAGCTAATGGTTGGTTAGTTGTAGCTCCGGGAAATTCACCTGAAAATGCTCCAAAAGCGCATCAGGGTTCAGCAATAACTGCTGGTTCTACTATGGATAATCAAATAGTTTTTGATGTGTTTAGTACTGCTATAAAGGCTTCAGAAATTTTAGGAAAGGATAAAGAATTTGCTGACAGTCTTAAAACGATGCGTAAAATGTTACCACCAATGCAAATAGGTAAATACAATCAGTTACAGGAATGGTTAGATGATGTGGATAATCCTAAAGACAATCATCGTCATATTTCACATCTTTACGGTTTGTATCCTTCTAATCAAATTTCGCCCTATGAAACTCCCGAACTTTTTGCAGCGGCAAAGAATACCCTGCTTCAAAGAGGTGATGTTTCTACAGGATGGAGTATGGGGTGGAAAGTTAACTGGTGGGCCAAAATGCAGGATGGTAACCATGCCTATAAATTGATTCAGAATCAATTGACACCACTTGGTATAAATGAAGGTGGAGGGACTTATAATAATCTTTTTGATGCACATCCTCCATTTCAAATTGATGGAAATTTTGGTTGTACTTCAGGAATTACCGAAATGTTAATGCAAAGTTCGGATGGTGCAATTCAGTTACTTCCGGCTTTACCAGATGCTTTAAGTGGATATGGAGAGATAAGCGGTTTGAAAGCAAGAGGAGGTTTTGAAATAAAAGATTTAAAATGGAAACAGGGTAAATTAGTTGCTCTTACTATTCAATCTAATCTTGGTGGAAATTTGAGATTGAGGACTCCAAATGAGATAACTTTAAAAAGGGGTAAAAAATTGAAAGAAGCATCAGGTATGAATCCAAATGTATTCTATTATGTGGAAGAAGTTCAAAAGCCGATTATTTCTAAAGAATCTAATATTTCTATACTAGATATTAAGCCAACTTATTTATATGACATACAAACAGTAAAAGGTAAAATGTATACTTTTTTAGTTAAATAATTTATTAATATTTTTTTACAATGAAATATAGAATTTTATATTGTTCAGTTGTTTTTTTTGTAGCTAGTTCTGTTCTCGCTCAAATGCAATCATTTAACTTGAAAAAAGTCAGACTAAAAGATGGTCCGTTTAAAAATGCACAAGATATAGATTTGAAATATATTTTAGATTTAAATCCTGATAAGCTTTTAGCACCTTATTTATTAGCTTCTGGTATTTCTACAAAATCAGATCGATATGGCAACTGGGAAAGTATAGGACTAGATGGGCACATTGGAGGTCATTATCTTTCAGCATTATCAATGATGTATGCTGCTACTGGAAATACTGAACTTAAAAATAGATTAGATTACATGATTTCTGAATTAGCACGTTGTCAGGAAAAGAATGGAAATGGATATGTAGGCGGAATTCCACAGGGAAAAGTTTTTTGGGATCGAATTCATAATGGAGATATTGATGGAAGTGGTTTTGGATTAAATAATACATGGGTCCCTATTTATAATATTCATAAGCTTTTTGCAGGTTTAAATGATGCTTATAATTACACTGGAAATGAAAAAGCAAAAGATATTTTAATAAAATTAGGAGATTGGTTTATTGAATTAATTAGTCCGCTTTCTGCGGAACAAATTGAAAAAATTCTAAAGACGGAACATGGAGGAATAAATGAATCTTTTGCCGATTTATATATTATTACCAAAGATAAAAAGTACTTAGAAACTGCCGAAAAAATTTCACACAAAGCATTTTTAAATCCTTTATTGAAAAAGGAAGATAAACTTACAGGTATGCATGCTAATACTCAAATACCTAAAGTTATCGGTTTTGAGAAAATAGGAACTCTTACTGCTAATAAAGAATGGTTAGAAGGAGTGGAGTTTTTTTGGAGCAATGTTACACAAAAGCGTACTGTAGCTTTTGGAGGAAATAGTGTTGCAGAACATTTTAATGCAATAGATGACTTTAGTGGTATGTTAAAATCAAATCAAGGTCCGGAAACTTGTAACTCTTATAATATGGAACGTTTGAGTAAAGCCTTGTTTTTGAACAAGAACGATATTAGTTATCTCGATTTCTATGAACGTACACTTTATAATCATATTTTGTCAAGTCAACATCCAGAAAAAGGAGGATTTGTATATTTTACACCTATTCGACCAAATCATTATCGGGTATATTCACAGCCTGAAACAAGTATGTGGTGCTGTGTAGGATCTGGATTAGAAAATCATACTAAATATGGTGAATTAATTTACAGCCATTTAAATGATAATGTTTTTGTAAATCTTTTTATATCATCTACTTTAAATTGGGAAGAAAAAGGCATTCAACTAGAACAGGTTACAAAATTTCCTTATAAAAATAGTTCTGAATTTCTTGTTAAGCTTAAAAAAGCTAAAACATTTGTATTGAATATTCGTAAACCAAAATGGGCTGAAAATTTTGAAATTTTAGTAAATGGAAAGTTGATGAGTATACAAAATACAGGGTCTGGAGCTTCTATTTATGTCCCAATTAAGAGAAAATGGAAATCAGGAGATAAAATAACAGTTAAATTCAAGACATCTACAACTTTAGAAGATTTACCTGATGGTTCAAATTGGAGTGCTTTTGTGAATGGTCCTATCGTATTAGCCGCAAAAACCTCAATGAAAGGATTAGATGGATTATTTGCAGATGATAGTAGAATGGGGCATGCAACGACAGGAAAATATATTCCTTTAGATAAAGCATATGCATTAGTAGGAGAAAAATCGAGTTACGTGTCAAGTTTAAAAGAATTAGGAAATATGCGTTTTAGTTTAGATTCATTAGAATTAGAACCATTCTTTGATGTGCATGATGCCCGTTACCAAATGTATTTTCAAACTTATTCAAAAGAAGATTATAAAGAGAAGCAAGACTTATTAAAGCAAGAAGAAATAGAGGCAATGGCTATTGAAGCTAAAACAGTTGATAAGATTAATTGTGGGGAACAACAACCAGAGGTAGATCATTTATATAAAGGCGAAAAAAGTAATTCAGGTTACGATGAGGGCAAATTCTGGAGAAATACACGTTCTTATATATCATACCAATTGTTAAATAAAAATAATTTAGGGACATTGTTGGATATAAGTGTATTGGATGAATTAAAAATGGATAATATCACATTACTTATTAATGATAAACCAGCTGAAATTGTTTTTTTAGATAATAAAATGATTAGATTAAATGTTGATAAGCTTCACGTAATTAATATTAAAATAATGGCTAAAGATGGAAAGATTAGTCCAAAGTTTTATCAATTAAGAATTGTAAAAGAATAGGAAAGATATTTTTTTTTAATACAATTGAAAATTTACCGATTTTGGTTAATAATAGTCACAATAATATTAGTTATGAATAATTTACTCTTTAAAAGTCTTTTAATATTATCATTTTTGCATATAATTTCAGGACATGCGCAAAATCCAATTATTCAATCAATGTATACAGCTGATCCCGCTCCTATGGTGATTAGGGATACTCTTTTTCTTTATGTGGGTCATGATGAAGATGATGCTCCTTCAAAAAGTTATTTGATGCGTGAGTACAGACTTTTTACTACTACAGATATGGTCAATTGGACTGATCACGGTGCTCCATTGAAAACAAGTCAGATCTCTTGGTCGGTAAATGATGCCAGTGCAGCTCAGGTTATTGAAAGAAATGGAAAATACTATTGGTATTTTTCTACTATGGATAGAAATGCACCAGGTGGTGTTTCCGTAGGCGTAGCAGTTTCAAATTCTCCTTATGGACCATTTAAAGATGCTTTAGGTAAAGCACTTATAACAAATAGTATGACTAAATATGCTTCCCATTCATGGGACGATCTTGATCCAACTGTTTTTATTGATGATGATGGACAAGCATATTTGTTTTGGGGAAATGGAGCTTGTTATTGGGTAAAATTAAACAAGGATATGATTTCTATTGATGGAGAGATTCAACATTTAGAGATTAAAGATAAGACAGCTTTTGCAGGAAAATTTACCGAAGCACCATGGGTGTATAAAAGAAATAAACAATATTATCTTGTTTATGCTTCAGAATTTCCAGAAAATATAAGCTATTCTACTTCTAAAAGTATTTTAGGTCCATGGAAAGCACAAGGAGTATTAATGCCTACAGAAAGAGGAAGTAATACGAATCATGCTGGTATTGTTGATTATAAAAAGAATTCTTATTTTTTCTATCATAATGACGCTTTGCCTGGTGGTCACAGTTATGACAGATCGGTTGCAGTAGAGCAGTTTAGTTACAATGCTGACGGTACAATTCCGAAATTAAAAATGACCGAGGCAGGTATTGTCAAAGGAGTTGGAACTCTAAATCCTTATAAAAGAACAGAAGCAGAGACCATTGCTTTTTCAAAAGGTATCAAAGTTGTTGAAGATAAAGAGAGAGGTGTGATTGTTACAGCCATTCATAATGGCGATTATATAAAGGTAAGAGATGTAGATTTTGGAAAAAAGGGACCATCTTCGTTTAAAGCCTCAGCAGCCAGTCGTTATAATGGAGGGAATATAGAAATTTACACTGATGGTTTAGATGGAAAATTGATAGGAACTGTAAAAGTTTCTTATACTGGTGAATGGGGGAACTGGAAAGAATTTTCAATAAATATCGAAAATGTAAATGGAGTTCACGATGTTTATTTTGTCTTTAAAGGAAAGGAGCCACATACTCTCTTCAATTTTGATTATTGGGAGTTTATTAAATAGTTTGTGAGTTTCCTATGTTTTTAAGGAAGTCTGCTTAAAAAAATATATAATTTGACTTAGTGAATTTTGAACGATTTATTAAATATTTTACACACTTAAGTATGTAAAATATTTAATAATATAAAAAAT
>NZ_JNCA01000040.1 GCF_000695795.1 Flavobacterium seoulense | reverse complement strand
CCGGAGCCCACATTTGTTTTTCAGCCCAAGGAACGTCATCTACGTGTAAGGCAACTCCATTATCTTTTGCATCAGCATCTATATCATCCATTGATATTACGTGATAATCTTCCATTCCAAAATGATCACCATTATCATTGAAAGGAATTCCTGCATCTATGTCATGAGATGGATAAATATAGATTTTACCATTAAATACATGAGCCGAAGGATCTGCGGTATATATATTTGATACTAATGGCTGTGATATAGCATTTTTTGCTAATTCATTAAAGTCTATATGTTTGATATTTTCTTCTGGCATTTATATTTAATTTTATTATTATGTAAAATGATTAAGCTCTTCTTTCGTTTAAATCTGATTCTATTTGAACTTCCATTTTTTTATTGATTTCATAGAAGAATAAAAGTCCAACTCCTATCATAAAAGGGATAGCAGGAAAAATACTTACTAGTAATTTTATTCCGTTTATAGCTGTTGCAGATTGCTGTTCAGCATTAGGTATATAGTTAAAATAGCCTAATAATGAAGTTGTCAGGGCTCCTCCAATACTTAATCCTGCTTTTAATCCGACCATCATTGCTGAGAAAATGATGGCAGTAGCACGACGATTGTTTTTCCATTCTGAATAATCGGCAACATCGGCAATCATAGCCCAAAGGATAGGAATGGTAATGCCGTAGAAAAAACCATGGAAGATTTGGGAAATAAAAATCAAACTCACCGATTTTGGTGAAAAAAAATAAAAGGCAAGAATAAATAAAGTAGAGATAAAAAGGAAAAACCCAAAAATGTCTCTTTTACCATATTTGTCGGCTAATCTTTTAGATAATGTGATTCCGACAATCATAAAAATGATACCACCAGCATTAAACAATCCGAAACCAGCAGAAATAGGATCTTCACCAAATTGATTTAATCCAATGGAATTTAAAACGTCTAAAATAGGCTGAATAAGAATAGCCAATTGTTGTTTATCCACATAATTTTCGAAATAATAGACATAGGCTCCACCTTTCATTGCCAATGTGATAAAAACTAAAGTCGTCAGTGTGAGCATAATCAGCCAAGGCTTATTTTTTACTAAATCGGCTAAGTCTTCACCAACACTTGACTTTTGCTCTGGTTTAGGAATAATGCGCTCTTTAGTAGTAAAAAAAGTAATTAAAAGCATGATGGTACCCACGATGGCTAATACAGTCATGACTTTTTCGATACCAATTGCTTTGTCACCATTTCCAGCACTTTTAATAATTCCGAGCATGAAAACTTGCACGAAAAATTGTGCAAACATGACGGCAACAAAACGATAAGACGAAAGGCTATTACGTTCTCCCATATCGCCAGTAATAACACCACTTAATGCTGAATAGGGAAGGTTGTTGGCCGCATAGAATAAGAGTAATAAAGTATAAGTTATAACAGCATAAATGACTTTGCCTTTGTATGAAAAATCAGGAGTAGTAAAAGCTAATAAAGCAATGATTCCTAAAGGAACTGCCGTCCACAAAATCCAAGGACGAAATTTTCCCCATTTAGAATTGGTTCTATCAGCTATGGCACCCATAATTGGATTAAAAATAAAGGCTGCTATTAATCCAACACTTAACATGATTATTGAAGAATCAGTGGGAGATAAACCGTATATATCCGTATAAAAGTAAGCAAGATAAGTCATCAGGGTTTGGAAAACCAAGTTGGCAGCAAGGTCTCCCAGACTGTATCCAATTTTTTCTTTTATGGATAATTTTTGTGAAATAGAATTCATTTAATTATTTTGTTTTGAGTAGATGGATTTATTTTTTTACTTTCAAAGAGATAATACTTTCATAAGCTTTCTTTGGTTGTAAATTGGCATCGAATAATAATGGATAATCTGTTCTTCCTTTGATAGGAAAGTCGTTTAACCAGGATTGTGTATCATTAACTCCCCAAAATGTTACTCTACTTATTTTGTCTTTGTGTTTTAAAAATAATTTAAAGATATCGTTATAACGTTGAGCAAGTTTAACTTGCATAGAATCTGGTAAGGTTTTAGGATATGGATTCATCTTTTCATTATTTGCGAATCTTTGGCTTATTTCAGCACCTTGCAATCCATAGGGACTTGGAAGTACAGAAATATCTAATTCAGAAAAAGATACTTTAACTCCAAGAGCGGAAAAATCTAGTATAGTTTTCTCTATTTCTTCAAGAGTTGGTGTCTCTAAATGCCAATGTCCTTGTTCTCCAACTCCATCAATTTTAGCCCCATTTTTTTGAAGATTTTTTACAAGTTCAACTGCTCCTTGTCTCTTTTTAGCATTACATAGATTATAATCATTATAATATAATTCTACTTTTGAGTCTATTGCAGCTGCTGTTTTAAAGGCATGAGTTATAAAATTTTTTCCATAAGTATTTAAAAAGACAGATTTTCTTAATGTACCATCTTCGTTAAGTGCTTCATTAACGACATCCCAGGAGTCAATTTTTCCTTTGTATTTTTTTACTACAGTAGTAATATGATTGGTTAGCATTTTAGCCATACTAGTACTGTCTTTTATTTTTGACATCCAAGGAGCTAATTGGCTATGCCATACTAAAGTGTGACCATGAATAAACATTTTATGTTTTTGTCCAAAAGCTACATATTTATCACTTACATCAAAATCAAACTTATTTTCTTCGGGTTGAAGAAACATCGATTTCATGATGTTTTCGGGAGTTATGCTATTGAATTGTTTTGAAATTAGATTAGTTACTTTAGGATCCTTTTCTTCAATTTGATTAATATCTAAGGCTGTTCCTATATAAAAATCACCCTTGTATGCATTTTTAAGAGAATTTTTTGCTGTAGATTGGCTATTGATTTTATTATTGCAACTACTTAAGGTAATTACAGCTGAGAATAAGAATAAAAAGGATTTGGTTGGTTTCATAATTAATATTTTTTGATTTTTTATATGATTAATTGCCAGGTGCAAATGGAAATTTTAATGATTTAAAATATTCTAAAGATTCGCTTGGTTTTTCGACTCCTTGTGGTAATTCTTTTCCTGAATATTGTTGAAAATATAAAAGACAGGCATCGCGCCACCATTTGGCTTCTTTGTTCTGAATATTTAATAGCATTTGAACTTCTGTAAAACGTTTTTTATCAATAAATTTTTCCATTTTATTCCATGTCAAAAGCATTGAACCAACTTCATTAACCCCTTCTTGATATTTTAAAGCCATTCCATCCCAAAGCGACTGACCATTTTTTAATTTATAATCCCAGGATAAATGATGAAACCATAGTAAATCTTTTTCAGGACAAGTAGTAGAATTTTCAAATAATTTAGCTACTTCAGGCGCATATTGTGCTGTAGCATTGCTTCCTGTTTTGGTACGATTAAAACCAATCCCATCTTGAGAAGCCTTATGATAATAAGTTGGATTCCAGTCGGGTCTGGATAAATTACTTACCCATGGACCAGGACCATAATGATGTCCTGTATCCATAATATGATGTAATCCAAATGGTGTCATATAGTTTACAACAATTTCTCGTGATTTTAATATCATTTCTTTAACTGGTTTTACAAAATTATCTTCATTAGAAAAAGTACTTCTTAACCATTCATC
>NZ_JNCA01000039.1 GCF_000695795.1 Flavobacterium seoulense | reverse complement strand
GAAACTGGATTTTCTTTTTATCTGAGATTGTCAAATGTACTACTGAATACTAAAAACTGAACACTGATAACTAGAATTCTTCTCTGGTCGCAAAATGAAAAGTACTTTCAATAGCTGCATTTTCATCACTGTCTGAACCATGAACAGCATTTTGGCTTAGTGAAGTAGCATATAATTTTCGAATAGTTCCTTCGGCAGCTTCAGCCGGATTTGTAGAACCAATAAGTGTTCTAAAATCGGCAACAGCATTTTCTTTTTCTAATGTAGCAGCAACAATAGGTCCGCTTGACATAAATTCTACTAAATCTCCGTAGAAAGGTCTTGCTGCGTGAACAGCATAAAAAGCCTGTGCATCACTTACAGTAAGTTGAGTTAATTTTAAAGAGACAATTTTAAATCCTGCATTAGTAATCATGGCAAGAATATTTCCGATGTGTCCATTAGCAACAGCATCGGGTTTAATCATTGTAAAAGTTCTGGTGGTTGTCATTATTTTATTTCTTTTTTATAAAAGTAACTTTTTTTAAACGTAACTCCTCCTGATTTAACTATTAATTAAGTCATAAATTACGCTCTTTTGTTAAATTTTATAAAGTAATAATATCAAAACGTTGCTCTAATGGTTTGAGACATTCGATAAGTTTTGAAATCAGTTTATTTCCATTTTCAACATAAAATTCTGAAAAATTAGCTTGTCGTTCCTGTAATCCCTGATTAGGAAATAATTCGTTTTGTAAATCAGCTATTCGGTCTAAAGTATCTTTTAATTTTATTTTTTGTGCTTTAAGCAAACGTTTTTCCAGGTTATCGAGTCCTTTAAGTTGTTTTATTTCCTGAGCTTTGACTGCTCCGGCAAAGGAAGGATCTGTTTTTGTCGTTATTTCGTGTAAAATATTGAATTGTGATTCTAATTGAATTTTTAAAAGAGATAAGTCAATATCTATTTCGGATAATACAAGTACTTTGTTTTTTACCAAATTATTTTGTTTTGAAAATAAGTCGTTCCAACTCAATTCTAACTTATCAGCTTTTTTAACTTGTTTTTTATTTACCAAAAGAACTGAATTTCGAACCAAAAGAATTGGGAAAGTAACATTCACTGCATCAAAAAACGATTTTAATTCGAGCCAATAAGCAATTTCTCCACCGCCGCCAATGTAACAAAGATTAGGTAAAATGACTTCCTGATACAAAGGACGCATAATGACATTAGGACTAAATTTTTCAGGATGAGTTGCTAATAAAGCTAAAATTTCAGTTTCAGAAAACTCAATTTTGGTATTGTTTACTTTGAAATTTCCGTTTTCAAAAATAATTCGTTCGCGTAAATCATTTTCAATGTAAAATAAATTGATTTCTCGCGGATTTACCTGAATACTGTAATCTTTCAACTTTTCTATAGTTTCCAGTACTTTTTTGTGAGCTGTTTGCTGCAGTAATTCTTCCTTAATATAAGGTGCGAAATTTTGTTTCAAGGCAGTGTCATCAGCATCAATAATTACCAAACCATGTGAACCAAACAAATTATTTGCTAAATATCGTGTAGCGTCAGCAAGGTTGTCGTGTTTTAAATAACTTTCCTGAAAAAGCTTTTTTAAAGTTTCGGCATTCGTACTTGAACCTAATTCTTGTTCGTAAATTTCGAAAAAATCGGCTAAACCTTCAGTGGAAAGCCTGCCTACTGGACCAGTACTTTCTTTATTCCAACGGAATTTTTTTCCTTTAAAGTTAAAATAGTTGATTTCTTCAAAATCGTGATCTTCTGTTGCCATCCAATAAACGGGCACAAAATTATAAGCAGGGTATTTTACTTTTAATTCAGTTGTGAGATTTATGGTTGAGATAATTTTGTATAAAAAATATAGCGGACCAGAAAATAGGTTTAATTGATGGCCGGTTGTTACCGTAAAAGTATTACTGACCTTTAAAGATTCAATATTTTGCTGAGTTAGTTGCGATATTTCAATTCCATCGTATTGTTTTTGCAAAACAGCAACCAGGTTTACTCTATTGTTGTGATTAAAATTGGCTTGTTTTTCTGCAATTTGAGCTTCAAAATTTTCAATAGTTGGAAATCTATTATATAAGGAGTCTAAATTTGTTTTTTTATCTAAATAATCATTCATCAAGGGAGAAAAATATCCTGATTTTTGATAGCTTATACAGTCGTTGGGCATGTTTAAAATTCTTTTTAGTAAAATTACCAAAAAATATTGGAACTAAATATTTGTGGCTTTCAAAAATAAGGAGGACTTTTACACGATTTTTAACCTAATTATTTGATGATGAAAGAACAGTCTGTAAAAACGAATTCCTTAAAACACGTACTTTTTGGCAGTTTGATAGGAACAACGATAGAATTCTTTGATTTTTATATTTATGCTAATGCAGCTGTATTAGTATTTCCACAATTATTTTTCCCTGGGGCTAATGCTACAGTGGCTACTTTAGAATCTTTAGCTACTTTTTCTATTGCTTTTTTGGCCAGACCACTAGGTTCAGCAGTTTTTGGTCATTATGGTGATAAAGTAGGAAGAAAAGTAACCTTGGTCGTTGCTTTATTAACCATGGGACTTTCAACAATTAGTATTGGATTTTTACCAAGTTATGCAAGTATTGGAGTTTTAGCACCAATTTTATTAATGCTTTGTCGATTTGGTCAAGGCGTTGGTTTAGGAGGCGAATGGGGAGGAGCTGTTTTATTGGCTATCGAAAATGCTCCGCCTAATAAACGTGCCTGGTATGGAATGTTCCCGCAATTAGGAGCTCCAATAGGTTTGTTGTTATCAGGAGGAACATTTTTGATTTTGACAGATACAATGAGCAGCGAAGATTTTATGGATTATGGCTGGAGAATTCCATTTATTGCCAGTGCGCTTTTGGTAATTGTTGGTTTTTATATTAGAACAAAAATTACCGAAACACCTTCATTCGAGAATTCTAAAGAAGAGCAAAAAGAAGTTAGAGTTCCGTTTTTTACTTTATTAAAATCATATAAGAATCAATTGATTTTTGGTACATTGGCAGCCATAACCACTTTTTTGGTGTTTTATTTAATGACGGTTTTTATGTTAAACTGGAATACAAAGAGTTTAGGATTTTCTAATCGAGAAGCACTGTTGATACAGTTGTTCTCAGTGTTGTTTTTTGCGATATTCATCCCTATTTCAGCCTTAGCTGCTGATAAGATAGGACGAAGAAAGATGTTAATTTATACAACTATAGCTATTGCTGTTTTTGGATTTTTATTTCCATTCTTTTTGAAGTCAAATAATACTTTGTTAGTAACTGCTTTTGTGTGTTTAGGAATGTCTTTAATGGGATTTATCTATGGACCATTAGGAACATTTTTATCTGAATTATTTCCAACAACTGTTCGTTATACAGGCGCTTCGTTGACTTTTAATATGGCAGGAATTCTTGGTGCAGCTTTTGCGCCAATGGCAGCTATTTGGTTGTCTGATCAATACGGAATAGGTTCTGTAGGAATGTATCTAACAATTGCTGCTTGTATTTCGTTAATTTCATTATTTGTTATTAGCAAGCAAGAGCATAAGTTTTAATTTTTTAATCACAAAGCTCGCTAAGGTTTACAAAATGGGCGCAAAGTTTATTACACTTTGCGCCCATTTTTTTTGATTCAATACTAAACGAACAGTAAATTTTATCTTTTTAAACTAAAATGGCCTTTGTATTCTTGTCCATTTGCTCTGGTTACTATAAACCAATAATCGGTTGCGGGTAATTCCTGATTATTGAATTGTCCATTCCAGGATCCATTTGGTAACAACACTTTTATTAATTTACCATATCGGTCGAATATTTGAATTCCGGTATTTGGTTTCAAATAGGCAAAATCAATAGTCCAGGTATCATTGTAGCCATCATTATTTGGGGTAAAGAATTTTGGATACGGAAGTTCATCAACATAATTAATACATTCTGTAGTGGTGGCTCCAAGAATAGTTATTGAAACAGGAATCCGATTACTTTCGCAACCGTTTATGGTTTGTGAAGCATAATAGATAATTCCGTTTTCTAATAAAGTAGATTCAGATAAATTGACTGAAGATGCCTCAGTTTCAAACCAATTTATATTTTGCCCAGCAATGACAATATCGCTAACTTTTGCATTTTTTTGGATGCAGAATATTTGTGGAGAATTGGCAATTGGGACAGGAGTATCCTGAATGTTTACTGTAATTGCTAATCTTTCACTTTCACAATTATTTAATGTTTGAGCAGCATAATAGGTTTTGCCATTTTGCAATGAGGTTGTTGTTGTTAGAACAGTTCCATTGGTTGATTCATCATACCATCTAATGTTCGAACCTGTAATAGTAAGATTCGTAATAGTTGCATTTTCATCAATACAAAATTGTTGGTTATTACTCGCACTTGGTAACGGAGTGTCATAAACGCGAATTATAATAGGAATTCTGTCGCTTTCACAGCCAATAGTTTGCGAAGCATAATACGTTTTGTTATTTTCTAATAAAGTGGTATTTGGTAAAGTTGTAGCCGAAAAATTAGTATCGTACCATTTTATATTTTGTCCCAAAATTTGAACATTTGCTAATGTTGCATTTTCTCTTTTACAAAAAGATTGTGTCGTATTTACTGTCGGAACAGTAGGGGTATTAACAATAGAAACGGTGATTCCGAATCTTTCACTTTCGCAATTATTAATCGTTTGCGAAGCATAATAAGTTTTTCCATCAATAAGATTAGTTGTTTCTGCTAATAAGGAACCATTGCTTAAAGCATCATACCATTTTATTGTATTTCCTGTAATTTGAATATTAGCGATTGTTGGATTCGAACCAGTACAAAAAGACTGATTGGTATCTGCTGTTGGTGGCAGTGTATTTTGAATGTTTATCGAAACAGCTATTCTTTCACTTTCACAACTATTTATAGTTTGCGAAGCGTAATAGGTTTTTCCGTTTTCTAGAGAAGTTGTTCCAAGTAAATTGGTTCCATTGGTTAAAGCATCATACCATTTTACATTTTGTCCAGTAATTGCAATATCGTTTAGAGTTGCATTTTGTTGGATGCAGAAGGTTTGGGGATAATTTATTATGGGTTTAGAAATCCAACTAACAAAAGGGATTATTGTCGCTTTATTAGCTTGAGAAATACAGCCATTAGCATTTTTGATCTTCAAAAAATATTCTCCTGGATTTAATAAAGTTGAAATAGCAGAAGTGTTCCAAGTGATACCATTATCAAAACTATATTCAGCTGCTAATGTGGTAATTGTAATTTTGCCTTTAAAATTATTACAATCTGGTTGAGAAATACTATAGATTGGGATATTAGGAAAATCTGTAGGAGCATTTATTTGAATTGTAACTGGTTCTGATTCACAGCCTGCCGAATTTTTAGTCTTGATTTTGTATTGTCCGGAAGGTAAATTTCCAGAATTTGGATTCGTTGTCCAATGTAATCCATTATCAAAGCTATAAGCACTAGTAACTGTTGTTATATTAATTGTTCCAAAGGGATTTGTACAGCTTATTGGTTGATAAATTGTATAAGTTGGTATTCCGATAGCATCAAGAGGTGGGTTTATAGTTGCCTTAACAGAAGGAGAAGGACAACCAGTAGAACTGTTTTTAATTTTAATAAAATAGTCACCTACAGCTAAATCTGTAGCAGTAGGATTGGAAGACCAGTTAAGTCCATTGTCAAAACTATATAGATTAGCATTAGTAGTTATAGATATTTTTCCTTTGGAAGTTGTACAGCTACTAGGTTGTTGGATTGAAATAGTTGGTGTTTGAGCTGGTAAATTTACGTTGTAAAGAGTAACGGATTTATAATTCGATTCACATCCTAAATCATTTTTTATTTTTAAATAATAATTTCCGGGTACTAAGTTGGTAAAGCTTGCATTTGATGACCAATTAATACCATTGTCTATACTATATTGACTAGCAATTGTTGTAAAAGTTATGCTTCCTAATGATTCGCAATTTGGTTGTATAATTGTGTTTGTTGGTTGATTAAGGTAAAATTTAGGTAAATTAATGTATTGAGGATGGGATTCGCATCCTAATTCATTTTTTGTTTTTATAATATAATTTCCATCAGTTAAGTTCGATTTTGTTGGATTTGTTCCCCATGTTTCTCCATTGTCAAAACTATAGAAAGCTTCTGTGTTTGTTATTGTAATACTTCCTGCTATTCCACAAGTAGGATTAGTTTTTGTGTAATTTGGAATAGGTAAATAAAAAGGGTATAATGTTACGGTACTATACCCCCAATTCTGACAACCTAAATTGTTTTTTACTTTGATAGTATAATTTCCGGGAGCTAAATTTGTTGCGGTGTTGTATTGACTCCAAGTTCTGCCATCATCAAAACTATATTGTTCGAAAGGAGTATTAATACTAATACTACCTTTGTTTTTGGATTCGCATGTAGGCTGAGTTATTTGTATATTTAATGGAACTATGTTAAAAACATGAAAGTTGATAGAATAACTAGATTGAGATACACATCCTAGTTCATTCTTTATTAGAGGATGAGGATAATAATGACCCTCAGGTAAATTTGAGGCTGTTGGATTAGTGCCCCAAGTTTCACCACCATCAAAACTGTAAAATGGCGCCGGAGTAGTTACAGTAATACTACCACCTTTACCACAAGATGGATAAACAACAGTATATTCAGCTGGTCTTAATTTTACTGGAGTAAATTCAACTATAACTCTTTCAGATTCACAACCTAAATTATTTTTTATTTTTAATTGATATTTAAAACCTACTGGTAAATTTGTAGCGGTTGGATTGGTTGTCCAGGTCTTACCATTATTGAAGCTATAATAATCGGCAGGACTTGTTATTGTAATACTTCCCGTAGCATTAGTTTCACATGAAGTAGGTTGCACAATCTTATAATTAGGAGTGTCAAGAAAGTATGAATAAATGTGTATGTTGAAAGGAAAACTTTTACATCCTGTTTCATTTTTTATTACAATTTCATAATTACCTTCTTCCAGATTTGATTTTGTTGGATTTGTCCCCCATGTTTCTCCGCCATCAAAACTATAGAATGAAGCCGGAGTTGTAATTGTGATTGTTCCTTTTTTATTTTCACAACTGGGCTGTATAATTGTATAAGTAGGGATATTCAAATAGGATTCGTTTACATTGAAGGGTATATATATCATTTTGTAATAAGATACGCATCCATAACTGTCTTTAACTTTTAATGCGTAAGAATTACCTCCAAGTAAATTAGTAGCAGTAGGGTTTTTAGACCAAGTATCCCCACCATCAAAACTATATTCAGCTGCTGCAGTTGTAATGGTAATACTAGCACCAGAATCACAAGTAGCCCCTTTAATAATTTTATATTCAGGGTAAAAGTCTAAATATATATCTGAATAAACAGTAATATATTGTGGTATAGATGTACATCCCATTTCATCTTTGATCATTATTGGAAATGAAGAATATTCTGTTCCATTTTGAACTGTTATAGTTGGATTTTTTGTCCATGTTTTACCATTGTCAAAACTATATTCGAATGCATTTGTAGTTATAGTTAAATTGCCATTTTTTTCACAAGTAGGATTTGTTTTTGTATAACTTGGCGTAGGTAAATGATAAGGATAAATTGTAGCATAATTTCTTTCTGATTCACATCCAAGTTCATTTTTGGTTTTAATTATATAGCTACCACCAACAGGTAAATTGTTTATTGTTTGATTATTTGTCCATGTTGCGCCATCATCAAGGCTATATTGAGCTGCAGTTTTTAAAAATGTTATACTGCCGGTTTTGTCACACTTATCAGGTTGTGTAACTTTAATTTCAGGGGAAGGTATTGAAAAACGCTCAAAATAAATTTGATTTACGAATGGTTTTGATTCACAACCAAATTCATCTTTAATTCTAACATTGTAATAACCAGGCAGTAAATTTGTTGCTGTAGGATTTGTTGACCAAGTTTCACCATTATCAAAGCTATATTCAGTAGCAGATGTAGTAATAGTAATACTTCCACCTTCATTACATGTAGGTAGTGTTACAATATAGGTTGGAGAATTAATATAATATTCGAAAAGAAAAACACTTTGTGCATAGGATTCACAACCTGAGTTGTTCTTTATTTTGATGAAATAATTACCGGGTGGTAAATTAGTCTTTGTTGCATTATTTTTCCAAGTTAAACCATCATCAAAACTATATTGGGATCCTGGAGTTGTTATAGTAATAGTTCCACCAGAACTACAAGTTGGTTGAGTAATTGAAAATGCGGGTCTGTCTAGCAATGTTGGGATATCAATTGTTACAATTGTAGGTGTAGATATACATCCTGAACTGGTCCTTGTCCGAACATAATATATGCCATAATCTTTAGTGGTAAAGTTAGCATCTGTTTGCCAAACTAATTCTTTTGTATCGTAGTAACCATCGTAAAGCATTTTTTTTTCAAAACTATATTCTACTCCTGTTTCGTTGACCTTAATATATGCATTTGTATCTTGGCATGAAGGCTGTATAACTGTTACAGATGGCTTAGGTATGGAATTGTTTATTGTTAAATTTGAACTTATAAAACAATTGTTAACATCCGTAACTTTTACAGCATATTCTCCCAGATTAGTATTAATTGCAGGAATTGAATAAGATTGATTAGTTGCTCCATTTATTGCTATGCCATTTTTGTACCATTGAAATGTTGTTGGTAGAGACATTGCTTTGTTAAGATTAGCTTTCAATACTAAATCATTATTACAAAAAGCACCACTCTGAGTTATAGTAACACCAAAATTTTCAGCAGTATTTAATCTTAAATTGTCATATAAAAAAGAAGGTTCGTAATCTGTGTTAAAAGACGTAGGTAAGTTTTTTTCTGGTCCCAGCATTATAGCATTGATATCAATATTTGGAGAGAAATTGATTGTGACTTCACTCCAAACAGATTGTGGTTGGTATAATACCTTTCCAATTTCAATCCAGGATGAATCATATGTATTTGGATCTTTATTCGTATATAAAGGAAAATTATCTTTATTATTGCAACCGTAAAGCGTTACGTAAGTAGGTTCTAAAAAATTAAAATCAGATTTTTTAGTTAAGTAAGTAGAGTAAATACTCATTAGTGTAGCAATATTCAGTGTTAACTGGTAGTTTATTCCTGGAATTAATGGAGTAGATAATTTAGTAGCTATATATTCTTTTTTGTTATCCTTATATAGAGCTCCAATAATTCCATTTCCATCAGGGAAATTTTGAAGTTTTTTCTCGTAAATAGGAGTATTAAAAATAAAACAATCTTTGTGTAAATATTCTGGAGCAGGGATTGTTCCTTTATACCAATATTTCATCGTAGGGATGTCATCATATCCTTGTGGGCAACCCGTTTTTTCTTCAAAGGAATGATTTTGAAGTAGTGAAGTTGTTGCATTATTACAAATGCAATCAGTATCATTTAAATCTATTTTTCCATCTCCATCATCATCAATACCATTATTGCAATTTTCTTGTGAAAAGCAAAAGCTTGAAAATAAAAATAAAAATAGTAGTAGTGTTCTTTTCATAAATATTAATCTCTTAAAAGAATAGTTTTCAAATGTAATTAAATACTCTCAAATTTTATTGATTTTTGTAATAGAAATTAAAGCTTTAGAAACTTTCAATCAGCATTGGAATGGAAACTAAATTTATCCCCTATTTTTGTAAAAAAAATAATTCCTCTTTTGAAACCAAAACTTTTCGTAATTACTCCGCCTTTTACCCAACTGAATACACCGTATCCGGCAACTGCATATATAAAAGGATTTTTGAATACTATAAATGTAGAAGCCGTTCAGGCAGATTTAGGTATTGAGGTAATTTTGAAATTATTTTCGAAAGAAGGTTTGATTGATTTATTTCAATCTAATAATCCGGAACCAGTATCGGATAATTGTAAACGAATTCTAGCGCTACAGGAAGAATACATCAAAACGATTAATCCTGTTATTCAGTTTTTACAGGGAAAAAATCCAACTTTGGCATTGCAAATTTGTCAGGAAGATTATTTGCCTGAGGCTTCCCGTTTTGTACAACTGGAAGAATTGGACTGGGCTTTTGGGACAATGGGAACTCAGGATAAGGCAAAACATTTGGCAACCTTATATCTCGAAGATATCTCTGATTTTATTGTCGAATGTGTTGATGCTAATTTTGGTTTCAGCCGTTATGCTGAACGTTTGGGACGCAGCGCGAATTCGTTCGACGAATTATATCTGGCTTTACAGCAAGAACCTACCTATATAGACAACATACTTTTTTCGATTCTTAAAGAAAGAATAGAAACGATTCATCCTAATTTCTTTTTAATTTCAGTTCCTTTTCCTGGGAATTTGTACAGTGCTTTTCGATGTGCACAATGGGTGAAAAAATATCATCCTGAAATTAAAATTTCTATGGGAGGTGGTTTTCCTAATACCGAATTGCGTTCGCTTTCGGATGCCAGAGTTTTTGAATTTTTCGATTACATTACTCTTGATGATGGCGAAGTTCCTATTGAAGAGTTGATTTTAAGTCTTGAAAATCCAAATCATGATTCTTTTAAAAGAACATTCCTTTTAGAAGAAGGAAAAGTCGTTTATAGAAATAATTCTTCTAAATCTGATTACAAACAATCTCAGGTAGGAACTCCGGATTATTCTGATTTGCCTTTGGATCAATATATTTCGGTTATCGAAATTGTAAATCCAATGCACCGAATGTGGAGCGACGGGCGCTGGAACAAACTCACGATGGCGCATGGCTGTTATTGGGGCAAATGTACTTTTTGTGATATCTCATTAGATTATATCAAAATTTACGAACCCGTAGCAGCTAATTTACTTTGTGATCGAATGGAAGAATTGATTTTGCAAACAGGACAAAATGGATTTCATTTTGTTGACGAAGCTGCTCCGCCAGCTTTAATGCGGGCTTTAGCAATTGAAATTCTTCGCAGAAAATTATCAGTAACCTGGTGGACAAACATTCGATTTGAAAAAAGTTTTACTCAGGATTTGGCTTTCTTATTAAAAGCTTCGGGCTGTATCGCTGTTTCCGGCGGTCTCGAAGTAGCATCTGATCGCTTATTGAAATTGATAGATAAAGGTGTAACGGTAGAGCAAGTAGCTCGTGTAACCCGTAATTTTACTCAAGCGGGAATTATGGTTCATGCCTATTTAATGTATGGTTATCCTACGCAAACGGTTCAGGAAACAGTGGATAGTCTCGAAATGGTACGTCAATTATTTGAAGCTGGAATTCTACAATCGGGTTTTTGGCATCAGTTTGCTATGACGGCGCACAGTCCTGTGGGAATGTATCCGGAGAAATTTGGTGTAAAAAAAGAAACCGAAGTTATTGGAACATTCGCTAATAACGATATTAATTATAAAGATTCGACAGGAATCGATCATGATAAGTTTAGTTTCGGACTCAAAAAATCACTCTTTAATTATATGCACGGAATCTGTTTTGATTTTGAATTACAAGAATGGTTTGATTTTAAGATTCCAAAGACTAAGATTCCAGACGATTTTATCTTTAATGCACTCGAAGAAAATACTGGTTTTAATATAAAGCCAAATGCAAAAGTAGTCTGGATTGGCGGAAAACCTACCGTTGAAATTTTTACTAAAACCAAGAAGGGGAATTCGTGGGAAATGATGAGTTTGATTTTTCATGACAAGAAACAAAGTTTTTCTATTCAAACGAATAAAGCCGAAGGGGAGTGGTTAGTTACTATTCTCCAGAAAATTTCTGTTTCTAATACTAAAGCTTATACTTTTCAGGAGTTAAAATCTGATTTTGAAATTGCTTTAGACGATTTTGAATTGTTTTGGTATTCAAAACCAATAAATACATTAAGAGAATTTGGACTCTTGATTTTGTAGTTTAAAGAGACTTTTATTAAATGTACTTTGATTTCATTGTAATTTTTTATTCGAAGTTTAGGTTTTAGTTAAAACTATTTCTCTCTGATTAATTATAAAATAATGCCTTATATATTAGTAAACCTCCTTTTTGGGAGGTTTTGTTGTTTATAGATACTTTTATTTCGATTTTTATTATTTATGTTTTTTAAACATACCCCCTATTTTTTAGGGGTGTTTGTTTTTATAAACTATTTTTTATTGCTTTTTATGTTGTTTTCTGTGTTTATTTTTGGTTTTGCTAGTGTTTTTTGACGGGTTTTGTGTTTTTAATCATGAGAATAATCATTTTTTTGATATTGAAAAATAAAGAAAATGTATTTTTTGATAATCGAATTCTAGTTTTTAATAATTCGACGCCAAAATCGGTAAAAACTTATCGGTTTTTATTTTTGTAAAACTAAAAGTTGATAAATTTGCTTCAACAAAAAGATTAAAAATGTATTAAAAACTGAGAATAATATGTTAATATTTCTTTTTGATTGAAAATAATTTAAATAACCAAAACAAGATTCAACATGAAAAAAGTACTTTTTATTTTAGCTTTAGCGCTTACAGGAAGCATGACATTTGCACAAGACACCCCATTAGAAATTTCAGGTTCTGCTGATGTTTATTACAAGTATGATTTTGCAAAACAACCTAACATTGGAACTAGTTTTGCAACCGATCAGAATTCTGTTTCTTTAGGGATGATCGATATCGCTTTGAAAAAAACTACTGGTAAAACTTCTTTCGTGGGTGAAGTTTCTTTTGGACCAAGAGGTCAATACCAATCTATTATGAATGGTGACGGAGCTGATGTTGATAATAACTCATTCCACATCCAAAATTTGTATGCTACTTATGCAGCTACAGATAAATTAAGCTTTACAGCAGGTTTTATGGGAACTTTTATAGGATATGAAGTAATTTCACCAGTAGGAAACTTCCATTATTCTACTTCATATTTGTTTACTAATGGGCCATTCCAAAATGCAGGAGTAAAAGCAAACTATGCATTCTCTGATAAAGTAGGTTTAATGGTAGGTGCTTTTAATGACAAATGGAATTTTTATTCAGCAGATCCTATGAAAGGATTGAATGCTATAGGTGCTCAATTGTCTTTTGCTCCAACAGAATCAATAAGTGCATATCTTAACTTTATGGATGGTTCAGTAAGCGGAACTATTGTAGATTTAACAGCTACTTTCCAATTAACAGATAAATTTAAGTTAGGTTTAAACTCTGCTGATTATTCTCAAGAAGGAGATCAAGGTTATACAGGTGTGGCTTTATATCCTTCGGTAGCGGTAACTGAGAACTTTGGTTTAGGATTGCGTGGTGAATACTTTAAATTCAAAGAAAATTCTGGAGACACTTCAGTAACAGCTTTTACTTTATCAGCTAACTTAAAAGCAGGTGGATTAACTGTTATTCCTGAGTTTAGATTAGATACAGGTAAAGATGATATATTTGTTAAGTCTGATTTAGCACCAACAAAATCTGCTTCTCAAGCTTCAATAGCATTAGTTTACGCATTCTAAGAATTACAGAACTTTAATTTAGATTACAACATAATTTTTTTTTACTGCCAAGGTGCTTTTCAAGTATCTTGGCAGTTTTTTATGTTATAATCTACTAAATAGATACTACGTCATGCTATTACCATGGCTTGCCTATGTTTTAGGTAGGTGAGCCTGCTATTCTGATAGGCTTGTCTATCGATTTGTTAACTATCGCCTACAAAAGTAGTAGGCGTGCTTATCAATTTAGTAGGCTCGCCTACCGTTTTGCTAACTATCGCCTATTAAAAAGCTAGGCGATCCTACCTTTTTAATAGGCGTGCCTATGATTTTAGTAGGTAATCTGTGATTTTATTTAATTAAAATGATGCAAAAGATTTAGCGATAATAATTATAGAAATAAAAAAAGTCCTTTGAGATTATCAAAGGACTTTGTGGTTTTACAGATAAATTTGAATTACTGTTTTAAGTAAATAGAATAAATAGTATTTACTGTTTTTTGATCTAAAATTGAATTTACTTCTTCAGGAATATAATGCAATTTAAAAGCTGTAATTGCTGCGTTTAAATTTTTAGTGTTGTAACCAATAATTTGTAAAGCTAATTCGGCATTGAAATCAAATGGTGCTAGCGGAAGTATTTCATCTTTCCAGATTCCAAATCCATTTTCGGCTAAAGTTTTCCAGGGAAATAAAGCACTTGGATCTCTTTTTCGGGAAGGAGCAATATCTGAATGCCCAATGATGTTTTGAGCTGGAATATTATAAGTCTTTTTTAATTTGCTCAACAATGCCATTAAACTGGTAATTTGGGCTTCCGAAAAAGGTTCGCTACCATTATTGTCTAATTCGATTCCAATAGAAGCCGAATTGATATCGGTATTTTTTCCCCAAGAACTGGCTCCTGCATGCCAGGCTCGTAAATAGTCATTTAGCATTTGTACCACATGACCATCATCGGCAATTATATAATGAGCACTTACCTGAGTATGTGTTTTTGTAAATGTATCAATAGTTTGCTTAAGCGAATCTTGTGCGGTGTGATGGAGAATTACAAAATTAGGTTTTCTAAGATTGAAATTTACAGTACTAATCCATTCGGTTTGGATGCCGTTGTCTAATTGTGTTGAACCTGTTTTAAAAATACTATCTTTAAAAGTGTACAATTGTTTTGTATAAACAGTATCAATACTTATTACAACTTTTTCAACTACAGGTAATGCTTCGGGTTCTTTGGCAGCCATTTCAACCTGAAAGGATTTTAACTTAGTAGTATATTCTTTCTCACTTTTTTTATACGGATTGGTGGAACAAGCCGTTAGGATAGTAAGAGATAATAAATAAAAAAATGGCTTGATCATTTTTATGAGCTTTATTAAAAGATTTTATTCTTCTTCTTTTTTAGATTTCTTTTTCTTCTTGTCTTTTTTCGTATTTCCGCGCTCTTCTTTAAGTGCTTTGTATTTTTGTTTTTGATCTTCGTTTAAATACTCATTTACTTTTCGCTCATTAACTTCAAAAAGAGCTTTTATTTCAGCTGATTTTTCGGTTTGGCTTAATTTTTCATCTTTCATGATCGCTGTTTGCGATTTGATAATATCAGTATATACATTACCAATAGCAATAGTTTGCAATTCGTCAAGATTTAAATCTGGCTTTAATTTTTCCATTATTTTAGCCACAGTAACTTCTGTAGGAATTTCTTTTGGTTTAGAAGGAGTCTGATCCATTTGGCTCATACTATTTCTGCCCATTCCCATTCCGTTACCGTATCCACCATAACCACCGTATCCATTTCCGTAACCGTATTGTGCAAATGCAGTATTAAAAGATAGTATTACAAACGATAATACAAGGATAAATTGTGTCTTATTCATAATTTATTTTTTTAAATGGCTGAAAATTAAATTTTATACCGGTTCTCCGTAAAGATCAAATTCTGTTGCATCAGTGATTTTAATCATTACAAAATCACCCGTTTTTAGATAATATTTTGAAGCATCAATTAAGACTTCGTTATCCACATCTGGACTATCAAACTCCGTACGTCCTACAAAGTGTTCTCCTTCTTTTCTGTCAATAATACATTTGAAAACCTGACCCACTTTTTCCTGATTTAAATCCCACGAAATTTGTGATTGTAATTCCATGATTTCATTAGCGCGAGCCTGTTTTACATCATCCGGAACATCGTCTTCTAATAAGTAAGCGTGTGTGTTTTCTTCGTGAGAATAAGCAAAACACCCCATACGGTCAAATTTCATTTCCTGAACAAAATCTTTCAAAATTTCAAAATCCTCCTGAGTTTCTCCAGGATAACCTACTATTAATGTAGTACGAATTGCAATTCCTGGAACTGCAGCTCTAAAATCTTTCAATAATTTAGTGGTTTTTGCCTGAGTGGTTCC
This sequence comes from Flavobacterium seoulense, assembly GCF_000695795.1. Lineage (GTDB taxonomy): Bacteria > Bacteroidota > Bacteroidia > Flavobacteriales > Flavobacteriaceae > Flavobacterium > Flavobacterium seoulense. The sequence goes on along the minus strand of NZ_JNCA01000039.1, from coordinate 6,193 downwards.
ACGACGCATTGATTTTAAAACCGAATCAGAGATATGTTGTAACGGAATATCAATATAGTTGCAAATCTTAGGTTCGCGTTTCATTAATTCTAAAACATCCATTGGAAATCCGGTAGGGAAGGCATAATGCAAACGAATCCATTCGATTCCTTCTACTTTTGTCAAAGCTTCTAATAACTCAGCAAGATTACGTTTTTTATAAAGGTCAAGACCGTAATAAGTCAAATCCTGAGCAATAAGAATTAACTCTTTAACACCGTCTCTGGCTAAACCTTGTGCTTCTTTTACTAGTTTTTCAATAGGCTGAGAAACGTGCCCACCTCTCATAAGCGGAATGGCACAAAAACTACAAGGTCTGTCACAACCTTCAGCAATTTTTAAATAGGCATAATTTTTAGGTGTTGTTGTTAAACGCTCTCCTAATAATTCATGTTTGTAATCGGCTCCTAAAGCTTTTAAAAGTTGAGGTAATTCGGTAGTTCCAAAAAACTGATCTACATTCGGAATTTCTTTTTCTAAATCAGGTCTGTATCTTTCAGATAAACATCCTGTTACAAAAACTTTGTCTACAATACCTTTTTCTTTCTTGTCTGCATATTCTAAAATCATATTTACTGATTCAGCTTTTGCATTATCAATAAATCCACAAGTATTGATTACAATAATATTTCCTTCTCTCTCAACAGGAGCTTCGTGTTCTACCTCTTTTCCGTTGGCACGAAGTTGCCCCATTAATACCTCACTATCGTATATGTTTTTTGAACACCCTAAGGTAATTACGTTTATTTTGTTCTTTTTTAAAGACTTGGTTCTCATGTGTTTGTAAATTGGATGGCAAAATTACGTTTTTTTATTCAAATTGTGCCGATAGCTATAGGGATTGTTTTGATTTAGTTATTTTTTTATCGAATTTCCTGATAGCTATAGCAAATAGTGTTTTGTACTTTTTGAGAAAGAAATAGTACGCTTGCTTCACGGCTAAAAAAATAACCGTCCTGTTTATAAAAAGACAAGACGGTTATTTTTTGATGAATTTAATTTGATTACAATTCGAATAATAAACTCAACGAAACATTATTATTAATAGAACCTATTCTGGCACCATCAGTAAAGCCTTGGCTAAAGAATCCTTGTTGCGAATTTCTTTTGGCATACATATAGGATACATCAATTCTTGTTCCTCCAAAATTATATCCTAAACCTGTTGAATAACCGTTTAGATTCCCCACTGTTTTTTTGTCCTTGTAAGGACTGCCTTCAAAACGATAACCGGCTCTTAAACTTAATCTTTCGATTTTATATTCACCACCAATTCTAATTTCAGAAGCTCTTCTTAGTTCGTCAGAGATATCTGAATTGATCAATTCGTTTCTACTGTCGTCTTCTATTGAATATTCGATGTTGCTATAATCTTTAGAGCTGTAATCTATACTAATCAATCCTTTTTTATTGATAACATAAGCTAAACTTCCGGTTATTTTTCCAGGGGTTCTTAACTTATACGTTTGATAAATTACAAAATCATTAGAATCTATATCAGTACTTGTTATGTCTGGATTAGGTGGATTTCCAAAACTATAGCCCGTTGAATAAAGATATTGTCTCAACTCATCATTAAATCTGTTCCAAGTAGGAGATTCGTAAGCTAGTCCCACGCGTAACTCATCATTTAATTTAGCAATAGCACCTAATTGAAATGAGAACCCTGAACCGTAAGTGTAGATTTCATTTTCAAAAGCAGTGTTAATTAATCTGGAAGGATTATTTGTAGTATTGTTATTGCGTTCAGTAAAATAACTATTTTGTCTAAAATCAGTAAAATGAGAATTTAATGTCAATCCTAAATACAGTTGATCTTTGTATGAAGTTGCGGCGTTAAAAGAAAGTTTACCATTATAACCATCAGCATTAATAGTGTTTCTGTGAATATAATTTCCTCCTTCGGGTACGTTAGATGTGTAAACTCTGTTGTCATCAGTATCTGTTTCGGGATTGATTATGTAACCTTCATATCCTAAAAAAGCTTGTTGATCAGCATAATTTAATTGGAAATAATCATTGTTTCTTATTACACTTAAAGGAATTCCAAATTGGTTTCTGCTAAGGTTTTCATTGGCATAACTTAAAAAATATCCTGATATGTTATTAGTGGGGTTAGTACCTGCTGATACTACAGCATTTTTAAAGTCATTTGCTTTTTCGTAATTTATAGCTAATGCAATTTTTGTCCAATTACTATTAGGTTGATAATTGTTGAAAACAAATACTCCTCCTGCCTGATTGATATCAAAAGAATTTGCTTTTTCAGTTGTGGTATTACCAAAATAATTAGAATTATTTTTAACATCTAGATTACTAAAGGTAAAACTAAGCTGGTTGTTAACAAAAACGGCACTACCGGCAGGATTTACATTTAACGAAGATAAATCACCACCTAATGCTCCAAAAGCACCACTCATAGCGCTATAACGGGCTGAGCCTATTGGGTTGTTTTGAGAATAGCGCAAAGCATTACTGATTTCCTGGGATTGTGCTACTCCAAAAGAAAGTCCGGTTAATATTAAAAAAAGATGTTTTTTCATTTTAATAGTTTTTAAGTTGTAAACACATATGGTTTATCTTCTGCTTCCGCCTCCGTATGATCTTGAGCCACCGCCGCCGCCACTACTACCGCTTCCACCTCCATAAGAAGAAGGGCTGCTGTATGATCTTGAAGGAGCGCTATAGTTTTCGTTTCTTGAATAGTTACTGTTTTGTTGTTGTCTGGTATTGTTATACTGTTGTTGCTGTCTGCTGTAGTTGTTGTTTTGAGCAGGTGTAGTGCCTCTTCTGTTTGTAGTAGTCTGTGAGTTGTTGTTTTGACTATTATAGGTTCTTGGGTTTGTGAAATTAGGTGTTCTGCTTGTTCCAAATCTGCTTGTAGCGCTATTTCTGGCATTTGAATAGCTTCTTGATGGAGCATAATTTCTTGAAGAAGAATATTCTCTGGAATTATTATTAGGAACAGAAGCTCTTCTGCCTGGAGTATAAGAAGAGTAATTGTTTCTGTAAGGGCGGTTGTAGTAATAAGAGTTGTTCCAGCCCCAATTATTCCAGCCATATCCATAATTCATTCCCCAACCCCAATTATTCCATCCCCAGTTGTTCCAACCGAATCCGTAGTTCATTCCCCAATAATTGTTCCAGCCCCAGTTATTCCAACCTAGACCGTAGTTCATTCCCCAATTATTCCAGCCCCAGTTGTTCCAGCCAAATCCAGAGTTCATACCCCAATAATTAACAATTGTTCCAGTTTGATTATTACCCCAGCCAGCATAGCTTGGATAAGAATCACCGTCAACAGAATCAAAATCACTGTATTGATCTATATCTGTTATAAATTCTGTCTGGCTATCATTTTGGAGCGAATTGAAATAATCTCTATAATAATTGTCAGAAGGCGTATTTCTTTCTACGTTTCTATTAGCTGTAGCACCATATATCCCATCACTTTCATAATAAGAGCTATTTTGATAAGAACCGCAAGAAGCCATAAAAAGGCTCAGTAATCCAATGCAGAGATAATTTTGAGCTTTTCGGGATGAAAAAATATTAGTTTTCATATCTATTGGGTTTTTTATTGTTGCACATTACAAAAATAGTTAGTTTTGCGAAACTATTTAGTTAAATAAAACAAAACAAAATTTGTGCCAAACTATTCAATATGAGTAAGAACCTTACTACACGATCAGAAGATTATTCAAAATGGTATAATGAGCTGGTTGTAAAGGCTGATTTAGCCGAAAATTCAGGTGTTAGAGGCTGTATGGTCATTAAACCTTATGGTTATGCAATTTGGGAAAAAATGCAAGCCGAATTAGATAGAATGTTTAAAGAAACGGGGCATCAAAATGCTTATTTTCCTTTATTCGTTCCCAAAAGTATGTTTGAGGCCGAGGAAAAAAATGCCGAAGGCTTTGCGAAAGAATGTGCTGTAGTTACACATTATAGATTGAAAAATGATCCTGAAAAACCAGGGAAGTTAATTGTTGATCCAAATGCGAAATTAGAAGAAGAGTTAATTGTTCGTCCTACAAGTGAAGCAATTATCTGGTCTACATATAAAGGATGGGTACAATCGTATAGAGATTTACCTTTGCTAATTAATCAATGGGCTAATGTGGTTCGATGGGAAATGCGTACACGTTTGTTCTTGAGAACTGCTGAGTTTTTATGGCAAGAAGGGCATACGGCTCATGCTACAAGAAAAGAAGCTATCGAAGAATCAGAGAAAATGATGAATGTATATGCTGATTTTGCTCAAAACTTCATGGCAATTCCGGTTGTTAAAGGGTTGAAAACCGAAACAGAACGTTTTGCAGGTGCCGAAGAAACATATTGTATTGAAGCTTTGATGCAGGATGGGAAAGCGCTTCAGGCGGGAACTTCACACTTTTTAGGTCAAAATTTTGCTGAAGCTTTTGATGTGAAGTTTGCTAATGCCGAAGGAAAGCAAGAATATGTTTGGGGAACTTCCTGGGGGGTTTCTACCCGATTAATGGGGGCGTTGGTGATGACGCATTCTGATGATCAGGGATTAGTGTTGCCGCCTAACTTGGCTCCAATACAAGTGGTAGTTGTTCCAATATATAAAACAGATGAGCAATTAGCTCAGATAGCTGAAGAGGTAAATAAGTTAATTGCCGACTTAAGAAAACTTCGTATTTCAGTGAAGTTTGATGACAGAACTACGCATAAACCGGGTTTTAAATTTGCTGAGTGGGAATTAAAAGGAGTCCCTGTGCGAATTGCTGTTGGTCCAAAAGATCTTGAAAATGGAACTTATGAGGTGGCAAGAAGAGATACTTTGACTAAAGAAGTGAAGTCTAAAGAAGGAATTGCGGCTTTTATAAGTGATTTGTTAGATCAAATTCAGGCAGATTTATTTAAAAAAGCTTTAGATTATAGAGAAACTCATATTACTGAGGTAAATAGTTTTGAGGAATTTAAGGATGTCTTAGAGAATAAAGGAGGCTTTGTATCAGCGCATTGGGATGGAACTGCAGAAACGGAGGAAAAAATTAAAGAATTGACAAAGGCTACTATTAGATGTATTCCTTTAAATGGAGTGGAAGAGTCGGGAGCCTGTGTGTTTACTGGTAATCCGTCTGGAAAAAGAGTGTTTTTTGCAAAGGCGTATTAAAAAAAAATATTTTTTTTGCTTTAGCTATTGTGCAATTAAAAAACAGTTGTATCTTTGCAACCGCAATACAGAAAAGCATAGTGCAATGTAAAGCATGGTCCGTTCGTCTATCGGTTAGGACGCCAGGTTTTCATCCTGGTAAGGGGGGTTCGATTCCCCCACGGACTACAAAAATAAATTGAAATACAGTTCCGGCTTAAATAAGGAATATTGGTCCGTTCGTCTATCGGTTAGGACGCCAGGTTTTCATCCTGGTAAGGGGGGTTCGATTCCCCCACGGACTACAAGTTGATCTAGAGAATAGAATGCTTAACTGAACTTAGAGGAATAATTGGTCCGTTCGTCTAGGGGTTAGGACGCCAGGTTTTCATCCTGGTAACAGGGGTTCGATTCCCCTACGGACTACAAGAAAATAGTTAAAAAGATATAAAGATAAAGTACAATGGCAAATCATAAGTCAGCATTAAAAAGAATTAGAAGTAACGAAAAGAAAAGAGTGTTAAATAGATATCAGCACAAAACCACTCGTAATGCTATTAAGGCGTTAAGAATAGCTACTGATAAAGCAGATGCTACTTCTAAATTAGCAGGTGTTATCTCTATGATTGATAGATTAGCTAAGAAAAATGTTATTCATGATAACAAGGCTTCTAACTTGAAATCAAAGTTAACTAAATTTGTAAATAAATTGTAATAATTCAATTTGTGATATATATAAAAACCCTGCTTTTTTAGCGGGTTTTTTTTGTTTTATATGTTTTGTTTAGAAACGGAGCATTATCCTGATTCATCCTATTATACCCATCTTACGCTGCCGACGAAAAGAGAGGTGTAGATATCGGTTGTATCTGTTTCCTTAAAAAAAAGAAACGAACAGAAAAACGAAAGATGAAAAACTTTCTATAGTCGACAAAGAACATGACTTGGGACTGAGATAGTATACAGATATGAAGAGACCAACAGAGACTGATGTGGACAGAGCGTCGTACTACCGCTTCACAATACCACGAA
>NZ_JNCA01000038.1 GCF_000695795.1 Flavobacterium seoulense | reverse complement strand
TCTTATGTTTTTATCTGTGTTAGTGTTTTTTTTAATGTTTACGTATACACTAAGATATAAACCTTTTTATTCGTCGGCAGCGTTAAATTTGTATAAGAGACAGGAAATGAACTGTGCTAAAAAGCAAATTTATTTTAATTAATTTCTAGATAATATTCATTTTTTGTCGCTATCGCAAATACTTGTTTAAGTAGTTTGTTTACAACTGCTATAAGAGCTAATTTTTTAGATTTTCCCTTTTCAACCAAGCGATCATATAATTCTTTGCAAGCTTTATTATTTTTTTTAGCTGACCAAGAACAGACATAGAGCATTGCCCTGATACGACTCATTCCCATTTTACAAATTTTTGATCTCCCCTTCACACTGGTACCTGATTCAAAAACACGAGGACTTATCCCTATATAAGAGCATAATTGCTTTGCATTTTCAAACTTCGTAAAACCACCACTTATAACGATTAATAACATTGATGTTTTTCTCCCAATACCAGGTATGCTGTTTAGCCTTTCAAACAAGTCTTTATGGTTTTGATTTACAAGTTCCACCATTTTATTCTCCATCAGAGCGATTTGGTTTTCAAGTACATCTATCATATTATCTAAACTTTTATTCATCTCAGAGGCGTATACTGTATTATATTTAAAAGCTTCTCGTTGTCTGATTAAACTCGTTCTACTTTTATTCAATTGCTCAACATAGGCCTGCATTTGTTTGATTTCCAAAACATAATTCTCTTCAGGTCTCCATAAATCAGGCGTTTCTGTTTTTCCGTAATCTGCAATTACAGATGAGTCTTTTTTGTCTGTTTTAGCCCGGATCATTCGCATTTGACTAAATCTTCTTATCACTAGTGGATTTATTACACAGACAGAAATCTTAATACTAAAGAGATAGGTTGCTAATTTTAAATAATACACACCACTAGCTTCCATAACACAAACATCAGACTCATAATTGAGCAGTTGAGATAATTTTTTAAAACCATCTAAATCATTAGTGAACTTGTAATGTTTGTACTTGTCTTTTTCATCTAAAATGGATACATCAAAAGTTAATTTTGATATATCGATACCAATGTAATTTTTGTTTTTTGTCATAACTTTGTTTTTAAGGAAAAAGTAAACGGAAGAAATCTGCTATTGACTTATCAATCCTAAATACAGGTTCATGACCTAATGAACTGTCCAAGTTCAAAAGCAGAGAGAGAAAGGAACTAGCATTGCGAACAGCCTTTAAGACCAATGACAAGTCTTAGCTTTTATCTTTCTCTTTCTTCTGTTGAAAATAAATTTACATATTATT
>NZ_JNCA01000037.1 GCF_000695795.1 Flavobacterium seoulense | reverse complement strand
ATATTAATATATGTTGACAACTTTGAAAAACTTAAACAATTTTTAAATTGTTATTGTATTTCATTTCCTGAAGAATTGTTTTGACTGTTTCAAAATCGTTAGGATGGATTTTAAGTTTGATTCCGCCAAGAGCGGTTGAATAGAAAGGAGCAATGGAAGACATGATTTCGTTTTCAAAAAAATACTGAAGACCTTCATGATCTAAACGATGTTTTAGAATTTCGATTTCATGAATGTAATCAAAAGTAGCAATGGTAATAAAAGTTTCCATATCCTAATTTTTTTAAAAAGTTGAAACGATTGCTAATGCATTATATTTTATTTAAAACTGATTCTTTTTCTACATAACTGCTTACTATTTCGTAATTTTCGACTTTTAAGAAAAGAAGTATGGGAAAAAGATTAAGAAAGCCTGCTAAAAAAGAGAAAAGCTTCTCTGATAAAATTATAAAAATATTATCTAATAGTGCTAATAAAGCTTTTAATTATAAGCAAATAGCCGAAAGATTAGAACTTGATGATACACAAAGCAGAAATCAAATTATAAAAGATTTAAAGATTCTTGCTGCCGAAAAGAAAATTACAGAATCAGAACCTGGAAAATATTTAATCAAAGCCGTAAGTCAGGATTATTACGAAGGAACTATTGATATGACCAGTCGTAAAACGGCTTATTTTATTTGTGACGAATTTGAGGAAGATATTTTTATTCCAACAAATAATTTGAATCGAGCTTTAGATAAAGACAAAGTAAGCGTTTATGTTTACAATCGAAGAAAGGGCAGGAGAGCTGAAGGAGAAGTAATTAAGGTTTTAGAAAGACATAAAACAGACTTTGTAGGAGTTATTGATATTCAAAAAAACTTTGCTTTTGTATCGACTGCTAATCCTAAAATGTACACTGATATTTTTATTCCAAAAGAAAATTTAGGAGAAGCTCAAAATGGAGATGTGGTTTTAGTTCATATCGAAGACTGGCCTAAAAGAGCTGATAGTCCTTTTGGAAAAGTGGTAAAAGTTTTAGGAAGACCTGGAGAACATGATACTGAAATTCATGCTATTCTTGCCGAATATGGTTTGCCTTCTGAATTTCCTATTGAAGTAGAAACTTATGCTCAAAAGATTGATACTTCGATAACAGAAGCTGAAATTGTTAAGCGTCGCGATATGCGTGATACCTTGACTTTTACCATTGATCCAAAAGATGCAAAGGATTTTGATGATGCACTTTCTTTCAAAAAACTAGAAAATGGAAATTACGAAATAGGTATTCATATTGCCGATGTTTCGCATTATTTAGAAGAAGGAACTATCCTGGATGATGAAGCGTATCAACGTGCAACTTCGGTTTATTTGGTAGATAGAGTAGTTCCAATGTTACCCGAAGTTTTATCTAATTTTGCGTGTTCATTGCGTCCTCAGGAAGAGAAATATACTTTTTCGGCAGTATTTGAAATTACTGAAAAATGCCAAGTGGTAAATCAATGGTTTGGTCGAACAGTAATTTATTCTGATCAACGATTTGCTTACGAAGAAGCACAATACATCATAGAAACGAAAGATGATACCATTCCGGCTGAAATTTCGTTAACTGGTGCTTCGTATCAAGTTTCGGAAGAAATTGTCTCAGCAACGCTTAAATTAGACGAATTAGCTAAAATTTTCCGTAAAAAGAGAATGAATGATGGAGCGATTTCATTTGATAAAGTGGAAGTGAAATTTAATTTGGATGCCGAAGGAGAACCTGAAGGTGTTTATTTTAAAATTGCTAAAGATGCTAATCATCTGATTGAAGAATTCATGCTTTTAGCCAATAAAAAAGTAGCAGAATACATTGGTAAACAAAAGAAAACTTTCGTTTACAGGATTCACGACGAACCAAATGAAGATAAATTAATAGCCATGCAAAACGTAATTGCAAAATTTGGTTATAAAATTGATTTTAGAAATCCGGGTGATATTTCCAAATCGTTGAATAAATTAATGGAAGATGTAAGTGGTAAAAAAGAGCAGAATCTTATTGATACACTGGCAATTCGCTCGATGAGTAAGGCTAAATATTCTACAGATAATATTGGTCATTACGGATTAGCATTCGAATATTATTCCCATTTTACATCGCCTATTCGTCGTTATCCTGACGTTATGGTACACCGTTTGTTACAGTATTATTTAGACGGAGGAAAATCGGCAGATGAAGAATTGTATGAAACTAAGTGTTTGCATTGTTCAAACATGGAAGGTTTGGCTACCAATGCCGAAAGAGATTCGATCAAATACATGCAGGTAAAATACATGCAAGATCATCAGGATCAGGAGTTTTTAGGTGTTATTTCGGGTGTGACTGAATGGGGAATTTATGTTGAAATTGTCGAAAATAAATGCGAAGGAATGATCAGAATTAGAGATATAAAAGAGGATTATTATACTTTCGATGAAAAACAATATGCTTTAGTTGGAGCAACTTCTCATAAATTATTACAATTAGGAGACGAAATTTACGTTAAAGTAAAAAATGCCGATTTGGTTAAAAAACAATTGGATTTTAATTTTTTAAGAAGAGCAGAATAAAAACAAATTAATGAAAATGAAAATGAGAAAAATATTTTTAGTAGCAATAGCAATTATATCACAGGCAACTTTTGCTCAGGTAACAAAAACTTTAGGTGATTTTAGCACTTTAAAAGTTTATGATAAACTGACTGTTAAGTTAATAGCAGCAAATGAAAACAAAGTTGTCATCAGTGGTAACAGAGAAAAAGAAGTTGAAGTTGTTAATAACAATGGAGAATTGAAATTAAGAATGCCATTTCCTAAATTACTATCAGGAGATGATATTTCGATTAAATTATATTATAAAAACATTGATGATATTAGTGCTAATGAAGGTTCTTCGATAAGTGGTGAAACTGTTTTTAAACAAACTATTTTTAATTTGAATGCCAAAGAAGGAGCAAAAATTAATATAAAAGTCGATTCTCAAAAAGTAAATGTAAAAGCAGTTACCGGAGGAATTATCGAATTGAGCGGTGGAGCTATCAACCAGGATGTGGTAATTATGTCTGGAGGAATTTTAAGATCTAAAGGATTACAAACTTCGCAAACTACTGTAAGTGTGTCTGCTGGAGGAAATGCAGAAATCAATGCAAGTACATTAGTCGATGCAAAAGTAAAAGCCGGAGGAACAATTTCTATTTATGGAAAACCAAAACAAATTAATCAACAAACAATTTTAGGAGGAAAAATCGAAGAAAAAGAATAAAAAAAATGTATTTTTATTCTCGAATAAATTCTAAAATTAATGATTAACGATATTTTATCAGGTATTCCCTGGGGAATTTTCCTGAGTTTTATGATTGGCCCTGTCTTTTTTATTTTACTGGAAACCAGTATTATAAAAGGATTCAGGGCCGCTCTTGTTTTTGATTTAGGAGTAGTCACAGGTGATATTATTTTTATTGCCATTGCTTATTTAGGCAGTTTTAGATTAATTCAAAACTTAAAAGATAAACCATCACTTTTCATTTTTGGAGGAATTTTAATGTTGGCTTATGGAGTGATTTCGCTATTAAGTTTACATAAAGAAAAACGAGTAAATACTAGAAAAATAGATAACGAAATTATCAAGAAAAACTATTTTGGTTTATTTTTAAAAGGGCTTTTTTTGAACACAATTAATATTGGTGTCTTAGGATTTTGGTTGGCAGTAATTATTTCTGTTGGACCAAAATTAGATATGCAAACTTCAAGAATGATGACTTTTTTTGCCACCGTTATTATTAGTTATTTATTAGTTGATTGTGTTAAAATACTATTAGCTAAACAATTAAAATCAAAAATGACACCTTCTAATATTTTTAAAATTAAAAAAGGAATTAGTATCGTTTTAATGATTTTTGGAATTGTGTTAATCACTCAAGGTTGGTTTCCGGAAGAAAAAGAAATGGTTAAAAAAGCTTTCGAAAGAATAGAAAAGTAAGTATAAAATTGATAGTTAAACCGCATTATTGAGAGCGGTTTTTTTATTGATTTAATTTTATAATTATGAAAAATGATAATAGATTTTGTTTCTTTATTTTAGTTATCAGTTTATTATTTCTTAGTTGTGAGAAAACTGATAAATTTGAAAATCAATGGTATTCATTAGATAGTAATTTAAAGATTAACAAAGATAGAACCTTTGAATTTGAACGTTTTAATTCTATTTCCTCTTCAATTTCAAAAGGGGAATGGAAAATTATTAATGATACTTTAGTTTTAAACAGTTTTGAAAATAAAGGATGTTATTTTTATGAAAATTATGTACTTGAACCATTAAATAAAATTATAAATAAGAATAAAAATTGTCAACCAAATCAAGGTTATGTAAATTTTAAAAATGAAAAATTTTATATAAAAGATTCGATTTTAATTTATAAATCACAAAAGAATATTGATGAATCTATTTTGAGAAATTCTTATAGTTTTAGTAGAAAAAATAGATATAGAAAACTTTAGATTATTTTAAATTTGGTCCAGATTAGAACCTAAGTTTACTTAATTTTATTTAAAAATTAGATATAAAAAAAGAGACACATTTCTGTATCTCTTTTTGAGGCATCGTCCGGATTCGAACCGGAGTAGGAGCTTTTGCAGAGCCCAGCCTAGCCGCTCGGCCACGACGCCATTGTTTTAATGGACTGCAAAAGTAACTAAAAAGTTTAAAATTTAAAAACTTTAGTATAAAACTTTTTGATTTTAATTTCTGCTTTCTTCAAGAATAAGTGTAACTGATTCAACATCACCACCAATAGGAGGATTAATTTTAGCAACTTCAACAATAGTTTTCATTACCATAGGAATTTCGGCTAAAACTCTTGTATTAATTCTTTTGGCAACATGTTCTAATAATTTAGAACGAATAGCCATTTCTTCAACAACAATTCGGTTTAAATGTACATAATCTACTGTATCTGCTAATTCATCTGACTGGGTTGATTGCTGTAAATTAGCTTTAATTTCTAAGTTAACAGTATATTCAGAACCTATTTTTGATTCTTCAACTAAACATCCGTGGTAAGAAAAAGTGCGGATGTTTTTTAATTTAATAGTTTCCATTTTATAATTTTATTCTTGTAGTGTTTGGATCTTGGTGATTGCAAGTCAGTGCATGAATGAAAACTTTTTTATCGTTTTCATCTACTGAAATATGTAATTTATAAGGGAATTTTTTAAGAGGTAAGGTTCTAATGATATTGTATTTAACTTCGAAAAAAGGAATTGATTTTAGTATTTTTAAGTTTTTTTGATAATCACTAACAAATTTTTTACCCAATCCTTTTTGAATATTTTCATAATAAAATACAGCTTCGTCTATTTCTATTTCTGCTCGTTTTAAGATTACAACTTTAAAAGCCATATTTCTCTTTTAAAGATTTTAAAGCTTCGTCAGCATCAGTATAATCTTCTGGCTTAGCATTTTTCATTCGTTCTAAAACCATTTCTTGTTGCCACAACGGAATTTCATTCTCAATGTTTTCATCTATAGAAACATCAGGAATATGTTTAAAGAAACTAACAAAAGTTTCGTAAAAATCGTCTGGAATTGTAACAGTTAATTGTCTCATAACTTTCAATATTTATACAAAAATACTAATAAATATAATTCAAAGTCTATTATCCTTAAGTCTATTAACTATCATCTATTTTTTTACCTTTGTGCTTCAACAAAGAAAATTATGTCAACTGAAGAAAAATCACTGCATTTTATAGAACAAATTATTGAAGAAAATTTATCAAATGGTTTTCCTCAGGATAAACTAAGATTTCGTTTTCCGCCTGAACCTAATGGATATTTGCATATTGGACATGCTAAATCAATTTGCTTGAATTTTGGTTTAGGATTAAAATACAATGCTCCTGTAAATTTACGTTTTGACGATACCAATCCTGCTAAAGAAGAACAGGAATATGTAGATGCCATAAAAGAAGATTTGCAATGGTTAGGATTTCAATGGGATAAGGAATTGTATGCTTCTGATTATTTTCAGCAATTGTATGATTGGGCTATTCTTTTGATTAAAAATGGAAAAGCTTATGTAGATAGTCAATCATCTGAAGCTATGGCCGAACAAAAAGGAACGCCAAGTCAAGCAGGAGTGGATAGTCCTTATAGAAATCGTTCTGTTGAAGAAAATTTAGCTTTATTCGAAAGAATGAAAAACGGCGAATTTGAAGAAGGAACTCATATTCTTAGAGCTAAAATTGACATGGCATCTTCAAATATGTTAATGCGTGATCCTATTATGTATCGTGTTTTACACAAAGAACATCATAGAACAGGAAATGACTGGTGTATTTATCCAATGTATGATTATACACATGGGGAAAGTGATTATTTAGAGCAGGTTTCTCATTCTATTTGTACTTTGGAATTTGATATGCATCGTGAGTTATATAATTGGTTTTTAGATCAAATTTATGATGAAACTAAGGTAAAACCACATCAATATGAATTTGCCCGTTTGAACTTGAATTATACCGTAATGAGTAAGCGAAAGCTGTTACAATTAGTTCAGGAAAACATTGTAAATGGTTGGGATGATCCTAGAATGCCTACTATTTCAGGTTTGCGACGAAGAGGATATACCTCGGCTGCAATTCGTAAATTCTGTGAAAACATAGGTGTTGCTAAGCGTGAAAATATTATTGATTATTCATTATTAGAATTCTGTTTACGTGATGATTTAAACAAAACAGCACCTCGTGTTATGGCTGTTTTAGATCCTGTAAAAGTGGTAATTACTAATTATCCTGAAGAAAAAGAAGAACTTTTAGATGCCGAAAACAATCAGGAAGATGAAAATGCAGGTTTTAGAAAAGTACCTTTTTCGAAAGAATTATATATAGAAAGAGAAGACTTTTTAGAAGTAGCTCCTGCTAAATTTTTCCGTTTAAGTATTGGAAACGAAGTTCGTCTTAAAAATGCCTATATTATTAAAGGAGAAAGTGTTGTAAAAGATGAAAATGGAAATATTACCGAAATTCATGTAACTTATGATACTGATTCTTTAAGCGGAAGCGGGACAGAAGCTTCTAAACGAAAAGTAGCAGGAACTTTGCATTGGGTTTCTATTAAACATGCAGTAGAAGCAGAGGTTCGTCTGTACGATCGTTTGTTTACAGATGAAGCTCCTGATAGTCATAAAGAGAAAAATTTCCTTGAATTTATTAATCAAAATTCGTTAGAAATTGTAAAAGGATATGTTGAACCTAGTTTAGCATCAGCTGTAGCTGGAGATAAATTTCAGTTTCAACGTTTGGGTTATTTTAATGTTGATAAAGATGCAACTGGTTCAAAATTAGTATTTAATAAGACAGTTGGATTAAAAGATGCCTGGGAAGAAAAAGGAAAAAAAGACAGCAATAGTATTAATAATTCTTTAAAAGACATCAACAAATATTTTAAAGTTGAAACCCGTGAAGAACGTATAGCTATTAGAAAAGCAATAGGGGAGACTTTAGCCGGAATTTCTAATTATAGTTTATTACAAAATTCATTAAAGAAGAATATTAATAATAATAAAAGTTCTTTATTGTTTGCCAATTTGATTTTGAAATATGCTCCGTTAAAATCTTCAGAGTATGATGTTGAAGATTTAACTAAATTATATTTGATGTCGCTTAGAAGCGAATCTACTTTTGTTCGTTCAAGAGCGATTTTAAATTTATTGAATTTAGAATACGATTTTGATTTTGTAAATTCATTTAAAGAGGAAATTTTAAAACTAGAAGCTAATCCTCCTAAAAGTTCTACCGAAAGAGAAAAGGAATTTATAGAACAAATTATAAATAAATTATAAATAAATTATAACTATCAAAAG
>NZ_JNCA01000036.1 GCF_000695795.1 Flavobacterium seoulense | reverse complement strand
ATATAGTAGGTAAGAATCTAAATGTAATTTGTAGATTAAAAAAAGCGTCTTGTTGAGAATAAAACAAGACGCTTTTTTTAATCTTACTTTTTCAGGAATTTTGAAAGAATTCCAAAAGCACCTCTTATAAAGGTAGCGCTTGTGAGTACTTTTAAAACTGATTTTCCAACAACTTCAGTAGTGCTGGGTTCTTGTTTGGTAGAAGTTCTGGTTTGAGTTGTTTTGGTCTCTTCCGTTTTTGAATTTTCTTCTTCGATAACAGCAATTTTTTTGTTCAGCATTTCATAGGCGCTTTCGCGATCAATGTTTTCGCTGTATTTTTTTACTAATTTAGATTTTAAATTGATTTCCTGAATTTCACTTTCAGTTAAAACATCCATTCGGCTCATTGGCGCTCTTAGCATTGTTGCGGCAAGAGGAGTTGGAGTTCCTTTTTCGCTTAAAGCTGTCACTAATGCTTCTCCAATCCCTAAGCTGGTTAATATTTCACTGGTATTGTAAAAATCAGAACTAGGATAATTGTCGGCTGTTTGCTTTATGGCTTGTCTGTCGTTTGCCGTGAAAGCTCTTAGTGCATGCTGGATTTTAAGACCTAACTGCGCTAATATTCCACTTGGAACATCCATTGGATTTTGGGTTATAAAGTAAATTCCAATTCCTTTTGAGCGAATTAATTTTACTATAGTTTCAATTTGTTCCAATAATACTTTGCTGGCTTCTTTGAATATTAAGTGTGCTTCATCAATAAAAATAACCAGTTCGGGTTGATCTGCATCTCCTTTTTCCGGCATTTGTTGATAGATTTCGGCTAATAAACTCAACATGAAAGTAGAGAATAGTTTTGGCTTATCCTGAATGTCTGTTAGACGAAGGATATTTACGTAACCTTTTCCATTTTCGTCAATTCGCATTAAATCATCAATTTCAAAAGACATTTCTCCAAAAAACAGTTCGGCTCCTTGTTGCTCTAATTCGATGATTTTTCTAAGAATAATTCCTGTGGTAGAAGTGGATATCTTGCCGTAGCTTTCTGTGATCTCTGCTTTTCCTTCTTCGGTAATGTAATTGATAACTTTTTTAAAATCTTTTAAATCAAGTAATGGCATTTTATTGTCGTCGCAATATTTGAAAATAATAGCAACAACACCAGCTTGTGTGTCATTCAAATCCAGTATTCGGGAAAATAAAACCGGACCAAATTCAGATACTGTTGCCCGTAAACGAACACCGCTTTGTTCGGACAAGCTTAATAGTTCAACAGGAAAACTGGCAGTTTGATAAGGGATGTTAATTGTATTGTGTCTTTCGGTGATAAAGGATTTTTCTTCTCCTTCTTTTGCAATCCCGCTAAAGTCACCTTTTATGTCCATCATTAAAACTGGAATTCCAAAAGAAGACAGCTGTTCTGAAAGTACCTGAATGGTTTTTGTTTTTCCGGTTCCGGTCGCGCCAGCAATCAATCCGTGCCTGTTTAATGTTTTTAATGGGATTTTTACATGAGCATTATTTAAGCCTTCTCCATCTAAAATAGCTCCGCCTAATAATATGCTTTCTCCTTTTGACTGGTATCCCTGTGTTATCTGTTCGATAAATTTGTCGCGATTATTCATGAAAAATGCCTGTGTTTAGAGGTTGTGTATAATGTTATTAATGCTTTTGTAAGGTGGTAAATTAATATTTACTGTAATTTTAATCCTTTTTTTTTGTTAAATGTTAAAAAAAAATATTTTTTAGCTAAAGAAATAAGAATTTAAAAAATTACTCTATAAATCTACAATTTAATAAAATATTCTATCAATATCTTTAATTTTTTATGATGATATTGATAAAAAAACAATGCTAATGTTTTTTAAACATCAATTTACAGTTGATTAATTTGAATATAATGAAAAAAAATTTTTTTATTTCAATGAAACATATAAATTTGCGGGACTACAAGTTAATTATAACTATAATTTAAATTATTTAAAACTATTAAAATTAAAAAAAATGGCAAACGTTAAAAAAGAAAGCAGTTCAAAAGGAGGAGGAATGATTTCAGGAATCATTATTTTATTATGTGTGGCTGTAGGAACTGTGATTTGGAAATTTATCATGGGATCACCTGCAAACTTTGAAGGAGGAAATCCAGAAACAGGTCACCCAATTAACACTTTAGGACAAGTTTACAAAGGAGGATTTATAGTACCGGTTTTATTAGGTATGTTATTGATGGTTATTGTTTTCTCTATTGAGAGATTCTTCGTAATCACTAAAGCTGCCGGAAAAGGAAATTTAGATACTTTCATGACAAATGTACAAGCTAGTATCAAAGGAGGGCATATTGATGAGGCTATTGCTGCTTGTGATAAACAAAAAGGTTCAGTTGCAAATGCAATTAGATCAGCATTAGTTAAATATCAAGATGTTAAAAAAGAAGGATTCAACAGTGAAGAAGCTTCTGAAGTTATCCATAAAGAAATTGAAGAGATCACTTCTCTTGAAATGCCAATGTTAGAGAAAAACATGACTATTATTTCTTCTTTAGTATCTTTAGGTACACTTGGAGGATTATTAGGAACAGTATCTGGTATGATTAAAGCGTTTGGTGCGTTAGCTTCTGCTGGTACTCCTGATCAGGCTGCACTTGCAACAGGTATCTCTGAGGCACTTATCAACACTGCAACAGGTATCTCTACTTCAATCTTAGCTATTGTTGCTTACAACTTCTTTACTGCAAAAATTGACGATTTAACTTACTCTATCGATGAGGCAGGTACTACTATCGTTAATACTTACAGAAAATTCAGAGGAAGTTTGAAACAATAATAATTTTTGATAACATTATTGTATCAAAATAAAAACAAAAAGAATGGCTAAAATAAAAATGAAAAAGAAGTCGACATCGACAGATATGACTGCGATGTGTGATGTTGCATTCCTTTTGCTTACCTTCTTTATTTTGACAGCTACAGCTAAAATTCCTGAGGCGTTACCGGTAGATACACCTGCTTCAACTGTGCAAACAAAATTGCCGGATTCAGAATTAGCAGTAGTTATAATTGGTAAAGATCAAGGTAAAAATAAAGTTTTCTTTGATTTGAAAGGTAGAGAGGTTCGTAAAAGAGCTTTAGAATTGATGGCTGAAAAGTATGGTCTAACTTTTTCAGAAGAAGATAAAACGAAATTTTCTTTAATGACTGATTTTGGTGTGCCAATTCAAAGTCTTAAGCAGATTATTGACATGAAATCTTCTGATCGAGTTAAAGCTGATCAACCTGGTATTCCAATTGATTCTACTGATAATCAAGTGAAAGAATGGATTCTTAATTCTCGTAAAGCTAATAATGAATTGCAAAATGCTATTGGAGGTAAAAAAGAGTTGGAAATAGCAATCAAAGGAGATGCTAAAGAAGAATATCCTGTTATTAAAAAAGTAATGGACATTTTGCAAGATCAACATGTTAATACTTTTAGTTTGATAACTGGATTAAGAGGAAAAGATTTTTAATAAATAAAAATACACTAAAATGGCTGAATTAAATACCGACAGTGGTGGTGATAAAGGCGGCAAGGTAAGAAGTAAAAAGCAAAATTCGAAGGTAGATTTAACTGCCATGGTAGATTTAGCGTTCTTACTTATCACTTTCTTTATGCTTACTACTTCGTTGTCAAAACCTCAATCGATGAGTTTAGGTTTGCCAGATAAAGATCCAAAGGATGATTCTAAAAACGTAAAGGTTGATGAAAACCGTACAATGACTGTGTTGTTAGGAGATAATGATAAAATGTTCTATTACATGGGTATTATCAATACTCCTATGGCTCCTAAAGATATTGCTTACGGTAAAGATGGAATACGTAAAGAATTACTAAAAAGAAAAAAAGAAGTTCTGGCATATTCTACAGCTAAAGGAAGACCTGATCAAGGGATGATTGTGATTATTAAACCTAGTAAAAAATCTACATATAAAAATGTAGTTGATATACTAGATGAAATGGCTATATCTTCAATTCCTACTTATACAATCGTAAATGATTTCTTGCCTGAGGAAACAAAATTGTTAGACGGAAAATAAGAGTAATCTTGTTTTCTTAATAACCTAATAATTAAGAAAAATGAAATTAGATATATTAAAAAATTCATGGGTTGATATCGTTTTCGAAGGACGTAACAAACTCTATGGTGCTTATGATTTAAGAAAATCTAGCGGCAAGACTTCAACAAGAGCTCTTATTATTGGTGCTTTCTTTTTTAGCTTAGCTGTCGCCGCTCCTCTTATCATTAATTTGATTCCTAAAGGAGCTGAGGAAGAAGATCTTTCAATTAAAGAGGTTAAGCTTACCAATGTTAAGTTACCTCCAAAGAAAGTAGAACCACCTAAGTTGAATGCACCACCACCACCACCACCACCACCTGCAGTAGATCAGGTGAAGTTTGTGAAACCGGTTGTTGCAAAAGCAGAAGAAGTTGTAGAAGAGCCACCTAAAATCGTAGATTTAAAAGATAAGAAAACAGGTGCTGAAACTATTAAAGGTGATCCGGATGCTGTTTTAACAGTTGGGCCTTCTGGAACTGGTCCTAAAACAAGTCAAGTTGTTGAGGAGTCAAGCGGTGATGAAATTTATAATACTGCTGGTATTGAAGTGAAACCAGATTTCCCTGGAGGTATGGATAAGTTTTATGCTTTCGTAGGTAAAAACTATCGTACACCAGAAGAAGAAGGTTTGAAAGGGAAAGTTTATGTTACTTTTGTTGTTGAAAAAGATGGTTCGTTAACTGATATTAAAGTATTGAGAGATATTGGATACGGAACTGGAAAAGAAGCGATAAGAGTATTGCAGAAATCTCCAAAATGGAATCCTGGAATTCAAAATGGAAAACCAGTTAGGGTTCTTTACTCTTTACCAATTAGTATAACATCTGGAGACTAATGTTAAAAAATTTTATTACAAATATTAAGAAGAAATCGCTTAAAGAGCGATTTCTTCTCGTTATAGGCATTTTGTTTTTTATGCTTTACTTTGTTTTGGGACTAATTGTAATCTTCATGAAAGAGTTCCCAATACGTATGCCAATGAATTATAGAATTGCTTTTGGTGCGCTTTTAATCGTGTATGCTTTTATCCGTTGTTGGAGAATTATTAATGATAATAAGGAATAGTTATGAAAAAAGTAATGCTGTTGTTTTTAGTTTTTTTCTTTTTAGGAATTGGTCTTTTTATTTCATGTAAACAAAAATCTAATGATAAAGAATCTATCATTAAAGGAAAAGTGACTTTATTGGTAGACGAAACTGTAAAGCCTATAATCGAAGATCAGGTTGCTGTTTTTGAAAGCACTTATGATGCGACAATTGTTTTATCTCCAAAGTCAGAAAAAGAAGTGATACAAACGTTTCTTAAAGATACTACTGGAGTAGCAGTTTTGTCAAGAGAATTAAATGCTGAGGAGATTAAATTTTTTGAGCAAATGAAAATTAAACCTAAAACAACAAAATTTGCTACAGACGCTATTGCTTTAATTTCGAATAAAAAAGATGCTGACACTTTAATAGCTCTGAAAGACGTTTTGGGCTTTTTAAAAGGAGAATCGCAAACTAAGATTAAAGGTTTAGTATTTGATAATCCAAATTCTAGTACAGTGCGTTATTTTACTGATCTTGCTGGTGTCAAAGAAGTTCCTAAAGAAGGAGTTTATTCTTTTAAAACCAATGAAGATGTCGTTAAGTTTGTATCTGAGAATAATGGAATGATTGGTGTTATAGGGGTTAATTGGTTATTACAGCCTACAGCTAAGATTAAGGATTATTTAACTAATATTAACGTGTTAAGTGTGCAAGGTTTAAATAAAAATTCTTATTTTGCGCCTACTCAAAACAATCTGGCCGAGGGTACTTATCCTTTGGCACGTGATTTGTTTATTATTAATTGTCAGGGATACTCTGGATTAGGAATGGGATTTGCTTCGTTTTTAGCTGGAGAAATTGGACAAAGAATTATTTTAAAATCAGGAATGTTGCCTAAGGATATCCCAGGTAGAAAACTGTTAATTAAAAGTAGAATAAAATAATAAGGGGTAAAGAACAAATGAAAATGAATAAATTAAATACAACTAAAATGAACAATTTTAAAATTTTAAGTGTTGCACTTTTTGCTTCTGCTTCTGTGGTAAATGCGCAGGATATCAATGAAGCAAAGAAACAAATTGATGCGGAGCAATACCAAAAAGCCAAGACATCTTTAAAATCAATAATTAAATCAAATCCATCAGAAGGAAAAGCTTTTTTTCTTTTAGGTAACATATATTTGAATCAGTCTGTAATTGATTCTGCTAGCATTACTTACAACGATGGTTTAAAAGCTAAAAATGATGCTCATTTTAATCAAATTGGATTAGGGCAAATTGATTTAGAAAAGAAAGATGTTGCTTCTGCTAAAGCTAAATTTGATATAGCTAAAAATCAGGCTCGTAAAAAAGATTTTGAAGAGTATGTTTACATTGCAAAAGCATATATGAATAATTCAAATCCAGATTATAAAGCGGCTCTTGCAGCTTTGGAATTAGCTAAAGAAAGAAATGCTGCTGAACCACAAGTTCTTTTAGCGTTAGGAGATGCTCATTATGGTGATAAAAATCAAAATGAAGCTTTCTCTGCTTATCGTAATGCTTTTCAGGCAGATAATTCTTTGATTAGAGCAAAAGTTCAATTAGGGGTTTTGTTAAAAGGAGCAAAAGCATATAAAGAAGCTGTTGCTGCTTACAATGAGGTAATTGCTTTAAGTCCAAACTATGGTCCTGTTTACAGAGAATTAGCTGAAACTTACTACTATTGGGCATTAAATGTTCCTGGACGTTATGATGAGTATATTAAACAGGCATTGTCGTACTATGAAAAGTACATGACAATGACCGATTATTCTTTGGCTTCACGTATGCGTCATGCTGATTTCTTGATTTTGGCAAAAGATTACAAAGCTTTAGAGGTTGAAGCTAATAAAATGAAAGAATTGGATAAAGTAAATCCAAGAATCTTGAGATATTTAGGATATGCTGCTTATGAGAACGGACATATCGATGAAGCTATTTCTTCTTTGAAACAATTTATCGATAATCCTAATAACAAAGTAATCTCATTAGATTATTTATACTTAGGTCAGGCGAAAATTAAAAAAGGAACAAGTGCTGATGGATCAACTATTGATCCGGTTTTGTTTGCAGAAGGAACTGAATTAATTAAAAAAGCAGTTGAGTTAGAAAAGTCTATCGCAGTTGATCTTGGAGATTTAGGAAAAGAATTATATGGTAAGAAATTATATAAAG
Organism: Flavobacterium seoulense; assembly: GCF_000695795.1. GTDB lineage: Bacteria > Bacteroidota > Bacteroidia > Flavobacteriales > Flavobacteriaceae > Flavobacterium > Flavobacterium seoulense. The sequence continues at coordinate 4,037 of NZ_JNCA01000036.1, read as the reverse complement.
AAGCAGCAGCTATTTTTGAAATTGCTGTAACTGATCCAGAGTCTAAAAATTATTTACTTGATAATTTCTATTTAGGTACTTCTATTTATTTTGCTAATGGAACTTTACCTGAAGGACAAAAAGCAGACCCGATTGCTTTGCAAAAAGCAGATACAGCTCTAGGGAATTTAATTACTGGTTCTCCATCTACTTTAGATGCTTATATTTATAGAGCGAGAGTTAACAGTTTGGCAGATAAACCAGCAATGATGATTCAATATTATGAAGAGTTTATAAAAGTTGCAACTGCAGCTGGAGCAGAAGAATTGGCAAAACCTTCTACTAAAGCGAAATTGACTGAGGCTTACAATACTATTGCTGCTAACTCTGATAAAGAAAAAGCAAAAGAGTATTATGCTAAAACATTAGAGATTGATCCAGCTAATAAGTTTGCTACTCAATCTTTACAATCTTTAAAATAGATTTTAAATTACTTCAAAAAGCCGATAATTTTTAAATTATCGGCTTTTTGTTTTATAAGCATTTAGGATAAATGAAGCATCTCTTTTGTAAATTAGTTATCTTTGCACCCTAAATTATAGAAATGCTAGCAAAAGAAATTCAATTAGAAGTGAATAAAGGAGCAATGCTGCCTTTAATGGAGGAGTTTTATACTATTCAAGGAGAAGGATTTCATACTGGAACAGCAGCTTATTTTGTTAGAATTGGAGGTTGCGATGTGGGATGTCATTGGTGCGATGTGAAAGAAAGTTGGAATGCCGAATTGCATCCGCCAACAGCTTTAGATGTCATTGTTGAAAATGCTAGTAAATATGCTGATACGGTTGTGGTGACAGGAGGAGAGCCGCTAACTTGGGATATGACTTTGTTAACTCAAAAATTAAAAGAAAGAAACAGAAAAGTTCATATCGAAACTTCGGGTGCTTATCCGCTTTCTGGAACCTGGGATTGGATTTGTTTGTCGCCAAAGAAAAATAAATTACCAACTCAAACCGTTTATGATAATGCACATGAGTTAAAAGTAATTATTCATAACAAACATGATTTTATTTTTGCAGAAGAGCAAGCAGAATTAGTAAATGATAACGCAATATTGTTCCTTCAGCCAGAATGGAGTAAAAAAGAAGAAATGACTCCGCTGATTGTTGATTATGTTATGAATCATCCTAAATGGAGAGTTTCTTTGCAAACGCATAAATATTTGAATATACCTTAAAAACAAAGCCAGTAAATTTTACTGGCTTTGTTTTTTATAAACTTAATCTGGCTAGGTAATCATAATGTTCTCCTTCCAGGATTAATTCGCATTGTAATCCATTGGCGAAAGCCGCATTTTGTAAAGTATTATAATCAAGATAAAGCCAGGGGAAAGTGGCTTCTTTTTCTCCTTTATAAGATATTGAAAATTCCAATTCTCCATAATAGCCATTGGCGGGAATTTCATAAGCACCATCTTCGTCTTGATCGAACATATAAATAATGTCGGATGAATCAATAAGAATTTGTCCGTTTGGTTTAAGTAGGCTTTTTAGTTTTTGAAGAAATTGATCTGTTTTTGCTAATGTGCCAAATATTCCGGTACCATTCATTAGTAATAAAATAGTATCGAATTTTTCGTTAGAATCTAAATCGAGAATGTTTGCGGCTTTTACGGAAGCTACACCTCTTAACTGACAAGCTTCTATGGCATTTTTTGAAATATCGATAGCGGTAACATCTAAGTTTTTTTCGTTTTGTAAATACAAACTATGGCTTCCGGCTCCGCAACCTACATCGAGAGTTTTTCCTTTAGTTAATTCTAATGCTTTTTGTTCTAATTTTGGCATTTCATTAAAATCCCGGAATAAATAAGCGACAGACATTTCGTCTTCTTCAGAAATTGAAGTTTCGGTAATTAAATTTTCGGGAGAATTTTTGGTTTTAAAATCAAGTATTGCTTTGCCAAAAAGGTCTTTCATAATTTTTTGTTTAATGTTTAGAGTTTAAAGGTTACTTTTGTGGTTCAACTTTAAATTTTAAAATTGAAACCATCTTTAAATGAAATAGGGAAACTGGCCAAAGATAAGCATATCGAAAACAAAAAGTATTTTGATAAGTTAAAAAAGAAACCGCCAAAGAATTTAGATTATGTAATGCAGGATTTACATGATGCTGAATTTAAAAAAACAGATTGTTTAGAGTGTGCTAATTGTTGTAAAACTACTGGACCATTGTTCACTTTAGCTGATATTGAGCGTATTTCGAAACATTTGAGGCAAAAACCGCAAAGTTTTATTGAGCAATATCTTCGAGTTGATGAGGATAATGATTATGTTTTGCAAAATGTGCCCTGTACTTTTTTAGATACTGATAATACTTGTTTTATATATGAAGTTCGTCCTAAGGCTTGCCGCGAATTTCCGCATACTGATAGAAAGAAGTTTCAGCAAATAACTGCTATTACTTTAAAAAATACGCCTATTTGTCCGGCAGCTTTCAATATTGTTGAAGAGATGAAGAAGAAATTGCCTCTTTAGTAGTTTTCTTCATGAAGAATAATGTATTAACGTCATTTAATATCCTATAAATTTGAACTTAGAATATTTTATTGCCAAAAGATTGATTACTGCAAAAGATAATAAAAGCAGTATTTCGGCACCAATTATAAAAATTGCAATTTCAGCTATTGCTATCGGAATGATTATGATGATTGTTTCTGTGGCAACGGGTATTGGATTGCAGCAAAAAATTCGGGAAAAGATATCGGCTTTTAATGGTCATATCATAATTGCTAATTTTGATACTAATCAATCAGAAGCTACTTTAGTCCCTGTTTCTAAAAAACAAGATTTTTATCCTAAGTTTAATTCTGTTCCAGAAGTTAGTCACATACAAGCCGTCGCAAGTAAGGCAGGAATTATTAGAACAGCTGATGCTTTTGAAGGAATTGTTTTTAAAGGAGTGGGAGTAGATTATAATTGGGTTAATATAAAAGAATATTTAGTTTCAGGAAGATTGCCTAATGTGTCTGCTCAGTTGAATCCTGAAGTTGTAATTTCTCAATATTTAGCTAATAGATTAAAATTGAAAGTAGGCGATAGTTTTAATACTTTCTTTATTAAAGAGGGGCAGAATAAATTACCTAATATAAGACGGTTTAAAATTGTAGGGGTTTTTAATTCGGGATTTCAGGAATTTGATGCGACTTATGTGTTGGGTGATATTCGACATATTCAGCGAATAAATAAATGGAAAAAAGATCAGATAGGCGCTTTTGAAGTTTTTGTAGATGATTTTGATAATATTAGTGAAATAGGTGAGAAAGTGTATGAGCATACAGGTTCTACTTTAGATTCTAAAACTATAGTAGAAAAATACAGTTATATTTTCGAATGGCTTCAATTGTTTGATTTTAATATCGTGGTAATATTGATTGTTATGATATTGGTGGCGACAATTAATATGGTAGTGGCGCTTTTGGTACTAATATTAGAGCGTACACAAATGATTGGGATTTTAAAAGCGATAGGAGCGAGTAACTGGTCAATTAGAAAAATGTTTCTTTATAATGCGTCTTATTTAATTTTTCGTGGATTGTTTTGGGGAAATCTAATCGGGATTTCGATTCTTTTAATCCAAAAGTATTTTGGAATCGTTCAGTTAAATCCGGAGAATTATTATGTAAATCAGGCGCCAGTATATATAAATGTCATTTATATTGTGTTGTTAAATGTCTTGACAGTTGGGGTTTGTTTCTTGGTTTTGTTGATTCCTTCTTATATTATTACTAAGATTACTCCGGTAAAAGCAATCAGATTCGATTAATTTAAGCGCTGGCTCGTATGCAAAAGAGACTAAAATAGTATTTATTGCTGTTTTAGTCTTTTTTATTATTAGCTATTTCCTGCTATCTGCTACAGTCTTTCTTGACTAAAGGTCGTCAAGCAAGGATTTTCACTACTATCAGGGCTAGGGAATGGTGGTTAAAACGAGATTTCACTATTATATATAGAGGAAAAACCTTTGTGAACTTCGTGCTTTCTTCGTGCTCTTTGTGG
>NZ_JNCA01000035.1 GCF_000695795.1 Flavobacterium seoulense | reverse complement strand
TTAGCACAGTTCATTCCGACGGAGGAGGAATAATCTTGGTATTACATTCTTTTGAGATAAAAATTCTTATTTACAATTCATTTTTAAATGTTGGCGTATTTTAATTTTTGTGTAACTTTGGTAGCTGTCACTATTTTTTTTGTGTATTTACTATGAATATTATGCTAACAAATTATTATCAAATATAAATGAGCTTTATTTTAAAAAATGTAGATGTAGTTGAGTCTATTTCCAGAGCGGATTTTAAGAAAAACTATTTAGATAAAAAAAAGCCGTTAATTATAAAAGGATTAACTAAAGACTGGCCAGCTCGTGAAAAATGGACGACGGACTATTTTAAAGAATTAGCGGGCGATATAGAAGTAAAACTTGCCGATAACTCAAAGGCCGATCCTAAAAAAGTACTTAATGCTTCGGTGGGAAGTATGAAATTTGGAGAATATCTGGATTTGATAAAAAGAGAACCAACTGATTTGCGAATTTTTTTCTTTAATCTTTTTAAACACCGACCGGAATTAGTTAAAGATGTAAAATTGCCTAAAGATTTAATGGGTGGTTTTATTGAAAGCGTTCCTGCTATGTTTTTTGGAGGCTCTAATGCAATTACTTTTTTGCATTATGATATTGATTTGTCTCATCTTTTCCATACTCACTTTGGTGGACGAAAACATATTATTTTGTTTGATTACAAATGGAAAAAAAGATTGTACTGTGTACCAAATACCACGTATGCATTAGAAGATTATGATGTAGCCAATCCGGATTTTGAAAAATTTCCTGCTTTAAAAGGAGTAGAGGGTTATGAAGTTTTTCTGGAACATGGCGATACTTTATTTATGCCAACCGGAATGTGGCATTGGATGCGTTATATTGATGGATCTTTTTCATTAACACTTCGCGCCTGGGATAAATCACCAGCCAGAAAAATGGCAAGTGTGTGGAGTTTATTCAGACATGGAATTGTTGATAGCGCGATTAAGGTTGTTTTTAAAGAACGCTACGCAATTTGGCGAGAAAAATTAGCATTTAAATTGGCTGAAAAAGATATGAGAAAAAGCGCTTAGTTAAAAGCTTTTTCGATAAGTAATAAAATAAAAAATCCCGAATTACTCGGGATTTTTATTTATCTGATTTCGTTGTTTTGAATCAAATCAATATACAAGTTAATCTTGTCTTTTAATTCTTTTCTGGCAGTTATAAAGTCTAAGAAACCATGCTCTAAAAGGAATTCAGCAGTTTGGAAACCTTCTGGTAAATCTTTTCCTGTGGTATCTTTTACAACACGAGGTCCGGCAAATCCAATTAAAGCACCTGGTTCAGCAATGTTGATGTCTCCTAACATAGCATAAGAAGCAGTTGTTCCTCCGGTTGTTGGGTCAGTACATAAAGAAATGTAAGGTAATTTTGCTTCAGAAAGTTGCGCTAATTTTACCGATGTTTTTGCTAATTGCATTAAAGAATAAGCAGCTTCCATCATTCTCGCTCCACCTGATTTAGAAATCATTACAAATGGTAATTTGTTTTTGATAGCATGATCAATTCCTCTTGCGATTTTTTCACCTACAACAGCTCCCATAGAACCTCCGATGAAAGCAAAATCCATACAGCAAATAACAACATCTTTTCCTTTAGATTTTCCTACCCCAGTTCGAACAGCATCCTTAAGTTTAGTTTTATCCATAACGTCTTTCAAACGATCTGAATATTTCTTTGTATCAACAAAGTTTAACGGATCTTTTGATGTAATGTTAGCATCTAATTCGGTAAACTTATTGTTGTCGAATAAGATTTCAAAATAAGTAGCACTACCTATTCTTACGTGAAAACCATCTTCAGGGCTTACAAATAAATTGCGCTCTAGTTCGTCGGCATCAATAATTTTTCCAGTAGGAGATTTGTACCAAAGTCCCTTTGGAACGTCCATTTTCTGTTCAGTAGGAGTTGTGATTCCTTTTTCTTGTCTTTTAAACCAAGCCATTTGTTCTAGTGTTCAGTGTTCAGTAATTAAATTTCAGTGTTCAGCTTTTTATTATTTTAGTGTTCAGCTTGAAAACTGAACACTAAAAACTGAATACTGTATACTTTTATAAAGTATTTACGTTGTTCAAGTCAGCAAATGCTTGCTCAAGTCTTGCGTTGAAAGTTACTTCTCCTTCGCGTAACCATTTTCTTGGATCGTAGTATTTTTTGTTTGGAGCGTCAGCACCAGTTGGGTTACCAATTTGTGTTTTTAAATAATCAAGATTGTCAACCATAAAATCACGAATTCCTTCAGTGAAAGCAAATTGTAAATCAGTATCGATATTCATTTTGATAACTCCGTAGCTAATTCCTTCTCTGATTTCTTCAAGAGTAGAACCTGATCCACCGTGGAAAACAAAATCAACTGGATTATGTCCTGTGTTGAATTTGTTTTGAACGAAATCCTGAGAGTTTTTTAAGATTTTTGGAGTTAATTTTACGTTTCCTGGTTTGTAAACACCGTGAACGTTTCCAAAAGCAGCAGCGATTGTAAATTTAGGGCTCACTTTAGATAATTCTTCGTAAGCATAAGCTACTTCTTCCGGTTGAGTGTATAATTTTGAGCTATCAACATCAGAGTTGTCAACACCGTCTTCTTCTCCACCTGTAATTCCAAGTTCGATTTCAAGTGTCATACCAATTTTGCTCATTCTTTCTAAGTAAGTTTTGCAAATTTCGATGTTTTCTTCAATTGGCTCTTCAGATAAGTCAATCATGTGTGAACTGAATAAAGATTTTCCAGTAGCAGCAAAGTGCTCTTCTGAAGCGTCTAGTAAACCATCAATCCAAGGTAATAATTTTTTTGCGCAGTGGTCAGTATGTAAAATTACAGTTGCTCCGTAAGCTTCGGCTAAAGTATGGATGCTTTTTGCTCCTGCAATAGCACCTGCAATAGCTGCTTTTTCTCCTGCATTAGAAAGTCCTTTTCCCGCATTAAATTGTGCTCCTCCATTTGAGAATTGGATAATAACTGGTGCGTTTAATTTTGCAGCTGTTTCAAGAACTCCGTTAATAGTGTTAGATCCTGTAACGTTTACCGCCGGAAGTGCAAATCCTTTTTCTTTTGCATAATTAAAAATTTCCTGTACCTGATCTCCCGTTGCTACACCTGCTTTAATGTTGTGTGCCATTTTGTTTTTTTGTTTTTAGTGTTATTTTTTTGTTTTTAGTAGTTCGCAAAAATAAGAATTTATTAGCATTAGAAAGGATAATTTATTCCAAAATTTAAAACAGTGTGTCCAAAGTTGTAATCTCTAAACCATTTTTTACCCGATTCATCAGCAGGATTATAGGTTTTGAAACCAAAATCAAATCGAACAACAAAGAAGTTTAAATCGTATCTAAGTCCAAAACCAGAACCTAATGCGATATCTTTCAAACTGGCGAGATTATTAAAAATTGCTTTTTCATCAGTTACGTTATCAAAAACATTCCAGATATTTCCGGCATCGGCAAATAAAGCTCCTTTTAAATCGCCTAAAAGTTTAAATCTAAATTCACCACTTACAGCAATTTTCATATTGGCTTCATTAAAATCATTAGTTGTGGCGCTACGTCCAGGACCTAAGCTATAGGGTTGCCAGGCACGATTATCATTCGAACCTCCTGAGAAATAACTTCGGGAAAACGGAATATAATTAGAGTTTCCAAACGGAATTGCGATACCAAAAAACGTTCGGATGGCAAACACTTTTTCCTTTCTTAAATCCCAGTGTTTTATAAAATCAAATTCAGTTTTTATGTATTCAGAATATTCTAAATTAAATAATTCCTGATTCCCATTTTGATTTGGTTTTTGATTGGTCAGGTTCGTAAGTAAAGATAATAATGAACCAGCCGATTCTATCTTGGTTTTAAAAAGATAAAAATCATTATCGGCTAAATCTGTTTTTGTGGTTTTAGTGAATGAAAAATTGGTTGCCAAAATAAAGTCGTTTTCAGTCAATCGCACTCTTCTTTCTTCAATACCTCTTACTTCTTGTAAATCATTATCAGATAGTGTTAAGCTTCCTCCGATAGCATCTCTAATAAAACCAGTAGTTCCTCGCTCAATAACTAAATCACCATCTTCGATATAGTCTGTATTTACAGGATATTTTTTTGCGATTTCATTTAAAGCATTGTAAGATGAGCCGTAAACGTTGAAATAATTTGGGGCATTCAAATTACGTACAAACTGTACATTTAAAAGATCAAAACGTGCTGTATTGTATCTTTTAGGATTCCAGTTGTAAGAGAATGTTCCGGTGAAATTTTCTTTATCTAATCCAATGTTCTTTTGCGTAGCATAACCCACACCAATTAAAGTTGACGGAATCATACTTTTAGGAATAATTCTTTCGGTAGCAAAAGGCAAAAATATTCGTGGAAAATTTAATTTAAAATCAACTCCATATTCAGACACATTAAAAAACTGATTGTTAGGATTTGCTAAATCTCGTGATGAACCAATGTTGGCACGGGTCGAGATTTCGAGTGTTTCGGCTCCATTAAAAATATTTCGAATAGTCATTGATGGACTAAACGAAATTCCTATATCCTGAATATTCGAATGCGTAAGGTCGACTGATGATCCAAAACTATACTTTTTTCTTGGTGTCAAATAGATTTTTGCAATCAAAGAATTTTGAAGCGTATCTTTTTTATCGACTTCATATTGAATACTTGGTGGATTAAATACTTTAAGATTCGTTAAATATCTGGAGGTTAAAGTAGTTCTGAAATCTGCGAAAGAAGCTCCTTTTGTAATAAAAATAGCATCCGTTATGGCGTGCGGTTTATATCTTAGTTTTTCGCGGCTGTATAAGTTGAAATTTTGGTAAGAAACGCTGTCGGTAATATTTTGTTTACTGGTATTTGGTAAAAAATCAGTGTAAACGTCAACACGGCTGATTTTATATAACTTGAAATCTTCGGTTTTTGTAGAATCACTGTCTTGGTTGCTGTAATCTTTAATATTTACACTTACATTAGCTTTGTTTTTTTTGCCAATAGTATCAATATCAAATACTATAGAAGTAGGTTGAAAATAATAAGCGCCGTGATTTCTAAAATAAGTAGAAAGACGGTTTTTTTCATCGGAGAAATCAGCCGTTTTGTATTGTTTTCCTGATTCAATTAAGGCATCTTTCTTAGCAATACCGTATAAAGAATCTATCTCGCGGGAACTTATATTTGCTCTTATGGAATCCAGATAATAAGCTTTATTAGTGGTAACGTCATAAGTGATTTTTCCTCTTTTTAAACTCACAGTATCGTGCTTAGAACTAATATCGACATCAAAATAACCATTATTGAAATAATAATATTTAAGTCGGGTAAGCGATTTTTGAGTTCTTGTTGAGTCGATAATTACAGGTGGTTCTCCTATTCTTTTTAAAAAATCATGAATTCCGCTATACAAAAAAGAGTTGCCTAATCGATCAACTTGTTTTGCCGATAACCATTTGGCCTGACGTTCGTATTTGCCAGGATTATTTTTAAATTTTGCCTGATACGTAGAATCTGGATTGAGTTTAGCTAAATTGTATAAATTCAATCGTAAACGATAGCCTAATAAAGTAGAATTTGGTTTTTGGTACAATTGATTATGAACATCTTCATCGGTTGTTTTTTTACCATTTACTAAAATATGATTCTTTAAGAGGAGTTGTTTTCCGTCTGGAACTCTTTTTTCGGCGTTACAGGCAGATATAATTATTCCTATTAGGATAAATAGTGATATTTTTGTTGAAATTTTTTTCAAGAGGTCTAAAATATTTAATTCAAAAGTACATATTTTTATGGTTAGTAAAAACCAAATAAAACTTATAACTAGTTTACAGCAAAAAAAGTATAGAATTGCTAATCAATTATTTTTTGCAGAAGGTGTAAAAGTCATTCAGGAGCTTTTACAGTCTAATTTTGAATTAGAACATTTGTACACTACTCAGCATGATTTTGATACTGTTTTAGATAGTAAGAAATCATTGATTCACGAAAATGATTTAAAGAAAATAAGTGCTTTAACAACTCCAAATAGCTGTTTAGCAGTTTTTAAAATTCCGGAAGAAAAACCTATCATTGCTTCAGGATTAATCATTGCCCTGGATGATGTGAGAGACCCGGGAAATATTGGTACTATTTTAAGATTATGTGACTGGTTTGGTGTCAAACAAGTAATTTGTTCTAAAGAAACGGTGGATATTTATAATCCAAAAGTAGTTCAGGCAACTATGGGCTCGATTACCAGAGTAAATGTCAATTATGTTGATTTACCCGAATATATTTCTCAAACTGAATTGCCGGTTTTTGGAACTTTTATGGATGGCGAAAATATTTACAAAACAAATTTGCCTAAGGAAGCGATTGTTGTAATGGGTAATGAAGCGAATGGTATTTCAGAAACAATAGAAGAAATTACTAAAAACCGACTTTCTATTCCGCGTTTTGGAGATTTGCAGCAAGCAGAAAGTTTAAATGTAGCTACTGCAACAGGAATTATCCTGAGTGAATTTAAACGAAATTTGGCTTAATGAAAGGTAAAGTTTATTAAGATAGCTCTACTTTTAAGCGATTCAATATTACTTGTCCATGGACTATTAGGGTCATTGTCTCTAATAAGTTCGTCGTTGATTCCAAAACATCCTCTGATAGAAGGAGAAAAAATAAAATATTCGGAGAAAAAATCAATTCCAAAACCTAATTCATAATTAGTTGTCCATGATTTTACTCTGAATTTTTGCTGTAAATTATCATCTTTTAATTTTGCATTAGCAGACAAATTTAACGTAGACGATAAGCCACCTACAATATAAGGGCGAATATTTCCGGTACGCAATGATGAAAATTTCAACAATAACGGGAAATGAATATAAGTGCTGTTTACATCTCGTATTGCGTCTATTTCACGGGTAAAATTAGGATAATGTAAAGTTCGTTTAGTGTAGTACAAACCCGGTTCAAAACGAAGATCAATGTATTCTTGCAGTCTTAAATTAGTAACCACACCTACATTGAATCCGGTTGTTTTTTTTACCTGAATGTCCGGACCTACGGTTTTATAATCCAGTTTAAAATCAAAGGAATTAAATCCCAGATAATACCCAAAATGCAAACGTTGTTTTTGGAAATTTTCTAAGTTAATAATCGGGTCTTTACTAAACATACCTTTATACTGCGAATGTCCCTTAAGAGAAAGTAGGAGTAAGATAAAGACGATTATTTTTTTCATTTTAAAACGAAACTTAATTATTGTTTAGACGCTACATATATTGTGGCAACACCAAAAGTTTGAGGTAATGCTTTTACATCTATAAACCCAATTTTTCTCAAAATATTGTTTAACGCTTCACCATAAGGAAATGCTGCAGCCGATTCAGATAAATAACCATAGGCTACATTGTCTTTTGAGAATAATTTTCCAATAATAGGAAGAATATTTTTACTGTAAAAATTATAACCTTGCTTGTATGGCGTTTTATCCGGAACTGAAGTTTCTAAAATAACAAAAGTTCCGTTTGGTTTTAAAACTCTTAAAATTTCAGCAAAACCTTTTTCCAGATTTTCGAAATTTCGAACCCCAAAACCAACAGTTATCGCATCAAAATGATTGTCAGGAAACGGAATGTTTTCTGAATCGCCTAGAATCATTTGGATCCTATTGGATAGATTTTTCTCTGCAATTTTTTTAACTCCTACTTCCAGCATTCCGGCTGAAATATCTAAGCCTGTAATTTTTTTAGCTTTAGTATTTGCCATTAAAATAGCAAGATCACCAGTTCCTGTGGCAATATCAAGAATAGTTTCCGGATTAGATTTAGCAACTATTTGCAAAACTTTTTTTCTCCATTTAACATCTATTCCAAAAGAAATTACACGATTTAAATTATCGTAATTTCCTGATATAGTGTCAAACATTTTTGCAACTTGTTCTTTTTTGCCTAACTCAGAGTCTTTATAAGGGGTGATATTTTTAGCCATTTTTTAAATTTTGACAAATATACTATAATGCAATTTAAGTTAGTGTTCAAATTGACTTTCAAATTCAATTATTGTTGCTTTTATTTTTGATTTTTATATAATGTAAAAAATCACTAAAAGTGGGTATTGTATTACATTGTTGTAATGCCGAAATTTATCCCATGAATTTATTTACAATAATTAATAAAGAATTGAAGGTTCAGCTCAAATGGTTATTTTTTGCGTTGGTAATTGCATTTGCTCTTGTGTTATATTTTGACGGCGCTGCTTTGGTTAAAAGTTGTGCTTTAATGAAAACGCAAAATACGTTCTTAGGACTAAATTTATTTTTAGAAATTTTAATTTTCTTTGCCTTTAGCACCTTTGTGGTATTTGGTATTAAAGGCTTTTTTGAGATGTTTTCTAAAAAAGTAGCTAATAATATTATTCTCATTTCAGGAATGAGTTTGCTATTGATAAATTTAGTATTATTAGGTCAGATTATTTTTCAAGATTAGAACTTTCTCTAAATTATTATTGCAATTTAAGTTTAGAGAAAACACCTCAATAAAGAGGTGTTTTTTTATTTTCGAATATAAGTTTCAAAACTATAATCGTACAGATGTTTCTCGTCTTTTGATTGAAAATCGCTATTGATTAATTTCCATTCTTCGGGTTTGATTTCAGGAAAAAAAGCATCGGCTTCAAAAGAGTGATGAACTACTGTAAGTTCAATTTTATCAGCATAAGGCATGGCTAATTTATAGATTTCGCCACCGCCAATGATAAAAGACTCTTCGTTTTTAGGGCATTTTTCAATGGCTTTTTCGATACTGTCAACAACGATACAGCCTTCGGCCTGATAATCAGATTGACGTGTAATGATAACATGTGTGCGGTTAGGCAATGGTTTTGGAAAACTTTCAAAAGTTTTTCTTCCCATTATAATGTAGTGAGCTGTAGTTAGGTTTTTAAAACGTTTAAAATCGTTAGGTAAATGCCAGACTAATTGGTTGTCTTTTCCAAGTGCCTTGTTTTCGGCTGCCGCCGCAATCATTGTAATCATTCGTAATTATTTAGTAGAAGAGTCTTCGTTTATTTGATTGTTTAACTCTTTTATTTTATTTTCCTGTAAGGTTACTAATTTCTCAATTTGTTCTTTTTCCCAATTTTTACTCATGAAACGATCGGTAATAAAAACTTTGATGAAATGTAAAATAAATATAAAAAGCCAGGCAGTAATGAGCCAAATATGCCAGTCTGCATTTTGATTAAAATCAAAAACTTTAGTAGCGACAAATAAAAATAAAGCAGCTAAAAATAATAGTACAAAATGAAAATAGACTATTCTTTTTTGTTTTATACGTTTTCGGGCATATTCGTATAATTCATATTGTTCCGTTTTCATAGGTTGATTTTTTGTTTATAAAGATAAAATTTAATTTGGAAATGTCTCTTTTGACTAAGATATTTTTGAAATTAAGGAGTCTTATTTTTTGTTTTTTGAAAATATATTCCTCTTAAATTTGAGAGATTAGTTTGTTTTTAACATTTTATAAAGCATTATCTTAAAACTTACTTTTAGATGTTTCAACTTCGAATAAATTGACTTACTTTGTTTTCATAAATCTATAAATGAAATAGTTATGCCAATTAAAAAACAGTTCATAAAGTCAAAACCGGTTTGTAAAGTTACATTTTCTATTGAGGCTAAAGAGGCAGCTCAGGTTGCAGTTGTTGGCGATTTTAATAATTGGAATCCGGAAGAAGGAACTTTAAGTAAATTGAAAAACGGAACTTTTAAAGGAGCTTTCGATTTAGATAAAGATGCTGCTTACGAGTTTAAGTATTTAGTTGATGGAGAATATATCAACGAAACTGAGGCTGATTCTTATAAATGGAACGAATTTGCAGGTGCAGAAAATAGCGTTTTAGAGGTTTAATCTAAAACGCTATTTTTTTAAAATATCAATAAAAAAATCCCAAATTCCAATTGTTAACTTGGAGTTTGGAATTTGTTTAATTTGGAATTTCTAAAACTTATACCGCTACGCTTCCTTTTATGGTTTCGTGAGGTTCATAACCTACGAGAGTGAAATCATTATAGTCGAAATCGAAGATGTTTTTTACTGCTGGATTTAAAATCATTTTTGGTAATGGTTTTGGATCACGCGATAATTGCAATTCTAATTGTTCGAAATGATTATTGTAAATGTGTGCGTCGCCAAAAGTGTGAATAAAATCTCCTGGTTCAAGATCGCAAACCTGTGCAATCATCATGGTTAATAGAGCATAAGAAGCAATATTAAACGGAACTCCTAAAAAGATATCAGCGCTTCTTTGGTACAATTGACAGGATAATTTTCCGTCAGCAACATAAAATTGAAAAAAGGCATGACATGGAGGTAGCGCGGCTTTATTGTTAGCTACGTTTTCTTCAAATGACTTTTTAGTATCTGGTAATACCGAAGGATTCCATGCCGAAACAAGCATTCTGCGACTGTTAGGATTGGTTTTTAATTCCTGAATTAAATCCGAAATCTGATCAATTTCTTCGCTATTCCAGTTACGCCATTGGTGTCCGTAAACCGGTCCTAAATCCCCATTTTCATCTGCCCAGGCATCCCATATTTTTACACCGTGTTCTTTAAGGTAACTAATATTAGTTTCGCCTTTTAAAAACCAAAGCAATTCGTAAATGATTGACTTAAGATGTAGTTTCTTAGTGGTAACCATTGGAAAACCTTCGCTTAAATCAAAACGCATTTGGTAACCAAATACACTTTTAGTTCCTGTTCCAGTTCGGTCGCCTTTTTGGCAGCCGTTTTCCATAACATGTTTGACTAAATCCAGATATTGCTTCATTGTTAATGATAATTTGTGGATTTGGTAATTTGTTAATTCGAATAACCGAAAAAACAAATAACCAAATTAAATTTACGATTCTCTTTTTGAAATTTCGTCTCTAATATTGGCAGCTTTTTCGTAATCTTCCTGCTCAACAGCCTGAGCTAATAAATCATTTAATTCCTGAAGACTAAATTTAATGTATGCGCGACCACTATTTTCTGATTCTGTTGTAAATTCCGGATTTGAAATAATGTCATCCATTTGCTGGCTGTCTTTATCTCCATCAGGATTTGTTTTTAGGTAAATACCTGCTTTGTCCAGAATGTTTTTGTAAGTAAAAATAGGTGCGCTAAAGCGTAGTGCCAATGCAATAGCATCCGAAGTTCTTGCGTCAATTATTTCTTCTATTTTGTCTCTTTCGCAAATAATACTGGAGTAAAATACACCATCAACCAGCTTATGAATTATAACTTGTTTAACAACAATGTCAAATCGTTCAGCAAAATTTTTGAATAAATCGTGAGTTAACGGGCGCGGAGGTTTTATTTCTTTTTCTAAAGCGATAGCGATAGATTGGGCTTCGAAAGCTCCTATAACAATAGGTAGTTTTCTTTCGCCGTCTACTTCATTCAAAATCAAAGCGTAGGCCCCATTTTGTGTTTGGCTGTATGAAATTCCTTTTATGGATAATTTGACTAAGCTCATAATTGTTGAAATGAAAAATCTAAGTTTTTTAATTTTGAATTCTTTCTTGACTAATTTTAGGCTGCAATATTAATTAAAAATTCTGCCAATAAGCAAAGATACGATTATCTTATTTTATTAGGCAGAATTTTTTTTATTAGGTGTAGCTCAACTATGAGTTTTGCGCTTTGTATTCTTTTAATTTTTCAATTAATCTAGGAACAACATCAAAAGCATCGCCTACAATTCCGTAGTCCGCAACTTTAAAGAAAGGAGCTTCAGGGTCATTGTTGATGACAACTTTTACTTTAGAAGCATTAATTCCGGCAATATGCTGGATGGCACCTGAAATTCCTACTGCAATATATAAGTTAGTTGCAACCGGTTTTCCTGTTTGTCCTACGTGTTCAGCGTGTGGTCTCCATCCTAAATCAGAAACTGGTTTAGAGCAGGCAGTTGCAGCTCCCAGAACAGCTCCTAGATCTTCGATTAAATTCCAGTTTTCAGGACCTTTTAATCCGCGGCCGCCAGATACTACGATATCAGCATCAGCAATAGATACTTTTCCTGATGATTTTTCTACTGATTCTACTTTGATACCAAAATCATTATCTGCAATGTTTGGACTAAAAGTTTCCTCGGTTAAAGAAGATTCATTTTCGAAAATACCATAAGAGTTTTTGGCTAAGCCAATCACTTTAATATCAGTATTGATTTCTGTTACATTAAATGCCTTGTTAGAAAAAGCATTTCTTCTTACCTGAAAAGGAGCAGTGCTTACTGGTAATCCTACCACATTTGAAGCAAAACCGGCTTCAAGATTTACAGCTACTAATGAAGAAAGGTAAATGCTGTTAGTGCTTGAAGAAAGAACTACTAATTTTGTGTTTTCCTGTTGAGCAGCCTGCTTGATAACATCGGCATAGGCTTTAGCATTAAATGCTGCTAATTTGTCACTGTTTACTTTTAATACTTTATCAACTCCGTATTTAGATAATTCAGCAACGTTTTCTGTATTTATTGTTAAAGCAGTTACTGTAGTTCCTACAGATTCTGCTACTTTTTTTGCATAAGAAGCAATTTCGAATGCTACTTTTTTAAATTTTCCTTCGGCCGATTCGGCATATATTAATATTGACATGATGATTTCGGATTTCAGAATTTAGATTTCAGATTTCAGAATCTGGAAACTAAAAACTTGATTTATATTATGTTTTAAATTAAAGATTATAAGAGGTTTTTTTTTAACTGCAGTTTGCAATCTAAAATCTGCAATCTAAAACCTTAAATAACCTTTGCTTCGTTATGTAACAAGTTAATTAATTCGTCTAAATTATCTGGAGAAATCATTTTTACTGCCGATTTTGGAGCTGGTTTTTCGAATTTTACCACTTTTGTATTTGCAGTAACCCCAACAGGCTCGATCACATTCAGAGTTTTAGTTCTTGCTGTCATAATTCCTCTCATGTTAGGAATACGTAAATCTTTTTCTTCAACGATTCCTTTTTGAGTACCAATAATTAATGGTAATGAAGTAGAAATACTTTCTTTTCCGCCATCAATTTCACGAACTGCTTTTACATTTGTTCCGTCAACAGTGATATTAATACAGGAATTTAAAAAATTGTAATCTAAAAGTGCTGCAGTCATTCCAGGAACCATTCCTCCATTATAATCTAATGATTCTTTTCCGGCAATGATTAAATCGTAAGCGCCTGATTTTATAACTTCGGCTAATTGTTTAGCAACAAAAAATCCGTCTGTAGGTGTAGCGTTGATACGAATTGCTTCGTTAGCGCCTATAGCTAATGCTTTTCTTAAAGTAGGTTCTGTTTCCGGACCGCCTACATTTACTACAGTTACAGTAGCTCCTTGTTGTTCTTGGAACCAAATAGCACGGGTTAATCCAAATTCGTCATTAGGATTGATTACATATTGTACGCCATTTGTGTCAAATTCAGTATCAGCGTTTGTAAAGTTGATTTTTGAGGTAGTATCAGGAACATGACTGATGCAAACTAGTATTTTCATGTTTGGATATTTTAATAAATTTAAGAAGATTGAGTTACAAAATTAGAATAATATTTCGAATATTTGGTTATAAAAGACGACTAGCTTACGTGTTTTGTTTAGATTTATTCTAATTAACAGCTTTAAAAAGCGGTAAAAAACAGGATATATTCACATACCAATGATAAGATGTTAGAATTTAAGGCGGATTATTTAAGTTAATTTATGCTTTAAATGGTTTAAAATATTTATTTTTGCTCTTCAGAAAATTCAACATACAATATAATATGAGAACAATACAATTTAGAGAGGCCATTTGTGAAGCGATGAGCGAAGAAATGCGTCACGATGAATCCATATATTTAATGGGCGAAGAAGTTGCAGAATACAATGGAGCATACAAAGCTTCAAAAGGAATGCTAGCTGAATTTGGCGAAAAAAGAGTAATCGATACTCCTATTGCTGAGCTTGGTTTTACAGGAATTGCAGTAGGTTCGGCAATGAACGGTTGTAGACCAATTGTAGAATATATGACATTCAACTTCTGTTTAGTTGGTATTGATCAAATTATAAATAATGCTGCTAAAATGCGTCAAATGACAGGAGGACAATTTAATGTGCCTATCGTTTTTCGTGGACCAACTGCTTCTGCAGGTCAATTAGGAGCTACTCACTCTCAGGCTTTAGAAAACTGGTTTGCTAATACTCCGGGTTTAAAAGTTATCGTGCCTTCAACTCCTTATGATGCTAAAGGTCTTTTGAAATCAGCTATTCGTGATAATGATCCTGTAATTTTCATGGAATCGGAGCAAATGTATGGTGACAAAGGTGAAGTTCCAGACGGAGAATATGTAATTCCTATTGGAGTTGCT
Source organism: Flavobacterium seoulense (assembly GCF_000695795.1). Classification (GTDB taxonomy): domain Bacteria; phylum Bacteroidota; class Bacteroidia; order Flavobacteriales; family Flavobacteriaceae; genus Flavobacterium; species Flavobacterium seoulense. The sequence continues at coordinate 16,426 of NZ_JNCA01000035.1, read as the reverse complement.
GATGTTAAACGTGAAGGAACTGATGTAACTATTGTTTCTTTTGGAAAAATTATCAAAGAAGCTTTTATTGCTGCTGATGAATTAGCTAAAGAAGGAATTTCTTGTGAAGTAATTGATTTAAGAACAGTTCGCCCTATGGACAATGAAGCAATCTTAAAATCAGTTAAAAAAACAAATCGTTTAGTAATTCTTGAAGAAGCTTGGCCATTTGCAAGTATTTCTTCTGAAATTACGTATATTGTTCAGGAACAAGCATTCGATTTCCTTGACGCTCCAATCCAAAGAATTACAACTGCAGATGCTCCTGCACCGTATTCTCCGGTATTGTTGAAAGATTGGTTGCCTAATGCAGCTGATGTTGTGAAAGCAGTAAAGAAAGTAATGTATAAATAATACATAACAAATACTATTAAGGCTTCATCTTACGTTAGTTTGATGGAGCTTTTTTTTTAAATCTACACTATCTCGTTTGATTAATAAAAAGCGATAAATGCCTACATATATGAATAAGAAGTACCTGTTTTTAGTTCTGTTTTTTATAGTGTCTTTTTTTTCAACACTTTTAGCCCAAACGAAAGTGAGTGGTGTAGTTGTAGATAAATCAAATCAGCCGGTTCCTTTTGCTAATGTGGTTTTGAAAGGTTCTAATTTGGGTGTGATGTCTAATGAAGATGGCCGTTTTTATATAGAATCGCCTACTACTTATACTACTTTAATAGTTACTTCGGTCGGTTTTTCAGATAGGGAAATTACTTTAGATAAAGCAATCAATTATAATTTCAAGGTTCAGTTAAACGATGTCGAAGAACTAAAGGAAGTAGTTATTTACACTGGGAAAACTTCGAAAAAGAATAATCCTGCATTGGATATTTTGAGAAAAATATGGGCAAGGAAACGAAAAAACGGACTCTATCAGTTTGACCAATACCAAATGGAAAAGTACGAGAAAGTAGAATTTGATATGAATACTATTGACAGTGCTTTTATGAAGAGTAAACTTTTTAAAGGAATGGAATTTGTCTTTAAACATGTTGACACTTCAAGAGTTACCGGAAAAACATACCTGCCTATTTTTATTAATGAATCTTTAAGTGATGTTTACGGAAGTAATAAGCTTAATAAAGTAAAGGAGAAATTAAAAGCCAATAAAAATTCCGGATTTAGTGATAATCAGCAAATTTTATCATTCATAAAAGATTTGTATTCAGATTATAATATTTACAATAATCACTTGACTTTTTTTGACAAAAGTTTTACAAGTCCTTTGTCTAAAACAGGAATCGATGTGTATAATTATGTGCTAAGAGATAGCGCTTTTATCGATAAAAAATGGTGTTATAATATCTTATTTTATCCAAGGCGTAAAAACGAGTTGACTTTTAAAGGAGATTTTTGGGTCAACGACACCACTTTTGCAATCAAAAAAATTAATATGGCAGTAACTAAAAGTGCTAATATTAACTGGGTAAAAGACATTTATATCGAACAGGAATTTGAGGTAGAAAACGATTCTGTTTTTCTGCTTACCCGTGATCATATGATGTCAGATTTTGCTTTGAATAAAAAAGAAGAATCTAAAGGTGTTTATGGAAAGCGAACGACTTTATATCAAAATCATAAATTTAATATCGAAAAACCGGCATCTTTTTATAAAGAAGAAGTCAATTATATTGATAATGAGGTTTATAATAAATCAGATAGATATTGGGACGAAAATCGTTTTGAAAACCTAAATAAAGATGAACGAGGCGTTTATAAAATGCTGGATACCTTACAAACAGTCAAAAAATTCAAGCAATTGTATAATTTGGTTTCCATATTAGGAAGTGGTTATATTCAGTTTGGACATTTTGATTATGGACCAATATTCTCAACATTTGGTTATAATGAAGTCGAAGGAATCCGATTGCGAGCCGGAGGACGAACTTATTTTGGTCCTAATGACACTTGGCGTTTGCAAGGATATACCGCTTATGGATTTGATGATAATAAATTCAAATATGGCGTTTCAGGAAAATGGATGCTTGACAAGAAAAAACGATTAATCATTTCAGGAGGAAACAGGCGGGATGTAGAACAAATTGGAGCGAGTTTGACTACTACCAATGATGTTTTGGGCAGAAGTTTTGCTTCATCTTCATTATTTAATACAAGTAGCAACGGGAAATTAACCAATATTAATTTATCGAATGTAGCTATAGAAATGGAGCCTATTAAAAATTTGACTTTTCAAACCGGTTTTTCGTATCGAACATTAGAATCAGCGTCGAATACGTTTAGTTTAGATTATTATACTGATCAAACATTTACAACTACTAATAGTCAGGTAAAACAATCAGAAGTGAATTTTCAGGTTGAATTTACTCCTAATAGAAAAACGATTGGTTATGGAGTAGAAAGAAGTAATGTAGATAGTCCGTTCAGTCGCTTTTTTGTCAATTTTAGTCATGGATTTAAAGGTTTGCTGGATAGTGATTTTCAATATGAAAAAGTGCAGTTGTATTATAAACAGCCTATTATTATTGGTCCTCTTGGACGAACAAATCTAATTGTTGAATTAGGAAAAATTTACGGAACAGTTCCTTTAGGTTTGTTAAGCGTTGTTCCCGGAAATCAATCTTATTTTTCGATAGACAACACTTTTAATAACTTGAATTTTTACGAATTTGTAACCGATCAATATGCTACTTTACAATGGGAGCATAATTTTGGAGGAAGAATTCTAGGGCGTATACCATTTATGCGAAAATTAAACTGGAGAGAAATTATTGGTGCAAGAACAGTTTACGGAACAATATCGGATGCTAATAAAGCTATGAATGCATCAGGATTAGTATATACAGCTCCGGAAAATGCTTATTGGGAATACAGTGCAGGAATTGGGAATATTTTTAAAGTTTTCCGAATTGATTTTACCTGGAGAGGAAATTATTTGAATAATCCGGATGCGCAGAAATTTTCTATAAAAGGCTCATTTGGTTTTTATTTCTAATAATTTATAAAAGTTTTGTTGCTCTTTTTAAGGGCAAATGTTTTGCTATAAATAAGGAATTAAATTACTTTTGTGCCCAAATAAATTCAACTTAAGATAATAAATAAAAATGACTGCAGACAAAATAAACACTTTCGATGTTCTTGTCGAAATTCCAAGAGGAAGTAGAAATAAGTATGAGTATGATTTTGAAATCAAAAGAATGCGTTTTGACAGAATGTTATTCTCTTCAATGATGTACCCGGCTGATTACGGATTTATTCCGGAAACTTTAGCTCTTGATGGTGATCCATTAGACGTGTTAGTGTTAATCAATGAACCAACTTTCCCTGGATGTGTTATCGAAGTAAAACCTATTGGGGTTTTCCACATGGCAGATGATAAAGGACCAGACGAAAAAATTATTTGTGTACCAGTTTCAGATCCAATTTGGAATTCATTAAATGATTTATCAGATATCAACCCACACTTACTAAAAGAAATCGAGCATTTCTTCCAGGTTTACAAAGATCTTGAAAACAAAAAAGTAGATGTTGAAGGATGGGGTAATTTAGAAGAAGCTAAAGCTATCATTAAAGAATGTACTGATCGTTTCAATGCGATTGAAAATAAACCAGAAGGGTTATTTAGTATTAAATAATTTTAAAGGTTATACAATTATAAAAAAGCAATATTCCTCCGGAGTATTGCTTTTTTTGTTTAAATTCGTTTGTATACTATTGATTATTAACCTTAACCAAATGATTTATGAATGAATTTATGATTTATTTGCCAATAGTTATGGCAATCATCGGACTTTTGTACATGTCAATTAAAAGAGCCTGGGTGTTAAAACAAGATCCTGGCGACGGTAAGATGGCAACTATTTCAGAACACATTTATGAAGGGGCATTAGCTTTTCTCAAAGCAGAGTATCGGTTGTTAACTGTGTTCGTTATTTTAGCAAGTATTGTATTAGCAGGAATTACTTTTTTGCCCGGAGTTAAAACACATTTATTAATAGTTATCGCATTTGTTTTTGGTGCTTTCTCCTCTGCTTTGGCGGGAAATATGGGGATGAGAATTGCAACGAAAACTAATGTAAGAACCACTCAGGCAGCCCGTACTAGCTTACCTCAGGCACTAAAGGTGTCTTTTAGCGGAGGAACTGTTATGGGACTTGGAGTTGCAGGATTGGCAGTTTTAGGTTTAACAGGTTTTTTTATTTTATTCTTTCATGTTTTTATGGGAGGTGTCTGGACGGATACTGAAGGAATGACAGTAGTTTTAGAAACTCTGGCAGGATTTTCTTTAGGAGCAGAATCGATCGCTTTATTTGCCCGTGTTGGAGGTGGAATTTACACTAAAGCTGCCGATGTAGGCGCTGATTTAGTGGGTAAAGTAGAAGCAGGAATTCCTGAAGATGATCCTCGTAATCCGGCAACAATTGCAGACAACGTAGGGGATAACGTAGGAGATGTTGCCGGAATGGGTGCTGATTTATTTGGTTCGTATGTTGCAACAGTTTTGGCAGCAATGGTTCTTGGAAACTATGTTATAAAAGATATGGGCGGAAGTATTCAGGATGCTTTTGGAGGTTTTGGACCTATTTTGTTGCCAATGACAATTGCTGGTTTCGGAATATTATTTTCTATTATTGGAACAACATTAGTTAAAATTTCAGATGATAATGCAAAAGAAGCTCAGGTACAAGCCGCATTAAATAAAGGAAATTGGGTTTCAATTATTTTAACGGCTGTGAGTTGTTACTTTTTAGTGCAATATATGTTGCCTGAAGTTATGAAGATGGAATTTTTTGGTGAAGGAGTTAAAGATATTTCTTCGATGCGGGTTTTCTATGCTACAATTATAGGTTTGATTGTCGGTGGTGCTATTTCTTCAGTGACGGAATATTACACAGGATTGGGTACAAAACCAGTGTTAGCTATTGTTCAAAAATCATCAACTGGAGCAGGAACTAATGTTATTGCTGGATTAGCAACGGGAATGATTTCTACTTTTCCAACGGTATTATTGTTTGCAGTGGCAATTTGGTCTTCTTATGCTTTAGCAGGATTTTATGGTGTGGCATTGGCGGCTTCGGCAATGATGGCTACAACAGCTATGCAATTAGCTATTGATGCTTTTGGACCAATATCAGACAACGCCGGAGGAATTGCCGAAATGAGCGAATTGCCAAAAGAAGTACGTACCAGAACCGATATTTTAGATTCAGTTGGAAATACAACTGCTGCAACAGGAAAAGGATTTGCAATCGCGTCGGCAGCGTTGACTTCTTTGGCTTTATTTGCTGCTTATGTCACTTTTACCGGAATTGACGGAATCAATATTTTTAAAGCACCTGTTTTAGCGATGTTGTTTGTGGGCGGAATGATTCCTGTAGTTTTTTCGGCTTTAGCTATGAATTCTGTTGGAAAAGCAGCAATGGATATGGTGTATGAAGTTCGCCGACAATTCAAAGAAATTCCGGGAATTATGGAAGGAACCGGAAAACCTGAATATGGAAAATGTGTCGAAATTTCGACCAAAGCGGCTTTGCGCGAAATGATGCTTCCGGGAATTTTGACTATAGGTTTTCCTATTTTGATAGTCTTGTTAGGGAAATTAGTGTATGCGGATAATAATCAGCTAATTGCTGAAATGCTGGGAGGATATATGGCTGGAGTAACGGTTTCGGGAGTGCTTTGGGCAGTTTTTCAAAATAATGCCGGAGGAGCCTGGGATAATGCTAAAAAATCTTTTGAAGCGGGAGTTTTGATTAATGGAGAAATGACCTATAAAGGATCAGATGCGCACAAAGCAGCAGTTACCGGAGATACTGTTGGTGATCCATTCAAAGATACTTCAGGACCTTCGATGAATATCTTAATTAAATTGACATGTTTAATAGGTTTGGTTATTGCTCCAATTTTAGGAAACGGAAGTCATACTATAGGAACTACTGCTTCTTGTTGTACTACGATAGGAACTTGTACTTTGATGTCTAAAGAAGAATGTGTAGCCAAAGGTTGTACCAATAAAAAGTGTGAACATCATAATGCTGTTATGGTAGGGCATTGTGATATGAAAAAATGTGCTACAATGAGTAAGGAAGAATGTGCAAAAATGTGTGATAGTTTAAAATGTACACCTGAGCAAAAAGCGAAATGTTTGTCTCATTATGATGCTAATGGGAAATTTGTTCATCCATCAGCAGCTTCATCAGTCAAGAGTTGTTGTGCTCCTAAAAAGTAAATTTAGAAATAAAGAAAAATGCCTTGCGATTGCGAGGCATTTTTTGTTTTTAATAAGCTCTGTTTGGAAAGAATTATTGATAAATTGAAATTGTATAACAATCTGAAAAAACTATATAAAGGAAAAAATGTATTGCTAAGATATCTTTGTAAAGAACACATTAAATAACAAAAGCATAAATAATATGGAACCAAAAATTGGAATCACAAAAAAAGAGCTTGAGTCAAGTATTAATTGTTTGACAACTATTTTAGCAAATGAAGTATTGCTTTATACTAAGACAAGAAAATTTCATTGGAATGTAGCAGGAAATAGTTTTATGGAGTTGCATAAATTATTTGAAGCACAATATACTGCATTAGAAAAAGAAATAGATGAGGTAGCTGAACGAATCAGTAAACTAGGTGCAAAAGCAATAGGAACTATGAAAGAATTTATAGATCATTCTATTTTAAAAGAAAACCCGGCTAGCGTTATAGAACAGCAAGCCATGCTGAAAGAACTCCTGGTAGATCATGAAACGGTATTGAAGCAATTAAGAGAGTTTATTAAATCGGTTGAGGAAACGGATGATTTTGGAACTGCTGATTTTATCACAGGATTGCTTCAAAAGCATGAAGATAAGTCGTGGATGTTACGTCAATATATAAATCAAAAATAATATAATAATTATAAAAATTAGAAATCATGAATAGTACAGAAATCAAAGGAACCTGGAACGAGTTAAAAGGAAAATTAAAGCAAAAGTATGCTGATTTAACAGAAGACGATTTGTTATACGAAGAAGGTAAAGAAGATGAATTGTTTGGAAGATTACAGCAAAAAATCGGAAAAACTAAAGAAGAAATTACTAAATGGTATAATGAGTTATAGACTTCATTGTAATTAGTAAAGTTAATATAAAAGAAAAGCCGCTTCGATATTGAAGCGGCTTCTTTGATTAAAATAATCCGTTTAATTCGGCATTTATTCTTTCGATAATGTTTCCTAAATCTTCAGGATTGTCAACAAAATTAATTTTATCGACATCTATAATTAGTAATTTTCCTTTGTTGTAAGTATGAATCCAGGCTTCGTAACGTTCGTTCAAACGGCTTAAGTAGTCAATAGAAATAGAAGTTTCATATTCGCGCCCGCGTTTGTGTATTTGACCTACTAAATTTGGAATAGAACTTCTTAGATAAATTAATAAATCAGGTGCTTTTACCGTAGATTCCATTAATTCGAAAAGAGTAGCATAATTTTGGAAATCACGATTAGTCATTAATCCCATAGCATGCAGATTGGGAGCAAAAATGTGTGCATCTTCATAAATCGTTCTGTCCTGAATTACTTTTTTTCCGCTTTCGCGAATTTGCATCACCTGACGAAAACGGCTATTCAGGAAATAAATTTGAAGGTTGAAAGACCAGCGCTCCATTTGGTGATAAAAATCATCCAGATAAGGGTTGTCAACTACATCTTCATAATGTGGTTCCCACTTAAAATGTTTCGATAATAAAGCTGTTAATGTTGTTTTTCCTGATCCTATATTTCCTGCTACTGCTATGTGCATTATGATGTTACGATTTTATGAATTGTTATTTCCTTTTAATGTAAAAATAGAAAAAAAATAGTCTCTATTATCGGGTTTTTAAATGAATTTGAACTTTGTTCTTTGTTGTGACAGAATAAAAAAAGCCACTCATCGAAATGAATGGCTTTTAGTATAATTAGACTTGGATATTACAATCCAAAAGCAGTTTTAATTTGTGCTACATAATCCAATTTTTCCCATGTAAACAATTCTACAGTTACAGTTTTTTCGTTTCCGCCTGGAGCTGAGAAAGTTTTAGTAACCACTTCTGGATTACGTCCCATGTGACCGTAAGCAGCAGTTTCGCTATAGATAGGATTTCTTAATTTTAAACGTTGCTCAATAAAGTAAGGACGCATATCAAAAATAGCTTCTACTTTTTTAGCGATTTCACCATTAGTTAAATTTACTTTTGAAGTTCCGTAAGTCTCAATGAAGATTCCCATTGGTTCTGCAACTCCAATTGCATAAGAAACCTGAACTAAAATCTCGTCAGCGACACCAGCAGCTACTAAGTTTTTAGCGATATGACGTGTTGCATAAGCAGCACTTCTGTCAACTTTAGATGGATCTTTTCCAGAGAAAGCACCACCACCGTGAGCTCCTTTTCCACCGTAAGTATCTACGATGATTTTTCTTCCTGTTAAACCAGTATCTCCGTGAGGTCCTCCAATAACGAATTTTCCTGTTGGGTTAATATGATAGTTGATTTTATCGTTAAATAAATGAGCGTGCTCTGGATTTTTAGCAATGATTCTTGGGATCAAAATTTCGATAACATCTTTTTTGATTTTAGCAAGCATTGCAGCTTCTTCGTCAAAATCGTCATGTTGAGTAGAAATTACGATAGCGTCAATACGTACAGGTACATTGTCATCGCTGTATTCTAAAGTAACCTGAGATTTTGCATCAGGACGTAAATAAGTAATTTCGTTGTTTTCGCGTCTTAAAGCTGCTAATTCTTTTAAAAGTTTGTGTGATAAATCTAATGCTAATGGCATGAAGTTCTCAGTTTCATTAGTAGCATAACCAAACATCATTCCTTGGTCACCAGCACCTTGCTCTTCAGGATTTTTACGGTCAACACCTTGATTGATATCTGCAGATTGTTCGTGAATTGCTGAAAGAATTCCGCATGAATTAGCTTCAAACATATATTCGCTTTTAGTGTAACCAATTTTTTTGATTACATCACGAGCAATTTGTTGAACGTCTAAGTAAGTGTTTGATTTTACTTCTCCGGCTAGAATAACCTGACCTGTAGTTACTAAAGTTTCGCAAGCTACTTTTGAATCAGCATCAAATGCTAAGAAATTATCAATTAATGCGTCTGAAATTTGATCTGCAATTTTATCTGGATGTCCTTCACTCACAGATTCTGACGTAAATAAATAGGCCATAATATATAATTTTTTAAAATTAATGGAGGAAAAAGGACTGCAAAAAAGACTAAAGGAGAGTTTCTGCTTTAGCATTTTTTTTCTACTGAAAATTTCAGTAATCATAATGAATTTGTGTCATTATGAAGAGGTTGCAATCAGTTCAAATTTTTCCTCTTTGTGTTTTGAGGTGCAAAGGTATGAAACCATTTTTGAATTGTAAATTAATCTTTAGTAATTTTTTAAATTAAAAAATGAGTTGCTTTTGTTTGAAATCAAACTTTATGAATTACCAAAAGTTTTTAAAATTTGAATGTTACTCATTAATAAGGTTAATTTAAACTACAGTTAACATTGGATCTGGATTTACGTTGTATCTTTGAAATATCAAATCAGAAGAGTGGAATGGAGCTAATTATTGAATTATCTTGGGTAAAAAGCTCTTATTTGATTTGTTTTTTTAGGCTTAAGCTTTAAAACAATGTTAAAAAACATAATTAACTGTTAATTACAATGATTAACGATTAATTTTATTAAAAAGATAACGAGTGGTAAAGAAAAATTTATATCTTTGTGACTCTAAAGAAAAAGAAAAAAATGAATTTTATTATTTGTAAAAAATCGATGGTCAAAACTAAAGAAATCTGCAGGAGTGCGATAGCTTAACTTTTTTTATTCAAATAAGATTAAAATATAGCAAAAAGCCTCCTGAGAAATCGAGAGGCTTTTTTTTATAGCAAATAATAAATATAAACAATAACAATGATTACGATTAATAATAAGAAAAATAAACAGTTTTCAGTCTCTATGCTTTGTGCAAAGATGCTAGTCTGTTGATACCCAAAAGAATCGTTTATATAGTATAAACCCTTTTGGTGTAATAGCCAAAAGGGTTTTTTTATTTAGAAAAATAATTATCAGAAATAACAAACAATAAGCAAAAACAAGTCGAATAAATTAAATTTTAAAAATCATGAACACAAAAACAATTATTACAAGAGCATTAGATCTTATCAGAGGTATAAGGACTACTAGTACTACCGAAAATGAAAATAGGGTAGAGTTAACAGATAATAGATTTGGTATTAACACAGATGCGGATCTTAAAGATCAAAAAAAGGTGTCTGATTCATTAACATTTTTGATGTATTCTAAAGAAAATGAAACACTGTTTATCTAAATATAGTTTTGTAAATATAGTATTCAAACGCAGGTGATTTCTGGATTTTGTGTTCAGTAATGACTTGCGTTTGTTTGTTATACAGTAGCTGGTTTAAAACTAAATCAGCAAAATTTGTTTGTTTGAAAAAATTGTAGTTACTTTGTGCCTTTAAAGTTCGTAAACGTATTGAAATGTTATAAAGAAAGCTTGAGGGAATAGACCCAATGATGGCTTAGCAACCCTTTGCAAAGAAGAAGGTGCTACATTCTATCCGTCATGGCGGAAAAGATAACAACAATAAAGCTTTCCTTTTAGCTTTCTTTCTAATATTTCCATATCAATCATAGTTAAAGATTTGAAATTGGAAAATAATCCCAATCACATTATAATACAAAATTTCACTACCGAAAGTGGTGTTCTTTATCCTGTTATTAATTTAAGTTATCAGCTTTTTGGTCCTGTGCTGCATACGGCTCCTGTTGTATTAGTTAATCATGCGTTGACCGGAAATTCTCAGGTTATAGGTTCGGCAGGTTGGTGGAATGAATTAATTGGAGAAAATAAAACGATTGACACTAATCAATACAGTATTCTTGCTTTTAATGTTCCTGGAAATGGATACGATGGTGCTATTTTAGAAAATTATTTTGATTTTACTGCCAGAGACATTGCAAAACTCTTTATTGCAGGAGTTAAATATCTTGAAATTGAACAATTGTATGCTATTATTGGTGGTTCAGTAGGTGGCGGAATTGCATGGGAAATGATTGCTCTAGAGCCTAAATTGGCTTTGAATATTATTCCAATTGCAACCGACTGGAAATCGACGGATTGGTTAATTGCAAATTGTTTTTTGCAGGAGCAAATTCTAAAAAATTCCTGTAATCCAATTGAAGATGCAAGAATTCATGCGATGCTGTGTTACAGAACGCCGGAATCTTTCAAATTAAAATTTGACAGAACCATTAACGAAGAATTAGCTATATTTAATATCGAAAGTTGGTTATTGCATCACGGTAAAAAACTGCAAAAACGCTTTCAATTGGCTTCTTATAAAATGATGAATCAGTTGCTAAAAACGATTGATGTAACCAGAAATGCGGATTCATTTGAAGTATTTGCTTCAAAAATTGAGGCTTCGATACACATAATTGGTATTAACTCAGATTTGTTTTTTACTGCAAAAGAAAATAAAGATACTTTTCAGGAATTAAAAAAATACAATGTAAAAGTTTCTTATCAGGAAATCGAATCAGTTCACGGACACGATGCTTTCCTGATTGAATATGAACAATTAAACAACTTACTTGCTCCTGTTTTTAGTAGCAATACAAAAATATAATTGAGATGAAAATATTAAAATTTGGAGGAAAATCGTTGTCTAACGGCGAAGGAATCAATAAAGTAGTTTCTATAATTGCTGATAAAGTAAACCAAGGTGAGCAAATTTCTATTGTGGTTTCGGCACGTGGAAAAGCAACTGATGAATTAGAAGAAATTCTTGGTGTTGCTGCTAAAAATGCTGATTATAAAACTTTATTAGAAGAATTCAAAAAATACCAGCAAGATGTTTATTCAGAAGTTGATTTGTCTGAAGAATTTGCTGTTTTAGATAAATTATTCGAAGGTGTAAGCTTAATTGGCGATTATAGTTCGAAAATTAAAGATCAAATTCTTTCTATTGGCGAATTACTTTCGGCTAAATTATTGACAGCAATTTTAATCGAAAAAGGAATCAATGCTAAATTTGCCGATTCAAGAACTTTCTTAAAAACCGATTCAAAATTTGGTGATGCACAGCCTTTAGAGCAAATTTCGAAGAAAAATGTAATTCAATATTTCAAAGAAAATAGTTCTTTTGTTAATGTTGTGACTGGATTTATAGGTTCGAATAATAATAATGTTACCACTACTTTAGGTAGAAACGGAAGTAATTATACGGCTTCTTTATTAGCTAATTATTTAAATGCTAAAGAACTTCAGAATTACACTCACGTTGACGGAATTTATACTGCTAATCCTGATTTAGTTGCTGATGCTAAGAAAATTGACCGTTTGACTTTTAACGAAGCTAATGAGTTGGCAACTTTTGGAGCAACAATTTTACATGCAAAAACTATAATTCCTTTGATTGAAAAAAATATTCCTTTACGAATATTAAATACGTTCAATCATGAAAACGAAGGAACTTTAATAACAGCAACTTCAACAACAGGAGGAATCAAAACACTTTCAGTTTTAGAAAATCTGGCTTTAGTCAATCTTGAAGGTAGAGGTTTATTAGGAAAAACAGGAGTTGACGCCCGTATCTTTAAAGTAATGGGTGATAACGATATTAGTGTAAGTATCATTTCTCAGGGTTCTTCAGAAAGAGGAATTGGTTTAGTTGTTGCCGAATCTCAGGCTACCAAAGCGATGATTGAATTAGAAAAAGAATTCGAAAATGATTTCTATTCTAAAGACGTTAATAAAATTTCGGTGACTGATGATGTTTCGGTGATTTCTATTATTGGACAGGACTTAAGTACTTTTCATAAACCTTACACGGCTTTGATTCGTAACAAAATTGTGCCTATTTTGTTTAACAATACCGTGACAGGAAAAAACGTGAGTTTGGTATTTAAAAAATCGGAACTGAATAAGGCATTAAATGTTATTCATGGTGAGATTTTTGGAGTGGCTAAAAAAATTAACATTGCTGTTTTTGGACACGGATTAGTTGGAGGAACTTTGATTAACCAAATTTTAGAATCGGCAGTTGCTATTGAGAAAAGAAAAGATATTAAGTTGAATGTTTTTGCAATAGCTAATTCTAAAAGCGTTTTATTGAATAAAGATGGAGTAACGCCAAATTGGGTTAACGAAATTCAAACTAACGGATTTTCATATACAATTGATGACATTATTGCTTATGCTAATGAGCATCATTTAGAGAATTTAATTGCTGTAGATAATACCGCAAGTGCTGCATTTGTTGAAAATTATATTCCGTTGGTTGAAAATGGTTTTGATTTAATTTCTTCAAATAAAGTAGCCAATACATTGAGTTATGGTTTTTATAAAGAGCTGAGAACAGTATTGACTGATAACCAAAAAAGTTATTTGTACGAAACCAATGTTGGTGCAGGTTTACCGTTGATTGATACTATTAAATTGTTGCATCTTTCGGGAGAAAATATTACTAAAATTAAAGGTGTTTTCTCAGGAACTTTGAGTTATTTATTCAACAATTTTTCAGCCAAAGATGTTCCTTTTAGTGATATTTTAAAAGAAGCAATTGACAACGGATATACGGAGCCAGATCCAAGAGAAGATTTATGTGGAAATGACGTAGGTAGAAAATTATTGATTTTAGCAAGAGAATTAGATTTGCAAAATGAGTTCGAAGAAATTGCAATTCAAAACTTAATTCCGGAGCATTTACGTGAAGGAAACGTTTCCGATTTCTTGAATAAATTGAAAGAATTTGATCCAATTTATGATAAAATAAAAAGTGAACAAGAACCAAATCATGTGTTGCGATACATAGGTGAATTATCTGGTGATTTACAAAATGACAAAGGAAATCTGGAAGTTAAATTGGTTTCAGTTCCTTCAGATACAGCTTTAGGCGGATTAAAAGGTTCAGATTCTTTCTTCGAAATATATACGGAATCTTACGGAGACAGACCGATTGTTATTCAGGGAGCAGGAGCAGGATCGGCAGTAACGGCAAGAGGAGTTTTTGGAGATATTTTGAGATTGTCGGATAAAGGGTAAAATGCCCTTCCGACCTCCCCGAAGGGGAGGAGACTAGTGAAAAATATTATTAATATTAAAAAAGGCTTACCTCCAGTCTTAACTCCCTTCCCTTTGGGGAGGGTTGGGGAGGGGATAAAATGAAAATAACATTAGACAGAGTAAACGAAAACTTCCACTTTCAATTAAAAAATGAAAGAGGACATATAGTAAATGTAGATGCACGTCCAGATTTCGGAGGAAATGATATGGGACCAAGTCCGATGGAATTAGTCTTGATGGGAGTTGCTGGTTGTAGCGGAATTGATATGATTTCGATTCTGAAAAAACAACGTCAGGAAATTACTTCTTTCAAAGCTGAGGTTGAAGGAGAGCGTGTTCAGGTGGGCGAAGCAAAACCTTTTAAAGATATTCATGTGGTTTTTTCTTTGGAAGGAAATATTAAAGAAGACAAAGCAGCAAAAGCGGCACAATTGTCTTTCGAAAAATATTGCTCAGTTTCAAAAACTGTAGAACCAACAGCTACGATTCACTACAAAGTGATTTTAAACGGAGTAGAATTAGCGAAAATCTAAGAAATAGATTTTTTGCTTAATTAATAATTAATAACAATTCTCCAGTTACGGCTCCCTCTCCTTTGGAGAGGGTCGGGGAGAGGAAAATAATAAAAAATGGACGAACAAGAATTTGGTTTTGAAACACAAGCCATCCGTACACACATAGACAGAACACAATATCAGGAACATTCAACACCTTTGTTTTTGTCTTCAAGTTTTATATTTGAAGATGCAGAGGACATGAGAGCTTCTTTTACTGAAGAAAAAGAGCGTAACATTTACAGTCGTTTTTCTAATCCTAATACAACTGAATTTGTAGATAAGGTTTGTGCAATGGAAGGAGCTGAGGCGGGTTATGCTTTTGCAACAGGAATGGCAGCTATTTATTCTACTTTTGCGGCTTTGTTGAGCGCTGGAGATCATATTGTGTCGGCAGGAAGTGTGTTTGGTTCGACTCATGCGTTGTTTATGACTTATTTTCCAAAATGGAATATTACAACTTCTTATTTTGATATTAATAAACCGGAAACAATTGAAAGTTTTATTCAGCCAAATTCTAAAATTTTATATGTAGAAACGCCAACTAATCCTGGTGTTGATGTTATTGATTTAGAATTATTAGGGAATATTGCTAAAAAGCACAATTTGATTTTAATTGTTGATAACTGTTTTGCAACGCCATACATTCAGCAGCCTATAAAATATGGTGCTCACATTGTGGTGCATTCGGCAACAAAATTAATGGATGGTCAGGGAAGAGTTTTAGGTGGAATTGCAGTTGGACAAGCTGATTTGATTCGTCAAATTTATCTTTTCTCAAGAAATACAGGTCCTGCATTGTCACCATTTAACGCTTGGGTATTGTCTAAAAGTATTGAAACATTAGCTATTCGTGTCGAAAGACATTGTGAAAATGCTTTGAAAGTAGCTGAATTTTTAGAAAGTCACCCTAATGTAAATAGTGTGAAATATCCTTTTCTAAAATCACATCCTAAATATGAAGTAGCTAAAAAGCAGATGCTTTTAGGGGGTAATATTATTGCTTTCGAAATTAAAGGAGGTATTGAAGCTGGTAGAGCATTTTTGGATAAAATAAAATTATGTTCGCTTTCGGCAAATATTGGAGACGCAAAAACAATTGTAACACATCCGGCTTCTACTACGCATAGTAAGTTATCTGTAGAAGAGAAATTATCGGTTGGAATTACCGAAGGTTTAGTGCGTGTTTCTGTAGGTTTAGAAACCGTAGCAGATGTAATTGCTGATTTAGAGCAAGCGCTTTCTTAAAACAATCATAAATCTAATCCCGATAACTATCGGGATTGCTTTCTAAAATCAATATAAATGCTTTCAAAGAAAACAAAATACGGAATTAAAGCTTTGACTTTTTTGGCGCGTCAGGAAGATCAGACTCCTGTGGCTATTGCTGATATAGCAAAGTCAGAACATATTTCGTTAAAATTTTTAGAAAGCATTTTGTTGCTTTTGCGTCACTCAGGTTTTTTGGGTGCCAAAAAAGGAAAAGGCGGAGGTTATTATCTAATTAAAGAACCAAAAGATATTAATATGGCAAAGGTGTATCGCATTCTTGAAGGTCCTATTGCTTTGTTGCCTTGTGCGAGTCATAATTTTTATGAGCCTTGTGATGATTGTAATGATGAGGCTACTTGTGCAGTACGAAGATTGATGGCTGAAATACGTGATAATACACTGATGATTTTAGAAAACAACACTCTGGCTGATATAGCTTTCTAAAGGTTATTTGATATAAAAAAAGAGCTCATTTAT
>NZ_JNCA01000034.1 GCF_000695795.1 Flavobacterium seoulense | reverse complement strand
CAACTTGGCTACAGCTACAGCGAAAGATCCAAAAGATAAACCAATAACGGCTACTTCTACTGATCCTACGCCTTGTACAACTTGCCCTAAAGATCCTGAGTGTACAAATTGTACTATTACTGAATTAACACAAGCTCCAAAAATTGCTTTAGTAAAAACAGCAAGCATAGCTGGATCAGGTGCTAAAGGAGATGTAATTACATATACTTTTACTGTAACAAATACCGGAAATACAACGTTGACTAATGTAGTTGTAACCGACCCGATGATAGGATTAACTATAACTGGAAATCCAATTGCAACTTTGAATGTGGGTGCTTCCAGTTCTGTAATCAAAGGAACATACACTATTACTCAGGCTGATATTGATACCGGAAAAGTAACTAATAGTGCTTTGGCAACTGCTAAAGATCCAAAAGGAAATAATGTAACTGACATCTCTGGAACTACAGTAGAAAATGACACTCCTACTACTACTCCATTGACTCAGAATCCTGGTATGACTTTAGTGAAAACGGCTATTGTTAATAGTCATGGTACTGAAAGTGATGTGTATAGTTTTGTTGATGATGTTATCAATTATACTATAACTGTACAAAATACAGGAAATGCTACTATTCATAACATTATTGTAAAAGATCCTTTAACTGGATTAGATACTACAAATCAAGCATTCAGTCTTGCTCCAGGTGAACAAAAACAATTCTTAGAAAGTCACACCATAACATTAAATGATTTAAGAGAAAATAACATTACTAATACTGCTAATGCTAGTGGATTAAGTCCGAACAATACTCCTGTAACAGCCGAAGATACTTTAGTTATCGAAAGAGCTCAGGTATTAGGATGTGGAACCATACTTGTTCACAATGCTTTTACTCCAAATGGTGATGGAATAAACGAATTATTTAAAATTGACAATATTGATGATGTCATTTGTTATCCTGAAAATTCAGTTGAAATTTATAACCGTTGGGGAATACTAGTTTATGAAACTAAAGGATATGATAATCTAACTAAAGCATTCAAAGGCTACTCTGAAGGAAGAGTAACATTCGATAAATCGGCTGGATTGCCAACTGGAACTTATTTCTATGTTTTGAACTATACTGCTGTAGGTTTACAAGGCGAGATGATTGCTAAAAAACAGCAAGGATTCCTATACCTTTCCAGATAAAACAACTCAATTTAATACCTGAGGTTGATTAAAAACCTCAGGTATTATTAAAACTAAGTAAAATGAAAACAAAACTACTACTAATCAGTCTAATGTTTACAGCTATGGTAAGTTACGCACAACAAGATGCACAATTTACCCAATACATGTACAACACTATAAATGTAAATCCAGCCTATGCTGGTTCAAGAGGAGCTATGAGTATTTTTGCCTTGCATCGTACACAATGGGTTGGACTTGATGGAGCACCTACAACTAATACCGTTTCGATTAATACTCCGTTTAATGGGAGTAGATTAGGTTTGGGAGTATCAATTATTAATGATAGAATTGGACCAACAACAGAAAATACACTTTCTGCAGATCTATCCTACACCATCCCTACTTCTGAAAATGTGAAACTTTCTTTTGGACTTAAAGCTTCGGCCAACTTATTCAATTTAGATGTTAACAAATTAAATCCTGAAAATGCTGGTGATCCAAGCTTGCAAGCATTCGATAATAAAATATCACCAAATATTGGAGCAGGTATTTATCTTCACTCTGATAAGGCTTATGTAGGAGTATCTGTTCCTAACTTCATTGAAACAAATCGGTATAATGATAATCAAGTAAGGGTTAACAAAGAAAAAATAAACTATTATTTAATTGCAGGCTATGTAATGGATTTAAGTTACAACCTAAAATTCAAACCAGCTTTGCTGACTAAAATGGTACAAGGCGCACCTTTGCAAGTAGATGTTTCAGGAAACTTTTTGTTTTTTGACAAATTAACAGCAGGTATTGCCTATCGTTGGAGTGCTTCTGTAAGTGCTATGGTTGGTTTTCAAATATCTGATGCCATGTATATTGGTTATGGATACGACTTAGAAACTACCAAATTAGACAATTACAATTCAGGATCTCATGAAATTTTCCTGAGATATGAAATTTTCAAAAACAATAATAAAATTACAACTCCAAGATTCTTTTAAATACAATTATTATGAGAAATCACGACTTTTTTTACATGATAATAAGTATTTTTTCATGTACTGTTTATTCGCAAAATACGGCTGTAATTACTGCTAACAAAAACTATGTGAGTTACTCTTATGTCGATCCGTTAAAAACCTACGAAAGAGTAATTGAAAAAGGATATAAATCTACTGATATGCTGAAAAAATTAGCAAATGCACATTATTTCAATGATGAATTAATAAAAGCGGCCAAATGGTATCAGGAATTGTTTGCCTTAGCTAAAAGTACTGATTTAGAACCCGAATATTATTTTAGATATGCTCAATGTTTAAAATCTATTAATAAGAATGATGAGGCCAATGAAATGATGAAACTATTCAATCAAAAAACAACGGTGAATACAGCTTCAAATAATTAAAACTCCACGATTCATCTAAAAACAACTATTATGAAAAAAAATATACTCCTTTGCATAGCTATAGTAAGTGTTTTTTCATGTAACATTTATTCCCAAAAAGCTAAACTGGCATCAGCTGATAAAAAATATGACAGCTATGCCTACATTAATGCTATTAAAACGTACGAACGAATTGCTGAAAAGGGATACAAATCGGTAATGATGTATCAGAAGTTAGGAAATGCCTACTATTTTAATGCTGAACTAGACAAGGCAGCAAAATGGTATGGCGAATTATTTGCCGCAACATCTGATGTTGAACCTGAATATTATTTCCGTTACGCTCAGTCATTACGTTCTATTGGCGAAAATGATAAAGCCAATGAAATGATGAATAAATTCAACCAATTATCAGACAACGATAACAGAGGGCAATTATTCAAAAAAAATCAAAATTATCTTGATGCTATAAAAGAAAATTCAGGACGATTTAAAATCGAAAATGCAGGAATAAATTCTAAATATTCTGATTATGGAACTACCATGTATAATAACAAAATCTATTTTGCCACAGCAAGAGATACCGGTAGTTTAGGACATCGCAAGCATTCCTGGACCGATCAGTTTTTTACTAATTTATATACTGCTGATTTAAGTGATGAAATGACGGCATCCAACCCTAAAAAGTTTGATAAAGCAATCAATACTAAATTTCACGAATCGACTCCGGTCTTCACAAAAGATGGCACCACAATGTACTTTACCCGAAATAATTATCTTGATGGTAAAAGAGGAAAAGATGGAAAAAATGTAATTCTGGTAAAACTATACAAAGCTACTTTGGTAGATAATAAATGGGCTAATACCACTGCATTATCTTTTACTAGTGATAATTACAGTACAGCTCATCCAACATTAAGTGCTGATGAAAAAACATTGTATTTTGCCTCAGATATGCCCGGAACATTAGGACAATCGGATATTTTTAAAGTGAAAATAAACAGTGACGGAAGCTTTGGAACTCCTGAAAATTTAGGAAACAGCATCAATACAGCCGGGCGGGAAACCTTTCCTTTTGTAAATGACGAAAACGAACTCTATTTTGCGTCCGATGGTCATCCCGGTCTAGGAGGATTAGACATATTTGTTTCTAAAATAAATACCAACGGAACTTTTAATGAAGTGAAAAATATTGGAGCTGATGCTAATTCGTCCAAAGATGATTTTGCTTTTGTAATTGATACCAAATCCAGAAAAGGTTTCTTTAGTTCGAATAGAGATGGCGGTCAGGGATTTGATGATATCTACCAGTTTTTAGAAACTAAAAGACTCATTTGCGAACAACTATTATATGGAGAAATTACCGATTTAAATTCTAAAATTTTGCTTCCTGATACAAAACTGACTTTATACGATAGCCAGTTTAATCTTATTAGTACAACAGTTTCTGACGAAAAAGGAAACTATTCATTTGCTGTAGAATGTGGTAAAAGTTATAATGTAAGGGCTGAAAAACCAGAATATACCACAATAGAACAAAAAGTAAAAGTTCCTAAAGAAAACGGAAAAACCTATTTACCATTAGCTCTCGAAAAAGAACAATGCAAAGTAACTATAGGTGACGATTTAGGCAAATGCTTTGGCATTAAAATGATTTATTTTGACTTAGATAAATCAGATATTAGAATGGAAGCAGCACTGGATTTAGAAAAAATATTAGATGTTTTAAATCAATATCCTAGTATGAAATTAGATATACGTTCGCATACTGACAGCCGTGCTTCTTTCAAATACAATGAAGCATTATCAGACAGAAGAGCTAAATCAACTATTGCATGGTTAGTTAAAAATGGTATTAAAGCCAACAGATTAACTGGTAAAGGTTATGGCGAAAATCAATTAGTTAACAAATGTTCAGATGGAGTACAATGTACTGAAGAAGAGCACCAAATGAACCGTAGAAGTGAATTTATCATTACTGATTTATAACTCTAAACCACTTTCCTGATTTGAAAATTAAAACCTTGAAAGCTTAGTTCTCTTTCGAGGTTTTTTATTTACAATTATATCTAAAATTTCAATTTATTATATTGAAAAATATGCTACAAAATCTTACTAAGAACGTGATTATTACACTTTTTATCGAAAAAAATACTGATTTTAGACAACGTATAATTTTTTCTATTACATTTAGCAAAATTAATTTTTGAATTTTATTAAATAATCAATTAGAAAAAAGACATAAAAAACTAATTTCAACTTTTTAATTTTATAATATGAAAGTAACCCCAATCTTCTTTTTCATGTTAGCAAGTTTATTGTCTTACAATAGCTATTCACAAAGTTCAAAAGTATATACTACTGATAAAATAGGAAAAAGCTATGCTTATGTAAACGTAACGAAAACTTACGAGCGTATTGCCGAAAAAGGTTATAAATCAGTTGATTTATTCCAAAAATTAGGAAATGCATTTTACACCGAATTAAATATGGTAAAAGCCGCAAAATGGTATGGCGAATTATTTGCAATGACTACTGATTTAGATCCTGTATATTACAACCAATATGCAAAATCATTATATGCCATTGGCGAAAATGATAAAGCAAATGCAATTGTAGAAAAACTTGATAAAAAACTACATACTAATAAATAAAATATTGAGTTCTTAAATATTAAAAGAAACTACATAAAATAAAAAAGAGGTTATAATTTAAAATTATAACCTCTTTTTTTAATTTTAAGAGAATAGATTTGGGGCAAATACTCTCTTTTTTTAATACTAAGAAGACAGATTTGGGGCAAATACCTTCTTTTGTACTTTATTTATAAACCAAATTAACTAATCAATTCTTGCGAAAATATTTGTATAATATTTTTTTCCTGTTGCAGCATCTTGTCTGATAGAGATACCAAAGTGAGTATAGTTACCTACTATGTTAGCTTTATGTCCTGCACTGTTTAACCAGGCTTTAACTGCTGCTTCCGGACTATTATAATTAAAAGCAACGTTCTCTGCAACTGTAGTAGCTCCTAACAATTTCATAATGTTATTAGAACGATCTACAAAACCATCATGACTTGGCGCTTTTTTGTCAATCATATAATAATCATGTTCTTCAGATTTAAAAGAAATATGATTAATTTTTTCTAATGGATTTAATCCAATACTTACTCGATAATCATTAATCAGTTTCATAGTTTCTAACTCAACCTCACTGTAAGTGTAGTTTTCAACAACTACAGCACTAACTGAATCGGCGGTTTCTTCTGAAGAATCTGAAGAGCAAGAATTCATAGTAAATATCACTGTGAAAAGCAACATTAAATTGAGTAATTTTACTTTCATAAGCTAGTAGTTTAAGTTTAAAGTAGATTGTGGGGCAAACTCTTTAAAGGGTGTTAGTTTTTGTTTTTTGCTTACTCAAACATACAACACTTTATCGTTAAACTACAAAAAAAATCGACGAAATACACTTTTTGAATTAAAAAAGAGTTAATTTCTTACATCAAGGCGATAATCTGTCGATTTTCCAGGAGTAATCTTTTTGAACAGAATATCGAATTCTGTCATGCAAACGATTAGCTCTTCCTTGCCAAAATTCGACTTCAACAGGACGTACTAAATAGCCTCCCCAATGTTTTGGTCTCAATATAGCCTGATTATCAATATCTGATTCTAATTTTTTTAAATTATTTTCTAAAAATTCGCGGGAAGGAATCACTTCACTCTGATTAGAAACTATAGCGCCCAGCTTACTTCCTTCCGGTCTTGAATCAAAATAATTATCTGAAACAATTTCAGAAGTTTTTTCGGCTATACCTTTTATGATAACCTGACGTTCGGCTGAATGCCAAAAAAAAGAAAGACATACATTAGGATTTTGCTCAATTGCTTTTCCTTTTTCCGAATTATAATTGGTGTAAAAAATAAATCCTTCTTCATTGTATTTTTTTAGCAATACAACTCTCGATTTAGGAAAACCGTCTAATCCAAAAGTGGAAACCGTCATAGCGTTTACTTCTTCTGTACCTCCAAAATCTTCTACTTCGTGAAACCAGCGGTGAAAAAGATTAATAGGGTCTTGCGGAATATTAGTTTCCAACAATTCACTTTTTTCGTAAGATCTTCTGTAATTACTTAAATCTTCCATAGTATTTGTAATTATAAATAGTAGTATAAAAAATTATAGTTCGAAACTTTCTCCATCATCTGCTAATAGAACATTTGGAAAAATAGTTTCAGCTTCTTCTTTAAATAAAGAAATAGCGTCATATCGTGTAGAATAATGTCCTAAGACCAATTGCTTCACTTGGGCTTTTTGAGCAATTGTAGCAGCTTCTTTAGCCGTACTGTGCATTGTTTTTGCCGCTAAATTTGCCTCAGATTGTAAAAAAGTAGCTTCATGGTACAAAATATCTACATTTTCAATTATTGGAATGATAGCTTCATTATAAGCCGTATCCGAACAAAAGGCATAACTTTTAGGTTTTTCTGGATCGAATGTCAATTCATTATTACTCACGAGCGTTCCATTATCTAAAAGAATGTCTTTTCCGTTCTTGATATTTTGATAATAACATTTCTCAATCTGATATTTTTGAACGGCTTCAATATTTAATTTTCGTTGATCTAATTTTTCTTCGAATAAAAAGCCATTGGTGTAAACGCGATGTTTTAACGGAATCGTTTTAACCAAAACTTTATCATCTTCAAAAATAACTTCACTTTGATTAGAGGTTAATTCGTGAAAAAACAATCCGAAATTAGGCCAGGAATTAGATAATTTAAGTTGTAATAAGATAATTTCTTTGATGCCTTTTGGACCAAAAATATGTAAATCGTTATTTCGATTCAACAAGGAAAAAGTAGAAATCAAACCAATCAAACCATAAAAATGATCTCCATGCAAATGCGAGATGAAAATTTGGTTAATCTTAGAAAACTTGATTTTGTTTTTTCGTAATTGCACTTGGGTACCTTCGCCGCAATCAATAAGAAAAAGTCGATTTTTTATTTCGATTAATTGTGCCGTAGGATTAGTTAATGTGCGAGGTGTAGCTGCATAACAGCCAAGGATAGTTAATTTCAAAGTTTATTTGGTTAACTGGTTATTTGTTTAATCGTTATCTAAGAATCATTCGATTAAACTTTTAAACGAATAAACAATTAAACGATTTAAAACCCTAAATCTCTCTCTATTTCTTCCATCTCAATAATATCATGAGCTTCTAATAAAGAGGGAACTACGGTAAATTTTTCAGGCAAAGCGTTGTAATCAAAATCAGCAACTACAACCACAAAGGATTTTTTTGTTTTCTTATGCTTTTTAGACATGGGCAAAAACAATTTTAAATCACTTACAGGCAATTCTTCTTTGTAGCCTAAAAGATCAATAATAATATTATGATTTTCATAACTTTTATATTGATGTGTAACTTTCATTAAAAAAGCAGTAAAATTGCCCTGAGTATCTTTAATTGTAATAGTATGGTCTTTTTGATCTACTTTCATAGGTGTAAATTTAATTGTTAGATTACAAAAATCTAAAGTTACTAAGATTTTTTAACTTACTGAATTTTTGATGCTAAAAGATAAATCACAGCCATTCTGATAGCTACTCCATTTTCAACCTGATTCAAAATCACTGATTGTCCGGAATCAGCCACTTCAGATGTAATTTCGACACCTCTGTTTATAGGTCCCGGGTGCATGATTACAATTTCTTTATTCAAAGATTCTAATAAGGTTTTATCAACACCATATTGCTGTGCATATTCTCTGGTTGAAGGAAAATAATTCACATCCATTCTTTCATTTTGCACACGCAACATATTAGCAACATCACACCATTCTAAGGCTTTACGCAAATTAGGTTCTACTTTTACTCCTAATGACTCAATATATTTAGGAATTAACGTTTTTGGACCACAAACTTTTACTTCGGCACCTTGCATTTGCAAAGCATAAATATTAGATAAGGCAACTCTTGAATGCAGAATATCACCCACAATCACTACTTTTTTTCCGGCTACATCTCCTAGTTTTTCTCTAATAGAATAACTGTCTAACAAAGCCTGAGTAGGATGTTCATGAGCTCCGTCACCGGCATTTACAATACTTGCTTTAACGTTTTGCGATAAAAAGTGTGCTGCTCCTGGATTAGAATGGCGCATCACCACCATATCTACTTTCATCGAAAGAATATTGTTTACAGTATCAATAAGCGTTTCTCCTTTTTTAACTGAAGATTGTGCCGCCGAAAAACTAATTACATCGGCAGATAAACGTTTTTGGGCTAATTCGAATGATAATTTAGTTCTGGTACTGTTTTCGAAAAAAATATTGGCAATAGTAATATCTCGTAACGAAGGTACTTTCTTAATAGGTCGATTAATAACTTCTTTAAAATGATCGGCTGTTTCAAAAATAAGGTCTATATCATTCTTGTTAATATATTTGATACCTAATAAATGATTTACGCTTAATTCTTTCATTCGTTTACGATTATTATTTTATTATAGATGATTTCAGATGATTAATTGTGCTTAGTTAGTCACTAAATACACTGCATCTTCCCCATCATTTTCTTTCCAGCTTACTTTTACTTTCTCATCATTAATAGCATCTACCTGTCTTCCTCTATAGTCAGGCTGAATTGGTAAATCCCTGCTAAAACGACGATCAATCAATGTTAACAATTCAATTCCCGATGGTCTACCAAAAGACTGAATAGCTGTCAAAGCTGCTCTGATACTTCTGCCGGTGTACAATACATCATCAATAAAAATAACTTTCTTATTTTCGACAATAAAATTGATATTGGTTTTATTAGCTTCCAATGGTTTTTCGGTTCTTCGGAAATCATCTCTAAAAAATGTGATGTCCAGATAACCTAATTTTATTTCGGGAGTTTCATACTCTTTTTCTAAAACTTCTTTTAGTCTTGCTGCTAAAAATGTTCCTCTGGGCTGAATACCAATTAAAATTGTGTCTTTAAAATCGAGATGTTTTTCAATTAGCTGACAAGCCAAACGATGAAGAATGATATTGACTTCTTTTGAATTGAGTAAAACTTTTTGAGTCATAGTAAAGAGTTGTGTTGGGTCATGCAAATATACAAAATCAGATTTTATTTGTTAGACTAAATCAGGTTGTAAATATTTTTTTGAATAAAAGCTAATTTAGATGAAAACCCATAATTTTAGCAGTCATCAAAATAGTTTTATCATGACAGACTTAGTTTATAGAAATGCCAATAATTCAGATCTGAAAAGAATTGTCGAAATATACAACACAACAATAGCATCAAGAATGGTTACGGCTGACACTGAACTTGTTTCGGTTGAAAGTAGGCAAAAATGGTTTGATGAACACAATCCAAACAACAGACCTCTTTGGGTTATCGAAAACTCTAACAAAGAAATAATTGGCTGGGTAAGTTTTCAATCATTCTACGGAAGACCTGCTTATAATGCAACAGTTGAAATAAGTATTTATATTGACGAATCACAAAGAGGAAAAGGTTTAGGTAAACAAATATTGAGCTATTGTATTGAAGAAGCACCAAAATTAGGAATCAAAACACTGCTGGGTTTTATTTTTTCTCACAACGAACCTAGTTTAAAACTATTTAGATATTTTGGATTTGAAGACTGGGCAACACTTCCAAACATTGCTTTACTTGACGAACAAGAATTTGGATTAAAAATTTTAGGAAAAAGAATTGCATAACAGAATTTCACTTTACCTCTATACTAAATATTATAACTCTTTTAGAAAATTATATAATACTGAAGTTTTCCTTATCAAGTAACTTTAAATTAGGATAATTAACTAATTTAAAATTATAGAAATCATGCAAAATACACTAAAAAGAACACTATTGTTATTGACTGTTATGTTTACATTCACTAGTTGCGAAGTAATTGGCGGAATTTTTAAAGCAGGAATGGGTGTTGGAATATTTCTTGTTATAGCAGTTATTGCACTTATCATTTTTCTAATAAGTAAGATAGGTGGAAAATAATAATTACTTTACTTTTAATCATAAAAAAACCGAGTCATCACTGACTCGGTTTTTGATTTTAATACTAATTACTTAGTGTAAAATTATTTTACTTCTTCGTAATCTACGTCTTGAACGTTATCACCTTCAGCTTGTGGTTCAGCAGCAGCCTGACCTTGCTCTCCTTGAGCATACATAGCTTCAGTAGCAGTTTTCCAAGCAGCATTTACGTTATCTAAACCTTTTTGAATAGCCTCAAGATCTTGAGATTGGTGAGCCATTCTTAATTCAGTTAAAGCAAATTCGATAGCTGTTTTGTGGTCAGCTGCAATTTTATCTCCTAACTCTTTCAATTGAGATTCAGTTTGGAAAATAGTACTATCAGCTTCGTTTATTTTTTCAGCTCTTTCCCTTGCAATTTTATCTGATTCAGCATTAGCTTCAGCATCTTGCTTCATTTTTTCGATTTCTTCAGAAGTTAATCCAGAAGAAGCTTCGATACGGATATCGTGAGATTTTCCAGTTCCTTTATCAGTAGCAGTTACTTTAATGATACCATTAGCATCAATATCAAAAGAAACTTCGATTTGAGGAACTCCTCTTGGTGCTGGTGGAATACCATCTAAGTGGAAACGACCAATAGTTTTGTTATCAGCAGCCATTGCTCTAGCTCCTTGCAACACGTGTAATTCAACAGATGGCTGAGAATCAGCAGCTGTAGAGAATACTTGAGATTTTTTAGTTGGGATAGTAGTATTAGCTTCGATAAGAACAGTCATTACACCACCCATAGTTTCGATACCTAAAGAAAGTGGAGTAACGTCAAGTAACAATACATCTTTTACATCTCCAGAAAGTACACCACCTTGAATAGCAGCTCCAATAGCTACAACTTCGTCAGGGTTAACTCCTTTAGACGCTTTTTTACCGAAGAATTTCTCAACTTCTTCAACGATTCTTGGGATACGAGTAGAACCTCCAACCAAGATTACTTCGTCGATATCAGATGTAGATAAACCTGCATCTTTTAAAGCTCTGGCAACTGGTGTCATAGAACGTTTTACTAAGTTATCAGCTAATTTCTCGAATTGAGAACGAGATAATTTTTTAACTAAGTGTTTAGGTCCTGAAGCCGTAGCAGTTACGTATGGTAAGTTGATTTCAGTTTCAGCAGAAGCAGATAATTCAATTTTAGCTTTCTCAGCAGCTTCTTTAATACGTTGTAAAGACATTGGGTCTAAACGTAAATCGATACCTTCTTCAGCTTTGAATTCGTCAGCTAACCAGTCAATAATAACTTGGTCAAAATCATCTCCTCCTAAGTGAGTATCTCCATTTGTAGATAATACTTCGAATACACCGTCTCCTAATTCAAGAACAGAAATATCAAAAGTACCTCCACCTAAATCGTAAACAGCAATTTTTTGATCAGTTCCTTTTTTATCTAATCCGTAAGCTAATGCAGCAGCAGTAGGCTCATTGATGATACGCATTACTTTAAGACCAGCAATTTCTCCAGCTTCTTTTGTAGCCTGACGTTGTGCATCGTTAAAGTAAGCAGGAACAGTAATAACTGCCTCAGAAACTGTTTGACCTAAATAGTCTTCAGCAGTTTTTTTCATTTTTTGAAGTGTCATTGCAGACAATTCTTGAGCAGTGTATAAACGACCATCAATATCCACACGTGGCGTATTGTTGTCACCTTTTACAACACTGTAAGGAACTCTTTTTGCTTCTTCTTGAGTTTCAGCAAATGATTGTCCCATAAAACGTTTGATAGAAGCAATAGTCTTAGTTGGATTAGTTACTGCTTGTCTTTTTGCAGGATCTCCTACTTTAATTTCTCCACCTTCAACAAAAGCGATGATAGACGGTGTAGTTCTTTTTCCTTCTGCGTTAGGAATAACAACTGCTTCACTACCTTCCATTACAGAAACACAAGAGTTAGTCGTACCTAAATCAATTCCGATTATTTTACCCATTTTTAATATATTTAGTTTTTATTATACTCAATTTAATAACTCAGGGTGCATAAGTCAATCTTTATGCCAATACGAAAGTCAGTTATAAATTGTCAGTTGTCATTATAATTGACATAAAACAATATGACAAACTGACATTTTTTTTATTTATTTCCAAGACAAATAGTTAATTAATCTTCTACTCTGCCAACTATTTCAAGGAAATTAATAATAACGTTTTATTCCCAAATATATTTTGCAAGAATATTTTAATATATTTGAAATTGAATGCTTTACATTTACAAATAAAGAAATTTAATCATCAAAAAACATACTAACCAAATGAAATTATTGTTAGCTTTTTGTATTGCAATATTCTCGCTATTTGCAGTTGTTAGCCAATTTGATTTAATGTTATCTAATAGTACAAATACCTTTCTCGAAACAACCGTTCGTTTCTTTAGCTTTTTTACTATTTTAACTAATAGTCTGGTTGCGGGTTATTTTTCTTTTCTCATTTACAATAGTTTAAAACATAAAAAATCTATTGAATTTAATTTTGCAACATTAACATCAATAACAGTTTACATTAGTATTGTAGGTTTAGTTTACCAAGTTTTATTACGCCACGCCTGGAATCCTGTGGGCTTGCAAAAAATTGTTGACGAAATGTTGCATTCTGTCAATCCTACACTAGTACTTCTTTATTGGTTTATAAATAAAAGTGACCACTCTTTACAATACAAGCACATTTTATCTTGGTTAATTTATCCATTAATTTATCTGGTTTGTGTTTTAGTTCGCGGACATTTTTCTAATTTCTACCCTTATCCGTTTTTAAATGTAAATATTATCGGATTTCAAAAAGTTATAATCAATAGTATTGGGATGACATTGCTTTTTATAATTATATCAATACTGTTTGTCTGGATTTCGAAATTAAATCCCAAAAAAGCAAATTAAAACAATCAACTTTTAAAAGATTTCATTGTGTTTTATTATTTTTAAAGTCTAAAAAATCGCACAATGCAAAATCTCCAAACCGATTTAAAATTACTTTCAATCATATCAATCATTCTATTTTTCACTTTTATCTTAGGATTAATAGTCGATCGTATGTTAAAACGTTTTTTGCAAAAGAAATTAACACACAAAAATTTTGACATTACAGGATTCAAGTTCTTAAAACATTTAATCATTACGATTATTTACATCATAGGAATTTCATTTGCATTAATCCAGATTCCCGAATTTAAAATTATCGGGCATTCTTTATTAGCTGGTGCCGGAGTCATTTCGCTAATAGCTGGTTTAGCTTCTCAACAAGCCTTAAGTAATATTATGAGCGGAATTTTTCTGGTAATTTTTAAGCCTTTTCGAATTAACGACCGTATTACAATCAACACTTTTACTGGTGTAGTCGAAGACATTAATTTAAGACAAGTAGTCCTAAAAGATGCCGAAAACAATAGAATTATTATTCCAAATTCGGTTATAAGCAATCAAATTATTCTAAACACCAATATGAAGGATACCAAATGCTGTAAAACAATCGAAATAGGAATTGGTTACGAATGTGATATCGAAAAAGCATTAGCAATCATGAAAGAAGAAGTTGCTCAACATCCATTGTTTATTGATACGCGAACTCCCGAGAACAAAAAAGAAAACATCCCTTTAGTGATTGCCAGAGTTGTTGCATTAGCCGATTCCAGCGTGAATTTAAAAGTCTGGGCATGGGCAAAAAACACTAATGACGGATTTGTAATGTACTGCGATTTATTACAAAGCATAAAAAAACGTTTTGATCAGGAAGGAATTTCGATTCCTTTTCCACAAAGGGAAATAACTATTAAAAATAATTTTCAAAAAAATCAGCAAGATCAAAACACTACAATTTTAGGTTTTTAAACTATATTTGAAAACCTAAAAATTTAAAATATGTTTACTATTGACCAAATTAAAGCAGCACATGAAAAAGTAAAATCGGGTGCTGATTTCCCTAATTATATTCAGGATTTAATTAATCTAGGCGTAAAAGGCTACGATACCATTGTAACTGACGGCAGTGTTTCTTATTTTGGAGACAATAATTTTACTGCAAATACTGATAAAAAATACAATGCATTAGCCGTACTTCCAACAGCTAATAAAGAACGTTTTATCGAATTTTTAGTAATGCACCAAGACGGTCAGACTGATTATTTAACTTTTTGCCAGCATGCAGCACAATGCGGAATTGCTAAATGGCGTGTAGATATTATCGAAATGACCTGTACTTATTATGATAGTTCCGAAAATCCTATTTTGATAGAAAAAATTCCTGAATAAAACCAACTATTCTATTAAAAACCAAAAATCAACCATGAAAAAAATTTTCATTACTCTTTTTGCACTTTGGAATTTTAATAATTATGCCCAAACCCAATCAATTAAAAATTCACCTAAACTTAGCGAAGATATTCCCAGTAATGTAGGAATGTCCAGCGAAAGACTGGCGCGAATTGATATTATGCTCAACAAAGCCGTTGCCGATTCTGAAATTCCAGGAGCTATTGCACTTGTAGCCCGCAAAGGCAAAATTGTCTATTTCAAAGCTTTTGGAATGGCAGATAATGCGACTTCAAAACCTTTAAAAACGGATGCTATTTTCAGGATTGCTTCTCAAACAAAAGCTATTACAACAGTTGCAGTTATGATGCTTTGGGAAGAAGGAAAATTTAAACTCGATGATCCAATTGCAAAATACATTCCCGAATTCAAAAACGCTCAGGTTTTAGATTCGGTTTATCCCAACGGAAAATACACAACAAAACCAGCCAAAAGAGAAATTACTATTCGTGATTTAATTACACATACTTCCGGAATTGGTTATGGCCAAATTGATAGTGATCCGCGTTTTAAAAAAATATATAAAGATGCCGGAGTAACTGATTTGTTTACGACAGATAAAATTACTATTGCCGAAAGCGTCAAAAAACTGGCAAAATTACCATTACATCATAATCCAGGAGAGAAATTTACTTATAGCGAAAGCTTAGACGTTATTGGGTATTTTATCGAAATTATGTCAGGAATGCCAATGGATGAATTTTACAAAACCCGAATTTTTGATCCGTTAGAAATGAACGATACTTATTTCTATTTACCAGAATCAAAATACAACCGACTTGTAACGGTACAAACCAAAGAAAAAGGCAAATGGATTCCGTTTCCAAATACATTTTACGATGTCAATTATCCAAAATCAGGAGCAAAAAGCTTTTTTTCAGGTGGTGCCGGACTTTCGAGTACAGCCAAAGATTATGCTACTTTTTTACAAATGTTCCTAAATAAAGGTGAACTCAACGGTATCCGATTATTAAGCAGAACTACCGTTCAGTTTATGTTAGCTAACCAAATTGGCGAAGTCTGGGGAAAAACCGATGCTGGTCACGGTTTAGGTTTTAGAGTTTTAAACCAAATGGGCGAAGATTTAGGCGGTCAGGGAAGCGCAGGAACTTTTAACTGGGGCGGCTATTTCAACACTCAATATTTTGCCGACCCAAAAGAAGAACTCATTGGTATTATCTTAAAACAAACTCAAAAAGCTAATGATAATACAGGCTGGAAATTTCAAATATTAGCCGAACAAGCTATTGACGATTAATCTATTCGAAAAAACATCTACAAAAGCGGTTTCTTTCTTAGAAATTGCTTTTTTTGTTTTTAAAGTACTACAGAATATTCAATAGTACCATTTTATTATAAAATGGATTTTATTAAATTTACGAGAACTTACTATTTAATACAGCAATATGACCTCTTTCAGTAAACAATTATCATTTCGTTGGGCAGATATTGATCCTAATTTTCATGTTCGCCATAGCGTGTATTACGATCAGGCTGCACAACATCGTGTCGAAATATTAGAAAGTCTTGGATTGACTATGAAAGCGTTTCAGACACAGCATTTTGGTCCTATTCTTTTTAGAGAAGAATGTATTTTTCGAAAAGAAATCAAACTCAGTGACACCATATTCATTCATACTAAAGTAGCCAAAATGAGAGCCGATGCCTCACGATGGACTATTAATCATGAATTGAGAAATGAAGAAGATTTACTTTGTGCAACTATTACAGTTGATGGCGCCTGGATGGATACTAAATTAAGAAAGTTAATCAATCCAGTACCCGAAATAGCAATACAAGCCTTAGCAAGTATTCCAAAATCTGATGACTTTATGGAATCCTAAAAACTCAAAAAAACACCTTTTTGAAAAGTAGCCTATGCAAACTAAAGTTGGAATCGTATTATCTGGTGGAGGTGCCCGCGGAATTGGGCATCTCGGAATGCTAAAAGCCTTAGAGGAATTTGGCATTAAACCTACACATATTTCGGGAACAAGTGCCGGAGCAATTGCCGGCGCTTTTTATGCGGCAGGTTATTCGGTACTTGATATTTTAAAGATTCTAAAAAAAGGGAATATCTTTAGTTTTTCTAATCTCTTAATGAAAAGACAAGGTTTATTTGCCATGAAAGGTTTTCATGATATTTATCTCGAATGCTTTCCAACAAACAGTTTCGATGATTTAAAAATACCGCTTTACATTGCTGCAACCGATATTTTAAAAGGCGAATTGGTCTATTTTTCATCAGGTAATTTGTCTAATGCTATTATGGCTTCCTCTTGCCTGCCCTTATTATTTCAGCCTATCAGTTTTAACGATACACTTTATGTTGATGGCGGTGTAATCAATAACTTTCCTATCGAACCTCTGGTAGGACAATGTGATGTAATCATTGGCAGTTATGTGAATTCCATCAAAAAAGAAGTTGACAAAGTAGGCATGAACAATATCTTGGATCGTTGTTTTCATCTGGCTATGAAAAGTTCAGTCGAGCAAAAAACACTCAGCTGTAATGTTTATTTCGAACCGCCAAATATGAGTCAGTTTAGTCTTTACAACCTTAAAAATGCCGATCAAATTTTCGAATACAGTTACGAATATGCACTTACTCTGGAAGACGAAATCAAAGCACTTAATGTTCAGTTATAAAATCAGAGTCTATTTTTCTAAACTGTTTTCTGAATTCTATTTTTTTGAATACTAAATACTAAACACTGCCTTCTATTTTCTTTTCTTATCTTTACGGCTAATAAAAATAGATTGCCCTTTATGAATACTGCTGCACATTGGAATATTTTATTATCCAATCAAATCAATAAAAAAGAATTTATAGAAACCATTCTTTCAGGAAGAGCCACTGCCGAATTAGCTCCGTTTAACGAATTAAAAGGAATTCTTTTTTCCGATTTAGCAATTGATCATTTTATCCAAAAAGAATTTCAATACCTGGAATTAACTGCGGTAGATAACAACCGAAAATTAAGTACTTTTTCTTCTGGTCAGCGTAAAAAGAAATTCTTGCAATTTTGCATGGATCAAAATCCTGATTTTATCATTTTTGATAATCCAATGGATCATTTAGATCAGGCTTCCCGAATTGAATTATCAAAACTATTAGAAGAACTAACTTCTAAAATTAAAATAATTCAGCTTATCAATCGTCATGCTGATGTATTGCCTTTTATTTCGAATAACAGACAAATCAATTCCAATACTTTTCTATTAGAAGAAATTACAAATGAAGTTCACGAGTCTAAAATTATAAACCAATCGGGAATTCCGCATCCGGCACATGCTATTGAATATAACGAAAAAGTGTTGATTCAAATGAATAATGTATGTGTTAGTTACGAAGGCCGTCCTGTAGTAAATAACATTAACTGGACCATACAGCAAGGTGAATTCTGGCAATTGATAGGTCCAAATGGTTCCGGAAAAAGTACGCTTTTATCATTAATCAACGGAGACAATCCTAAAGGTTATGGTCAGGATTTATACTTATTTGGTCGAAAAAAAGGAAGCGGCGAAAGTGTTTGGGATATCAAAAAGAACATTGGTTATTTTGCGACCAATATGACTAGTTTATTTACCAGAAATCACACCTTAGAACAAATGATTTTATCCGGTTTTTTTGATTCAATCGGATTGTATGATTTACCAACAACGCTGCACAAAAAAATTGCCGATCAATGGTTGGAATTAATCGGGATGAAACATCTTAAAAACCAAATGTTCAAACGTCTTTCGGTAGGTCAGCAACGACTGGCTATGATTGTACGTTCGGTTTTAAAACACCCGCCTTTGGTAATTTTAGACGAACCAGTTGAAGGATTAGATGATGAAAGTGTAGCCTTAGTTACCCAACTTATCAATTTACTAAAACAAGAATCGAATATGACTATTGTTTACGTTTCACACCGAATCGAACCTAATCTTGCTCCCAACTCAGTTTTTGAATTAATTCCTACCGATGAAGGTTCTACAGGAGTTATTAAATAATATTGAAATCCGATTTATGAAAGTAAGTCGGATTTTTTTATGGTCTTGGGACTATATTAAACGAAATTCAAACACTTCAAAAATTCAAACATTTTTCTCAATCTTTTTACAAAATCATTAAATTTTAATTTGATTTTATTTCTTTTGTTGCTAAAAACAATATTTTCCATAACTTCGTTTTTAACGAATGTATTAGCCAAAAACAAATAAGAATGATTAATCAGGAAGAAGAATTAAAACGAACCATAGGCGTAATGGGTTTATCAGCCAATATTATGAATGTAATAATTGGCGCCGGAATTTTTGCTCTTCCTGCTATTGTTGCCTCTTCTATGGGATCTTCCAGTATTTTTGCTTATATTTTTTGTGGCGTTTTAATGGCATTAATCATGCTCTGTTTTGCCGAAGCTTCGAGCAAAGTAACACAAACAGGAGGTGTTTATTCGTATATAGAAACAGCTTTTGGTCCTTATGCTGGTTTTTTAGCAGGTATTTTTACCGTAACCGGAACTTTATTAGCTGATGCTGCGGTTTCTAATGCCTTAATTAATGTGCTGGGTTCAGCAAATCCTGTTTTCCAAATTGCCTGGATGCGAATTTTATGTTTAACAATCGTCTTTGGTGGTTTAGCTTTTATCAATGTTATTGGTGTTAAACAAGGGATTGGTTTGGTAAAAATCAATACCGTTGCAAAATTAATTCCGCTGTTATTATTAATTATTTTTGGATGGGAAGCAGTTGCTATTGAAAATTTAACCATCGAAAGTTTTCCTGATATTCAGCAACTGGGCAAAACTTCTCTTATTTTATTTTTTGCATTTCAGGGCTGCGAATCAGGAATTGTAGTTTCTGGTGAAGTGATTAATCCAAAACGAACCATTCCAAAAGCAATTTTTATTAGTATTTCGGCAATTGTAGTGCTTTATATGTTGATTCAAACTGTCGCTCAGGGAGTATTAGGCAATCAGTTACCACAATTTACCGCTACTCCACTCGCTGCTACTGCTAATTTTATTTTTGGTCCTATTGGATTTGTAATTCTAACCATTGGTGCAGCTATTTCGATGTTTGGTTTTTTAAGTGGTGATATTCTAAACAATCCCAGAACGCTTTATGCATTAGGTCGTGACAGAGTTATTCCGATAAAAGCCATAGCTAAAATTCATCCTTCATTTGCCACTCCGTACATTGCTATCATTATTTATGCTTTGCTGGGCTTTACTTTTGCCGCTACCGGAAGTTTTGAAAGTTTGGTGGTTATTGCCAGCAGTTCGATACTCATTGTTTATTTAGGAGTGGTATTAGCCGTTATCAAATTACGCTACACCCGCGAAACCAAACCAGACGAATTTACGATTCCCGGCGGATTAACCATTCCTATACTTTCTATTAGCATTATTGTTTATTTTTTATCTAATTTAACTCGAAATGAAATCATTGGAACGCTGATTGCCATCGGTGTTTTATCTGTAATTTATTTTTTAATACGCTTTTCGAATAAAAAATAAGCTTCGTTTTCAATTTATTTCGAGTGTCCTGTCTGCAATGCAGGATGTATATTTGCTTATAATTTTCATATCTTCGTTTTTTCGCAAAATTTACCTTCGTTAAAAGAGGCATTCTTTTTGTGAACATCATTCTATTAACTTTTACAACAAGAAATGAAAAAAATCTGTTTACTCCTTCTTGCTTTTTTAGCAGTTACTCCGCAAGCATTTTCGCAAAAAAACAATAAAGATGTTTTTCCTGATGGAACTAAAATACCGAATTGGTTTCTGGATGCAACAAAAATAAATCCAAGCGATTTAGGTAAATTTTATTCTGTTACTGATTATGGTGCGGTAAACGATAGTACCATTGTACAAACTAAAGCAATCCAAAAAACTATTGACGAAGCTTATAATAATGGCGGTGGAGTTGTTGTGATTCCAAAAGGAGTTTTCATGAGTGGTGCATTATTTTTTAGAGCCAATACACATTTGCACGTATCAGAAGGAGCTACTTTAAAAGGTTCTGATAACATCAATGATTATCCTAAAATGCCTTCCAGAATTGAAGGACAAAGTATCGAATATTTCACAGCTTTGGTAAATGCTTATGGGATTAATGGTTTTACCATTACAGGAAAAGGTACTATTGACGGAAACGGATTAAAATACTGGGAAGCTTTCTGGCAAAGAAGAAAAGAAAATCCAAACTGTACTAATCTTGAAGTTTCAAGACCGCGTTTAGTATTTATATGGAAATGCGATAATGTTCAGGTTCAGGACGTAAAACTACACAACTCAGGTTTCTGGACAAGTCATTACTACCAATGTAATAATGTAAAAATCCTTGATTTGCATATTTTCTCTCCACACGAACCAGTAAAAGCGCCAAGTACTGATGCTATTGACATTGATGTATGTACTAATATGCTAATTAAAGGTTGTTATATGGCCGTAAATGATGATGCAATTGCATTAAAAGGCGGAAAAGGTCCTTGGGCTGATAAAGATTTAAGCAATGGTGGCAATGAAAATATTATTATCGAAGATTGTGAATTCGGATTCTGTCATGCAGCTTTAACAAGTGGTAGTGAAGCTATTCACAACAAAAATATCTTAATGCGTAATTGTACTGTTAATGATGCTAAAAGACTTTTATGGTTAAAAATGCGTCCTGACACACCACAAAATTACGAGTACATTACTGTTGAAAACATTAAAGGTTATGCCTACAGTTTAATTTATGTAAAACCCTGGACACAATTTTTTGATTTAAAAGGCCGAAAAGAAGTTCCGCTATCGTATTCAGATCATATTACTTTGAGAAATATTGATTTAAAATGTGATGTTTTCTATGATATGAAAATTACTGAATACGATAAATTAAGCAACTTTACTTTCGAAAATTTAAAAGTTGAAGCTAAAAATGGTGCTGTTGACAAAAGTATCATCAAAGGTTTAACACTTAAAAATGTTGTTGTAAATAATAAAGTAATTAAGTAATTACTACTTTTAGCTATTCTAATCATTAAAGGGTATAATATAATTTTATTATGCCCTTTGCTTTTTTTAAACCATTTCTATGAAACCACTATTTTCCTATTTTTCATTATTGCTTGTGCTTTTGACCGCTAATACAAATGCACAAAACACACCAGCACCATTAAAACTCGTTCAAATTATTCTAACCGCTAATCATGCTGATTGGAATTACAAACTCAACGAAGAAGCGACTATAACAATTAGCGTACTTAAATATGGTTCACCAGTTGAAAATGTTACCGTTGAATATCAATATGGTCCGGAACAATTAACTCCTGAAAAGAAAGGAGCACTTCAATTACAAAGTGGAATTGGAGAAATCAATATTGGAACTGCAAAAGTTCCCGGATTCCGTCAGTTAAAAGTAGAAACTAAAATTGATGGATATGTTTATAAAAACGAAATTAATGTAGGTTTTGCTCCTTTCGAAATCAAACCGACAGTCAATTTACCTAAAGATTTTGAGTCTTTTTGGCAAAAGGCAAAAGCTGAAAATGCTAAAATTCCAATGGATGCTGTAGTAACTCACAAGCCTAACTTATCAACTGCTACTGTAGATGTTTATTTGGTTCGTTTGCAAAATTATAAATTAGGTAACTACTTTTATGGCTATTTGAGTAAACCAAAAGACAATAAAAAACATCCGGTTTTATTCAATCCACCAGGAGCTGGAGTTAAAAAAATAGTTCCAATAACGGCTTATGCAGAAAAAGGTTTTATAAGCTTAACAACCGAAATTCATGGTATTTCTCCGGAAATGAGTGATGCAGATTTGAATGTAGCAAAAGAAAAACTTAAAGACTATTGGGCAATTAACTTAGATAATAAAGACAATTATTACTATAAAAAAGTATATTTAGATGGTGTTCGTGCCATTGATTTTTTAACCAGTCTTCCTGAATTTGACCAAAAAAATGTAGTCGTAACTGGCGGAAGTCAAGGAGGCGCATTGACTATTGTTGCTGCCGGAATTGACAAAAGAATTAATTATATTTCATCATTCTATCCAGCATTGAGCGACAACAGCGGTTATTTGCACAACAGAGCCGGAGGCTGGCCTGCTATGTTTAGCGACAAATATCAAAACAATAGTCCTGAAAAAATTAAAACAATGGAATATTATGATGTAGTAAATTTTGCCCGAAACATTAGTGTTCCTGGATTTTATTCTACTGGATATAACGATAATACTTGTCCGCCTACTTCTACTCTTTCGGCTTTTAATTCGGTAAAAGCCCCTAAAGAGATTGTTATCACTCCTATTTCGGCACATTGGCGATTTGGTGAAACCGATGATAAATCAATGAAATGGCTGCGAGAAAAATGCGGAATCGAATAAATAAAAACGCTTTAATATTGTAATTATGACTAAAAAAACCACCTTTCTTATGTTATTATTACTTGCAGTAAGCTTATCTTCTTACAGTCAGGTAAAAGATTCAATATCAGATTATATTTCGATTATAAAAACCAATATTTACAAAGATTATAAAAAAATGTATCGCAAAGGCGGCGGTTCATTAGTGTATCCGTTTCTTACGCCTGGAAGCAATCAATATGATAATGTATTGTGGGATTGGGATTCCTGGTTGAGTAATATAGCACTTCGACAAATTTTAACCGACATTGGTACACAAAAAGACAAAGAAGAAGCTCTAAAATACGAACAAGGCTGTGTACTCAACTTTTTACATTATGGAGATTGGGATGGTTATTTGCCAATTGTAATTTGGGAAGATTCAAAACCCCGTGATATTCGTCCTGAAAATATTTATGATGTCAATATGCACAAACCTGTTTTGGCACAACACGCAGCATTTATTACCAAAACTAATGGCGGTAATGCAGAGTGGATTCGGGAAAAATTTTACCATCTTCAAACATTTGTAAATGCTTATAAATCGCATCACAGAAATCAGGCTACAGGACTTTATTACTGGCAAAGTGATGTTGCAATAGGTGTAGATAATGATCCCAGTACTTTTTTCAGACCTAATAAAAGTTCAGCTTCCATCTATCTCAACTGTTTGATGTATAAAGAATTATTATCGATGGTTTATTTAGCGAATCAATTGAATTTATCGAATGTAGGTCAGGAATTTGCTACTGATGCTGAAAATCTGAAAACAGCAATTCAAAAAAATTGTTGGGACGAAAGAGACGGTTTCTTTTATAGTGTGGATTTAAACTTGCGTCCTGTTACCAATGTTGAAGACAATACGTTGGGTCGCTCGTTTATTATTCACAGTGGTTATCCACGAGATTATGATTGTTTAATCCAAAGAATTGGTGTTTGGAGCGGATTTTTAGCACTTTGGTCAGGAATTGCTACTCCAGAACAAGCTGAAAGAATTGTAAAAGAACATTATTCGAATAAAAAAACATTCAACTCTGCATCTGGTGTTAGAACGCTTTCAAAAATGGAAAAAATGTACAGTTTAAGATCAAGTGCAAATCCGTCGAATTGGAGAGGCCCTATTTGGGGAATTTCAAACTACATGGTTTTTAAAGGTTTAGAAAAATACGGCTATAAAAAAGAAGCGAATGAATTAGCTCAAAAAACAATCAATTTATTCGGAAAAGATTTTAAAAAGAATGGCGCTTTGCATGAATATTACGAACCAGAAACTGGTGTACCTATGTTAAACAAAGGATTTCAAAACTGGAATTACCTTGTTTTGAATATGGTAGCCTGGTTAGAAGGTAAAAAAGCGGTGGAAGAATTCTAAGACTACTTTTAAAACCGTTTTTAGTAAACATGAAATTAATAAGGAGTCAGAACGCTATTTGAGTTTTTATTCATTTCATCCAAATTTGTTTTACTACTTTTGTATTTCATAAAACTATCACTATGTCTACAGCAAAAAAAGACTATAAAAAAATTACAACAAAGTCATTAATCGATATGAAAGCTCAGGGAGAAAAAATTTCCATGCTTACGGCGTACGATTATACTATGGCAAAAATTGTTGATTCGGCTGGAATCGATGTAATACTTGTAGGAGATTCTGCTTCTAATGTTATGGCAGGACACGAAACTACGCTACCTATTACTTTAGACCAAATGATTTATCATGCATCATCAGTGGTAAGAGGTGCTGACAGAGCTTTAGTAGTTGTTGATTTGCCTTTTGGTAGTTATCAATCTGATCCTAAAGAGGCTTTGCGTTCTTCTATTCGAATAATGAAAGAAAGCGGCGGACATGCCGTAAAATTAGAAGGAGGAAAAGAAATTAAAGAGTCTATCAAAAAAATATTAAACGCAGGAATTCCTGTAATGGGACATTTAGGTTTAACACCACAATCGATCTATAAATTTGGAACTTACACCGTAAGAGCCAAAGAAGAACAGGAAGCGATAAAATTAATCGAGGATGCTAAATTATTAGAAAAGTTAGGTTGCTTTGCTTTAGTTTTAGAAAAAATTCCAGCCAAATTAGCCCAACAAATTGCCGAGAGTATTTCTATTCCGGTAATTGGAATTGGAGCAGGCTCAGGTGTTGACGGTCAGGTATTAGTTATCCACGATATGTTGGGAATGAATAATGAATTCAGTCCGAGATTTTTACGCAGATACATGAATTTATACGAAGGAATGACTTCGGCTATTAGCCAATATGTAACTGATGTTAAATCGTCTGACTTCCCTAACGAAAAAGAACAATACTAAGATGTATTCGAATAGATATAAATTCTAATTCTTCTTATTATTTACTAAAAATGCCCAAAATACCGCTTATCTTTGTGACTACGAAGAAAACGCTGTTTCGGGCATTTATTTTGTATTCAAATTAATTCATTAATGAAAGAACTTTCAAATAAAAATAACCTTCAGGTTTTACATGAAGACAATCATATTATTGTAATCAACAAACGTGTAGGCGACATTGTTCAGGGTGACAAAACGGGAGACAAACCACTTAGTGAAGTAGTTAAAGAATACATTAAAGACAAATATAATAAACCTGGCGAAGTTTTTCTAGGCGTAGTGCATCGTTTGGATCGACCTACAACCGGAATTGTAGTTTTTGCCAGAACCAGCAAGGCTTTAACAAGATTGAATGAATTATTTAAAAACAGAGAAACTCAAAAAACTTATTGGACAGTTGTAAAAAATAAGCCTTCGCAAAAGGAAGCAAAACTGATTCATTACATTAAAAGAAACGAAAAAAACAATACTTCTAAAGCACATTTAAAAGAAGTTCCTGATAGTAAAATGGCAAGTTTGGATTACCAAATCATCAAAGAACTTAATAATTATTTTGCATTAGAAATCAATTTACATACAGGAAGGCATCACCAAATCAGAGCGCAGCTTTCTGCTATTGGATGTCCTATAAAAGGTGATTTAAAATACGGATTTGATCGCAGTAATCCTGACGGCGGAATTCATTTACATGCCAGAAAATTAGTTTTTATACATCCTGTTTCTAAAGAATCACTTACTATTACTGCTCCTACTCCTAACGAAGTTATCTGGAATGCAGTCTAACTAACAAATTACTTTACCCAAAATTGCATCAAAAAATCATGAAATCAAATAGAAACCGAATTCAGGAATTAAAAAATAATGGATACAACTTACAGTTTGAAACTGTATTCAATTTTGCTTTTGAAAATTATAAAAAAATAGCAATCTATGCCGGATTATTGCTTTTGGTTTTATTGGTGTTTTTTGGAATTGCTGCATCCATAATTTTAGCCTTTAGTGTAGATATTGAAAATCTTCAGGAATTATCGAAGCTCGAAAACTTTAATCCAAAAAATTTATCGGATGAATTTTTAGCTTATTATTTAGTTGGTTCTACCCTATTTAGCTGTATTATAAGTCCTATTTATGCTGGATTTATCAAAATGGCGCATTGTGCACAAATAGATGAAGAGTTTCATGTTTCTACCGTTTTTGAATACTATCGATTTTCTTATTTTAAAGAATTATTCATGGCTACTTTATTAATCACAGTAATGAGTTTAGGAATTTCTTCTTTGTTTAATTTAACGGGAATTCCTGTGCTGGGATTATTTGGATCAATAACAATTTCTTTATTAAGTATTCTTAGTATTCCGTTAATCATTTTTGATGATTATAAAGCTTTTGAAGCTATTAATACCAGTTTCAATCTAATTTCAAAACAGCCACTAGTAATTTTAGGACTTTTTGCGGTAGGTTATTTATTTTCTATGGTTGGACTTATGGTTTTTATAATTGGTTTATTATTTACATTACCCTTAATGTTTTCTTTATATTATGCTATTTACAGTATCATAATTGGTCATGAATAATAGATTTTCGAGGTATTAATTACAGAATTTATTTTTTTAACAAAAGAGCCGTTGTTTTCTTCCAAATTATGTTATTTTTAACAAAATTTAACAATCTCTTTTTATTGATAAATTTCAGTATTTAACCCCCTAAGAAATTTATGACACCACTATATTATTACATATTAAAAACCTTTTTAACTAATACTGGTTTTAGTGGTAGTACAGATATTTCTGCAATTAAAATGTTTGATATTATAGATCAATTACCAATTGATAAAACGCTTTATCGCACCATTTTACCATTCATATTTTTAATCATTTTTCTATTAGTTTATAAGTTTATCAAAATAAAATATACATTAGGAAATAAATTCATTGAAGATTTAACACCTCAGAATTCAGAAAAAAAAGAATACCAATTGTATTTTATTACATTGGGAATTATCATTCTAATATTAGAATTAAC
Organism: Flavobacterium seoulense; assembly: GCF_000695795.1. Lineage (GTDB taxonomy): Bacteria > Bacteroidota > Bacteroidia > Flavobacteriales > Flavobacteriaceae > Flavobacterium > Flavobacterium seoulense. The sequence continues at coordinate 23,578 of NZ_JNCA01000034.1, read as the reverse complement.
TTTTGAATATTTCAAATTAAGACCTCAAAGCCAATTATTTACTAATGCATCAATAGCCATTTTTTTAATTGCAACTGCTTACATTAGCACAAAATCAAATTTTGTTTTTAAAAACATCAAGACAATATTTCGAATTATATTTTTGCTTGCATTTCTTAATGTTTGCAAACATTTAGTAATCTTAGACGGTGATAATATTCCGTTTTTAAGCTTTTTATTGTTTGTCTATTTTTCATACAATATATTAAAACCATCCCGATTTTACTGGTTATTTGTAACATTTACACTTAGCTATCTTATTATTATTTCTTTATTAAAATTGACTCCTTTAAACAGAGTAACCATAATTTTCAATTATACTCTGGTTGTAATTTTTATCAATTACATCCGACACATGTCTATTAAAAACATCAATGATAAATTCGATTTTAATAATCAGATTATTAATAAAGGAAATTCGCTGATTATGGCAAAAAACAAAAACAATGAAATAGTTTTTTGTAGCGAAAATGTAAAAACAATTCTGGGTTATTCTATTGAAGATCTTATGGGATTTGGCTATTATAATTTAACTGAAAATCCCAAAATTACTTCAAAAGAATCTTTTGACAGTCAAATAGATGACAAGGTTTTTGTTCGAAAATTAAAATGTAAAAACGGAGATATTAAGTTCATTCAATGGAAAAACAAACAGTTTTCTGAAGATTTAATTATCGGAATTGGTCAGGATATTACTAACGAAATCCAAATTCAAAATCAATATAAAAATCTAATTCAGAATGCTCAGGATTTTATTTACGAAATTGATATGCAAGGTAATATCGTTTTTGCAAATAATTACAGTCTTAAAACCTTGAATTATTCTGAAGAGGAGTTTTTAAATAAACACTATTCTAATTTTATTCGAAAAGATTACATCGATACACTTCATCAATTTTACAGTAAAAATAAAGAGCAGAATTTAGAATTTCCGCAACTGGAAATTCCTCTTTTGAAAAAGAACGGTGAAACTATCTGGGTGGCTCAAAAAGTGATGATCAGAGTTAATGATTTAGGTAAAATCACTGGTTATTCAAGCATTGCCAGAGATATTACTTTTATCAAAAACATCGAAATTGAAAACGAAACAAGAAATCTAAAAAACAAAAAATATAATGAAAGCCTAAAAAATTTAACTGTAAAAAGTTATTCTATTCAGGAAACTTTAGAAACAAAACTAAAATCAATTCTAAAAAATACTAGTACAACTATTGAAGTTAGTCGTGTTAGTTATTGGGAATATTTAGGTGACAGTATACGCTGCATACAACTCTATGATTCAAGAACAGATGAATTTGCCAATGGTTTTATTTTAACAAAAGAACAATATCCTGAATATTTTTTATCAATAGAAAGTAAAACTCCATTGGTTGCTTCTAATGTTATGAATAATCCCATTACGGAACAATTGTACACTAATTGTTTAAAAGACAAAAACATTCTTTCTATTATCAAAACTCCTGTTTTTATAAATGGAGAATTGATAGGATTAATTTCTATTGAAGCAACTGATACAATTATACAATGGGACAATGAAGATATTAATTTTTCCAGAGCTGTAGCTGACAACATTGCCATAGCATTTGAATCTAAAAAAAGACTAGAAGTAGAACAAAGATTGACTTATAAAAGTGATTTGCTTTCGGCAATGAACTTGTGTACTGAACGATTTTTGAATGTAAAAAATATCGATGCTATTTTCACTGATTTGCTTATCATCATTGGAAAAGCTACAAAATCATATCGCAGTTTTTATTATCAAATTAATCATGAAAATAAAACGATTAGTCAAAAATACCGTTGGACAGCAGGCAATGAAACTTTAACCGAAATAAATCCTGCATATCAAAACTTACCTTATTCTTTTTTTGGAGGTTTTGATCCTGAAAAAATAGAAAACAGAGCTTACCGAACTGTTATTTCAAAAATACAAGATCCTCTATTGAAGCAAAAACTGAAAGCCTTAGATGCAGCTTCATTAATATTATTTCCTGTTTTTGTCAAAAATAAATTTCATGGAGTTCTTGGTTTAAACGATTTGAATGAAGCTCGTGTTTGGGCTGATGACGAAGTGCAAATTTTGCAAACTTTGACTATGAATATTGGAACTTCTATCGAGCGAATTGAAAATGAAATTGCAGTCAATGAAAGCGAAGAAAAATTTAGATTATTAGCAAACAATATTCCTGGTACTGTTTATCTTTCTGAAAATGACGAAGATTACACCAAAATTTATCTTAATGATGAAATTGAAAAATTAACAGGTTATCCAAAAGAAGATTTTCTTGAAAAAAGAATTATTTTCAAGAATTTAATTCATCCTGATGATTTAGAAAAAACACTCTCAAAATCAAAATTAAAATTATCCAGAAAGGAAGCGTTTCATATCACCTATCGCATTATAAACAGTAAAGGAGCAATTATCTGGATCGATGAATTCATTGATACCGTAGTTAAAAACGGAGAAATAAAATATATCGAAGGAATTATGCTTGACATAAGCAAGCGTAAAGAAGCCGAAAAAGCTATCAAAGACAGAGAATATGCTGAAACTGCAAACAAAGCAAAATCAGAGTTTTTAGCCAATATGAGTCATGAAATCAGAACTCCGCTTAATGGAATTATAGGTTTTACTGACTTATTGATGAAAACCCAATTAGATCATATTCAGGAAAAACACATGAATACTGTAAATCAATCAGCACATTCATTGTTAGAAATTGTAAATGATATTTTAGATTTTTCGAAAATTGAAGCCGGAAAACTGGAATTACACATCGAAAAACATCAATTAAAAGATTTGATGACTCAAATTATTGATTTAATTCAATATGAAGCCAATCAAAAAAATCTAAAATTAGAACTAAATATAGACAGTGATGTTCCTGATTATTTCTGGATTGACATTGTTCGAATTAAACAAATCCTTGTCAATTTGCTTTCGAATGCTGTTAAATTTACTGAACAAGGCAGTGTTAAACTAAACATTAATGTCAAGGAAAAAACAAGTGCAACACAAACAAAAATTCGATTTTCGGTTGTAGATTCAGGCATTGGAATTTTAGAACAAAATCAGAAAAAAATATTCAAAGCATTTTCTCAGGAAGATAGTTCTACCACTAAAAAATTTGGAGGAACAGGATTAGGATTAACTATTTCGAACAAACTTTTAAATCTAATGAACAGTCATTTACGTTTAAAAAGTGAAGTAGGAAAAGGAAGTTGTTTTTATTTTGATATTGATTTAAAAACAAGTAATCATGAGCTAAAAGACAAAACAATTAGTCCAAAAGTGTTAAGTATTGAAACCCAAAAATTATTTGAAACTAATCCTAATTTAGAAAATTCTAAAATTTTGTTAGTTGAAGACAATAAAATTAATATGCTTTTGTTGAAGACAATTATAAAAAATACGGTACCAAAAGCTACAGTTTTTGAAGCTTCAAACGGACTCGAAGCTATTATCCAGTTCGAAAATATTCTTCCCGATATTATATTTATGGATATTCAAATGCCAATTATGAATGGTTATGAAGCCACCGAAGCTATTAGAAATTTAACTGCTGGTAAAAATGTTCCTATTATCGCAATTACTGCAGGAACAGAAAAAGATGAAAAAAATAAATGCATGGAAGTAGCAATGAATGATTACATTTCGAAACCTATAGTAAAAGGAATTATCGAAAAAACCCTTGTAAAATGGGTTAAATAAACAATTAAATTTTAGCATTATGAAATGGATAGGCAGAAGACAAAGTAACAATGTTGATGACCGTAGAGGAATGTCCTCCGGAGGAAAAACAGTAATTGGCGGTGGAATTCTAGGGATTATCATTTTACTGCTCAATGTTTTTGGAGGAGAAAATGGTCAAATGATTGCTCCTATTTTAGAACAAATGAATCAAGGACAAAGTCAGCCTGCTACTGAACAACGGGATTTAACAGCTAAAGAACTCGAAGAACAAGCTTTTGTAAAAACAGTATTGGCAGATAATGAAGATGTATGGTCGAAAATATTTGAAGAAAACAATCTAAGTTATAAAAAGCCAGTTATTGTTTTATTTAGTGGCGGAGTTCAAACCGCTTGTGGAAATGCAACTTCCGATTCTGGTCCTTTTTATTGTCCGGGAGACCAAAAAGTATATATGGATTTGACTTTTTTTGAAGAACTGAAAACAAAGTTTGGAGCTCAAGGAGGCGACTTTGCAACAGCTTACGTAATTGCACACGAAATAGGTCATCATGTGCAAACTTTATTAGGAACTTCTAATAAAATGAGGCAAATGCAGCAAGGAAAAACTAAGGCTGAGGCCAATAAATTATCAGTTGCTCTGGAATTACAGGCAGATTTTTATGCCGGAGTCTGGACACATTATAATCAAAAGATGAATAATATACTGGAAGCAGGAGATCTTGACGAAGCTTTAAGTGCTGCTCATGCTGTGGGAGACGATGCTATACAGGCAAAAATGCAGGGGCATATTGTACCAGAATCTTTCACGCATGGAACTTCTGAACAACGTAAATATTGGTTTATGAAAGGTTATAAATCCGGTGATATTAATCAGGGAAATACTTTTAAAGAATTAGGATTATAAAATCATTTTAACAATAAGAAAAAAAGGATTACTATTCGATAATAGTAATCCTTTTTTTTATGTCTATCAATTTATAAACTTCTACCGTTTATTAATATAAATAAGCCTAGTTATTGTTTGACAGAGATACGCTAAGTTAATTTAATCTTTGTGTTTCTCCGTGTTAGCTTTGCGTATCTCCTATGTTTGCGAAGTTATTGATTAGATATTAAAAAGTCAATAAATTTGAAATCTAAAATGAAAAAGGATGAGAGCGAATTAGCGTATAAATGACTCAAGAAGTACATTCTCGCAGAGAGACAGCCTCATTCTTTTTTATCTTTTAGAGTCTGAACAGAATGTAAGGAGTCGAACATGCTTCGGTATCCAGAATATCCAACCAGGAGAAAAGACGAAGGAAGATTCATCACTTTATTAATCAAATTTAGAGTTATGAAAGAAAACATGTATTAGGAGTTGATGTTGCTCAGAAAGAATTAGTTGTGACATTAGGCAAAATGTACGAAGATTTTTCAATCAATTTATATGCCTATAAGGTTTTTAGAAATTCCGAATCAGGCTTTGTGGCTCTTACAAATTGGATTAAACGACTGTTGAAAGATCAAGCTAGAGAAGTCCATTATGTAATGGAAGCAACAGGGGTTTATCATCAAAAGTTTGCTTATTATTTAGATGACAATCAATCAAAAGTCAGTGTAGTTTTGCCTAACAGGATAAGTAACTACATTCGAACTTTGGAGTTGAAAACCATCACAGATAAAACTTGTTCTGAAGCTATAACAAGATTTGGACTAGAGAGGAAATTAAATTATTGGAAAAGACCCAAAGATGTATATAGAGAGTTGGAACAATTAACCAGAGAACGGGATCAGATTGTAAATGAAAGAGTTGTTGTAAAAAATCAATTACACGCAGAACAAACCGAGGCAAAACCCAATTTAAGAAGTTTGGAAAGATTAGAATCCCGAATCAAATTTTTAAATGGTCAGGAAAAAGAGATTAAGGTAGATATAGCAGAGATTGTAAAAGTTAATTCCGAATTAAAAACCGAAATAGAAAGAATGATTTCAATTCCGGGAATTGGAGCGCTAACAGCTGTCATTATTTTGGCTGAAACAAACGGTTTTGAATTGATACGAAATAAAAAACAACTTGTTAGTTATGTAGGGCTAGATGTTAAAGAAAAACAATCAGGGACATCAGTAAAAGTAAAACCTAAAATATCAAAAAGAGGAAATAAAAGCATTAGAAAAGCAATGCATTTTCCGGCATTAGTAGCTGTTAAACATGATGATAATTATAGAGATTCGTATGCACGGTTGGTATCTAAACACGGAATAAAAATGAAAGCATTGGTATCCATTCAACGAAAATTACTTGAATTGACATACATATTGTATAAGAATAAAACAACTTACAATAAAGAATACAAAAATAGCGTGCAAACACAAATGGTTTAACACGCTATAGAGTCTAGTTCTTGACTGACTTGATAAGACAAAACTAAAAAAAAATATAGATTAAATTTTGAAATCAACACAGAATCTCTGTGTAAAAACTAATAGAGTTCATCAATTCTGGTTAACAATAATACTAGTTTATAAATATAATTGGTATCATTTTATCAATTGTACTAGCATGAACCAATCAAACTACTGTATCTAATTAAAATAATTAAAACTTCTAGAAAATGGAAGTTTATAAAATTAAAAAAGCTTAGTCAAACAAACTTGTTTAACTAAGCTTTTTTATTATGAAGTTTTAAGTCTTACCAGAACCTTTTAAACTATTAGAGTAATGACTACAAGAATTCTCCGTGTTGAGAAATATCTAAACCTAACTCTTCTTTTTCTTCACTAACTCTTAGAGGAGTAATTTTATTAACAATGAAGAATAAAATATATGAACCTACAAAAGCAAATACTGATGTAATTACTAAAGCTGTTAATTGGCTAATGAATAAAGTAGATTCTCCAAAGATTAATCCTTGATCTGTAATTGCTGGATTAGCTTCTTTTGAAGCAAAAACTCCAGTTAACAACATACCTACCATACCACCTACACCGTGACAAGCAAATACATCTAAAGCATCATCAATTTTTCCTTTTGGAAATTTACTTACCATATAGTTACTTACAATACTACTGAACAACCCAATGAAAACAGCGTGTGGTAAGCTTACAAAACCAGCAGCTGGTGTAATAGCTACTAAACCTACAACAGTACCAATACAAGCGCCCATAGCAGATAATTTATGACCTAAAATTTTATCCATAAATACCCAAGCCATACCAGCAGCAGCAGCAGCAACAGTAGTTGTTCCTAAAGCCTGAACAGCTAAAGCATTAGAACCTAAAGAAGATCCCGCGTTGAAACCAAACCATCCAAACCATAATAAAGCAGTACCTAATAATACATAAGTAATACGAGCTGGATTAACTTTTTGTACTTTTCTTTTTCCTAAGAAAATTGCACCTGCAAGAGCAGCCCAACCTGCACTCATGTGTACTACTGTACCTCCTGCAAAGTCTAACACTCCCATTTTGAAGAAGATTCCTTCTGAATGCCAAGTCATATGACATAATGGAGTATAGATAAATAAAATAAATAAAACCATGAACAATAAGTAAGCCCAGAAACGAACTCTCTCAGCAAAAGCTCCTGTAATCAAAGCTGGTGTGATAACTGCAAATTTAGCTTGGAATAAAGCAAAAAGCATAAAAGGAATAGTTCCCCAAGCTGTTGTAACACCTACATTTTGAAACATAAAGAACTCTGTTGGATCTCCGATTACACCTCCAAAATCAGTTCCAAAAGATAAACTAAATCCAATAACCAGCCATAATACAGTTACTACTAGCATAGCCATAAAACTTTGTAGCATGGTACTAATTACGTTTTTCTTACCAACCATACCTCCGTAAAAGAATCCTAATCCAGGAGTCATGATTAATACTAATGCTGTAGCAACAATCATCCAAGCTGTATCACCTGTATCAAATTTAGCTGCCTCTGCAGGAACTGTAACTCCAGTTAAAATAGAACTTGAAAATAGTGTAACGACTAATAACGCAATCATTATCACACTTAAACTAATTTTTCTCATATTGTTTTGGTTTAAAATTTTACCAAAAGTATAAAACTACACACATACCCCCTAAAAAAGAACACTAAATGTTTTAACTTTTATTATTATTCTATTTTAGCCCCTATAATTTTACGGGTATATTTCGCAAAACACACAAAAAATATCATTTTCTCAAAATCAGATTCAGCAAAATTCATATTTTTTTATCTTTTCTTTAAAATACGTCTATTTATTTTAAAGAAATAACTTACTTTATTTATAATTATGCAACCAAAAATAGTTTTACCCGATTTTTTTTTCGATATATCCCGAATTTAGTAAATAAAGTGCACCCATATACCTCAAATTGAATGATATCAAATCGCCCACTTTATAATTTTTTTTAGAAAAAGTAATATCAACTACTAACATATCTGAACTGGCATCTATAATAAGAATATCCATGTCATCACTGCTAATGTATTGAGGCTGCATATCTAGCAGGCCAATATCAAGAATGGCTCTTAATGAAGAACTGCTGAAATCATCTATTTGCTGCATCGAAAAAGTGTTTCCAGCAACATTCTCTCCTAATTCACCAATAGGTGTATTAGGTTTTTCAGTAATCTCAATAATTTCAGCAAATAATTTAAAAACATCATTATACATTCCTTTAATGGTTTTTCCGGTAAATAAGTCTTTTCCAAAAAACAAGGCTTCTCCAATTCTAAAATGATTCACCGCCATAGGACGGGCATTTTTTAATATTAAGGGTACAGCCACAGAAGTTCCTCCGGAAACCCAGGGGATTTTAATATTGAACTTAGCTTCTATTAATTGTTTGTACAAACTCAATTGAATTAGTTTATCCTGAGTAGGCATAACTCCGCTTAAACAATTCAGGTTTGTTCCAATACCTCTGATTTCTATATTAGGTAAACTCAAAACCTTACCGTAAAACTCAACCAGCTCTTCTCCCATTACTCCTTCTCTTAGATCGCCCATTTCAACCATAATAATAATTTTATGGATTTTATTTTGCTTTTGAGCTTCTTTCGAAAGTAATTCAATAGTGTAAATTTCAGTATTAAAGCTCACATCAGCATAGCGTACAATACGTTCGATACTTCTTTGTGCCGGTGGTTTTATATATACTGTCTGGATTTCAGGATTTAAATCTTTTATTTTTTTTAGGTTACTTATTCGGGAATCGTGAATTTCTTTAACACCTAAATCTATTATTTCTTTAAGATAAATTACATTTCCGCATAACATTTTTGAAACCACGCCCCAGTTGATATCTCTGGATTTAAAAATACTATCTAAATATTGATAATTTTCTCTTAATTTTTCTCTGTATAATTTGACAAATGCCATTAGCCTTTATTTTGTTGAATTGTTTTACAGTAATTCGAGTTAATAATTAATAATTTTTAATTTTTCAAAAACTACTTTATTAATCTCATTTCTAAATATTTATTTGTAAAACCTAATTTCTCGTACAATTTTCGAGCAGGATTATTAGGTTCAACATGTAAAGCAATAGCACCATCAGTTATTGAAATTGCTTTTTGCATTAAACTTTTACCATAACCTTTTCCTCGCTTATTATTATCGACAGCTATATAGACCAATATGTTTTCAGGAATAAATCTTTTCATACCAGTATTATTCAAAATCACAGCTCCTACAATTTCTTCATTATCAATTGCCAGAATAATATTTCCTCCTTTTTCGGGATGCATAACGTATGCAATACATTCTAATATATCATCCACGGGATCACCAAACTCTTCCAGATGTGTATGTAAAAAATCAGCAATGAACTGATTTGAATATTTGTTGTCTTCTCCTGTACTACCATTAATTTGTTTAAAGTCCATTTTTTATTTGTTTGTTAAAATGACGAATTAATATCTAGACTAAATACTTTTCAGTATTAGCCAGCATACAAAAATGACATAATAAATTATGCACATTTTTTAAATTATCAAGATTATTTAATAGCCTGTATATGGAATTCTTCCAAAGGCAAAGATGTAGCATGCTACAAAAGGTGATTTTTAAAATTATTCCAAGAATATGAAATAGCTGAAAGGCTCAAAAACTGAAAATAAATCAATTTTAACCACTTAAAAATCAATTAACATCTGCAAATATACAAAAATCGCCTCAAAATTTAGCATTTAATCAGTTTTACGACTTAACAAATATTATAAATACAAAATTATTGTAAGTTAAATTCTATTATTAAACACTTTTTGTATTTGAAATTTTACTATTTTTAACAAAAAACATCTTATATGCTAGTAAAAGTTTATGGAAGTGCCGTTTTTGGAGTAGAAGCCACAACAATTACTGTCGAAGTAAATATTGATAAAGGAGTCGGCTATCACTTAGTTGGATTACCAGATAATGCTATTAAAGAAAGTAGTTACAGAATTGCAGCTGCTCTTAAAAACAATGGCTATATGTTACCAGGCAAAAAAATAACCATCAATATGGCTCCTGCCGATTTACGTAAAGAAGGTTCAGCTTATGATTTGACACTTGCCTTGGGAATTCTGGTGGCTTCAGGACAAATCCAAGGAGACGAAATTGAGCAATACATTATCATGGGCGAAATGTCTCTCGACGGAAGTTTACAGCCTATTCGCGGTGCTTTACCTATTGCCATTAAAGCAAAAGAAGAAGGTTTTAAAGGTTTTTTTCTTCCAAAACAAAATGTAAAAGAAGCAGCAATAGTAAAAGGATTAGATGTTTATGGAATTGAAAACATTCAGGAAATAATTGATTTTTTCGAAGGTAAAGCTAATTTAGAGCCTACAAAAATCGATACCAGAAGTGAATTTTATAAAGACTTAGATTTTCCTGAGTTTGATTTTTCAGATGTTAAAGGTCAGGAAAGTATCAAAAGATGTATGGAAATTGCTGCAGCTGGCGGACATAACATCATCTTAATTGGTCCTCCGGGAGCAGGAAAAACAATGCTTGCCAAACGTTTACCAAGTATCCTTCCGCCAATGACTTTACACGAAGCATTAGAAACTACAAAAATTCATAGTGTTGCGGGTAAACTTAAAGAAGTAGGATTAATGAATCAACGTCCTTTTCGATCACCTCACCATACTATTTCTAATGTTGCTTTAGTTGGCGGTGGGAGTTATCCGCAACCGGGTGAAATCTCGATGGCTCATAATGGGGTTTTATTTTTAGACGAATTACCAGAATTTAAACGTGATGTACTTGAAGTAATGCGCCAACCTCTGGAAGATAGAGAAGTTACTATTTCGAGAGCCAAATTTACAGTGACATATCCTTCTTCATTCATGTTGGTTGCCAGTATGAATCCTAGTCCAAGTGGATTTTTTAATGATCCAAATGCCGCCCAAACTGCTTCACCTTATGAAATGCAGCGTTATTTGAGTAAAATTTCAGGTCCTTTATTAGATCGAATTGACATTCATATTGAAGTAACTCCAGTTCCTTTCGAAAAATTATCGGATAATCAAAAAGCAGAAAATAGTATGACTATTCGAAAAAGAGTAACAGCTGCCCGCGAAATTCAATCGGTACGATTCGAAAATATGGATCATATTCATTACAACGCGCAAATGAATACCAAACACATTCGGGAGTATTGTGCCTTAGATGAAACTTCAAAAAACTTACTTAAAAATGCGATGGAAAGATTAAATCTTTCCGCCAGAGCTTATGACAGGATTTTGAAAGTAGCCCGCACAATTTCTGATTTAGAAGCTTCTGAAAATATAAATGCTTCTCATATTGCCGAAGCTATTCAATACAGAAGTTTAGACCGAGATGGTTGGTTAGGATAATTAAATTTTGAATGCAAATTAACGATCTTTTTACTTAAATTGAGCAATTCCTACATTCAGCCAATTATAATATTCTTCTACGCCTACATAACTAATTGTTGGCTTTGCAGTATTTAAACTATTTCCTTCTAAATCAGTCAATACATATAAGGGTTGTGTATTCGTTTTATATTTAGAAATCATAAAATCAGTCCACTTCTCGCCTATAGTTCTTATTTCTTCACCAGTACTTGGCGAAATAAACTGCTGTTCTTTAGGCAAATCTCTTTTATCATCTACATACAATGATATCAAAACAATTTTGTCTTTTAAAATTGGTAAAACTTTGGCGTCTGACCAAACATTATTTTCCATTTTTCGACAATTTACACAGGCAAACCCAGTAAAATCAAGCATAATTGGTTTGTTTACTTTTTTGGCGTAAGCCAATCCATATTGGTAATTATCGAAAACAACTAAACCATGAGGCCCTATTTTTGCACCTTCAGGCAAATCAGTCTGAATAGTTTTCCCTCCAGACCCCAATCCCATTGGGCTTTCGCTGTATTCCATTGGCGGAGGAAAGGCACTAATTATTTTCAGCGGCGCTCCCCATAATCCAGGAATTAAGTAAACAGTAAAAGTTAAAACTAAAAGTCCCATCATTAATCGCCCTACTGAAATATGTCCCGACGGACTATCGTGTGGTAAGCTAATTTTTCCAAATAAATACAAGGCTAAAGTTCCAAAAATAGCAATCCAAATCGCTAAAAAAACTTCTCTTTCTAACAAATGCAATTGTAAAACCAAATCAGCATTCGATAAAAATTTAAAAGCTAAAGCCAGTTCTAAAAATCCTAAAAATACTTTTACGGTATTCAGCCATCCTCCCGATTTTGGTAACGAATTCAACCAACCCGGAAACAACGCAAATAACATAAATGGTAAGGCCAAAGCTAATGAAAACCCGAACATTCCCACAATTGGAGCGATTCCGCCATTCGAAGCTGCTTCAACCAATAATGTACCCACAATTGGACCTGTACAAGAAAAAGAAACAACAGCTAACGCCAATGCCATAAAAATAATACCTATAATTCCGCCTTTATCCGCCTGACTATCTACTTTATTTGCCCATGAATTAGGTAACATAATTTCGAAAGCACCTAAAAAAGAAGCTGCAAAAACAATCAGTAAAACAAAAAAAAGCAGATTGAACCAAACATTAGTTGACAAAGCATTCAAAGCACCTGCACCGAAAATCCATGTGACTAAAATTCCTAGCAACACATAAATTACAATAATCGAAATTCCATAAATAATGGCATTTCTTATTCCTTTGGCACGCGTTTTACTTTGTTTGGTAAAAAAACTAACGGTCATAGGAATCATTGGGAAAACGCAAGGAGTCAACAAGGCTGCAAATCCTGATAAAAACGCAATAATAAAGATAGACCAGATACTTCTTGGAGGAGTTTCCGCAGTTTCTGGCAAAGCCACTTTTTCGATAGTTTCTGCTACATTACTAGCACCAAGACTTGGAGCAGGAACCGAATCTATTTTTGTACCATCGGCTACTTTTATACTTTCAACCGCTTCTTTCTCATTAGTTATTTTTGTATTCGAACTAGCAGCAGCAACGGCAACAGCAGGAATTTGGAAAGTAAATTTCTTAGACTGATTGATACATACTTCTTTACAAACTTGGTAATTAAGCTCCACTTCAACCTTAGCTAATTTTGGATTTGTTAACTTAATTTCCTGCTGAATTTGGGCTTTTCCTTCAAAGAAAGTTTCGTTTACCTCAAAAATATCATTATAAGCTGTTCTGGTTTTGCTTTCTTTGGTTTTGCCAATTAAACTAAAATTATCCGCCTGATTTTTAAAAATAAGTTCCATTGCCAGCGGTCCTCCATCGGGAGTAAACTGCGAATACATGTGCCATTCTTTTTCAATTACGGCATTAAAAGTTAGTGTAAAAACGCCTTCTGATTTCTGTTCTATTTTTGTTGTCCATTTTACCGGATCCAAAATTTGAGAATTAACATTGGTAAAAACCAAAAAGGCAGTAAGTATAAATAATAGTTTTTTCATTATTGCAATGCTATTTTTAAAATATGGTTTGTAGAACTGTCAATTTTAAAGCGTTCATCTTGTCGAATACCAATTACCCAAACAATTTGATTTCCAGACCATAAAACCCAGCAATTCTCTTTTTCGAATAAAGATAATTTTTCGTCTTTAAAAAGTTTACTCAACTTTTTAGCCTTTCCGTTCATTCCAAATGGCTGAAAAGAATCACCTTCCTGCCATTTTTTTAAAACTAAAGGATAAACTAATTTATTTTCGTCAACAAATATAATCGAATTTGAAGCTCCCGAAATAGTCTCGGCTTTAGAAAAACTAAGATTTAAGGGAATATTAACTTCTATAACATTTTTTTCGATAAAATATACTTCGTCATTTTCCTGTTCCTGCAACGGACTCAGAATTAACTCCGTTCTGTCTTTCAGTAATCGGTAATTAGGAGCAAAAACCTGCTTGCCGGATTGGCTTTCAACTAAACTATAGACATCATCCCAGGCAGTAAATCCAAACTCACGCAGCCATTGGTACAAATACGATGTATAATTTGGTAATTTTAGCAATTGATTCAAATCAAAAACTATGGTTTCTCCCTCTTCTCTTGCGACTTGCTGATAAACCATAATTGCGGCATCCTCGACTAATTCCTGAGATTCCTTTAAATACGATTGCATTTTTTGAAAAGACTGTATAAACTGCGGATTCAGTTCTTTCAACAAAGGAACTAAATGATGCCTGATTTTATTTCGTAAATATTTATCAGAAGCATTACTGCTATCTTCCCGCCATTCAATAGTATTTTCTTTGGCATAAGCCAAAATTTCTTCTCTTGTAAAAGGCAACAACGGACGGATTACTTTATCATTTTGAGCAGGAATTCCAAGCAAACCTTCTAAACCTGTTCCACGACTCAGATTAATTAGAAAAGTTTCTATCGTATCATCAGCATGATGAGCCGTTAAAATATAGTCGAAATTTTCCGTTTCTAACAATTCGTAAAACCAATTATAACGCAATTCGCGTGCTGCAATTTGGGTCGAAAGTTTGTAATCTTTAGCAAAAGCTTCGGTATCAAACTGTGTTAAAAACAACGGAATTTCATTTGCATTAGCATATTCCTGAATAAAATTCTGATCACCAAAACTTTCCATTCCACGCAATTGAAAATTACAGTGTGCTAATGCTATATCATACTTTAATTGATGTAATAAATGAACTAAAACTATACTATCAATTCCACCGCTTGTAGCCAAAAGCAATTTGCTATTTTCTAAAAAAGGAAAGTTTTGATAGATATGTTTTTTGAACTTATTGAGCATAGATTTTAATTTAGAAATTATTGCAAAACTTCAAACATGGCTTTGGCTTTCAGCAAACATTCCTGATATTCATTTTCAGGAACTGAAAGCGAAGTTATGGCACTTCCTACTGAAAATGACAAATACTGATTTTGCTGATTGTATAATATACTTCGAATGACAACATTAAAATCAAAATCGCCTTCGGGAGTAAAATAACCTACGGCTCCGCTATATAAACCTCTTTTGGTTTCTTCCAGTTCTTCAATAATTTTCATTGTCGAAATCTTAGGAGCACCGGTCATACTTCCCATCGGAAATGTAGTCTTTAAAGCCTCAACTGCTGAATATTGCGGATCCAGTTTTGAAGTAATTGTCGAAATCATTTGGTGTACTTGCAAAAACGAATAAATGCCACATAATTCCGTTACCTGTACTGAACTTTTTTGTGCGGTATGCGATAAATCATTACGAACTAAATCAGTAATCATGATATTTTCGGCACGTTCTTTAGCATCTGTTGCCAGTTTATTTTTGGATGCTTCGTCTTCAATTGGATCTGAAAAACGCTTGGCTGTTCCCTTTATTGGTTGAGAAATCAACAAATCACCTTCTTTTTTCAAATAACGTTCAGGAGAAGCTGACAGTAAAAATTGCTTGTGATTTTTAAAAAATACTGCAAAAGGTGGTTTCGAAATTTCATTCAGCTTCAAGAAAGTAGTCAAAGGATCAATTTGCGTATTTTCGGCATAGAATTCCATACAAAAATTAGCTTCATATAAATCGCCATGATGAATATGTTCTAACATTTTTGATACTTTTTCCTGATAGGCTTCGGCTGAAATTCGTTGTTGAATTACTACATTAGGAATCAAACTTTCAGCATCCGTAAAAATTGATTCAATTTCGTTCCAATCATCTTCAAACTCATCATCACAACAATGCAAATACCTAATTTCGAGTTGATTTCCTTTGGCTAAAAAAAGTTTTTTTGGTTGGAAGAAAAATAAATCCGGAAATTCTAAACCATCAAAATTATTTGAAGTTAAATTTTCGGTATCATTTTTTAAATCATAAGACAAATAGCCAAAAATCCAATCTCTGCTTGTTTGCTGATATTGTTTTAAATCTTCAAAAGCATTAAAATAATCGGTTTTTATAGAAGTAAAAGCATCAACAGCCAGAATCCAGTCGTAATTTGAATACTCTTGCTGGTAGTCATTGCTATCCATAAAAGTCACTTCACGAAACTGTTGCGACCACAATAAAAGCTTTTTCTTGAAATCAGCTAAATGCGTTATATCTTGTAAAAAGGATGTTCTCAAAGTAAAATTTTAAAAAGTAAAATTACGATAAATAGACGACTTATTTTTCATCGACTAAAAGGAATTCTACTTAAGTAGTTTTAAAAATTCATTAAAAAAATCAACAAAATCTTCTTGTTTTTTCTTAACGAACAATAAATTGATTATTAAATTAACATTTAAGCAAATAATAATTTGATAAAATAAGAAAAATAAGTTTACTTTTTTGTAAATTTACTATAGAATACAGCGTAAAATAGTTGATTTTTTCATAAAGGCTAGTTTTTTTTCTGATTGAAACGGTTATCAAGGGAGAATTTATATTAAGAATGAAAGTGCGACCGCTACAGAATTTTTTGATTTGTTAACCAATAAACCTATTATATCATGAAAATCGCAATTCTTGTTGTCCGTACATTAATGGGAGCTTTATTTCTTTGTACTTCTGTTAGTTATTTTTTACACCTTAATCCTGAACCAGCAACTACCGGAGATTTCAAAGCCTTTCAGGTTGGTTTAGTTGCTTCAACTTATTTAATTCCATTAGCAAAAACAATCGAATTTTTATGTGGATTATCTTTTATTTCCGGAAAATTTACCACCTTAGCTAATATTGTTATTTTTCCTGTAATCATCAATATTCTACTGATAAATTATTTTTTAACTCCTGATAATCTGCCTATTGCCATTGCTGTGTTTCTAGGCAACATTTTCCTTATTTACAGCCATTGGAAAAATTACAAAGGATTATTTAAAATGAATGGTTAAGAAATAAAACAAAGAAACCCGTCCTGATAGTGTTAGGATGGGTTTCTTTTTATAATAAAAATAGTGAGTTTTAAACGTGTATTGCTCTGTTTTCAGTTGCCGCTAATGCTGCTTCTTTTACTGCTTCTGCAAATGTAGGATGCGCATGAGACATTCTTGAAATATCTTCAGCCGAAGCTTTGTATTCCATTGCTACAACAGCTTCTGCAATTAAATCAGCTGTTCTTGCACCAATCATGTGAACTCCTAAAACTTCATCAGTTGTTGCATCAGCTAAGATTTTTACAAATCCATCTAAATCAGCACTTGCTCTTGCACGCCCTAAAGCTTTAAATGGAAAACTTCCTGATTTGTAAGCAACTCCTGCCGCTTTTAATTGCTCTTCTGTTTGTCCAACAGCTGCAACTTCCGGCCAAGTGTAAACTACTCCAGGAATTAAGTTATAATCGATATGTGGTTTTTGACCTGCTAAAATTTCAGCAACCATTGTTCCTTCTTCTTCTGCTTTATGCGCTAACATCGCACCACGAACCACATCACCAATAGCATAAATATTAGAAGCCGAAGTTTGTAAATGATCGTTTACTTCAACCTGTCCTCTTTCAGAGATTTTTACTCCGGCAGCTTCTGCGTTCAATCCGTCAGTATAAGGACGACGACCTACAGAAACTAATGAATAATCTCCTTCAAGAGTAATTACTTCTCCTTTTGCATTTTCAGCTTTCACAGTAACTACATCACCAGCTCTTTCTACTGATTGTACTTTGTGAGAAGTATAGAATTTCATTCCTTGCTTTTTCAAGACTTTAGTCAATTCTTTAGACAAAGCACCATCCATTCCAGGAATAATTCTGTCCATGAATTCTACTACCGAAACCTGAGCTCCAAGACGCAAGTAAACTTGTCCTAATTCGATACCAATAACACCACCACCAATGATTACAAGGTGTTTAGGCACTTCAGTCAAACTTAAAGCTTCAGTTGAAGTGATGATTCTTTCTTTATCAATTTTGATAAACGGTAAAGAAGATGGCTTAGAACCTGTTGCAATAATTGTATGTTTTGCTTCAATAGTTTCAGAAGTTCCATCTGCTTTTGCAATAGCAACATGCGTAGCATCAACAAAAGAACCTAAACCATTAAAAACAGTAATCTTATTTTTATCCATCAAGTAGTTGATTCCACCAGAAGTTTGATCTACAACCGCTGTTTTGCGAGCAATCATTTTCTCTAAATTAACTTTTACTTCTCCACAAACTTCGATTCCGTGATCAGCAAAGTGAGCAATTTCAGCATAATGATGTGAAGATGATAACAAAGCTTTTGAAGGAATACATCCTACATTAAGACAAGTTCCTCCAAGAGTGGAATATTTTTCGATAATAGCTGTTTTGAAGCCTAGTTGCGCACAACGAATCGCTGATACATATCCTCCAGGTCCAGAACCTATAACGACTACGTCAAATGAATTCATAGTATATTGATTTTATTATTTTTTAAATTGTCGAAAAGCAAAAATAGGGAATTCTATTTTGTTTAAAGTTTAAAAAATAAGATATTTTGTTAGGTTTTTGTAATCCTTGTTTAGGTTTTTGATTTCATTTTAGTCCAAACAAAAAAGCACCAAACTAAGATAATCCTATGTTTAGCACTTTTTTTTATAAAAACTCAATTCTAATTATGACAATCCACGGGTTAGCCAGCCTCTTTTATTAGCTGTAGCTATGGCGTAAGGAGCAATCCAAAACAAACCAAATGTATAAAATATACTATAAGAATAAGCCCAAAATGATTCTGACCAATTGTATCTTTTTCCGTAAAACAAAACAGGAAAACTAGATAAAATTAAGATTCCCAATAAGGTCGAACTTAGAAATAATAACGGATAATTGATGATTAGAAAAAACATAAACAACATAAATGGATAGGTCATAATCAATCGGAATGACTGATTTAAAAACAACAATCTTGCTCCAAATTTTGATCCTTCTCTAAAATTTTTAAATACATATTGTGCCATCATAATGTTTTCACGCACATTGCTTCTACCCCATCGTATGAACATTTTATACAAACCTCTATACTCTTCAGGAACATTCGTCAATACAACAGCATTTCTTTGAAACAAAACATGATGCCCTTGTTTTAAAATCATATTCGTCATCGCTCGGTCTTCGCCAATATCAGATGGTTCACCCATAAAGGTTTGGTTAATCCAATCTTCTAAACAACCAAAAACTGCCGTTTTACTATAAGCCGCTGCGGCTCCGGGAGTACACAACACAGATCCTAATCTGCTTTCTACCGAACGCATGAACTCAAAACTCATTACAAAACTCACATTCAGCATTTTAGGAATTATTGCTTTCGAATTATTCAAAACCTGGACATTTCCTGCAACAGCACCACAATTTTTATCAACAACAAATGGACTAACTAAGTTCCGTAAAGTATCTTTTTTTACTATCGAATCGCTATCAACTGTAACGAAAACTTCACCTGTTCCTAATTTGAATCCACGGTAAAGTGCGTGACGCTTTCCTTTGTTTTCCGGCTGCTTAAAAATTGTCAAACGATCGCCTAACTTATTTTTTGCCTCCTGCATCCAGTACCAGGTATCATCTTTACTTCCGTCATCAACCGCTAACAACTCCATTTTGTGTGCCGGAAAATCACTTTCTGCCAGACTCATTAAAGTGTCCCAAACCTGTTTGCTCTCGTTGTAAGCAGGAACAATTACGGTAACTGTTGGCAACAAATCATCCGAAACAGATTCTATAGGTTTGTATCTAAGATAAAGATAGACATTGTATAAAAACACAGCCGCCTGAAAAAAGAATAAACCCACTGTAAGAATCAAAAAATAAAATCCCCAACCAGAATTGATTCTGTTAGTATGAAACTGATCGAAATCAGGCTGTAATAAATACATTGAAAGTGCTCCTAAAATCATTGCTATAAAAGTACCAATCAATATGGCTAAACCCAAAGGACTTGCTTTGATAATACTATTTTTAGTAGTTGATTTTTGCTGAAAATTAAATATAGAATTATTTGGAGTTACAGCTGCAGTATTATTTTCGGTTGAAGAAAAAAATTGTTCTGAAGTTATTGTTTCGCTTTTCATTGTTGGACTTATTATTGATTTTATCTAAAGGCTTATATTTTATTTTTATCTACGGTCTTAGTTTTTGAAAAACTCAACCGAGAAAAAACTTCACATAGGCTCAATAACAAGTCTTATACCATTTTAAGCTAACACTGATAACTAAGGGATTAACAAAAAGAACTGTTTTTTAAGTGTATAATCCTTTCTCAAATTGTGTAAAAATTACACACACTATACTTCATCATTATGGACTTTTTCACATCGCCATAGGCACGAGCAAGATGCTCACGCTAGTTGGGTTTAAGTTTATTTTTGTTATAATAGCTTACAAAAAAAGAACTAAACTCCATTTAAGAAGAATAGCTCTTTTACTATTGATTTTTGAAATTGTTATTACAATTGCATTTTAATTAATCAAACAACTTTTCAATATAGATACAGGATGCTGTGCTTTTCGGCTCGTTCCATCATAAATTTGGTGACGGCAGGAAGTTCCTGCGGCTGAAATAGCTACATTTTCTTCGGTAGCTCTGATTTTTGGGAATAAGGTATCTTCACCCATTTTCATACTGATATCATAATGCTCTTCTTCATAACCAAAAGAACCCGCCATACCGCAACAACCAGAGTTATAAATAGTAACCGAGTTATTTTTTGGCACATTCAACATTGTAAAAGTAGCTTCAACAGTACTCAGGGATTTTTGGTGGCAATGTCCGTGAATTTTAATCTGTTTTTCCTCAGTCGAAAACTGTCCCGCATGAATTTTTCCTAAGGCAATTTCTTTCTTAAAAAACTCTTCAATCGTTAGCACATTTCTAGCTAATTGTTGAGCTGCCTCTTTATTTTCTGCTAAACGCAAATACTCATCTCTAAAAGTCAATATCGCCGAAGGTTCAATTCCTATTAACTGGCAATCGTCTGTAATTATTGGTGCAAACGTTGCTACATTTTTAATCGCAATCATTTTGGCTTCTTCGAGGAATCCTTTCGAGAGATAGGCTCTTCCGCTTTCTTCATGATCAACAGTAATCACTTCGTAGCCTAATTTTGTAAGCAATTCAAAAGCATCAATTCCAACATTAACATCATAATAATTCGTGAATTCGTCACAAAACAAAACCACTTTTCCATTTTTATTATTGTCATTGCTTTTATTGCTATTGACATTGCCATTTTTATCCAGCCATTTTCTAAAAGTTGTTTTGGCTAATAATGGAACTTCTCTTTGCTGCGCTACACCCATTCCTTTTTTGACAAAAGAAAGATTAGAAACAAAATTAGTCAACGCCGGAAAAAAACTTCCCACCTTATTCATCTTAGCATTATTGGCAAAGATTTTATTTCGAAACGAAAAACCATTCGCTTTTTGATATTGGTACAAAAATTCGGTTTTCAAAGTCGCCACATCTACATTTGAAGGGCATTCGCTGGCACAGGCTTTGCAGCTTACACACAATTCAAAAACCTCATATAATTCCTTATGATTGAATTTATTTTCTTTATCAGAATGCGTTAAGTATTCACGCAAAGCATTGGCACGGGCACGCGTCGTATCCTTTTCATCTCGGGTAGCGCGATAACTCGGACACAAAGTTCCTCCTGCCGAAGGTAATCGTCTACAATCACCTGAACCATTACATTTTTCAGCCAATCTTAAAATCCCTAAACTATCTGAAAAATCCTGAATGGTTTGGATATCTGGTTCTACTCTACCCGTCTCAAAACGGAAATTTTCATCCATTTTTAAGGCATTGACAATTTTCCCCATATTCAACACCGAATGTGGATCGAAAGCCAATTTTAGTCTTTTAAGCAATTCATAATTCTTTTCACCAATCATAAAAGGCAGAAACTCTCCTCTTACAATTCCGTCACCGTGTTCCCCACTCAACGAACCACGGTATTTTTTCACTAAAATTGCTACTTCAGTGGCGATATTTCTAAACTGATAAACACCTTCTTTGGTCTTTAAATTCAGCACCGGACGCAGGTGCAATTCGCCCGCACCGGCATGAGCATAATAAATGGCTTCCTGTCCGTGACGCTGCATCATCGCCGAAAAATCGGCAATGTAAGCAGGCAAATCACTCAATTCTACAGCCGTATCTTCAATAGAATCGGCGGCTTTATCATCGCCCACAATACTTCCTAAAAGTCCTAAACCAGCTTTACGCAATTCGTTTACTTTCTCAATATCAGCGCCATATAATTTTACCGATGCATAACCAAAATTGTTCTCTTCTAATTCTTTTATCAAAGCATCTGCTTGTTTTTCGGCCTCGTCCATATTGATATATGAAGCTAATTCAAACATCATAATCGCTTTGGGTTCACCCTGAATAAAAAAGCGGTTTTTACTCTGCTCTTTATTATTTTTAGTACAGTCCAAAATGGTATCATCAATCATTTCGCAGGTGTACAAATGATGTTTCATTGCAATCATTACTGCTTCTAAACTCTCCTGAATGGTCTCAAAGTGAGTCACCACCATAATGTTGTTTGTTGGCGACAAATCATCTACTTTTAAGGTTACTTCGGTAGTAACCGCTAGAGTTCCTTCACTTCCGCAAAGCAATTTTCCCACATTGATTGTTCCTTCAGTTCCACCAAATAAATCTGATTTTAGTAAAACATCAACAGCATAACCGGTGTTTCTTCTATGGATTTCAGGTTTTGGAAATTCGCTTTTTATTTCCTGCTGGTTGGCTTCATTCGATAATTCTTCATATAACTTTCTGTAAATAGCACTCTCTAAAGAATCTCCTTTAGTTTTTGCTAAAAACTCAGCTGAAGTTATCGTATTAAAAACCGCTATCGAACCATCGGCCAAAACGGTTTTTATTTCTACAATTTTATCACGGGTTACGCCATAACGAATAGAAGTGGTTCCCGAAGAATTATTCCCCACCATTCCGCCTATCATACAGCGATTAGACGTAGAAGTATTTGGACCAAAAAATACTCCGTGTGGTTTTAAATACAAATTCAATTCATCCCGAATAACACCTGGTTGTACCGTAACCGTTTTCTCAATAGCATTAAAAGAAAGGATTTTAGTAAAATGTTTTGAGACATCAACCACAATTCCGTCACCAATGGTTTGCCCTGCTAAGGAAGTTCCAGCCGTTCTGGGGATTAATGTAGTTTTGTTTTTAATAGCATACTGTACCAACTTTACAATATCTTCCGTTGATTTTGGCAAAGCCACAGCCAAAGGAATAATTCTATAAGCAGAAGCATCTGTAGCGTAAAGTGTTTTATGAAGATTATCATATAAAAGTGTTCCTTCTAACGAATCAGATAATTGCTTTAGTGAATGAGTATTAGACATACGAGGCTGTATTAATAAATCCTGAAATAATATTGTATTTTTTGACAAATATAAAAATATCGGTTTTTAAAAAATACAAATATCAATAATTAATACTTCTAATTATCTCATGGGTTTTCTAACTTGGTTTAGTAAAATTTCACCGCAAATTCGCAAAT
>NZ_JNCA01000033.1 GCF_000695795.1 Flavobacterium seoulense | reverse complement strand
GCTGTAGCTGTAGCCAAGTTGTATACAATTCCTTTGTTGATATCATCCTGAGTGATCGTATGCGAAGCAATAAACGTAGTTGCATCAGTTACTCCAGGAGCTAAAGTTGCAATTGGTCCACCAGTTACCAATGCATTGTTATCTGTTACTGTTACGTTAGTCAAAGTAACATTTCCAGTATTGGTAATTACAAATTTGTATGACACTACATCACCAATGTTTGTTTTTCCATCTTGGTTTGTATCTACATAAGTTCCGTCTTTAGTAATTGAGATACCCGGATTTTGAGGTATTTCAGTAATTGTACAATTTGTACACTCAGGATCTTTAGGGCAAGTTGTACAAGGCGTAGGATCAGTAGAGCTATCAGTTACAGGAATGTTCTCATTGTCGCTTGCATTTGCTAAGGCTAAATTATAATAATATCCTTTGTTGATATCATCCTGAGTGATAGCATGCGAAGCAGTAAATGTAGTATTATCAGAAGCACCTGCTATAAAAGAAGTAATTGGACCTCCCATAACAATGGCTTTGTTATCAGTTACGGTTACATTAGTTAATGTCACATTACCAATATTTTTTACAGTAAAGTCATAACGAATATTGTCTCCAATATTTACTTTACCATCATTGTTGGTGTCTTCATAGAAAGCATCTTTAAGAATTTCGATTCCAGATTCAGTTACAAAATAGCTATAGTTTGCTGTACATCCATTTTTGTCTTTTATTTCGACACTATATTGGCCTTTTGCCAAAGATGAAATATCTTCAGTTATAGCACCATTTGACCAAGAGTAAGTATAAGGAGAAGTACCACCTTGTACAGTAATATTTATTGAACCATTATTACATCCTACACAATTATTATTGTTAATGATAATTGCGGTAGCACTAATTGCTGCATTAGGTTGTTCAATTATCACCTGAGCGGTGGCAGTACAATTTTGACCGTTATTTCCACCAGGAGCAGTTGCTGTTAAAGTATAAGTTCCAGCTGCTAATCCAGTGTTGCTTACTACTTGGTTTTGGGCATTGGTAATTACAACAATTGAACCAGCACTATTAGTTACCGCAATCGAACCATCGGCTTGTCCAAAACAGGAAGCATTGGTAGCAATTCCGCTAACCGAAACCGCAATTTCAGGTTGGCTAATAACTACCTGAGCGGTCGCAGTACAGTTTTGACCATTATTTCCACCCGGAGCAGTTGCTGTTAAAGTATAAGTTCCTGCTGGCAATCCGGTATTACTTACGACCTGATTTTGAGCATTGGTAATCACCACTATTGATCCAGCGCTATTAGTTACCGCAATCGAACCATCGGCTTGTCCAAAGCAGGAAGCATTGGTAGCGATTCCGCTAACGGAAACAGCAATGGCAGGCTGGCTAATAACTACCTGAGCAGTAGCGGTACAGTTTTGATTATTGTTTCCACCCGGAGCGGTAGCAGTTAAAGTATAAGTTCCCGCTGGCAATCCGGTATTGCTTACTACTTGGTTTTGAGCATTGGTAATTACCACAGTTGATCCAGCACTACTAGTTACTGCAATCGAACCATCGGCTTGTCCCTGTCCCTTATACACATATGACGCTGCCGACGAATAGAAAGGTTAGAATACCGGTGTGCCCCCGTTCCATTTAAA
>NZ_JNCA01000032.1 GCF_000695795.1 Flavobacterium seoulense | reverse complement strand
TGCAAACATAGGATGACAAAATTGCGTAAATACTTTATGTTTAAAGTGAGCTACTTTTTGCATTCTGCAAACTGATTACTTTTTCACAGCTTCCACCAAATCTAATTCGTCCAAACTTACCTTAGAAGTAAACAAACCATAATTCACTGTTGCTTTGTTTTTTTCAATGGCATCAATGCTTCCCACGGCTTTTCCATCTAACATTCGCACACGATCACCTACTTTTAGAACAGGTTTTGGTTTTTCAATAACAGGTTTTAGCTTCTTTTCTTTCTTTTCCTGTCTAATTTCCTCAACCTGAACTTTTACTTCTTCAATAATTTCTTTTTTCTTAGCAATTATAGCTTTATTTTCTTTTGGAGTTGCTTTTTTACGTTTCGAATTTTCGATTTCAACTATTTTCAAAAATTCACCAATAAGCTCTTTTTTATTTTTATTATTGAAATATTTTTCGGCAATATCTTCTATTTTTTGACCAATGTAAATCGTCTTTTGGTTGCTGTCGTACAATTCCTGATAGCTTTCCAGTTTTTGTTTGATTTTTACATTGATATTTTCCATTTTTTTTCCTTCTTCACGCGCTCTGGTTTCTTCTTCTTTCAGGTTTTGAGAAGTTTTTTCAAGCTTAGAACGTTCTTTTTGTAAGTTGGCTATAGTTTTATCAAAACGAACTTTACCCACTTCAATTTTCTTTTTGGCACGATTGATTAGGCCAAACGGAATTCCGTTTTTCTGAGCTACTTCAAAAGTAAACGAACTTCCTGCCTGTCCCAAGACCAATTTATACATGGGTTCTAATGATTTTTCGTCAAATAGCATGTTGGCATTAGTAGCAAAAGGCAATTCGTTAGCCAGAATTTTTAAATTCGAATAATGGGTAGTGATGATTCCAAAAGCTTCCCTGTGATAGAATTCTTCTAGGAAAATTTCAGCCAAAGCACCTCCTAATTCAGGATCAGAACCTGTACCAAATTCATCAATCAGGAACATTGTCTTACTGTTACACTTCTTGAGAAAGTAGTTCATGTTCTTTAATCGGTAACTATAAGTACTCAAATGATTTTCAATAGATTGGTTGTCTCCAATATCTGTTAAAATCCTGTCGAATAAAAAAGTTTCTGAGCGTTCGTGAACCGGAATTAACATTCCTGATTGTAACATTAATTGGAGTAACCCCACTGTTTTTAACGAAATGGTTTTTCCTCCGGCATTAGGCCCCGAAATGACAATAATTCGGTTTTCCTGCTGTAATTCTATAGTTTGCGGATAGGTAACTTCCTTTTTTTGCTTATTGGTCAAATACAAAATAGGATGAAAGGCTTCTCTAAAATATAATCGGCGTTTTTCGGTGATATTAGGCAAAATTCCGTTGATTCTGTCGGCGTATTTTGCTTTAGCAGCAATCACATCAATATCACTTAAAAAATCCTGATATTCTTTCAATAAGTCTAAAAACGGACGAATAGCATTCGATAACTGTTTTAAAATGCGGGTAATTTCTTCTTTTTCTTCGTATTCTAAATTGCTTAATTCTCTGGAATATTTCAGCGTCATTTCAGGTTCGATATAAGCAATACTTCCTGTTTTCGAACTGCCTAAAATAGTTCCTCTTACTTTTCGTCGGTACATTGATAATACAGCCAAAACACGCCTGTTTTGTACAAAACTTTCTTTAATATCATCCAGATAACCTAATCCGTTATATTGCGTTAAAGCAATTCCAAAACTTTGGTTGACTTTTCCGCGAACCAAATTCATACTTTTGCGAATATCTGATAGAGCAGGAGAGGCATTGTCTTTTATCTCGCCATATTTATCAACTACCGTATCAATAAGCGTTACAATTTCCTTTGTTAATTCGACTCTGGAAGCTCTGGCATTGATATTTGGATAATAATCATCAAATTTTCTTAAAAAATTCAACAGGAAATTAACCGTCGAAGACAAAGTGGCTATTTTTCTAAAACTGCCTACTTCAAGAAAGCTATCTTCAATAGCCAGAAATTTTATTTCGTGAGTAATCGCATCAAAACTGTGATTAGGAATCGCATTATTGTTTTGAAATGAAGAAATATATTCAGAGGTTTGTTTCAAAGCCTGCATCAGACTTTCTTTATCTCTAAAAGGTGTGATTTTTAGTGCTTTTTCTTTTCCAATTTCGGTATTACAAATCTCAGAAATGGTTTCTAGAATTGTCGGAAACTGAAGGTCTTGTAATGTTTTTTCGGTAATACTGATCATTTAATTTCTTTAAGAAAGTAGCACAAAAATACAAAAAATAGTACTATTGAAAACGCTAAAGTTTGTATCTGATTTTTATTAGCAAGAGAATATGATTTCAATAAAAAAATCCTGAAATTAGCCTAAAAAAAATATGGATGTTAAAATGCATGATTCCTGGAAATTTGTTTTAAATGAAGAATTTGAAAAACCTTATTTCAAAGAATTAATTGATTTTGTAAAAACAGAATATACTACAAAGGTTTGTTATCCAAAAGGAAGTCAGATTTTCTCCGCTTTTG
The DNA here is from genome assembly GCF_000695795.1 of Flavobacterium seoulense. Lineage (GTDB taxonomy): Bacteria > Bacteroidota > Bacteroidia > Flavobacteriales > Flavobacteriaceae > Flavobacterium > Flavobacterium seoulense. The sequence goes on along the minus strand of NZ_JNCA01000032.1, from coordinate 134,485 downwards.
ATCATTGTCATTTTGATCAGGTAAAAGTGGTAATCATTGGTCAGGATCCTTATCACGGACCTAATCAGGCGAATGGTTTGTGTTTTTCGGTAAACGATGGCATTCCTTTTCCTCCATCTTTATATAATATTTTTAGAGAAATTGAAACCGATTTGGGTAAACCATTACCTAAAACCGGAAATTTAGAACGCTGGGCTGATCAGGGTGTTTTTTTACTAAACGCTACTTTAACCGTTAGACAATCTGAAGCTGGAAGTCACCAGGGAAAAGGCTGGGAAAAGTTTACCGATGCTGTTATTAAAAAGATTTCTGATGAATCAGAAAAAGTTGTGTTTTTGCTTTGGGGCGGATTTGCACAAAAGAAAGCAGCTTTAATTGATGCTAAAAAACATCATGTATTAAAATCAGGACATCCTTCGCCATTAAGTGCTAACAGAGGTTTTTGGTTTGGGAACAAACATTTTAGCCAAACTAATAAGTATTTGAGAGAACAAAAAATGACTGAGATTAACTGGTGATTTTTTTAAATAGTTATAAAAAAAATAAACCGCAAATTCGCAAATTAAAATTGTTAATATAAGATTTTAATTTGCGAATTTGCGGTCAATTAAAGCGTTTTTATTTCTTAATAATATTCTCCAGAGTAGCTTTACCTTCTTCGTTTTTTACCGTTAGAATTATTGCGACATTTTGAGCCGTTTTCCCTTCAATAACGTAAAGCTTAGTTTTTTTACCAAATTCGGTGTCGCTTTTGTCAAAATCTACATCTCCAAATTCCAATGTGTTTTTTACATCTGCAATAGTGACCCATTTTTCATTTAAAACCTGTGTAGCTTTTGCTGAATATTCAAACGGTTTATTTCTAAGATCGTTTAAAACTCGGGCATTTGGAAAATAATTACAGCGAGTGTCTTTTCCGCTAAAAACAAGAGCCACAACAAAGCAACCCAATACTAAGCCTATTAAATAATAGGAAAAACGTTGTACAAATTTCATGAATTATTTTTTTGCAAAGGTAGTTCAAAGTTTACTTAAAACACAATTAAATTAATGTCGTTGTTAGGTAAATCAAACCAGTCGCCTATGGCTCTGTTAGTAAGAATTCCGTGGTAAGTATAAATACCATTTTTCAAACCTTTATCGCATCGAATAGCACTTTCGATACCGCCATCTTCGGCAATTTTTAATAGATAGGGAGTAATAATATTACTGATAGAAAGTGAAGCCGTTTTAGAATAACGGGAAGGAATATTGGGAACACAATAGTGAAGAATATCACTTTTTATAAAAGTAGGTTTTTCATGAGTGGTTACTTCTGAGGTTTCAAAACAACCTCCTGTATCAATACTCACATCAACAATTACAGCACCTTTTTTCATGTGTTCAACCATAGTTTCGGTCACTACAATTGGGCAGCGTTCTAAACCACGCATGGCTCCAATAGCTACATCACAACGTCTTAGAGCTTTTAATAAGGCTTTAGGTTGAATAGTTGATGTAAAAACAGCCTGGTTCAAACTATTTTGCAGTCGTCTTAATTTAGTAATGGAATTATCGAAAACTTTAATATTTGCTCCTAAACCAATAGCAGCTTTTGCAGCAAATTCACCAGCAGTTCCTGCACCAAGAATAACAACTTCAGTAGGAGGTACGCCTGTTATATTCCCGAATAAAAGTCCTTTTCCGTTTGCATTAGCAATCATTAATTCAGCAGCAATTAAGATAGAAGCCGTTCCAGCAATTTCGCTTAACGATTTTACAATAGGATAAGTTTCATCAACATCTTTGATATATTCGAAAGCAAGAGCTGTAATTTTTTTCTTAGTTAAGGCTTCAAAAAATTCTCTTTTCTTTGTTTTTAACTGAATTGCCGAAATAAGAATCGCCTGATTGTTCATCATTTTGATTTCGGCTACCGTAGGTGGTTCTACTTTTAGAATCATTGGACAACTAAAAACTTTTTGGGTATCTTTAGTTACTTCGGCACCTGCTTCAGAATATTCTTTATCTGAATAACTGGCATTTTCTCCGGCACCTGATTCTATCATTACACGATGACCATGACATACTAAGGAACTTACAGCATCTGGCGTTAAACAAATACGACGTTCCTGATAGCTAGTTTCTTTAGGAATACCAATAAATAGTTCACCTTTTTTTCTAGCTACTTCCAGCTTCTCTTCCTGAGGCAGTAACTGTTGTTTTGTAAATGGAGTTATTGATATTGACATCTTTTTTTGTAGAATTAAAGAGTAAAATTACACAAAAAGATTAAAAAAAGAAGTTTTATATTCTGATAAAAATTTAAAAGGATTGATTTTTTACGGTAAAACTTCTTTTTAGCTGATTTTACTACTTTTATTAAGAAGTAATTTCGGGATAATAATTATATAAAACACTACTATTCAGTAATTAATGTTTTATTTTTTACTTCATTTTGTTTAAAAAATTAGTTCAATTTCAAAAGTCGTTTTCCATCAGCTAAAACTTCAATGCTAATGGTTGAATGTGCTTCGGGAATAAGACTGGCAATATTTTCGGCCCATTCGATAAAACACCAATTTCCGGAATACAAATAATCGTCAACCCCCATATCCAGCGCTTCAGTTTCTTTTTTTAAACGATAAAAATCAAAATGATAAACTATCTGATTATTTGTAGTTTGGTATTCGTTAACTAAAGAAAAAGTCGGACTGCTGGTCGCTTCGGTTACACCCAGAGTTTTACACAATTGCTTAATAAAAGTCGTTTTTCCTGCGCCCATTTCGCCATTAAAAAGTATGACTTTATTAGGCTTTGCAGCTACAATTAATTCGGCAACATTGTTTATTTCGTCTAATGAAAAAGTGATTTCCATGTTTTTAGTTTATTATAGTCCTTAGTACCTAGTTTTTAGTCCTTAGAATTGAAATAGAACTAAGGACTGTGGACTAAGGACTAAGTCACTATTTAGGATTAAAAATCAAACACGGAACAATCATTTCCTCAAGAGAAATTCCTCCATGTTGATAGGTATTTTTATAATAACTCACATAATGATTGTAGTTGTTGACATAAGCCAGAAACAAATCATTTTTTGCAAAAATAAAAGAACTACTCATATTAATTGCCGGTAAGCCAATTTTTTTCGGATCTTTTACAGCATAAACATCTTTACTTTCATACGTAAGACTGCGGCCTGTTTTGTAACGTAAATTCAAGCTTGTATTTTTATCACCAACAACTTTTGAAGGATTTTTAACATTGATGGTTCCGTGATCTGTAGTCAAAATCAATTTAAAACCTAGTTTTTGCGCTTGTTGAATGATTTCTAACAAAGGAGAATTTTTAAACCAGCTCAATGTTAATGAACGGTAGGCTTTATCATCGGCAGCGAGTTCTTTTACCACATCCATTTCAGTTTTGGCATGCGAAAGCATATCTACAAAATTATAGACCACGGTAACCAAATCGTTATCTTTCAATGCTCTGAAACTTTCGACCAGTTTTTTACCTGAAGCTAAATTGGTAATCTTAAAATAATCCGATTTAATGTTTAGGTTTAAACGTTTTAATTGAGCTTCAAGAAATTCGGCTTCAAATAAGTTTTTTCCACCTTCGTCAGGATCATTTTTCCATAAATCAGGATGTTTTTTTTCCATTTCAGCTGGTAATAAACCTGAGAAAATAGCATTTCTGGCATATTGAGTTGCCGTAGGCAGAATAGAGTAGTAGGGCACTTCTTTTTCTAATTTATAATAATCAGCTACGACATTTTCAAAAGCTTTCCATTGATCGTAACGCAAATTATCAACAACAACAAACAATACCGGTTTTTCTTTTTTCTTCAATTCAGGAACTACTAATTCTTTGAATAAAGTATGTGACTGAATCGGTTTATCTGCTTTTGGTTCAAACCAGTCTTCGTAATTACGTTCGATGAATTTTCCAAACTGTGAATTAGCTTCTACTTTTTGCGATTCTAAGATTTCAATCATACTTTGATCATTGATATCTTCTAGTTGCAATTCCCAAAACAAGAGTTTTTTATACAATTCAACCCAGTCTTCATAGCTGTTGACCATGCCCATTTCCATCGAAATTTTGTGAAATTCCTTTTGGTAATCTAAAGTCGTTTTTTGAGAAATCAACTTCGAATTATCTAGGTTTTTCTTTAAACTCAACAGAATTTGGTTAGGATTTACCGGTTTTATCAGGTAATCGGCAATTTTCGAACCAATGGCTTCCTCCATGATATATTCTTCCTCGCTTTTGGTAATCATAATCATCGGAATGGCACTTTTTTTCTCTTTCATTTCTGACAAAGTTTCTAAACCGCTCATTCCAGGCATATTTTCGTCTAAGAAAACAATGTCAAAATTTTCGTTTTCGAATATTTCTATAGCGTCAAGACCATTATTACAGGTCGTAACTTCATAATTTTTTTTCTCTAAAAAAAGAATGTGTGGTTTTAGATAATCAATCTCATCATCAACCCAAAGTATTTTTATTTTGTCCATATAGTGTGTCAATTTTAATTATTCCTGAACGTTAAAAACGTTAGTACATTGTGCAAATTAAAGATTTTATAGAAGCCAAGTTGCTAATATTTTGATAAAATTTAGCTCCTTAGTAATTAGTAAAAAGTACTTAGTCTTTAGTTCTTAGTTGGTAAAGTATAATTTTAATTTTAAATTAACCTAGTGAGAATTAATCATTTTTTTAGCTAATTTTAATTATAGAGAACCGCTTTTAAAAGAACGATAAATGAAACCAAAAATCACCGCATTTACAGAGAAAAAAATAATTGGCTGTAAACAAAGCATGAATTATGCTACTTATAATCCTGTTCCACTTTGGCAACATTTTATGCCTAGAAAAAAAGAAATTGTGAATGCGATAAGTACTGATTTATTTTCGATTCAACAATTTTTAGAAGGTTTTTGGGAAAATTTTAATCCTAATACTGAATTTGAAAAGTGGGTAGCAGTTGAAGTTACTGATTTTGAAAATATTCCTGACGGTATGAATTCCTTAGTAATTCCTAATGGTTGGTATGCTGTTTTTGATTACAAAGGCGATGGAAGTGATGCAGCTGCTTTTTTTGAATATATTTTCAAAGATTGGATACCCAATTCATCTTATGTAGTAGATGACAGACCACATTTTGAAATTTTAGGAGAGAAATATAAAAAAGGTGACCCTGATTCAGAAGAAGAAATCTGGATTCCCATTCGATTAAAATAATCTTAAAGCCAAAAGAAAAAGCCATCTCGTTTTTTAGAACAAGATGGCTTTTTGAATATATAACCTAATTTAATTCTGGTACGAGAATTAATCTTATTGCCATCCTCCGCCAAGGGCTTTGTACAATTGAATAATGGCTTTGTATTGTTGGAATTTGTTGTCCACTAAATTTAGTTCGGCATTTAAAGCAGCATCTTTAGCTGTTAAAACTTCCAGATAATTAGCCAAACCGTAAGTCAATAATTCATCTGAAAAGTCAGATGCTTTTTTAAGTGCATCTACTTGTTTTTCGCGAACACTAATTTTGTAGGTTTCATTATTGTATTGTGCTAATGCATCAGAAACTTCTTTTCCTGCTGTAAGTAATGATTGTTCAAACTGAATATAAGCTTTTTCCTGATTGGCTTTGGCTACTTCATATTTGGTTTTTATTTGCCTTTGATTAAAAAGCGGTTGTGTTAAACCTGTAATTGCATTGGCAAAAATAGAATTAGCGCTAAACCATTCTTTTAAATCAATACTTTGTAATCCACCTGTAGCTGTGATTTTTAGCGAAGGATAAAATCCGCTTTTAGCTACATTAGTCATTTCAAAATTGTTGATCAGATTGTACTCAGCAGCAATTACATCGGGTCTGTTTCTCAATAAACCTGTAGGAACACCAAGCGTAATTTGTGGCTGTAATTTTTGAGATTCTAAAGTACTTCTGTCTATTTTTTTAGAAGCTTCTCCTAAAAGAATATTCAGGGTATTTTCTAATAAAATGGTATTGTTTTTTAAATCGGCAATAATTAACTCAGTTGTATATTTTTGAGCTTCTGTTTGTTTTACTCCAACTTCAGTAACATTTCCGGCTTTTTTAAGCTGTTGGATTGTTTCAATACTTTTATCCCTGTTTACTAATGTGGCTTCGGCTACTTTTATTTGAGCATCAAGCGACATTAATTGGTAATAGGTCGTAGCAAGCGAAGCTATTAATTGGGTTTTAATAGCCTGATTAGCTGCTGTTGTTTGCAAATAAGCAGCATTAGCAGCACGTTTATTACTTCTGATTTTTCCCCAAATATCAGCTTCCCAGGATAAACTTCCAGTTAATTGGTACTGATCTGTGCTTCGGTTTCTTACAATAGCTCCAATCTGGCTATTCTTTGATAATTCCTGATGCGTCCAGTCGGCACCAACAGATAGTGTAGGGAAATAGCCTGCTTTTCCTTGTTTCATAGTTGCTTCGGCAGCTGCAAGGTTTTGCATGGCAATTCGAATGTCTAAATTGTTTTCTAAACCTTTTTTGATATAGGATTGCAAAATAGGATCAGTAAACATTTTATCCCAGGCGGTATTGGCTAATGAAATGGTATCAGTTGCCATTACTTCATTTCGATACAAATCTTCTGTTTTTAATTCAGGTCTTTTGTATTCTTTCGCAACAAAACAAGATTGTAACAAGGTTGCTGTTATTGCAAATAAGGTAATTTTATATATTTTATTTTTCATTTTCGTGGTCTAAAAAAGTAACATCTGACTCCTGATTTTCAATTGGAAGTGGTTTTGTAGAAATTTTTTCCTGTAAATTTTGGAAAACAATGAACAATATAGGAATTACAAAAACACCCAAAATAGTTCCTATTAACATTCCTCCAATGGCTCCGGTTCCAATTGCTTTGTTCCCTACAGCTCCAGCACCCTGTGCCAGCATTAATGGCAATAATCCTAATATAAATGCGAATGATGTCATTAAAATTGGTCGTAAACGAGCAACAGCACCTTGAATAGCGGCTTGTGTTATACTTAATCCTTTGCGTCGAGCGTCGGCTGAGAATTCTACAATCAAAATGGCATTTTTGGCTAATAATCCAATAAGCATGATAAGCGTAATTTGGAGATAGATATTATTGGTTACTCCAAAGATAAGTGCAAAAATATAAGCTCCTGCTAAACCAATTGGTAAGGATAATAAAACGGCAATTGGCAATACATAACTTTCATATTGTGCTGATAATAAGAAATAAACAAACACAATACATAATATAAAAATAAAGATCGTTTGTCCTCCGGCACTAATCTCTTCACGAGTTAATCCTGAAAATTCATACCCGTAACCTAAAGGTAATTTTTCGGCTGCCACTTCTTGAACAGCTTTAATAGCATCACCAGAACTGAATCCAGGATTTGGTGCTCCAGTGATTTTTACAGATGTAAATAAGTTAAATCGTTCAATTGCTTGTGGTCCAAAAACTTTTTCTAATTTCACAAATTGCGAAATAGGAGCCATTTTACCTGAACTGTTTCTAACTAAAACTGTGTTTAGTGATCCGGGATCTGTTCTAAAAATAGGTTCTGCCTGATAAATTACACGGAATTGTTTTCCGAATTTATTAAAGTTAGACGAATATACTCCTCCGTAATATCCTTGTAAAGTTCCTAAAACATCGGTTACTGTAAGTCCTGATTTTTTGATAGCAGGAACATTCAAATCAATTCGATATTGAGGGTAATTAGGCGAAAATGATGTGGAAGCATATTGAATTTCTGGGCGACTATTTACGGCAGCCAAGAAATCATTACTTACTTTACTAAATTCCTGAATAGAACCTCCTTTTTGATCTTGTAATTGCATTTCAAAACCATTTGCGTAACCAAAACCAGACAGAGTAGGACGAGCAAAGAATAAAACTTTTGCGTCTTTAATAGTCGCTGTACGCTTAAATAGTTCTTGAACTACTGCCGAAATTTCAGATGTTTTTTCTTTACGTTCCGCCCAAGGTTTTAGTTTTACGATAACCATTCCGTAGTTATTACCGGTACCACTAAGCATACTACGACCAGAAATACGTAAAACTTCTTGGATTTCTGGAATGTCATTTAATTTATTTTGTACCTCTAATAAAACTTCTTCAGTTCTTTTTAAAGAAGTTCCCGGAGCTAATGAAATATCAGACATGATAGATCCTGTATCTTCATTAGGAACGAAAGCTTTTGGTGTAATATTTATTAATAAAATAAAAATTCCAGTAAAAATGGCAATTCCTAAGAAGGCTAGCCACTTTCTATTAACGAAAAACTCAACTGACTTTTTATATTTTGCTGTTGTAGCATCAAATCCAGTGTTGAAAGCTGTGTAAAAACGGTCTAAAAATCCTCTTTTAGGAGCATTTTTATCGTGTTCTTTTAAGAAAATAGCACATAATGCTGGTGATAAAGTCAAGGCATTAATAGCTGATAAAACAATAGAAACGGCTAATGTTAAACCAAATTGTTTATAAAATACTCCCGATGAACCACTAATAAAAGAAACGGGAATAAATACCGCCGCCATTACTAATGTGATGGAAATAATTGCGCTACTAATATCATTCATCGCGCTATGAGCTGCTTTTTTAGGATTGTGTTCACCAGCTTCCATTTTTGCATGGACTGCCTCAACTACCACAATCGCATCATCTACCACAATACCTACAGCTAATACTAATGCAAAAAGTGTCAATAAGTTGATAGTAAACCCAAACATACTCAAGAAAAAGAAGGTACCAACGATTGCCACCGGAACAGAAATTGCCGGAATAAGCGTAGATCTCCAATCTTGTAAGAAGACAAAAACCACGACAAATACTAAAATAAAAGCTTCAATTAAAGTGTGAATTACTTTAGAAATAGATTCATCTAAGAAATCATTAGCATTAATCAAAGTAGTATATTTTACTCCTTTTGGAAAATTCACCGATGATTCGTCAAGTACTTTTAAGGAATGTTCAATTACTTCCTGAGCATTAGAACCAGCGGTTTGAGCGATGGCAATTGCTACAGATTCGTGACCGTTAGTCAATGTATTACTGGCATAATTGATTGCTCCTAATTCAATTCGGGCAACATCGCCTAATTTAAGAACCTCACCATTTGGAGTAGAACGAACAATAATTTCTTCAAACTCCTTTGTTGTTTGTAAACGACCTTTGTATTTTAAGATATATTGAAAAGAGTGATCACTGCTTTCACCCAATTGCCCTGGAGCTGCTTCAATATTTTGTTCAGCTAGTAAAGCATTGATATCAGCAGGAACTAATCCGTAAGCTCCCATTACGTCTGGTTTTAACCAAATACGCATTGAGTAATCTTTTTGACCAAAAATCATGGCTTCACCAACTCCAGAAACCCTTTTAAGTTTAGGAACAATGTTGATGTTGGCATAATTTTGAAGGAAGGTCATATCAAAATTTGGATTTTCACTATAAAGAGAGAAAATCAAAATGTTATCACTTTGTCTTTTGGCTGTCGTAACCCCTGCTTTGGTAACTTCCTGAGGTAAAAGAGGTGTAGCACGTGATACACGGTTTTGAACGTTTACCGCAGCCATATCAGGATTTGTTCCTAATTTGAAATAAATATTGATGGTTGCTGAACCGTCATTATTAGAAGTTGAAGTCATGTAAGTCATATCTTCAACACCATTGATTTGTTCTTCCAGCGGAATTACAACGGAGTTCATTACTACTTCGGCACTAGCTCCTTGATAGTTAGCCGAAACGGTAACAGTAGGAGGAGCAATTTCCGGATATTGTGAAACGGGAAGTGATATTAATCCCAATACACCCAGAATAACGATGATAATAGAAATCACCGTTGACAATACGGGTCTGTCAATGAATTTTGAAAACATAGGGTGTTATTTTATTACTTAATTTCTTTTGAGTGTAAATTTGCCAATACAGGATTAGCTACAAGTTCAGGTTTGATTTTAGTTCCTTCAGAAATGATTCCGATTCCTTCAATTAAAATGTTATCATCAACATTTAAACCTTTGTCTACCACATAAAATTTTCCTCCAGGAACCTCACGAACTTCTACAGGTTTGGCAACAACTTTATTGTCTTTATCATAGCTAAGAACAATTCTTTTGTCTTGCATTTCTAATGTTGCATTTTGAGGAATTATAATTACATCTTGTAAGTTAGTTGGAATTTTAACGATTCCTGTACCGCCTGAACGCAGTAATTTATTAGCATTAGAAAAACGAGCTCTTACGTTAAATGAACCTGTTTGTGTATTTGCCTGACCACTAAAAGTTTCAATTTTACCTTTTTGATCATATTCCATTCCGTTGCTTAGAATTAAATTTACATTAGGCATTTGAGCAATTTTCTCCTGAAATGTTTTCCCGGCAGAGTTCATTGTAATATCTAATTGTTGTTTTTCATTCATAGAAAAATAAGCATAAATAGTGCTTACATCTGAAATACGGGTTAATGGTTCAGCAGTCTGGCTACTTACATAACTACCTAATCTTAAAGGTAATGTTCCAACAATTCCATTAACAGGGCTTTTAATAGAAGCGTAGTTAATTTTTTCAATAATACTTTGGTAAGTACTTTTAGCACTTGCTAAATTAGCTTTGGCTGTTTCTAATTGTACATCACTAATAATATTGCGTTCAACTAATGGCTTTAAACGATTTACTTCTACCTGAGCAGCAGTAACTTTTGCTTTGGCTGCGCTTGCTTCCTGATCTGCAGTTTGTGTTTCTAATTTAAAAAGTAATTGTCCTTTTTTTACCTCCTGACCTTCCTGAACATATATTTTTTCAATATAACCGTCAACTTTGGCACGAATGTCAATATCTGTAACCCCCTCTAAAGTGGCAGGATATTCGGCTAATAAAGTAGTGTTAGATTTATCAATTGCAATCACTTTGTAAGGCATCACAGGTAGAGCTGTTTTCGTTTCTTCTTTTTTACAGGAGAATAAGCCTAGTGATAGTAATAGTGCACCGATAAAATATTTTTTTTTCATTTTGGAATATTTGTTAGATTTTATGTAAATACTTATTGATTATTAAGATTGTTTGTTGTTTCTATTTCCTTGAATTCTGAAATAGTGTGAGTTACTAGTTTTTCTACAGCAAGTAAATGTTGCTTATAAGCTTTTAAATTTTCTAAATTACATCTCTCAGCAGGACATGAAGCAGTCTTTTCTCTATAAATCATCATTTTATCAAGAATAAAATCTTCTGATTTAAGTAGTTTTTGATAATTTTTTAATCGGTCGCTAATAGGAGCAGCTTTAAAATACTTTTTCCGGTCACCTGCAATTGTGAAGTAGCTAATTTTTTCCATCTTTAGCAGTAAATTCAAATTGGTAGAAATAGAACTTTTACTGGCAGATAATTTTTCTACTAAGCTTTCAAAAGTTAGTCCTGATTTACAGCCTTCAACTATTAAAGTACCCAAAATTCGTGAAGCAAGCGGTGAGATATTGTATAATGATTCGAAATAAATTCCAAACATTTCAATAAGTTCTTCCCGTTCTTTTTGAATAGTTTCCATGGTAATTTTTTTGCAAAGATAGTGTTAGTTCGTAAAACACCGAACTAAGTGAACTAAATTTACTTTTTTTTAACTTTCTTTTTAAATTACTGCTTTAAGAACCAATGAAATAGCAAGAATAGCTTATTTTCTAAATCAGTAATTAGAAATGAAAATGCTAATTTTAAAAGCTAATTTATTTATATTTGTTCACCAAAATTAACCTCGGAGTGGCTCAAATCAATAAACTTAAAATATTCAATGACCCTATTTATGGGTTTATTAGTATTCCTAATGCTTTAATTTACGACTTAATTCAGCATCCTTATTTTCAGCGGTTAAGACGCATTTCTCAAATGGGGCTTTCTTATTTAGTCTATCCAGGAGCAAATCATACGCGTTTTCATCACGCCTTAGGCTGTATGCATTTAATGCAAAAAGCAGTTGATGTATTACGTTTTAAAGAGGTTTTGATTTCTGAAGAAGAAGAAAATGCACTTTATATTGCTATTTTATTGCACGATATTGGTCACGGACCATTTTCGCATGCTATGGAAAAAAGTATTGTTGAAGATGTGCATCATGAAGAAATTTCATTGCTATTCATGAAGAAGTTAAATGAAGAATTCAACGGAAAACTGAGTTTAGCAATTAAAATTTTTGAAGGAGATTATCATCGAAAATTCATGCTGCAGTTAATTTCGAGTCAGCTGGATATGGATCGAATGGATTATTTAAAACGCGATAGTTTTTATTCGGGAGTAGCCGAAGGAAACGTGAATTCAGAACGTTTGATCCAAATGATGAATGTAGAAGATGACTTTTTAGTTATTGAAGAAAAAGGAATTTATTCGGTCGAAAAGTTTTTAATGTCCCGCCGATTAATGTATTGGCAGGCTTATTTACATAAAACCAGTTTAGTAGGCGAATTGATTCTGACAAGAATTTTAAAGCGCGCTAAAGAATTGACTTTAAAAGGCGTTGTTTTACCAAGTAGCGAACCTTTGCAGTTTTTTATGCAAAATAAAATTGCTTTAGAAGCTTTTGATACTAATACTTTAGATTTATTTTCTCAACTGGATGATTTTGATATTATTAGCGCTATAAAATCTTGGCAAAAACATGAAGATTTTATTTTATCCTCTTTGAGTAAAATGATCATCAACAGAGATTTATTGAAAATAAAACTAACCAGTGAAAAAGTCGCTATTGAAGATTTGAATCCTTTAAAAGAACGTTTTGCACAAGAAAATAACATTAGCATAGCCGATACTAATTATTTTATTTTTAAAGGAAAAATCAAGAATCAGGCCTATGATAAAGAAGCCGAGCCTATACGAATTTTGAAAAAAGATAAGACAGTAGAAGATGTTATAGAATCTTCCGATCAGTTGAATTTAAAGTCTTTATCAAAATCGGTGACTAAATATTATATCTGTTTCCCAAAACAACTGATATAAATACATTTTTAAAATCTATTTTTTTATATTTTTGTCGGAATGAAATTTACAGCAGAACAAATAGCGGGTGTTTTAGAAGGCGAAGTCGTAGGGAATCCTTTGGCTGAAGTTTCTGAACTTTCTAAAATAGAGGAGGGAAAAGTAGGCTCGTTGACTTTTTTATCCAATCCTAAATACAACAACTTCATTTATACCACAGAAGCTACAATTACTATTGTAAACAAAAGCTTCATCCCGGAATCAGATTTAAATACTACATTAATTAAGGTTGAAGATGCCTATTTAGCTTTTTCGAAATTGCTGGAATTTTACGATCAGGCTAGAAAAGCGAGCAAGCAAGGAATTGAACCGCATACGGTACTTTCGAATGATGCCAAATACGGAGAAAATTTCTATTTAGGCAGTTTTAGTTATGTTGGTACAAATGTTACAATTGGTGACAATGTAAAAATTTATCCTAATTGTTTTATTGGAGATAATGTTGTCATTCATAATAATGTCACTATTTTTGCCGGCGCTAAGATTTATTCCGAATCTATAATTGGTAATAACTGTACCATTCATGCGGGAACAGTAATAGGTTCTGATGGTTTTGGCTTTGCGCCAAATCCTGACGGTAGTTATAAAAAGATTCCACAAATAGGGAATGTTGTAATTGAAGATAATGTAGAAATAGGTTCTTGTACTACAATTGACAGAGCAACATTAGGTTCTACAATAATAAGACAAGGAGTAAAATTGGATAACCAAATTCAAATTGCTCATAATGTTGAAATAGGGGAGAACACTGTAATTGCTGCTCAAACAGGTGTTGCAGGTTCAACTAAAATAGGTAAAAACGGAATGATAGGCGGTCAGGTTGGAATATCAGGCCATTTAATAATTGGTAACAATGTTAGAATCCAGGCCCAGTCAGGAGTTGCCAGAAATATAAAAGACGACGAAATCTTACAGGGAAGTCCAACATTTGGCTATAATGATTTTAGTAAATCGTACGTTCATTTTAAAAACTTACCTAAGATCATCGCAGAAATTGACGAATTAAAGAAACAAATATTAAACCAAAAACAAGGAAACAATGGTTAAACAGAAGACCATCAAAACAGAAATATCGTTAACGGGAGTTGGATTACACACCGGTAAGGAAGTTAAAATGACTTTTAAACCTGCTCCAGTAAATAACGGTTTTACTTTTGTTAGGGTAGATCTAGAAGGACATCCAATTATTGAAGCCGATGCAAATTATGTTGTAAACACGCAACGCGGAACTAATTTAGAAAAATTAGGAGTTAAAATTCAAACACCTGAGCATGTTTTAGCAGCTTTAGTAGGTTGTGATTTAGATAATGTTATCATTGAATTGAATGCTTCAGAACTTCCTATTATGGATGGTTCTTCAAAATATTTTGTTGAAGCCTTAGAAGAAGCAGGTGTTGAAGAACAAACTGCTAACCGTAATGTTTATGTAGTAAAAGAAGTAATTTCATTTACTGACGAAGCTAGCGGAAGTGAAATTCTTGTAATGCCTAGCGATCATTATACTGTAACTACAATGGTTGATTTTGGAACTAAAATTTTAGGTACACAAAATGCAACTCTTAAGAATATAGGCGATTTTAAAACTGAAATCGCATCTTCAAGAACATTCAGTTTCTTACACGAATTAGAATCTCTTTTAGACAATGGTTTGATTAAAGGTGGCGATTTAAATAACGCAATTGTTTATGTAGACAAAGAAATATCTGCTTCAACAATGGAAAATTTAAAAGTAGCTTTTGATAAAGAAACTATTAGTGTTAAACCAAATGGAATTTTAGATAACCTGACTTTACATTATCCAAACGAGGCTGCAAGACACAAATTATTAGATGTAATTGGTGATTTGGCTTTAATTGGAACAAAAATTCAGGGAAAAATTATCGCTAATAAACCAGGACATTTTGTAAATACCCAATTTGCTAAAAAGATGGCAAAAATGATTAAAATCGAACAGCGTAACTATGTTCCTGTTTACGATTTGAATCAAGAACCATTGATGGATATTCACAAAATCATGGCTATGTTGCCTCATAGACCTCCATTTTTGTTGATTGACAGAATCATTGAAATGTCTGACAGTCATGTAGTTGGCATGAAAAATGTTACGATGAATGAGAATTTCTTCGTTGGACATTTTCCTGACGCACCAGTTATGCCTGGAGTTTTAATTGTGGAAGCTATGGCGCAGACAGGTGGAATTTTAGTTCTAAGTACAGTTCCGGATCCTGAGAATTATTTGACTTACTTCATGAAAATTGATAATGTAAAATTCAAGCATAAAGTATTGCCTGGAGATACATTAACTTTTAAATGTGATTTGATTACTCCTATCAGAAGAGGAATTTGTCACATGCAGGCTAATGCTTATGCTAATGGAAAATTAGTTGCTGAAGCAGAATTAATGGCTCAAATAGCAAAGAAACAACAATAACATAGAAAACAGTTCCTCACTGTCACTATGCTTTTTTTAAATAATAATTAAGATAATTAATTATATAAACAAAAAATAGATGAATCAACCGTTAGCTTATGTTCATCCTGGCGCAAAAATCGCCAAAAATGTGGTTATTGAACCTTTTACAACTATTCACAACAATGTAGTAATAGGTGATGGTACCTGGATAGGTTCTAATGTAACCATTATGGAAGGTGCAAGAATTGGAAAAAACTGCAATATTTTCCCCGGAGCAGTTATTTCGGCGGTTCCGCAAGATCTAAAATTTGGTGGTGAAGATTCATTGGCTATCATTGGAGACAATTGTACTATTAGAGAATGTGTAACTATCAACAGAGGCACAAGTGCTTCTGGTCAAACTATCATTGGAAACAACTGTTTAATTATGGCAGCTGCTCACATTGCTCACGATTGTGTTGTAGGCGATAATGCTATCATTGTAAACGGTGTTCTTTTAGCTGGTCACGTAATTGTAGGGAAACACGCTGTATTAGGTGGTTTAGCTGCAGTGCACCAGTTTATCAATATTGGTGATCACGCTATGGTTTCTGGAGGATCTTTGGTTCGTAAAGACGTTCCTCCTTATACTAAAGCAGCCAAAGAGCCTTTGTCTTACGTAGGTATCAACTCTGTTGGATTAAGAAGAAGAGGTTTTGCAACCGAAAAAATAAGAGAAATTCAGGATATTTACAGAATTTTATACCAAAAGAATTATAATACCACTCAGGCTTTAGGAATTATTGAAGCTGAAATGGAAGCAACTCCTGAAAGAGATGAGATTATCGATTTTATTAGAAATTCATCTCGTGGAATCATGAAAGGATATTCAGGGAATTACTAAAGTAAAGTGTAATCGTTTATTTGTAAAATCGATATAATCGGTGAAACAGCTAAGCGAATTAACAAAAAAACGAATTAACAAATAAACAATAAAATGGCATCTACATCAGATATTAGAAACGGACTTTGTATTAAATACAACCACGATATTTATAAAATTATCGAATTTTTACACGTAAAACCAGGAAAAGGACCTGCTTTCGTAAGAACTAAATTAAAAAGTTTAACAACTGGAAAAGTATTAGACAATACATTTTCAGCAGGACATAAAATTGATGATGTACGTGTCGAGACACATACTTACCAATATTTATATGCAGAAGGAGATCAATTTCACTTTATGAACAACGAAACTTTTGAACAGATTACTTTAAACAAAAGTATTCTTGATGCTCCGGATTTATTAAAAGAAGGAACTAATGTAATGGTTCAGATTAACACTGAAACTGATTTACCTTTATCAGTAGATATGCCGGCTTCAATTATCCTTGAAGTTACTTACGCTGAGCCAGGAGTAAAAGGAAATACAGCTACAAATGCTACTAAATCAGCAACTGTTGAAACTGGAGCAACTGTAAACGTTCCTTTGTTTATTAACGAAGGTGATAAAATTAAAATTGATACTGCTTCAGGTTCTTACATGGAGCGTGTTAAAGAGTAATTAATCAATTTGATAATTTATTAATGTATCAATTAAAAAATGCTGTTGCAATATTAGATTTGCAATTTATTTTTTAATTGGTACATCTTCAAATTGGCATATTATCAAATTAAGAAATATGAAATTTAACAGGGTACATTCTTTAAAAGAAATCGCAGGTTTACTTAATTGTGAATTTGTAGGGAATGAAGATTTTGAGGTCTTAGGAATGAACGAAATTCATGTTGTCGAAGCTGGCGATATTGTTTTTGTTGATCATCCTAAATATTATGATAAAGCCTTAGAATCGGCGGCAACTATTGTTTTAATCAATAAAAAAGTAGATTGTCCGGAAGGAAAAGCGCTGTTGATTTCAGAAGATCCGTTTAGAGATTTCAATATTCTTACACGTCATTTTAAACCTTTTCAATTTGCTAACGTAGCTATTGCTCCAACAGCAGTTATTGGTGAAGGAACTCTAATCCAGCCTAATTCTTTTATTGGAAATAATGTCGTTATTGGAAAAAACTGTCTAATTCATTCTAATGTTTCTATTTACGATCATACAGTAATAGGTGATAATGTAATTATTCACGCAGGAACTATCTTAGGAGCTGACGCTTTTTATTATAAAAAACGTCCAGATGGTTTTGATCAGTTACTTTCAGGAGGTCGTGTAGTTATTAAAGACAATGTAGGTATTGGAGCTCTTTGTACTATTGATAAAGGGGTCACTGGAGATACCACTATTGGAGAAGGAACAAAAATTGACAATCAGGTTCATGTAGGTCATGACACTGTTATTGGAAAAAAATGTTTAATTGCTTCTCAAACCGGAATTGCAGGTTGTGTTATTATTGAAGACGAAGTGACACTTTGGGGACAAGTAGGTACAACCAGCGGAATTACAATAGGAGGGAAAGCCGTTGTTATGGGACAAACCGGTGTTACAAAATCTGTTCCTGGTGGAAAGACTTATTTTGGTACGCCAATTCAAGAATCCAGAGAAAAATTAAAGCAATTAGCTAATATCAAAAAGATTCCTGAAATTTTAGATAAATTAAAACAATAAAAAAACACCAAATAAATTATTGTATTTTGTTTAAAAGCAATGATTTGTGATTAGGTTAACAAAAAGAGTGAAATATCAATCTTTTTTTTAATAATAAAATCACTCATAATAATTTCGAAACCCTTATTTTTGCATTACAATTTTTAAAAATCATATAAAATATATATCATGAGTGTTTTAGTTAACAAAGATTCAAAAATAATTGTTCAAGGATTTACAGGTAGCGAAGGAACATTCCACGCTTCTCAAATGATTGAATACGGTACAAACGTTGTAGGTGGTGTAACTCCGGGAAAAGGAGGAACTTCTCACTTAGATCGTCCTGTTTTTAATACTGTAAAAGATGCAGTTGATCAGGCAGGTGCTGATACCTCTATTATTTTTGTACCACCAGCTTTTGCTGCTGATGCAATTATGGAAGCTGCTGATGCTGGAATTAAAGTAATCATCGCTATTACTGAAGGTATTCCTGTAGCTGACATGATCCATGCTAACAGCTATGCTAAATCAAAAGGAGCAAGATTAATTGGTCCTAACTGCCCAGGTGTAATCACTCCGGGTGAAGCTAAAGTTGGTATTATGCCAGGTTTCGTTTTCAAAAAAGGAACTGTTGGTATTGTTTCTAAATCAGGAACTTTAACATATGAAGCTGCTGACCAGGTTGTAAAACAAGGTTTAGGAATCACTACAGCTATTGGAATTGGTGGAGACCCAATCATTGGTACAACTACAAAAGAAGCAGTTGAATTATTAATGAATGATCCAGAAACTGAAGCTATCATCATGATTGGTGAAATTGGAGGTCAATTAGAAGCTGATGCTGCTAAATGGATTAAAGCTGATGGTAACCGTAAACCGGTAATTGGATTTATCGCCGGAGAAACTGCTCCTGCTGGTAGAACAATGGGTCACGCAGGTGCTATTGTTGGTGGTTCTGATGATACAGCTGCTGCTAAAAAACAAATTATGAGAGACAACGGAATTCACGTTGTTGATTCTCCAGCAGCAATTGGTAAAAAAGTAAAAGAAGTTTTAGGTTAATCCTTAAACAACTTAAAATAAATTAAGCCTCACATTTGTGGGGCTTTTTTAGTATAAAACAGAATTAAAGAAATACATTTGCACTCGATAAAATGAGCACTCTCATCTTATATAATTATTGCTAAAAATAAAAAGAAAATAAATATGTACAAGGAATTAGAAGGATTCAAAGTAAAAAATCAGTTTTTATTAACTACCGAAGATAATTTAGAAGAAGTATGTAATGCTTCTGAAGGTTCAGGTGTATTTCTAGTTTTTGATGTTGCTGATGAAAAAGAATTAATCATGGTAGGTTCTACCGGAACAGTACAAAATGATGGTACTTTGAAAACTAAAAATGGCGGTTTATATGATAAAATTGTAAATGGTCATCAATTTGCAAAAACAGGAAGAAAATATTCCTGGCCGGCTCAAATGAAAAAAGAAGAAATCAGCCGTTTAGAAGTAGTTTGGTATGAAACTTATAATAATGATACAAAAGTAATTCCAACTTTCGTTGAAGCTCAGGTTTTACAAAATTTTTTGAGCGAAAATGCTAAATTGCCAAGATGGAATGTGGCTTTCTAGTTCATTTTCAATACAATAAAATACATTTTTCAAAAGCCTGACTTCGGTAAGGCTTTTTTTATGCAACAAATTTTATAAAACAGCTAAATCGTTTATATTTGTATTTCAATTTAGTAAATAAACTTATATCATAATATGAAATTACTTGAAGGAAAAGTAGCTATTGTTACTGGCGCAAGTCGCGGAATTGGTAGAGGAATTGCCGAGGTTTTCGCAAAACATGGAGCTGATGTAGCTTTTACTTACAGTTCATCTGTAGAATCAGCTTTGGCACTTGAAAACGAATTAATTACTCTAGGTGTTAAAGCCAAAGGATACAAATCTAATGCAGCTGATTTTGACGAAGCACAAACATTAGTAGATACTGTTTTAGCTGATTTTGGTACAGTAGATATTTTGATCAATAATGCCGGAATTACAAAAGACAATTTGTTAATGCGTATGTCTGAAGCCGATTTCGATCAGGTAATTGATGTGAATTTGAAATCAGTTTTCAATATGACTAAAGCTATCCAAAAAACATTCCTGAAAAAACGTGCCGGATCAATTATCAATATCAGTTCAGTTGTAGGTGTTTCAGGAAATGCAGGACAAACGAATTATGCTGCTTCTAAGGCCGGTGCAATTGGATTTACCAAATCAGTAGCATTAGAATTAGGTTCAAGAAATATTCGTTGTAATGCCATTGCTCCGGGATTCATCGAAACCGAAATGACTGCTAAATTAAGCGAAGATGTTGTAAAAGGATGGACGGAAGGAATTCCGTTAAAACGCGGTGGATCTACTGAAGATGTTGCTAATGCTTGTTTGTTCTTAGCTTCAGATATGAGTGCTTATGTTACAGGACAAGTATTGAATGTTTGCGGAGGAATGCTTACTTAAAATACATTTAAAGATTATTGATTTAAGAATTTAAAGATTTTTATATTCGTAAATGTTTAGAATTTTTAAATTATTTAATTTTTCAATCTTTAAATTTTAAAATAAATGACAACAAATACCATTCTACTTATTATTCTTTCATTAGTAATAGCAGCTGGGTTGTCTTATTTTCAATATTATTACAAAGCCAAGAGTCAGTTAAAAGTCAATTTACTCTTGGCTTTTTTACGTTTTTTAATCATTTTTGGAATTTTATTGTTGTTAATAAACCCTGTTATAACAACCACTAAAACTGAAATCATAAAACCGCCATTGACAATTGTTGTTGACAATTCAAATTCTATTTCTTACTTGGAATCAGACAAAACGGCAGCAGCATTATATTCGAAACTAAAAAACAATAGTGATTTAGAAGAAAAATTTAATATTCAATCGTATCAATTTGATTCAGAGTTACGTCCTTTACAAAAGTTAGATTTTAAAGGAACGCAAACCAATATTGATCTTGTTGCAAAAAATACTAAAGCAATTAATCGTAATACTAATTTTGCAACGGTACTTATTAGTGACGGAAACCAAACTTTAGGAAATGATTATGTATATACTTTTGATTCATCAAACAAAGTTTATCCAATAATTTTAGGTGACACAACTAAAGTTTTTGATTTAAAAATCAATCAGCTTAACGTTAATAAATACGCTTTTTTTAAAAATAAATTCCCGGTCGAAGTTTTTTTACAATATTCCGGAAATAAAAATACAACTGCTGATTTTCAGATTTTACAGGGAAATTCTGTTTTGAGTAAACAAAAAGTCTCTTTTTCTGCTACTAAAAAAACAGCTGTTGTTACAGTTTTACTTGCTGCAAACAAAACAGGTACACAATTGTATAAGGCTAGTTTAATTTCGAATGAAAAAGAAAAAAACAACTATAACAATCAAAAGAATTTTGCTGTCGAAGTTCTCGATCAAAAGACAAATGTAGCTATAATTTCATCAATAAATCATCCCGATATTGCTGCTTTAAAACGCTCAATCGAGTCTAATGCACAGCGGAAAGTAACCATCCTTAACCCAAAACAAATCAATTTATTAACAGATTATAATGTTTTGATTTTTTATCAGCCTACAACTGAATTTAAAACTATTTTTGATGCTGTAAAATTAACCAGAATTAATAGTTTTATAATAACAGGAACTCATACTGATTTTGGCTTTTTGAACCAAATACAAAACAGTTTAGAATTTAAGATGACTTCTCAAAAAGAAGATTATCTCGCTGAATTCAATCCGCAATTTAATTTGTTTGCCATTGATAATATTGATTTCGAAAATTTCCCGCCTTTGCAAAATCCATACGGAAAAATCAAGGCAAACGGAAATACAAGTATTTTACTTTCTTCAAAAATTAGAAACATAAATACCGAAGCTCCTTTGCTGGCTTTTTCTGAAAATCAAGGAAGCCGTTCAGCCTTTTTGTTAGGAGAAAATAGTTGGAAATGGCGTTTAGAAAGTCATATTAAAAACGAATCTTTCGAAAAATATGATGTATTTATGGATAAAATCATTCAGTTTTTAGCCAGTAATAATTCAAAAAAATCGTTGGTTGTCAATCATGAAAGTTTTTACAATTCAGGAGATGCTATCGAAATTACGGCTCAATATTTCAATAAAAATTACGAGTTTGACGAAAAAGCACATTTGACAATTACACTTATAAATTCGAAAACTAAACAGACTAAAAATTACGATTTATTAAAAGGAAGTAATTCATACAAAGTCAATTTAGATGGTTTAACTGCCGGAAATTATCAGTTTACGGTGAAAGAATTGAATTCGAATGCGGCGTATTCGGGGCATTTTGAAATTTTAGATTTTGATATCGAAAAACAATTTGTAAATCCTGATTTCGAAAAACTAAGTCAATTAGCTAATTCAACAAACGGAAAAGTATATTTTCCAAATCAAATAGATGCTTTAATTGAATCTCTTTTGGTTGATGAAAATTACAAAACCATTGAAAAAAACAACATTTCGCGTTCGCCATTAATTGATTGGAAATGGTTATTGGTTTTTATTTGCAGCTTTTTCGCAGCTGAATGGTTCATTCGAAAATACAACGGTTTATTATAAGCAATTTCAAATTTTAATATCATTTTTTCTTGAAAAAGCAACCAAATCTTCTCCCCGAAAATGGGATTTTTAATTTAGAAAAGCATACTAGAACCCAACAGTTTATTTTTGTTGCATTATTAGTAATTTGTTTATCTGGAATAATCACTCCACCCATTGCGTTGTTGCTTGGTTTACTTGTAGCTAATATTTCAGGACATCCATGGTTGCATTTAAATCATAAAATCATTCGTTTGTTGCTTCAGGTTTCGGTTGTGGGACTTGGTTTCGGAATGAATGTTACTAGTGCTTTACATTCCAGTAAAGAAAGCTTTATGCTAACAGTGCTGACTTTATTTAGCACTATTTTATTGGGACATTTTTTAGGAAAATGGTTTGCGACTGATAAGAAAACCTCACATTTAATTTCCTGCGGTACGGCAATTTGTGGCGGAAGCGCTATTGCAGCAATTACTCCGGTTATCAAATCAGATGAAAAACAGACTTCAGTAGCATTAGGAGTTATTTTTATATTGAATTCAATTGCTTTATTTTTATTTCCAATTATAGGACACTGGCTTAATTTATCACAACAAGATTTTGGATTATGGTGCGCTTTGGCAATTCATGATACAAGTTCAGTTGTAGGTGCAGCAAATAAATATGGAACGGAAGCTTTAGCTATTGCAACAACAGTAAAATTAGCCCGTGCATTATGGATAATCCCAGTTGTTTTACTAACGAGTTTTTTGTTTAAAAACAAAACCAGCGGAATAAAAATTCCTTATTTCATTGGATTCTTTATTTTGGCCATGATAATCAATACTTATGTTTCTGAAGTTACAGTTTTTACTCCATATATTGTTTCAGTTGCCAAAGTAGGTCTAACAGTTACCTTGTTTTTTATTGGTTCCGGATTAAGCAGTTCTGTTTTATTAGCAGTGGGAATAAAACCTTTAATACAAGGACTGGTTTTATGGGGATTTATAGCAATACTGGCTTTGGTTTCAATTTTATATTTCAATTAAGATTATTATCGTTTTTAACAATTTCTTCATTTTAAAGTGAAATAAAATTGCTTGATATTCGAAATAAAAAGTATATTTGCAATCGAAATCAAAAAAAATTGTCAAATTTTATAGTATATGTTATCAAATCAATTGCATCATCATCATTCTCACTATTGCTCTCAAGCGATGTGTTAATGGTATGTGTGTAAGTCATCATATTAATAAACCCGTTTGAGTACATCAAACGGGTTTTTCATTGTGTGTTAAGTCCTTTGTACTCAAACACATTCAATAAAAAATAAAAAAACAAAACAATGGGTACATTAAAAATTGCAATTCAAAAATCAGGCAGATTAAACGAAGACAGTATTCAAATCCTGAAAGATGCCGGAATTTCTATCAACAACGGCATTGATCAGTTAAAAGCCGAAGCATCTAATTTCCCTTTAGAAGTCCTGTATTTACGTAATTCGGATATTCCTCAATATTTGATTGACGGAGTAGTAGATATTGCTATTGTTGGAGACAATTTATTGGTTGAAAAAGGAAAAAATATCGAGGTAATCCAAAAACTGGGATTTTCAAAATGTAAAGTTTCTGTAGCTGTTCCTAAGACTTTCGAATACAATTCAGTAAAAGATTTAGACGGATTGCGCATTGCTACTTCTTATCCTAATACAGTAATTGACTTTTTTAATTCGAAAGGTGTAACTGTTGATATTCACCAAATTTCAGGTTCGGTAGAAATTGCTCCAAATATTGGATTAGCTGATGCCATTGTTGACATTGTTTCCAGCGGAAGTACTTTATTTAAAAATAACCTAAAAGAGGTTGAAGTTATTTTAAAAAGTGAGGCTGTGTTAGCGGTTTCTCCAAAAGTTTCTGCTGAATCTCAAAAAATAATTGATACCCTAAAATTCAGAATTGATGCTGTTTTGAGAGCCCGTAAATCAAAATACATTTTGATGAATGTGCCTAATGATAAAATCGAAGCAGTAAGTAATATTCTTCCTGTATTGAAAAGCGCTACAGTAATGCCATTGGCTCAGGAAGGTTGGAGCAGTGTGCATACTGTAATTGACAAAGATACTTTTTGGGAAGTAATTGACCAGTTAAAATCTGCCGGAGCCGAAGGAATTTTGGTTTGTCCAATTGAGAAAATGGTTTTGTAAAAAAGTTAGATGTTAGAAGTTTAGGAGTTAGAAGTTTTTAAACAATAAACAGCTGACACTTAACTCATAACTCATAACCTATAACTTAAAAGCATGAATAAAATATATAACCCAACACCCGACACCTGGGCTTCTATTTTAGAAAGACCAACGAAAACGGTTAACGATATAGAATCAACGGTAAAAGAAATTTTTACTGCTGTTCAAAAAGATGGAGATGCGGCTGTTGCCAAATATACAACTCAGTTTGATGGTGTGTATTTTGAAAACAGTCTGGTAACTGCTACCGAGATTGAAGTTGCTATTAATACAATTTCTGAAGAATTAAAAGCAGCTATCTCTTTGGCGAAATCCA
Organism: Flavobacterium seoulense; assembly: GCF_000695795.1. Taxonomy (GTDB): domain Bacteria; phylum Bacteroidota; class Bacteroidia; order Flavobacteriales; family Flavobacteriaceae; genus Flavobacterium; species Flavobacterium seoulense. The sequence continues at coordinate 109,318 of NZ_JNCA01000032.1, read as the reverse complement.
ATGTGGAAAAATTTCATCAGGCACAAAAAACGTCTCGTGTTTCAGTTGAAACGGCTGAAGGTGTACAATGCTGGCAGGAAAAAAGACCAATTCAAAAAGTAGGTTTATACATTCCCGGTGGAACAGCACCTTTATTTTCTACAGTATTAATGCTGGCTGTTCCAGCTAAAATTGCGGGTTGTAACGAAATTGTTTTGTGTTCACCACCCGATAAAAATGGAAATATCAATCCTGCGATTTTATATGCTGCCAATTTATGCGGTGTCACTAAAATTATCAAAGTAGGAGGAATTCAGGCTATTGCCGGAATGACTTTTGGAACAAAATCAATTCCTAAAGTATATAAAATTTTCGGGCCAGGAAATCAATATGTAACGGTAGCGAAACAACTGGCAACTCAGTTTGGTGTGGCAATCGACATGCCTGCCGGACCATCTGAATTATTAGTGGTTGCGGATGATTCTGCAAATGCTTCTTTTGTTGCTTCTGATTTATTATCTCAGGCGGAACATGGAACTGATAGTCAAGTAATTTTGGTGGCTACATCTAAAGTGATTATTGATGCCGTTGAAAAAGAAATCGAAACGCAATTAAACGTTTTACCACGTAAAGAAATTGCCGAAAAAGCCATTGCTAATTCAAAATCAATTTTTGTTGAAAATGATAAAATTGCTCTAGATTTAATCAACGAGTACGGTCCGGAACATTTTATTGTTTGTACCGAAAACAATGATTTTTATGTAGATGGAATCCAAAATGCAGGTTCCGTTTTTATAGGGAATTATACTCCTGAAAGTGCCGGAGATTATGCTTCAGGAACCAATCATACCTTGCCGACAAACGGTTATGCTAAGAATTACAGCGGTGTGAATCTGGATAGCTTTATGAAATCGATGACGTTCCAGAAAATTTCTGAAAAAGGAATTCAAAATATTGGAAATGCGATTGAAATCATGGCAGAAGCCGAAGGATTACAGGCACATAAAAATGCAGTGACTTTAAGATTAGCTGAAATAGAAAAAAGATAATAGAGAAAAGAATATAGAACATAAAAAGAAAATATACCACAAAGTCTATTCTCTCTTTTCTTTATTCTTAAAAAAATAAGTATAATGAACAATTTCGATATAAATAATTTAGTCCGTGACAACGTAAAGGTGTTAAAACCTTATTCTTCTGCACGTGATGAGTTTGAAGATTTTGATACGGCTAATATGGTATTTTTAGATGCCAATGAAAATCCGTATCAAAATGGGGTAAATCGTTACCCGGATCCACAACAATTGAGTGTAAAAGCAATTTTAGCTAAAAGTAAAGGATTAAATCCAAAGCAAATTTTGCTAGGAAACGGAAGTGATGAAGTATTAGATTTGTTATTCAGAGCTTTTTGTGAGCCAAAAGAAGACAATGTAATTTCATTACCACCTACTTATGGAATGTATGGTGTTTTGGCGAATATCAACAATGTAGAGCATAAAGAAATTCTGCTTTCTGAAAGTTTCCAGCCAAGAGTTGAAGCAATTTTACAAGCGGTAACAGCAAACACTAAAATTATCTTTTTATGTTCGCCAAATAACCCAACAGGAAATTCATTTTCGACTGAAAGTGTAACAACAATTTTAGAAAAATTCAATGGATTTGTGGTTATTGACGAAGCTTATATAGACTTTTCAGATAAGGCAAGCTGGTTAGCTAAATTAGATCAATACCCTAACTTGATTATCACTCAAACCTTATCTAAAGCGTATGGTTTAGCTGGAATTCGTTTAGGGATCTGTTATGGATCAGCTGAAGTAATTGCTGTTTTAAACAAAATCAAACCTCCTTACAACGTAAACGAATTAACGCAACAAAGAGCCTTAGATCGTTTAAAAGACCAGGCGAGAATTAATGGCGAAATTGCCTCAATTATAGCACAAAGAGAAGCTTTATTACAAGTATTAAATAAAGTATCTTTTGTAGAAAAAATTTATCCGACGGAAGCAAATTTTATTCTTATAAAAGTGGATAATGCTAATAAACGTTACGATGAATTGATTGCTAAAGGAATTGTAATTCGTAACAGAACAACTCAACCGCTTTGTGAAAACACGCTACGCTTAACTGTTGGAACAGAAGAGGAGAATAAAAAGTTAATGGAAGCATTAACAGAATTAAAATAAAAAAATAAGTCTGATTAAAAGGATTTTAAAGATTCAAAATCCTTTTAATCTGTGAAATCTGTGGCAAAAAATATTAAAAATGAAAAAAGTACTTTTTATAGATCGTGACGGAACGATTGTTTTAGAACCGGAAGGATATCAATTAGACAGTTTGGAGAAATTAGAGTTTTACCCAAAGGCTTTTCAATATTTGGCTAAAATTGCTAACGAATTGGATTATGAATTGGCAATGGTGACCAATCAGGATGGTTTAGGAACGGATTCTTTTCCGGAAGATACTTTTTGGCCAACACAGGATTTTATCTTAAAAGCTTTTCAAAACGAAGGCGTTTTATTTGATGATATTTTTATCGATCGTTCTTTCCCTGAAGACAATGCACCAACACGCAAACCTCGCACGGGAATGTTGACTAAGTATATTGATAATCCAAACTACGATTTGGCAAATTCTTTTGTACTTGGAGACAGATTAACCGATATTGAATTGGCTAAAAATCTTGGTGCAAAAGCGATCTTTTTAAATACAACAGATGGAGCTGGAAGTACTGAAATCAGTGCTAAAAGAGAAGAATTGGATGCTGTTATTGCGTTACAATCTACGGATTGGAAAACAATATACGAGTTCTTGAAATTAGAAGCACGTACCGCTTCTATTACCAGAAAAACTCATGAAACCGATATTTACATCAAGTTGAATCTAGATGGAACTGGGAAAAGTAACATTGATACCGGAATTGCTTTCTTCGATCATATGTTAGATCAGATTTCGCGTCACGGACAAATGGATTTGGAAATCAAAGTAAAAGGTGATTTGGAAGTTGACGAACACCACACTATAGAAGATACTGCGATTGCTTTAGGTGAAGTTTATGCGAAAGCCTTAGGAAATAAATTAGGAATTGAACGTTACGGTTTCTGTTTGCCAATGGACGATTGTCTGGCACAGGTAGCTATCGATTTTGGTGGAAGAAACTGGTTGATTTGGGAAACTGAATTCAAACGTGAAATGGTAGGAAAGATGCCAACAGAGATGTTTTTCCACTTCTTCAAATCGTTCTCTGATGGTGCGAGAGCTAATATCAATATCAAAGCTGAAGGAGATAATGAGCACCACAAGATTGAAGCAATCTTTAAAGCTTTTGCAAAAGCAATAAAAGTAGCCGTAAAACGAGATACCGAAAAAATGATTTTACCTTCAACAAAAGGAATGTTGTAACATAAAGTTAGAAGTTAGAAGTGAGAGGTTAGAAACTTCCCACTTCTAACTCCTGACTTCTAACTTGAAATAATGAAAATAGTAATCATAAATTACGGAGCAGGAAATATTCAAAGTATTCTATTTGCCATAGAAAGACTGGGATATTCTGCTGTGTTAACCAATAATCCTGACGAAATCAAAGCCGCTGATAAAGTGATTTTCCCAGGAGTGGGTGAGGCAAGTTATGCCATGAAAATGCTTAAAGAAAGTGGATTGGACACTTTGATTCCAACCTTGAAACAGCCTGTTTTAGGGATTTGTTTAGGAATGCAATTAATGTGTAATCACACCGAAGAGGGAAATACAACTGGTTTAGGGATTTTTGACGTGAATGTGATTAAGTTTACTCCAAAGGTAAAAGTACCGCAAATGGGTTGGAATACCATTTACGATCTAAAATCAGATTTATTCAAAGATGTAGCCGAAAAAGAATATATGTATTTAGTACATAGTTTTTATGCTCCGCTCTGTCAGGAAACCATTGCTACTACCGATTATGAACTTCCTTATTCATCGGCATTAGAAAATGAAAATTTCTTTGGAACGCAATTTCACCCGGAGAAAAGCGGTGATGTGGGTGAACAAATTTTAAAAAACTTCTTACTTCTAACTCCTAACTTCTAACTTAACAATGAGAATAATACCAGCTATAGACATCATCGATGGAAAATGTGTTCGTTTATCCAAAGGCGATTACAATACTAAAATAATTTACAACGAAAATCCGCTTGAAGTAGCCAAAGAATTTGAGGCACACGGAATCGAATATTTACACTTAGTTGACTTAGACGGAGCTAAATCAAGCAAAATCATCAACTATAAAATTTTAGAGCAAATTGCTATCCAAACGAAGTTGAAAATTGATTTTGGTGGTGGATTGAAAGCTGATTCTGATTTGAAAATTGCTTTTGAAAGTGGAGCGAACCAAATTACAGGCGGAAGTATTGCCGTAAAAAACCGTTCGGTTTTTGAAAAATGGATTGCCGAATATGGATCGGATAAAATTATTTTAGGAGCTGATGCTAATAATGAAAAAGTAGCAGTTTCGGGTTGGTTAGAAGATTCTAATGAAGATTTAGTTCCTTTTATTCAGGATTATCAGTCTAAAGGAATTCAGTATGTAATTTGTACTGATATTGCCAAAGACGGAATGTTGCAAGGACCTAGTTTTGATTTGTATGCAAAAATTCTGCAACAAGCCGAAGGATTGAAATTGATTGCTTCAGGAGGAATTTCTACTTTTGACGAATTACCTAAATTAGCCGAAATAGGCTGTGAAGGAACCATCATTGGTAAAGCCATTTACGAAGGAAGAATTAGTTTGAAGCAACTGGAAAACTATATTTTAGAAGTTAAAAGTTAGGTGTTAAGCGTATAGACGAATAACCTATAACTCAAAACTCATAACTCAAAGAAAATGTTAACAAAAAGAATAATCCCTTGTTTGGATATTAAAAACGGAAGAACGGTAAAAGGCGTTAATTTCGTAGATTTGCGCGATGCGGGAGATCCTGTTGAATTGGCCAAAATCTATTCGGATGAAGGTGCTGATGAATTAGTATTTTTAGATATTTCGGCAACAGAAGAAAGAAGACGAACTTTAGTTGATTTAGTTCGAAAAGTTGCTGCAACCATTAATATTCCATTTACCGTAGGCGGAGGAATTTCTGCTGTGGAAGATGTGGAAGTTTTGTTGCAAAACGGTGCCGATAAGGTTTCTATCAATTCTTCGGCGGTAAAAAATCCACAGTTGATTAATGATTTGGCACAGAAATTTGGTAGCCAATGTGTGGTGGTAGCCATTGATGCCAAACAAATTGATGGTGAATGGATAGTACATTTAGTAGGTGGAAAAGTCCCAACAGAAATTAGATTATTCGACTGGGCAGTGGAAGTGGAACAAAGAGGTGCAGGGGAAATCCTGTTTACCTCAATGGATAATGACGGAACCAAAAACGGATTCGCTAATGAAGCTTTGGCTAAATTGTCAACTTTGGTAAATATCCCGATTATTGCTTCAGGCGGTGCAGGAAACATTCAGCATTTTATGGATAGCTTTACAGAAGGAAAAGCCGATGCAGCCCTGGCAGCAAGCGTTTTTCATTTCAAGGAAATTGAAATCAAGGCTTTGAAAAAAGAACTTAAAAACAACAATATAGCAGTGAGGTTATAGGTTAAACGTTATATGTTAAGAGTCGAAATCTGGACTTCAAAAACACTTAACTCATAACGCATAACTTTTTACCATAACTCATAACTTTAAAAGATATGGAAATAGATTTTTCAAGATTGGCACACGGATTAATTCCTGCCATCATTCAGGATAGTGAAACCAAAAATGTTTTGATGTTAGGCTACATGAATGCTGAAGCATATAAAAAAACAATTGAAACAGGAAAAGTAACTTTTTACAGCCGTTCAAAACAACGTCTTTGGACAAAAGGAGAAGAAAGTGGTCATTTTTTGAATTTGGTAGATATTAAAAATGATTGTGATGAGGATACTTTGTTAATTCAGGCAGAACCTGTTGGGCCAACTTGTCACACCGGAGCTGATACTTGCTGGCAAACGCCAAACGAGGAGAGTTACGGATTTATTTCTCATTTAGAAAACACAATTCAAAGCCGAAGAGAAAATGCTGATTCAGAGCAAAGTTATGTAGCTTCTCTTTTTGCAAAAGGGATCAATAAAATTGCCCAAAAAGTAGGTGAGGAAGCGGTAGAAGTGGTGATTGAAGCCAAAGATGCCAACGATGATTTATTCCTGAGTGAAAGTGCCGATTTGCTTTTTCATTATTTGATTTTATTGCAGGCAAAAGGATACAAACTAAACGATGTTATTGAAGTTTTAAAAGCTCGTCAGAAATAAAACAGTAGCCTTTATGTTAATTTAACATGAAAACGAGTCTAATAGAAGGTTAAATTCTTCTTTAGACTCGTTTTTATTTTTTCAAAAAATTACAATCCACTATATTTACCCCACAAACTAATCATTTACCCCCTAATTTATGATTTTTGATAAAACTCATTTTTCAGAAGATGTAATGGAAGCCAAAATAGCAACGGGATTACATATCATTTTAACTACTGACGAAGATGATTCTCGTCCGGTTTATATTTCAGGAAATTTTAATGAATGGCGTACGCAGGATAAAGATTTTATGATGGAAAGAGTAGGCTATGGTTTATATCATTTTAAATTTACTCATGATTTTCCGTTACCCGAAACAGTATTGTATAAATTCACTAAAGGAGACTGGAGTGCGGTAGAAATTGATGCGAATGAAGAACGAACAGAAAACCGTTCGACAACTAAACATACCGGAATTCAAAACGAGCATGTATATAAATGGAGAAGAAATTGGCTGCCGTTTAAACCAAATTTTCTTCCTCAAATTCAATTAATATCAGATGAATTTGAAATTCCGCAATTGAATACAACACGTAAAGTATGGGCACTTTTACCTCATGATTATGATTATTCTGGCGAAAATTATCCTGTAATGTATTTGCAGGATGCACAAAATTTATTCAATGAAAATGCCGAATATGGTAATTGGGAAATTGATAAAAAATTAGCTGTAATGTCTGAATATAAAGTGGGTAAAATCATCATTATTGCTGTCGAACACGCCGAAGAAGACCGAATAAAAGAATACAATGTTGGCGAAACGATTTTAGGAAAAGGTCAGGGCAAAAAATACATTCAGTTTTTAGTCGAAACCTTAAAACCTTATGTTGATAGTAATTTTCGAACCAAAAAAGAGAGAGAATTTACAGGAATTGGCGGAAGCTCAATGGGCGGATTAATCAGTATTTTTTCAGGTTTAAGACATCCGGAAATTTTTGGAAAATTAATGATTTTTTCGCCTTCACTTTGGGTTGTTCCTAAGATGACAATAAAAAATGATGAAGATTACGGAAACACAAAAATCTATCTTTATGCCGGTGGTGACGAAAGTGACACTATGATCGAACATGTTCAGGCTTTTAAAAACAGTATGATTGAAAGCGAATTTGTGAATGATAAAATGAAAATTAATCTTAGCATAAATAAATTAGGAAAACACAATGAAACCTACTGGAGCGATGAATTTCCTAAAGCAATTGAATGGTTATTTTTTAATACTAAAGACAATTAGATGAAAACAATACAAATTAATCATTTAAATAATTTTGAAGGAACGGTTTTAATTCCGGTTTTCGAAAATAATTCAGAAAATAAAGTTATTGAATTTGAAGGCGTAGCAATTTCAGCAAAGATTTTCTCTGGAAAAAAAGATACTCATTATGTAGCCGAAAAAAACAAGACGACTTTTATTTTTATAGGTTTAGGTAATACTATTGACTATAAATCATTAAAAACGATATTTAGAAGAATTGCTTCTAAAAACAAAGACACATTCACATCAAATGTGTCTTTATTTTTACCTGAAGTTTTTACTCAGGAACAAGTTGAAGCCGTAATTTCAGGATTGTATTTAGGAACTTATAATTTGGGACATTATAAAAAACAGGAATTGCATCCATTTTTAAATCCTGAATTTGAACTCCAAATTGTATCTAACAAAGATTTTTCGGAAACGATTAATAAGGCTGTAAAAATTGCTCAGGCTCAACTAGCAACCTTTAATCTAGTTGATTTGCCTCCAAATGTTGTTACTCCAAAATACCTGGCCAATTGGGCTCAGGAAAAAGGAAATCAGTACGGATTTGATGTAACAGTTTTAGGATTAGAAGAAGCCAGAAAACAAAATCTTGGCGCTTTTGTAGCTGTGGGAAAAGGAAGTGATAATGAAGCTCAATTTATTATTATGAACTACAGTTCTAAAAATGCTGATCCAAATTTAAAGCATATTGGTCTAGTTGGAAAAGGAATCACCTTTGATACTGGCGGATTGAATATTAAAACAGCCGGAATGGTGCACATGAAATGTGATATGGCTGGCGGAGCTGCTATTTTGGGCGCGATGCAATTAATTGCTGATTTGCAATTACCCGTAAAAGTTACCGCGATTATTCCTTGTGCCGAAAATTCAGTCGATAGCAAGTCTTTTTTACCAAGTGATGTCATTTATAGTTACAGCGGAAATTCGATTGAAATTATCGATACCGATGCCGAAGGCCGTTTGGTTTTAGCTGATGGATTATCGTATTTAATTAAAAATTATAATCCTAAATATATTGTAGATATTGCCACGCTTACAGGAAGTAGTGTTGGAACTTTTGGTTACGAATGTGCCGCTTTGTTTACTAATAATGAATCTATTTCGAAAAAAATTCAGAAAACAGGAGAGTCTATTGGCGAACGTTTATGGCCATTGCCGCTTTGGGATGATTACAAAAAAGACATCGAAAGTGATATTGCCGATGTTAAAAATTTTAGCGGAAAACCAGTTGCCGGAGCCATCAGTGCAGCAAAGTTTTTAGAGTTTTTTACGAATGAACATAAAGCCTGGATGCATCTTGATATTGCAGGTGTAGCTTTTGGTGATGACGAATTTGCAAAAAGTAAACATGCTACTGCTTATGGTGTTCATTTATTAACTAAATTCATAGAAAATTTATGACTTTATGAAAAAAGCTAAAAGTTTCGTTTGTATATCCAATTATTTTAAAGGAACTGATTTTTTAATTCAGTTAAAAAAACTAGGTAATACAGTTTATCTTGTTACCAGTGAAAATCTTAAAAATAAGCCCTGGCCACATGCTTTTATAGATGAAATATTCTATATGCAGGGACAGGATACCGAATGGAATTTAGAGCATTTATTATTAGGAGTCGGTAATTTGATGAAATCAAATCCAATTGATGCTATAGTAGCATTAGACGATTATGATGTCGAAAAAGCTACTTATCTTAGAGAAAACCTCCGCATTGACGGTATGGGACAAACTACTGGTCGTTATTTTAGAGATAAATTAGCCATGCGTATGAGAGCCAAAAGTTGCGGAATTCCTATTCCGGCTTTTTGTTCTTTATTTAATGATCATGACATCAATACTTTTGCCGATACTGTTTCGCCTCCCTGGGTTTTAAAACCAAGATCTGAAGCTTCATCTTCCGGGATAATCAAGGTTTATGATAAAGAAACATTGTGGATTCACATTAACGAAATGGGCAATAATAGATTCAAATATTTATTGGAACAATTTAAACCCGGAGCTGTTTATCATTGCGATAGTTTGATTGTAGATAGAAAAATTCTGTTTAGTCTGACTTCAAAATATTTGGCTACACCAATGGAAATTTCGCAAGCGGGCGGTGTTTTTAGAACTGCAAACATCACTTATAATTCAGAAGATGATATCGAAATCAAAAAAGTAAATGAAGCCGTTTTAAAAGGTTTTGGCTTAAAAAATGGTGCGGCTCATACTGAATTTATAAAATGTAATGAAAGTGGAAAAATTTATTTCCTCGAAACTTCTTCCCGTGTAGGCGGTGCTCATATTGCCGAAATGGTTGAAGCAGCTTCGAATATTAATCTTTGGAAAGAATGGGCAACTATTGAAGATGTTTTAGTTAAAAACACCGAATACAATTTACCCAAAGTCAAAAAAGAATACGCTGGAATCGTTTTGTCATTATCGAAATTTCAGCATCCTGATTTGTCTTCATTTTCAGATCCCGAAGTTTGTTTTCGAGTTCCTTTGGATTATCATGCAGGATTAATTGTAAAATCAGACAACAACGAAAGGGTTTTAGAATTATTAAATAATTATACTAATCGTTTAGTTAGTGATTACACCGTGGTTGTCGAACAAAAAAAAGTTACTAATTTGCAGTAATCAATCAATGAAAAAACTTTGTTTTCTTACTTATATAATCTTCTTTTTTTCGAATACAATTCACGCACAATTGCTTAATAATACTACCGAAAATTCCTTTTCACAACAAGATAGTTTACGTGGAAGTATCACCAAAGAAAGATCCTGGTGGGATTTAAAACAATATCGTTTAGATATAAAAGTAAATCCTTTAGACAGCACAATTACAGGTTCTAATGTGATTAAATATCAAGTATTACAGGAATACAATGTAATGCAGATTGATTTGCAAAATCCTTTGAAAATAACTAAAATTATTCAGGACGGAAACGCCTTAAAATACAATAGAAACGGAAATGCATACTTTGTAAATTTAGTCGCCGGGCAAAAAAAAGGAACGATAAAAAAGTTAACTGTTTTTTACGGAGGAAAGCCTAAAGTTGCTGTCAATCCGCCTTGGGATGGTGGAATTACATGGAAGAAAGATCAAAACGGAAAACCATTTATTGCTTCTTCCTGTCAGGGATTAGGCGCTAGTGTGTGGTGGCCAAATAAGGACCACATGTATGATGAAGTGGATAATATGTACATAAGCGTCAATGTTCCTTCTGATTTGATGGATGTTTCAAATGGTCGTTTGTTGAGTGCAAAAAAACTTAAAAACGGAACCACAACTTACAATTGGTATGTTTCGAATCCAATAAATAATTACGGCGTCAATATCAATATTGGTGATTACGTTTCTTTTTCAGAGAAATTTAGAGGCGAAAAAGGAATTTTAGACTGCAGTTATTATGTTTTGAGAGACAATTTGGCGAAAGCCAAAAAACATTTTAAAGAAGTTCCCCGAATGCTCAAAGCTTTCGAATACTGGTTTGGTCCTTATCCTTTTTACAAAGACGGTTACAAACTGGTCGAAGTCCCTTATTTGGGTATGGAGCATCAAAGTTCGGTTACTTATGGAAATGGATTTCAAAATGGTTATTTAGGGCAAGATTTGAGTGATACCGGCTGGGGATTAAAATTTGATTTTATTATCGTTCACGAATCTGGGCATGAGTGGTTTGCGAATAATATAACGTACAAAGACATTGCTGATATGTGGATTCACGAGAGTTTCACTAATTATTCTGAAAGTCTTTTTCTGGAATATTATTATGGTAAAAAAGCAGCAGCTGAATATATTATAGGAACAAGAACAGGAATAAAAAATGACATTCCTATTATTGGTATTTACAATGTGAATCAGGAAGGCTCGGTAGATATGTATTCGAAAGGAGGAAATATGCTGCATACTTTACGCCAAATTGTAAATGACGACAAAAAGTGGAAAAGTATGTTGAGAGGTTTAAACAGCACTTTTTATCACCAAACAGTTACTACAAAGCAAATCGAGGATTATTCGAGCGAAAAGGCTGGAATTGATTTGAATCCGTTTTTTAATCAGTATTTAAGAAACATTCGAATTCCAAGATTAGAATATTATTTTGAGAACAATAATCTGATTTATCGTTGGACAAATTGTGTTAGCAATTTCAAAATTCCTGTGAAAGTTTCGATAAATGGAAATGAAAAATGGCTACAACCGGAAACTAACTGGAAAACAGAGCAAAACAATATCGAAAATCCAAAATTAACTATTGACGTCAATTTTTATGTAGAAGGAGCTCTTATTCAAAAATAAAATAGACTAATTTTATAGAAAAATTAATCACTTTCTAATTGAATATTGTATCAACATGAAAAATTACTACTTTTTTCTATCCTTCTTTTTAATTTTGTCGGCTGCAGGTTTTAGCCAGAACAAAACAACAAATACTGATGAATTAGTTACAAGTACTGATTCTATTGTAGATGCACCAAAAATAAACTTAGATTCAATTCAGTTCAAGGCATCCAGCGAAATGCTTGATGAAGAAAAATATTGGGCAATTATTGAAAAGTCGATTAAAGAAACTACCAATCAGGAAGATCAGGAAATTTTTCTGGTTTCTGAAATTGAACATCTTTCGCCAAAGGAAATGATTGGTTTTCGTCTTAGAACTGACAAACTTTTATTTGATTCCTACACATCAAATTTATGGTGTGCTAATTATGTAATTAGCAATGGAGCTTCCGAAGATGGTTTTGATTATTTTAGATGCTGGTTGATTTCAAGAGGAAAAGAGGCTTTTTATAAAACCCAGGAAACGCCTGATTATTTGGTAAACCTAGTTGGCAATGAACCCGAAGTTCATGATTTTGAAGGTTTTTGGTACGTGGGAATGAATGCTTTTAAAAACATGACTCATAAAGATGCCGAAGCTTATATTGATTATGAAAACTTTAAAACTAACGATGAAAATTATCCTATTTTAGAATTCAACTGGAATGTTGACGAACCTAAAACAATGGAGGTTATTTGTCCTGTTTTATTTAAAAAATTCTGGAAAAAGTAATTTACCTTTCAAATAAACCAATAGTTCCGCCAACCCAGTCTTTGTCCTGATTGTATTTTACACCTATCATTTCGCCTCGACTCAAACGCACTAAATTACATAATAGAGTAGGAGCAGCATCGTCTTTTTTCCAGGTGCAAAGCATTCTGATTTCGGCTTTTACTTTCCCATCAGGAGATTTTACTATAGGAATATAATTTACTTTTTTCTGAAGAATATACAATTCTTTCTCTGTCACCGCTTCAATATCTTCTCTTTTTACATGAAAAATCACTCCGGAACCCGAAAAAGAAAACAAAGGTTTTAAAACATAATTTTCTAAATCTTCAGGAATTTCTTTTAAGTCGCTTAATAAAGTCGTTTCAATAAAATATTTCCCTTTCAAAAAAGGTAATATAAACTTACTAATCCTAAAAAACCAATTAGGATGCCCGGCCCATTCCACATCTAATTCATCTGAAAAGTTGAAATTCATCTTTAAATCGGTACGTAAATTCAATTCGTCAAAAATTACTCTGTTATAAATTCGTTTAATTTGAATTACTTCTCCATTATCATTTTTATAAAACAATTGATTTCCTTTTTTAATCACATCGGTTACACAAACGATATTTAATCCCAAATCTCTTTTGCAATAATAAAAGTCAATTTTAGTGTTCTGTTTTTCAGGTTCAATTTCTAATAAAACAACATTTTCCTTGGGATGATTGTTGCAAAAAACAGCTTCTAAATTTTCCAGATATTCCTTTGGTGTTATGTTATTTAAAAACGGTGTTAACTCTTTTAAAAACGGATATTGCTTTTGGAATTTTTCAAATAAATTTACCTGATAATTAAATAACGAAGGAAATCCTTGTACTTCAATTAATTTAGGAACAATTTCTCCGTTTTCTTCACAAATCCCAAAATCAATGATTATAAAATTACTGTGCTCGTCTTCATTAGGTACTTTTATATTTAAATCTAATGATTTATTAGTAAGCTCTTTAAAATCATCTTTTTGAATAAAAGCTATAACTTCATTACAACCTTCAACTAATTGTGATTTCAATTCGTTAGAAATAAAAAAAGGAGTTTCTCCTAATCTAAAAGTTGGATCATAATTAAAATCAGAAGTAATATCATCTTTTAAAGCCTGATATTTTTCTGCAGTAAATTGTTCTTTAAATAATTGTCGGTATTTAGAAATCATATAGGTTTAATTATTAAAAAAGTATGAAACATAGATTCTATTAATTCCATAAATAAAAAGAAATTTAATTTGTGATAATTTCTTAATTTGTTCAATCTGCGTTCCTAATATTTAGATTAGTTTTAAAAAGAGATAATTGTAATTTATTAATTTGATAAAATTTGTTTTGATTTCATCAAATCGCTAATCGCTGAACGAAGAAAATTAGGAATCAGAGTTTCATTAGTTCGGTATATTTTATTATCATCAACTAAGTCTTCGAGCATGTTTCTAAACTTTCTCTTCCCCTTCATTTTTCTCATTTTTTCTCTTACTTCTTTATCTCTTAAATGCGACAAAAAACTAATAGGATCCGCTTCGGGATGAAATTGTGTTCCCACAAGATAATCAGTAAAACGTACAGCCATAATGGCTCTTTCATATTGTACATTGTCCTTGATTTTTTCCAGCGAAATAATTTTAGCTCCTTTTTTAGTAAAAACACTCAATTTAGGCTGAACCACCTGATAATCTCTGGAATCAACAGCATAAAAAGGATCATCGAGGCCTTCATACAACAAATCATCAAGACCATCTTTTGTCCGGTGTATTTTCATGACACCAAAAGATGTATCTTTTCTTTTCGTGATTTCGGCTAAACCAAAGTGTTTACAAGCCATTTGAAACGAATGACAAATAAAAAGAACATGTTTTTTAACTTGGTTTTCAGTATTCCATTTTACTAATGCATCAATAAAATCATAGTATTTTTTGTCCCAGTTTCCGTCGCCTTCCAGTGGATTTCCAGGACCTCCGGTAGATATATAAATATCATAACGATTAATTTCCGGTAATTCGCATTTTCCTCTAACATCAAATATTTTAAAAGATACAAAAGGAGTAAATCTATTTACAATATCAATAATACAACGCATTCCCTGATTGGGCTGACCATTATACATGTCTAATATTGCTATTGTTATACTTTTATTTCTCATTAATATCTTTTTAATAATTATAAATCAACAATTATAGTCCTTTAGTAAATTCTGAAGTTATAAAATCGACTACTTTTATTTGGCATTTCGTTTGTTCAAAAACCGCTAATTGCTTATCCGCACCTGTACCATTTCTTAGAATTTCATGTACGTAATTAATGTGTTCACGGCTTCCCAGTTCATCGACTACATCATCAATAAAATCTAATAATTCTAAAATAAGCATTTTGGTTTCAACCTCTTTTTGAAGACCAAAATCAATCATATTACCTTCAATTCCGTATCGAGCAGCTCTGAATTTATTTTCTTTAATCAATGCTAAACGATACGAATTAAAGCTCATGTTTTGCGAATTTATTCGATACAATTTAGCAACAATTGCCTGAATTACAGAAACAATACACATAGTTTCTTCAACCGTTAGTGCCATATCACAAATTCTAAATTCGATGGTGTCATAAAACGGATGCAAACGCAAATCCCACCATATTTTCTTTGGATTATCAATACAATTGGTTTTTACCAAAGTCTCTAAAAAATTATCATAAGAAGACAAAGAATCAAAATATTCAGGCAAACCGGTTCTTGGAAATTTATCAAAAACCTTTGTTCTAAAGGATTTATAACCTGTTTGTCTTCCTTCCCAAAAAGGGGAATTAGTAGATAAAGCAAAAATATGAGGTAAAAAATAACAAGCCTGATTGATTAATTTTAAACCAATTTCGCGATTTTCGATTCCCACATGACAATGCATCCCGAAAATTAAATTAGAACGCGCTGCGTCTTGTAATTCGTTAATAATAGTATGATAACGAGGATCATCAGTAATAGGCTGATCCTGCCATTTTGAAAAAGGATGCGTTCCGGCACCACCTACAATAAGTCCTTGTTTGTCGGCTAATTCGACAATTTTAGTTCTTAAAAATTTAATTTCACATTCGGCTTCCTTTACATTTTTACAAATATTAGTTCCAACTTCGACCACCGATTGATGCATTTCGGCTTTTACCTGTTCGTTCAATAATATTTTAGCTCCATCTACAATTTTAGATAAATGGGAGCGTAGATCTCTGGTTTCGGGATCTATAATTTGGTATTCTTCTTCGATACCAAGTGTAAAAACAGGCAATTTTTTCATTCTTGTTTTAAAAGTTATTATTTACCAACAGCTTGTTTCATAAATGTACCCCAGGTCAAATTTATTTTTCCCGGTTTTTGTTTTTTTGCGGCAGCAATTGCCATTTTAGCAGCTTCTTCAACTACCCATTCAAAATTTTCAGCTCCAACCGAATTAATATCTGCGTCAGGAGCAGGATTGCCAAAATCGATAGCATACGGAATTCCGTCACGAACAGCAAACTCGACCGTATTAAAATCATATCCTAAACCTTCGCAAAGACGAATTGTATAGTCTTTTATCGTTGCCAGTAATTTTTTATCTATCGGAGGACCATCGTGAACATAACGTAAATGAGGTTCATTTCGAGGTTCATACTGCATAATTTTAACTGCTTTACAGCCTAAGCAATATACTCTAAAATATTGAGTAAACACAATTTCTTCTTGTAATAACATAACAAGCTGTCCTGTTTGCTTGTGTTTATCCCAAAATTCCTCTTTATTTTCAAGACGATAGACATTTTTCCATCCGCCACCTGCATATGGTTTCATGTAAGCGGGGAACTTTACGTATTCGAAAATGCCTTCCCAGTCTAATGGAAATTTAAGGTTTCTAAATGAATTCGAATTAGTATCAGTAGGATGTTCCGCCGAAGGAAGAATTACCGTATTAGGCAACGGAACGCCTAGTGTATCTGCCAATGCATTATTAAAAAATTTATCATCAGCGCTCCACCAAAAAGGATTATTAATAACATTAGTTCCGGTTAAAGCAACATTTTTAAGAAAAGCACGATAAAATGGAACATCCTGTGAAATTCTATCAATGATTACAGCATATTCACTGCCTTTATTTTGGATAACCTTATCAATAGAAACTGCTTCGGCTATAATATTTTTTTCGTTTTTTGAATTTACTCTCTCAATAAAAGCCTGTGGAAAGGTATCTTCCATACCAAATAAAATCCCAATTTTTTTCATACTTATTTCTTTTGCAATTTTACAATACTCTTTAAACTTTAATTAAACTTTATTCGGGATAAATAATGCGGAAACATTTCTTTCCAAAGCGGCCAGTCGTGTTGCTTGTCCTGTCGAATATCCAGCCAGTGATTCATTGATTTATGAGCTAACAACTGACTCATTTTTAAATTGGCATCAAAACAAATATCCCAGTTTGAAGTTCCTAAAACAATGTCCATATTCCATAATTCATAATCATTAAATCCATTCAAATAATCAGTAGGGCTATGATAAAAAACAGTGTCATTATAAAAACCGTTCAAGTAATTTTTGATGCTAAAAATACCACTCATACTAAACAAATGACTCACATACACCGGATGTCTTAAGGCAAAATTTGCTGCATGATAACCACCAAAACTACAACCTGCCATTACTACTTTTCCTGAAGGAGTGTTGTAACGTACTTTTTCTACAATTTCATGACAAAGCATTTTATCGTACCAATTATGATTTTCTATGCGATGCACAGGATGAATTTGCTTGTTGTAAAAACTATCTTTATCAATACTGTCCGGGCAATAAATTTGGATCAATCCCTGCTCAACATACCATCTTGCTGATGCTATTAATCCCATATCTTTGTTTTCATGAAAACTGCCCAGAGAAGTAGGAAACAAAATAACAGGATAACCTGAATGTCCAAAAACGAGCATTTCGGTTTCTCTATTCAAATTAGGAGAATACCATTTTAAATAGTTCTCTTTCATAAACTTTTGGTTTTAACAAGTGTACTGAATAAAACGATATAAAATCTATAAAGAGAATGTAGTATTTTACTTTTAACAAAAAAATAATATTCTTTATGCTATCATTGAGATTAGATGTTTGTTAAGCAAGCAAAATGACACTTAAAAACAATTTATTTACATTAACAAAAGGATTCAATAAAACTAAAAAATATCAAAGAAAAGTCTGGTTTACTCCACCAGACTTTTTTCAAATAATTGCACCTGATTTTTCAACCTTTCGATAAGCATATTCATCATTCGTTTGTTTAAACTGGATGAATTTTTAATGTACTGCGAATATTCCTCTACAGTGAATAAGGCGATAATCATTCCTTTTAGAGCATTCCGAAACTTAATATCTTTTTGAATAGCATTTTCTATGGTCGCTAATTTTTTTTCGACGCTAAGCGAATAAAAATCCCGTTTGTACTTACTAATAAAATTATGGAAAGAAGCAATGAATAGATCATTTTGTAGTTTTAGAATAGGCCTTAAAACTTCATTTTGAAAAATTTCATCACTTGAAGACTGGGTACTAACACTACCAATAGCGTCACCTCTAAATTCCCTTAAAAAACTATCTCTTTGGCTCATGACTTATCTTTTTCTTAAATTTAGAAAAAAAACAATTTCTAAACCTTATTTCTAAGCAAATTGTATTAACAAAATATTGTTACTTACTTTGATGGATTAATAGCTTAAAATATTTTTCAATTGATTATCTTTTAAAAATAAATTTGTTCAAAAAAAAATCTGCTAAAGATTAATTCAGCAGATTCATTTTTAAAAATTTTGAAAATATTTTTTAACAATATTTCTTTTCTACATAAAAAGTTCCAAATGGAAGTAAAGAAGCAAGTAAAATGATTCCGAAATCTTTTAAACTCCATCTTTGAGAAGATTTTAATAAAAAAGCAAGAATAATGTAACCAATAAATAAAACTCCGTGACTCATACCGATAGGATATAATAAAGTGTGGTATAATTCAGGATTATTAGGCTTAATTAAAAGCATATTAGCAAATAAAACTAAATAGGATATTCCTTCAAGAATGGCAGTTATTTTAAAAATCTTAAGCATTGTTGTTGTTTTAATGTTTGCTGCCAAAATTAAGTAATAACTTTTGTTTTACTCCCATTAAAGCAGAAAGTAATTTACATTTGTAATCATAATTTTTTCATAATGAGTAAAAGAGATTTAAAGAAATATTTGGGCGAACTGGACAAAGAGCAATTACAAGAGCAACTAATTGAATTGTATGACAAATTTAGTGTCGTAAAGGAGTTTTATGATTTTGTTTTTAATCCAAAAGAAGATAAATTATTACAGGAAGCGAAATTGAAAATCGCTAACGAATATTTTCCGGTAGGAAAAACCAGAAGAGCTAAAATGCGCCGTTCGACAGCACAAAAAATCATCAAGCATTTTATTACGCTGGGAGTTGATCCTTTTGTAACTGCCGATGTGATGTTATACACAATTGAAATAGCACAGACTTTTTCGGCTGAAAATTTTATAAAACAAGAAGCATTTTATAAAAGCATGTACAATTCTTTTGATCAGGCAGTACAATTTTTGATTACCAATGGCATTTTGAGCGAATTTAAAAGCCGTGTTAAAGCAATTTTTGAAGAAACTATTAGACAAAAATGGAAAAATAAGCATGATTTTTTGCTAATTATGGAGCGAATTGACCACTAATAGTGTTGTAAATCAAATTATTTCATTTTGAGTTAATAATTTAAATTAAATATAACAAGATAACTGTTTTTTAGACGTATTTTTGCAAAAATTCAACAAAAAGCAATGTTCGAAAGTACGATAGAAATAGAAAAAGAAGAAAAAAAAGAACTTTATGCCTACCAGCAAGGAGATATTGATGCCATCTTTGAGCGCATCGATAATGGTCCTGAAAAACATCACCTACTGTATCAATTGCCTACAGGTGGTGGAAAAACAGTAATATTCTCAGAAATCGTTCGCCGTTACCTATCTAAACACGATAAAAAAGTAGTTGTTTTAACCCATAGAATTGAGTTATGTAAACAAACTTCTAAGATGTTGAAAGGTTTTGGTGTTAAAAATAAAATCATCAATTCTAAAGTAAAAGACCTGCCGGATCAAAACGAATATTCTTGTTTTGTGGCCATGGTCGAAACGCTTAAAAACCGTATTAATGACGAAAAATTATTATTAGATAATATTGGTTTAGTAATTATTGATGAGGCGCATTATAATTCGTTTAGAAAATTATTAAATTCATTTGCTAATGCCTTTATATTAGGAGTAACTGCTACGCCGTTGAGTTCTAACATAAAATTACCAATGAATCAAAGTTATAGTGAATTAATTGTAGGAGACACTATTAATTCATTGATTGAAAATGGTTTCCTTGCCAAAGCTACTACTTATAGCTATGATGTAGGTTTAACATCCTTAAAAGTAGGTATCAACGGTGATTATACCGTTAAATCATCGGATGATTTGTATACCAATACTTTAATGCAGGAAAAATTATTGCATGCTTATACCGAAAGATCATTGGGTAAAAAAACCTTGATTTTCAATAATGGTATTAATACTTCTTTGTATGTATATGAAACCTTTAGAGAAGCAGGTTACGAAATTCGTCATCTGGACAACACCAGCAGTAACGAAGAAAGAAAAGAAATTTTACATTGGTTCAAACATACTAAAGATGCTATACTTACTTCGGTAGGGATTTTAACAACCGGTTTTGATGAGCCTACTGTTGAAACCATTATATTAAATCGCGCTACAAAATCACTGACTTTATATTATCAAATGATTGGTCGTGGTTCCCGTAAATTACCTGGTAAAGATGAATTTACCGTAATTGATTTGGGTAATAATGCAGCACGTTTCGGACTTTGGAGTGAACCGGTAAACTGGCAGCATATTTTTAAATCACCTGAATTTTATCTGGAAAATTTACGTGATGATGCCGAAATTGAAATGTATTTTAAATACACCATGCCGCCTGAATTGAGAGCTAAATTCAGCAAAACCGAAGATGTAACTTTTGATGTTGACGAAGAACATAAATTAGCCATAAAACAAAATTTACGTTCAAAGGTTGTTCTTGACAAATCATTAGATCAACACGCAACTATGTGTGTTTATAATACCGAAACCTTACAGGAAGCAAAATTATTATCTAAAGAATTAGATGATGATATTGAATGCCGTATCAAGCGTTATGCAAAATGCCTGAGCCAATGTAGTAAAAACTACCGCGAATGGCTTGTGGATGATTACAAACAAAAACTAACTTTATTATTAGGTAAAAAATATCGTGAGAAAATCATGAACGAACCTGATGATGAAGAATAAAATAAAAGCTAAAAAACTGTTTTTCATACAAACAATAAAAACAAAACCATGTCAAAACAATTCTCAGATTTAGGAATTTCGACAGCTTTAGTACAAACATTAAACCAACTGGATCTTGTGGCTCCCACAGCTATTCAGGAGCAGGCAATTCCATTGCTTTTAGCTAATCAAACTGATGTAGTAGGTTTAGCTAAAACAGGTACGGGAAAAACAGCTGCTTTTGGTTTACCTATTTTGCAATTAATTGATACTTCAAAACCTACTGTACAAGCTGTTATATTAGTTCCAACGAGAGAATTAGGACATCAGGTTTTTAAAAATTTAGAATCTTTTGCACAAAATCTTCCAGCTGTTTCTATTGCTGCAACTTGTGGTGGAATTCCAATAAAACCTCAAATTGAGCGATTAAGTAATCCCACTCATATCGTAGTGGCAACTCCGGGTCGTTTGATTGATTTATTACAGCGAAAAGCCATCAGTTTAGCCGAAACTCAATTTTTAGTATTGGACGAAGCCGATGAAATGGTAAGCATTCTAAAAGAAAGTCTGGACGAAATTGTTGCTGTATTACCTAAAAATCACCGTACCTATTTGTTTTCGGCTACTATGCCAGGAACAATAAAACAGTTGATTCAGAATTATTTGCATAAAAATGTAGTGCAAATAAGTGCTAATATGGAAATTTCAGGTAATGAGCAAATTGATCATCAGTACATTGTTGTAGATCCTATCGAAAAGTTAGATGTTTTAATGCACTTTTTGAATTCGAGAGAAGGACAACGCGGAATTATTTTTTGTAAAACAAAAGCAGCTGTCAATAAATTAGCTAAAAACTTAGCCATTAATCGTTTTTCATCAGGCGCTTTACACGGAAGTTTGTCTCAGGGAATTCGTGACCGCATCATGGAGCAATTTCGTGAAGGACATATTAATATATTAGTGGCTACTGATTTGGCAGCCCGAGGAATCGACGTTAAAGAAATTGCTTATGTGGTTAATTACCATTTACCGGATACCTATGAAAATTATGTGCATCGAAGTGGTAGAACCGCCAGAGCAGGAGCAAACGGATTATCTTTAACTGTTTTACAAGCCGAAGAAGAAATTGAAATCGCTGATTTTGAAAAGGAATTAGGTATCCAATTCAAACCATTTTCTAAACCTTCGGTTGCCAGTATCGAAGACAATAATACCTTGCTTTGGGCAAAGCAAATTTTTAAAACAAAGCCTAATCACGAGGTCGAAGCCGATTTAAAAACTAAAATTAAAACCATATTTCATCATTTAACCAAGGATGAATTAATAGAAAAAATACTAGCCCATCATTTATTGCAAAATAAAAATCAAGCAGTAGAAAAACCAGTAAAAAGACAAAAACTAAAAAAATAAAAACAATCCAAACATCGTTTAGTAACCAATAAAAGGTGTTATTTTAAATTGTAAAAATTATGGAAATCGTAATTATCGGAGGCGGTTTTGCAGGACTAAATTTGGCAAAAGAATTATTAAATCAGGACGGAGTTCACGTAACTTTGGTTGATAAAAATAACTATAATTTTTTTCCACCACTTATTTATCAGGTGGCCACGGCTTATTTAGAACCCTCAAGCATTAGTTATCCATTTAGAAAATTTTTTGCTGGGAAAAAGAATTTACAATTTCGTTTAGGAGAATTATTAGAAGTAGTCGCTTCTGAAAATAAAGTGATCCTCAACAATGGCGAATTACATTATGACAAACTGGTTTTTGCAACAGGAGCAGAGACGAGTTATTTTGGTATGGAAAATGTAAAAAAGAACGCCATTCCAATGAAAACGTTGAATGATGCTATTGTAATGCGTAATACCCTGCTTAAAAATCTTGAAAAAGCAGCAATTACTAAAGACATGCGTAAACGCCGAAAATTACTGACTGTTGTAGTTGCCGGAGGCGGGCCTACAGGAGTTGAAATTTCGGGAATGTTTGCCGAGATGCGTAAAAATGTCTTTTTAAAAGAATATCCTGAATTAGGAACCAGTGCCAGTAATATTTACCTAGTTGATGGTGCGCCGGCATTGTTAACTCCTATGAGTAAAGAATCTCAGGATGATACTTACAAAGCATTAACTGATTTAGGTGTTGTTGTAAAATTGAACAATAACGTAGTGGATTATGTAGATGATACGGTTCATTTTGCTAACGGAGACAAAATTCAAACTAAAAATTTAATTTGGGCAGCTGGTGTTACAGCACGCGAATTTAAAGGACTTCCTGCAGAAAGTTATGGTCGTGGAAAACGATTAACAACTGATGGTTTTAATAAACTGGATCGCACAGAAAACATTTACGCTATCGGAGATACTTGTATCCAATTTAATGACGAAGCTTTTCCACACGGACATCCACAAGTAGCACAAGTAGCTATTCAGCAAGGAATTAATTTAGCAAAAAACATCAAATTAGAAATCCAGCAAAAACCACTTGTTCCTTTTAAATATGTTGATAAAGGTTCGATGGCGATTATTGGAAAAGCAAAAGCTGTAGTTGATTTACCAAAACCTAAACTGCACTTTAAAGGAACTTTTGCCTGGTTGATTTGGTTGTTTATCCACTTGATTTCGTTGATTACCTACAGAAATAAAGTTAGAACCTTTTACAACTGGATGATTTCTTATTTTGCAAAAGATAATTCTTTACGAATGATCATCAGACCAGATAAAAAATTGAAAGACTGTTAAGATTTCAATTTAAAATAACTAAAACCGATGCAGTAATTGTATCGGTTTTTTTATGGAATTATTTTTTAGAATAGGAAATGGATTACTTTAGATAAAGTTGTTATATTTGGAAAAATTATAAAATCACAATATATAACCTTGGTGATAGTAAATTAAATTTCTAACTATTAAACAATGATTACAAAAATAAGTCTGTTCAGAATTAAAAAACTTTTTTTAGGTGTGTTGATTATTACAACCTGTTTATTGTTGATTAATTGTTCATCTGTAAAACAATCAGTAGTAAAAAAAGAGATTGTTCAAAAAAAACGAATCGAATTTGAATTTATACCTAATAGTTTTCAATTGGCAACCACTGGACATGGATTTGTAGATGTCTATCCAGACAAATTAAAAATTCAAATTACAAAAGGCGAGATACGAATTAACCCAATACACAAAAATAGATTTAAAACTTCTTCTGCATATGCAATTCAAATAGCAATATCCAGATATTTTCCAGGTGATAAATCATTTAATATCCTAGCTACTGGAGAAAAAGTAATAATCGACAAAATATTTGAATCTCAAGAAGACTTTTATGCCTTTTCAAATTTAAAATTTACCATTCCCAATATCAAAAAAGAGGATTTAAAAAATTCAAGAATTACGCTTACAATTTATATGGATAATACTTCTAATTCTAGTACTAATTATGCTCATTCAATTGATGAAAATACAATTTCTACTTTATTTGATTATTGATTTTTATACAAAACGGAATCCTCATTCTTCGAAATAACATGGTTGTGAAAATAATCTGTGATTAAAAAATCTAAATATTAATCAAATAGCTTTCTTTATAGATTTTTTGGTACACATCTTTACTAAACATATACAATTGAGAAGGTTTTTTAGAAACGCCCACTTGTTTTTCGTCCAGAGCGATGATGTATTTTTTAGTAATTAATTTTCGTCTAAAATTTCGGTTATCAATTTCGACTCCTAGAATCGTTTCGTAAGCGTCTTGCAAATCTTTAATGGTAAATTTATCCGCAAGTAGTTCAAAAACAATGGGTTTTGATAAAGCATCTTCTTTTAAATCAGCATAAGCTTCGGCAATGATTTTTTTATGGTCAAAACCCAATTGTGGCAACTGATTCACAGGAAACCACTGCGGATTGAATTTGCTTTTTGTTTGAACAACATCCGTTGGTAATAAAATATAATAAGCAATAGTGATGGTTCTGTCGCTAAAATGTTCGCTTTGAGCCCAAATCACATCTTTTTCATTCTTCAAACGGTTAGGATCACCAAAAACATTGAACTGTTTTTTGTATAAATTATCTAAACCCGTTAATTCTTTTAGAACCCGGTTAGCAGTTTCGTCTATTGTTTCGTTTTCATAAGTATGAAATCCTTTAAGAACATAATCATTAACAACAGCATTTTGAGTGTTTTCTAATTTTAAAACACGTTCAATTAATAGTACGTTTAATGATTTTGTGGCATTGTCAAATCCAAAAATGACACAATCTACAGATATATTCGGAATTATTTCGGGCTTCATATTTTGAGTTTTAAATCCATCAGTAAATATTATTTTTTGATGGACAAAAACAAATTTAACGATTTTATTTTAATCTGTACTGCTTAATTAAACTGCAAACAAATTAATTAAACGTATTTATAACATTTTATATTTATTTCTATATTCTTTTCTATTTTTCACATGCTAAACAACTATAATACTGTAATATATTTACGATAATAGTACGTAATATTAAAAAATATTCTCCTTTTTTTGTTGGATATTAAAATAATATAATACATTTGAAAAATAAATAGTCAAAATGACGTTTAATAAATTATTTTCCAAACTAACCAATAACCATGAAAATAAATTATAAATTAAGGTCTCATTATAAGACAAATAGAACAACATATCTTATGGTATTTTGTTGCGTTGCTGCAATGAATATGAATGCACAGGTTGTTATTACAAATTCAGATTTTTCATTAGGAACAACAGGTAGAATAGGAGTTGGGCTTTCGCCAAATGGAGAAGGGAATAACTGGAAACCTTTAAATTTATCAGGTCAGGGTTCTTTGGGCGGACGTATGGAACAAGTAGATTATATCGATATTTTGCCGGCAATTCATTTTACACCAAAAATAAACGGAAAAGACAGCACCAATGTTACTTTCCAAATGCGCTTGGGAATGTATTCTGCCAATGGACAATTTGTTGGAAACGTAAGCAGCCGTTCTAACAATGGTTTGACTTTTATTCTTCCCGAAGCTTATATTGAAGCCACTAACATTTTAGGAAGTCGATGGTCAGCCTGGGTGGGTTCCCGTTTTCGTCGTTATGATGATATTCATATTAGTGACTATTTTTATTTTGATGACCATTCTGCTCAGGGATTTGGTGTAAAATATAAAAATACCGAATTAACAATGCTCATGCCTGCTTCAACAGATTCTACTGGTGTGTTTCCTTATAATTATGAAGTTACGGTAGCCGGAGCTACAAATCCTGCCATTCGTCAGCGTATGGTTTGGATAGGAGAGCAGAGTATTTCTTTAAAAAATAATAGCTCTTTAAAACTTTTAGGCGAATTCCATTATGTTTCTAAAAATTCGGCAACAGCTTCAAAAACTTTTGCTTCAGATAATGGCTGGGTCGCAGGAATTAAATACAATAATCCATTTAAAACAGCTAAATCAGGTTCGTTTAACCAAATTTCTGTTCGTTACGGTTCCGGAATTGCTAACGGCGGAGATAACGGAAACACCTTTACCTGGGCAACTTATGGTGCTCCTGATGAAAACGGAAAATATACTAATGCTTATTCGTTTACAATGGTCGAGCATTTTTTATTGAATCTTTCTAATAAATTTAGCATCAATGGATATGGCGTTTTTACTAAAAGTAAAGGAGGTTCAGCAAGTACAAATACTGATGAATATTTTAATGGAAACCAACTTTATAATCGAAAAACAGATTGGGTTCTTGGCGTTAGAAACTTTTTTTATGTGACCAATTGGTTTCATCTCATTCAGGAAATACATTATGCAGTTAGAAAAGATGGCGATAATCCCGAAGCCAGTATGTGGAAATTTTCTCTGGCGCCCACAATTGTTCCATTAGGAAAAAGAGATCCCTGGAGCAGGCCTCACATTCGATTAGTAGGAACCGTAGCCCGATATAACGATTACGCACGAGACCATCACTATTCTCCTTATTTACAAATTAATCAAAAACGCTGGGGAACTTATGTAGGCGTTAGAACAGAGTGGTGGCTTTTTTAAAACAAATTACTTTCTGAATAACAAATACTTAATACATATTACCTAAAATTATTTTTTAATTAAAATCACAAATACTTATGCCTGTTTTTGGAACCTCAATCTTATCATTTATTCCTACTTGGACTCCCGAAGGCGGTCAGTATGCCATAAAAAAAACAGCTAAATATGGTTTTGATATGCTCGAAATTCTTTTACCCACTTCAATGAATTTTGATTCAAAATTGGTAAAAAAACAATTGGACTCAGCAGGAATTACAGCACGTTGTACCCTCAATTTACCAGCTCATTGTCATGTTCCTTTTTATCCCGAAAAAGCTAGCGAAATCATCAAAAAAGCAATTAATAAAGTTGCTGAAATGAAAGGCGATTTTTTAGGTGGCGTCTTACATTCCGCCATTGGAACATTTACAGGAAATCCTTGTTCGAATGATGAAAAATTAATAATCCAACACGTTTTTTCTGAAGTTGCGGCTTACGCCAAAGAGCGTAACATTACTCTGGGAATTGAACCCATCAATCGTTATGAAAGTTATGTTTTTACAGCTGCTGATGAAGTTTTAGAAATGATTGAAAATTGTAGTGTAACTAATCTTGGATTGCATCTCGACACCTTTCACATGAACATTGAAGAAACTGATTTTTATAGTCCTGTAATTCGTGCAGGAAGCAATTTGAAGCATCTGCATATCACAGAATCGGATAGGGGAATGACAGGCGAAGGCAATGTACATTGGGATGATTTGTTTAAAGCTTTGGCTGAAATTAATTATCAGGGCCCGTTAGTTCTAGAGAATTTTTCTTCTGAAATAACCGAGTTAATTGGACCGACATCTTTATGGAGACCTTCAAAATACAATTCAGAAGATTTAGCTAAAGACAGCTTATTATTTATGAAAAAGATGGTCGAAAAATGGTATAACAATTCGAATACAACTAATTAAAAAAGATAAAAAATGAAAAAGAAATTAACAGGAGTATGTTTTGGAGAAATCCTCTTTGATGTTTTTCTGGAGCATA
This sequence comes from Flavobacterium seoulense, assembly GCF_000695795.1. Lineage (GTDB taxonomy): Bacteria > Bacteroidota > Bacteroidia > Flavobacteriales > Flavobacteriaceae > Flavobacterium > Flavobacterium seoulense. Next base: position 81,268 of record NZ_JNCA01000032.1, on the reverse strand, counting down.
AAAAAATAGGAGGAGCACCGCTTAATGTAGCTTCAAGACTGAGTTCGCTAGGTGTTGATGTTGCTATGATCAGCGCAATAGGAAATGACGAAAACGGAATGAAACTGACTGATTATTTGAATGATGCAGGAATAAATACCAAAGCAATTCAAATAAAAGAAAATTATCCAACAGGAGTGGTCAATGTGATTTTAAATGAAAAAGGAAATGCTTCTTATGATATTAATTATCCTTCGGCCTGGGACAAAATTGAGTATTCAGACCTAAGCAATACTATCGTTGCTAAAGCTGATTTTTTTGTTTACGGTAGTTTATCTTCCAGAGATACTGTTTCCAGAAACACACTGGACGAACTTTTAAAAGTAGCCAAATACAAGATTTTTGATGTCAATTTAAGAGCACCACATTACACCAAAAAAAATGTTTTAGAATTATTAGAAGCTGCCGATTTTATCAAATTCAACGACGAAGAATTGAATGAAATTTGTGTAGACTTACATTCAAATAAAAAGTCATTAGAACAAAATATTAAATTCATTGCTGAAAAAACCAATACTCCAATTGTTTGTGTGACTTTAGGTTCTCATGGCGCGGTTTTATATTGTAATGATACTTTTTATCACAACTGCGGATTCAAAGTAAGTGTAGTAGATACGGTAGGATCAGGCGATTCATTTCTGGCTTCATTAATCACCATGTTACTTAGTGGCGAAGATCCACAATATGCTATCAATTTTGCCAGTGCAATAGGAGCAATTGTAGCGCAGAACGAAGGTGCAAATCCGATAATTTCATCATCTGAAATTGAAGAATTCTTAAGTGGTTTTAGCCAAAAATTACCTCAATATGAAATCGTTTAAAGACACTATTTTTCTAATTCAACAACCAAAAAACCACTAAAAATGAATTCATCTAAAAAAATACCGGTAATCAGTAAAGAATATGTTTTTCAGTTTATCATTATTACCATATTATTTGCGCTTTGGGGAATTGCCAACGATTTGACAACTCCTATGGTTTCTACTTTCAAGAAAGTAATGCCCGAATTATCTAATGTTCAGGCTTCTTTAGTGCAGTTTGCATTCTATTTTGGCTATTTCTTTATGGCTTTGCCCGCAGCTTTATTCATTAGAAAATTCAGCTATAAATCAGGAATAATTTTAGGACTTATTTTGTATGCTACAGGCGCTTTTTTATTTTATCCGGCAGCACATTATCAGAGTTATACGTTTTTTTTAATTTCATTATGGGTAATTACTTGTGGATTAGCATTTTTAGAAACCACTTCAAATCCGTTGATTTTATTCCTTGGAAACAAAGAAACCGCTACACAGCGATTGAATTTAGCTCAGGCTTTTAATCCAATTGGCGCAATAACAGGATTGATCATGGCGCAATTTTTAGTAATTGACAAAATAAAATCAGATGATTATACTCCAGAAGCTTTCAAAGCTTTAACATCAAATGAATTAGCTGCAATTCGGGAAAATGATTTAGATGTTATTAGTATTCCATACATTGGATTGGGAATTTTTGTTTTAATTATTCTGATTATTATTTGTTTAACCAAAATGCCGAAAACAGCTCATGAAGACAAAATGTCTATTGGAGAATCGTTTAAAAAGTTATTTGCTAATAAAAATTATAAATACGGTGTTATAGCACAGGCATTTTATGTTGGAGCACAAATTATGTGCTGGACATTTATTTTTCAATATGTTGACAACATCAATAAAACCTTTGGATTAGAATTAACGGCAACATATTATAATATTACGGCAATGATTTTATTTTTGATTGGACGATGGATTGGAACTGGCTTGATGAAAAGCATTAATCCATCTAAAATATTAATGGTTTTTGGTATTGGCGGTGTTTTATGTGCCGCTGGAGCCATTGTTTTACAAGGAATATCAGGATTAATTGCATTAGTTTGTATTTCGATTTTTATGTCAATTATGTTTCCAACAATCTACGGAATTGCATTAAAAGATATGGGCGACGAAGCTAAAATTGGTTCTGCGGGATTAGTTATGGCAATTGTGGGTGGCGCATTAATGCCGGTTTTACAAGGAAGTATTTTAGATTGGGGCGGTTCTGGATTTGCTGATATCCAAATTTTAGGATTTATTCCCGAAGTAAATTTTTCTTTTATTTTACCACTAATTTGTTTGGCCGTTGTAGCACTTTATGGTTATTCAACATACAAAACATCGAAATAGAAAATAACTTTTCATAAAACCGATATAGACTTCAATTTATATCGGTTTTTTTATTCAAATAGATTGTAATTTAGAAAAACACTCCGAAAATCAGGAAAACGAGAACTTTTTAATTGTATATTATTGAACTATAATTTATATTATGTAAAATAGAAAATTTCATTTATTTCTACTTTCCTTTCTAAGCTTATAAATATTCAAATAATAATTCTGATTATAAATCGTTTTTTGTAAATTGTTCAAACAGTTCTATTTTAAAATAATTGTAGTAAAAAATACATAAAACATTTTTGTTAAACAAGAGTTTTACCTATAAATGAAATTATTTTTAACTCATTATTTTAGTAATTTTGTAACACATTTTATTTAACCCTCATGAATATAATTGCACAGCAAATTGCTGAATTTTTAAAAAATTATGCGCCTTTTAATCAGCTTACTTCAGAGCAATTAGCCGAAGTTGCCAGTAATGTTCGTGTTGTTAGTTTAGAAAAAAAACAAACCTTATTTAAAATCAATGATACGCTACACGACAGTTTTTATGTTGTAGCTTCGGGCGTTGTCAATATTTCAGTAATTGCTGATGCCGAAGAAAGTATTATTAGCAAACTTCACGAAGGAACAATTTTTGGTTTACGTCCGTTTTTTGCTAAAAACAACTATAAAATGACGGCTAAAGCCAGAGAAGAAAGTTTGGTTTATGCTATTCCAATTGCTGTTTTCAAGCCATTGTTAGCTAATAATTCAGAGGTTTTAAACTTTCTTTTGGAAAATTTTGCCAGCAATTTGCCTGATGATCGTTCGTCTCAGGGAAATTTGGTTTCTGATGGTTTGTTTTATACCGAAAAACAATCGGAAGCTCAATTTTTTCAAACTTTAGCCTATAATACTACGCCACTTTTGGCTACTTCTGACAATACTGCTCAGGAAGTTGCCCAATTAATGGCTGAATCTCTAAAGAATAATGTTATCATTTTCGAAAGAAATGGTCCAATTGGGATTGTAACTCATGCCGATTTAGCTTCAAAAATCGCCACCGGACGTTTTCCTATCAATACTCCTGTTAGTAATATTATGTCCTCGCCTGTAGTTACCGTTTTAGAAAATGTTTCTTTGGCTGAAGCCCAATTGCTGATGCTAAAAAATAATGTAACTCATTTGTGCGTAACCATTGATGGAACCGATAAATCAACGATTAAAGGTGTAATTTCTGAACACGATTTAATTGCTGCTCAAGCCAGTAATCCTGGTGTTTTAATCAAAGAAATCAAACGTTCTTTATCTTCGAAAGAATTGAAAGAAATCCGTACCCGATTAACTAATTTGATTCAGTCTTCGATACAAAAAAATATTCCGTTGACACATATTACTAATATTGCCAGCGAAATTAACTTTGCTATTTTAAAACGTGCTGTCGAATTGTCTATTTTAGATTTAGGCTCACCTCCTGCCCGTTTTGCGTGGTTAAGTATTGGTAGTCAGGGACGAAAAGAACAACTTTTATTGACTGATCAGGATAGTATTTTAGTGTTTGAAGATGTGGCTCAGGACAAATATATTGAAGTAAAAGACTATTTTTTAAAGCTTGGAAAAAAGACAACTGCCACGCTCGAAAAAATAGGTTACGAATTATGTCCTTACGGGCATATGGGAAGCAATATGATGTGGTGTAAATCATTGACTGACTGGATAAAACAGTATAACAACTGGATGAATGCTACAAGAGAAAATACCGATAATTTAAGTAGTATTTTCTTTGATTACGAACTGGTTACCGGCGAACAAAAAATTGAAACCGCTATCAATAATATTGTTTTTGAAAATGCAAGCAACAATACTTTATTTTTTGACTTTTTAGGAAATGATGCTTTAAGAAACAATGCTCCTTTGAGTTTTTTCAAAAAATTCCTTGTGGAAGAAGAAGGTATCCACAAAGACAAATTCGACATTAAAACCAAAGCCTTAATGCCTTTGATTGATAGTGCGCGTCTTTTTACATTAAGTTACGAAATCAAAGGTATCAACAATACCTATACCCGATTTAAACAATTGGCAATTGCTGATCCAAAACACGCTGAAATTTATTTAAGCTGCGCCGAAGCTTATTTATTTTTGACAAAAATCAGAACTTTAGAAGGTTTAAAAAACGAAAATTCCGGACAATATATTAACTTAGAGGAACTATCAAAAATTGATAGAGAAAAATTGAAAAATGCCCTGATTCCGATGAAGGAATTAGAAGAATTAATTAAAGATAAGTTTCAACTTACTCAATTCTCATAGTTATGTTAGACTGGTTAAAAAATATAAATAAAGAACATCCTGAATTTTGGAAAGAATACATCGCTAAGTTTTCTAAGAAAACAAATCGTTATGTGATTCTTTCGACCGAAGCTACAGGAAATTCAACTGAAAAAGATGTGATCACTTACATGAGTGCTTTTGCGGTTGAAAACGATGCCGTTATGATAAAAGACAGTTTTGAAACTATTTTGCTGCAATACCGTTTTTTACATGACAATCATCTTTCTAATGAATACATTATTGAAAGCAGAATCCTTAAATTATCTGAACCCGAAGCCTTAAAAACTTTTGTAGAATATTTAGGAAACGGAATAATTGTAGGGCACGAAATCGCTTCTGATATGGAGATGATAAATGCTACTCTGGAACGTTTAGATTGTGGAAAATTGCGTAATGATGCATTAGATATTGATATTATGCATCGAAAGTTGCACGAACTTCCGGAAGACAAAGAATTCTCTCTTGAAGAACTTACAGAATATTATAAAATTCCGTCCACAGAAGGAGATTCAACTACTGAAAAAGCATATAAAATTGCTTTACTCTTTTTAAAGTTAAAATTCAAATTAGGATTAAAATAAAAAAATCGGCTTCAAATAAAGCCGATTTTTTGTTCTTATTTCTTTTCGTTTTGAATTAATTCAATAATTTCAGGATTTAATAGTGTACTTGTATCACCATAATCAGAGAAATCACCTTCTGCAATTTTTCTAAGAATTCTTCGCATAATTTTTCCTGAACGTGTTTTTGGTAATCCTGATACAAATTGTATTTTGTCTAATTTTGCAATCGGACCTACGTGATCTGTAATGTGTTGATTGATTTCGATAAAAAGATTTTCTTTATTTCGAATTTCTCCTGTTTCTTTTAGAATCACATAACCATACAAAGCATTTCCTTTTACATCATGCGGAAATCCTACTACAGCACTTTCGGCAACTGCAGGATGCTCATTAATTGCATCTTCGATAGGTGCCGTTCCTAAATTGTGTCCCGAAACAATAATCACATCATCTACTCTACCCGTAATTCTGTAATAACCTACTTCATCACGCAAAGCGCCATCTCCGGTAAAATATTTTCCAGGATATTGAGAAAAATAAGTATCTTTATAGCGCTGGTGATCATTCCAGATTGTTCTTGCCATTCCTGGCCAAGGGAATTTGATACACAAACTTCCTACTACCTGATTACCTTCAATTTCATTTCGTTTATCATCCATCAATACCGCCTGAATTCCCGGTAATGGAAAAGTTGCATAAGTAGGTTTTGTAGGTGTAATGAATGCCAATGGCGAAATCATAATTCCACCTGTTTCAGTTTGCCACCAGGTATCCACAACAGGACACCTTTTTCCTCCTACGTGATCATTAAACCAGTGCCATGCTTCTTCATTAATAGGCTCCCCTACTGACCCAATTACTTTTAAACTTTTAAAAGGAAACTTTTGAACGTATTCTAATTTTTCTTTAGCCAATGCTCTAATGGCTGTAGGCGCTGTATAAAACTGACTTACTTTATGTTTTTCGATTACTTCCCAAAAACGGCTGTGATCTGGGTAAGAAGGAATTCCTTCGAATATTACTGTTGTAGCGCCATTTAATAATGGTCCATATAAAATATAAGAATGTCCTGTTATCCAGCCAATATCGGCAGTACACCAGAATACATCGTTCTCTTCATAACTAAAAACATTCTTGAATGTATAAGCAGTGTAAACCATATATCCCGCAGTGGTATGCACCATTCCTTTAGGATTTCCGGTTGAACCAGAAGTATAAAGAATAAACAAAGGATCTTCGGCATCCATGATTTCAGCTACACTATTATCTGAAGCTTCGTCTAATAATGGTTGTAACCAAATATCTCTGCCTTCTTTCATGTTCACCGGAGTATTAGTTCTTTTTGCAACTAAAACGGTGCTTACCGATGAGCATTTTTGTAATGCTTCGTCAACAATTTCTTTTAGTTCAATTGTTTTATTTCCGCGGAAACTTCCATCAGAAGTAATAACCATTTTGCTTTCGCTATCATTAATTCGGGTTGCTAAGGCCTTAGATGAAAAACCTGCAAATACTACCGAATGAATCGCTCCAATTCTGGCACAAGCCAAAACAGATACTGCTAATTCCGGAATCATTGGCAGATAAATACAAACACGATCTCCTTTTTTAATTCCTTGCTCACGCAATACATTTGCCATTTTACAAACGCGTTGGTGCAATTCATTATAACTAATATGTAATGCTTCTTCGTCCGGATTGTTTGGTTCAAAAATAATTGCCGTTTTTTCTCCCCTTTTGTTTAAATGTCTGTCAATACAATTTTTAGCAATATTTACTTTTGCTCCGGCAAACCACTGAACATCAGCATCGACCATATTAAACTCAACAACTTTATCCCATGGCTGATACCATGTGAAATTTTCTTCAGCAATTTTCCCCCAAAATTTTCTTGGCTCTCTAATTGACTTATTGTAATGCTTAAAGTATTGCTCTAAATTATCAACTTTATAGTAACTCATCCCTTTTTTATTTTGTATAAATGTATAAAATATGATTCTATTTTTAAAACAAAAAAAATCATAAATCAGTGCAATTTAATTAAAATAATGAAATCCTATCTTAACAAAAATGCAAATTATTGAAAAATAGCGTAAAAACCGCCAAAATTATAAAAACGAAAAAGCGAAGTTAATTATTACTTCGCTCTTTTAGATTTTTATTATTTGTATAAAAATAAGGATTCCCTTAATCTTATTTTGGTTTCAATGATTATCAAATTATTAATATTAAAACAAAGCTTTTTAATGATAATTCTATATCACTTTCAGCTTATTTATTGTTTTTAAGAACCATATCAATAGTTATTGCGCAGGAAACAATTGTCATTTTATTAGCTATTTCGGTGTAATCCGGATTTACAGCAACATAATATTTATCTGCTCTTGTAAAAACTTCTTTCATAACACCACCCCATTTTTTATTGATGGTACCAATAGGCTTTTCATTGGCATCATTAATTTTGAAATCCCAGGCTTTCCAGTCACCTGTAATTCTGGCTATTGTTTTTCCTTCAGCATTTTCAATAATAAAAGTGGGCTTAAAGAATTTAAACTTTTGTTTGATGGTACCAATAGTTTTATCATTCGAATCAACAATAACAATTTTACTCATCCAAAAAGTCCAGCCTCTTTTGATACTTACTTGTAAATCGTTATCCATATTATGCACTTCCAGTAAAAATGGAAACATTGCTTTATTTAGAAACAAACGTAAAAATTTGTGCCAACCCGTTACTTTTTGATTGATAACTCCAACTTGTTCTCCGCTTTTGTCAAATACATTATAAGTATTTCCAAATTTAAAATAGTTTACTTTTTCATCGATAAAATAATCATTGTTTTCAAAAAATTTCGGGATAAAAAATGATTGCTCTGACATATAATTCTTTTTTTTTAAGTTGATGCAATAATACAAAATATACTTTGTAAGTTTTATCCTTTTCTATAATGATTATAAATAAAAAAAGCGGAGTAAATAATTACTCCGCTTTCTTAGCTTTATTAAAAATTCGTGATTAAACGATTTTTTTCATTGCAGTCATTGATTCTCTTAACCAAGCTCCTACTTCTTCAACCGGGTGGTTTCTGATAGCAGCGTTAACTTCGATTAATTCTTTGTTATCAACACCGTTATCACCGTTGTTAAATGGACGACCAATTAAGTTAGATGGTGCATTTTTAACGTACTCAGCGATTAATGGTTTACAAGCGTGATCAAATAAATAACATCCGTACTCAGCAGTATCAGAGATTACACGGTTCATTTCGAACAATTTCTTTCTTGCAATTGTGTTAGCAATAAGTGGCGTTTCGTGTAATGACTCGTAGTAAGCAGACTCTTCGATAATTCCAGAATCAGTCATAGCTTCGAATGCTAATTCAACACCAGCTTTTACCATAGCTACCATTAATACTCCGTTATCGTAGTACTCTTGCTCAGAAATTTCAACATTTCCAGCTGGAGTTTTTTCGAAATTAGTTTCTCCTGTAGCTTTTCTCCAAGTTAATAAGTTAACATCATCATTAGCCCAGTCTTCCATCATTGTTTTAGAGAAATGTCCAGAGATGATATCATCCATGTGCTTTTTGAATAATGGACGCATGATGTCTTTTAATTCTTCAGCAGCATTGAAAGCAGCAATTTTAGCTGGATTAGATAATCTATCCATCATGTTAGTGATACCACCATATTTCAATCCTTCAGTGATAGTTTCCCATCCGTATTGGATTAATTTAGAAGCATATCCAGCATCAACACCTTCAGCTACCATTTTGTCAAAACATAAGATAGATCCTGTTTGTAACAATCCGCAAAGGATAGTTTGCTCTCCCATTAAATCTGATTTTACTTCAGCTACGAAAGAAGAACGTAAAACTCCTGCTCTGTGTCCTCCTGTTGCTACAGCATAAGCTTTAGCCTGATCTAAACCTAAACCGTTTGGATCATTTTCTGGGTGAACAGCGATAAGTGTTGGTACACCAAATCCTCTTTTGTACTCTTCACGTACTTCAGATCCAGGACATTTAGGAGCACACATAATAACTGTTAAGTCTTTACGAATTTGCATTCCTTCTTCTACAATGTTAAAACCATGAGAATAAGATAAAGTAGCACCTTGTTTCATTAACGGCATAATTGCAGTAACTACAGCAGTATGTTGTTTATCTGGAGTAAGGTTACATACTAAATCAGCAGTTGGAATTAATTCTTCATAAGTTCCCACTTTGAAACCATTATCAACAGCATTGTTATAAGAAGCTCTTTTTTCAGCAATAGCTTCGGCACGTAATGCATAAGAAATATCTAAACCTGAATCTCTCATGTTCAAACCTTGGTTTAAACCTTGAGCACCACAACCTACGATAACTACTTTTTTACCTTTTAAAGCTTCGATTCCATTAGCAAATTCTGATTGCTCCATGAATTCGCAAACGCCTAATTGTTCTAATTGTAATCTAAGTGGTAATGAATTGAAATAATTTGCCATTTTCTAATATTTAATTTATGATTTTAATTCTTCTAATAATAAACTTGTTACTTCCATTTTTTCTTTGGAAACTGATATTCTTCCTGAACGTACAAACTGCATGATTCCGAAAGGTTTTAATTTTGCGTGTAATTCTTCGATGTCTGAACGTCTTCCTGATTTTGAGATTACAAAAAAGTCTCTGGATACGGTTACAATTTCTGAATTACTTTCTTTAATGATGTTTTGAATTTGTCTTTCGTCAAATAACAAACTGGAATTGATTTTAAATAAAGCACTTTCTAAGAAGATAGTTTCTTCATCAATATGATAAAAAGCTTTAATTACTTCAACTTGTTTTTCAATTTGACCAACAATATTTTGTACCCATTTTTCAGTAGTATCTACTACAATTACAAATCGAGAAACGTTTTCAATTTCTGATTCGGATACATTTAAACTCAATATATTAATATGGCGTTTTAAGAATATCCCGGATATTCTGTTCAATAAGCCAACGTTGTTTTCTGAATAAACAGAAATAGTGAATGTTTTAGTCTCTTCCATAATATTAACTTAATCGGATGTCAGAAACCGAAGCTCCTGTAGGAATCATTGGGAATACATTATTTTCTTTTTCAACCATAACTTCAAGGAAATAAGAATCTTTAGAAGCCAGCATTTCAGCAATTGCTTCATCTAATTCTTCTCTCTTAGTTACTTTGCGGGATTTGATATAATATCCTTCGGCAATAGCACAAAAATTAGGATTTGTCATTACTGTAGAAGCATATCTATAGTCGAAAAACAATTCCTGCCATTGACGTACCATTCCTAAGAACTCATTGTTTAATACCACAATTTTTACCGGAACTTTAGTTTGATGAATAGTTCCTAATTCCTGAATATTCATCTGGAAACCTCCGTCACCAATGATAGCCACTACTTCGCGATCCGGTCTTCCCATTTTAGCTCCAATAGCTGCCGGTAAAGCAAATCCCATTGTTCCTAAACCTCCGGAAGTTACATTACTTTTAGTTTGGTTGAATTTAGAATAACGGCAGGTAAACATTTGGTGTTGTCCTACATCTGAAACCATTATCGCATCACCTTTTGAGTGTTTGTTAATCATTTCGATAGTTTCTCCCATAGAAATTCCTTTTCCGTTTGTTGGAGCTAACTCTTCGTTGATAACCGCATCTAATTCAATTTCATATTTTTTCTTGAATTCATTATGCCAGTCATCATGTGATTTTTTATCAATTAATGGAATCAAAGCCGTTAATGCTTCTTTCACATCAGCTAAAACAGCTACATCTGTTTTTACGTTTTTATCAATCTCTGCTGAATCAATTTCGAAATGAATAACCTTAGCCTGCTTAGCATAAGTTGCTAAATTTCCTGTAACACGGTCATCAAAACGCATTCCAAGTGCGATTAAAACATCACATTCGTTAGTTAAAAGATTTGGTCCGTAATTACCGTGCATCCCTACCATTCCTACATTTAATTTATGATCTGTAGGTAAAGCCGAAAGTCCTAAAATAGTCCATGCTGCAGGAATTCCTGATTTATCAATGAATTTTTTTAATTGTTCTTCAGCCTGGCTTAATATAATTCCCTGACCAAAAACAATCATTGGTTTTTTGGCATTATTAATTATCTCAGCAGCTTCCTGAACCTTTTCTATTTTTAGAACTGGTTTTGGGTGATAACTTCTGATATCATTACATTTTTTATAACTAAAATCCAAAGTATCAAACTGAGCATTTTTAGTAATATCTACTAATACTGGTCCTGGACGTCCTGAACGGGCAATATAAAATGCTTTTGCCATAATTTCCGGAATCTCATCAGCTTCAGTAATTTGGTAATTCCATTTAGTTACCGGAGTAGAAATTCCGATAATATCTGTTTCCTGAAAAGCATCTGATCCTAATAAATGTTTCCCTACTTGTCCAGTAATACAAACCATTGGTGTAGAATCAATTTGAGCATCAGCAATACCTGTAACTAAATTTGTTGCTCCTGGTCCTGAAGTTGCAATAGCAACCCCTACTTTTCCTGTAGCTCTTGCAAACCCCTGTGCAGCGTGTGCAGCACCTTGCTCGTGACGCACCAAAACGTGGTGTAATTGATCCTGAAATTTATATAATTCGTCATAAACCGGCATGATGGCTCCACCTGGGTAACCATAAACCAAATCTACTCCTTCGGCTAATAAGCATCTGATAACTGCTTCTGCTCCTGATATTTTCATACTTTATTTTTTTTCAAAAAATCAATGGCAATTTCAAAAATCAATTTCAATATTAAACTGATTATTTATATTTTAATTGGTATTGCAATTGATATTGTTATTTATTATTTGTCAGTAACACATCCTTCTGATGCACTGGATACTGAACGCATATACTTAAGTAAAACTCCTTGTTTGATTGATGATTCTGGTTGTTTCCAATTAGCTTTACGTTTTGCAAATTCTTCATCAGAGATTTTCATATTGATGGTATTTTTTACTGCATCAATTGTAATAACATCTCCGTTTTCGATTAAAGCAATTCCTCCACCTTCGTAAGCTTCCGGAGTAACGTGTCCTACAACAAAACCGTGAGAACCTCCAGAGAAACGTCCGTCAGTGATTAAAGCTACACTGCTTCCTAAACCAGCTCCCATAATTGCAGAAGTTGGTTTTAGCATTTCAGACATTCCAGGACCACCTTTTGGGCCGCAATAGCGGATAATGACGACATTTCCTGGTTTTACTTCACCAGCCTGAATTCCTTTGATTACTTGTTTTTCTCCTTCAAAAACTACAGCTGTACCTTCAAAAAATTCACCTTCTTTTCCACTAATTTTTGCTACACAACCTTCTGAAGCAATATTTCCGTATAAAATTTGGATATTTCCTGTTGGTTTTAATGCTTTATGGATTTCGAAAATTACTTCCTGTCCATCATGTAAATCCGGAATTGAAGTTAAATTTTCAGCGATTGTTTTACCTGTAACTGTTAAACAATCTCCGTGTAAGAAACCTTCTTTTAGTAAATATTTCATTACTGCCGGAACACCACCTACATTGTGTAAATCTTCCATTAAGTATTTTCCACTTGGTTTCAAGTCGGCTAACAATGGAGTTTTATCACTGATATCCTGAAAATCTTTTAATGTTAATTCGATACCTACAGAATGCGCCATTGCAATTAAGTGCATTACTGCATTTGTAGAACCACCTAAAACAGCCACCATTGTAATAGCATTTTCGAATGCTTTACGGGTCATGATGTCTCTAGGTTTAATATCTTTTTCTAATAATATTTTGATTGCTTTTCCGGCATCAACACATTCTTGTTTTTTTTCCGGACTCAAAGCAGGATTAGAAGAACTGTATGGCAAACTCATTCCTAATGCTTCAATTGCTGATGACATAGTATTAGCTGTGTACATTCCGCCACAAGCACCTGCACCTGGACAAGCATTTTGAATTACACCTTTAAAATCTTCAGGAGTAATAGTATTACTGATTTTTTTCCCTAAAGCTTCAAAAGCAGAAACAATATTCAAATCCTGACCTTTCCATTTCCCTGGGTGAATAGATCCTCCATAAACCATAATAGACGGACGGTTTACTCTACCCATAGCCATTAAAGCTCCCGGCATATTTTTATCACAACCCGGAACAGCAATCATACCATCGTACCATTGTGCCCCCATAACTGTTTCGATAGAATCAGCAATTACATCACGGGAAACTAATGAAAAACGCATTCCGTCATTTCCATTTGACATACCATCACTAACACCAATAGTATTGAAAATCAATCCTACTAAATCTTCTTTCCATACTCCGGTCTTAATATCTTTAGCAAGATCATTTAAGTGCATATTACACGGATTTCCGTCGTAACCCATACTCACAATTCCTACCTGTGCTTTTTTAAGATCTTCTTCAGTTAATCCAAGTGCATACAGCATTGCCTGAGAAGCAGGTTGTGTTTCATCCTGAGTAATTGTTTTGCTATACTTATTTAATTCCATCTGTTTTTTTTATATTTTTTTGCCTGATATAATTCCAAAAAAAAACTCCCAATTTACGGGAGTTTATAATATTATTTTTCAATTATATTAATAGCTTCCGTTATGCACTTGTTGATACAACAATGACATTAATGACAGAAACTATTACAATTGAATTTTTCATTTTCTTTTTTTGATGCAACAAAAGTATAAAAACCTTTATATTTAAAAAAATAAAAAATAAAATTTTATGAATTTCTTATCATTAAACTTAATTATCTATCAAAACATTATATTATACTATTGTTGATTGACCTAAATGCACATTATCATTATTAAAATACATTAAGTCATCTTTGTTTAAAATAAAGTTGGAGACAAATTCCCCTACTTCATTGGTTCCAAATTTAGAATCTGGATTTAAATCTATTGTAACCACATTATATTCGATTGCTTTTTCTACTCCTGCTAATACTTTTCGAGCTTCTTTTTTTAAACCAAAATGATCTAACAACATCGCTACCGAAAGTATTGAAGCAAATGGATTAGCAATATTTCTTCCTTTTGCATGAGGATAAGAACCGTGAACCGGCTCAAACAATACTTTATTTTCACCTAATGAAACCGAAGGTAAAACGCCTATCGATCCTGTAATCACACTTGCTTCATCAGACAAAATATCTCCAAATAAATTCCCTGTTAACACTACATCAAATTGTTTTGGATTCCTTACAATCTGTTTTGCTGCATTATTAGCAAACAAAAAATCCAATTCAACATCAGAGTACTCAAGACTTATTTTTTTTACCACTTTTCGCCATAATCTGGAAGATTCAAGAACATTAGCCATATCAACTAATGTTACTTTTTTTCGTCTTCTTTGAGCTGACTGAAAAGCTAAATGAGTTATTCTCGAAATTTCTTCTTCTGTATATTCACATAAATCAGAAGCAACCGTTTCAGCTTCGTTTAGCTTTTTTTCTCCAAAATAAATCCCAGCTGTTAGCTCTCTGTAAATCACAAAATCTACTCCCTCTACAATTTCTCTTTTTAAAGGAGAAACATTTAGCAAGCCTTTAAAAGGCTTTAGAGGTCGAATATTTATAAAAAGACCTAACTCTTTTCTTAATTTCAATAATCCATCTTCCGGACGAACATTTGCAGCAGCATCAGTACCATATTTTGGATCACCAATAGCTCCTAACAAAACAGCGTCTGTATTCAGACACAAATTCAATGTTTGCTCTGGAAGTGCTGAACCTGTTTTATCTATTGCAATAGCTCCTATAAGCGCTTCTTCAAAAAGAAAATCATGTTCATAAACCACTCCTACAGCATACAAAGCTTTTTTGGCTTGTAAAATCACCTCAGGACCTATTCCGTCTCCAGGCAGTACAGCTATTTTTAAGTTCATCGCGGATTATTTTTTTAATTAAAATGCTGCAAATTTAATCATTTAAAAACGCTTAATCCTAAACTATCGTCTAATTAAATCACCTTCTATTTTTGAAGCTGCAATAATTAAATGAATATCGTCATCTAAAACTTCTTTTTTAAGATCGGCAAATTTTAAAAACTCAATATAAACAACATCTAACTGAGTTTTTGTCAATTCATAACCCACTTTTTTAGCTCGGTAAGCTAAAGCTGCTCTACCGCTTCTGGCAGTAAGAACAATTGAAGATTCATTGACGCCTACATCTAAAGGATCAATAATTTCATAAGTAGCTCTGTTTTTAATCACTCCATCCTGGTGAATTCCTGAACTGTGTGCAAAAGCATTTGCTCCCACAATAGCTTTATTTGGCTGAACCATCATACCCATACTATCTGAAACTAAACGACTCATTTCGTTTAATTCTTTTGTATTAATATCAGTATATAAATTCAAATCAGGGTGTTGTTTAAAAATCATCACCACTTCTTCTAATGCAGTATTTCCTGCTCTTTCACCAATACCATTAATAGTACATTCGATTTGTCTCGCACCATTAATAGCTCCCGAAATTGAATTAGCAGTTGCCATACCTAAATCGTTATGACAGTGACAAGAAATAGTAACATTTTCAATACCTTTTACATTTTCTTTAAGGTATTTAATTTTTTCACCATATTCAGAAGGCAAACAATAACCTGTAGTATCAGGAATATTAAGCACTGTAGCTCCTGATTTGATAACTTCCTCACAAACTTGTGCCAAGAAAGCATTGTCAGTTCTTCCTGCATCTTCTGCATAAAACTCTACGTCTTCTACATACGATTTTGCATGTGCTACAGCAGCTTTTGCTCTTGCTATAATATCTTCTCTGGTAGTATTTAACTTGTGTAATATATGAGAATCAGAAGTTCCAATACCAGTATGAATACGTGGTTTTTTTGCATGCTTTAAAGCTGCTGCTGCTACGTCAATGTCGTTTTTCACAGCTCTGGTAAGGCCACATACTGTTGCATTTTGAACTATTTTACTAATTTCAGTGACAGATAAAAAATCGCCAGGACTAGAAACAGGAAAACCAGCTTCAATGATATCAACTCCCATCTTGTCTAAGCGTTCTGCAATAACAAGTTTTTGATTGGTATCTAATTTACATCCTGGAACTTGCTCTCCGTCTCGCAAAGTGGTATCAAAAATTTGGACTTTCTCTCTATTCATTTTCATTTATTTAATGTAATTTCACATCTTGGTAACAAAAATATATTCTTTACTTTGAATAGAAAATTCATTTTATCTGAATATACTGTTTATAAGCCTATCAAAGACAATATAAATAATTCAAAATCAATTAGTTAAACCTATTTATTTTACAATGGCTAACCATCAAAAAGATTTTTTATTCGTTCTAATAAAGTCCTTATCTAAATCAGAAAAACGTCAGTTTAAGATTTTTGCAAGCCGATTAGAGACCAGTTCGAATACAAAATTCATTGAACTTTTTAATATTTTAGACAAATCTGAGAGTTATGATGAGAAACTTATTTTAAAAAGCGGTATCATCAAAAAAGTACAATTATCGAATTTAAAATCGTATCTGTACAAACAAATATTAGTTAGTATCCGATTAAACATTCCGAGTCAAAACATTCGTTATCAATTAAGAGAACAAATTGATTTTGCTACCATACTGTACAACAAAGGTTTATACAAACAAAGTTTAAAAATTCTCGATAAAACTAAAACTCAGGCCATAGAAAATGACGAAAAACTAATGGCTTATGAAATTGTAGAATTTGAAAAATTAATAGAATCACAATACATTACCCGAAGTATTCAGGGAAGAGCTGACGAATTAGTTATTCAGGCAAAAGAATTGAATTATCAAAATACGATTTCGAGCAAACTTTCTAACTTATCCTTGCAGTTATATGGCATTATGCTTAAAACTGGTTATGTAAAAAGTGATGAGGAATATACCTATATCGATGATTATTTCAACAAACATATCTCCAAATTAGACGAAAATAAATTTGGATTTCGTGAAAAATACTGGTTTTACAATGCCAGTCTTTGGCGTAGTTTTCTGGTTCAGGATTTTTTAGGCAGTTATAAATTTGCTTCCAAATGGGTTACGCTTTTTTATGACAATGAAAACATGATTTTTCTGAATCCGGTGTTTTTCTTAAAAGGAAACAACTATTTATTAGAGTCCTTATATATGTTAAAGTACCAGACAAAATTTAAAAAGTACCTGACATTATTAGAAGAAACAATCAAAGATCCTCGTTTTCCAAGTAACGACAATATAGCATCATTGTCGTTTTTATATGTTTACAACAACAAATTGAACCTTCACATTATGGAAGGAACTTTCGCGGAAAGTGAATATTTAATCCCTGAAATTTTAAGCAAATTAAAAACACACAACGAACATTTAGATGAACATCACGAAATGTTGTTTTTCTATAAAATTGCGAGTATTTATTTCGGAGTTGGAAAATACAACGAGTCTATCTTCTATCTGGAAAAAATAATCAACAATAAGAATTTGAGTATGCGGGAAGATTTAATGTGTTTTGCCCGAATTCTATGTCTGATTGCACATTATGAATTAGGAAAAGATTTTTATCTGGAAACCCAACTTAAAAACACGTATAAATTTTTAATTAAAATGAATGATTTGCATGAAGTACAAAAAGAAATCATTCGATTCCTAAAAAATCTGAATTCTATTTATCCAAGTGATATTAAAAAAGAGTTCATTAAAATGAAAGAACGATTTATTGAATTAGATCAAAACACATACGAAAAAAGAGCTTTCCTGTATCTTGATATTATTTCATGGCTGGAAAGTAAAATTGAAAATCGAAAAATAAGTGATATTATTAAAGAAAAAGCAAAATTGAGCAACAGATAAAAACAAAAAGAGAGAAGATTAACTTCTCTCTTTTTTTATTGGTCAAATTCTTTTCTACCTCTAATAATATCTTCAAAACTGCTGCATTTTACTATTTTCTCTTCTCCATCAATTAGCATTGGCAAATACACAAACTCAACCTCTGATAAATCTTCTTTGAGAAAATAAGCCATATCGTCCAATTTAAAAAACCATTCTTTATCAAATTGTACCTTATTAATAGTAGCGTCTTTTATTAATAATATTTCTTTCAATCGCTTCATAAATCAAAACTCTTTTTTTGTCAAAAATAAATCAGTAAAAACATAAAAACAAACAAAGAAACCGGCTCTGTAAATTATTATTTTGTTATTGTTTTAACTACAACTTAAAATCATTCGCACTTAACGATTAATATTAGTAATTATAACAAAAATTTAGCGAATAAAATTATTGCTATCTTATAAATTTAAATACTTTTGCACACTTAACTAATTTAACTAATTAATAATGAAAAAATTATTTTTATTACTTTCTGCTTCTGCTGTATTATTTTCTTGCAGTAAAGTTGGTAAAGACGAGTACATTATCACTGGTATCGCAAAAGGAATCGAAAACGGAAAAACTATCATCCTTCAAACACAGGATCCAAGCGGAATGGGAGGATTAATCAATATTGATACTGTAAAAGTTGAGAATGGAAAATTTGAAATTAAAGGTAAAGTTACTGAACCTTCTTTCCACGTTCTTCAAATAGACTCTGCTAATGATAAAATTCCTTTTATCTTAGAAGAAGGAGAAATCAATATCGAAGTTAACAAAGATAGTATTCAAAAATCTAAAATTTCAGGTACTTACAACAATGATGAGTATGTGAAATTTAATGATGAAATGAAAGTGGTTCAAAAGAAATTAATTGATTTCCAATCAGCTAATATGCTAAAAATGAATCAGGCGCAACAAACTAAAGATACTGCTACAATCAATAGTTTAATGCAACAATACCAAACAATTCAAGAAGAAGTAGGTGCTAAATCTAAAGCAAAATATTTGTCTTATGCAGAAACTCACCCAAAATCTTTCATTAGTGTTTTAATTATCCAAAGTATGTTACAAGATCCATCTGCAGATATCAAACAAGCAGAGAAAATCTACAACAGCTTTGAAGATCAATTGAAAAACACTAAGCCAGGTAAAGAAATTAAAGAAAGACTTGCTGCTGTTAATTCTTCAGTACCAGGTGCGGCTGCAGGTGCAGCACCAGCTCCTGGAGCAGCAAACTGAAGAGCCGATTTTTCAGCTCCTAATCCTGAAGGGAAAGTAATTTCGCTGAAGGAAAGTTTAGGAAAAGTGACTATAGTTGATTTTTGGGCTTCCTGGTGTGGACCTTGTAGAATTGAAAATCCTAATGTTGTAAAAATTTACAATGAATTTCATTCAAAAGGACTTAACATTATAGGAGTATCTTTAGATCAGGATGCAAATAAATGGAAAGAAGCCATTGCAAAAGATAAATTAACCTGGACTCAGGTTTCTAATTTAAAAGGATGGCAAGAACCAATTGCTTCCCAATACAAAGTAGAAGCTATTCCTGCTACTTTTATACTTGATGCTTCTGGAAAAGTAGTTGCAAAAGACTTAAAAGGTGCTGAACTTAGAGCAAAAATCATTGAACTTTTAGCTAAATAAAGCTAATTCATAGCATAAAAATAAAAAATCTCCCTAGTGGAGATTTTTTATTTTATTCAAGACCAACAGATTAAGAAATAACATGTAAAATAGTGCAAAATTAGTTCGGAATTTAGTTTACTAAAACAAAAAGTGTTCCTATATTTGCAACCGCTAACAACAACTGAATTGTTGTACTCAAAGGCTTCGGGGAGATACTCAAGCGGCCAACGAGGGCAGACTGTAAATCTGCTGTGAAAACTTCGCAGGTTCGAATCCTGCTCTCCCCACAAAAAACGCCTCAAGTAATTGAGGCGTTTTTTATGCTTAAATTTATTATTTAGATAGTTAAAAATATTTATTTAATTCTATTTCAACAGCTTAAAAAATAGTAGAAAAAATAGTCCAAAATTAGTTTGCAAAAACAAAAACTGTTCCTATATTTGCAACCGCTAACAACAAATTAATTGTTGTACTCAAAAGGCTTCGGGGAGATACTCAAGCGGCCAACGAGGGCAGACTGTAAATCTGCTGTGAAAACTTCGCAGGTTCGAATCCTGCTCTCCCCACCAAAAAACGCTTCAAGAAATTGAAGCGTTTTTTTTTATGTCTATTTTTTCTAACTATTCTAGCTTAATATCTTTGTTTTAAGATACTGTAGCCTTTCATTTTCTTAATTGGTAAGTAAGTAAACAAAACTGATAATAAGCCCGCCAGAAGCCCAACAAGGATTGCCATAGCATTGGCATCCAGTTTATAATATTTTGACCAAACAGACTCCGCAAATAACAAACATGATAATACTAACAACCCAGTAAGCAAACCATACAAAATACTCAGTTTTGTCATGAGTTTTTTTAAATTAAGTTGATTATCGACAATAAACTCAATAGCTTCCTGATTAGCAGCCTTATTTACTCTTTTAATAATATCAATCGTGAGAACAACTGGCAAGAAAATCGCCATCGGCAACGTTAATCGAGCCAGACATTGTGTTCCGGCAAAAAAATGTGTGTATCCCAATTCGTTAAAACTTGCATAAGCAATAATGAAATTAAAAAATACATTCGGAAGGATATAAATAATCATTCGCTTCCTTAGAAAGCGATTTAAAGTAGTTTTTTTGATAGTTTTTGCCTGTATCTTCTTTTCTCTAAATTTCATGAAATAAACAGCTCAATAGCCTTATTTTTAATTTTAATAGCCTCTTCTTTCGAAAGAAAATTTTCATTAGACATAAAAGTAAAATCCATTTGCTCATTATAAGTCGTGGTTACCAAAGTATTTGAATTCAACCAGGGAAAAGCAACAGTAGGACTAAAAATGGTTTCTAATGTAAAGTTTTTGTATCCTCCCCGAATATTGATTTTTCCCATATTCGAAAGCGTAACATCATGACTACCCCTACTCGATTTTAATACTGAAACCATCGAATTTACTACAGAATGCATATTTTCACCCATCCATAAAAGTTCTCTAACTTGCATTTTTTTTATTTTTTGGATAAGATCTTTTTTAATATGCTTAGCATTACTCAATAAATCATTATTGTCTTTGTCAAGTAGAAGTTCAACCGTAGGTGCAAAAGCAAAAATATAATCTTGTTTAATTTCCGGAATAAAATGACGAACATCAACCGGACTAATCACTTTTCCTTTGGCCTTTTTACCTTGAATTTCTTTAAAAGCCTGCATAAAAGCCGAACACAATAAAGCATGAACTGAAATTCCGTTAGCTTTACATTTTTCAACTATTTTCTTGGAAACAGTAACATCTAGTTTTCTATGAAGTGCGTAATTTTTACCTTGATTTGTATTGCTGTTTTTTGATTGCATTAAAAAGAATAATTTGGCTATCAATAAATAGAATCTGGCTTTTCGTTTCTTTTTCTTAAAATTAAAATCGGTAGGTAAAAAATCATTAACCGAATCGAAATCTTTATAAGGATTTAATTCTAAAGAAACATCATCTAATAAGGCTAATAGTTCACGCATCAAAGTAACTCCTGTTGTACCATCACAAATACAATGAGGCAATACCCATAGAATCTCTGAAATAGTTGCACCTTTTACCCAAACAATTTGAGCCATTGGTTTTTTATTATCTTCAAAAATCCTGTACCATTCTTTTTCCGATTCCAATAACCAATCTTCATCTGATGTTCTTTCGACAATTCGAATCGGAATTGATGCCATCTCTTTTTCTTCAACAAAAAAAGGATATTTTTTAGTTGTATCATCAATGGAAACCCTTAACAAAGGATGTTTTTGTTGAATTTTATCTAAGGCAATTTTGAAATCATCTTCAAAAATTTCTCCATTAATTCTAGCTGTAAATACTAAATTCAATGGTGTCTTAACATCAACATACATGATTCTTTCCACAATCGTTAAATTTCGCTTCATCATAATACTGCCAAAGATTCTATTTGTTGTTTTACCATTTTTATTAGTTCCTCACGAATTGCCAAAGCATCTGAATGTGCCAAATACCCTTCACTTCCCATGAAAGAAAAGTCCATTTCACCTCTGAAAGTGGAGGTAACCATCGTCGTCGTATTTCCCAAAGGACCTATCACAGACGGACTGAATATATTTTCTAATGAAAAATTTTGGTACTGATAAGGAATTTGAATGCGTCCCAAATTAGAAAACATACAATCATTAGAAGATTTACCATATTTTAAAAGATTTGTAAATTTGGTTATCACACCGTGAGCTGATTCCATAACCATCATTGTAATGTATGGGTTCAGCTTTGAGGTTTTCTTCTCTACAGCTTTTTGCATTAGTTTTAGATTTTCTTCAAAACCTATTTTTTTGTTTAAAGAAACCACAATCATCAACCCGAAAGCAAAAATATGATTGTCTTTTATTTGCGGAGCAAAACGCCTGATATCAACAGGACAGGAAACTTTATTGAATGCTTTTTCTTTTCTGACTTTCTCAAATGCTTTTAAAAGCGTCGCGCACAAAAAAGTATTTACCGTAATTTTATGCTCTTTACAATAAAAAATAAGTTCGCTAGTCGTTTCTTTATCTAATTTCCAATGAATCAGGTAATCTTTTTGACGATTTATTGTTTTTGTTTTAATTGGAATACATTGAACAACAGTTTTTGCGAATTGTCCAATAACTTTTGCTTTAAATTGTTGTTTTCTGCTAGTTAAAATTTCATTCGGAATAACATCCTGAATTCCTAAAATAGGATTCTCTAAACTAATTTTAGCTGATAAATTATCTAATAATTGTAAAAATTCATGTAACAAAGTCATCGCAGAACCTCCGTCACACAAGCAATGATGAAAAACAAAAAGAATATCTGAAACAAGTTCTCCTTTAATCCAAACTAATCGCATTAATGGCTGTTTTTGAGGATTAAACAAGGTATGCCACTCTTTTTTAGATTCCTCTTGCCAATCCTCCTCTCCTTCTCTGGAAACAATTCGTATTGGGATTATCAGTTTTTCTTTCGAAACTTCAAACCAGGGTGCCTTATTTTCATCATACTTAATCACAGCCTTTAACCACGGATGCTTTTCCTGAAGCTCATACAAAACTTTCAGAATATTCTCTTCCTGAAAAGAACCTCTCAATCTAAATGGAATTACTGTATTAAAAGGTTCTGTTTCGTCTCCAAGTAACATTCGTTCGCCAAATAACAATTTTCTTTTCATCGACTTATACAAGAGCTAAAGTGGATTGTTCAACAAAGTTTTCCAGTAATTCTACCGCGCGATCATTTCCTCCGGCATTAATTAAGCTCGATTGAACTTCTGTCGCTGCATTTCTGTACGTCGGATTTTCCAAGAGTTCGAAAACGGTCTGACGAAGCGCATCTACACGTAATCTTTTATATCGGATACTGATTCCGCAACCTGCTTTTTCAATCAGTTTTGCAATATGAAAATGGTCGTAAGCAATTGGTGTAATCAACATCGGTAATCCGTTGGTGAAAGTATCATTCACGGTATTGAAACCTCCATGACAAATCACAGCATCCATATGAGGCATCAAAGCCGATTGAGGCACAAAACTGCTTACAATGAAATTTGAAGGCCATTCCTCAAAAATTTCCGGTGGAGTAGCGGCAATTACCGTTACAGGTTGATCCGCAAATGCGGCAATTACTTTTTCGAAAAATGCTTTTCGAATATCTACTAAAAGAGTTCCTAATGAAACAAATATTTTTGGAGTTGTTGAAGCACTTAATTTATCCCAATCAAACGGTGCAGGATTTGGTCGACCTTTTACAGGACCAACAAATTTCATATGAGAAGGAACTTCTTCAAAATCAGCAAATTTTTGAGAGGTGAAAATTAAATTCAAATGATGAGAATGAATAAAAATTCCTTCATCTTCAATTCCTATTTCTTGTTGAAGCTGTTTGATTAAATTCTGCTGCCATTCAAAAATTTTCGGGGCACTGTTTTCGGTATTTCCCATAACATCGGGTGGAACAGGCGTTGTCGTCACACAAGGAATATTATTTTTATGGGCAAAAAGCGCTCCTCCAAAAGTAATACAATCGTTCACAATAACATCAGGTTGCCATTCTTTTGTCAATGTTTCTAAACCGGGCATCATGATTTTAGCGAAAGGAACATAGGTTTCTTCCAAAGCCAGTTTCATTACTTCAGGACCTGAACAGGCGGGGCCATCATCTTGTCTTTTTAAAATTTTAGCAATTTCATCCTGATACGGAATTAAATCTTGTTCAGGATAAAAATAACTTCCGCCTTCCGGAATATGTTTGTTGTCTAAAGGTGTAATTCCAAACCATTTTACTTCGTGACCACGGGCAATTAAACTCGCTCCAACACTCAAAGTCGGACTGATATGTCCAAAAAACGGAGGAACAACAAATAAAAATTTAGATTTGTTTTTTTCCATAGTTGAATTTGAAATGGCATTTTCCAGTAAATTGGCTGCTGTTGCGCTTCCTCCGGCTTCGATAAAAGATTCGCGAAGGACTTCTGCAGCTTTTTTATATTCAGGATTGGTTAAAATATTTTGTACGGCTTCGTTTAAATGATGTGCTTTAAATCGGTTGAAATTCAGACGTTCTCCTGCTCCGGTACGTACAACACGACCAGCAACATGCGATTGATCGTACGCAATCGGAATCACTACCAAAGGCAAACCATTCGACAACGTTTCAGAAACCGTATTATGACCGCCGTGAGAAACAACGCCGTCGAGATGAGGTAACAAATCCAACTGAGGAACTTGCTGATATACCATGAAATTCTCCGGCCATTCCTCAAAAAGCTGAGGATCTGAAACCATAACAACCGTTAAGTTTTCATCTTTAAAAGCATCAACAACCTTTTGGAAAAATGCTTTTTTATGTTCGTGATCGAAAGTCGTTCCAATGCTTACTAAAATCTTCTTTCTTGGATTGCTATTGAATTTTTCCCAATCAAAATCAGAAGAAACACGACGCTCCGTAAGAACGGGACCTGTAAATTGGAAATTGGAATTCAGATCCATTTCGCCAAAGAAATATTGTGAGGTTAAAACCAACGTCAATAAATCTGAACAATCCAAGGCGCGGTTTTCTTCAACCCCTAATTCCTGCTGTAAAGCGATGATTTGTTTTTCTTCCCACTCATGAACTTTTGGAAGTTCACTCATAATTTTAATCGCAGCCGGAGCGGTTACTGTCGTAGCATAAGGCAAACCTAATTTTTTCGCAGCAATGGAAGCCGCAAATAACTGATGATCGCCAATCACCAAATCGGGTTGATAGGCTTTTAACAAAGGAATAATCCCGTTGTAGCAATGTCTGTTTAAAGGAATCAGCACATCTTCGTAAAGAAATTTGATGCTGTCAATTCCATAAACCACTTTTTTAGAAATAATATCGAGATAGTTTTCGCTTTCTCTTTTTTCTTCGTCCGTTTGGTCGTACTGAATCAGTAATAATTCTCCGCCTTCCGGAAGTTTATGTTGTAATTGTTGGTCGAGACTTATCCATGCAACCTGATGTCCTATTTCCAAAAGAGTAGCACCGATGCTTAATGTGGGATTGACATGACCAGTTAAAGGTGGAACTATAAATACAAATTTAGCCATGGTTTTGTGATACGATTTTTAATGATTTTGATAAAAAATGAGCGATGGTTTCCGCAATCAAAACAGGTTCCTGAATCGGGATGTTGTGATCTCCCTGAATTAATTTTAATTCTGATCTTCCGATTTGATCATTCAGCCATTCTCCCGTTGGTCTGCAGTTGGAATCTTCACCGTACATCAGCATTGTTGAAAGTTTAAATTCCGAAAAATCAACTTCGCTCAGAAAATGCTTTTCCTTAATCATATCCGCTTTGATGCTGGTCTGATTAAACAAAAATTCATACATACGATGGTTTTTTTCCATCTGTCTTTTGCCCATCTGTACTTTAGTGGTGTCGGTAAAATTGGCTACATAATGTTCCAGAAACTCTTTGCTGTATTCATCAATAATATTTCTGGCTTTTTCGTCCTGAGGATCGGGAGCTTCGATAACAACCAGTTGCTCGATACGATGAGGTGCTTTTAAAGCAGTTTTTAAAGAAATCAATCCTCCAAAGCTGTAACCGACAAGATGTGCTTTTTCAATTTCTAAAACATCCATCAACGCCAAGACATCGGAAGACATATTTTCCAAATCGTAACCGTCTGTAAAACGTTCGCTCATGCCGTGACTTTTCAGATCGTACATCACGACATGGAATTTTTTTGCTAAAACCGGAGCGATATTAAAATAATAAATGGACAGGTTACTAAACATTCCGTGGATCAATACCACGGTTTGTTCAGCCCCTTTATTGAGTTCCTGAATATGAACTTTTTTATGATTGATTTCGATTATTGGCATTCGTAGATATAATTGATGATCATACGTAAATCAAGGTTGATCAGTTCATCAAGATCCATGGAAGACAACCATCCTGTAAAATCGATCTGGTCACCAAAATGCGCCTTTATTTTCTCTGAAAAAGACACGATTTCAATGCTGTCCATTTCCAGATCTTTTGTGAATGAACTTTCCGGGGTAATATCCATTTCTTCTGCGAATTCTTCACCGATAACTTCAGTGATAAATCCTTTTAAAAGGGTGAATAATTCTTCGTGATTTAATTTTTCTGTTGTATTTAAAGTGTCCATCCTATGATATAATTTTTATGTTTAATGGTTTTGATTTCTGTTTGATTGATCCATAAAGAATCTTCTGTTATCTTCTCTACTTCGAACTGTTTTGGGTTTCCTTTTAATCCGGTTCCCAAAAACTTTCCGTAGGCTTCTTTGGCTACCCAGAATTTAGTCGTCCATTCTGCCTGATCTTTTCCTTTTAATAAAGCTAATTCGTTATCAGTAAAGACCAAATCGTAGAATCCTGAGCTTCGTTCTTCCATGATTTCCATATCGATTCCGACGGGTTTTCCGCTTTTTGCAATTCCAACGGCATCTTTTCCTTTATGCGCTAGAGAAATGTGAATGTCTTTCGTAGCATCTCCAATTAAGAACGGTTTTCCAACCTCATCTTTTCCCACTTCAAAAGTAATTGGGAAGCAAGGGTGATTTTTTTCTTTTTTAAGAAGATTTCTCACAGCATCTTTCACCGCAACGCGGCTTACCATATAGCTTTTTCTCTTGTTTGGAAGTAAGGTTTGATGATGCTGTTTTTCAGTCTGATTGAAATATCTTTTCAGAATAAAATCCCAAGATGCCACTCTTGAATAGGCTTGATGGAAGAAAAATACTTCGGGAGCAATTTCCTCTGAAAGACGGTTGTGCAAAGGCGACATCGAAACGTTCCAAAGTGCTGCATCGATTTCCAGACGGCGGTTTTGCCATCCTGAAATTTTACACCAGACTTTTCCGTTTCTAGTTAAAAGAATATCTCCGATGGCAAATTCATCATTCATTTCGGTTAAGCTACAGGTACATTCGAAAATACCATCCTGATCGTTTAGATCTCCGAAAAATTCAATGTCTTTGATTTTTACAGGGAATGCAATTCTGTCTTTTGTTAAAGTTAATTGTAACCAAAGCCCGAATAATTGACCTGCATTATCCAACAACGAACCTTTTCCGCCATTTCCTTTTATTTTTCCGATAATTCCTTTCGTTCCGACCTTTGAAACTTCCGTAATTCCCTGATATTTTTCACCGTGAAACATGTGCATTTCATACACTTCTTCGGGAGTTCGTTCGATAGGTAATATTTCTCCGACGGAAAGATTGAAGGTAGGATTCGGTCTTGCTGTTGAGGTTAATAAAACTTCAGCGTTTGCAAAATTTTCAATATCCAAATACGCATGATTTGTCGATTTCCATTCTCCTTTTACGGTTTTTTCGAAAGGTTTTGCCACATTCATCCATTGAAAAACGCTTACATTTATGATTTTATGAACCTGACTTCCTTCAATTTCTGCTTGAGCAATTTCTGCTAATTGTTCGAAAATCATCGTCATCGGAATTACAGGTTCCATATCGGCAACTTCTGTCCAGCCTTTTGGCTGTCTCAATAAGCTGTGGTCGATGAGGTAAGGGTGGGTTTCCAACGTTACGTACAATGTCTTTTCAAAATTCTTGCTTATCGGAGCCTGAATTTTTTGTAAAACCACATTCGGAATTGAAACTTTCGGACGATCCTGAAATAAGGTTAAAACTTCTTCCTGCATTTTAATCATATCCGAAATATTATCCTGAAATGCCTGAACCAATGGATGTCCTGTTTTTGCAACGGTCGCAGTAGTTTTTTGCTTCGGAGTATCGATCGATTTGGCTAAATTTTTAATCGCTGCAAAATCACGGATGATTGGCGAACCTAATTCCAGTTTAATGCCTTTTCCGGATGATTTTTTGGTTTGATTTTGAATATCTAAAAAGTCCAGCGCAACTGTTTTTCCTTCCACGAATAACGCCGCAACGACTCTCTGAAATTGAGCCAATGCAGAACGCGTCGCAATACTGGAAGCAATGGTACTGAAAGCTTTTCCTTTTAACGTATCATCAATAAATCCAATTAAACCGCCCGTTCCGACCTGAATGAAAAACCTTGCGCCTTCTTCGTATAATTTGTCCGTTAGCTCACGGAAACGAACGGGTTCTACAAGATGTTCTGCACTCAGTTTTCTAATCGCGTCCTGATCAGCCGGATACGGTTCCAAAGTCGTTGCCGACCATAACGGAATTTTCGTCTGCTGAAACTGTGCTTTTTCCATTCCTGCCAAAATCACATCTAATTTATCCGCGATAAAAGGCGAATGAAACCCTGACTGGAACGGTAATATCTGATGAAAGATCTGTTTTGATTTTAAAACTGGAACCAATTCCTCCAAAGCCGAATTACTTCCGCAAAGAATCACCTGATTCGGGCAGTTGTCGTTGGAAATATAAACATTCTGAATTTCTTCAATAATAGGTTTAATGGTTTCAATTCCGGCTCCGATGGCGATGAATTTTGAATCTTTTAATTCAAAATTTTCGGGATTTAAAACATCAATTAAAGCCTTTACAGAATTCCCTTCTGCCAATTCAGAAGAGTAGCCTGCAAGCCATTCTCCCAAACTGTGACCTGCATTCATATCGGGAATAATTCCCAATTTTTTTAGTGAATTGTCGAGAATGCTGCAATTGTTGAAGATATTTAAAGCATCATTTAACAAACCTTCGCCTTCCGTTTCAATCGGTGCATTGATGTTGAAATAACGGCTTACACTTTCCACTTCACCTTTAGCCAATCCGTCTAATCCAGGGAAAACAAAAGCTACTTTTTCTCCGTTTTGTAAAAGGGGAGTGTTGGTGTACCAAATATCCTGTTTATTTCTCCACGGATTATTTTTAGCGACAATTTTAGTCGCCTTTTCAATTCTGGCAGGAGTCGGTTCGAAAATCGCCACACGGAAATTTCCTTCTCCAACCGATGTTTCATTATTTTGTAAAGCGGTTAATAATTCTTCAAGAGTGGGTCTTGCCAAGATTAAAACTTCATCTTTTTTAGGCATATCATAGCCTTCCAACACCACATGTGCATTGATTCCTCCAAATCCGAAAGCATTCACCGCCGCTAGTTTTGGTAAGCCTGTTTTCGTCCAGTTTTTTGCTTCCTGAACAGGTTCGAATCTTGTTTTCTGCATTTCCGAAGTCGGATTTTCGCAGTATAAGGTCGGTGGCAATGTATCGTGATGCAAAGCCAGACAAGTTTTAATTAAACCGGCAATTCCCGCAGCAGGCATTGCGTGACCGATATTCGATTTTACAGAACCAATTCCGGCAATTTTAGCACCTTCTTCTTTTCCGAAAAACTGTGCTAAGGTTTGTAATTCTGTCTTGTCACCAAGTGGCGTTCCCGTTCCGTGAGCTTCCAAATAACCGATTTGGTTTTCATCTAAATCTGCATTTGCCCAAGCTTGTTGCAAAGCCTTCAATTGTCCTTTTACAGAAGGGCTCATCACACTTGTTCCGTTTCCGTCACTGCTGATTCCGACACCTTTGATAACGGCATAAATTTTATCCTGATCACGAACGGCATCTTCCAATCTTTTTAAGACTACAAAACCGCAACCTTCACCAATCAATAACCCATCAGCATCACTGCTGAAAGGTTTGATTTGCTGTTGGCGGGACATGGCGCCCAACTGAGCAAAAATACTCCAGAACGCAGCGTTTTGTCCGGTGTGAACGCCACCTGCAATCATAATATCAGAACGACCTCTTTGTAGTTCCTGAACAGCATGATCAACGGCTAACAAAGCACTTGCACAAGCAGCATCAACGGTAAAAGCAGCGCCTCCCAAATTGAATCGGTTCGCTACTAATGAAGCCACTAAATTCGGAATTAATCCCATCGCAGTATCAGCTGCAAAACGGCCTTTCTTTTCCTGAAAAGCGTGTTTTACTTTTTCAATATCAGCGGAAGAAGCTTCAGGTAACAATTCTTTTAATAAAGAAGAAATTTGTTCGCCAGTTCTTACAATTTCGATGGCACGTGTTGCACCTGGTCCTGTGTAGTTTCCTTTCCCAATGATGATTCCTGTTTTTTCGAGCGAAATATTTTTCTGGAAAATTCCGGCATCGTCTAAGGCTTTTTGAACCAAATCCAAGGTTAATAAATGATCGGGTTCAGTTCCTTCAACCGCCAATGGTAAAATTCCGAAAGCTGTTGGATCGAATTCATAATCAGGGATAAATCCACCACGCTGACAATAAAAACGGTCAACCGGATTCGTGCTATCACTGAAATGAACAGG
Source organism: Flavobacterium seoulense (assembly GCF_000695795.1). GTDB lineage: Bacteria > Bacteroidota > Bacteroidia > Flavobacteriales > Flavobacteriaceae > Flavobacterium > Flavobacterium seoulense. The sequence goes on along the minus strand of NZ_JNCA01000032.1, from coordinate 50,453 downwards.
ATCGATTCGGTCGGCTGGAGCCAGCTGGGTAGAATCTACTTTATTGACAATATTCTGCCAAAAAGTTTCGGCGTCCTGCGCTCCCGGAAAGACACAAGACAAACCAATTACTGCAACATCTGTTTTTTTCATATATTCAATTTTAAACAGACATTACCAGTTACTTCCAGACATGATTAATACCTGACTTTCAGTTCCATATTTTATTTCGTTAAGGAAAATTTCTTTGCCTTGTTCCAATGGAATTAAAGAAATACCTCTTCTCTCATATTCTGTTTCTAGGGTTGCGGAAACCATTCCGGCTCCTTTCCAAGGTCCCCAGTTGATGGAGATTACTTTTCCTTTTAATTTTTTATTTAAAGCATTCGCATAGTCGTCCAATACAGAGTTTGCGGCTGCGTAGTCGGTTTGACCTTTATTTCCGTACACCGAAGCTATGCTTGAAAACAACACTACAAACTGGCAATCCGTACGAAGCTGTTCAGCTAAAACACGAAGCGGTTTTACTTTAGTATCGAAAACACGTCCGAAAGAGCTTGTTGTTTTTTGTTTGAATAATTTATCTTCCAATAATCCTGCCCCGTGAATAACACCATCTAAACGATTGTATTTTTCGTAAATATTGTTGATTAATTCAGATAAACCATTTTCATCACAAAGGTCTAATGATTGGTAAACAATCTTATTTCCCAATTGCTCCATATCGCGAATGGTACGTAGGATCTGATTGTTCTTATAAACTTTTATCGTTTCTTTTTCAATTTCAGAAGGCGAAGTAAATGTTCCGGATTTAATTAGATAGGCTCTTATTTCTTCTTTTGTTTTCATTACTTCTAATTCTCTATTTGTTGCCTGATTTCTAGGATCGGCCGATCTTCCAACCAAAACATAGGTACAAGGATAAGCCTGTGACATATGTTTTACCAATTCGGAAGTAATTCCTTGTCCTCCTCCAAGCACCAAAACTACAGCATCTTTATCCAGATTAATTTGAGTTTCACTTGAATTATTTGATAAAGGAGATGGAATAATATCTATCGTGTATCTTTGGTTATTTTTATAAATAACTTCTGCAGATTTATCCTTTGCTAAAACTTCCTTTAATGTAATTTCAGCAATATGATCAATTTGTTGAGGACAGCTTAAACTGATTAATCTGCAATTGGTCTTTTCAAATTCACGAGCCAAACTTTTAAAAAGTCCTGAGTGTCCTTTGTAATGACGTAAAACAATAGTACTTGTCAATTCCTGAACGTGAGCCGGAATATCGGAAATCAGATAAATCCATTTTGCTTTATCAAGATCCATTTTTTTGATTAAATCTACATGATCGATGATGTTGTGATTGGCGGAAGACGAAAATAAATCAAGTATAATTAATCCGTCAAAATTGGTTAAATCTTTATCCGAATCAATTAATTCTGCAATGGCACCATGTTTTTCAAGCTCATTTTTAATTGCTAATGTCTGATTGCTTTCATTTTGAGTAATGGCAAAACGTTTTCCCTGAATAATTTCTGTGTTTTCCGTTAAAGAAATATCAGTTGGAGTCAAATCAAAACGAAGACGGGATAATGCGCTTTGCTCTGGTTCAGAAGGCGTATTTCCGCTCATTTCATGAATCCATGAAGCTAATCCGTTCAGTGTTTTGATTGCAGCTAATTTTTCCATTAAATCATCCGCTTGTTCCATATTGCCACCGAAGCCGACTTTTGTTTTCAAATCGCCGATAATTTCCATACGTTTGATGGAATCGATACTTAAATCTGCTTCTAAATCAAGGTCTAAACCTAACATTTCTTTAGGATAGCCCGTTTTATCACTTACGATATTTAAAATAGCCGTTTGAAGTTCTTCAAGAGACAATCCAGCCTGAGTTGGAGAAGTTGAAACCTGAGTTTGTATAACTTCAACTTTTTCTGTTGTATTTGAAGCACTTGAATATTCTGTTAACCAAGAAACTAAACCATTTAAGGTTTTAATTCCTGCTAATTGTTCCATGATGGTGTCTTCATTGACTTTATTCGAAGAAAAAGAACCTAATTCAGCTTTTAATGTTCCAATAATTTCGACTCTTTTAATAGAATCAATACTTAAATCTGCTTCTAAATCCATTTCCATACCCAACATTTCGTGAGGATAGCCCGTTTTATCACTTACTACCTCCAATAGTAATGTTTTTATGTCTCTTGTTTGTGGTTCTGTTACAACAGAGCTAATTATAGTTTGCCTAACTTCGTCATTTGGTATAGCAATTACAGGAGGTGTATTGTAAACTACAGGAGCTTGGTACAGCTGTGGTTGCTGTCCTAAAAAAGTAAGCATTACATCACGTTGCGCCTGAATCATCATTTTCATACTTTCAAGATATTCCTGCAACATGCGTTCTGCATTCGTTTGGTTTTCAGCCGTTGGATTATGAGGGTTAGTAAAATTATTCATTTTTATAGGTTTTATAATAGGTAATGCACCATTGGCCGGAAGTGAAGCGGTTGTAGGATGTGCCATTTGTCCATTCACCCGCCAGATAGCAGGACTTTTTTTGTATAATTTAGGTTTATCGATCTGGATAAGTTTAGCATTTCGCCCTTCAAAAAGTTTAGCAATAGTAAAGTTTCTGCCTGTTGCTAAATATTGTCCAAACATTGAAAGAAGATGGGTAAGCTTATTGTTATTAGCTTCTGTAAACAAGGTTAGCTGATCTTTTTCTAAACAAGATTTTGCTAATCCTGTCAAAACTTTGCCTGGTCCCACTTCTATAAATATTCGTGCACCATCCTTATACATTGCCTGAATTTCTTCAACAAATCGTACTGGTTTTATTAAATGATCTGTTAATCTTTCTTTGATTTCAGAAGCAGTTGTTGGATAAACTTCGGCAGTTGTATTCGACCAAACCGGAATTTGCATTTCGCTGAATGGAACATCCTTTAAAGCATTTCCATACAACTTTTTTGATTTTGATAACAACGGACTATGAAATGCACAGGCAACTTCTAATTTCTTAGCCGAAATACGTTCTTCTTTAAGGATTTCAGTCAGTTTATTAATAGCATCTGTGCTACCTGCAACCACACATTGAGTAGGTGCGTTGAAATTTACAGCATAACAATTTTCAACCTGTGCCAAAATAGGCAGCAAATTTTCTTTGGTTGTACTTACAGCAATCATAGCGCCTGGATCACCACCTTCAACCGAATCTAAAATAGCCTGAGCACGCTGAATACTTAGATTTACTAATTGTTCTTCTGCAAATACTCCTGCAAAACATAGAGCTGGTAACTCACCATAACTGTGACCTGCCAACATATCAGGAACAATCCCTAATGACTGAAGGAATTTGGCTAATGCCAAATCTACTATTCCTAAAAGAGGTTGTGCAAAACGAGTATCTTTGATTGTTTCTTTTTGTTGAATATCTGTCGTTTCATCAAAAGATTTAGAAGGGAATAGTACTTTTTCTAATTCGGGATAAGAATTAATTAATTTTCGCATTTCAGGAAAAATAACAAATAACTCACGCGCCATATTTATTCTCTGACTTCCTTGTCCGGAAAATAGGAAAGCAAGTTTCCCTTCGATCCTATTTGTAATAAATATATTTTTACCTTCAATGCCAGCAAGTGCTAATTCGATATTCAGCATTAGATGTTCAACAGCTCCAGCAACAATACTTACCTGAATTTGTTTTTCTGAACTAACAGCTAAACTGTAAGCAATATCTTTTAAAGCAATACTATCATTAACTTCAAGTAAAGATTTAACTTGATTTAATTGAATTATAGCTTCCTCATAAGTATTTCCTCGAAATACAAATAACTCTGAAGGCCAGGAATCTAATACGGTAAAATCATCTTCTTTAGGATGATTAGCAATTACCGCATGAAAATTAGTGCCTCCAAAACCAAAAGCACTAATTCCCGCCAAACGGTTTTTCTCTGCCCATAATCCACTTTCTGCATTGAAAATAAAAGGACTCCTTTTTATATTATAATAAGTATTAGGCTCTTTCAAATGAAGCGTTGGTGGTTTTACCCCATGATACACCGCTAAAGAAGCTTTAATTAATCCGGCTAATCCCGCAGCACATTTAGTATGCCCAATTTGTGTTTTTACAGAACCCAAATGCGTTTGACCGGGAACAGCACCCGAACGACTAAATAAATTAGTAAGTGCGCTTAATTCTGTTTTATCCCCTACTACAGTTCCTGTACCATGAGCTTCGACTAATCCAACAGCTGACGGACTTATTCCTGCCTGAGTATAAGCTCGTTCTAAAGCACGCACCTGCCCTATTTTTCTTGGTGCAGTAAGCCCTAAAGCCTTACCATCACTTGAACCACCTATTCCTTTGATAACAGAATAAATTCGGTCGCCATCATTTATAGCATCTTCATATCTTTTTAAAACCAAAATGGCTACTCCTTCTCCAAGAGCAATTCCGTCTGCTTCATTATCAAAAGTAGCGCATCTTCCTTTTCTGGAAAGAGCATGCGTACTGGAGAACATCAAATAATCATTAATTCCATTATGCAAATCGGCTCCTCCCGCCAAAACCATATCTGATTTTCCTAAAACCAGTTCCTGACAAGCCAATTCTAATGCTGCCAAAGAAGAAGCACAAGCTGCATCTACAGTATAGTTTCTTCCGCCAAGATCCAAACGATTCGTAATTCGTCCCGCTATAACATTGGCTAAAATCCCGGGAAAAGAATCTTCTGTAGTATGCGGAAATGCTTCTTTTACTTCTTCGTGAAGTTCACCAAAAACCTGTTTGTAAAAACCTCTGAAACTATAGCTGTTAGCTAAATCATTTCCTCCTTCAGCACCAATAATTACCGAAATATTTTCTCTGTTTATCTGTTTTTTATCATAACCGGCATTTTCCATGGCACGTTTTGCCACTAACAAACTCAGTAATTGTGTGGGTTCAATGGCAGCAAGAGATTGTGGTGGAATTCCGAATTCTAATGGGTCAAAATCAATTTTAGGAATAAATCCGCCCCATTTTGAATGAGAAACATCGGCTTCGTTTGAATCAGGATGGTAATACAGTTCTTTATTCCATCTTTCGTAAGGAACTTCAGTTACGCTATCTTTTCCTGTAATGATATTTCGCCAGTATTCTTCTAAATTTTTAGCCTCAGGAAAAATACAGTCCATTCCAACAATAGCAATATCTAATGATTTTTCTTTGGATATTGGCAAATCATAAAGAACCGCTTTTTCAATATATTGGTAATTAGTAACGGAAACATTTTTATGAAGTTCTTCAATAGAAATGATACGATTTTGCATTGTTGCAATTTGTCCAATCATATACATCCCTAAACCTAACTGTTCGTTTTTAGGAATATTTACCAATTTATCACCTTGGCGTTCCACTCCTTTTACAGCAATCCTTAACCGACCTACATTTAGTTTTTCAAGTTTTTCCCAAACCTCTTTTTTATCGGTGCCTGCAGCAATTAATTTTGCCTTTTCCTCGTTAAAATATTGAGCAAATTTGGTATCTAAACAACGTGTTTCATGACCCGGAGCGGTTTCTAACAAAACAGTATCTTTTGCCTGAAGCGCTTGTTTTTGAAATTCGTCCTGAATAGCGCCACAAGTAACAGCTTCCTGTGTGTACAAATAAGCTGTCCCCATCAATACGCCTACTTTTACACCTCTAGCTGCTAATGGAGCTGCCATAATAGCTACAAATGCTGCTGAAAAATCATTGTGAACACCTCCTGCAAAAAACACACTTATTTTTTCCGGAGCATCTTCGTTTAAAATTCGTTCTATTTGTTTTTCCCAAAGAACCGTACTGGAAAGTGGTCCAACATGACCTCCACATTCGCGTCCTTCAAAAATAAAATTAGTTGCTCCTTCCTTTAAAAAAAGATCTAATAAGGCAGGAGAAGGAACATGTAAAAATGTTTTGATACCTTCTTTTTCAAATATTTTTGCCTGAGCCGGTCTTCCGCCGGCAATTAATACTACCGGAGGTTTTGCTTCTAATATGTAAGCCGTTTGCTCTTCCCGCAATTCAGGAGGTGCAAATCCTAAAATCCCAACACCCCATGTTTTTTCTCCGGCTAATTTTTTAGTGTCAAACACCAAAGATTTTGCAGCATTAGCTTTCAATAACGATAAAGCTACGAATGGCAAAGCCCCAGATTGAGCAACTGCATTGGCGAATGCAGGAACATCACTTACACGCGTCATGGGTCCTTGTGCAATAGGATATTCTATATTCAAATCCTTTGCTAATGGATTCTTAGGTTCAAGTATTTTAAGTGCTTTTGCCTGTTTCAAATGTCCATGCATAGCTTCCTTAAAACCAAAAACCAATTGTTTAAGATTTTTAAAATTTTCAACTAAATCTACTGCCAAAGCAATATCCTGCCCCATAGGAATATAACTTTGGTTAAGATCTAAATTGATAAAATAGTTTTTAAGTTCTTCCTGATTTGGATTTTCTGATAGTGATGGCGAATTAGGTCTTACTAAAACCCGATGATTAGCTATTACTTTCGTTTCTGTTCCATTTAATTTTAAAGAAAGTTCTTTGATTTCTTTTGGAACAGCGCTTTCGGGAAATAATGCTAATTGACTATCTAATATCACACCTGTAGCTCCTAATGCTTTGAATGCTGCAGCGGTATGAATACCAATTCCGCCCTGAACCCATACTGGGATATTCTGAATTTCACGAATAATACGCTGAAAAAGTACAAAAGTAGACTCATAGCCAACTAAGCCACCTGCTTCGTTTCCTTTTACTATAATCCCTTTAGGGTTCAAGCTCGCTGCTTCTTTAGCTTCCTGCACACTGGTTACCTGATAAATAATGGGTACCTCAGTAACAACATTACAAGAACTGCTAAATGGTAAAATAATGTAAGCTACGTTTTTTGGAAATTGAAGTGATAAAAATGTTACTTCAGCTAAATAAAGACCGTAAAGCGGTAGATCGGTTTGATCCAATTGATTAATTGCTTCCTGAGCAATAGCCAAATCATGTCCTAAGCTTAAAACTGGAAATGCTCCAGCCTGATACAACTGGGGCAGGATTTTTACATCTGGTTTTTCAAAAGGTGTTAATCCAATAATGGTTAAATCTCTCATGGTGTAGGTGGTATTTAAGATTATTATGGGGAAATATATAGAGCGTATTATTCCTGATTGAGGAGGAATAACAATTTGCTTTAAGTATTAAAAATGATACTATCATTTGAAATCTATAATTGAAAATATACTTTCACTAAGCTTTAAAAAACTGAAATATTTTTTTAGCAAAAAGAGAAATTTCATTCCTATAACATACTTTCAGTAAATAGAATATTTTATACTGGAAATAGAGAAAATGGATTAATCAACTAGATTAGTCTGGTTAATGAAACATTTTCTGATGTACAGATACAATAATCCTAAAATATAGTATGATTCAACGCTTTTTATAATTTGCGGGGGTAGCAAAATAAAAACAACAAACAGTAAATTTTACTGTAAAAAAAAATGTTGTTTTAAAATAAAAAACTAAGAAATAACTCAATAAAAAAATAAAAATAATTAATAAAATCCGTTATTCATATTTAATTATTCAAATATGAACAATAATATTTATTTCAACATTAACGGCCTATTAAATTTCATTTAACAAAAAAAACGACCCTGTTTTTTAAAAAATTCTCAATGCTTTTTTTACATTTCAAACAGCGTCATTACAAGAAAAATTTTGTATGTGTTTTACGCTAAAAATGAAAAATTTGTTCATGACTATTCTATAGATATCTTTTTAAAAAAGATCAAAAAGATATTTTCTTATTTCCTTCAACTATTTTAGTTTTTAAAATTCTAATTAAAATAATTATTAAATACATTTGTATACCGAAGATAAAATCAATTAAAATTTCTTATTTAAAAATAGTTATCCAATGCAAAATATACCTAGTGTTGATTTACGTGATTTTCTTTCTAATGATCCAATACGCAAACAAAAATTTGTAAACGAAATTGGAAATACTTTTGAAGATATTGGTTTCGTAGCCTTAAAAGGACATTTTTTAGATCAGGAATTAGTAGACGAATTGTATAGCGAAATCAGAAAGTTTTTCAGTTTACCATTAGAAACTAAAAGAGGATATGAAAATCCTGAACTTGGCGGACAAAGAGGCTATGTTTCTTTTGGAAAAGAACATGCTAAAGGAAGAAAAGAAGGCGATTTAAAAGAGTTTTGGCATTTTGGACAATATGTAAACAGTGATTCAAAATATGCCTCAGAATATCCTGAAAATGTAACGGTAAAAGAACTGCCTCGTTTTAATAACGTAGGAAAAGAAGCTTACCAAATGCTGGAAAAAACAGGAATTTATGTTTTAAGAGCTTTAGCACTGCATTTAGGTTTAGACGAATTTTATTTTGACAAATATGCCGAAGAAGGAAATTCAATCTTAAGACCTATTCATTATCCTCCCATTACAGTTGAACCCGAAAATGCTATCAGAGCAGCAGCTCATGGCGATATCAATTTGATTACGCTTTTAATGGGCGCTCAAGGCAAAGGATTGCAGGTACAAAACCACAACGACGAATGGATTGATGCTATTGCTGAACCGGACGAATTAGTAATTAATGTGGGGGACATGTTATCAAGACACACTAATAATAAATTAAAATCGACTATTCACCAAGTGGTGAATCCGCCAAGGGAATTATGGGGAACTTCACGTTATTCTATTCCGTTTTTCATGCATCCCGTGAGCGATATGCCTCTAAATTGTTTAGAAAATTGTATCGACAATGAAAATCCGAAACAATTTGAAGATATTACCGCTGGTGATTTTCTATATGAACGATTAGTTGATTTAGGGTTGATTAAAAAATAACAATAGATAAATTCCAAATTTTTGAAACTCCAAATTCCAAAATTGAATCATTGGCGTTTGAAATTTTAAAATTGGCTTTTATTTTTAGCATAAAAATTTATGGATTTACAAGACCAATTAAAAAATCTTTTTCCGGATCATGTCCCTACTCCAGAAGAAGAAATTGTAAAAGAAGAAAAAGAATTATATGTTCAAAAAGAACCTATGATTTGCAAATTCGAAAAAAGAAAAGGAAAAGTAACCACTATAATTGAAGGTTATGAAGGCGATGATGAGGATTTTAAAATTCTTGCCAAAGAAATCAAAACTAAATTAAGTGTGGGCGGAAGTTTTAAAGACGGAGCAATCATTATTCAAGGAGATTATCGTGATAAAATCATGAAAATTTTACAGGAAAAAGGATTTAAAACCAAACGGGTTGGAGGTTAAATTCCAAATCTCAAATCCCAAATTCCAAAAACATCATTGGAATTTGGAATTTCAAAAATTTGGAATTTATATTTTTTCATGAATCTTAGTAACTTACACAGAACAAATGATAGCAGCATCAGAATTAATTCTCAATCCGGATGGAAGTATTTATCATCTGAATCTAAAACCCGAAAATATTGCCCAGGATATTATTTTTGTTGGTGATCAGGATCGGGTTGAAAAAGTGACAGCGCATTTTGATTCCATTGAATTTTCAACTCAAAAAAGAGAATTCAAAACCCAAACAGGAATTTACAAAGGCAAGAGAATCACGGTAATTTCAACCGGAATAGGCCCTGATAATATTGATATTGTTATGAACGAATTAGACGCCTTAGTCAATATCGATTTTAACACCCGAAGAGTAAAAGAAAAATTATATCCTTTAAATATTATTCGAATAGGAACATCAGGTTCACTGCAAGCGTCAATTCCTGTAGATAGTTTTGTAATGAGTAAATACGCTATAGGTTTAGACAACATGCTTCGTTCTTACTGCTTAGATGCTGTTTTGAACAATGAAATCGAAACTGCCTTTATTGAACAAACTAATTGGGATACAAAAAAAGGAAGACCTTATATCGTTAATTCAAGTAAAACTTTAGAAGAACAATTTGATTCACTTGAATTTCAAAAGGGTTTTACCGCTACAGCTCCTGGATTTTACGGTCCGCAAGGACGAGTTTTACGTTTAAAAATTCAGGATCCAAATTTGAATCAAAAAATGGATGCATTTAATTTTAACGGAATTCAAATTACCAATCTTGAAATGGAAACGGCTGCTATTTATGGATTAGCCGCTCTTTTAGGACATCATGCTCTTTCGCTAAATGCCATTGTTGCTAATCGTGCTGATGGAACTTTTAGTGAAAATCCAAGTCAGACAATTGATAAATTAATCCGTCATGCATTAAATAAATTAATTGAAAATCAAAATAGTATAGGAACACAGATTTAAGAAATCTATATAATTATTTAGATTTTTCTAATTTTTAAAATCTGCGTTGCAAAAAACTGAAATACAATGAAAACAATAAAAATAGCCGGAGTTCCGGAACACTTTAATTTACCTTGGCATTTAACTATCGGAAACAAAGAATTTGAGACACAAAACATCGATTTACAATGGACAGATGTTCCCGAAGGAACCGGAAAAATGTGTCAGATGTTGCGCGATGGATCAACTGATATTGCCGTAATTCTTTCAGAAGGAATTGTAAAAGATATTGTAGCTGGAAATCCTAGTAAAATTGTTCAGGTTTATGTTGATTCGCCTTTAATTTGGGGTATTCATGTGGCTGCTAATTCCAATTATCAAACATTGGCAGATATTGAAAATACCAAGATTGCTATTTCCCGTTTAGGCTCTGGTTCCCAATTAATGGCTTATGTAAATGCCAATAATCAAGGCTGGAAAACCGATAATCTTCAGTTTGAAATTATCAATACCATTGATGGTGCTGTTGAGGCCTTGACAAACGGAACTGCCGATTATTTTATGTGGGAACGTTTTATGACAAAACCATTGGTTGACAAAGGTATTTTTAGAAAAATTGCCGACTGCCCTACTCCCTGGCCTTGTTTTGTAATTGCTGTCAGAGACGAAGTTTTAGAACAAAATCCGGAAGCAATTAAGAGCATTCTGTCTATTATCAATAACATGACAGCTTCTTTTAAATCGATTCAGGGAATAGATAGTATTTTAGCTTTCGAATACCATCAAAAAATAGAAGATATTCAGGAATGGCTTTCATTAACTGAATGGTCACAAAGTCAATTATCAACCGAAATGTTAAACAATATTCAAAATCAGTTATTAGAACTAAAAATTATTGATAAAATAGGTACTTTTGATGAAATAGTTAAAACAGTATAGTTTTACCTTTTTTACTTCGCATGATAAACTTTAAAAATCTTACTTTTCAAAATATAAAACAAAAACTTCAAGTCAAGAAGCCTTGGGATGATGTTATTATTTTTGTTTTGAACGTTTTGATTAGTGTTCCACTTTTTATCATTGCGCACGAAAATTTAATTGAACTCAATTGGGTATTCAATCTCGATCGAATCCTACTTTTTATTTTCATCATAATTGCCACCCAATTAATTTTGCGTTTGCTTCGAACCATTATCATTATTTGTATAGTTCTTTATCTATTGGTACTATTTTACGGAACTATATTTGGGAATTATGGTTTCGAAAGTATCTATGAAGACTACGATTCGATGATTTATACAATGTCAGACAATCCGCATCCTCAGGATATTATTATTTCGAAATTATTACCATTTCCTAATAAGTCAAAAATCCTTAGTGCTATTGAATACAAAAATCCAAGGGTTCGAAATTTTGCCGTAATGGCAGTCAATAAGCATTTTAAAAACACCAGAGGTTACTCTGATTATCGCACTATTATTCAGTGCTTTGCAGTTTTCAAAGAAATCAATAGCCGCTGGAATTATGTAAGCGATCCTAAAGACGGCGACTATATTGCTACAGCCAGTGAATCTTTAGAATATTTATCAGGAGATTGTGATGATCATTCGATTTTAATGGCGGCCTGCGTTCGTGCCATTGGCGGAACGCCCAGATTAATTCACACCAAAGGACATATTTATCCCGAAATTTTGATAGGTAACATGAATGATCTTGAAACTGCCAATTTCCTGATAAAAAACAAACTTTTTGTAAAAGAAAGTTATGGTAAACAATTGCATTATCATATTGATGAGCGTAACCAAATTTGGCTTAATCTCGACTATACCGCTACCTATCCGGGAGGCCCATTTATGTCTGAAGAAATTTTAGGAGCTTTAACTTTGAACTAAATCACCTTGTTTAACATCGTCACTTCGAGTGATTTTTCGTAAAGAAATGGAGAAAAATTGTATCGAGAAGTTTTTTTCCAAAAGGTTCTCGATACAATTTTTAAAATATTACTTGAACTGAAGAGATTACTTATTTAATTGTGATACAATCTCATACGAATGCAATCTTGCCTCGTGATCATAAATTGCCGAAGTTACCATCAACTCATCAATTTGGGTAATTTCAATAAAATTATCTAATTCCTTTTTGATTTTTTCCGGACCGCCTATAAACGTAAACTGAATCATTTGTTGTAAAGCTGCCTCTTCCATTGGATCCATAAAATCTTCATCGGGTTCAACTGGTGCTTGTAACTGTTTTCTATTTCCAGTAATAATACCTAAAAACATTTTTTTAAACGAAGTAGCTAATTTTTCGGCATTATAGTCATCATCGGCAGCAATTACGTTGACACAGGCAATTACATAAGGTTTTTGTAATTGTGCTGATGGTTTAAAATTTCTTCTGTAAATAGCTATAGCATTGTGCAATTGCGCTGGTGCAAAATGGCTCGCAAAAGCATACGGTAATCCTAAAGAAGCCGCTAAATAAGCGCTATCAGTACTCGAACCTAAAATCCAAATTGGGATATCTAAACCTTCACCCGGAAAAGCCCTTACTCTGCCATTTTTATTTCCCTCTGATAAATAACGTTGTAATTCTTCTACATTCGACGGAAATTCCATCGCTGCATGCTCATCTCTTTTTAAAGCCGCAGCAGTAAATTGGTCGGTTCCAGGAGCGCGACCTAAACCTAAATCAATTCGATCCGGAAAAAGTGTTGCTAAAGTACCAAACTGCTCAGCAACAATCAAAGGAGCATGATTAGGTAACATAATTCCGCCCGAACCTACTCTTAAGGTTGTAGTACCAGCCGCAATATGACCTATCAAAACCACAGTTGCCGTACTCGCAATTCCCGGCATATTATGATGTTCAGCCAGCCAAAAACGGGTATAACCCCATTTTTCAGCTTGCTGTGCTAATTCTAAACTATTTTTAAAAGTATCGCTGGCATTTCCTCCTTCTCTAACTATCGCTAAATCCAGAACAGAGATTTTTATGTTTGAAAGTGTATGTGTAGTCATAATGCATTTTCTTATTTGTATATACAAAGGTAAGAATTGTAAAATGCTTTCGAGAAAATCAAATACTAATAGAAAGTTAAATGAAAACAAAAAAAGTTCTATTTTCTATTTACGCTACTTTTATCCTAAATTTGCATTGAAAACAATTCAATACTGAAATTTTCTTTCAGTTTAAATTTAAAAAATTGGAAAAACTAAAAAACGAAGAAGCAAACTTTACAATATGCCCTGAATGTTTGGGACGAGGTAAAAAAAGCCAAAGAATCAGCAAAAAAGTGCGACTTCGTTACCAAATGAAATTGGAACAATTTGAGAAATCAAATAGCAACAGTACAGCTCCTATTCCTCCAAAAAGCCCTTTAATTCCTTGTAAAAACTGTAATGCTACTGGATTAATTCCTGCCATTAACCCTCCTATTCCCAACTTAGAAAATTATCCTCATATAGCAATTATTGGCGGTGGAATTGGCGGCGTGGCTTTGGCTGTTGCCTGTTTACATCGTGGTATTCCTTTTACGCTTTTTGAACGTGATGATAACTTCGAATCCCGGTCTCAGGGTTACGGACTTACACTACAACAAGCAAGTAAAGCCATCGAAGGTTTGGGTATTTTTTCGTTAGACGAAGGTGTGATTTCTACCCGACATTTAGTTCATACTACCGAAGGAAAAGTAATTGGCGAATGGGGAACCAGAAAATGGCTATCATCAGAAATTATAACTCCAACTATAAAACGCACTAATATTCATATTGCACGACAATCACTGCGGTTAGCCCTGCTTAACCAACTCGGTAGAGAAAACATAGTGAATTGGGGACATCAATTAATCGATTTCGTGGAATCCGAAAACAACAAAGTCCATCTTAACTTTCAAGTAAATGATAAAATAAAAAACTACGAAGCTGATTTAGTTGTAGGTGCTGATGGAATTCGTAGTACCGTTCGAAAATTATTAATTGGCGAAGAAACAACTCCTTTACGTTATCTTAATTGTATTGTAATATTAGGAATTTGTCCTTTAAGCGCTCTTGAAGATATTTCAAGTCCTTTATTGGATTCTGCTACGGTATTTCAAACTGCTAATGGCAATGAACGCATTTACATGATGCCTTACACTACAGATTCTATAATGTGGCAGCTTAGTTTTCCAATGACCGAAAAAGATGCTAAAGAATTAAGTTCCCAAGGATCTCAAGCCTTAAAAGAAGAAGCTAGCCGAAGAACACAATGGCACGATCCTATTCCACAAATTATAGCAGCAACTAAAGAAGCTCAAATTTCAGGTTATCCTGTTTATGACAGAGAATTGCTTAGTTCAGAATTATTATCGAAAGCAGGAAAAGCAACTCTAATTGGCGATGCTGCTCATCCCATGAGTCCGTTTAAAGGTCAGGGAGCTAATCAGGCATTACTGGATGCACTTTCATTAGCACGCACAATCACAAAAAAATGCCAACCTCAATCACACTGGCGAAAAGCTGGAATAAGAGAAAGTGTTCTCAATGAATTTGAAGCAGAAATGTTAGAACGCTCTGCTGTAAAGGTAAAAGATTCAGCCGCAGCCGCCGAATTTCTGCATTCAGACATTGTACTTCATGAAAGTGATAAACCTAGAGGTAATGTTTTAAAGAAAAAAAATCAATAAATTCCAATTTTTACAAATTCCAAAATCCAATTGTTTAGAATTTAAAAAAATTAGCACTCTATGACTTCTTGAATTGATGCTAACTATTTTAGATAACAGTTTTTTCATGCACAAAGATTAAAATTTTATAAACTATTCTTTCATGACATTTAGCCTCATGTGTATATTCTCATTCTTAACAAAGGCTTCAACTCTTTCAATCAGCATTAAATTAAGTCGGTCAGCACTCCCTCGCGCGTGACCTACATATTGCATAAACTCACGTAAATCGATAACATTGAGATAGATTTTATTTTCAACCATTACTTTAAACATCTTATATTCGATTGTCTTCCAATCGCCAAAAGGTAACAATTCAGAAACCAAAACAATACAATGAAGAAAAGAAGTTTTATTAAAAATAATTTCCTTTAAATGCTTATCATATATTTTTGTATTCGATTCTATCTTTCTCGAAGCGCCTACAAGCTGATCTATTCCTGTAGATATCTGTTTTTGCACCCCTTTAACTTTCTTTTCCATAGTTTTATTAGAGACACTATCTATAACCCCAAGAGCCTTACTCTCAATTAAAAAAAGACCATTGTCAGAAATTGCAAAAACATCTGTTAATTCACGGTAACCTTTAGCTTTTGTAATTTGTGGATTCAGGTATAGCTTTTGCCTAAAAAGATCATCAAGAATAATTGTTACTTCCTTTTCCAGAATACTACCTTCATCTTTATCATCAACCATTACATGATTTATTTCATTATATCCAATAACTGTGTTATTCATAATAATCCAGTCTTCGAGTTTTCCTTCGATTGCAATGTTTTCTATTACGTAAACGTTTTTCTGTTTGTTTTTTATTTTAATACTGTAATCAAAACAATCGAGTGATCGAGAAATTATTTCATCAAATTTACCGCAGTACAGTCTTTCAGGATTGCCTTGAAGATTTAGAACTCGGAACTGGTCTGCAATACTAAATGAAAGTTTTGCTGTTGCAACACAAATCCCAAGTTCATTATGAAAATGAATATAAGTAAAGCTACGATTCATTATTGCAGCAAGAGAGCAATGTTCGTCAAAAAAACGTTCTGTTCCTGTAATTGTTGCATAATTTATAGGGTCATCATAAACTCGTAGTCCTGTATGAAATATTGCAGCTTGCTGTGAATTATCCTTACCAAACAGAAATTCAATTTTACAACCTTTCATTATTGATTTTATGATAGGTGAAGGTATTTTAACCATTATCTTGGCTCCAAAATCATCATTGATAAACCATATTGATGCAGGTTCGTGCATTAATTCTTTGTATATTCTTTCTGCTATTTTCATAAATATCCTCTTATTTACTCTAAATTGAAAATTATTTTCTTCACTAAAATAGTTCTAATAAATATATTAAATCAAAAAACCAATAGAGCGAATTTAAGGATCAAATCTAAAAATTGTGGAAAAAAAATTGACATAAAAAAAACTCCTTAATTACTTAAGGAGTTTTAAAAATTGGTGGGCGATGAGGGGTTCGAACCCCCGACCCCCTCGGTGTAAACGAGGTGCTCTGAACCAGCTGAGCTAATCGCCCTATTTTGTTTTGCTATCATTGCTGATTGCGAGTGCAAATATACAGCTAGATTTTATATTTGCAAGCATAATTTGGAAATAAATTAATAAAAAATCATACATAATTTCTTTTAAACTCAAAGTCAGACTTTTATAAAAACAAGACCTTGTATATTTTTTTGCTATCACTAGCTTATAGTAGTACCTTTGCAGGGCTAAATAAAAAATCAAACATGCCCAGATACAAAGAAAACGATTTACCCAAATCAAAAATAACAGCAAGTTCGCTTAACAAGGCAAAAATAATCTTTAAATATGCTGGCAATAATACCTGGAAATTTTATCTGGGCTTACTCTTTTTATTACTTACTAGTGTTACAGCACTGGCTTTTCCTAAATTCATGGGAATGTTGGTAGACTGCGTGAATAAAAAAGATGCTACTCTGGCTAACCAAATTGCTTTAGGACTCGGATTAGTTTTAATACTGCAATCGGTATTTTCTTTTTTCAGATTATCATTGTTTGTCAATTTTACCGAAAATACTCTGGCTAACGTTCGACTGGCATTGTACACCAATCTGGTAAAACTACCTATGTCTTTCTTTTCTCAAAAACGTGTTGGAGAACTAAACAGCCGAATTTCTAACGATATTACCCAAATTCAGGACACTCTAACTACAACAATTGCCGAATTTCTTCGTCAGTTTATATTGATTATTGGAAGTTTTGTAATGCTCGCCAGTATCAATATCAAATTGACTGTAATGATGGTTTCTATAGTTCCTCTGGTAGGAGTTGCTGCGGTGCTTTTTGGGCGTTTTATTCGAAAATATTCCAAAAAAGTACAGGATCAGGTTGCCGAAAGTCAGGTAGTTGTTGAAGAAACCATGCAGGGAATCAGTATTGTCAAGGCTTTCGCCAATGAATGGTACGAAATTGCCCGCTATCAGGGAAAAATTAGAGAAGTAGTTAAAATTGCCATTAAGGGCGGACAATTAAGAGGTTATTTTGCTTCTTTTATCATCATTTGTTTGTTTGGAACAATCGTAGCAGTGGTTTGGTACGGCGTTCAATTGAGTATTTCCGGCGAAATTTCTGTAGGCGAATTGTTCACATTTATATTGTATTCGAGTTATGTAGGAGCTTCCTCGGGAGGAATTGCCGAATTGTATGCTCAGGTTCAAAAAGCTATCGGAGCAACCGAACGCGTTTTTGAATTATTGGATGAAACTCCTGAAAAAATCAAAGGTGTAGATCATTTAGCTTCAAATGAGAAGATCAAAGGAAATGTAACTTTCAAAAATGTAGCTTTCAGTTATCCATCCCGAAAAGAAATTCAGGTTTTGAAAGATGTAAATTTCACGGCTAATTTTGGTCAAAAAATTGCTATTGTAGGACCAAGTGGTGTAGGTAAATCTACAATTGCTTCTTTACTATTGCGTTTTTATGATATTGACAAAGGAGAAATCCTGATTGACAACAAAAATATTTACGATTTTGATTTGGAAAATCTTCGTGGTAATATGAGTATTGTGCCTCAGGATGTGATTTTATTTGGAGGAACTATCAAAGAAAATATTGCTTACGGTAAACCAAATGCCACTGACGAAGAAATTCTATTGGCAGCCAAACAAGCCAATGCTTTAAATTTTATCGAAAGTTTTCCCGAAAAAATGGAAACTGTTGTAGGCGAAAGAGGAATCAAACTTTCGGGCGGACAAAGACAGCGTATTGCCATTGCACGAGCTTTACTTAAAAATCCAAGTATTTTGATTTTGGATGAAGCTACTTCATCATTAGACAGCGAAAGTGAAAAACTGGTTCAGGAAGCTCTTGAAGTTTTAATGGAAGGAAGAACCAGTATTATTATCGCACACCGACTATCAACCATTCGTTCAGCTGACCAGATATTAGTGATTGATAATGGGGTAATTAGCGAACAAGGAACACACTCAGAATTAATCGCTTTAGAAAACGGAATCTACAAGAATCTAAGTAATTTACAGTTTAGTCATTCATAGTTTTTCAAGCTTGGTTTCAACCACAAAGAACACTAAGTTTCACACAAAGTTCACAAAGAAAAAATCCCAAATCTCAATTTGTTCAATTGAAATTTGGGATTGTATCCCGAAAATTTGGGATTGAAATTTATTAAAATTTATCTAATCAATTTTCTGTATTTGATACGTTTTGGAGTTAAATCACCACCAAGACGTTTCTTTTTGTTTTCTTCATATTCAGTGAAACTTCCTTCGAAGAAATATACTTCTGAATCTCCTTCGAAAGCTAAGATATGAGTACAAATACGGTCTAAGAACCATCTGTCGTGTGAAATTACCACAGCACATCCAGCAAAATTCTCTAAACCTTCTTCCAGTGCACGCAAAGTATTTACGTCCAAATCATTCGTAGGCTCATCCAGTAACAATACGTTTCCTTCTTCTTTCAAAGTCATTGCCAGGTGTAAACGGTTACGTTCTCCACCGGAAAGCATCGATACTTTCTTATTTTGCTCACCTCCACCAAAGTTGAAACGAGATAAATAAGCTCTTGAATTTACTTGTTTTCCACCCATCATAATCAACTCCTGACCATCTGAGAAGTTTTCCCAAATTGATTTATTTGGATCGATATTAGCATGCGATTGATCTACATAAGCGATTTTAACCGTTTCTCCAACAGAAAATTCTCCGCTATCTGTATTTTGCTCTCCCATAATCATTTTGAAAATAGTCGATTTACCAGCACCATTTGGCCCGATAATTCCAACAATTCCAGCTTGCGGCAAAGTAAAGTTCAAATTATCATATAATAATTTATCTCCAAATGCTTTGGCAACATTTTTAGCTTCGATAACATTAGTTCCTAATCTTGGACCATTTGGAATGTAAATCTCTAATTTTTCATCCAATTGTTTTTGGT
This sequence comes from Flavobacterium seoulense, assembly GCF_000695795.1. Taxonomy (GTDB): domain Bacteria; phylum Bacteroidota; class Bacteroidia; order Flavobacteriales; family Flavobacteriaceae; genus Flavobacterium; species Flavobacterium seoulense. Next base: position 31,027 of record NZ_JNCA01000032.1, on the reverse strand, counting down.
CTTCATTTAATAACTTATCATAGTTTTGTAAACGTGCTTTTTGCTTTGTCTGACGACCTTTAGCCCCTTGACGAACCCAGTCCAACTCACGCTCTAATGTTTTTCTTCTTTTAGAAGCAACTTTTTCCTCTTGCTCTAAACGTTTTGATTTTTGGTCTAACCAGGAAGAATAATTTCCTTTCCAAGGAATACCTTCTCCTCTATCCAATTCCAGAATCCAACCAGCAACATTATCCAGGAAATAACGGTCGTGGGTTACTGCAATTACAGTTCCTGCATATTGAGCTAAATGTTGCTCTAACCAAAGTACTGACTCAGCGTCCAAGTGGTTGGTAGGCTCATCCAGAAGCAATACATCAGGCTGTTGTAACAACAAACGACACAATGCAACACGACGACGCTCTCCACCAGAAAGATTCTTGATAGGCGTATCACCATCCGGAGTACGCAACGCATCCATAGCGATTTCTAATTTGGTATCAATTTCCCAGGCACCTAAGGCATCAATTTTGTCTTGTAAAGCCGCCTGACGCTCCATCAATTTATCCATTTTATCCGGATCAGAATAGTTTTCTTCCAAACCAAATAAATCATTGATTTTGTTGTATTCGTCTAAAACGGCCATCGTTTCGGCAGCTCCTTCACGAACAATTTCGATTACAGTTTTAGAATCATCTAAGATTGGTTCCTGCTCTAAGTAACCTACTTTATATCCCGGTTGAAAAACAACATCTCCCTGATAGTTTTTATCAATTCCTGCAATGATTTTTAAAAGAGAAGATTTACCTGAACCATTTAAACCAAGAATACCAATTTTAGCTCCGTAAAAGAAACTTAAGTAAATATTTTTAAGAACCGGTTTATCGGCTCCCTGATAAGTTTTACTCAATTTTTGCATTGAGAAAATTACCTTTTTATCGTCTGACATATTATTATGATTTTTATTTTTTAAAGAATACAAATATAGTGTTATTCAAGAAATAAAAAAGAGATTAATATTTAGTTATTGCACAGAGATGCACAAAGAAAACGCAGAGGTACACAAAGATTTTTAAATTGACTTTGTGTACCTCTGCAAGTCTTTACGAAAGAAATATTTTAGGATGATACCGTTTATGAAATTATTCCTGATATTTTTTATCAGTCAGAGTTTTCATAAAAGCGGCTAAGGCTTTAATTTCTTTTGGATTGAGTTCTAATTCATCTGAAGGTAAAGTTTGATTGTCAACAGGAATTCCTAAACCAACTCCTCCACCTTTATTATAAAAATCAATTACTTCTTCCAGCGTCGAAAAAACACCATTGTGCATATAAGGTGCTGTAACAGCAACATTTCGCAAAGAAGGTGTCTTGAAAGCGTTTTTTAATTGTGGCATTTCGTATTGCATATAACGTCCCAAATCAGGACTGATTTTTTTTCCGTTTTTGTCTGCCGGAGTTCCTATCACTTCTTGTTCGGTTTTTTGAAAACCAGGAGGAACTGTTCCGTTAAATAATGGAATAAAATGACAGGTAGCACATTTAGCCTTTCCTGCAAAAAGATTAAAACCTAATTTTTCTTCATCCGTAAAATCATTTGATTCTCCACGCATGTAATTATCAAATTTACTATCGAATGCATTCAACGAACGAATGTAACTAGCCAAAGCATTTTGAACCTGCCACTCCTCTATTTTTTTCGCTTTTGGAAATGCTTTTTTAAATAACTTTTGGTATGCTGCATCTTTATTTAATACCTCAATTGCATTGGCAACATTTCCGTGCATTTCATCTTTATTCTGGATTACATCTAAGCTTTGTTTTTCTAAATCCAATTGTCTCATATCCCAAAACTGTGCATTTTGTAACGAAGCATAAGTTAATGTTGGCGTATTTCGGCTTAGATTGCCACCACTTAAAGATTGATTTGTTTTTAATCCGTCAGTAAATGCTTTTTCAGGATTATGACAGGAAGAACAATTACGATTATTATTATCAGACAAGGAATTTTCATAAAACAATTGTTTTCCTAATTCGGCTTTGTCTTTAGAATATTGGTATTCTTCTGAAGGAATAAAAGCATTTACATTAAAAGCTTCTTTATCAAAAATAGTAGTCGCGTTTGGGTTTACAACGCTATTCTTATTAGTGTTTTCAATCTTATTTATTTTTTGAAAAACAACAAGTTTTTTACTAATTGGATTCAAATAATTTATAATAAAAAAAGCTCTGTCGAAAGTTTTGAAATCATTATTTTTTTGGCAAAAAACTGCTGCCTGAGAAATTAAATCAGCTATTTCTTTTTCGCATTGAGCTGATTCTGGAGAATTCAGTTTCATTTTCGAAATTAACACCTTTACAGATTCTAAACTTACAGCCGCTTCCGGAATAGATTTAAAGGCAATTGGCGAATCAAATCCTGTTATTCCTAATGCTAAAATTCGGTTGATTTCCATCTTTGAAGCATCAATAATATGCGCATTTGAAATTGTGATCGCTTCAAAATGCAATTCTATTTGTTTTAAGTTAGCATTTAGTTTTTTGATTTCCCGAATTAAATCCGTTTTATTTTCAATTGGATAATTAGGATAAATAAGTTCCTCAATTACCTGAAAACCATTAGGAGGAAAAAAAGTGTTTTCAGCAACTTCCAATTCGTCTAAAGCAGGACCATTAATAAAACGAGCCGGATTAGGCGTGAAATATTCAATAGCCCATTCTACTTTTTTATATTTTATTCTAGCGGTATTAAAAGCTTCTTGTATGGTCTTTTCACCTTTATTTTCTTCAACTAATTTTTCTAATTCACTTACATTTTGATATGTTTTTTGAATATCAGAAATCAATTCTTGCTGAATGGTTAAGTCGGTATATTTTTTTTCGCATCCTACGATTAGAATTACAAAGGCAAAACTCAGAAGAAGGAATATATTTTTACTCCAATTATTTGTATGCAATTTCATTGTGTTTTTTAGGTAAATAAATGCAAAAAACAACCCTGTAAAAGGGCTGTTTTTTTATTTAATAATATCAAAAATTATCTTTGAACATTTCTGATGATCACAGTTTGACCACCTTCTTTATTAGTACTAACACCACTTCCGTCAGCATTTTTGAAAGCATCTTTTTGCCATGTGTGCGGGTGAATATTTACAATAAATGTATTTGGAACTCCAATAACATCTGAAATATCTTCCATTGCTCCATATTCCCAGCTTCCTAACTTCATAACACCAGATTGATTGTAAGTAGTATTCCAGGCTACATCCTCACGCTTGTGATTCATTGTCAACCAAGGTTTGTTAACTTTAGTATTGATGTTGTATTGCCAGATGTAAGAATCGTGTTTTGCAGCAGCATAGTAAGAATCTCCATCTTCCTGAATGTAAACATAATTTTCAGTTACACAAAGGTTATCCGGATTGATGATTCCTGTTCCCGGAGTAGAATCTCCTTCAACAACTAATTCTAATTTTCCTTTTAATGGATCTTTATCATCTAAGTTTAATTTATATACTCTTCCCCACATTGTGTATCCATCTACAGGAGCATTATTAGTTGCCTGACCTGTTGCTGTAAAATAGATTTCACGGTTGTTTTTAGCAGAACCTTTACGGTAATCAATATCTTCAACTCTTGAAAAACGAATAGCTCCTAAATTGTTAACTGTTTTATTGATTTCTGCACCTGTAATGTTTTTAGCATTTGGAATTTCAACAAATGAAACATCAAAAGAACTACCAATTCCCATAGTTGTTTCTACCTGATTACCATCATTTCTTTTTAAAGCATATAATTTACCATTGTTCAAATCACCCACAGTATTACTTACATACATAATTACCTGACCAGCACTAGCATGTGAAGTTCCATAAGACTGATCTTCTCCAATTAAGATAACTGTTTTTCCAGAATAAGCCTCTTTAGTAAGCGGAACTGCATTTTCCATACTTGCTTTTCCTAAAGCTGGTAAAACTCTGTCTTTTCTGCTTTTCTCGCTAGATAATCCCATAGGATCGATTCCGTGAACCATACTTTCTTCACCACTTTCTCCAGCAGTTAAAAATATTGGTCCAAATCCGTGAATAGCCGGAGTTGCTAAAGTTGCAGAACATAATCTTGTTAAACCTCCTATTGCATCAACTATATAATCTCCTTTTACAGCTTTTAATGTTTTATCAAAATAAACTCTAGAAACTGACTGAAGTATTTCGTGATTTGTAATCATTATATATCCATCACCATTAGGATCTTTCATGAATCCAGCTCCATCCGGCTGAGCTCCATAAACAAAATTAGGTGACTGAGGTAAAACATCAGTACTACTTATCATTGCTGTAATATTCAAATTTTCAAAACCTTCTTTAGCCACTACTAAAGCCGGCTCTTTTGAAGTGTTGTTAAAATCGATTGTAGCATTTGTTTTCTTAGAATTATCGTCATCATTTTGACAACCAATAACTGCTAAACTGAATAAAGACAATACACCTGCTTTTTTTAGATAATTAAATTTCATAGTTTTTCTATTTTTTATTTTTGACAAAACTATGTTCTAAAAACGATGAAAAGGTTAAGTGATATTATTCAAATAATGACCATTGTGTTAAGCGTTTTTAACAAAAATCCTAAAAAGGTTAATTTTAAGTTAATATCTAGATTCAGTATTAATAAGCCTGTAAAAAGTCAATTTTAAGACATAAAAAAAAACGACTATCACTAAAAAAGTAATAGTCGTAATTCTTTATAATATCTATATTTTATACTCTTCCTTTTAAAGAACTAAACACCCACGCAATAGCAAAAAAACCTACCCCAACAGCAGCAAATCCAATACCTGAAACATCTCTATATTTAAAAATTCCAAGTCCTATTAATAACAAACCCATTAAAATCATTATAAAAGTAGCCCATCCTAAGATGGTATTTTTATTCATTCCCATTATTCTAGCATTTTTTTAAAGTACAAATATCAAATAATTAATTCTAATTAAAAATATGGTACAACATTTCTTTTAGTAAGTCGGCATTAGACATTGCATTAGCCCCTACACCTTTACTTTTTACGTCAATTTCTCTTAAAGCTGCTATAATCTGACTTACTTTTCGCATTGGATAATTCTTTAAAGCCAAATCATATTCTTTCAGGAAAAAAGGATTCACTCCCAAAACCGAAGCCACATTCTTTGGATTTTTATCTTTTAATCCGTGGTATTTTAATAATTGTACAAAAAAACCAAAAACCAGACTTGTCGTTACCACCATAGGATTTTCCTTTGGATTATTGGCAAAATTTTCGGCAATAGTATACGCTCTTAATTGGTTGCGTTCACCAATGGCTTTTCGAAGTTCGAAAACATTAAAATCTTTACTAAAACCTATATTTTCTTCAATATCTTTTGGAGAAATAGTACTGCCTTTAGGCAAAATAATCTGTAATTTTTCGAGCTCATTATTTATTTTGCTCAAATCAGTTCCTAAAAATTCGACTAACATTGCCGAAGCCTTAGGTTCGATAGTATATTTTTTTCCGGATAAAACACGTTTAATCCAGTCGCCTACCTGATTTTCATAGAGTTTTTTACTTTCGTAAACCACTCCGGACTTTGCTAATAACTTAGTTACTTTTTTACGTTTATCTAAAGTTTTATACTTGTAACAAAAAACCAAAACAGTAGAAAGCATCGGATTTTCGACATAAGCTTCTAATTTATCAATAGTTTTCGTTAAATCCTGCGCTTCTTTTACAATTACAACTTGACGTTCAGCCATCATTGGATAACGCTTAGCAGTCGAAACAATATCATCAACCGAAACATCTCTACCATACATTACTGTTTGATTAAATCCTTTTTCGTCTTCCGACAAAACATTCTGCTCAATATAATCCGATAATTTATCTATATAATACGGTTCTTCGCCCATTAAAAAATAAATAGGTTTAATATTTCCCGCTTTAATATCGTTTACAATTTTTATGACTTCGTCCATTATTCAAGTATTCAGTGTTCAGTAGCAGTTGTCAGTTTTTAAAATTCATTAGTAAAACTAATTTTCAAATTGTCTAATTTTCAAATTATATTTGCCTTATGCAAAAACTCAATTTCCAACCTTATACTTTTCGTTTCAAAAATAGCGAAAATAAAGTGGCTATTTTTGATGAAATCAGGAAAAAATTCATCATTCTTACACCCGAAGAATGGGTTCGTCAACATCTAGTTCGGTTTTTATTGGAAGAAAAAAAATATCCAAAATCCTTAATCAATGTCGAAAAAGTATTATTGGTCAATGGATTAAGAAAAAGATATGATGTTGTAGTTTTTAATACCGATGGTTCCATTAATATTTTGGTCGAATGCAAAGCGCCTGAAGTAAAAATTACTCAGGGAACTTTTGATCAGATTGCACGTTATAATATGACTATGAAATCTAATTTTTTAATGGTAAGCAATGGACTGAATCATTATTTTTGTCAAATGGATTATGAGAATGAAAAATATGAATTTCTGCCTCAACTTCCAGATTATAAATAAGAAAACAATATATACTTTGAAAAAAATAGCCGTTGTTATCCTCAATTGGAATGGAGTACAATTATTAGAACAATTTTTACCCTCAGTAGTTAAGTATTCATCAGAAGCGGATATTTATGTAGCTGATAATGCTTCGACAGATAATTCAATTTCTTTTGTTGAAGCCAATTTTCCAATTGTAAAAATTGTAAAAAACACAGGAAATTATGGCTTTGCCAAAGGTTATAACGACGCTTTACAACATATAGATACCGAATTGTATGCTTTAGTCAATTCGGATATTGAAGTAACTGAAAATTGGTTACAACCTATTATAGCAACTTTCGAAAAAGAACCTGAAACAGCTATAATTCAGCCAAAGATATTAGATTTTAAAAACAAAGAATATTTTGAATATGCTGGTGCAGCCGGCGGATTTATTGACAAATATGGTTTTCCTTACTGTCGTGGCCGCATTTTTGATACTATAGAAAAAGATAACGGACAATATAATGATGCCTGCGAAATAAGCTGGGCTTCGGGAGCTTGTTTTTTTATTAGAAGTAAAGTGTATCATGAATTACAAGGTTTTGATGCCGATTTTTTTGCTCATCAGGAAGAGATTGATTTATGCTGGAGAGCAAAAAACAAGAATCATCAAATTAAATACAATCCAAATTCAGTAGTATATCATGTAGGTGGCGCTACCTTACAACAAGGAAATCCGAAAAAAACCTTTCTGAATTTCAGAAATTCATTATTAATGTTGGTTAAAAATCTTCCAAAAGAAAATTTTTATTCCACCTTATTCATTCGGTTATCACTGGATGGACTTGCAGGAATCCATTTTATTTTACAAGGAAAATTTGCACATTGCTGGGCAATTTTAAAAGCTCACTTTGCTTTTTATGCTTTATTTTCAAAGACTTATAAAAAAAGAGCACATTTTCAATCAAAAAGATACTATAATACAAAAAACATCGTTATAAATTACTATATAAATAATGGCAAGGTCTTTGTTAAATGATTTTAACATTAATTTGTTTTTAATTTTTAAACATTTAACCTTAGATTTGTAAAAACTCAAAAACTAATAAAATTTATGAAAAAAGTTGTTATGACCCTTTCGGTACTTGCTCTTTTGACATCTTGTGTATCTAAAAAGAAGTATGCGGAGTTAGAAGCAAGAAATAAAGAAACTCAGGATTTATTAAATACTGCTACAGTAAAATTGAATTCTTGTCTTGAAGAAAAAGCAGGACTTGTTGCCAGAGTTGATGGTTTAAAAGAACACAATCAAACTTTAATCAACACTTCTAAAGACATGACAATTTTAACAGCAAAAGGAGCTGAAAATATCGAAAAAGCTTTAGAATCTATTAAAGAAAAAGATTTAAAAATCACTAGAATGCAAGATGCATTAAACAAGAAAGACAGTGTAACTCTTGCTGTTGTAACTAGTTTAAAAAGCGTTGTTGGTTTAAATGATCAAGATATCGAAATCAATGTTGAAAAAGGAGTAGTTTACATTTCTATTTCTGATAAAATGTTATTTAAAACAGGTAGTTATAACGTAACTGACAGAGCAAAAAGCGTTTTAGCTAAAGTTGCTAAAGTTGTAAATGACAAACCAGATTTCGAATGTATGGTTGAAGGACATACTGATAATGTTCCTTACATTGGAAACGGAGTTTTACTTGACAACTGGGATTTAAGTGTGAAACGTTCTACTTCTATCATCCGTGTGTTAACAAACGAATTAGGAGTTAAACCAGAGCAATTAATCGCTGCAGGTAGAAGTTCTTATGTTCCTTTAGTAGCTAACAATTCTGCTGAAAACAGAGCTAAAAACAGAAGAACTCGTATCTTAGTTTTACCTAAAATTGACCAATTCTATGATATGGTTGAAAAAGAAATGAAAAAACAAAAATAATCTGTTTTGATTTCAATATAAAAAACGTCCCGATTTCTCGGGACGTTTTTTATTATAATACATTTGAATACAACTCAGCGGTTATAAAAACATATATTTTATTTTAAAACATAACTGGCTAAAACCTTATGCACATCATAAACATTCACTGATTTATTGAATTGTTTTCGAATACTTGGTTGCTGCTCACTTGAAACCCAAATTTTCAATTCAGCTTCTAGGTCAAAAGTTCCTGCTGTTTCAATACTAAATCTGGAAATACTTTTATAAGTAATTGATTTGTATTCTATTTTGCTTCCGGTCAAACCTTGTTTATCTACCAGAATTAATCGCATTGTAGTAAAAATGAAAACGTCACGAATTAGCTTAAAACCTAATTCTATTTCTTCTCCTTCAATTAATAATTTGTCGTAGTCTTTCTTTAATTCTTCCTGACTTACTGATCCTGCGTTTCCTAATAATGCTGAAAATAGTCCCATATTGTATTTTTTTAAATGAATTTATATTTTGTCTAGCTAAAATATAAAAACAATCATTACAAATTACAATGCTATTTTAAAACTACATTCGGAAAAGCAAAGAACTAAATAATATCAATATCTCCTTTTCCTTCTCTCACAATTTCAGGCTCATGACCTGATAAATCAATAATAGTCGAAGCCACATTATCTCCATAACCACCATCAATTACCATATCTACGAGATTTTGCCATTTTTCGAAAATTAATTCCGGATCAGTGGTATATTCTACTACATCATCTTCATCACGAATAGAAGTAGTAACAATTGGATTTCCAAGCTGGCGTACAATTTCTAACGTAATATTGTTTTCTGGAACACGTATACCTACTGTAGTTTTCTTCTTGAATTCTTTTGGCAGATTATTATTCCCCGGCAAAATAAAAGTATAAGGTCCTGGTAAAGCTCTTTTTAAAATTTTGAAAGTAGCCGTGTCAATTTGCTTCACATAATCCGAAAGATTACTCAAATCATGACAAATGAAAGAGAATTTAGCTTTATCTAACTTTACTCCTTTAATTTTAGCAATACGTTCTAAAGCTCTGGAATTAGTAATATCGCAACCCAAACCGTAAACAGTATCCGTTGGATAAATTACCAAACCACCCTCTTTTAAAACCTTAACCACCTTAGCAATCGCTGCTTCTGATGGTTTGTCTTCGTATATTTTTATAAACTCTGCCATAGCGTTGTTATTTTTATGTCTTAGAATACTATTAAAGTTAATAAAATCTATTGAATTAATGTTTATCCAATAACATCCAACTTCGCAAATCGCAGTAACAACTTTTTAATTCCTCCTACTTCAAATTTAATCTCGGCCTTTTTATCAGCTCCTACACCTTCTAAGTTCAAAACTTGTCCACGTCCAAAACGCTCGTGCATGACAATATTTCCTGCTGTTAATTTATTATCAAATAAATTCGCACCTGCCGAAGGTGCATTCGACGAAACAGGTTTTAATTTTCGAATAGGCGCTTCTGGCTTAGGTTGGTTATCCGTAATGTATTTAGGAGGCGTCGCACTCACGGGTTTAGACAAACGTAATTTAGATTTATCCACATCACCAAAAACATCTTTATCAATCATCGGTTTAAAACGATAATTAGTTTCTGCAGGAGTTAGATATTCTAAAAATTGTCCGTCAATTTCTTCAATAAAACGCGAAGGTTCACTATCTGTTAATTTTCCCCAGCGGTAACGCGATTGGGAATAAGTCAAATAGGCCTGATGTTCGGCTCTGGTTAATGCCACATAAAACAATCGGCGTTCTTCTTCTAATTCGGATCGTGTACTCATACTCATTGCTGATGGAAACAAATCTTCTTCCATTCCTACCACAAATACATGAGGAAATTCCAATCCTTTTGCCAGGTGTATAGTCATTAAAGCCACACGGTCTTCATCATTAGTATCTTTATCTAAATCAGTAGCCAGAGCTACATCTTCCATAAATTCAGCCAAAGAACCACGTGCACCGTCAATCTCTCTTTGTCCTTCTGTAAAATCTTTTATACCGTTTAGAAGTTCTTCAATATTCTGGATTTTTGCCATTCCTTCCGGAGTAGCATCTTTTTTCAATTCCTGAACTAATCCTGTTTTTTTAGAAACATGATCCGTAATATAAAAGGCATCCTGATTTTCATTAATTACCTGAAAACTTTGAATCATTGTAACAAAATCCTGTAATTTTTGTTTGGTTCCCGAATTCAATTTCAAATCAATGCGATCAATATTTTGCATCACTTCAAAAATGGATCTTTTGTAATGATTTGCCGCAACAGTCAATTTTTCGACCGTAGTATCTCCTATTCCACGAGCCGGATAATTGATTACACGCATCAACGCTTCTTCATCTTTTGGATTAAGAACTAATCGCAAATAGCATAAAACATCCTTGATTTCTTTTCTTTGATAGAAAGACAAACCACCGTAAATTCGGTATGGAATATCTCTTTTTCTAAGCGCATCTTCCATAGCGCGCGATTGCGCATTCGTTCGATACAAAATAGCAAATTGCCCATTATTCATCTGGTTTTGCATTTTTTGTTCGAAAATAGTACTGGCTACAAAACGGCCTTCTTCAGCATCGGTTAAACTGCGGTGTACTTTTATTTTTGGACCAAATTCATTGGCAGTCCAAACTACCTTTTCCAGTTTAGTCTTATTGTGCTCCATCACCGTATTAGCAGCTTCCACAATGTTTCGGGACGAACGGTAATTTTGCTCTAATCTGTACGTTTGAACTCCCTGATAATCTTTTTGAAAATTCAAAATATTATTAATGTTAGCACCTCGAAAAGCATAAATACTCTGCGCATCATCTCCTACCACGCAAATATTTTGGAATTTATCTGACAAAGCGCGAACAATCAAATATTGTGAATGATTGGTATCCTGATACTCATCAACCAGAATATAACGAAAACGGTTTTGATATTTGGCTAGAACCTCAGGAAAACGAGTCAACAATTCATTGGTTTTCAATAATAAATCATCAAAATCCATCGCTCCCGATTTAAAACAACGCTCTACATAAGCCTGATAAATCTCGCCCATTCTGGGTTTCTTAGACATCGCATCGGCTTCCTGTAATTCAGGGTCGTTAAAATAAGCTTTTACCGTAATCAAACTGTTTTTAAAAGTCGAAATACGGCTCAGAATTTGTTTTGGTTTATAAATATCTCTATCGAGTTGCATTTCTTTAATAATTCCCGAAATAGCCCGGAGCGAATCCTGAGAATCATAAATAGTAAAATTAGACGGATAACCTAATTTATCAGCTTCAGAACGCAAAATCTTGGCAAAAATAGAATGAAATGTTCCCATCCAGAGATTTTTTGCTTCACTTGAACCCACAATATCTGAAATCCTATGTTTCATTTCGCGGGCTGCTTTGTTTGTAAAGGTTAGCGATAAAATATTGAAAGCATCAATTCCCTGATGCATCAAATAAGCAATTCTAATGGTTAACACACGTGTTTTTCCAGAACCTGCACCAGCGATAATAATCATTGGTCCATCTTTTTGTAGTACTGGCGCACGTTGTGCTTCGTTAAGCTGGGAAATATATTGTTGCATGTATCTTAGTCTATTTATGCAAAAATAAGTATTTCCATGGACTTATTTCTCAAAGATTAACAAACTAAGTCGAAAGTTTAAAAGTCATTTTTTACAGAGATTGCAAAATCTTTTAAACCCTTTCTCTACGAATCTCTCTGTGCTTTATCTTTGTGAATCTTTGTATTATTTTTTCACAAAGACACACAAAAAGTATATTTTTGTTTTCAAAAATTTTTACCCCAATGAACACAACCAATATTATCGAAATTCTAGCTTATACAATTCCATCAATAATAACAGGCACAGTGGCTTATTTATTATTCAATTCTCATTTTAAAGACCAGCAAAATACCCGTCGATGGTTACTACAAAAAGAAAATCAAAAAACAGCTTTACCATTACGTTTACAGGCTTACGAAAGGATGACTTTATTAATGGAGCGTATTAATCCGTCGCAATTAATGGTGCGTGTTAATCCCGTTTCTGACAATAAAAATGATTATGAAAATTATGTGATTGCACATATCGAACAAGAGTTTGAACACAATATTGCACAGCAAATTTATGTTTCAGATAAATGCTGGGCAGTTATTGTAACCGCCAAAAACGCTATTGTGCAAATGATTCGTACTGCTGCTAAAAATGAAAAAGTAACTAATGCAGATGAACTAAGAACCTTTGTTATTAGTGAATTATTCGACAAAGCTTCACCAAGCACTACTGCTTTATCATTTATCAAAAATGAAGTAGCTGAATTGTGGTAGATTATTTCACCTCTTCAACAACTTCATTTTGTTTCAGCGCATATTGAAAGCCTTCTTCCCACCATTGCTTCATTTTTTCTTTATTGAAAACCAAAGCATTGTTAGTTAAAGCAATTGGGGTATAATATAGATTTAACTTCACATTATTGTAAGAAGCAGACAAAGTTCCAAGCAAGATATTGTGCTTTTCAATCTGGTCTAACTCAATTTGAAATAAATCAATCAATAGCGAAAAAGGGTTTTTACCAATAGCCATTCGGGGAGTGGCTTTTTCGGTTTCCAGAATAATTACATCAATTTCTGTAGCGCCACGATTAATAGCTTCCTGAATTGGCACCAAACTCGAAAAACCACCATCGGCATAATCTTGGCCTTTGATGTTAACAATACTCATAAACGGAATATAATTACTCGAAATCCAGATCCAGTCGCAAAATTCATCATAAGTACATTCTTTAATCGACTTATATTCTGCCTGATTCATTGTCAGATTCGTCACCGTTACAATTACATCGGTATGTAAAGCTTTGAGTAAATTAAATTCCTCTATAGGCAGATTTTTTTTAATGTAAGCACGTAATTTTTTGCTTTCGCCAAAGGTTCTTCTGCCTTTAAAAAACTGCAATAAAACATTAAAGTGATTAATGGTAACCACATCAATTCCGTTCTTTTTTTTAACGATAAACGGATTTACATTAAAAATTTTACTCATATCTACATTGGTATAAATACGATGTATTTTTTGAATATTTCCCAGAGCTAAGTGCGGTAAAAGCAAACTTCCCGTAGATGTTCCTATAAAAAAATCGTAATTGATTTTCTTTTTTTCCAATAAAAATTGGGCAACACCACCTGCAAATGCGCCTTTGCTCCCGCCTCCGGAAATAACCAATGCTCTCATAAAATTGTTAATTTAATAATCGATTCAGTTGAAATTGTTCTTTCTCGTTCAAATTAGGTAAAATTCTCAAAAAAGAAGCTTTATTTTCCTGATTTTTTAATAAAGTTCGAATGTTGTCTCTTCCAAATTTAGAAAATTGCCACATGTGATGCGTGGTTGCTTTTACTAAATTGACTAAAATGGCATCATTAATAATCTTAAAACCAATTAATTTTTCCAAAGCATTTTGCCTTGTTGTCGCCTCATATTTTTCAGATGAATAATTAATTAATTCCGTAATTATATCCTGCTTATTTGCTGAATATTCGGGAGTCATCAATACTAATGACAACCATAAAGTCTTTAAATTATAATCATTAAAACCAATCCAATCTTTTGATTTTTCTAAATAATTTAAGCGTTGATTTGGGAAATTTCTCCACAAATACAACAAAGCAACTTCTTTTGTTTGATAAGAATCATCGTCCAAAAGAGTTTCGTAATCCACTCTAAATTCTTCTGGAATTTTAGGCAACGAATAAGCCAATGCCTGACGAACCGGAATATTTTTACTTTCAATAACTAAGTCTAAAAATTCTTTTTTAGCTTCAAAAGTTTCATTTTTTAATTGATTAACCACCATTTCTTTTGCCGCATAATGAGCATCAGACATCAGAATTAATTTAAAAAACCCTCTTTTTTCAGCCAAAGGTTTTGACTTTATTTTGTCAAGCTCCAGCATTATTTTGGTTATTTTATTTTTAACCAATAAAGCATTGACTTTTTGAGTGTTAATCACAGTTGATTCGAGCCATTCTTTAGAAAAAGAATCAGTATCAAAATCAGTAACTTTTTTAATTTCTGCAAAGAAATCTTCGGTCGTTACATTTTTATAAGCGTATTTTTTCAAATAGTTTTTGATGATTTTTTTGAACTTTTTATCGCCTATTCCCTGATGCAATGCAAACAATGCCCAGGCTCCTTTTTGATAATAACTCAGCGAGCTGGCCTTTTCATTCAAAATAGGAATGGTATCAGTTCTTGATGCATATTTTATTTGCTGGATAGACTCATACATTTTCGAATAAAAATAATCTTCTCCGTAAATTGATTTTTCAGCAAGCAAAGCATAATAAGTTGCAAAACCTTCCTGTAGCCAATGATGTTTTCCGCTTGCAGCAGTAATTAAATCCCCAAACCATTGATGAGCCAATTCATGAGCATCAACATTAGTATAATTTCGGTCCTGAAAACCTATCGAATCAACAACATACCTGGTTGCGAATAAAGTAGCCGAAGTATTTTCCATTCCAGCATATAAAAAATCCCTAACAGGAACTTGCTTGTAGATTTTCCACGGATATTTTACATCTATTTCTTTTTCTAAAAAATTAAATATTCGTGCCGAATAGCGGTAAGTTGGCTCAAAACGAGGTTGGTCTTTATTTTCAAAGTATAATTCTAATGGCACTTTACTTTTAGAAAATTGTGCTTGCTTTTCGAATTTTCCAATGGCAAGCATCAATAAATAAGAACTCATTGGCTTTTCCATTTGATAAGACCAAATCGTTTTATTATCTGAATTATTTTTCTGTTTTAAAACTCCATTAGAAACCACCTGATAATTCGAATCAAATGCAATTTCGAGATTAAAAATGAGCTTTTCATTCACATCATCAAAACTTGGAAACCAATTACTGGTGTATCTTCCCTGACCTTGCGTCCAAATTTGTAAATCTTCTAAACTAGCCGAGTTTATAAAATACAATGCGTGTTTAGGCGCAGCTGTATAATCGAAAACCAATTCGTTTTTCCCTTTTTGAAACGGATAAACAATCAATAATTGCTTTCCTGAATTCAAATATTGAACATTAGATTGGTTCAGTTTTACATTTGAAAATTGCATATTTTGTGCATCAATTTTCAAAGTATCTGTTGGACTTAGAATTTCGAAAGCATAATTTACACTACCGGCAACTGATTTTTCATTAGCATCTAAACTCAAACGAGCGTTTACAGAAGTAAAATCAACTGTTTTTGTTTGTTGCGAAAAAACAAAAGAAGAAATAAAAAGAAAAAGGTATCTCATTAAAAGTAAATTAAAGCCAGAATTCCAAAGTTACAAAGCTAAATGAACTAATCGAAGTATTTTTGTATGTTTACCTCTTAAATTTTTAATAAAATTACATTGAACAAAGCCCTTTTTAACTGGAGCAGCGGAAAAGATTCTGCTTTAGCCTTATACAAAATCCTTCAAAACCCTGATTTTTCGATTGAATATTTATTAACCAGTGTCAATCAGCAGTTCCAACGTATTTCGATGCACGGAGTTCGTGTTGAATTATTAGAGCAACAAGCTAAAAGCATTGGAATTCCATTAGAAATCATGCAAATTCCCGAAATGCCCACAATGGAAGTTTACGAAAATGTGATGCAGGAAAGATTAGAAAAACTAAAAAAGGAAGGAATCACACATTCGGTTTTTGGTGATATTTTTCTGGAAGATTTACGACAATACCGTGAGGATAAATTAGTGACAATGGGATTAGAAGGCGTTTTTCCTATTTGGAAAGTCCCAACAAAAGATTTGATTCAGGAATTTATTTCTTTAGGTTTTAAAACCATTGTGGTTTGTGTAAATGAACGTTTTCTTGATAAAAGTTTTGTAGGCAGAATAATCGATCAGCAATTTATTGATGATTTGCCTGATGCTGTGGATGTATGTGGTGAAAACGGCGAATTTCACACCTTTACTTTTGACGGACCAATTTTTAAAAAACCAATTGATTTTGAAATAGGCGAAATTGTCTATCGAAAATATGAAAAACCCAAACAAGAAACTTCCAATACTGCCTGTGACACAAATGATACTTCAGCTTTTGATTTCGGATTTTGGTATTGCGATTTGATTCCGAAATAATAAGATTTGAGAAAAAATAAACCGCAAATTCGCAAATTATTATACATTCAAATAATTCGTGAATTTGCGGTAAATTATATTTTAAAGACTTATCGAAATCTATTTTTTTTACAATTTCTTAGCGTTTTTTACTTTTTGGTCCGTAATTGCAATAGCTAATACTTCACTCATTTCTTTTACATAATGAAAAGTAACACCTGTTAAATATTCTGGTTTTATTTCGTCTACATCACTTTTATTTTCGTGACATAAGATAATTTCTTTGATATTAGCTCTTTTTGCAGCCAGGATTTTTTCTTTAATTCCGCCTACAGGCAATACTTTGCCTCGAAGTGTAATTTCACCAGTCATCGCAATATTTTTCTTCACTCTCTTTTGCGTAAACAATGAAACTAATGAAGTCAGCATTGCAATTCCGGCACTTGGACCATCTTTTGGTGTAGCACCTTCAGGAACGTGTAAGTGAACGTTATATTTAGACAATATCTCAGTCGTTAAACCTATTTGTTGCACATTGGCTTTTATGTATTCCAAAGCAATTGTAGCCGATTCTTTCATTACCGTACCTAAATTTCCGGTAATACTCATTCCTCCTTTACCAGGAGAAAGCAGTGATTCGATAAACAAAATATCTCCACCAACGCTTGTCCAGGCAAGACCTGTAACTACACCAGCAACATCATTACTTTCGTATTTATCACGCTCTAATCTAGGAACTCCAAGTACCTTTAAAATATCTTCATCAGTCACTTTTTTATTGTACTCTTCCTCCATAGCAACTGATTTTGCTGCATTACGAATTACCTGAGCAATTTTAGCTTCGAGTCCGCGTACCCCAGATTCACGGGTATATCCTTCTACAATTTTTTCTAATTGTTTTTTTCCAATAGTCAAATCCTTAGAAGTCAATCCATGCTCTTTTAATTGACGTGGAAACAAATGCTGCTTAGCTATTTCTACTTTTTCTTCGATAGTATAACCAGACATTTTAATAATTTCCATACGATCTCTCAAAGCTGGTTGGATTGCTCCCATATTATTCGAAGTTGCAATAAACATTACCTTAGACAAATCATATCCTAATTCGACAAAATTATCATAAAAAGCACTGTTTTGCTCCGGATCTAAAACCTCTAATAATGCTGATGACGGATCACCATGATTACTATTAGACAATTTATCAATTTCGTCTAAAACAAAAACCGGATTTGATGTTCCTGCTTTTTTCAGACTTTGAATAATTCTACCTGGCATTGCACCAATGTACGTTTTTCTATGTCCTCGAATTTCAGCTTCATCACGCAATCCTCCTAAAGAAATACGCACATATTCACGACCTAAAGCTTCGGCAACTGAACGTCCAATTGAGGTTTTACCCACTCCCGGAGGTCCTGTTAGACAAATAATCGGTGATTTCATATCGTTTCTTAGCTTTAAAACAGCCAAATGCTCGATCATTCTTTTCTTTACTTCTTCCAGTCCAAAATGATCACGGTCAAGAATTTTTTGAGCATTTTTCAAATCGAAATTATCTTTCGAATATTCATTCCATGGCAAATCTAAAAGCAATTCCATGTAATTTCTTTGAATGCCAAAATCAGGAGCCTGCGGATTCATACGACGCATTTTAATCAATTCTTTTTCAAAAATTGTCTGCGTTTTTTCATCCCATTTTTTGGTTTTAGACTTCACTAGCATTTCGTCCATTTCCTCTTCCTGAGTTGAACCACCTAATTCTTCCTGAATGGTTTTCATTTGTTGGTGCAGGAAATACTCTCTTTGTTGCTGATCTAAATCAAAACGTACTTTAGACTGAATATCATTTTTAAGTTCCAGTTTCTGTAGCTCAATATTCATATACTTTAAAGTTTCTAAAGCCCTGTCTTTTAAACTATTGATAGCTAACAAATCTTGTTTTTCTTTAACTGATAAATTCATGTTAGAAGTAACAAAATTGATCAGGAAAGATTGACTTTCAATGTTTTTTATAGCAAAAGTAGCTTCAGATGGAATATTTGGACTTACCTTGATAATCTGGATAGCTAATTCTTTTACTGACTCTAAAATAGCTAAAAATTCAGAATCATCACTATCAGGTCTGTCTTCAGAAAAATCTTTGATTAAAGCAGAAATATAAGGTTCTTCAGCAGTGATTGATTCGATTTCGAAACGCTTCTTTCCTTGCAAAATCACAGTTGTAGTTCCGTCAGGCATTTTAAGCACACGCAAAATACGAGCAACAGTACCTATTGAATTAATATCATCCTTAGACGGATCTTCAATATCTTCATTTTTCTGAGCAACTACTCCAATAATTTTTCCATCAGCATTAGCGTCATCAATCAGTTTTATCGATTTATCTCTGCCAGCAGTAATAGGAATTACAACTCCAGGAAACAAAACCATATTACGCAATGGAAGAATTGGTAACGACTGAGGTAATTCTTCTTTCATCATTTCTTCTTCATCTTCTGGCGTTAATAAAGGTATTAATTCTGCTTCTGAATCAAATTCTTGTTGTGACAAATTGTCAATAGTAAGTATTTTATGTTTTGACATAATGTAATTTAAGTCTTTTTGTCATTAAACTAAATAAGTATTTAATAACAAAGTTAATATTTATGTGTTCTATATTATTGAAAATCAATCAACAATAAAACAAACAACATTATTCAAGTAGTATAAGTCAATCTTTATGCCATAAAGCTGATAAAAAATTAATTGCCCTCAAAAAGTAAACTACTTATTTGAGGGCAATTAACAGTAATTTTATACTAAAACTAATATTCTACATCAAATTTACCTTCTGTTATTACAAATGGTGTTGCCCCATTAGTTGTAAATTGAAATGTTCCTTTGATTTTGTCAGCTGTTTTAGAAGTAATGGTAATGTTTCCAGAAACAGCTTTATATTCATCATTTATATCTTCATAATACCCTTGTACTTCATCTGCTATTCCATTTGTCGCCATAGTATTTGTAATAGCATAAGTACCTGCGCCTAAAGTATTTTTTATAGCAATTGACAAATTATTAAAATTAGCGTCTAAAGAACCAATAGTAATAAAATCAGCAACCACCATTGCTTGAATATCAGTAGGAACAAAGTTCACTCCACCAACTTTTGCAGTGAAAACATCAGCAGATTCTTCTTGTGTAGTATACGGAATATCTTTAAAAACACCATTGGTAAACTGAATTGGAGCTATAGGAGTATCTGAATCTGACCAATATCCCTTAAACTGAAAAGTTCCTGATATTGTTTTGGTTGTTGTATTTATACTTGTAATAATTACTGAACCTGTATCTTCTGTTGGATTATCATCATTTACCCCCCAATAACCATATTCTGTACCTGCTGGCGAAAAAGACACTATATTAATATTGGCTGCATAAGTCCCCACTGTACTTCCATCAATCATAATTCCAAAGTTCTCCCCTTTTGAATTACTTGCTGCAATTTGGATAAAATTTCCCGAAACTATAGCTTCGTTTCTATTTGATTTCCATGTAGCACCATTAAAATCTGCCTGAAAAATCCCTATGCCAGGATCTGGTTCAACAGTGCCATCAACGGGTTCATAAGTACATGAAGCTATTAATGTCGTTATAAACAACAATATTAATTGCGAAACAGTTTTTAATTTTCTCATAAATCAGTAAATTTTGATTGCCTTCAAATATACTTCATTATTTTATTTCTCTATTACTTTCTAGGTACTTTTCTTAATAAAAAAACTGCTATAACAAAGAAGATAGCTAAAAACACAATAGCATACCTTGGACTTCCTGTAATTTGGTCAATAGCACCATAAATCAACATTCCAATTACAATTCCTATTTTTTCAGCAACATCATAAAAACTAAAAAAAGATGCAGTATCCTGAGTTTCCGGTAATAATTTCGAATAAGTTGATCGGGATAAAGACTGAATTCCTCCCATTACAAAACCAGCAATAGTGGCCATTATATAAAAATGTATTGGTAATGTTATGAAAAATGCCAAAGCACAAAATATTGCCCAGATAATATTTATTCCAATTAAAGTGGGAATATTTCCAAATTTTGAAGAAGATTTAGACGTTAAAATAGCACCTATTACAGCGACCAATTGAATAATTAAAATACAAATAATTAATCCAATTGTACTTTCTTCTTTTGACGACCATTGAATTTCCTGTGCTCCAAAATAAGTTGCTACAAGCATCACTGTTTGTACTGCCATACTCGAAACAAAAAATCCACTCAAATATCTTTTTAAAGGAATATTATCATTCAACATTGCCCAAACTTTTTTCAATTCCTTGAAACCATTAAAAACAACTGATTTTGTTAGTTTACCACTGGTATCTTTACTTCCTTTTGGTAAATAATAATAAGTATATTGACTAAACAAAATCCACCAAACACCTACCATTATAAACGAATAACGCATGGCTTTCATAGCTGCCTCACCATCAGTTCCTGAAATTCCAAAAAGTTTTGGTTTCATGATCATGGCTAAATTGATAATCAACAAAATCACACTTCCAATATATCCTAAAGAATAACCTTTGGCACTTATTTGATCCTGTTGTTCTTCAAAAGCAATGTCTGGCAAATAGGAATTATAAAAAACTAAACTCCCCCAATATCCCAAAAGCCCTAGAAAATAAAATGCTAATCCAACATAAATATTTTCCAAATCAAACCAATACAATCCCATACAAGATAAAGCCCCTACATAACAGAAAAATTTCATGAAAGATTTTTTATTCCCCACATAATCTGCAATTCCGGATAATAAAGGAGAAATAAAAGAAACAACTAAAAAAGCTGCTGCTGTAACAAAACTTATTAATGCTGAATTTTTTAAATGAAAACCAAAAACATCTATATAATGCTCTCGTTCAGAAAATAATGCTTCGTAAAAAATAGGGAAAACTGCAGATGCAATTGTAAGTGTGTAAACTGAATTTGCCCAATCGTAAAATGCCCAGGCATTTAATAATTTTTTATCTCCTTTTTGTAATGAATTCATATCTTTTTATTTGACGACGAATTTATAGTTTTTTTTAACAGTTACAACTCAAATCAATTAAAATAATATTTTATTAATGAACATAAAAAAAGCCAATTCGGATGAATTGGCTTTAAAAAGGATTATATTTTTTTATTTGAATGTTACACCAAATTTAGCTGCAGTAGCTTTAGCTTCCGGAATCATTGCTTTCAAGTTAGCAATTCTGGTAGCGTCAGACGGGTGCGTACTTAAAAACTCAGCTGGTGCCTGACCTCCTGAATTAGCTGACATTCGAGTCCAAAAATTAATAGCTTCATCCGGATTATATCCTGCAATAGCCATTAATACTAAACCAATTTTATCAGCTTCCGTTTCGTGACTTCTGCTAAAAGGAAGCATTACTCCTACCTGAGAACCTATTCCGTAATATTGTTGCCACATTTGTTGTTTTTCAGCACTTTGATTTCCTGTAGCAACAGCAACACCTGCCGCTCCTAAAGTTTGCAATTGTGAAGCACTCATACGTTGCGCTCCGTGATTAGCCAAGGCATGCGAAACCTCATGTCCCATAACAGTAGCTAAACCTGCATCGTTTTTAGTAATTGGTAATATTCCGGTGTAAACTACAATTTTACCTCCTGGCATACACCAGGCATTTACTTCTTTACTGTCTATTAATTTGTATTCCCATTGGTAACCATTCAAATAATCGGTTTGACCAAGAGAAGCCAAGTAACGTTCAGCAGCAGCTTTGATTTTTATACCAACAGTTTCTACTTTTTTAGCATCGGCGGTTCCTGAAACCACTTTATTTTCTTTTAAAAAAGTTCCATATTGTTGAAACGAAGATGGAAACAATTCACTATTAGAAACAAAGTTCAACGTTCTTTTTCCTGTTAATGGATTAGTAGCGCAAGAATACGCTAAACCCAGACTTGCAATTCCTATAAGTATTAGATTCTTTTTCATAATTGTTAAATTTTTCAAAACAAAAATACAATTATTATTAATTTTAACTTTACAAAATTAGTTTCAATTGTATCAATATCTTAATTTTTTTTATCCGACAATATGCAGAACGTTAAAATCTTTAGGAACAATTAAATATTGATTTTCTTTTAATTCATTGGCATCAAATGTAATTTCCACATTATCAATCTCAATGGTTTTTACTTCAAAAGGTAATCCAATAAAATTAATTTTGTATTTTGAATAATTAGTATCAAACTTTCCTTCTTTATGAACCTGAATATTTAATTCTTTTTCTTTTCCGGTCATTTGGAAAGTCACAAAACTAAATCTTCCTTTTTTATAATCATAACCATCCTGAGCATCTTCATACACTACTGATTTTTCTTTTCCTTCTTTGTAATATACATCCAGCGTCAATTCGTCGAATTCTAATTCGCCCACATATTGTTGTACAGGGTATTTAGGAATAATAGCGCCCGCCTTTACAAAAAGCGGAATCTCGTCAAATTTTGTATCCACCCACATTTCTTTTCCTCCTTTTACCAAACAATTTGTCCAGTAATTGTACCATTCGCCACGAGGAATATACATTCTTCTACCTAGAGCATTAGGCTCTAAAATAGGGCAAACTAATATTTGGTTTCCAAAAATGAATTCGTCATTTCGATAATGCGTTTGAATATCTTCCTGATCGAAATATACTAAAGGTTTCAACATTGGCGTACCTTCTTCGATATATTGCCAGAACATAGTGTATAAATAAGGTAATAATTGGTAACGAAGATTGACAAATTTTCGGGTAATATCGATCACTTCCTCATCAAAAGCCCAAGGTTCCTGATTTCCATGATCTCCGGAAGAGTGCGTTCTACAAAACGGATGGAAAACACCAAGCTGAATCCATCTTGCATACAATTCGCCTGTAGGCTGCTCAGCAAATCCTCCAATATCAGAACCTGTAAAGCCCATTCCTGAAATTGACATTCTTTGCACCTGAATATTAGCTATCCAAAGGTGTTCCCAAGTAGCCACATTATCTCCCGTCCATGACGAAGTATAACGCTGTGCACCAGAATAAGCGGAACGCGTAATAATAAAAGGTCTTTTTGGGTAAGCAAAACGTTTTACACCATGATAGGTCGCTCTTGCCATTTGGGTTCCATAAATATTGTGCGCTTTTCTATGACTACAAGGATTTCCATCGTAATTATGACGCACATCATTAGGAAATGTTTTATTAGGAACTTCCATTACGGCTGGTTCGTTCATATCATTCCACACTCCTTTTACTCCAATATCTGAAATTAATTCTTTAAATAATCCAGCCCACCATTCTCTTACTTCGGGATTTGTATAATCCGGGAAATTACATTCTCCTGGCCAGACTTTTCCTTTCATATAAGGACCATCAGCTCTTTTGCAAAAATAATCATTGGCTAAAGCTTCTTTGTAAACCCAATATTCTTTGTCAATTTTAATTCCCGGATCAATAATAACAATGGTTTTGAATCCATCTGCAGATAACTCTGAAACCATTCTCTTTGGATCTGGAAAATATTCTTTATTCCATGTAAAACAGCGAAATCCTTCCATGTAATCGATATCTAAATAAATCGCATCACAAGGAATTTGTAGTTCTCTAAATTTAGCCGCAACTTCTTTTACATTACTTTCCGGATAATAACTCCATTTACATTGGTGATAACCCAAAGCCCATAATGGTGGTAATTCAGGTTTTCCTGTTAAATCAGTATACGATGTTACTACGTCGTTCATACTTGGACCATAGAAAAAGTAATAATTCATTTCTCCTCCATCAGACCAAAAACTGGTAACATTTCTTCTCTCCTGACAAAAATCAAAAAAGGTTCTGAAAGTATTGTCAAAGAAAATTCCGTACGCTTGTTTATTGTGTAAGCCAATATAAAAAGGAACTACTTTGTACAAAGGATCCTGATCTTTTTGATAAGCATATTGATCGGTAGCAAAGTTCTCAACTCTTTTTCCTTTTAGGTTCATTTGAGTTGCTTTGTCACCTAAACCATAAAAACATTCTCCTTCTCTGGAAGTTTTACTCATTTTTACGATGTTTCCTCCAAACTCGTAACACTCTTCCCAATGGAAACCCAATTCATCTTCTAGTAATACATTGCCTTTTAAATCATAAATAAATGATCTTAAATCGGCTTTTTGAATTTTACAAATGACTTTATTTGTTGTAACCTGATAATAATCTTCTTCTTCAGTAACTTTTAAGTGATTGTATCCATGTGAATGGCTCTCATCAATAGCATAAGAGAAATCATTACTAAAATAGCCTTTAGTAGTATATCGAAAACGAATCAAACTATCTCTTAAAACAGTCAGTTTTAAAATTACACTATTATCAGTGTAAAAATAAACCGAATCAACATCATGTGTGTAAGAAACTATTTTTGACGGGTACAAATTTCCTTTGTACTCTAATTCTGTATTTGTAATCATGCTAGTTTTTTTAGAATTAGTATTTGTGGGTTTTCTCAAACTTACAAAAAATCTTTTTTATAAATAAACAATAGTTTTTTAATTAACGAAAACGTAATAGTTGACTAATTATCAAAAAAAAAGAAGTATTAATACGTTATTAATACTTCTTAGTTAAAAAAAATAAATTTTATAAGCCTGAATTTATTTTATCAAAAAAACAAGCTTTACAAAATTTTAAAAACAGTCACACTTAAAGGCGGCAACACTAATTCTACCGAATAATCTCTTCCGCCATAAGGTGAAGATTCAATTTTTATAGTATTCGTATTTAACACATTACTTCCATGGTACTTTTCTAAATCACTATTAAAAATTTCTTTTAATTTTCCTTTTTTAGAAACTCCAATTCTGTAATTCTTACGGACGATTTGAGTAAAATTGCATACTATAATCAAATCATCTTTTGGATCATTACCTTTTCGAATAAAAGAAAGCACCGCATTTTGATGATCTGAATAATCAATCCACTCAAAACCTTCATGACTAAACTGCTTTTCGTACAAAGAAGGTTCTGATTTATACAATTTATTCAAATCTTTAATCAACTCTTTCACGCCATTGTGAACAGGATATTGCAGTAAATGCCAATCTAGACTTTGCTGAAAATTCCATTCAGCCATTTGACCAAATTCACCTCCCATAAAAAGTAAATTTCCTCCCGGATGCGTAAACATATAACCGTAAAGCAAACGCAAATTGGCAAACTTCTGCCATTCATCACCAGGCATTCTATCGGCAATGGACTTTTTACCATACACCACTTCGTCATGAGACAATGGCAGCATAAAATTTTCGGTAAAAGCATACGTCATTGAAAAAGTCAAATCATTTTGATGGTACTTTCTATACACCGTTTCTTTTTGAAAATATTTTAAAGTATCGTGCATCCATCCCATCATCCATTTCATCCCAAAACCAAGTCCACCAACCGATGTAGGTCTGGAAACCATTGGAAAAGAGGTGCTTTCTTCAGCAATTGTCTGTACACCTTCGTAATTAGAATAAACTACTTCATTGAATTCCTTTAAAAAACTAATAGTATCCAGATTTTCATTTCCTCCAAAAATATTAGCTTCCCATTCGCCATCATTTCTGGAATAATCTAAATAAAGCATCGATGCAACAGCGTCAACTCGTAATCCATCAATATGATAATGTTGCAACCAAAATAAAGCATTACTTATTAAAAAAGAACGCACTTCGTTTCTTCCGTAATTAAATACTAAACTTTTCCAGTCAGGATGATAGCCTTTTCGGCGATCAGGATGTTCGTATAAATTAGAACCATCAAAAAAGCCTAATCCATGCGCATCATCCGGAAAATGAGAAGGAACCCAATCCAGAATAACTCCTATTCCTGCCTGATGCAATTTATCAACCAGAACCATAAAATCCTGTGGATTTCCAAAACGAGAGGTTGGCGCAAAATAACCTACTAACTGGTAACCCCAGGAAGGATCATAAGGATATTCCATTACCGGCATAAACTCTACGTGAGTAAATCCCATTTCTTTTACATAACTAACCAAATCTTCAGCTAATTCTAAATAGCTCAAAAACCGATTATCTTCGCCACGTTTCCACGACCCCAAATGTACTTCGTATACCGAATAAGGTTTATCTAAAGCATTATGTTCTTTTCTGGTTTTCATCCATTTAGAATCATCCCATTTATGAGTAAGATCCCAAACAACTGAAGCAGTATGCGGTGGTTTTTCGCAATAAAAAGCAAACGGATCTGCTTTTTCAGTTACTAAACCTCCATTATTAGAAAGAATTTTATATTTATAAGTAGCTCCTTTTTGAATATTAGGAATAAAACCTTCCCAAATACCCGAAGAATCCCAACGCACAAAAAGTTCATGCTCTCCTTCTGTCCAGAAATTAAAATCACCTACAACAGACACAGAATGAGCCGTAGGAGCCCAAACTGCAAAATAAACGCCCTGAACACCATTTAATTCCATTAAATGTGCTCCTAACTTTTCATACAACCTAAAATGTTTGCCAGCTTTGAATAAGTTAATATCAAAATCAGTAAAAAGGGAATGCGAAATAACTTTACTCATAGTATTTTATTAGGTATAATTTTGGAAAATAGAATATAAATATTAAAAAAGTGAATCACTAACCAATTTTGAAATTATCAGGCAAAGTCACTCCTTTCTTTATTACCACAATTCCATCTTTAACTGCATACAAATTAGTTGTTGCATTTTCTAAATGAGAACCTCCATTAATTTGGACATTATTACCTATTCGGCAATTTTTATCCACCAAAGCATTATTTATATAACAGCCTTCGCCAATACCAATTAATATTTTCTCATCTTTCAAATCTTCCTCCATATCTTCGATACTTTGGTAAAAATCATTACCCATTACATACGTATTATGAACAATGGTATCCTTACCAATTCTTGAACGAACACCAATTACTGAACGTTTAATTTCTTTTGCATTTAAAATACATCCTTCAGAAATTAATGATTTGTCTATAATCGTATTTTGAAACTTAGATGGCGGCAACATACGAGGTCTTGTGTGAATTTTGTTATCATTATCAAACAAATTAAATTCAGGCACATCTTCTGTCAATCCAATATTAGCTTCGAAGAAAGAATCAATATTTCCAATATCTGTCCAGTAACCTTCATATTGATAACTTAGAATTTTTTTATTACCTACAGCATCCGGAATAATTTCTTTTCCAAAATCTTTTGTATCAGGATTAGCCATTAAATCGACCAACAGCTTTTTATTGAAAATGTAAATACCCATTGAAGCCAGATAATTTTTACCTTCGGCTTTCATTTGATCACTCACATTTGATTCCCAATCAGGTAATAATTCTTTTGCTGGTTTTTCAATAAAAGATTCAATACAACTATCACTATTTGTTTTTAAGATTCCAAATTCAGGTGCATCTTTAGCATTTACAGGCAAAGTAGCAATGGTAATATCGGCTTCTTTTTTAATATGCTCTTCAATCATATCATTAAAATCCATTTGATATAATTGGTCACCAGATAAAATTAAGGCGTAATCAAAATTATGATTTAAAAAATGAGGCATACATTGTCTTACAGCATCGGCAGTTCCCTGAAACCAGGTTGGATTATCCGGAGTTTGTTCAGCAGCTAAAATATCTACAAAAGCCTGGCTAAAAGCACTAAAAACATAAGTATTCTTAATGTGTGCGTTAAGTGAAGCCGAATTAAATTGTGTTAATACAAACATTCTGTAAATATCTGAATTCATACAATTTGAAATAGGAATATCAACAAGTCTATATTTCCCTCCTACTGGTACCGCTGGCTTAGACCTGGTTTCCGTCAATGGATATAATCTGGATCCTTGCCCACCTCCTAAGATAATGGCAATAACGTTTTTTCTTTTTGCCTTCATATTTTGTTAAGTATTAAGTTGTACATTTCTATATATTCCTGACTGGCTTTTTCCCAGGAATGATCTGTATTCATTCCTTTTTTTCTAATTTTGTTTAGCGCTTCTTTATCATTGTACAAACCCACTGCCCTTTGAATTGAATAACAAACATCTCCTACTGAAGATTGGTCATGGCAAATTCCATTTCCATCGTCTCCAAAATCAATTACAGTATCTCTCAATCCTCCTGTTCTCCTTACAATAGGTATTGTCCCATATCGCAGTGCGTACATTTGATTTAATCCGCAAGGTTCAACTCTTGATGGCATTAATAAAAAATCGGCTCCAGCATAAATTAAATGTGCTAATTCTTCATTGTAACCAATAAAAGTATTGTAATTACCCTTATAATCAGCTAATAAACTATTCAGCTGATTTTCTATATGAGTATTTCCTGAACCTAGTATTAAAATATTAATTTCTTTAAAATTTTCTGATAATGCCAATGCCGAAGCCTGAGGCAGTAAATCTCCTCCTTTTTCATCAAATAATCTACCTATAAAACTAAATAATGGTTTCGTTGGATCAAGATTAAAAAGAGTACAAAGTGTCTCTTTATTTTGTTGTTTTCCTTTTTCAAAATTTTGAATCGAATAATTCTTCTCCAGCATTTTATCTTTTTCGGGATCCCAAACCTGTGCATCAATACCGTTCAGTATTCCTTTGGATTTATAACGAACCATATTAAACAATGATTCTAAACCATTGGCAAAATAATTTATTTCATCCAAATAACTAGGTGAAACTGTAGTAACCTCCGAAGCACATTTTACTCCCACTGCCAATGAATTAATTTGATGATCCCATTCCAGTAATTTTACATGAGTCAAATCAAAATCAGGAAAATAATGTAATCTGTCAAAACCAAATTGTCCCTGATACAAACCATTATGAATCGTAATCATTGATGGTACATTGAGTAATTTATGATATCTATGACAATGCTGCATCATAAATGGAATTAATCCCGTATGATGATCGTGACAATTAATAACATCTGGCATAGTTGCTCTACCAATAATCCAATCTAAAGTGGCAATTTGAAAAGACATAAAACGCTCAATATCGTCTTCATATCCATATACATCTTTCCTGTCAAAAAGTTCGGGAATTTCGATTAGATATAATTCAAAACCTAATTTATCAGTTGTCTCCTTAAGAACACTAAAAGGAAAATTAAAATTTCCTAATTTAACTGTTCCCCAATGAACGCATTCAAAATTATTTTCACTTCTAAATTTAGTTTCATAATAAGGCATTACAACCCTTACCTGATTTCCCCAATTACTTTGGTATTTAGGTAAAGCACCTACAACATCAGCTAAACCACCTACTTTAGCTACAGGATAACACTCTGCACTGATATGAAATATTTCCATCTACTTATTTTAAGATTATTTTGGGTTAAAAATTAAAGTTAGAATAGATTCTAATTGACAAACACAATAGTTATTTTGATAGTAAAATAATAATTAACTTTTTTCTAAATATAGTGAAAAATAGAAACAATTGGAGTAAAACTAAAAAAATATTAAGCATAAAATCAAAGTTTTTTTATAATCCAAACCTTTCAAAACAATCAGTAACAAGCTAGTTGTAAAAATTAATAATTTAATAAAAATCTTACTCTAAATCAATATTTCATCAAACTTTACTGTATAAAATTATAGAATTATTATTCTAAAAAAGAAGCATCATTCTTAAAAATAATATTTTAATAACAATAAGCAATAGAAAAACTAATTCTGAAATTAATTATTTAAATTTGATAATGGATTTATTTAGCAATGACATCGATTGGAGACAAAAATTAACTCCAATATTAGAAAAATACAAACAGAAAGAACACCCTTTAAAATACCAAAACTTATATCAACTTGTAATCATGGTAGTTTTATCTGCCCAGGATTCAGATGAAAACATTAATAAAATTACAATTCCACTTTTTAATACTTATCCAAATTTCGAAAGCTTGTCAAAAGCAACAATAAGTAATATAATTCCTTATATCACTGCTGTCAAATTTTATGAAAAGAAAGCAGAATGGATTTTAAATATTGCCAAAATCATTAAAAAAGAAGAAAATATTCCTTTAACAATGAAAGGATTAACCAATATAAATGGAATTGGACGTAAATCAGCTAATGTGATAATGAGAGAAGCAAATGTTTCCCCTGAAGGAATAATGGCTGATTTACATGTAATTAGAGTTGCTTCCAGAATAGGAATCACAACTTCCACAAAAGACGGAATAAAAATAGAAAAAGAAATGATGCTTGTTTTACCAAAAGAAATTTGAAGTGAAATTGGCCTAGCAATTTCTTTTTTAGGTAGAGAAATTTGCCAACCTGTACCAAAATGTACAATATGCCCAATAAATTCTTGTTGCAATTACTATCTAAATCCGCTTTAAAAAATTTTAATTTTCTGTAAAGTCATTTTAAAATTATCAAAAACATATATAAAACAAAAACCCCTATCTCGTTGAGATAGGGGTTTTCAAAAGAAAGGCG
>NZ_JNCA01000031.1 GCF_000695795.1 Flavobacterium seoulense | reverse complement strand
GATATCACTTGATTATTTATTGAAGGAATATTTATTTTATAATTTTCAATAAAATCAGTTAACGCCTCTATTTGTACATTTCTATATAATAAATATTTAATTTTATTTCTTATTTGTTTTATGTTTCCATTAGTCGGAAATCCTAATCTTTCAAATAAATTCTTTAAATTATTAAAGTTGTTCTGAATTGATTTTTTGTCTTTAAGTAACAAATAAGTTTGTGGATTTGAACCAGAAAAAGATACTGAAATATCTTGAGCCCAAAAAAGTTTAGCGACACTTGTAATTGCTAATAAACCATGATGATTTCTTACTTTTAACGTAAAATCTTTTGGTTTTAAATTTCGAGTGGTCATTTCATCAAAATCACACCTCATTTCTTCAGTAGCCATTGTAATATGGTTAAACCATTCATAAATGGTTTCTGTTGTATATAATCTACACAAATCAACATAACCTGGTCTATAACCAAACCATCTTCCCATTTGCATCAAAGAATCATACATTCTTGTGGTTCTTAAATAATAACTCGTTGACAAACCTTCTAAAGTTATCCCTCTAGCCAATCTACCACCACCAACAGCTATTACAGAAAGACCATCTTCATACCTAGAGTAATCAATTTCATCAATATTATGATACTCTAAATTTGTTGTTGATCGAGTTCCATGAACAGCACGGACATCAATTTTTGAAGCTGCCTTCTTTAATTCTGTTTTTACACTATCCCAATCATGCAGTTCAATTCTATTATCTTTGTAATCTATATTTTCAATTATATTTTCGGTTGTAGGTAAAAAATCATTAATATATAATTCTTCTAATTCTTTCAAAAATTTAGAATCATTTGCACTTATATAATTTTGAAAATCTTTCATTCTTTCGTTGACCAAAGATGCTACTCTGTCAATCCATTTAACATAAAGAGCAACATGAACTAACATAGAATTATGCTTTTTCTCATGACCTCTTAATCTTCTAATTGCACAAGTAAGAATAAATGATTTTATAGCAGTTTCAAGACTTTTAGGTAAATATTCAGGTAAATCATCCTTGTTATTTTTATTAATTGTCCTAAAGAATGGTGGATCATAATCATCAATAACTCTAAAAATATTTAATGGTTCGTGACTTTCGCCAGTAACTGGATTTTCTAAACCAAATATTTTAGCTGCTCCAATATAATTTTTCGGAGCTATTATGTTTATAATAAAATCTTTAGGGAATAAATCTTCACCTATAAAATATGTTTTGCCTTTTACAATTGTAGTTAATTCATCATTGAAATCTTGCGGAATAAATAAGTTGGCATAAGGTGTTGCTGTATAACCAACAAATGTGTTTTGATCAAAAATATTTAATAAAGTTCTTATTAACTTATTAATCGTTTTAATATCATTTATGTCTTTAGTTGCATTAACGGAAGCAGCATCAGCCTCATCGTCAATTATCAATGCAGGGACATCAAATAATTTTGGTTGTCCATTTACATATTTTATATTAGAATCGTTAGATAACCAATGGATTAAATTTTCAAGTATTGTTTTGTTTTTTTTAATTACAAAAACAACTGGATTTTTACCAATAGGAATATTTGCATTTTTAGCGATCTTAATACTAAAATCTCCTTCGTCTTTTTTAACATAATTTGATGACGTTAACGGATAAATTTCTGTACCAACTGTATATTTTCCTACACCTCTTATTCTGTTTTCAGCTTTGTTTAATAAAAAAGCAGAACTACTTCTTCCAACATAACCTTCATCAATTCGTTCTTGAGTTTGTCTTCTCAATGAACTTATTGTTCCTGCAATAACTATAATAACTTTATATCCAGCATCAGTAGCTTTATTAATTAATCCAACATAGTTTGAAGTCTTTCCTGACTGAACATGACCGACAACCATTCCTCTTCTATCCCAAGAGCCTTTCTGATTAGGATTAACACATTTGTCTAATATTCTATCAGTAAAATCATCTAAATCATTAATAGGGAACGAAGGGTCTATTTCGTGCATATATGATTTATATCTACTCCACAATTCCCAATTAATATCATCCTTACTCGAATAAAGCCAAGGTATAATATCTCCATTCAATTCAGTAATTGAACCCTTTCCAATACTAAAATCTGCTACTAATATTTCAAACAATTCTCTTTTGTCAATTAATTGACCAACAGATGCCATTGTTGACTCAACTTTATCAATAATATTCAAAATTATTTCATCTGTAATTTCATCATTTTGTTTTGCATGAGACAAAAGTGTATGCGCTATTAATCTAGCCGAGTTTTTTATATCGTTCATATTAAATAGTCATTTATTAATGGAAACAGATTGAATGGAGTTGAATTTATTATTTGTTGTCTAGCCAAGTTTTCAGGAACTCCTTGTAGAATATAAATTTTATATAATTCTATTGCTAATTTTACTAATTCATCACTAGGAATTTCAGGAATGCTTTCTAACTCATGAAAAGATGGATTCTCATTTTGATTGTATAAAATCAATTCTAACGGAATATTTTCTTCAATAAGTTTTAAAGCTTTTGAAAAAAGCTTGTTTTCCTTTTCAGAATCAAGTAATTGTTTTATTATTGGATGTTTCTTATTTATTTTATATTTCTTTATACCTTCTCTGTTTGTTTCATCTTTCCATAAACTCTCAAAAGATTGACTATTATAACCTGAAGATATCGATTTTTGACCTCTCCAATTATATATTTTTGCGGATTTCATAACAGCCATTTTTGCTATTCTGGCTAATTCTTTCCTTATTTCTATAGGTGGTGTTGCGGTTGATTTTTTTATATCAAGATTCCAGTCAAAATCCCTTGCGTTAGGAAAATTTATTGCTATCCTAGCTAACTTTGAATATTCTCTCTTTTTTTCAATACCTAACCAGTCTCCAGATACAAGTAATCTATCACCTCTATATATATAAAAGCCCTGCTGTTGATACCAGCCTAAAGGGCCACCTGATTTTTCATAATCTTCATTACTTATCTTGGACATGTGAGGCAATATGAAATAGGTAACTTCCACATTATTCTGTAAAACTTCTAATTGTCCCATTTCCGGTTTAGGATTGAGATTTAATAAAAACGGGTTCCATGCTTCAATGTCATAAGTATTACAAAGAAGTTTGATTTTTTTGCCTTCAATAAAACGGTGAAAAACTAAGCTTAAATGCTCGTTAACTGTTGACATTTCCTGATAGAAAGCATTCTTTACAGCTTCATTTTCTTCCTTAGAATCGCCAACAATTCTATCCAACAATTCCCAAATAATCAAAGTGCCGCTTTTTAAATTGTCAATTTTTTTCAGGTGTGATTCATCCGATATATAATTTAACAGCGTCCATTCTTCTACACTATTAATAAATTCTATATCCCAACAGCGTTTAATTGTTGGATAACCTTCTTTTTTGGTTACAACAGTAAGTCTTTTACATTGAGAGAATGAAGCCGTTTTTAGCCCCATACCAAATCTTCCCAAATCTTTTTCCTCCCTCGTATCTTCTGGGTCTTTGCTCCCTGGAGTCATAGCTACAATCAGTTCTTCTAAATTCATTCCTTTACCATTATCCAAAATAGAAATTACAGAATCTTTTCCTTTCCAGGCAAAATCAATTTCAATGGTATCTGCATTAGCAGAAATACTATTGTCAATTATATCTGCTATTGCAGTTGAAAGATTATAACCAAAACTACGATATGAGTTTATTGTTGATCTTGGATTTGGCTTGGCATTTTCAGCTTTGAATTCATGCATACTCACATAGTGTTAATAGATGTAGTTTTGTTTTACATCTAATGTTGATTAATTATCATTTTAATTGTGGTATTTATTAATAATGTAATTCAAGAAAAAATGTACTATATCATTTCTTTTATTTTTTTAGCAATCCATTCGACATTGGGACAGAACAGGTTTGTTTATTAAATATGTTTGCTATTAATTTATTCTTTCTAATTCTTGGACAATATTTTCATTTTCATTAAGTGGAGGATTCAAAATACCTGAGACAATTTCTGCAATCTGGAAAGCCAAATAGGGAGGTACAGCATTTCCAACCTGATGAAACTGGTTAGTACGTTCTCCACAGAAATAATAATTGTCTGGAAATGTCTGGATTCTGGCAGCTTCCCTAACAGTTAAACTTCTGCATTGTACCGGATCATAATGAATAAAATAATGACCGTCTTTTGAAATGTGACTAGTAACTGTGGTTGCGGAAATATTTGGTAATTGTACACGGAATCGATCTGTAAATTTTCCAGAACCTGCATTTTCATGATCTGGCAATAAATCATTTCCAGCATCTCTGTAGTCATCAAGCCTTGGGAAAGTTCCATTTATTTCAGAATATCGGGCTGCAAATAAATATCTTTTCAAGTCTTCTAATAGATGTTTGCGTGAAACATGCTGAAGGATTCCTCCAAGATTATCATCAGCAAACCAACCTGATAATAAATGCTCTTCAGGTAAATTATAATTATTGTGTGGCTGATAATTAAGTCCCAGTATAACCGGATAATTTAAATTATTTTGTAAAGGTTGAAGAAATGTGTTTAGTTCTTCATTAAATCCGTTAATATAATTTCTCCAGTTTTCTGCAGAATCATTGATTCGGTTATAATGTCTTTTCTTTTTTAAAGTCTGATTTTTCCCTTCAACCATTGTGAAGTGCGAAAAAGATCTTGTGATGCCACTTCTTACTGCCGGAAGATTATCTATTACAGATGAAAGAGTAATTTGTTCCTGAGGTTGTAAAATACTTTGTGGTGCGCCAAAATCTTGTCTAACACCTAAAAGTATAACCCTGTGTCTCCTTTGTGGAACACCGTAGTCCTCTGATTTAATGAGGTAGTCGATAGGATTAAATATTGGATTTCCATCATCATCAAAGTTAGTAGCTTCCGTTGTAAGAGAATATATTCTATAATTTATGTGGGGTTGATTTACATCTGTAACAATTCCTTCAGCTATGCAGGCATTAACAGGATTTTTAAGGTCAGTTAATATTCTTTGAAATATACTTTCACTTTCTGTCCTTGCCGACAGAAGACCTTTGACATTCTCCATAACAAATACAGCAGGAGTGTGCATTGCAATAATACGTAGATATTCTTTATATAATCCAACTCTTTTATCGGTAGCTCCATCCAAAATAATTTCCTGACGTCTTGCGCGACCAACTAACGAATATGCCTGACATGGCGGACCTCCAATTAATACCCAGTTTGGATTTCCATTTAAGGCTATTCTTATTCTTTCGTCCACCTCTTCGTTACTTACGCCATTAGTCTCAGTTTCATCTGGCGTGCCTAAAGTTCCGCACCAGGCTTCTTCATCTGCTAATTGTGCCTGAATCGGATGATTGGTGTAAAGTTGATCGATAGTAATTTCTCCTCTTACGAAAGAATAATAATCTGCGGGAGCCTGATTAACTGGGAATTGGCGATAAAAACTTCTAAGTTTTAGAGTGCGATGTGCATTTTCATCTTTTTCAATTGATAAGGCAATTTTGAAAACACGATTTTCATCCGCATTTATTAAAGAGGAAAATCCCTCTGCTAAACCGCCAGGACCAGCGAAAATATCTATAATTGGAATTTCTTCTTCCATGGGTTTAACTATTATTTTTTAAAGAAAAATTCAATAGGTTTTTGATAAAAATTTGCGAGAATAAAAAGTTTAGCGGCACTAACATTTTTTGCTCCATTTTCTATTTTGGATAGATTACTTTGCTTAATAACTCCACTTTCTTCAACTCTTTTCTGAGTTAAACCCTTTTCTTCTCTGGCTTTAACTAGTTGGTTGCAAATAAACTGATTGATTTTTCTTTCATTCATAAAGAAATATTTTTAATATTCCATATTGCAATATTGATGAATTAAAGTGGGTATTCCATATTGGAATACTGATGTTTATTCTTATAATTTCTATGAATCTTATATTTGGATTTTATTGATAAATTCTAGCCCTGACCGCAGTTAAACTCCTTATGCGGGAGGGCTGTGATTTTTTCTTGTCCCAAAAGAGCGACTGCAGGAAGCTCCTTTTTGGCGCTTAGAAAAATCCGGGACTACAAATAAGAGTGAAGCGAAGGGCAGGAAGTTGCTTCTTATAAAAATAGTTCTCGATACAAATTTTCAGAAAAAGCTATTCGCATTTTCCGAAAATTCACTCGAACTGACGGCTGTTACGTCACTTCGAGTGTTTTTGGCTTGAGGAATTTGTTTTGAACAAGAACTTCATAAGCCAAAAATGTATCGAGAAGCTTTATGCTAATATCCTATAACATTCTGAAAAAATCTCATAGGAAATCGTTGTAGTTTTCGAATAAATTTGTAAAATCATCAATAAGTTGTACGATATACTTATTGATGTGGAGAAATTGAATTTTAAATCCCATCTTTAATAAATGAAAAATTTACCATTTTTAGATATCGCTATAATTGCCATTTATTTGATTGCAATGGTTGGCGTGGGAATTTATTTCTCCAGAAAAAACAAGAGTGCAGAGCAATATACTAAGGCTTCGGGTAAGATTCCCGGTTGGGCAATAGGATTGTCTATTTATGCTACATTTTTAAGCAGTAATACTTTTTTAGGAGTTCCCGGTAAGGCGTTTGGAGGAAACTGGAATGCGTTTGTGTTTAGTATTTCGATGCCATTTGCAGCCTGGGTAGCGGCTAAATATTTTGTACCTTTTTATCGCAGTACGGGAGAAGTTTCGGCTTATACTAACTTAGAAAAGCGCTTTGGTCCCTGGGCCAGAACCTATGCTGTGGTTTGTTTCTTGCTGACACAAATTACCCGAATGGGATCGGTATTTTTTGGAATTTCCCTTACACTGCAAGCCCTGACAGGTTTTAGTATGGAAACCATCATGTTGGTTACCGGAATATGTATTGTTGTTTATACCGTTTTAGGAGGAATTGAAGCGGTGATTTGGACCGAGGTGGTTCAGGCCATATTAAAAACCGGAGGCGCCTTATTGATTATGTATTTGATTATTTCAAAAATGCCTGGCGGTGTTTCTAAAATAATAGAGATAGGACAACAAAACGATAAGTTTAGTCTGGGAAGTTTCTCGCTCGATTTTACAACTTCAACATTTTGGGTAGTATTGTTGTACGGTTTTTTTATTAACCTGAATAATTTTGGGATGGATCAAAATTATGTACAGCGTTATCATGCATCTTCTTCTGCTAAAGAAGCGGCAAAATCCATCTGGTTATGCGTTTGGATGTTTGTTCCGGTTTCATTGGTTTTCTTTATGATTGGTTCCTGTTTATTTGCATATTATCAGGTAACGCCGGGATTGATTGAACCCATAAAATTACAGGCAGCAGCCGAACATCTAGGAACAGCAGCTTCACAAACAGATATTGCGAATTATGCCAAAACATTACAACCATCCGATTACGGAGATAAAGTAATGCCACATTTTATGGTGAATATGATTCCTACAGGTTTATTAGGATTAATTGTTTCGGCGATTCTTTCGGCGGCTATGAGTACGATTAGTTCGGGAATGAATGCATCGGCAACGGTGTTTTCAGAAGATATCTATAAGCGTTATTCGAAAAGAAAAATCAGTGACAAACAAAATATGCGTTTGCTTTACATAGGAACCGTTTTATTTGGGTTAGCCGGAATGCTTTGTGGAATTGCAATGATAGGCGTAAAAAGTATTCTGGATATTTGGTGGCAATTATCAGGAATATTTGCAGGGGGAATGCTTGGACTTTTCCTTTTGGGAATTATTAGTAAAAAATCAGGAAATACCGAGGCTATTGCAGCGACCATTGTAGGTATTATGGTTATTCTCTGGTTGTCACTTTCGTATTTAATTCCGGATCAATATGATTTTTTAAGAAGTCCGCTTCATGCTAATATGGTAATTGTGATAGGAACACTTTCGATTTATCTGACAGGAGCAACTATAGCAAAATTTAAAAGCGTAAAAGCTTAATATAATAAAAGAAGAAAATAGAATAACGATGAACAATTCAAAAAAAGGATTTATTCCGGTAATGTTAACGCCATTTAATAATGATGGAAGCATTGATTATAAAACACTAACAGCTCTTACCGAACTTTATTTAAAGTCGGGAGTTACTGGTTTGTTTGCCAATTGTTTGTCGAGTGAAATGTTTGAATTGTCGGAAGCCGAACGTCTTCAGCTAACAAAACATGTAGTTGACGTAGTTGATGGGCAGGTGCCTATTGTGGCTACGGGAACTTTTGAAGGAACAATTCAGCAACAAGCAGATTTTACCAATAAAATTTACGGAACAGGAATTAATGCCGTAATTTTGATTTCCGGATTATTGGCTAAAGAAACTGATTCGGATGAAGTATTTGTAAACAATGTACATCAGTTATTAGACTTGACGCCGGGAATTCCAACAGGATTTTACGAATGTCCAGTGCCTTATAAAAGAGTATTGACTGCTGAGCAATTAGGAGATTTTGTTAATACCGGAAGAGTAATTTATCATAAAGACACTAGTTTAGATATCAATCAGATTAAAGCGAAATTGAGTGTGGTAAAAAATCCTGAATTTGGTTTGTACGATGCTTATATGGTTCATTCGATTGAATCTTTAAAAGCAGGTTCGGCTGGATTGTCCTGTATTCAGGGGAATTTCTTTCCTGAATTAATTGTCTGGATTTGCGATAATTATAATGATGCTTCCAAAGCTGAAGAATTAGTGGCGGTGCAACAATTTTTAGAGTCAAATATGGGAGTTATGCACGATGTGTATCCTATTGTGGCTAAATATACTTTGCAAAAAAGAGGTTTGTCTATTTCTAATTTTACACGTAGAGAAGTAGGTAATTTTACTCCAATTGTAAAAAAGGCAGTAGATCAACTGCAAAATGAGTACGATATTCTCCAGAATGAATTGTCATTCTAGTTTATATATTTTGGTTAGTGTTAGTGATTATTAATTTGTCTGTTCGATAAGTTTTTGTATTATGCCCAGCTCCTCCCTGTTTTGGACATCGTATAAGAATATTTTGGAACCTTTTTTGACCATAATTTTGGTTTTGAATACAATTTCTAATTAGAAATTATTTTGGGCAGACAGATTGATAATTGTTTTTTTGCCACGAATGCACTAATTTTTTTCTAATATTTGAGTTTAAGAATTCCCACAGATTTTAATTTTCATTTATGAAAATAACTTATTTGAACTTTTAAACACTTTTTGGAAACAAAAAACTTATATACCTTATATGATAAAATTTCTTTGTGAACTTTGCGAAAAACTTTGTGTTCTTTGTGGTTAAAAATTAAGGCTTATTTCCAGATTATTTTTTGGAACACTGATTTGAAAAATTCAAGAAATTGAAAAAAAATCATTACACAACTTTGTGTTTTTCTTTGTAAACGTTGTGAATAAAACACCGCAAATTCGCAATTTTTTTTCTTTTATTTTCATTTATGAAAACAGCTTATAAGAACTTTTAAATAGTTCTAGCAGATAAAAAACTTATATGTCTTACATGGTGAAAATTTCTTTGTGAACTTTGCGAAAACCTTTGTGCTCTTTGTGGTTAAAAACTAGCTTAACTTAATTTGATAAATACCTTTTCTTGTATTCCATAGGGGTAATTCCCGCTACTTTCTTGAAATGTCGGTAAAAATTAGATACGTTATTAAAACCACATTCAAAGCAAATCATTTCAGTAGGGATTTTATTTTCAATCAATAATCTGCAAGCATGACTGATGCGGATTTCTATTAAAAAATCATAATAGGTTTTCTTAGTCATTAACTTAAAATAACGGCAAAAAGAAGTAACACTCAGGTTGCTAAAAGCGGCAATTTCTTTCAGCGTAATCTCTTTTTTATAATTCGAAAGCGTATAACTGCATATTTTGTTGAGTCTGATTGAATCAGATTCAGTAGATTGATAAAAAGCATGCGAAGAAGTAATTTCGGTATATTCTTCGGTTTCTGATAAAATTTTTAAGATAGTAAGAAGTATAATCAACTTGTCAATCTGATTGACATATGGTGCTTTTTTCATGAGCTCCATCAGTTCTTCTTTGGCTTTACCATTAAAAATCATTCCTTTTTTTGCCTTTTCAAATAGTTTTGGCAACATAAAAGATTCCGGTAAGTTTATAAAATCTTTGCCTAAACAATCGGGCAAAAAATGAATCACAATGGCTTCTACATCCAGTTCAGGATTGTTTTGATAATATTCTTCATGACAACGCCAGGTATGTGGTAAATTTTCACCCAGTAAAATAACTTCTCCTGAACTGAAATTACTAATGTTATCGCCAATAAACCGTACACCTTCTCCTTTAGCAACAAAGTGCAATTCGAGTTCAGGATGGTAATGCCAGAGCTTGCCAAAATTAGGTTTTTTGTCATGTCTTACCTCAAAGGAACTTTGAATGCTTGTTGGGACTTTATGAAA
This sequence comes from Flavobacterium seoulense, assembly GCF_000695795.1. Lineage (GTDB taxonomy): Bacteria > Bacteroidota > Bacteroidia > Flavobacteriales > Flavobacteriaceae > Flavobacterium > Flavobacterium seoulense. The sequence goes on along the minus strand of NZ_JNCA01000031.1, from coordinate 44,265 downwards.
TAAAGGCTTCATAGACAATGGTTTTAAGTTGGTTTTGCTAAATTAGTGTAATTTTTACAATTACAAATGCTTTTTATGATAATATCCTATAAATAGATGCGAATAAATAACAAGATTGAAGTGCTAATTTTTAGCATATTTGAAAATAGACTATCGGGGTTTTTTCTAAAAAACACAGTGAGTTTAAAAACAAAAAAGTAATCATCAAAAGCATAACACAAAGGAGTTTGAAAAAAGTTCAGACTGTTTTGTGTTTTATTGCTTATAAATATTTTAAGAAATGAACATTTATTTAGTAGCAAGTGGCGATTTGCGTTTATCGGCAAATCAGGTATGTTGGGATGCACAAGCCCAAATGGAGCAATTATTATCAGAAGCCGTTGCAGAAGCCGGCGGAAAAATCATCAGAGCACATGCTTATGACGAAAAAAAGCAGCACGGTTTTATTGACAGCCAAAAAATGGGAATGCAGGTTTTTAAAAACATTGACCCAACAGCGCCATTAATTGTTGCTGAAAGTGTCTGGCAATATTCGCACCATGTTTTGGCAGGTTTAATCACACATCAGGGACCTATTTTAACTGTAGCTAACTGGAGCGGAGAATGGCCAGGACTGGTAGGAATGCTGAACTTAAATGGTTCATTAACAAAAGCCGGTGTACAATATAGTACGCTTTGGAGCGTTGATTTTAGTGATGATTTTTTCAAAAAGAATTTAAAAAACTGGCTGCAAACTGCTACTGTACAACCCGATGAAAGTCATGTAAAAGCATTTGATAAAACGCTTATTCCTGTAGATGAATTTGCTAAAGGAACTGCTTTTGCAAAGGCTTTTAGAAAAGAAAAAGCCATTATGGGCGTTTTTGACGAAGGTTGTATGGGAATGTTCAACGCCATTGTTCCGGATCATTTGTTGCATCCAACAGGGATTTATAAAGAAAGATTGTCTCAGTCTTCACTTTATGCAAAAATGCTAACGGTAAAAGATGAAGAAGCCGAAGCAGTATTACAATGGTTATTAGATAAAGGAATGCAATTTGCCTGGGGAACAGACGAAGCAACGCAATTAACCAGAAACCAAACTTTATTACAATGCAAAATGTACATTGCAGCTGTACGAATCGCAGCTGAATTTGGTTGTGACACTATCGGAATTCAATACCAGCAAGGCTTGAAGGATTTGGTTCCTGCCAGTGATTTGGTTGAAGGTTTGTTAAACAATCAAAATCGTCCTCCGGTTTTTGACGAAGAGGGAAATGAATTGTTTGCTAATGAAGCTTTGCCTCATTTTAATGAAGTAGACGAATGTGCCGGAATAGATGCCTTAGTTACTTATAATTTATGGCGTTCTCTGGGATTAAAAGGAGAAAATACGCTGCACGATTTACGTTATGGTGAATATTATAAAAATGAAACTATTGACGGATTTGTTTGGGTATTCTTAATTAGTGGAGCAGCTCCTCCGGAACATTTTGTAGATGGTTACAAAGGGACTTCGAGCGAAAGACAACCTGAAATGTATTTTAGATTAGGTGGCGGAAGTGTAAAAGGAGTCAGCAAACCAGGTTCGATTGTCTGGAGCCGAATTTATGTAATGGATGATGCGCTGCATTGCGACTTAGGAATTGGAGAATCGGTAGATTTACCAAAAGAAGAATTAGACCGAAGATGGAACATGACTACACCACAATGGCCTATTATGAATGCTACATTAAAAGGTGTGAGTCGGGACCAAATGATGGGACGCCACAAGGCAAATCATATTCATGTGGTCTACGCCGAAAATGAAACTGAAGCTAACAAATTGTGCCGAATTAAAGCTTCAGCCTTACAGGAATTAGGAATTCAGGTTCATTTTTGTGGTGACGTAGCCTTATAATCATAAAAAACGGTTTTCAATAAATAGTAGTTTTATAACGAAGTCTATTGAGAACCGTTTTAAAATTTATAAATAATACTTAAAAAAAACATTAGTTTTGTTTTCGGAAAATTATTTTCGAAAAAATTAAAAAAGGAATAGAACAAAGATGAAGAAATTGAAAGGGATTACATGGAACCATACAAGAGGGCTTTTGCCAATGGTTGCCACTTCTCAGCGTTTTACTGAGCTGTATCCAGATGTAGAAATTAGTTGGGAAAAAAGAAGCTTACAGGAATTTGCCGATGCTTCGATAGAAGATTTAGCAAAACGATTTGATTTATTGGTTATTGATCATCCATGGACAGGTTTTGGTGCAGCTACCAATACGATTATGCCTTTGTCAGATCATTTTTCGGCTGAATATATTAAAGATCAGGAAGTAAATACGGTAGGTAAATCATACGAGAGTTATGTTTTTCATAACAAATTGTGGGCTTTGCCTATTGATGCGGCTACACCGGTTGCTGCTGCCCGTTTAGATATTTTAGAAAAAAACGGATTCAAAGTTCCTGAAACTTATGAAGATTTATTGGCTTTAGCCAAAAAAGGATTGGTTGCTTTTGCTGGAATTCCGGTAGATTCATTGATGACTTTTTATTCTTTCTGTTGTAGTTTAGGCGAAGCTCCTTTTCAATCGCAGGAAACCGTTATTTCTGATGAAACAGGAATTAAAGCTTTGCAAATGCACCGCGAATTAGCCCAATTAATGGATCCGGCTAATTTTAACAGAAACCCAATTCAGGTGTATGAGGCAATGGTGAATACTGATGAAATTGCTTATTGCCCATTTGCTTACGGTTATTCTAATTATTCAAGAATTGGCTACAGCAAACATTTACTTCATTTTTATGACTTAGTGAAATTAAACGATCAGTCAATGATCAGTTCATTAGGTGGAACAGGTTTAGCAGTTTCTTCTTTCAGTGAAAATCTTCCTGAAGCTTTGAAATATGCTGAATTCACAGGTTCTTCTCATGTTCAGCAAAATATTTTTGCAGACAATGGTGGACAACCGGGACATTTACAGGCATGGAAAAGCGAACGAATTAACGGAATCACTCATGATTATTTCAAAAATACCTTACCGGCTTTAGAGCGTGCTTTCTTGCGTCCGAGATATTCAGGGCACATGTATTTCCAGGATCATGCCGGAGATTTGGTACGTGATTATTTGATGAATGGCGGAGACGAAATTGCAGTTTTGAGAGCAATGGATGCATTATATGTAAAATCCCTTAAGCCAGAAACAGTATGAGACCTTTAGAAGGCTTAGTGGTTTTAGAGTTTTGCCAGTTTTTGGCAGGGCCTTCGGCTGGATTAAAACTGGCTGATTTAGGAGCAAGAGTGATCAAAATCGAAAGACCTGTAAAAGGAGAAGCCTGTCGTCAATTAAGTATTAAAGATCTGTTTGTAGATGAGAGCAGCTTACTGTTTCATACCATCAACAGAAATAAAGATTCGTTTGCAGCGGACTTAAAAAATCCTTCTGATTTAGAGTTGGTCAAACGTTTGATCACTAAGGCTGATATCATGACGCATAATTTTAGACCGGGTGTTATGGATAAGATAGGACTGGCTTTTGAAGATGCAATCGCCATCAATCCAAAGATTATTTACGGCGTAGTTTCGGGTTATGGAGAAGAAGGACCTTGGGCTAAAAAACCGGGACAGGATTTATTAGTACAATCTTTATCAGGATTAACGTGGTTAAGCGGACGCGATAGTCAGGGACCGGTTCCTTTTGGATTATCAACTGCCGATATTATGTGCGGAAATCATTTGGTACAAGGACTTTTGGCAGCTTTATTAAAAAGAGCTAAAACGAATAAAGGGGTTTTGGTCGAAGTGAGTTTGATCGAATCAATATTAGATGTACAATTTGAAGCTATCACTTCGTACTTAAACGATGGTGGACAATTGCAAAAAAGAGGTGATGTTGCCGGAAGTGCGCATGCATTTTTAAGTGCGCCTTATGGTGTGTATAAAACACAGGACGGCTATCTTTCGCTTGCTATGGGCGATTTAATGTATATTAGCGAATTGCTCGAAGTGAACTTGGAAAAATACCGTGAAAAACATCTTTGGTTTGAATTCCGTGATGAAATTAGAACACTTTTAAGCGAACGCATTATTCAAAAACCAACCGATCATTGGTTGGATTTATTGATTGGAAAAGGTGTTTGGTGTGGAAAAGTATTGAATTATCAGGATTTGGATACTATTGATTTTGGTATGCCAATGAAGCAAACAATTGAAAATTCAGATTATAAAAAAATTGTTACTACCAGAAGTCCAATTCAGTTAGATGGAAAAATTTTGACCAGCACTAAGGCGGCACCAAAAGTAGGAGAACAGAATGATGTTATAAAAAAAGAGTTTATTCGTTGATTTGTTTATTTGTTTTGTAATTATCACAAACCAATTAAACGATTAATCAATTAAACAGTTAAAACGATTAAACAAAAATGAAACCATTAGAAGATTATTTAATAATAGATTTCAGTCAGTTTCTTTCAGGACCTTCGGCAAGTTTACGTTTGGCCGATATGGGTGCTCGTGTCATTAAAATCGAAAAACCGGGAACAGGAGATATTTGCAGAACCTTATATACTTCGGATTTGATTATGAACGGAGAATCCTCTGTTTTTCATACTATCAACCGAAACAAAGAATCCTTTGCCATCGATTTTAAACAACCTGAGGAATTAGCAAAATTGAAAAAACTATTGGCTAAAGCCGATGTTGTAATGCATAATTTCAGACCAGGCGTGATGGAACGCATTGGATTAAGTTATGAAGAAGTACAAAAAATAAACCCTAATGTGGTGTATGCTTCGATAAGCGGTTACGGCTCAAAAGGTCCTTTTAAAGATTTGCCGGGACAGGATTTGTTGTTGCAATCGTTAACGGCTTTGACATGGCTCACAGGAAATGAAGGCGATGGTCCGGTTCCTATGGGATTGTCTATTGTGGACATGCTGGCAGGAGCGCATTTAGCTCAGGGAATTTTGGCAGCTTTGTACCGAAAAGTAACTCAAAATACTGGTGCGTTGGTAGAAGTGAGTATGCTGGAATCGGCGTTTGATTTTCAGTTTGAAACGATTACCACTTTCTTTAATGATGGTGGTGAATTACCTGTTCGAACAAAAAGCAATAATGCCAATGCTTATTTAGGGGCACCTTACGGAATTTATGAAACCAAAAATGGTTACATGAGTTTAGCTATGGGATCGATTCCTGTTTTGGCTGAATTGCTTAGCTGCGAAGAACTAAAGCAATTTCCAGAGAATAAATTTACGTTAAGAGACGATATCAAATCAGTTTTGGCAGCACATTTAAAAACTCAGGATTCGCAATATTGGTTAAATATTTTAGAACCAGCTGATATTTGGTGCGCTAATGTATTGAACTATGAAGAACTTTTTGCACAAGAAGGATTTCAGGTTTTAGACTTTGTTCAGCAGGTCGAAATGACAGATGGTTACAACTATAAAACTACGAGATGTCCTATTAGGATTGATGGCGAATTATTTACTTCAGGTAAAGGTTCTCCAAAATTAGGTCAGGACAATCAAAGTATCATAAAAGAATTTAATCTTTAGTATGGAAAACTCAACATTTAGAATCGCGGTTAGAAAATTTGGTCCTTTCGAAAGTGCCTTACAAAAATTATGGGATGCCTTTTGCTTAAAATACGATATTAGTATTGCAGTCGAAATGGTTCCAATGGAATTGCACGATTTGTATGAACAAACCATTACCGAAGAGGGTTTGAAAAAAGGAAATTGGGATATTGCCCACATCAATACCGATTGGATTTTTGATGCGGCTCATGCCAATGCAGTTCAGGATTTAACGCCTTATATTGCTAAAAAAGCACCACAGGATTTTCCTGAAGGCTGGCATAATTCCTTGTTGCATTTACAGGAAATTAACGGAGGAATCTATGGTTTGCCTTTTCACGACGGCCCTGAATGTTTGATTTACAGAAAAGATTTATTCGAAGATAAAATTGAAAAAGAGAATTTCAAAAAGCAGTTTGGTTACGAGTTAGCACCACCTAAAACCTGGACAGAATTCGAACAAATAGCTACTTTTTTTAATCGTTCAGGCGAAAATTTATACGGCTGTATTTTTGCCAATTATCCTGATGGGCACAACATGGTTTTCGATTTTTGTTTGCATTTATGGACCAGAGGAGGTTCTTTACTAAATGCCGAAAATCAGGTAAATGTTAATACTCAGGCGGCAATTGATACCTTAGATTATTACCGATATATTGTTAAAAATACGGCAGCTGTTCATCCCGGATCGGCTGATTTTGGTTCAGTCGAAGCAGGAATGGCTTTCGCCAATGGTGAAGGAGCAATGACCATTAACTGGTTTGGATTTGCGTCTATGTGTGAAGTAATTGCCGAATCAAAAGTAAAAGGTAAAGTAGATGTTACGACTTTGCCTTTTGCAGTTGGAGGAAAAACAGCTTCGCTAAATGTATATTGGTTATACACCATAGGATCAGGAAGCAAAAACAAAAAAATTGCCTACGACTTTTTACGATTTGCCACCACTGCCGAAAGCGACAAATTATTGACAAATGAAGGCGGAATTGGCTGTAGAAAATCAACATGGAAAGATGCAGAAATTAATGCAACGATTCCTTATTACCACAAGTTAGAGAGTTTGCACGAAAACGCATTGACTTTGCCTCAAATCACAGTTTGGCCAGATATTGCTATACTGATAGACCAGATGGTTTTGCAGGCATTAAAGACTAATGTTCCATCGGCAGATATATTAAAAAACACACAAATCGAAATTGAAAAAATACTATAATTATGCAAATCCCTTATAAACCACAACTGCCAAAAACCAACCAACCAATCATTATTATTGGCGCCAGCGGAATTGTAAAAGATGCACATTTACCTGCTTACAAAATGGCAGGATTTGAGGTTTTCGGGATTACGAATAGAACATTTTCAAAGGCACAAGCTATGGCTGCCGAATTTGGAATTACACATGCTTTTGAAACCGTAGCTGATGCAGTAAAAGCTGCTCCTGCTAATGCTGTTTATGACATTACTGTAATGCCGGAACAATACATTGAAATTTTAGAGCAGTTGCCTGATGGTGCTGCCGTTTTAATCCAGAAACCTATGGGAAATGATTTGGCTGAAGCCAAAGAAATTCTGGAAGTTTGTGAAAGAAAAAAGCTGGTAGGAGCTATTAATTTCCAATTGCGATTTGCTCCATTTGTGGCAGCGGCCCGTCATTTGATTAATGAAGGAATTATTGGCGAATTGTATGATTTGGAATTCAAAGTGACTGTAAATACACCTTGGGAAATGTTCCCTGTTGTTAAAGTACATCCAAGATTGGAAATTTTATTCCACTCGGTGCATTATATTGATTGTATTCGTTCGTTTATTGGTGATCCAAAAAGTGTTTTGGCTAAAACCTGGAAACATCCCTTAAAAGATTTATCGTCTTCGCGTTCTACAATTATTCTGGATTATGGTGATACTATGCGTGCCGTAATTAATACGAATCACGATCATCATTTTGGACCAGAACATGAAGAAAGCTACATTAAATGGGAAGGAACCAAAGGAGCCATCAAAGCTAAAATGGGATTGTTAATGAACTATCCAGCTGGTTTAGAAGATGTTTTCGAATACTCGGTACAAAATGAAGCTGGAAATTATGAGTGGAAAAAAGTACAACTGGAAGGTTCCTGGTTTCCTGAAGCTTTTGTGGGAACAATGGCAAATTTAATGCGTTACAAAGAAGGTTCAGATAATGAATTATTTGCCAGCGTAGAAAATGTATTAGGAACTATGAAAGTGGTAGAAGCTTGTTACATAAGCAATAAAAACGGTGGAATTCCGCAAATGGATTTATAAAAAAACACAAAAGTCCTTAGTCCCTGGTCCTTAGATAAGGAAAGCTAAAGACTCCTCAATTTAAATTATTAATATAGCTCTTAGTGTTTAGTTTTGAGAATAGACTAATTACTAAGTACTAAAACACTAAAAATATGTATTTCAAATCAACTTTTTTTGAAGATTACCAATTAGGAGAAAAACGAGTAACATTGGGAAGAACGATTACTGAAACTGATTTTGTTGTTCATGCAGGTCACACAGGTGATTTTTTTCCGCACCACATGGATGAAGAATGGTGTAAAACACAGCCTTTTGGACAACGAATTGCACATGGAACAATGGTACTTGCAATTGGTGTTGGACTAACAGCTTCAGAAATTAATCCGGAAGCTTTTTCTAAAGGATATGACCGTATGCGTTTTGTAAAACCGGTACACATTGGTGATACCATTCATTCAGAAATTACGATTTCAGAGAAAGGTGATGCCAAAAGACCAGAGATGGGAACAGTGACAGAGCATTTGGAAATCATCAATCAAAGAGGCGAAGTAGTAATGGTATGCGATCATTTACTATTGGTAAAAAGAAAAAATTAACCAACCAAATAAATATAAAAAATGCAAGTAACCAATCAGTTGGGTGACCAACATTCAGTGCCCACCGAAAAAGGAAAAGGACCAAATTATCTATTGCCTTTTATTTTAATTACGAGTTTATTTTTCCTTTGGGGAATGGCTCACAATCTGGATTCTATTTTGATTCCACACCTTAAAAAAGCCTGTCAGCTTAATAATCGTCAATCGACTTTAATTGATACGGCGGTATTTTTAGCTTACTTTCTTATGGCAATTCCGGCGGGAATGATTATTAAAAAAGTAGGTTATAAAAACAGTATTATCATTGGACTTTTAGTTTTTGCAACAGGTGCCTTTTTATTTGTTCCTGCAGCAAATACCCGTGCTTATGAATTGTTTTTAGTAGCCTTATTTATTATAGGTTGTGGATTAACTATTCTTGAAACGAGTGCTAATCCGTATGCTGCAATTTTAGGACCACCAGAATCTTCTTCTAAACGACTGAATTTAGCTGCTTCTTTTAATGGTTTGGCTGCAATGGTAGCGCCAATTGTAGGATCAGTATTTATTCTTTCGGGAAAAAGTTTTACTCCGGAACAAATGGCGGCAATGCCAGAAGCAGAAAGAGTAGCTTATTTAGCAGGCGAAGCAGCATCAGTAAAAATGCCTTATATTGTTTTAGGAACCATTTTAGTTTTAGTTGCTATTTTGTTTTATTTCATGCATTTGCCATCAATGAAACCTGAACATACTGAAGTTGAGGTAAAGCCTGGTTTTTTCTCTGTTTTAAAACACCGTCATTTAAGCTGGGCTGTTGTGGCTCAGTTTTTCTATGTAGGTGCACAGGTTTGTGTAACAAGTTTCTTTATCAGAATGGCAGAGAAAGGTGCTAATATGGACGAAATTACAGCAGCATATTATTTAGGTCTTTATGGTGTTTTATTTATGGCAGGAAGATTCATTGGAACTTTCTTTTTAAAATACGTAAAAGATTATGTTTTACTTTCTATTTATGCTGTTTGTTGTGCAGTTCTTTGCGCAGTAGCAATTTACGGAAGCGGAATTTATGTAATTTATGCGCTTGGAGCTATCGGATTTTTTATGTCGATTATGTTTCCAACTATCTTTGCTTTAGGATTAGTAGATTTGAAAAACAATACTGAAACAGGTTCTTCCTGGTTAGTGATGGCCATTGTAGGAGGAGCAATTTTACCTTATGGAATGGGAACCTTGATTGATATGAATCATGATGATATTCAATTAGGATACTCAATTCCGTTAGCGTGTTTCTTAATCATTCTTTATTTTGGTATGTTTGGACACAAGGTGAAAAAAGTAGCTTAATTTTATTTTTCTATAAAATAATCAAAAACCCGACCGCTTCAAAAAGTGGTCGGGTTTTTTGTAATAAGTTGTTTACTTATTGTGATTTGCAATTAGAATGTAGCTATTTTTATCAACTTTTTAAAAAATCAATAAGCAACCAATTATAAAAACTAAGATGAAACAGTTTAAAATTTTTCTATTTATTTTTTTTATAACCACACAAGTTTCCTTTTCTCAGGTGCGAGTTGTGAGAGAATTAGACAGTAACTGGAAGTTTCAAAAAGGCGATTTAGAAAATGCTTTTCAGAGCAATTTCAAAGATTCAAAATGGGAGTCGGTTACCGTTCCGCATGATTGGGCAATATATGGTCCTTTTGATAAAGAAATAGACAAACAGAGTGTAGCGATTGTTCAAAATGGTGAAAAAACAGCTTCTGAAAAAACAGGAAGAACAGGTTCTTTACCTCATATCGGTACAGCCTGGTATCGAAATAAATTTACCATTTCGGCTTCTGAGAAAGGAAAAAAAGTGATCCTGCTTTTTGAAGGTGCCATGAGCGAACCACAGATTTATTTAAACGGTAAAAAGGTGGGCGAATGGGCTTATGGTTACAGCTATTTTTATTTTGATATCACTGATTTCATTTCAGCAGGAGAAAATACCCTGGCGGTAAAATTAACTAACAAGGAATTTGCTTCCCGTTGGTATCCGGGTGCCGGTTTGTACAGAAAAGTGAGTCTTATTATAAAAAATAAGGAAAGCATTGATCAGTGGGGAACTTCTATTACAACGCCTTTTATTAGCAAGGAAGTTGCTAAAGTAAACGTTAAAACAAAAGCGACTGGTGAAAACGGTTATTTAGTGACCACTATTTTTGATGCTAATGGACAAAAACTAAGTTCTGATAAGGCAACAACAAAATTCGGAAATGAATTCGATCAAAATATCAAGGTCAAAAATCCAAAGTTGTGGAGTCCTGAAACTCCTTATTTGTACAAGGCAGTTTCTCAATGGTTCGTGGGAGACGAATTAAAAGATGAAGTTACAAGCCGTTTTGGAATTCGTGATATAAAATACGAAGCCAATAAAGGATTTAGTTTGAATGGTGAAGTACGAAAGTTTAAAGGAGTTTGTTTGCACCACGATTTAGGTCCTTTAGGAACAGCAATAAATGTGGCAGCCTTACGTCGTCAATTGACTATTTTGAAGGATATGGGCTGTAATGCCATTCGAAGTTCTCACAATATGCCATCATTGGAACAACTGGAATTGTGTGACGAAATGGGATTTATGTTTTTAGCTGAAAGTTTTGACGAATGGGCAAAGCCAAAAGTTAAGAATGGATACAATCGATTTTTTGAAGCGTATGCCGAGAAAGATTTGGTTAATTTAATTCATGCCACCAGGAATCACCCTTCTATTGTAATGTGGAGTTCCGGAAATGAAGTTCCGGATCAATGGGGAGAAGCCGGGGTGAAACGTGCCAAATGGTTACAGGAAATTTTCCACCGTGAAGACCCAACAAGACCGGTTACTGTGGGTATGGATCAGGTTAAGGCTACTATGGAATCTGGTTTTGGAGCTTTGTTAGATGTTCCAGGCTTAAATTATCGAGTGCATTTATATGAAGAAGCTTTTAAGAAATTTCCACAAGGATTTATTTTAGGTTCTGAAACGGCTTCTACCGTAAGTTCAAGAGGGATTTATAAATTTCCTGTGGTAAAAGAAAAAAACAAACAATATCCTGACTTCCAAAGTTCATCTTATGATTTGGAAGCCTGTAGTTGGTCTAATGTGCCTGATGAGGATTTTGTGTTGCAGGATGATAAACCTTGGGTTATTGGCGAATTTGTATGGACCGGTTTTGATTATTTGGGTGAGCCAACGCCTTATGATGAAAAATGGCCTTCACGCAGTTCTTATTTTGGCATTAATGATTTAGCCGGTTTGCCTAAAGACCGATTCTATTTGTACAGAAGCCGTTGGAATACCGAAAAAGAAACTTTGCATATTTTACCACATTGGAACTGGGAAGGACGTGAAGGTCAGGTGACACCGGTATTTGTTTACACCAATTATGATAGCGCTGAGCTTTTTGTAAATGGAAAAAGTATGGGAATCCAAAAAAAGAATAACGCCACACCACAAAACCGTTACCGTTTGATGTGGATGGATGTTAAATACGAACCGGGAACGCTGAAAGTAGTTGCTTTTGATAAAGACGGAAAAGCTGTTGCAGAAGAAGAAATTCATACTGCAGGGAAGGCTTACAAAATTGTTTTAGATGCCGACAGAAAGACAATCCAGGCAGATGGTAAAGATTTGTCGTATGTTACCGTTTCGGTAGTGGATGAAAAAGGAATTCCATGTCCTACGGCTACAAACCAATTGCAATTTAAAGTTAAAGGCAAAGGAGTTTACAGAGCAGCCTGCAATGGAGATGCAACTTCGCTGGAACAATTTCATTTGCCAACAATGAAGCTTTTTAGCGGAAAATTAGTAGTGCTGGTTCAATCCTTAAAAGAAGCCGGAAATATAGAATTAACGGTTAGTGGCAAAGGTTTAAAGACAGGAACTTTAAACATTAGTTCTACAAAATAAAAATTGATAATAAAATTAGGAAGCCCTCTTTTCTGGATTCAAAAGAGGGTTTTTTTCTATTTTTTTACTGGCATCGGAGGAGGAGGTGGTATAGTTACGTATTTTCTAGTTTTAAAATCTATTTTTTTACTTGTTTTAATCCATTTTGAATTGGTTTTAAATATATTTAACCACTTGATTAAACTATCTAATTGATCTGGAGATTTTTTAAAATCACTCACAAACACTAATTTTTTTATAGAATCTTTATCGATATAAGTGACGTAATGTTTCCTGAAACAGTCTTTTTGGTAGAGTGAATCATATTTTTTAAATGGTATTTTAGAAATTAAACTATTTAATTCCTTTCGTTGGGACTTAGTTATAATTGCTAAATAGTACGTTTCAATTTCTTTTGGTTTAATATCATTTTTTGAGTGCCAATGATAAAATCGATTTCTAATATAGATACTATCATTAGGCTTTATTTGCATCGAAAAATTAGTGTCTTCTGAATCAAATGAGTATTCAAAATACTTATAAGTGGGCTTTTCTTCAGATTTAGCACTTGGTTTTTCTTCTTTTTTACAGGAAAGACAAAAAATAGAAATGAAAAAGAGTAGTAATAATCTAATAGTTCTCATTTTTTAGCTTTTAATATTTATACTAAAATAAGAATTTTCTATAAATAAATTTTAACTAAAAGAGTGGTATGCTTATTGAGCTAAAATCAATTAATTTTAAATATATTTGTGGGATAATCGATTACATTCGTCATTAAATTCAAAAAATAAACCAAAAAAAAACGAGAATGAAAAATAAATCAAGAAATTTCCTGTTTGCTGCTTTTGTTGTTATGCTATCCAGCTGGTCGCAAAATAGTGTGGCTCAAAATTCAAATTCCAATGCAAACTACGAAGGAATTGAATTTAAAATGGCTATCGTTAAGGAACCAGTAATTCCTAATAATTCAGTAAACATCAAAGATTTTGGAGCCGTAAGTGGTGGTGACGTTTTAAATACAGAGGCATTTGCAAAGGCTATTGAAGCCGTTTCTAAAAAAGGTGGTGGAAAAGTAATTATTCCTCCTGGGATTTGGTTAACAGGACCAATTATTTTGAAAAGTAATTTAGAGTTGCATGCTGAAGGTGGAGCATTAATCAAATTTTCACCAGATAAAAGTTTGTATCCATTAATCGAAACCAGTTTTGAGGGATTGAATACATGGCGTTGTATTTCGCCACTTTATGGTAAAAATTTAGAGAACGTTGCTTTTACAGGAAAAGGTGTTTGGGATGGTTCAGGCGAAGTTTGGAGACAAGCAAAAAGAAGTAAATTAACCGAAAGTCAATGGAAAAAATTTGTTGCATCTGGAGGTGTTGTTAATAAAACGCAAACGAGCTGGTATCCATCAGAAGTTTTTATGAATGCGTCTGAAGGTGCTGATCAAAATGTGCGTTTGGATTTAAAAACGAAAGAAGATTTCGAAAAAATTCATGATTTTCTTCGTCCGGTATTGGTAAGTATTCAAAACAGTAAAAGAGTTTTGTTTGACGGACCTGTATTCCAAAATTCGCCAGCATGGAATATTCACCCTTTAATGATTGAGGATTTAATTGTTCGTAATGTATCGGTTCGTAATCCTTGGTTTTCTCAAAATGGGGATGGTCTTGATGTAGAATCCTGTAAAAATGTATTGGTAGAAAATTCTAGTTTTGATGTAGGTGATGATGCTATTTGTATCAAATCAGGAAAAGACAAAGACGGTCGTGATCGTGCTGTACCATGCGAAAATATTATTATCAGAAACAATATTGTGTATCACGGACACGGTGGTGTAACTGTGGGAAGTGAAATGTCAAGTGGTGTAAAAAACATGCACGTTTCTAATTGTACTTTTATGGGAACTGACGTAGGATTGCGTTTCAAGAGTAATCGCGGACGTGGAGGAGTTGTTGAAAATATCTTTATTTCAGATGTTTTTATGACTAATATTCCGTCTCAGGCTATTTCATTTAATTTGTATTACGGAGGAAAATCAATTGCTGAAACTTTAGAAGAAGGCGGAACTCCTGTAGTAAATAAGAGTGTTCCTGTTGATGAAAAAACGCCTCAGTTCAAGAATATTTCGATGAAAAACATTACGGTTGACGGAGCTCAGCAAGCAGTATTTTTACAAGGTTTGCCTGAAATGAATTTAGAAAATATTGAAATTTCTAATTTGAAAGCTAAGGCTGATAAAGGTTTTACTATTGTTGATGCTAAAGGAATTAAAATTACAAATGCTACTTTAGATATTAAAGACACTGCAATTTTTGATGTTTTTAATGTGAAAAATATGGAACTTAAAAACATCGAATTCAATTCGACTTCACCAAAAGCAATTACGATTAACGGAGAAGCTTCAGAGAAAATTCAATTGACTTCTTCGCCAAAACTTGATCTTTCTAAGAAAACTTTTGTGGGAAGTAAAGTTCGTAAAGGAGCTGTGAAATTCTAAACATAAAATAAACCAATTAAGATCTCCAGAGTTAGTCAATTCTGGAGATTTTTTTATCCCTGATTTCATTTAGAAAAAGTCAACTTACTATTCATTTTTAAAAAATTAGAAAATGAAAATAACCTCAATATTTACAGTGTTGTTGTTTATGTTTTTTTCTTTTGTTTCGAAAGCTCAAAACACAGAATGGCGGGTCGCATCTTTGCTTCAAAATAAAAAAGAAACCACAATTGTAAGCAATCCTGTAATTGTAAATTCTCCTTATGGCGAGGCAGTCGCTTTTGACGGAATTGACGATGCTTTGTTTTTAAACGAAATGCCCTTAAAAGATTTAGAATCGTTCACTATCGAAATGATTTTTAAACCCGAAAGTAATGGTGTTTTTGAACAACGCATTTTACAAATTGGCGAACTGACAGGCGACAGAACGTTGTTAGAAATACGCGTTGTTGACAATAATTGGTACTTTGATGGTTTTGTGGCTTCAAGAGGCGTGAAGTTGGCTTTAGCCACAGAGGAATTATTACATCCTTTAGAAAAATGGTATCATGTGGCTTTTGTGGTTACACCCAATAGTCTGACTACTTTTGTCAACGGAAATCAGGAATTACATAAAGATTACAAGTTTCATCCCATAGAAAAAGGACAAACTTCTATTGGCGTACGCATGAATAAAGTTTCCTGGTTTAAAGGAGCAATTTATAAAATACAAATTTCGCCCCAGGCACTTAAACCAAATCAGTTTTTAACATTTTAAATTATTAAACCAACCCCAAAAAACCACAACTATGAACCGAAATAGAAGGATACAATTTACATTTCTTAGTGCACTCGCATTTTCAAGTCTTTCTGTAAATGCCCAATCTGGAGCTAAAAATGCTGATATTATAACTACAAAACCATTTGGTGATAGCGAAAGACATTGGTACGGAATTAAAGATCCAACTAATTTAGTAGATCCGGTTCCTAATCAGCCTAAATATCCCGAATCTGATTACACTAAAATTGCCGATAATATGATTCTTTTTCAGCGTGACAATGGAGGCTGGCCTAAGAATTATGATATGAAAGCGATTCTAACTCCGGAACAAGTCGAAAAAGTAGCAGCTTCCAAAGCAATGCTACATACCACATTTGACAATGAAACGACTTACACTCATGTATATTATTTAGCTCAGGTTTATACTGCGACAAAAATTGAAAAATACAAAGTTGCCTGCGAAAGAGGAATTCAGTTTATACTCGATGCTCAATATGCTAACGGAGGCTGGCCGCAATATTTTCCGTTAGAAAAAAATTACAGTCGTCATATTACTTTCAATGACGGTGCTTATATGGGAATTATGAATTTGTTAGACAAAATCGTCAATAACAATCCTAATTTTTCTTTTTTAGACGAAGGCTTGAAATCGAAAGTTACACAATCTTACAACAAGGGAATTGATTGTATTTTAAACATGCAAATTAATGATAATGGAAGACTGACAGCCTGGTGTCAACAACATGATGAGGAAACTTTATTACCTGCCTGGGCCCGAAAATTTGAACCCCCAAGTATTTGTAATGCCGAAAGTGTTGAGGTAGTTTTGTTTTTGATGAAAATCAAAAAACCAAATGAAAGAATTGTACAATCGATTCAAAGTGCGGTGAAATGGTTTGAAGATTCTAAAATCTACAATACCCGAATAGAATCGTTTGAGATTAAAGCATTGGAATCAAAATACAAAACCATGAAGCATGATGTCAAAGTGGTTTCAGATTCGACCGCAGCTCCTATCTGGACACGTTATTATGAATTGGGAACTAATAAATCGTTATTTTCTGATCGAAATAGCGAATTATTGTACTCCCTTGCCGAAGTTAGTCTAGAACGCCGCAATGGTTACTCCTGGTACACTTATTCACCGCAAAAAGTATTGGATAAATATCCTGATTGGCAGCAAAAATATGCTCCATCTAATGATGCTTTAAAGAAATAAAGAATTTAATTTTCGAAAGAAGAAAGACAGTGAAAGCTGTCTTTTTTTATACTTATAATTTTGGAATCTAAAAAAATAAAGTGTTAAAAACACACTTTATGATTTTGAAACCAATAAATATTTGATATTTTTGGCTTTACTAACCTTAATTATAAATATATAATGACTATTTCTATTTTAAACCATTTGAAATTGACCAATTTCAAATTCTTATTTCATCTTATTTTATTCAGTTTTTTTGTTACTACTGTACAGGGACAAACTGTTGTAAGCAGTCCTGACGGAAAACTAACAGTAAATTTAGCTGTCAAAAATGGAACGCCAACTTATAGTGTTTCCTATAAAGGCAAATTGTTTTTAGAACCATCACCTATTGGATTAAAAACAGATGTGGGAGATTTTAGCACAGGCTTAGAATTAAAAGATAAGCCGGTTCAAAACAAAATTGATGAAACTTATGAATTGCCTACTATCAAGCAAAGCAAAGTACATTATGTAGCTAATGAAACCGTATTTTCATTTACAAAAGAAAATAAAACAGCGATTGATATTACTTTTAGAGTAAGTAATAATGATGTTGCTTTCAAGTACAAGGTATATCCGCAAAAAGAAGCGCTTACAGCAGTTGTAAAAGAGGAAACTTCGGGATTTTTATTTCCTGAAGGAACAACTAGCTTTCTTTCGGCTCAAAGTAAAGCGATGGCTGGTTGGAAAAGAACAATGCCTAGTTATGAAATTCCGTATGTTGTTGATGCAGCAGTAGGTAAAAATGGAGATGGTGAAGGTTATACTTTTCCTTGTCTTTTCAAAGTCAAAAATAATGGCTGGGTTTTGATTTCAGAAACCGGAGTGGACAGTCAGTATTGTGCCAGCAGATTGTTAGGTAATGAAAAAGGTTTATACACCATTGGCTTTCCGATGGAAGGAGAAAATAACGGTATTGGTTCATCAACTCCGGGAATCAGACTACCTGGCGAAACGCCTTGGAGAACGATTACTGTGGGCGAAACCTTGGCACCAATTGTTGAAACTACAGTACCATTTGATTTAGTAAAACCACTTTATGAAGCTTCTCAAAAATACCAATATACTAAGGGAACCTGGAGCTGGATTATTGGTATGGAAAAAAGTATGAACTATGAGGAACAAAAAAGATATATTGATTTTAGTGCTGATTTAGGTTATGAAACCCTTTTAGTTGATGCGCTTTGGGATACTCAGGTAGGACGTGATAAAATTGAAGAATTAGCAAAATATGCAGCTAGTAAGGGAGTTAGCTTCTATTTATGGTATAATTCTAACGGATATTGGAATGATGCGCCTCAAACGCCTAGAGGAATAATGAATAATAGTATTGCACGACGTAAGGAAATGGCGTGGATGAAAAGTATAGGTGTCAAAGGGATTAAAGTAGATTTCTTTGGTGGTGACAAACAGGAAACCATGAAGCTATACGAGGAGATTTTATTTGATGCTAATGATTATGGTATTGCAGTTATTTTTCACGGAACTACCTTACCTCGTGGTTGGGAAAGAATGTTTCCTAATTATGTTTCCAGTGAAGCAGTTTTAGCAAGTGAAAATCTTTATTTTGGTCAAAAATATTGTGATACTGAAGCTTTTAGTGCCACTTTGCATACTTTTATTAGAAATACGGTAGGAAGTATGGATTTTGGTGGAAGTGCTTTGAACAAGTTTTACAATGATAAAAACACGCCAAATAAAGGTTCGAAAAGAATGACTTCTGATGTTTACGCATTGGCAACAGCAGTTTTGTTTCAAAGTAGTGTTCAGCATTTTGCTCTTGCACCAAACAATTTAACCGATGCACCAAAATGGGCAATCGATTTTATGAAAACAGTACCTACTACCTGGGATGAGGTTAAATTTATTGACGGTTATCCTGGAAAATACGCCATATTAGCGCGTCGTCATGGAAATAAATGGTATGTAGCCGGAATCAATGCTCAAAAAGAAACAGTTAAAATAAAAGTAAAATTACCAATGATTGCTGCCGGTACCGAATTGCAACAATATACTGACGATGCACAATTGAATGGAAAGTTAACAGCTACAAAACTGAAAAAGAATCAGGAAATCGAAGTGACGATTCCTTGTAATGGAGCTGTGGTGTTAGTGAATTAAGTGAAATAAGCATAATAAAATACTTTAGACAAAAATAATATTCTTGTTTGCGAATGTATTTTAATTATGTTTGTTTAAATCTTATACTTTAAATTAATTGTCAATCATATAGATATGAATTCTAATTTGATAGCTTTAGATGAAGCTGCTCTTTTATTGAGTATTGCGTCAGGTGATGAATTGTCTTATACCCGGCTGGTGGAAAGATATTGGCAAAAAGTACTGCAACATGCTCTTAGTTTTGTAAAGTCTTATCCAATAGCTGAGGAATTAACACAAGATATTTTCATTCAGATTTGGGAAAAACGAAATAAATTATCTGAAGTAAACAGTTTTGAAAATTATCTTTTTATAGTTAGTCGAAATCTAATTATTAGCCATATTAGAAAAAAGCTTATTGAAACTAATTCGTTGAAAGATGAAAAATTACAAGAATTATTTTTTAAACCAGATGAACAGTATGAGTTTCAGGAATTAACTAAAATTATAAACGAAGGAGCAGCACTTTTACCAGAGCCCAGACGTTCTGTTTTCTTGCTGAGCCGAATGGAAGGAAAGGATTCCGATTATATTAGTAAAGAATTAGGTATAGCGACAAGAACCGTTCGATGGCATTTGCTACAAGCTTTAAACTTTCTTCGGAATTACTTACACAATCATTATATTCTCAGTTTATTAGCCCTAATTTTATTAGGGCTATTTTTTTTTAATAATTTTTTTCATTTTTCATTGCCACTTTTGTAATCAAATCACGTCTTTATAATTGAATGGTTTTTAATGCCGTTCCAAAAAGTTTATTTATGTATCAAAATGAAGTTTTTAAAGAGCTTATGGAGCAGTTTATTTCAGGAGAGATATCTTCTGATAATAAAAATATATTGCTCAATATGTTAGACAATCCAGAATACTTTGGGGAATTGGATGCAATTCTTAGAGAGAATTATGATTCTGTGGAAATTCCTTCTATTAATCCTGAGTTGACCCAAAAATTTATTGATGAACTTAGATCAAAAATGAGTTCTTCAAGAATAAAAGAGTCTTCTGTTAAAGTTTTTTTCGATTGGAAGAAAATAGCTGTTGCAGCGAGTGTAGTAATAGCCATTGGTATTGGATCACTCATTCTTTTTCAAAAGAAAGATCAATCTCCTGTACCAGTAGTTTTAAAAACAGTTGATGATAAAAAACCTGGAAAAACGGGAGCAGTATTAACTCTTTCTAATGGTTCTAAAATTGTTTTAGACAGTGTAGGTAACGGATTATTAGCTAATCAAAACAATACTTCTGTTGCAAAAAACAATGGCGGATTAGTCTATAAAGCTGGAGAGAATGCTCAATTAGTATTTAATACTATGACAACTCCCAGAGCACGACAATATAATTTGCAACTATCAGATGGTACAAAAGTATGGCTGAATGCTTCTTCATCCATTACTTTTCCAACTTCTTTTGCAGCAAAAGAAAGAAAAGTAATCTTAACCGGAGAAGCTTATTTTGAAGTAGCTAAAGATAAAACCAGACCTTTTATGGTTGTAGTTAATGGTATGAAAATAAATGTACTGGGAACTCATTTTAATGTAAATGCATATAATGATGAGGACAATATAAAAACCACTCTTTTAGAAGGAAGTGTGTTAATTACTGATAAGACTGAAAAAATAATATTGAAGCCTGGACAACAGGCACAGAAACAAAAAACAGGTGCTATAGTAGTAAACGCCAATGTAAATCTGGAAGAAGTGATGGGATGGAAAAACGGGGTTTTTTATTTCGAAAATGCAAGTCTTCAAACAGTTTTAAGACAAATAAGCCGTTGGTATGATGTAGATGTAGTATTTGAAAAAGGAGTGCCTGTAAGAACCTTTGAAGGAGAAATACAAAGAGACTTACAGCTATCACAACTATTGAAAATTTTAGAAAAGAATAAAGTTCATTTTAAAATAGAAGGAAATATTCTAAGAGTAATGCCATAATTTAGATTAAAACGGGGAACCCCTTTTTTATAAAATATGTATTTGTTATCCATAAAAAAGCCAGCTAATGTTGGAGCATTGCTGGCTTGTTCCAAAAAAGGAACAGTCTATGGAAAACAAATAGATAAACCAAGCAAGGAGAATTTATTATTAACCAAAAACCATTACCAAAAGTATGAAATTATTACCAAAAACCAAGCCAAAAAACCATTGGCTAACCACCAAAACCTGGAAAGTTATGAAGTTAACCTCCGTTCTAGTTGTTGCCTTAACTTTTCAAGTTTCGGCAGCAGTATCTTCACAAACAATTACTTTTTCCGGAAAGAATGTTCCGTTTAAAAAAGTAATATCGGTCATAAAAAATCAAACAGATTATGTTTTTTTCTATGACATGACTATTTTAAAAAATGTTAAGCCAGTTTCGATTAATGTTGTAGCTGCTCCCATTGAAAAAGTGCTGGAACAGGCTGTTTCAGAAACACCCATTACCTGGATTATTGAAGGAAAAACAATTTCGTTTATTCCAAAGGCTGAAAAGTTAAAAAGATCTAATAATGTATTAATACAGCAAAGTATAGTTAAAGGTAAAATTACTGATCAGCTAGGCGGGCCTTTACCTGGAGCTACTGTACTTGTAAAGAAAACCAATAAAAGTACAACTACAGATTTAGATGGGAATTATACAATTGAAGCTTCTGAAAATGATGTTTTATTGTTTTCTTATATTGGATATACAACAAAAGAAATTGTGGTTTCAAACCAAAAAACAATTAATGTAAGTTTACAAGAAGACATAGCTGATTTAAAAGAAGTGGTTGTTGTGGGTTATGGTACTCAAAAAAAGGGAGACGTAACTAGTGCAGTAGCGAGTGTAAAAGCCAAAGATTTTAATCAGGGGCAGGTAAAAGATGCTGGTCAGCTTATACAAGGTAAAGTAGCCGGTCTCGCTATAACTAATACTAGTGGTGATCCTACAGCAGTAACATCTATTAAGCTTAGAGGAAATAACACACTTTCTGGTGCTTATACAGATCCGTTGGTACTTATTGATGGAATTCCCGGTGCTCTAAATACTGTTGCTCCAGAGGATATAGAAAGTATTGATGTTCTTAAAGACGGTTCGGCAGCTGCCATTTATGGAACGCGTGGTACTAATGGTGTAGTTTTAATTACTACTAGAAAAGCAAAAGGAGGCGAAATTGATGATGTTCAATATACTGGTTATGTAAGTACATCTACTATTGCAAGTAAACTAGATATGCTTTCCAGTCAACAATTTAGAGAACTTTATCCACAGTATGATAAAGGGAGTAATGTAGACTGGCTTGATCAAATTAGCCGTAAGCCTATTACACATGTACACAACCTTTCTATAAGGGGTGGAAGTTCTAAAACAAATTATGCAGCTAATATTAATTACAATAGTCAGCAAGGGATTATGCTTAATTCCGATAATACTACTTTTAGAGGGCGTATTGATATTAACCATCGTATGTTTAATGATAAGTTATTGGTTAAATTTTCAATTTTAGGAAATGAAAACAAATTTACTTCAACAACAGATGCAGGCAGCTTCAACGGTGGGGCTTATTGGCAGGCATTACGTAGAAATCCTACAGATCCTATTTATAATGCAGATGGTACTTATTATCAAAATAAAGATAAACTGGATTATTTGAATCCTATAGCTTTATTGAATGAAGCTGATGGAAATGTTAAGACATCAGAAGTAAGGTATAATAGTACATTGACATACAATCCCATTAAGGATTTAACATTGAATGCGCTTTTCTCTTACGTGAAAGAAAATAGAGCAACTGGTTATTCAGAAACTCTTCAACATTCATCAGCAACGGTATATGGTTTTCCAGGATATTCGTCAATTTCAGGATTTAATCGAATGGAAAAACAAACTGAACTTACTGCTAAATATGATAAAACATTCGATAAAAATAAATTTAGTGTATTAGGTGGATATAGTTATATAGAATCAGATATTGAAAGATCGAATATGTCTAACTACGGTTTTCAGGATGATTATTTTGGCGGATGGCATAATATTGGAGCGGGATCGGCACTTCCATTAGGTCTTGCAACAATGAATAGTTCTAAAAATCATGCTAATCTAATCAGTTTCTTTGGACGTATGACTTATGCCTATGATGACAAATACCTTTTAATGGCAAGTTTACGTCATGAAGGAGCTAGCCAGCTTTATGGAACCAATAATGCCTGGGGTACATTTCCAGCAGTATCATTAGGATGGAAAATAACCAATGAAAATTTTATGAAAAATCAGACTTTGTTTGATGAAATAAAGCTTCGTGCGGGTTATGGTGTTACAGGTTCACAACCTGCAAATTCATTTCTTGGTGTAGCATTATTACAATATGGTGATTTTGCTTTGGTAAACGGACAATGGGTTAGGACAATTACACCTGCTTCAAATCCTAATCCTGATTTAAGATGGGAAGAGAAGAAAGAAACAAATATTGGTATCGATTTCTCAATGTTTGGCGGTCGTCTTTCAGGATCTATTGATGCTTACAATCGTAATGTAGAGGGATTGTTATATTCTTATAATGTACCTACACCTCCAAATTTATATCCTACAATTGTTGCCAATGGTGGTACTATGCAAAATAGAGGTTTAGAAGTTTTAGTATCTGGAATACCAGTACAAACTAATGATTTTGAGTGGACAACTACAGGAACCTATTCGACTAACAGAAATGAACTTAAAAGTTTAGATGGAGCTTTCAAGACGCAATTTGATTATTTTGATACTGGAAATGTAAATTTTGAAGGAATGACAACGTCATCTCATAGAGTGCAGGTTGGTCAGCCAGTAGGTAATTTTTATGGTTTTAAAGTGGTAGATGTAGATGAAGACGGTAAATGGGTGTATCTAAATGCTGCAAATGAAAGAGTGAATTATGATGATTTTGCTCAAAGTCCTACGGATAGACGTGTAATTGGTAATGGATTGCCAAAATGGTATGCCAGCTGGATAAACACATTTAGATATAAAAATTTTGATTTAAATATGAATATTCGTGGGGCTTTTGGTTTTCAGGTAGTTAATGAAGCTCGTATGAATTATGAAGGTACTCAAAACGGATATGCTGATAATCGTCTTTCTTCTGTAAATGATTTGGTTTTTGGAAAAGCATTATTGAATAATACGATAGCACCTCAGTTTAATAGTTATTATGTTGAGGATGGAGATTATGTTAAAATTGATAACATTACACTTGGTTACTCATTCAAAGAAATGAAGTCTTCTATTTTTAAATCAATAAGGCTTTATAGTACAGTAATGAATGTATTAACAATTACAAGTTATAAAGGTATTGATCCTGAAGTTAACACATCAGGTTTGAATCCGGGTGTAGACAGCAGAAGTAGATATCCTACTATAACATCGTTTACGTTTGGAGTACAAGCTCAATTTTAATTTCAAAAGACATAATAATGAAAACAAAAAATATATTTTTAGCAATAAGTACTATTATGTTATTTAGTACCTTTTCTTGTACTGATTTAGTTGATGATAGTTATGGATCTGTTATTTCAGAAAATTACACCCCAAGTACAGAAACAGACATTAGTGCATTAGTAAACGCAGCCTATATACCTTGGAGAAAAACAATGCTTTTATGGAATGGAGTGGTAAGAGCTCAGGAACTTCCTGCTGATCAGGATGTACTTCCTGCACGTACGGGTATAGGATGGATAGATGGTTATAATTATAAAAGAATGCACGAGCATACCTGGACTTCAAGTGATGATGGTGTTTTGCAGCCATGGAGTCGTACTTTTGAAGGTGTTAATACTTGTAATCGAATAATATACCAAATTGAAACTGGAAAAATTGTTGTTGAAGACGAAAGAAAAATTGCTCTTCTTGCAGAATTAAAAGTACTCCGTGCTTCTTACTATTACATACTTGTAGATTTATATGGTAACGTACCAATTGTTACTGATTTTAGTGATACAAGTTTGCCAAAACAAGCTACAAGAGCTGAAGTTTTTGATTTTATAGTAAAAGAAATTAAAGATAACATAGGAGTTTTGTCAGAAACTCCAAGAGGGCTTTATTACGGACGTATGAATAAATGGGTGGCTAATACCCTGTTGGCTAAAATGTATCTTAATGCCCAGGTATGGCGTGGTCAGTCAATGTGGGCTGAATGTATAACTGCTTGTGATAACGTAATAAATTCAGGTCATTATTCTTTAGAGGCAAATCAAAAAAATGTTTTTATTACTGATAATCATAATTCAAATGAAATCATTTTTGCACTTCCATTTGATGAGAAATATGTAAAAGATTGGAATGCATTCGATTTTCATATGTATACTTTGGCAAGTGAAAATCAAAAAACCTATCAATTTACAAATTCTCCATGGGGTGGAGTTTGTGCTATTCCACAATTTATAAACTCTTATAATTCAAATGATATTCGTTTAAAAGAGAATTTTATTGCTGGTCAGCAATATGCTATTACAGGTGAGGCTTTATCTATTAACTATACAAATTCAGTTCCGTCGATAGATGAATCGGATAAAGACGATGGGCTTCGTTGGGGCAAATTTGAATATGCTATTGGGGCTACAAATCGTTTAAGTAATGACTGGCCCATGTTTCGTTATGCAGACATATTGCTTATGAAAGCAGAAGCTTTGTTAAGATCAGGCCAGGCAGGAGCTGGTACTTTAGTAACAGAAGTACGTGCAAGAGCATTTACAGCTAACCCTACATTAGCCACAGTAACTGATGCGCAGCTGATGCTAGGAAGTAATTATGATTATGGAAGACGTGATAAAAATTCTCAAACATTTGAAGGTGGTGCTGATATTGTTATGGGCAGATTTCTTGATGAGTTAGGTTGGGAGTTTACACAAGAAGGACGCCGTCGTCAGGATCTTATTAGATTTGGTGTGTTTTCAACAAAATCATGGTTTTCACACAATGCAACTAAGAATATTGATTTTAATTTATTTCCAATTCCTAATGATGCATTGCTAACAAATTCTAATCTTGATCAAAATCCAGGTTATATAAAATAAATATTAAGTGGCGGACTTTTGTTCTCCATTAAGCATTTTTTGCTTTAACAGCATATTGATTAATAGAGAAAATCAGAATACTAAAGTTATTAATGGTTATTTTTCATAAAGCCTGTCGGTGTGGTTTCCGGCAGGCTTTTTTTGATATAATTAATTAAAAGTATTGATTTAGTATTGAAAACTTTGTTGAAATTTGTAGAATAAATTTTAGCAATCCTAAATGGAATCATCTCATCATAAAGTCGATAAATATTACATTAAAAATGTAGATGCCGATAAAAACAGTATTTATTGTCACCACGATTTGATGGGAGAATTGTTTGTTCCTACACACAAACATCTTAAAGCACAATTATTATATGCTGAGGGCGATGTGGTTTTTGTAACTACTGAAACCAAAACTTATTTTTTACCGGCGCGCCATTTTATCTGGATTCCTGGCGGAATTGAGCATAGCATTCAACCTAAATCAGAGAATGTAATGATGCGAAATTTATATTTTCCTATCGAAGCTAATGAAAATGTCTTTTTCCAAACCGAAGGAATTTATCCGGTAAATAACCTGCTGCTTCAAATGATGCTTTTTACCAATCGCTGGAATGGTGATTTGGAAAAAGGGACTCCGAATTTTGTTATTGCCAGTGCTATCAAAGCCATTTTGCCTCAAATTTGTTTAACTAATTTACCTCTCGAATTGCCTTTGCCAAAAGACGAAAGACTCAATAAAATTCTTCGTTTTATCGAAAATAATCTGGGAGAAACCATTCTTTTTGCTGAAGTGGCGACACAATTTGGTTATAGTGAACGCTCTTTGTATCGCTTGTTTCAAAAGGATTTAGGTATGTCTTTTATACAATATTATACCATTCGCCGTATTTTAAAAGCGATCGAATTGCTGTTAGAAAAAAAGCTTTCAGTTAAGGAAATTGCTCAGGAAGTAGGTTATAATAGTGTGCCTACTTTTAGTAACACATTCTATAAAATTTTAAGACAGCGTCCGTCGGATTATTTAAATCAGGATGAGATTTTAAAGAGAAAATAGCAGATAAAATCCGGTTTTTAACAAATGTCCGAAATGAATATCTTATTGACTTTTTAAGATTATCAGTCATCAAAAAAATGAAAGAACTTTGTACTTCAATTTATTTGATGTATTCATGTTACCTAAAGAATCAATTTGTTTAACAGAATTATTTTTCAAAAAAATGATTCTCGTTCTAATTTTACTGGGATTTACTACTTTAAAAGCCCAACAAACGAATCCTATTTCCCTTAAAGAGGCATTGAAAATTGCCAAAGAAAACAACCTTTCGGTCTTAAAATCGAAATTAGAAATTCAACTTTCAGAAGAAAATATTAAAGAACGTCAGGAACTCCGCTTGCCTGATGTTGAGCTTTCGGGTGTTTATTCGAGAATTACCAATTTAACTGAATTTAAAGACGGTTTTTTGAAAGGAAAAGAAGTGGTACATACTATTCCGGAAATTTATGATATCAAAACCAATTTTAAGATGCCTATTTATGCCGGAAACAAAATCAATAATGCAATTGAAATAGCAAAACAACAAAATATAATTGCCGAAATTCAAAAAGAAAAAGCAGAAAATGATATAGAATTAGAAGTGATTGCTAATTATCTGGGGATTTATAAACTGATGCAGCTTCAAAAAATTATCGACGAAAATATTAAAGAAGAACAAAATAGACTAAAGGAAGTACAGTCACTTAAAAAGCACGGAACAGTCACTAAAAACGAAGTCGTCCGTGCCGAATTACAACTTTCGGACAGGGAGTTGAGCGCTTTGAATAATTCGAAAAACATTCAAATTTTACTGCACAATTTTAAAACATTATTGCAATTACCCGAAACACAGGAAATAAGTATTGATACTGCTGCAAGTATAGATAGTAATGGAATGGATTCGTATGATTTTTACATGCATCATGCTTTAGAAAATGAAGAAATGCAGATAGCCACTCAGGAAATCAATATTCGAAAAACAGAATTGGCTTTGGCAAAAGGTAACTATTATCCAAGTATTCATTTCTTTGGAAATTATGCATTCAGTTATCCTAATTATAGATTTTTTCCTCCCGATCCGTATTTGTACAGTTTAGGTCAGCTGGGAATTGAAGCCAGTTTTGATCTTTCAGGTTTGTATAAAAACAAGACCAAGGTAAAAATGGCTAATACTAAAATTGAATGGCAAAAAACGCAGACTCAATTACTGAAAAACAATATACAGGATGAGTTGTTTAAAAATCACACCCAATATCAGGAAGTGATAGAAAAGTATAAAGTGGTTGATAAAGCGCTGGAATTAGCCAATGAAAACTACCGAATTGTAAAATTAAAATACCTTAATCAATTGGTTTTAATTACCGAGATGGTTGATGCCGATAATGCTTTATTACAGGCAAAATACAATAAAATAGCAAGCCGTATTGATGCTGCAATGAAACATTATGAGTTGTTGCACACGGCAGGATTACTAAACGAAGAATTTAAATTATAACAAAAAGACATAATGTATCTGATGGCAAATAAGAGTAAAAAAACAAGTCAATTTTTTCATGTTTTTGTAAAATTAGTAGCAACCGGGCTAATTGTGAGCGGTGTTGTTTTAGGAATTTGGTTTTATGTTTTTAATAGGAATAACGAAGAAACAAACGATGCCCAAATAGAACAATATGTGACCCCAATTATGTCCAGAATTACGGGTTATGTGCAGGAAGTGCGTTACGAAGAAAACCAATTTGTACATAAAGGCGACACCTTGTTGCTGATTGATAATCGGGAGTATAAATCGAAATTAGATGCTGCTTTGGCTGATGTTGCTTTGGCAAAACAAAATTCAGTAGTTGCAGAAAAAAATGTAGCTACAACGGCAAGTACAGCTACTATTGGTGAAGCCCAACTGAAAGCAGCACAAACGAATTTGTGGAAAACCAAATTGGAATATCAGCGTTATAAAGCTCTGGTAAGTGAAGACGCTGCAACCGAACAACAATTAGAAAAAGTAAATGCCGATTATCAGGCAGCACAGGCGCAGTTTCAGGAAATGAAAAACCGAATTCAAATGGCTAATTTGAGTACTTCACAGGCTGCTGCCAATGTACCTTCGGTGCAAACATTAATACAAGCTAAACAAGCACTGGCAGATAACGCTGCGCTTTTTCTTTCGTACACTGTAATAACAGCGCCTTATGATGGTTGGGTGGGTAAAAAAACAATCCAGAACGGACAGTTAATCAAAGAAGGACAGGCGCTGGTTGCTATTGTGAGTAAAGAAAAGTGGATTACGGCTAATTTTAAAGAAACCCAATTGGAATATCTAAAAGTAGGACAAAAGGTAACCGTTGAAGCCGATGCCGTAAGCGGTAGTGATTTTGTGGGAACCATAAGTTCTATTTCTCCGGCTAGTGGAGCACGATTTTCGTTGTTGCCACCGGATAATGCTACCGGGAATTTTGTGAAAATTGAACAACGTATTCCAGTTAAAATTAAACTCGATGAAAATAATACCAAAGTTGATTTTCTAAGAGCCGGAATGAATGTAAAAGTAATAGCTGAACACAGTTAAAATGAATAATCAAAGTATATTTAAATCATGGGTTCCTAATTGGGCCATTATTATAATTCTGTTTGTTTGCCTGCTGCATTCCATGATTTTATTGGGAGTTTATACTTCTAACGTAACCTATGCGGCAAGTTTTCTGGATATTGAACCCGAAGATTTGCAATACGGTATGTGTGTGACTTATGGAACTTTACTGGCAAGTATATTAATCGAAAGCAGGTTTTCCAGTTATTTTCCAACCAAGAATTATCTGATGGCGGTATATTCATTAATTGCCATTACGATTGTTTCCTCGGCTTATGTAAGCAGTTTTGAGGTGTTTTTGTTGTTAAGAGTTTTCGAAGGAATATTGATGGCATTGCCCGTTATTACCGTTAGACAGTTGTTAATTGAGCGATTTCATTCTAAAAATGCTATCATTATCGGTTTTTCATTTTATTATGGCGCTTTATTGTTATCTACTCCTTTTATAATGAACATTGCGGTTTGGTTTTTGGATAATTACGATTGGAAATACATGTTGTATGTGTCAGGAGCTTTGCAGGTTTTGAATGTTTTCCTGATTATGATTACATTCAGAGGTCACCGAATCACAAAGAAAATTCCGTTGTATCAGATAGATTGGATCAGTTATTTTCTGGTGTTGACTTCTATTTTAACGGGAGCTTATTTTTTTGTGTATGCCGAAAAAATGTATTGGTTTGAATCTTCACAAATGGTACTTAGTCTGGCGGTTTTTCTAATTACTACCGGCTTGTTTATTTTTAAAGAACTTTCGGTTAAAAGGCCGAGTTTTCATCTCGAAGCTTTTAGTTATGCCAATTTGCGAATAGGCTTGCTGCTGTTTTTCCTGTTTTATATCAGCAGGGCTACGCTGAGTTTATGTCATGGAGCCATGTTTTCTATTTGGAATTGGGATCCTTCCAGAGTTGCGGCTGTGCAATATATTAACGGATTGGGGAATGTGATAGGTTTGGTTTTGTCCGCCGTTTTTTTAATGAAAGCTATGCCAACTAAATATATTTTTATGTTGGGTTTTTCGCTTATTGCGGTGTATCATTTTTGGTTTACGTTTTTGTTTGTGCCTGATATTGCCCTGACAGATATTCTAATTCCTTATGTTTTACAAGGAATTGGTGTTGGGTTGTTATTTGTGCCCTTGGTTTTGTTTACTACTTCTTCTGTTCCTCAAAAAATGGCTGCTACCTCAGGTATTGTAGCTGTTTCGGGGAGATTTTGGGGTAGTACCATTGGTTTTTGTGTGATGCAAAATGCTGTGGTTTTTTTACAGAAAAAACATTTTTTAAAGTTCAGTCAGTTTTTAACGGCAAACAGTTTCGAAACTCAGGATGCAATTTCAAAAACTGCTCAGAGCTTTATGGATAAAGGGTATTCGTTGGATAATGTGAATACATTGGCATTAAAAAAAACATTGAGTAATATTACTAAACAAGCAACTTTGCTGAGTGATATGGAAATTTATACCACCGTGGGTTATGGTTTGCTTGTTCTGATTATTTTTATTGGTTTCAACCAACATTTAAAACAGAGTTTTAATTTATTTAAGAGTAAACTTTGGATTAGTTAGAAATCAACCCTAATAATTGAAGCAGAAAAAAATAATGCTCGTATCTTGCAATTGCTAAAACAATATATAAAATGAGTCAGCACTGTGTTATTTTTGATATGGATGGAGTGATTTGTCATACTAATCCACATCATGTAAAGGCTTTCGAAGCGTTTTTTGATAAATACCAAATTCTTTATACACTCCAGGAATTTGAAGAACATATGTATGGAAAACATAATGGTTATATCATGAGCCATTTTTTTAAGCGTCCTGTAAAAGGAGAAGAACTTAGAAAATTGGAAGATGAAAAAGAATCCATGTTTCGTGAGATTTATAAAGATTGTGTCGAAACTATTCCGCACTATTTAGCATTTTTGGACAAATTGAAAGCCCGTAATTTTAAAACGGCTGTTGCCACATCGGCACCTCGTGCTAATCTTGATTTGATTATAAGTGCCTTAAAAATTGAAGATAAAATGGATTCGATGCTCTCAAGTGAAGATGTGAGTCATCACAAACCGGATCCTGAAGTTTATTTGAAATCGGCACAAATTGTAGGTGTTCCTCCTTCAAAATGTATTGTTTTTGAAGATTCTTTTTCGGGAGTTTCAGCGGCGCTGAATGCCGGAATGAAAGTTGTCGGTGTCTTGAGTACGCATACTAAAGAAGAATTGCCTCCCTGTGATTTTTATATCAACGATTATAGCGAAGTTAATGTCGATAAACTTTTGACTTTGTTAAACAGTTAATAAAATAATAAGAGCTATTACTAATAATTTTATTTTTGTTAGACCTTATATTATAATGCCAAATCAATTGAAAGATTATGAAATACAAATTTTTAGCACTATCAGTCTTTACAGCATTTAGTTTTAATATTAAAGCCCAACAACTTTCGAAACCCATTTGGGAAAGTAAAAATATACCGGTACCAGAATCTGTATTATATGATGCAGCTGATAAAAAACTGTACGTAAGTTTAATTGATGGTGTGGGCAACGTAAAAGATGGAAAAGGAGGTGTTGCTATTCTTAACACCGACGGAACGATACACAATCAAAATTGGGTTGAAGGCTTGAATGCGCCTAAAGGTTTGGCTCGTTATAAAAATACACTTTTTGTGGCAGATATAACTGCTGTAGTGAGTATTGATATTCCGAGTGGAAAAATCGTTAATAAATTAGAAATTGAAAATGCTGTTTTTTTAAACGATGTAACAGTAGATAATAAAGGAGTAGTTTATGTGTCTGATACGCGTACAAATAAAGTACATCGTATCAAAAATGGTAAAAGCGAACTTTATTTAGAAAACGTGAATAGTGCTAACGGTCTAAAATGGATTAATAAAAATTTATATGTCTTGGCAAATACAGAGCTTTTAAAAGTGGACAAAAACAAAAATAGAAGTATTGTTGCCAAAGGTTTTGAAAAACAAGGAGATGGTATAGAACAGCTTAAAAACGGTGATTTTATAGTAAGTTGTTGGGCTGGACTAATTTATTATGTTAAAGCCAATGGCGAAATTAATAAGTTACAAGATGTACAAGGACAAATGAACACTGCCGATTTAGGTTATAATGCTAAGGAAAACATATTGTATATCCCAACGTTTAACCATAATAGTGTGATTGCTTATAAATTATTGGAGAATTAAATGTGATTTAATAGAAAGACAAAGCCTTTACAGAAATGTAAAGGCTTTTTTTATGGGAAAATGACACGGACTCGAACCAAGTTGTAAAGTTTACTGCAAAAAAAAGACCCATCATTGCTGATAGTCTTTCTAAAAAAGCTTCTCCGCCGCGGCGGACTCGAACCAAGTTCGTAAAGTTTACTACAAAAAAAGACCATCATTGCTGATAGTCTTTTCTAAAAAAAGCTCCCCCTCTTGGGCTCGAACCAAGGACCCTCTGATTAACAGTCAGATGCTCTAACCAACTGAGCTAAGGAGGAAACTGTATATTTAATATGCGTAAGGAACGTATTTGTTTGCCAGATTTTATTAATCTTAGCGGATGCAAATATAAGATGTTTTTTGAATGTGACAAATAAAAGAGTTGTTAATTCATGATAGAATTCAAAAAAATTAGCACAAGAAAGACCATTATTGCTGATAGTCTTTTCTAAAAAAAGCTTCTCCGCTGTGGCGGGCTCGAACCAAGTTCATAAAAAGTTTAGAGCAAAAAAAAGCCACTCAATTGCTTGAATGGCTTTCTAAAAAAAGCTTCTCCGCCGCGGCGGACTCGAACCAAGGTTCAAATGGATTTAAAACAAAAAATCCAGTCTAAATAATTAAACTGGATTTTTAAAAATAAGCTCCCCCTCTTGGGCTCGAACCAAGGACCCTCTGATTAACAGTCAGATGCTCTAACCAACTGAGCTAAGGAGGAAACTGTATATTTAATATGCGTAAGGAACGTATTTGATTGCTATTTTTAAGATCTTGCGTCTTGTTCTTAGCGGTTGCAAATATAAGACGTTTTTTGAATGTGACAAACAAAAAATAGATTTTTTTTCTGTTTTTTTTACTTGCCTACAATTGCTTTGTAAATGTCGTTTCCGTTAGCAAATACCAGCAGTGTGATAAGTAAAACGAAACCAACCATTTGGGCGTTTTCAAGGAATTTGTCACTTGGTTTTTTACCCGAAATCATTTCGTATAATAAAAACATTACATGACCTCCATCAAGTGCCGGAATAGGCAATAAGTTCATTACACCAAGCATAATGGATAATAAAGCGGTGATAGTCCAGAAAACTTCCCAGCTCCATGTGTTTGGGAAAATATTATAAATAGCTGCAAATCCACCTACTTGTTTGTAAGCTCCGGTATCAGGATTAAAAATCATTTTTAATTGTTTACCATAACCTACTAATTGGTTTTTCCCTTTTTCGATTCCAACAGGAATAGATTCTATGAAACTGAATTTTTCAGTACTAACTTTATAATAACCTAATTTTTCTAAAGAACTTAGGTCTAAACCACCAAGTTGAACTCCCAGTTTTCCTTCTTTATCTACAATAAGCTGTACCGCTGTTTCTTTTTGATTGCGTAAAACTACTGCAGGAATAGTTTTTCCTTTATTGTTTTCTAAGATGGTTTTAGCTTCATCAAAATATTTTACTTTTTGATTGTTTAACGAAAGCAAAACATCCTTTGGCTGTAAAGCCGTATTTTTAGATTCTTCAGCAACAGCTCCAATTGCAAATGGCATACGAATAGAGACGATTGATTTTTTGTCGTATTGAGACAATTGATCAATAAAATCATTAGGCATTTTTATGGTTTGTTGAGCGCCATTTCTTTCAATCAGGATTTCTTTACCCATTGCGATTTTCATGTTGATTTCGTTGTCAAATTTTGCAATTTCGCTTCCGTCAACAGCAAGGATTTTATCACCGGTTTTAAAACCAGCTTTAACCATAGCAGGATTTTCAATTAAAAGTCCGTCTTTTAAATCGCTATTAGCAATATAAGTTTCACCATAAGTAAAAGCCATTCCAATGTAAATAATAAAAGCCAGAATAAAGTTTACCGTAACTCCGCCAAGCATAATAATCAAACGCTGCCAGGCTGGTTTAGAACGAAATTCCCATGGCTGCTGAGGTTGAGCCATTTGTTCTTTGTCCATGCTTTCATCAATCATTCCTGAAATTTTCACGTAACCACCCAGAGGAAGCCAACCAATTCCATATTCAGTTTCACCGATTTTCTTTTTAAGAAGTGAAAATTTAACGTCAAAAAATAAATAGAATTTTTCGACTCTGGTTTTGAATAATTTGGCAGGAATAAAATGCCCTAATTCGTGTAATATAATCAGTAATGATAAACTCAATAAGAATTGAGAAAGCTTGATAACAATATCCATTTTTTAGTTTTGGTTCTTAATTATGATTGACAAAAGTAAGGTTTTCTGTTTGTTTATTTTACAATAATTTTCCCATACGCATTTAAATGTTTGTTAATTAATTTCAATTTAAATTCAGATATTCCGCAAGCTCTTGTAACTTTACTTTTCTCAAATAAAATCAGTTCACGTTTTAAAAAACAGGATTATGTCTTCAAAATTATTTTCTCCCCTCTCGATAAAAAATATTATATTAAAAAATAGAATTGCAATTTCTCCAATGTGTCAATATTCAGCCGAAGATGGTTTTGCTAATGATTGGCATTTGGTGCATCTGGGAAGCCGTGCTACTGGCGGTGCGGGATTAATTATTCAGGAAGCTACGGCGGTATCACCCGAAGGCCGAATTTCACTGGAAGATTTAGGGCTCTGGAAAGACGAACAAATCGAAAAAATGAAAGCCATTACCGCTTTTATCAAAAGTCAAAATTCGGTTCCGGGAATCCAATTGGCACACGCCGGACGAAAAGCAAGCGTTTCTTCACCATGGAAAGGCAATAAGAAACTTGATGTTTCACAAGGCGGATGGCAAACTGTAGCGCCATCGGAAATAGGATATCATGATGATGAAACGCCGGTGGCTTTAGACAAAAACGGAATCCAAAAAGTGATTTCCGATTTTAAATCAGCGACCAAAAGAGCCGTGGAAGCAGGTTATGAAGTACTGGAAATTCACGCTGCTCACGGATATTTAAACCATCAGTTTTTGTCTCCTTTATCGAATAAAAGAACTGATGAGTATGGAGGGAGTTTCGAAAACCGTATCCGTTTAACAATCGAAATTCTCGAAGCAGTACAAACAGAATGGCCTGCGAATTTGCCTTTGTTTGTTCGAATTTCAGCAACTGATTGGGCAGAAGGAGGATGGAATCTGGAAGAATCTATTGCACTTTCGAAAATCCTAAAAGAAAAAGGAGTTGATTTGATTGATGTTTCTTCTGGCGGAGCAGTTTCACATCAAAAAATTACATTAGAACCGGGTTACCAAGTTCCATTTGCAGAAGAAGTAAAAAAACAAGCTGGAATTTTAACAGGAGCCGTTGGTTTAATTACCGAAGCGCAACAAGCCGAAGAAATCCTGACTAGCGGAAAAGCCGATTTGATTTTATTTGCCAGAGAATCATTGCGTAATCCTAATTTAGGATTGGATTTTGCGAAAGCATTAGTCACAGATATCGCCTGGCCTTCACAATATGAAAGAGCAAAATAATTTTCTATTTCGAATAAATCTAAAATCTACATTCTGAAATCTAATATAAAAAATATATGAAAAAAATAAAAGCAGCTTTACTTTCTTACGGAATGTCGGGCAAGGTGTTTCAGGCACCATTTTTAGAATTGCATCCCGGTTTTGAATTATTAGGTTCCTGGGAAAGAAGTAAAAAACTAATTCAAGCCGATTATCCGCATTTAAAAAGCTATGAATCTATTGACGAAATTTTAGCAAATGACGAAATTGATTTGGTTGTAGTGAATACACCTATCGATACGCATTTTGAATATGCTAAACGAGTTTTGGAAGCTGGAAAACATGCCATTGTCGAAAAAGCATTTACCACCACAGTTGTCGAAGCACAGGAATTAGCGGCTTTAGCTAAAGCAAAAGGATTGAAATTAGCTGTTTTTCAAAATAGAAGATGGGACAGTGATTTGAAAACCGTACGCCAGGTTTTATCAGAAGGAACTTTGGGCGAAATTGTAGAAGCCGAATTTCATTTTGATCGTTACAATCCGTTGTTGAGTGAAAAACAGCATAAGGAAACGGTTAATTCAGGTTCGGGAATTTTGAAAGATTTAGGTCCGCATTTAATTGATCAGGCTTTGTATTTGTTTGGTTTTCCAAAATCTGTTTTTGCCGATATTCGAACAACACGTAACAATTCACTTGTGGATGATTGGGTCGATATTTTGCTGTTTTATCCTGATTTCAGAGTGCGCTTGAAAGCGAGTTTCTTTGTACGCGAACCTAATCCGGCTTATGTGATTCATGGTAAAAAAGGTTCGTTTTTGAAACCGCGTGGCGATGTACAGGAAGACGATTTGAAATTGATGAAAAAACCAAATTTAGAGTCTTGGGGAACTGAGTCTTTAGAAAAACAAGGTTTTTTACATACTGAAAGTGATGGCAAAATTACGAATGGAAAAATCCCAACGCTTCAGGGAAATTATTATGATTTTTTTGATGGAGTTTACAATTCGATCATTAATAATTCTCTAGAACCGGTTACTGCTGATGATGGTGCAAGAGTAATGCAGATAATCGAAGCAGCTATCGAGAGTAATAAAGAAAAAAGAGTAGTCGATTTATAAAAATGTTTTTGATTATCATCAAAAATTTTACAATAACCTCAGATTTGGAATGGAAAGTCATTTTTGAATCTGAGGTTTCTTGTTAAAATTATTTATTTTTTGAACGATAACGATGTATTATTAGTTGCTTAAACTGAATTAGTAAGTTGCACTATTGCTTTTCGTATTTTTGCATCCTTAATATTTAAAATACAAAACCTTTGTTACGATTAAATTTTATAGGAAACTTTAGAGCGCAAGGAAAGATTAAAAAAAGTTTTAGAAATGCTAAACTTTCTTATCTCAACAGAGTGCGTATTGCGGTGGCTTCGTTTTATTTCGGGATGGGATTGTGTTTTGCCACCTGGGCAAGTAGAATTCCAGATATCAAAATGAGCTTAAATTTAAGTGATGCCGATTTAGGTTCGATTCTTTTTGCATTACCGGTTGGTCAATTAACCATGATGGCATTTTCCGGAAAATTAGTAACCCGCTATGGAAGTCATCGTTTAGTGGTGCTGTCGTTAAGTATGTACGCTTTTTGTTTGACTAATTTAGGCTTGGCTACCAATGCCTGGCAGCTGGCTTTAGGTTTGTATGTTTTTGGCCTTTTTGGAAACATGAACAATATTGCCGTAAATACGCAGGGTGTTTACACTGAGCAGCTTTTCAAAAGAACCATTATGGCATCTTTTCATGGTGTGTGGAGTTTTGCCGGTTTTACAGGGGCTTTAGTTGGTTTAGGAATGCTGGCTTTAAACTTAACGCCCTATCATCATTTCATTATAGTTGGGATCATTACGTTATTACTTATTGCTTTTAATTATAAATTCTTGGTTAAAGCCAAAGAAAAACGAAAAATTGCCGAAAAGAAAAAACTGTTTTCGAAACCTGATATGACTTTAATTTGGTTAGGAGTTATCGGTTTTGGATCTATGGCGAGCGAAGGAATTATGTTCGATTGGAGCGGAATTTATTTTAAAGATATCGTTCAGGCACCAGGTCCTTTAATTATTTTAGGTTATACTTCATTTATGATTATGATGGCAACCGGACGTTTCTTAGGCGACGGAATGATTAATAGATTCGGAAGAAAAATTGTTATACAAACAGGAGGAGTCTTAATTTCAACAGGACTTTTTACTTCAGTATTTTTGCCGTTTTTAATTCCATCGACTATTGGATTTATGTTAGTAGGACTTGGAGTTTCGACAATTGTGCCTACATTATATAGTATTGCCGGAAAACATCCCACGATTCCTCCTGGCGAAGCATTAACAGCGGTATCGAGTGTGAGTTTCCTTGGATTTTTAATGGGACCGCCTGTAATTGGTTACATTGCTGAATTATTCGGATTACGATTTTCATTTGCCTTCATTGGTGTATTTGGAATTCTAATTGCTTTTTTAGTGCCAAGAATCAAAGTAATTCAGTAAATCATTTTTTAATTTAATAAACGCTAACAGGATTTGATTTTAATATGATTCTGTTAGCGTTTTTCTTTTTTTTATTCACCACATAAAAAAAATAATACAAAAATATTTTTTATTAAAAGTTTTTTCTTACTTTTAATTTCAGAAAGCAAAATCTACTTTTACTAAGTGATTTAATACCACTGCTTTCGAATTTATTTTATTTCCAAGAACAATAACCCCCACTTGATTTTATAATATTCCTTTTTGGAATGTTTTGTTGCTTTTAGCAATTACATTTTCAAATTGTATTATCAAGCAATTTTCTTTTAAAAAGAAGTTGCGGTTAATTCTATTGGGCTTATGAGATATTTTCTTGTTTTACTATTTAGTACTGTTGCAATTAGTAGTGCATTGGCACAAGATCAAACTAGGATTTCAGCAAAGGTTTTAGATTCCAAAACATTAAAACCAATAGTGGCTGTCGTGGTTTCTATTCAAAATACCAATTTTACACAACTAACCAATACTGATGGAATAGTTGTTTTTGAGGCCATTCCACCAGCTGATTATTTACTGCTTTTTCATAGTCAGGGTTATAAAGATGCATTGTTTCCTGTTTCAGTTCAAAATACTCTAGAACTAGATTTAGGAACTATTTTGCTGGATGTAGATCAGGTTTCTGAGCAACAGGCAGCTGTGATTCAGCTTTTCGAAGACGACTTAACTGATGATAATAGCAGTTCAGAGAATACTTCCGGATTATTACAATCTTCGAGGGATGCTTTTCAGCAGGCAGCTGCTTTCAATTGGGGGCAAGCCCGTTTTAGAATTCGTGGTTTAGACAGTGAAAATGCTACTACGATGATTAACGGAGTAACGATGAACAAAATTTATGACGGAAGACCGCAATGGAACAACTGGGGCGGACTCAATGATGCAACCCGAAATCAGGAATTTTCCATAGGAACAGCTCCATCTGATTATACTTTTGGAGGAATTCTGGGAACTCAGCATATTAATACCCGTGCTTCGATATATCGCTCTGGAACCCGTATTACTTTTTCAGGAACCAATACTAATTATAATTGGCGAATGATGGCGACTCATGCTTCCGGAATGAGCAATTCAGGCTGGGCTTATGTTATTTCGGCGGGAAAACGCTATGCACAGGAAGGACATTTTGAAGGAACAAATTATGATGCGAATTCACTTTTTCTAAGTGTCGAAAAAAGATTAAGTGACCGACATTCGATTAATATTACTGGATTTTATACACCGAATGAGCGTGGGAAAAACTCACCAAATACAAATGAAGTGACTAATTTGACTAGTGAAACTTACAATTCTTATTGGGGTTATCAAAATGGGAAACAACGAAATGCCCGTGTAAGAACGATTGAAGAACCTATTGTGATGCTGAATCATTATTTTAAAATAAATAATCATACTAATTTAAATTCGGCAGTTTCCTATCAGTTGGGGAAAGTAGGGAATAGCAATATTGATTTTCAAAATGCGAATAGTCCTGATCCTACTTATTTCAGGAAAATGCCGAGTTATTTCACCTCTTTATATGCTGCTGATAACGGAGAATTCTCAGGCGATTTTACACCAGATTATGATAATGCTGAGAAAAACAGATTGGCATTTTTAGCTAATCCTCAAATGGATTGGGAATCCATGTATCGGGCAAATCAAAATCCTGTAGTAGATTCAAATTCGAAAATCATTGGTTATGAAGCGGCTCAAAGTCATTATGTGTTGTATGAAGACAGAAATGATGATAAAACGCTGGCGGTGAATTCGAACTTTAATTCGCAACTCAATGATAATTTAATTCTCAATGCCGGAGTTTCATTTAGGGATTTGAAATCGCATAATTATCAAAAAATGCTGGATTTATTAGGAGGTACTTTTTTTGAAGATATCGACGGATTTTATAGCGGGAATCAGGCACAATCTGATTTGAATAATCCCAATCGTCAGGTTAAAACAGCTGATGTTTATGGCTATAATTACAAACTTTCGGCAGCGGTTTTGGAAGCATTCACGCAGTTTAAATTTTCGTATGATAAAATCGATTTTTATTTGGCGCAGTCTTTTTCGAAAACAAATTATCAAAGAGAAGGTTTATATAAAAATGGTATTTACCCAACGATTTCTTTTGGCAAAAGCCAAAAACTGAACTTTGAGAACTTTGGTTTCAAGGGCGGAATGATTTTTAAAATTTCAGGAAGGCAATCTATCAATTTGAATGCGGCTCATTTGACTAAAGCACCCAATCTTAGAAATAGTTTTTCGAATGCCAGATTGAATAATACGATAGTAAATGGCTTAGAAAATGAAACTCTCAATAGTCTTGATGCGACTTATATTTTTAGAACACCAAAATTAAAAACGAGAGTAACTGCTTATTATTCGACGATAAAAGATGCGACTAAAATTAGCTTTTTTTATGCTGAAGGAATTTTTAATCGTGAAGGCGGATATACCAATACAAATGCTTTTGTGAGCCAGACGTTGACAGGTTTAAACCGAAAAAATATTGGTGCCGAACTGAGTCTGGAATATCAAATAAGTCCAACTTTAAAAACAAGTTTTTCGTCAGCGTACGGGCAATTTACTTTTGATAGTAATCCCAATGTGAGTATTAACAATGATGCTTTGGCTACGGTTGAAAATACTAATCCGTCGTTTGATTTTGGAACCACACTTTTAAAGAATTACAAACAAGCAGGAATGCCACAACAGGCGTATAGTCTGGGTTTAGAATACCGTGATCCTAAATATTGGTGGATAGGTTCGAATGTCAATTATTTGGCAGAAAATTACATTGATGTTTCGCCTATTTCCAGAACGAATCGATTTTATATAAATCCCGCCAGCGGATTACCATTTCCTGAA
The DNA here is from genome assembly GCF_000695795.1 of Flavobacterium seoulense. Classification (GTDB taxonomy): domain Bacteria; phylum Bacteroidota; class Bacteroidia; order Flavobacteriales; family Flavobacteriaceae; genus Flavobacterium; species Flavobacterium seoulense. Next base: position 2,643 of record NZ_JNCA01000031.1, on the reverse strand, counting down.
GCTACTGAAGAAAGAGCCGCTGAATTATTGCAACAGGAAAAATTTGATCCGGTGGTTTTACTCAACTTAATTGGCGGAAAATCATGGCGCATTAAAGGAAAATTTCTCGGACTTTTTGTGAGTGTAAATAATGTGCTTGATAACAAATACAAAACAGGTGGTTTTGAACAGGCTAGAAATTCAAATTTTAGGCAGCTCAATCAGGATGTTTCCAGCGGAACTCCTTCTTTTGGCAACAAATATTTTTATGGATACGGCAGAACGTATTTTGTGAATCTCAATTTTAGTTTCTAATTTAAAAAGGTAGCGATTATGAAAAATTATACTTTTCGATTTTTATTAATGATGTTAGTTTTAGAATCTTGTGCTAATGATGAAGCGGGAATCCCGAAGTTAAGTTGTAATCAGGCTGATTTTGCAGTTAACAAAACTGTTGCTGATATTCAAAAAACAACTGCCGAAATTGTGGCTCAATATTCCTATGATGATGTAATTGAGGGCTATGTAGTTTCTAGTGATGAAAATGGTAATTTTTTTAAAACCATTTCGTTTCAAACTTTGGCTACAGCCACAACTCCGGCGATAGGTTTTAGTGTTCCGGTTGATGTTACGAATTTGTATGTGGATTTTCGATTGGGAAATAAAGTATATGTAAAATTAAAAAATCAATATACTGATTTGTATTACGGTGGATTACGAATTGGCGGATTGTATGTGAATGCATATAATCAAGGCGGAGTGGGGAGGCTTTCGCAAAATGATTATAAGAAAGTGTTGTATTCTTCTTGTACCAATTTAAAAGAAGAACAATTGGTGCGTTCGATTGATTTAGGCGAAATTAACGATAGTCATCTAAATACGCTTATTGAATTATCAGATGTGCAATTTGTAGAATCGGCTATTGGACGGCATTATTTTGAAGAGACTAATAATGTAGGTGGTGCGACCAATTGGAATTTGGTAGACAAAAAAGGGAATCAAATTATTTTTAGAACGAGTAGTTATGCTGATTTTTCTAAAAGTATTGTACCTGATGGAAGTGGAAAAGTGCGAGGCGTTTTGACTAAATATGCTGCCGATTATCAACTAATGGCTAGAAAAGAAAGCGATGTTAATATGACTGGAAAACGTAATGTTCCCTTTTTTATTGAAGATTTTCAAACGGTTTCCGATGGTACTAATTTGAGTTTGCCTGGCTGGGGAAATATTAGACAAGCAGGAGCTATTTTTTGGAAAGGTGGTATTACATCGACTAATGGTTATGCTGAATTTGCTATAACGGGAACCAAGGTAGCTTCAAATATTGTTTGGTTGATTTCACCAAAAATTGATATGGATACGCATACCAATGAGAAGCTTTCGTTTAGAACAGCACAGCATCATTTGGATGTAGATTCGCCATTAAACACATTGGAAGTTTATATTTCGAAAAATTTTGATGGAGTGAATATTAATACCGCAACCTGGACCCGACTTCCGGCAAGAATTCCCACTCAGTCTACGCCCTGGTATGAGTTTATTGGTTCAGGAGCTATTGATTTATCAGCTTACACCGGAAAAATTAATATCGCTTTTAAGTACATTGGCTCTGGAACTAATTTAGCTTTAGATGGCGCTTTTCAGGTAGATGATGTACAGATTTATGGGGATTAGTTAGGATTAATGTTATAAAAAAAGCCGACTTCAATTTTTATTTGAGTCGGCTTTGATAAAAAACAAAATCTATTATTTTTTCACGATAGCTTTAATTGTATAGTGTTTACCATTTTTAATATGTAAAAAGTAAACTCCCTTAATTAAATTAGTCATCGACATTTGTTGCATTGTAGTTATTAAAGGTTCTGATTTAACTTTTCTGGCTAAAATATTATAAAGAGCAAGTTCTGCTTTATCATACACCTTATCTACTTTAACATTTAGAACTGTTTCAACCGGATTAGGGTAAACCACAACATTTTCGAAAATACTGGTCGCCGGAGTGTTATAACAACTTCCTAATTTGTCTCCATGATTTAAATGTGCCTGAACTGCACTTGCACTAATACATAGTTCGTTACCATTATGACAAACCATTACTTTATTTCCTGAATTACCGCATTGAACATTTATGGCATTAATAGCAATTGATGTTGAAGTTTGACATCCTAAAGCATCAGTAACAATCACATTATAATTCCCTGCCTGATTTACAACAATTGCAGCCGATGATTGTCCGTTACTCCAGTTGTAAGTGTAAGGAGCTGTTCCACCATTTGGCGTAGCTGTTATTGTAAATGATGAAGGTCCGTAACCAATGTATAAAGTGTTTTTATCCACCGCAGATTGATTCGCCGCATAAACATCGGGAATACTTACCGTTAATGGAGTATTAAGAGTTACTGTGTTGCTGACAGTACTTTGATTATCATGAATATCAGTAACTGTCCATGTTATAGTAGAAACGCCTGCATTAAAGTTTCCGCTGGCATCGTTACCATTACCGCTTCTTATAGTAGCTCCACTTATACTATAGCTGATTGCAGACACACCACAATTGTCAGTTGCTGCTAATGTTGGAATAATATATTTATTGCTTTCATCATAACAGAATGATTGTGGTACAAGTTCTCTAATTAAAGGTTTTTGAGTATCCTGTACAATTAC
>NZ_JNCA01000030.1 GCF_000695795.1 Flavobacterium seoulense | reverse complement strand
TGTGTTATTTCTTTGTTGTATTCTTTGAACTGTTTTAATAATTATTGTCTTTGTTTTTTTTTTTTTTCAAGCCAAAGGCGGCAATACAAGTCCTAGTCCGTTTTCGTGGGTTCGAAATTGTTTATAGAGGAGGAATCACATCCCTACTTTTAAAACTATCATTCAAAAATTCAAATTCTGGATTAAATGAACGAATTAAAGTTATCTTTTTAGTTCTGTTCCATCCTTTTAATTCTTTTTCCCTGGCAATCGCCAACTGAACCCATGTAAACTTCTCATAATAAACTAAAAACTCTAAGCCATATTTAGCCGCAAATGTTTTATTATTTTCTACAATATTCTCATGATGCTGTTGCAATCTTATTCGCAAATTATTTGTCATACCAATATAAAAAGTCGAACGATATCGATTTGTTATGATATACACATAATAAGAATGATAACCTTCTTTATATTCAAACATAACTTTCCTTGTATTTTTTGAATTAGTGCTGCATTTCTTTATGTGATCTCTCCTTCGTCGAGATGACAAAAATGCGTATTTATTATACTTTTATGAAAAGATACTAAAACTGAAAATAAATAAATTCTTTATAATCTGAAAAAGTTCCGAAAGCCATGATAGCCGCAATAGCTAAAGCTAATTTCAACCCATTTCTTTTTCCGGAAAGTGGTTCTACTTTACTGCGTGAGTTCCATTCGATTAAAACAAACAAAGCTATCATCACTAGTAACTCATAATTATAGCGTTCGTTATCTAAATATTGAGAAGCAAACTTACCATTGGTAAAAATACCCTTTAAATAAGCAACTGCATCAGTAACAGTTTTAGCTCTAAAAAATACCCAAGCTACACAGGTTAATAAAAAAGTACAAAGAATACTCCATATTACTTTTACTGAGTCAAAATTCCACTTTAATTGAATGGTATCCATGTTATTTCGGTTGCTTTTCGACAAAAGCAATGGCAAAAAGTAAACAGCATTGAGAAATCCCCAAACTATATAGGTCCAATTAGCACCATGCCAAAAACCACTGACTACAAAAATGATGAAGGTATTACGGATTTTCATCCACAATCCGCCTTTGCTTCCTCCTAACGGAATGTACAAATAATCACGAAACCATGACGATAGCGAAATGTGCCAGCGACGCCAAAATTCGGCTATATCTCTTGAAAAATACGGGTAATTAAAATTGCGTAATAATTCTAATCCGAACAATTTTGACATTCCTAACGCCATATCGGAGTAGCCTGAAAAATCGCCATAAATTTGGAATGCAAAATAAATAGCTCCTAAAATAAGGGATGCAGCATTCATGGAAGGATAATGATCAAAAATGGCATTGGCATAAGTGGCACAAGTATCGGCAATCACTACTTTTTTAACTAATCCCCAAATCATTTGGCAAATTCCGTCTTTGGCCTGATTGTAATCAAAAGTTCGTTTGACTTTTAGTTCGGGTAACAAATGGGTTGCTCGTTCTATTGGTCCAGCCACGAGAAGCGGAAAATAGCTTACAAATAAAGAATAATCTACAAAGTTATATTCGGCTTTGATTCGTTTGTAATAAATATCAATGACATAAGATAAGCCATGAAAAGTGTAAAATGAAATCCCAACAGGCAATACCACCTCTAATAAAAGCGGACTTGCTTTAAAACCGACTCCTGTTACTAATTCAGCAAACGAACTGGCAAAGAAATTGTAATATTTAAAAACACCCAGAAAACCTAAATTAACTCCAATACTCAGCCAAAACCAAAATTTACGATCGCTTTCTTTTTCACTCTTTTCTATTCGAATACCTGTGTAATAATCTAAAAAAGTAGAGAAAACCAATAAAAACAGAAAACGCCAATCCCAACAGGAATAGAAATAATAACTCGCAACAATTAAAAGTGCATTTTGCGAGCTTTTGGTTTTATTAAAAACAAACCAATACAGAAAAAAAACAATTGGTAGAAAAACAGCAAAAGCCAGGGAGTTGAAAAACATCTGTAAGTTAGAAGTTATGAGTTAGAAGTTATAAGTGTTTCACCTTCTCTTATTATTTAAATGAGCTAAACACAAATAAACTTTTGAAGCAGCAAAGCTAGAACAAAATTTTCAAATTCTGATTTCATTTTACAATACTATCAACCGCATCCCATATTTTTTCAGAAGCTTTTGTAGGTGTTTTGCCCGCTACAATCTTATACCATTTTTTTCCTTCGGAAACATTGGAAAGCTTACCATCCAAAACTGCCTTAATTTGATTCGCTAACTGCTTTTTATCAGTACAAAAAATCGCTGCTTCCGGACTTGGCATACTTCTAAAATGAACGTATTTGTAATTTTGTCCTATATCCCGAATTCCTTTCTTTAATTGTGGCTGTTCGTAATTGTAATAAATACATGGCTTATTATGAGCAACAAAATCAAATACTGTAGAAGAACATACATTGGTTACCAATTCGGAATGCACACAAACATTATGTAACAATTGTAAGTCGGCTTTGGTTGGAAAAACTTCGTTCCATTGTTTACCCATCGCTTGCCATAAGGGATCAATCACTGCGATAATATCCTGATTTGCTTCAATTACTTTATTGTAACGTGATGTCGTATCCACAGGACATTTTCTATAAATAATTCCCAGATTGTAACCATCAACGTTTAATTTACGAACAGCATTTGCTAAATCTTCTAAATAATATTGATCTAACGGAGAAGTGGTTTCGTCATCACCCGAAAAGCAGATGTATTTTTTATTCAAATCTAAATTATATTGAGCGAAAAAATCTTCTCTAGTCTGCAATAAAGATTCATCGTAATGAGGTTCAAACTGAGGTGTTCCGGTAACTATTAATTGATTTTCTTTTATAAAAGGATAATATTGTAGCATTTCCTTTTTCATTAAATCACTCCAAACACAATAATAATCGGTTTCTACTAATTGCATTGCTTTGGGCACATTATCCCAGGAATATACAAAAGTCAATGTAGGAATTCCTAAATCTTTAGCCGCTAATAAAGCACTTATAGATTGTGAAGCACGCTGAGTGGTACAAAAAACCAAGTCTGGTTTGATTTCCTGTAATTGCTTCTTGCAATATTCGTATTTTGTAGTTGAGCGTTCTAATTGATTAATACGTTTTCGAATGCGAAGAACACCTTTTTCAGAAGAGTTCAAACCAATTTGTATCCTGATGAAAACAGTCATCAGTGTATTCTTGAATCCGTTATAATTAAAAGGAAATTTATAAGTAGCATATACTTTATCATTGAATTTCTTTTGCGAAACATTCAATTCGATGTGCTTTCTAATCCGACAATAAAAAGGAGTTAACGGATGGATCTTTTGCGTTTCAATTTTCACCTCATCGTATCCTAATTCTTCTTTTAAAGGAAATACCGTATTGTTCCAATAAATAATTTGATTTCCTCTTTGTTCACCAATTTCCTTAAACTTGGTAAAAGCAAAATTGCGAAGTCCTACACCATCAGGGAAAAAAACAAGTATTTTTTTGTTTGTCATTTACTTTAAAAGTATTTTTTTTAAACTGTGGCAAAAATAGGAGTATTGTAATATACATAATAGTTATTAATTAAAAATATGAGTAAATACATTCATTAAAAAAAGCAGACTTACCTATTTTCTTTTTTGCTTGATCAAAAAAGAAACAAAAAAATCAAGTCTGTACTTCCTCGTCGGTCAAATTAGTTTTCGAATACTAAAAGAAAATAACTCGTTACACTCAAACAAATTTTCTTTTTACGTATTCTTCAAACATTTGACACTCGACTGCAGAAGTTAAGGACAATTGAATATAAAAATCAGATTTTATATTTAAATTCAAAATAAATATCATTTTATACTCTCTTTTAAAATAAATCACTCTTCGATCTAAATAATTTATCCCTTTTGATTCTTTAACTTTTCTCTTTGGACTTGCTCGATAGGTAGAATATCAGTTGATTTGAATGCTAATGCTGAATACACGGCATTCAAATCACGACTTAATTTACGCAATCCCATAGGTTCTAATGAAGCGGCGTGATCAGTTCCTTTCCATGTTCTGTCCAGAGTATAGTGTCTTTCAATAATATTAGCTCCTAAAGTATAAGCCGCTATATCTACTGCAATACCTAAATGATGACCTGAAAAACCAATATGCTTTACTTTGTCTCCATATTGGGATTGCAACAAATTGATATCTAACAAACAAACATCTTCAAAAGGAACCGGATATCCCGAAGTACAGTTGTACAACACTAAATCCTGATTACGCCCTTTCTCAATAAAAAAGTTTACCAGATCTTCTGTTTCCTTTTTAGTAGTCATTCCTGTCGAAATATGAATTTCGCCTTGGTAATTTTCACACAACCAGGACAACATGGTATAATTATTATTACAAGCAGATGGAATTTTGATAAAATCCGGATTTAACGAGGTTATTTCTTTCGCCGAAGTGGTATCCCAGACCGAGGTTGAATATACTATCCCAATTGATTCACAATAACTTTTTAATTCAGCGTGTTGCTCAACGTTAAATTCTAAATATTCGCGATGGGCACCGTATGTTTCACCATAAGCATTCGAACTATTAGGATGTGGAGCGTTGTATTGAGCTTCGGTCAATAATTCTTTATTATTTCTTTTTTGAAATTTAACGGCATCAGCATTGCAAAATATTTTGGCAATTTTAATGAGCTCTTTAGCAATTTCCATTTCTCCCTTATGATTGCAACCTATTTCGGCAATTACATAAGGTTTTTTATAGTTGTTCATAACGCTCGTTGTATGCAATTATTTTTTCACATGTTTCTCTAATAGCTCCATCGGCAGATGCTTTTGTCAGCAAATAATCAGCATGGTGCTTTACTATTTCAGTAGTATTTGCCGGTGTAAAAGACCAGCCTACACTGCAAATATTAGCCAAGTCATTTACATCATCTCCAATATATGCCAAAGCAGCAAAATTGGTATTTCTGGTTTTTACGAAATGCTGTAAAAAAGCATATTTATCTTTTACTCCTAAAAATGTATTTTCAATTTGGAGTTTTTTCATTCGTTGGGCTACCAAGGGGGAATTTTCCGAGGTCAATACCACTACTTCTACTTGATGCTGACGCAAAATTTCTAATCCCATTCCATCACGCATATCAAAAGCCTTGGCTAATTCACCATCAGCCGAATAAAACACTTGACCATTGGTAAATACGCCATCAACATCCAAAACGAGATAATCAATGCGTTGGTGTTTTTTACTTTTTTTAAGACGTGCTGCCAGTAATTGTTCTACGATTTTCCAATCGGTCATTGAATCGATTTCGACTAAAGTCGTCTCAGCCATTTGAACTAAACCTATATTGGCACTCAATCGGCTTTTAGAATTAATAAAAGCCTCTTTAGTAGTCGCATACACTGCTCCGTTTTCAATCAATAAACCTTCGAAATCTTGTCTTCGAGGTCTGTTGAACATATCGTAATTTTGCGGTGTCCCATCTGTATTCCAGGTAAAACGATGCGTATTAACGACTGTAAGTGCCGAATCGTATTTTTCATTTTCTATTTTGTCTAAAACCGCATTGATATCAGCTGCCGTTGTCATAGGAGAAGTAGCCTGCAACAGACATAGAATATCAAAATCATATTCTATCTGCTCTGCAAATTCCAGCATTGCACTTTCGGTCGAAGCTGTATCTCCGGCATTTTCATCCGAACGCAATAGTGCTTTTACTTTAGTAGTCCAATGGTATTCCTTAGTAATAAAATCAATAATTTCGACATCATCGGTAAAAACATAAACGGCATCCAATTCAGAAAAAACAGCTTCCGCCAGCACCCATGAAAAGAGTGGACGCCCCAGTAATTTCTTTTTATTCTTAGCGGGTATTCCTTTGGAATCTTTACGTAATGGGATTATGGCTATTTTTTTCATTTATTTTTTCATTTAATAATAAAGCTAAATTATATTAGAGCTTGTTTAAATTTATAAAAAAAGAAATTTTCTTTTCCCCATTCTCTAAAGGGTGGAAAATTTCTTGAAAATTCATCAAAATTACATCTGCAGTTGTGAGATTGGGGAATTAATTTTGATGAATTTTAAGCAGATTCTTATATTAAAAATTAATATTTAGGACTAGGTAATTGTCGAATTCTTTTTAAAATTTTTGAATCAATTGGGTTTCGATACTTAAAAACCCTTGGCAAATTAATAATAATTGTAAAAATGGATGAAAAAAAAGTAACAAAATAATTCCAATCCTTAAAAGCATACTTTTTAAAATTATGCCATAGTAATCGACTAATTTTATATAATGGAAATGGATAATACACCAAATAATAAAAGGCTGAATTTTTTAATTGTTTTTCAAACCTAAAATAATTTCTGCCTATTTTAAAACGTTCTTCTTTATTTACTCTGTGATTGACCGAGATCCTGTTGGTATAAAGAATGTCGTATCCCTGAGCTAAAACCTCAATTGATACACAGGATTCTTCACCATAAATATCTATCCAAACCGGAAAACCATTAGTTGCTTCATAAACCTCTTTACGGATCGCAAAACCGCAACCTACAAATTCACTACATAAATATTCATTCAATCTTTCTTCCCCTTGAGCAAGAACTTCTTCATCCGAATTAAAAACCCCTTTTATTTCCTGAAAGGCTAATACGCCAACATTAGGATATTGCTTAAAAATTTGTTGCGAAAGGCTTATAAAATCAGTACTTAACGGATGTGCATCATCATCAAGGCCTATAAAAATTTCGCCTTTTGCCTGCTGATACAAAAAATTTCGTGCCGGAGAAGCTAAAATACTTTCATTAGACACATACCACTTTACCCAGGGAAACTGACTTTGTATTTTTTCAGTTAGCTGACAACCATCAATAAAAATTAAGACTTCGTGATTTTCTATATCGAAAAAGGTTTGCAATTGTTTAAGTGTAAACTGCAATTCTTCAGGTCTATTTTTAGTAACGATAAGGAATGATATTTGCATTATACTTTTGTCTTGAAGATTAAACCTTATAAAAACTTAAAAGTATATCCTGAAAAACACCTATCTTACTAAATGATGATTTTATATTATATTCATAAGTTGCCTCTTCAAAAAGCTTTATGAAATCTGACAAGGATGATTTTTGATTATTAATCCTATGATGATACTCAATAATATAATTTTTAGCATTCTCTATTTTATCAGTTAATACCAAATCACTTAAAACCTTATTTTCAGAACCTTCAATATCCATTTTCACTAAATCTACCTTAGTATTTAAATAGTTCGATAATTTATCAGACCCTATCTTAAATACGTCATGACCTCCTCTTTCAGCAATTGTAGAAGCTAACAAAATAGCTTCATTATTACCTACAAAAAAATCTATTTGTCCCTTTTCATCAGACAAAGCCAAATTATACAATTCGACATTTTGCAAATTATTTTGCTCCACATTTTTTTTCAATAAATAAAAAGCTTTAGGATTAGGTTCAAAAGCAATAATTGAACAGTTGGGGTAAATAAACTTAAAAAAAAGAATAGACATTCCAATATTAGCCCCACAATCTATTATGATAGGTCTAGTATTATCTGCTTGAAAAAAATAATCCCTGGAAATAAAAATTTCTTTAAACAAAAAACTCAGGGTAGTATAACTGTTAGCTGAAACTTTAAATTGAAAAATATTTTGAACAATTTCTGTTCTTTTTTTATAAAACAAAGACTTAAAATACAATTCATTAAGTATCTTAAAGACGGTTAATTTTTCTTTAAAATTATATTTAGCTGTTTTTGTAATTTGCCAGTTCTTCAAAACGGTTTTATAAACATTGTATAAACTCTTAATCATGAAGGTATTTTTCTTTATATTAATAATCAATTGTCTTGTAGCACGCTCAAATAGCTTTGAAGAACCTTCTTTTTAACTATATCGTAATCTAAATTTGGGATAATATTCAAAGAATTGTGTACTATTCCTTTTTTAATAAGTTCGCTATCATTAAGAGCTCTTAATATTATCTGGCTAATTCCTTCTACATCTTCTGTATCTTCAATTAAAAATCCGTTAAAACCATCCTTTATTAACTCCTGGGTAACTCCACCCGGATTAGACTGAATTGGAAAAACCTTCATACACATTGCTTCCAGCATAGTATTAGGCATACCATCAGAAACACTATTTCCTATTAATAAAAATGATTTTGCCATCAGATTAAAAACCTCATCTTGTGTAACCCTACATAAAACACTAAAATTCATCCATTTAGACAATTCTGAATTTTCGCAAAAACTGACAACTTTATTATCTGCTCCAAAGACTACAATAGTATAAAGATTTAGCTTATCTTTTATTCCTTCTAATGCTTTCAAAACATTTATTGCTCTTCCCCATTTCCCTTGAAAACCTTTGATAAGAATTGTGCTTCTAATTTCTTTTGCCTTTATCTTTGCTTCCATTTCACTCAAATGATAACCTCCTCCACCAGGCAAAACACCTAAAAAATCATTTTCAAAACCATGCTGCTGAGCAATTTTGTAATCCCTTATACAATCTGTAAATAAATAATCAACTCTTTTTAATACATTTTGTATATCAATCAAATATTTAGAATGATTTTGCAAATCGTATAAATCACTCCCCCATGAAGAATATATCCATTTAATATTCTGATTTTTATTCATTACCTGTAAAATAGGAGTACAGGAAATATATAAAGCAAAACTATGAACAACTTCTGGTTGAATTTCTAACAAATGCCTCTCAAAAATCTTTTTGATATCCCGCTCATTAAAACGCTGAATAAAATCATACAGTCTAGGAAAATTAATTTTTATAAAAGTTCTACCAGGATAATTCCATCTGAATTTCCAACCTACTATTTGATTTACCCAATGAATTCTTTTTACCTTTTTACCTCCATCGGTAACATCAAACCAATAGATTTCATGACCTGAATCCTGTAATTGCTCTGCCCATCTAAAAAAATGCAAACAAGGCATAGAAACCATTAAAATTTTCATAACTATATCAGGTTAATCATTCATAATAACTAAAAACCAACACATTAAATTTAAATCACAAACCTTTTGTCAATATTATTTCTTAAATAAGGCTTGCTTATAGCTATCATTAAATTTTTCTATCTGGAAATTGGTGTGTGCATATTGATAGGCATTTTGTGACAGAACAACCATTTGTTCTTTATCTGATATTAATTTCCCGACTGAATCCACAAAATCAGACACTATAATATCTTCATCACCATCGTTAATTAACACCCCATTCTTATTATTTATGATATGTTCACATAGACCTCCTACATCAGTTGCAATAGGAATCACTCCTTGAGCCATACTCTCCATAATTACCATTGGAAACCCCTCATACTTTGAAGGCAAAAGAACAAAATGAAGTTCATTGTATAGTTCTTTTAAAACTTTATCGTCAGTAATTTCTCCTAAGAACTCAACTCCAGATGCTACAATTTTATTCAAATTAGTTTTCATTCCTGTACCTGCCATGATGAAGCAAACTTTAGGAAACTTCTTTTTAATTTGACTTGCAATTTCTAAAAACAAATATGCTCTTTTCTCTGTTGACCATCTACCAATAAAACCTATTTTGAAATTAGTTTCGCTTTTTTTTTGAAAAAAAGAATCTTTGATTTCAACTCCATTTTGTATGATTTTAATTTTACTGTTGTATATTGAATCAATCTGGTGTCTTCCATAAAATTTCAAAATAGCTCGCTTTGCAACTTCATTAATAACAATCCTATTATCTATAATTGAAGCTGTTGAAACTACATCAATTTCTCTATCGTCATTTTCTTCAAAAGCATGAAACAAATCATTTTTTATAATTATATCTTTTAGCTTCGATACTATTTGATAATAATATGAGGTATTGCAGCCAAAAACAGATTTAACAGACACACTAGTATTTATTGTTTTTACTATTATCTCTTGTAATTTCTCATTGATCCAATTATCTTTTTTATTTAGAATAGAATTCAATTCTATAATATTTGCATATTGACTAAACTCTTTAAAAAAATTATTTGTTGCAGAACCATGAGTAAAAATGACCGTACATTTTGTTTCCTGAAGTGCTTTTAATATGGCAATATGTACACGCTCAGCTCCTCCAGTATGATAATATGGTAAAAAGAAAACAATATCTGCTTTCTTTATTTTTTGAGCTTCAAAATAGAGGAATCGCAATAAATAATATCTTGAGAGAAAAAAAAATATTATTTTTTTTAAATACTTTTTATACATTTTTTTTATTTACAAATTTATCTTTATCTCCTTTTAAACGAATAGATAAAATGACGTGAAATTTTTTTCATGTAAAAAAAACTCATTTTATTATCCAAAAAAATTGATTTACATAATTTTAAAAAAGCTTTTAAATATTGTTTATTTTTAAGATAATCGAACTCATCATATTCAACCCAAGACGCATTCCATAAATGAACTGCAAAAGTTAAGTGCTCAATATAATTTTTATAATTTTTTATATCATATTTTTTTTTATTGGGAAATGGATAAAAGTAAGAAACAGGATAAATCATTACATCAATATCCTTGAAATCCTCTAATAACCTACCCTCTAAAAACTCTTTATATGTCTGAGTTACAATTATTGGCATTGTTATTTTATTAAAATCAGTCTTATTGTTTATTAAAATATTTTCATATTTAAATAAACATCTTTTTATAAATTCATTATGTTTCACTGCCCCTATAATTCCTGCACTAATGAAATTATCATCTTCCTTTCCAAAAAAACAATTATTTAAAAGTAAATCATCAAATTTTTTTATGACCATCATATCAGTATCTAGATAAATCCCTCCATTTTCATATAACACTTTTAATCTGACAAAATCAGCTACAAAAGCCCATTTCTTTAATCTTAAAGCTTCTAGCACAAAAGGATTATTTAAATCTACATTTCTTTCGTTCCATTCTAAAATTTCATAACCAGTCAAATACTTTTTCCATGAACTTATACAAGCCTTAATTAACTTTGGCTTTTGTTTGTTACCAAACCAACAATAATGTATAGTTTTTGGAATCATTTATATTAATTTAATATTTTTTAAATTAATACCAATTGTGTCTCCAAATTCATTAAATAAGTAATATCCTTGTTTTTTCAACAAAAAACACACTCTGTTTTGGTCTTCTTTATTTAAATTAACATATTCATATTTTATAATTTTAGGTTTAATAAAACTAAAATCTATCATTTTTATAACTTCATAATCAAAACCCTCTGTATCAATCTGCAAATAGTCCAAAGATGTATTACTATAAAAATTTATTTTAATAATATTCATTAGAGTATCTGACTTTACTTTCTCTTGAATAATATCATTACTATCTATTCCTGTTTTTTTATGATGTTTCGAATCTAATGACGCTATACCTTTAACCCAATCTGGGTATTTTTGAATCACATGAGGATTAATTCTGTTTATAATAACCTCTGTATAAAATGGATGAACAGCTTGATTAATTTTAATTATTTTTTCATAATCTTTATAATTATATTCTAGTTCTTTAAAATATTCAATTACTGGTTCAATTACTACACCGCTAGAATCTCTTTTTATTACAAAATCATATAAAAAATCAAAGCTGATTCCATCATTAGCTCCAACTTGAATAAAATTAAATTTTTTTTTCTCTTTAAAATTTTTTTCTAAAATTCTCTTACTGGAAAACTTTACTTTACTTAAAAAGAAAAATCTTCCATACTTATTTATAACTTTAACAAAAATGATAAACAACCAATTCTTAAAATAAATCATATTTTAATTTTACAAAACTTACATTGAATTTAATTCTAATTCCAAAAAAAATAAAGACTATCATTCTTAGAAAGATTAAAACTTTAATTCCGTTATAACTTTTTTTAAATGCTCAGAAGAAAGATAATATTTTAAATCTGGTCTATCCATTATTTGATTTTTATTTTTTAGCCAGTTATCATATAAATCAGTTATAAGTAACTGTATTTTTTCAAAATCAGTTACTTCACTCCAGTAAGGATATTCTTCGCCTAACAAGCTTTTAGATTCACTATAGTATGGACCTAATAAGAGAATCGGCTTTTGAGACTGAATACAATGCGGAAATTTCCCTGGTAAAAAGGGACTTATTGGGCCTATTGCTTCCAAAATAACATTGACTGCTGCAGCTTGTTGCATTGCATTTACTTGTTGAAAAGACATGTAATCATCGCTTAAGTAAATCTGTGAAACATTCATTTGTTTTTCTTTAATAAATGCATCAAAAGAAGATGGCTTTCCGATAAACAGCAATTTTGCGTGATTTTTAGCTTCCGGATTTTTATTTAAGAAAAGTTCGAAAGCGTTTACCAGCGCTATAGGATTACGGGCATCCATCATACTTCCTGCATGTAAAATATTGAAATTATCGGGATTTAAAAAAACGGGCAATGAAATAGCAGCATTATTCCCATCTTTTTCAAAAATTTGATGTGGAATAACAATTTCCTTTCCTACTTGATTATAATAATAGCCTCGCATCCATTCCGCCAATAACTGACTTGGATAGACCACATATTTTGATTTCTCCGTAATTTCCCAAAAAAAATCTCTTTTATATTGATGTCCCGGTTCTACCCAATCATAAGGTCTGGGATAACTATGCATGGGATACGGATCGTGTACATAAGCCAACCATTTAGAATGCCATTGCGGTATCCCTAAAAGAGCCTTATGAGGTCTAAAACTAGATGCATAACTTAATGTAAGTATCCAATCTGGCTCAAAATCATCCCTATTTTCCAAAGCTTTTTTTATACTGTTCACATCATTAAAAAAAGTAAATGAAAAACCAAAAAGAGATTCTACTTGTTTATTAATATTAATTTTAAACAATTTAGACAGTTCTCTTTGTACACGACTCAAAAAATACATAAAAGAAAATTTAATTTCCTTTATAGATTTACAGTTAATCTCTTCTAAAAAAATTTCTTTTCTGGAATAATGATACACTAATACTTCAAAACCCGATTTCTTCAGATTTTGGATTAATGCTATATTGGCTTTAGAACCACTACTATTTTCAATGTCGATTGAATCAACAACTACCAATATCTTCATTTATATTTTACTTAGTAAAAAATCAACAATCTTTTGCGAAGCATTTCCTTCTCCATAAGGATTTTCAATATCCTTAAAGCCTGAAAATGTATCTAAAAGCTCTACAATACTTTTTTCAATCTTTTCTTGTTCAGCACCAATTATTTGAGAAAACCCCGCTTCTACTCCTTCCGGTCTTTCCGAAACTGTGCGGGTTACCAAAACAGGTTTACCTAACGAAGGAGCTTCTTCTTGAATGCCTCCTGAATCAGTAACAATCAAAAAAGATTGCTGCATCAACCAGACAAAGGCAGGATAAGATACTGGAGCAATCAGATAAATATTTTCCTGATCGGCTAATTTTTGATATACAACATCTTGCACGTTCGGATTCAGATGTACAGGATAGACAATACTTACATCATCCCGATTTGCAATTGACAATAAGGCGTTACATATATTTTTAAAGCCTTCACCATAATTCTCTCTGCGATGTCCTGTAACCAAGACTATTTTTTTATCCGCAGGAATGGTCTTTTTTAATATTTCAATTTCATGAAGCGAATACTCTTCTTTTGAAATTTTAGTCAAAGTCCACTGTAAAGTATCGATAACAGTATTTCCTGTTTGTATGATATTTTGAGAATGAATCCCCTCATTCAATAAATTTTGAGTAGCTACGGCTGTTGGACTAAAATGGATATCGGCTAACTTAGATGTCAATTGCCTGTTAATTTCTTCCGGAAAAGGAGTTTGCTTATTGAAACTACGTAATCCTGCTTCGATATGCCCTATTCTAATTCCTAAATGAAAAGCTGCCAGAGCAACCATAGATGAGGTCGTGGTATCGCCATGTACTAAAACCAAATCGGGTTTTACTTCTTTAAGTACTATATCAATATTAGACAAAATAAGAGCACTGAGGCTATTTAAGGTTTGATTTGGTTGCATTAAATCCAGATCATAATCGGGAACGATTTCAAAAAAATCCAATACCTGATCTAACATTTCCCTGTGTTGGGCTGTTACACATAGCTTTACCTCAACATTAACTTGTTTTTTTAATTGATGGTAAACAGGAGCCATTTTAATCGCTTCAGGACGCGTACCAAAACACAACAGTATTTTCATTAAGAATGCATTATTTTAACCCATTGGGCATCACTATTTTTTTTATAAACTGTCAT
The DNA here is from genome assembly GCF_000695795.1 of Flavobacterium seoulense. GTDB lineage: Bacteria > Bacteroidota > Bacteroidia > Flavobacteriales > Flavobacteriaceae > Flavobacterium > Flavobacterium seoulense. The sequence goes on along the minus strand of NZ_JNCA01000030.1, from coordinate 26,506 downwards.
ATTGAGCTTGTCGAAATATATATCTTATAAGGTCTTCGATAGGCTCAGACTGACATCTGGAATATAATAGGCTTTAAGTTTTAATTTAAATCCACATTTTTAGTGCACCCAAAGTTTTTTAATTATTTTCCACTTACCGTAAGTAAATAACCGTAAAGGTAAACTAAAATAAAAAAATTGCCATTCTAGTTTTTTAAACTCTGACAATTGTGCGTTAATTAATAGTTGTTGAAACAATTTATACTCTTTAAAATTTAAAGAAAGCTGTATAAAATAATGCAAAAGCTTTTTTGTAAGCAATTCATGTTCTGCTAAATTATTAAAGACTAATAGAATTGCCTCAGCATAAGAAGCTCTTCTAATTGAATTATTTTTATAAAACTCAGCTGTATTGGATTTGGCATGTTTTCTATTGTAATATAAAATAGTATCAATTACAACTCCATTAAAGCCTTCAGTAACTATTTTACTATAACACTCCCATTCTTCGGCATATTGTAAATTTTCATTGAAACGTATTTTTTTAAAACACTTTTTTTTCCACAAAACAGTACAAGAGGCTAAACCGATCTCTTGTGTAATTATTTTAGCAATATCTTTTTGAGTCAACAATTGCACTTTATTTACTATTGCTTCTTTTAAAACAGGTTTAGCTATAGTATATGATTTTTTTTGATAATGACAAAAATCAACATCATTTTCATCAAAAATTTCAAAAGCTATTTTTAGATTATCCGGATGCACATAGTCATCATCATCAAAAAAAATAACACAATCACCTTTAGCTAAATCCAGTCCATAATTACGACATCCTGACAATCCTTTTTTATATTCTCCTGAACGTTGGTAAAACAGAAAACGATTATCCTTTTGTAGTAAGTCTGCAATTACTTCTTGGGTATTATCATTGCCACCATCATCAATAATCAAACATTCCCAACCCTCAAAAGTTTGATTTTGGATTGATTGTAGAGTTTCTACAATAAAATGTGCTCTATTGTAGGTTGCCATGATAATAGAGACTTTTGGTGTCATTTTATTTTCAAAATTAATTTAAGAAATCTTAATGGCTGTAGAATCGTGTTACCCAAACGGAAATCTATTGAATTAATTCTTTTTAATTCTTGCTTTCGATTCTTATCTGCAATAAATAACAAATTCTCTACAAGTCTTTCAAAATTTTCAACATACAAATCTTTGTGCTTAAAATAAATATATTTTTTTATTTCTAAATCAAAATTATTTTGAGCAATTATCCTCATGGATAATTTATGTTGTCTATAAAAAAACAAAGGCTCTTCTACAATTTTAGATTTCCAACCTTGTTTACTAATTCTTAAAAAAAACTCCCAATCTTCATACCCCTTATTCATATTTTCATCATAGCCTTCTACTTGACTCCAGCACTTTCTTCTAAACAAACATGAAGCTAATGCAGCTGAATTAAAAAGATAATCATGTAAATCTTTTCCATTGGGTTTAAATAAACCATAAATTTTACAATTATCAAACCTATATCCCCAGCAACTTACAATTCCAGTTTCACTATGCTGGTCAAATATTTCCACTCCTTTTTTAATAAATGTTTTTTCAAATTTATCATCGGCATCGAGTGTTAAAATGTATTCTCCTTTAGCATTTTTAATTCCATAATTTCTAGCTCTACTTAGGCCTCCATTTTCTTTTTTAAAATACTTAAATCTTTTATCTCTTAACAACCATTCTCGAGCAACCATTTCTGTATTGTCTGGACTTCCATCGTCGATAACAATACATTCCCAATTAGTATAAGTCTGTTCAAAAATTGATTGTAAAGCCTCAGATAAATACTGTGCATGATTATAACACGGAACAACAACAGATACTAATAATGAGGATTCCATAATTTGCCTACTATAGTTATAATTTTTTTTCTTATTCTAAAAAACATTTTTTTTTCTTCTAATTGTTTTTTAAAAAAATCTCTATGTTCTTCTATCAAAATGGGGAAACTGTTTTGAACGTTAATGTATAATCCTTTTTTCATATCTTCTACATAACTAATTTCATCACATTTAAATCTTATTCTTAAAGAGATATCAATTAATCTCCAGCTATAGATTGCATCACCTACTTTTTGATAATCATTAAAACTACTTACATTTTCTGAACTCGTCCATCTATAATAAACATTTGCTTTTTTAGCAAAGTATATTTTATCTGTATTACATAACAATCGTATTAAAAATTCCGAATCATCATTCAAACTTAAATACTCATTCCACAAACCTGACTTATCAATAATACTTTTCTTTATTAGATAAGAATGTATTGGAAAATATCCTTTTGAAGATGATAATGCCTTTAAAAAATCTGGTATATTATTAAAATCATTATAAGAATCTAATGATTCAAAATTTACGGAATCATTAGGAATCTTAGTAAATCTTGACCACTTACAGGTACAAATAATATTTTCATTAAAATCCGTAATCATCAAAATTTGTTGTTCTAACTTATTTTTAGAGATCAAATCATCTGAATCCAAAAATTGTATAAAATCTCCTTTTGAGTTCTCTATTCCAATATTTCTACAAGTACTTGCCCCTTTGTTTCTTTCCTGTGACCTAATAATAAGTTTAAATCTCACATCTTTTTCTACAAAAGAATTAATTACTTTCACAGAATCATCTATAGAACAATCATCAACTATAATACACTCCCAATTGGTATATGTTTGTTCTAAAATAGATTCTAGAGTTTGCTTAATATAATTATCCCGATTGAAAACAGGTACTATAATAGATACTAATATATTTTTTTTCTTTTCAAGTATACTCATTTATTTGTAAATAATTAGCTTTACTTTCTCTATTTAATTTAACACTACGCGAAATTTTATAAATATTTATTCTTTTAAATTTTTCAATGTAAATTTTCGATTTCATCCAATCAAAAGAGAGAAAACTCAGAATAGTTTTTTTAAGCAGATAAATTTTAAATTTTGATAACTGTTTATAGTCATCTGTATTAACATTTGCATATTTCACATATATAGTATTAATAAACTGCCTGAAATATTTCTCACTTCCTATCTTTCCTGATTGATAATTATCATTATTACTATCATGACATACTATAGAATTAGGAATTATTCCTATTTTAAAATCATGAAACAAAACCCTTTGGCAATAATTATCATCTTCTCCATATAGAAAAAAAACAGGATCAAACCCCCCAACTTTATAAAAAATTTTGCTAGGAATAAACCATGCAGCAGCATTTATAAATTTTGTAGAATATATTTCATTAAGAGATTTAGAAACTATTAAATCAGAAATCAAACTGGATGAACCTGCATAGGTAAAAGCTAAAAAACTCCTATCAACTTTACTACCATCTCCGTTTAGATGTATCGGCGATATAATAGCATAATCTTGATTGTTTTTATATGCAAAAACTAATTTTTCAATACAATTAGCTTCCACATACACATCTTGATTTAATAAAAAGACAGCATCAGCTCCATTTTGCACAGCATAATTTATTCCAATATTATTAGCAACCCCAAAACCATGATTTCTTGTTTGAGATAAAACCTTTACTGAGGAAAAATTAGTATTAATGTGTGTTACTGTTGCATCTAAAGAATTATTATCAACCACGATTACTTCACATTGATTGACAATACTATTAAGGCATTTATCAATCCACTTCATTCCATTATAAGTAACTATTATAGCAAATACTTTCATCCTTCTTAATCAAGTTCATTCAAAATATCTTTTAAATTTTCAGTACCACCTGCCAAATCAATCCATAATCGAGTATTGTCGCCATTAAAGGCGTCTAAAAGACTCCCAAAATCAAAAAGATATACATTATATCCTTTTTTCAAAATTCTTTTTTGTAAAATTCTCCCAGGGCATCCCATTGCAACCACAATAACTCTAAACATTTCTTTATCAATATTCAAAATATTTAATAAATCTTTTTCAATTCTATCTATTTCTAAATAAGAATCTGTTTCAGGTGTCTTTACATGAATCTTCCCAAATAATTTATTAACCAATTCTAATTTAATATTTTTATTACCTACAAAAACTGGATTTGTACTTTTTAAAAACCTCAAAAAATCAATGCAGAATTCTTTATTAAATGTTGCTAAATAATGTAAACTTACAGGAGAATTAATATTCTTGATATCTATAAACCTATAGGTCGCAGCGAGAAATTTCAGCGCATCACTATCAGACACTAAATGCATATTTTGAGCCATTCCATTTTCAAAACCGAATAAATTAGAATGTAGTGGATAACCTTTATGTAAAGTTCCTTCCTTAAGTTTCATGGCTTCATTCATTTCAGTTGCCATTTTTTTGCTAGCTTTTTGAAGCATTTCATCTTTACCTAGCATTAAAAAAATATCTCCATCACCAAAACGCATATAAGCACCTTTTTGTTTATTTTTTATAGAAGTCTGTATATCCGTTAATGTTTCAACTGATGTTTTTATGCTTATTTTTTGGATAAGAAATTGTTTTTTATTCTCGGAAAGCTTTGGCCACAATTCTTTAGTTTTATATATCCCAAAATAATTTAAAATTTTTTTTATTGTCTGTTTGATTACTCCCATTCTGATTTTAAAAAAGCTTTAGGTGACCAAATTGATGTATATTCAAATCCTGTTTTATTTATATCATGACTTATAATATTAAAATTAATAGCTGCTGTCCAATCATCAAAATTATTTTCCCCTGGAATATGCAAAACTAAACGTATTGAATAATCCCCTGGTAATAATCCCGAAGAATCTATATTACTCTTTATTAAAATTGTTTCCGAATCATAAAATTTATTATTCATTTTACCACTTGAACATACTGCAAATTCTTCCCCATACTTATCATGAATAAACCAAACCGCACAATAATGTTTTTTCACCTCTAAATCTGGTTGTATAATTAGATGCAAAGAAATAATATCTCCAGCAGAAAAAATACTTTTAATATCTCCCTCCAAATTCTTAAGCTCACATTGTAAAATTTTTGGACCGTTGATTTCAGAATTTATTTTTTTAAATACTGGATTAGGAAAGCTAAAATTGTTTTGCTTATTCATGTAGAAATTAATAACTTGATTAATTTCTCCCTCAAAAGCCACTTTCCCATGCTCTAAAACGATTCCCCTAGTACACAAACTCTTCACCGCTGCCATATTATGGCTCACAAAAAGTACGGTTCGGCCTTCACCCTTAGAAATATCCTGCATTTTACCAATGGCTTTTTTTTGGAATTCAGCATCGCCTACCGCCAAAACCTCATCAATCACTAAAATTTCTGGCTCTAAAAATGCCGCTACAGCAAAAGCCAGACGAACGGTCATACCTGAACTGTATCGCTTTACAGGCGTATCTATATAACGTTCACAACCTGAAAACTCAATAATTTCATCGAGCTTAGCCGTAATTTCTTTTTTAGTCATACCCAAAATAGCGCCATTGAGATATACATTTTCACGTCCTGTCAATTCGCCATTAAAACCAGTACCGACTTCTAATAAGGAAGCAATACGTCCACGAGACTTTATTGTTCCTGTAGTAGGTGCAGTAACCTTTGAAAGGATCTTTAAAAGTGTCGATTTTCCTGCTCCATTTTTTCCAATGATACCCAATACTTCTCCACGCTCTACTTCAAAATTGATATCCTGCAATGCCCAGACATAATCAGAAGTTCCTTTAGTAGAACGATCGTTTGCTTCACCTATTTTTAGATAAGGATTTTCTTTTCCTCTAATTCGATGCCACCAGCGGTTTAAATCATCTTTTAAGGTACCTGTGCCAACAGTTCCTAATCGGTATTGCTTAGAGATGTTTTCGGCTTTTAAGATTACGTTGTGAGTTGTAGGTTGTGGGTTGTGGGACATTGTTTGAGTTGTGGGTTGTGAATTGTGGGTTGTGACGCTTCTAAAACTCAAAACTCACAACTAATAACTGTTATTATTTCCAATTCTGTTCTACAGACTTTATAAAATTAAAAATCTTACCTCCTAAATATTCATAATCTTGTATAAAGGGTTCAAAGTTCATTTTCAAATCAGGATATAATATAGTTATTTTATTAATATGATTAATAGTCTCTAAAGAACTTGCATACTAAAAAACTAAAAACCGAATAAAATCAGCTTTATATTTTCTTCTGCCATAACCTTCAACAATATTAGAAACAACACTATCCGAAGAGCGTCTAAGCTGACTTCCTAATTCATACAATTCGTATTTTGGCAATTTTAAAGTCTGCGGATGTAATTTTAGAAACAAGTTCATACTATTTACATATATCTCTAAATCTTTATAGCTTTTAAAATCGCTCATTTTTTTTTGTTGTGTGTTATGGGTTGTTAGTTATCAGTTGGACTATCTCATAACTGAGAACTCACAACTCATAACTGCTCTACACCGTATCAATAAAACTTTTCTCTGTTCGATTAAACAGTAATACACCCATAATAAAAACACTAAACGTAATTGCTACTGTATACAGCATTCCCCATACGGGAAATTCGCCAACTCCTAAGAGCATGTAACGTGTGGTTTCTACAATGTAAGCTAATGGATTGTAACTAATGATCCATCCATAGTCCGGGATTTTTTCTTCAATCAAAGCCATTGGATAAATTACTGCCGAAACATACATAAGCAACTGTACTCCAAAACCAATGAGGTAATTTAAATCCCTGTATTTAGTTACCATAGATGAAATAATCATTCCGAATCCTAGTCCTAAAATCCCCATTAAAACTACTGCAGCAGGAAATAATATGGTTGACCAATTAAAACTTAGAAGCGCTCCCTTCCAATAAAAATAAGCATAGAAAACAAAAAAAATAACAAGTTGAATTACGAACTTAATCAAGTTAGAGATTACAACAGTTAAAGGAGCAATAATTCTAGGAAAATAGACTTTACCAAAAATACCAGCATTTGAAGCAAAGGTATTTGAGGTTCCTGTAAGACAAGCGGTAAAGTAATTCCAAACGGTAATACTTGCCAAATTAAATAAAAAAGAAGGCACTACACCTGTACTAATTCCTGCTAAATTATTAAATACAATCGTAAAAGTTATCGAGGTAAATAAGGGTTGAATTAAGTACCAAAGCGGTCCTAAAATCGTTTGCTTGTAAACTGTGACAATGTCTCTTTTAACAAAGAGCGTTAATAAATCACGGTATTGCCAGACTTCTTTAAGATTAAGCGAAAAGAATTTGTTTTTGGGAGTTATTTCAAACAGCCAATCCTTTTCGAGTATATCTTTATCTTTCATTTTTGCTTAAAAATCTTTGTCCTAAATGTATCAGTAAAGAAGCCTACTACTTCCTTTTTGTCAAATATAGCAGACTACTAACAAAAAATGGCTAAAAAAGTAGTGGTAATTCAATTACTGCTCTTCTTTAACCAATTTTATAAATATTTTCTGTTAATTACTATTCAATTTTCTCTAAATACTAATTACAATTACAAACTGCTTCTACATCTTATTCAAATCTAAATCTGTACTTAAAGATTTTATTGTGGATAACACATGATCTATCTTTCATTTATTCTATTTATCCAAAATTTCATAAGTGGAATTCATGCTTTTGAACTCAGGAACAATTTTTTTCATTTTGGCTACGATGGCATCTTTTTTATGAAAATTAGCAATGGTAATCAGCTCTTCGATTTCGTCATGTAGAATTTCGAATTCTTCCTGAATTTCTTCGGCAATCATAATTTTATGATGATGTGTCGGGATTGTTTTTGAAGTATCATTCAATAATTCTTCATATAATTTTTCACCAGGTCGCAAACCGACAATTTTTATTTTAATATCTTCCTCCGGAATAAAACCAGCCAGTTTAATCATTTTTCGGGCTAAATCAATAATTTTAACAGGCTTACCCATATCAAAAATGTAAATTTCACCTCCTTTTCCCATTGCTCCGGCTTCAAGAACTAACTGACAAGCTTCAGGAATGGTCATAAAATATCTAATAATATCAGGATGAGTGATTGTTATCGGACCACCAGCAGCAATTTGTTTGGTAAACAAAGGGACTACTGATCCATTAGAGCCTAAAACATTTCCGAATCGTGTAGTGATAAATTTAGTACTCTTTAAATCCTTATTAACATTCGATTTTAATTGTAAAGACTGAACGTACTTCTCAGCTATTCGCTTACTAGCTCCCATCACATTACTAGGATTCACTGCCTTGTCAGTAGAAACCATCACAAAATTCTTCACTCTGTAATTGCAGGATAAATCGGCTATAATTTTAGTTCCTTCCACATTGGTCAAAATTGCCTGTGAAGGATTTTCTTCCATCAATGGTACATGTTTATAGGCCGCTGCATGAAATACTACATCTGGCTTATACAGTTTGAATATAGCATTCATAGCGTCTTTATTTCTAATATCGGCTACTAATGTTAGAATTCTTTCTTTTGAGTCCAAAGTAGCCAGCTCTAAAGATAAATTATGTAATGGTGTTTCGGCCTGATCTACCGCTATAATCCTATCTGGCTTAAAAAGGATTACCTGACGAACAATTTCACTCCCTATTGATCCTGCTGCTCCGGTAATTAAGATTGTTTTCTCTTTCAATTGTTTTGAAATTGATTTACCATCCAAAACGATTGGTTTACGATCTAATAAATCTTCAATTTGTAAGCTTTTTACTTTTTGTGAAATTTCTTTTTGATTTTCCCAATCGGTAATTAAAGGCACAACATATACCTTATAATTAAACTCTAAACATTGATCTACGAGAATTAAACGCTCTTCTTTTGAAAGACTTTTATCAGCAATAATTACACTTTCTGCTCCTACAGAACGCATTAAAGTTGGTAATTTTTTCCTTTGAACTAAAATAGGTAAGTCCATCATTCTCTTAGAAGAGTTCTGACTGCTTCTGTCTACAAAACCAACAATTTTAAATCGGCTAGGTCTTTCCAGTTTTAAAGCATTAGCTACTGCAAGCGCATTAGCATCTGTCCCATAGATTAATGTTCGCGGTAATTTTAAATCATTTTTTTCAGTAAAGAAATGCTCAAAAACCTGTTTTACTACAACACGATACAAAAACAAGCCACAAAATGACAACACCATATTAATAAATAATGCTGTATTTAAATAAATTTTGCTGCCGTATAAAAATTGAAAGACGAAATTAAAAGTAACAAAAAAGACTAAAACTGAAATTTGTGAAAACAGCAATTTTATAGCATCTGTATAAGATGAGTGTCTTATAATACCGGCATAAGTTCTAAAAATCCAAAAAGATATAATGTTGATTAATAACAAAAAAGAAATAAAAGGCAATTTTTCATTTAGAGAAATATATTGTAAACCAACACCATTTATAACTAGTTTCGTAAATAAAAAACTAACTATTAAAACTACCAAATCTATTCCAACCACAATCCATCTAGGCAAATAGCTTAAATCACGAATAGTAAGCATCAAATTTTTTCTAGAAAAAATATTCATATATTTAAATTATTCTGTTCTTTATTTTTACTCCAATAATCCGTGTAATTTTCGAACTCCAAAAGTATAACATAAAGATGTTTTAAAAAAGTTTTTCTATTCATATTGGCAAATTAACTTACAAATAAAATTAACAATATTCTTAATAATACCAGTAAAAAGAGTAAACAATTATTTCACATTATTTATCTATGAAATTAAATTTCAAACACTGATTTTACTGTCTTACTTATTCTTTCCCTATCCACATCAGTCAAATTTGAACCTGAAGGCATGCATAAGCCTTTTTTAAATAAGTTTTCTGAAACATTTCCTCCATAGTAAGGGTAATTTATAAAAAGAGGCTGCAAATGCATTGGCTTCCATAATAAGCGGCTTTCAATATTTTCTGACTCTAAAGCTAAGCGTAAAACTTCATTAGTAATTCCTTTATTGTTATTAGAGTTAATTAATATTGTTGTCAACCAACAATTAGAAAAACCGGCTTTATCAGTACTTTCAAAAACAGTAACATCTGGAATATCTTTAAATAAATCTTTGTAAAAAACATTTATTTTTCTACGTAACTTAATCCGGCTATCTAGAACTTCCATCTGTCCCCTTCCAATAGCTGCACTTATGTTACTCATTCGATAATTATAACCTACTTCACTATGCTGATAATAAGGTCTATTATCTTTGGCTTGTGTGGCCAGAAATATCGCTTTCTCTTTAAATTGCTTTGTTTTTGTTACAATTGCTCCGCCTCCGGAAGTTGTTATAATTTTACTTCCATTAAATGAAAAAATTGCTATATCCCCAAATGTACCACAAGGTCTGTCATTATATTTACTTCCCAGAGCTTCTGCACTATCTTCTAAAATAGGAATATCATATTTGTCAGCAATAGCTCTAATTAATTCAATCTGACAGGGAACTCCGTATAGATGAACAACAATAATAGCTTTCGGTTTTTTCCCTTTTGTAATACGATCAGTTATGGCTTCTTCCAATGCAATAGGACAAATATTCCAGGTTTTTGTTTCACTATCAATAAAAACTGGTTTCGCTCCCAGATAAAGAATTGGATTTGCCGAAGCAGCAAAAGTCATACTTTGACAAATTACCTCATCACCAGCCCGAACTCCTAATAAAATCAAACCTAAATGAATCGCTGCGGTACCAGAATTTAAAGCCGCTACATATTTTTTATTTCCTAAATAGGTTTCTAATTCTTGTTCGAAAACATTAATATTTTCTCCAACAGGCGCAATCCAATTGGTATCAAAAGCCTCTTGAATGTAGTTCATTTCATTGCCTCCCATGTGAGGAGAAGAGAGCCATATTCTGTTTTTATTCACTTTTAAAATTAAAATGAATTAGGAATTACTTAAAGTCATTTTACGAATAATAAACTGACGAAGAAGCATATAAAAAGTTATCAAAACAAATAAAATCCCGCAAATAGATATAAAATTTAAATTCCCTTTAGTATCCATATTGATGAGCAGAATATTTAGTCCCAATTGTACTGTTGCATAAATACAGGAAACTAAAACATGAGACATTCCAATTTCATTTGCTAAATACTGATATAAATGAGATCGATGCGGTTGGAATATATTTTCTCTTTTTTTAACCCGGGTAAAAAGTGTAATTCCTGCGTCAATACCATAAATCGAAAAGAACAAAATAAACCCCCATTGCCCAGTCTCAATAATAGTTTTCATCATAAAGTACCCTAAAAACAATGCCATACTGATACTACCTACATCTCCTGCAAAAGTTTTGGCCTTTTTTCGAACATTAAAAATTCCGAAAACAATACAGGATAATCCCATCGAAATAAGCAATGGCAATTGCAACTGATTTAGAGGTAATAAAGAAAAACTTATTATAGCCGTTAAAGCATATAAAACTGTTATTCCATTTATTCCGTCCATAAAGTTAAAAGCATTTACCCAGCCTATAAGTAATAATAACAATACAGGAAGTAACCATAAAGATTCTGAGAATAAATTCAACTCATAAAAAATTAAAACAGCTGCTACAATATGGGATAAAAAACGTGGTAACTGCGACAAAGGCTTTATATCGTCTATAAAGCTAACAACAGCTACTAATAACACTGCTAACATTACTGCCCAGGAAACATATCCCATAAAACAAGCAATCATTAGAGCTATCGGAAAAATAATTCCGCCACCTCTTAAAGTGATCGAAGTATGAGAAGATCTTGAATTAGGTTTATCAATGATATTGTATTGATCTGCTACTTTAAAATAAAGTAATTCAATCGCTAAAAGTAACAGAAATAATATTAGGTATTGCATAATAAAATGATGAATAAATGCCGTCAACTGACAACTAATAACTTTTGTGCTTCAACAATCCCAAAAGATAATCTCCATAGCCTGATTTTTTTAATGGTTCCGCAAGGTCTTTTAATTGTTGATCGGTTATAAACTTTTGTCTCCAGGCAATTTCTTCGATACAACCTACTTTCAATCCCTGACGCTCTTCCAAAACCTGAACAAATTGACCGGCCTGCATTAAACTATTAAAAGTTCCGGTATCTAACCAAGCGGTTCCTCTGCTCAAAATACCTACTTTCAATTTTCCTTTTTCTAAATAGACTTTATTTACATCGGTAATTTCATATTCTCCACGGGCACTTGGCTGGATATTTTTAGCAATTTCGACTACTGAATTATCATAAAAATACAAACCTGGAACGGCATAATTCGACTTTGGTTCCAAAGGTTTTTCTTCTATCGAAAGTGCCTTTAGATCTTTATCGAAATCTACCACACCATAGCGTTCCGGATCTGAAACGTGGTAAGCAAAAACAACTCCTCCATCAGGGTTTGTATTCGATTGTAATAATTCGTGCATGTTAGCTCCGAAGAAAATATTATCTCCTAAAACTAATGCTACATTATCATCTCCAATAAATTCTTCTCCAATAACAAAAGCCTGAGCTAATCCATTAGGTATAGGCTGTTCAGCGTAAGAAAATTGACAGCCTACAGCAGAACCATCACCTAACAACTTTTTGAAATTAGGTAAATCATGAGGAGTAGAAATAATTAATATTTCATGAATCCCGGCCATCATCAAAGTGGATAATGGATAATAAATCATAGGTTTGTCGTAAACCGGCATCATTTGTTTACTCATGGCCAATGTCAATGGATGCAAACGGGTACCGGATCCTCCTGCTAAAATAATTCCTTTCATGGTTTTACTAATTATACGAATTAATCCGAACTTTTTGAATTAATAATTCTTTTATAAGTTAATGATGGCATGCCAAAATTAATTAACATTCCTAATTCCATATTTGTACATTTTAAATAATTTTTCAACTGTGCATAAAATGTATCCGGAATATGGCTTACCGCTTTTATTTCTAAAATAATACTATCATAACAAACAAAATCTGCCCGATAGTACTTATCCAATTTCTCATTTTCGTAATATAACTCTAATTTCAGCTGTCTTTTAAAAGGAATATTTTGGATTAGAAATTCTTTCTCCAAAGCCTCCTCATAAACCGCTTCCAAAAATCCCGCTCCTAATGAACGATGCACTTTCATACACGCCCCAATAATTTTATAACTTTCCTCTTTGTAAAGTATTTTATTATTGGATTCCATCCGTTCAATTAGTATTAATTAGCTTAAATTCGTTTCAATTCGCATTAATTCGTATTAAGAGTACTGTTTTTCATAATAGGAAGCATAAGCTCCTGAAGTTACATTGTTTAACCAATCTTCATTTTCTAAATACCAATTGATAGTTCTTTCTAATCCTTGTTCGAAAGTTACTGAAGGCTCCCAACCTAATTCTTTATTGATTTTACTAGCATCAATTGCATAACGCAAATCATGTCCCGGACGGTCTTTAACATAGGTAATTAATTCTACCGAAGTTCCTTCCGTTCTTCCTAATTTCTCATCCATGATTTTGCAAAGTAATTTTACTAAATCAATATTCTGCCACTCATTAAAACCTCCAATATTATATGTGTCATGGTTTTTACCTTTATGAAAAACCAAATCAATAGCAACGGCATGATCTTCGACAAATAACCAATCACGTGTGTATTTTCCATCTCCATAAACCGGTAAAGGTTTATTATTAATAATATTATTAATAAATAACGGAATCAATTTTTCAGGAAAATGAAATGGCCCGTAATTGTTAGAACAATTGGTCAACACATACGGAAAACCATAAGTTTCTCCATAAGCACGGACAAAATGATCAGAACTCGCTTTGGAAGCTGAATAAGGCGAATTAGGATCGTAAGCAGTAGTTTCTGTAAACAAGCCTTCTGCTCCTAAACTTCCATATACCTCATCAGTACTAATATGATAAAAACGTTTTCCTTCATAATTACCATGCCAGATTGCCTTAGCTGCATTTAATAAATTTACAGTTCCAATCACATTGGTTTTCACAAAAGCTAATGGATCAGTTATCGAACGATCCACATGTGATTCGGCTGCCAAATGCAATACACCATCAAATTGATGTTCCACAAATAATGCATCTAAAAAAGCAGCATCAACAATATCCCCTTTTATAAAAGTATAATTAGGCTTATTTTCAATATCGGAAATATTTTCTAAATTTCCAGCATAAGTTAAAGCATCCAGATTGAAAATTTGATATTCCGGATATTGATTTACAAATCGTCTTACTACGTGTGAACCTATGAATCCGGCACCTCCTGTAATTAATATTTTTTTCATGTTTTTCTTTTTAGTCCTTAGTAATTAGTCCTTAGTCTGAAGTAATTGCATACAAAGCCTCAGACTTTCTTTATAATGAGGTACGGCTACTCCAAAAGTGTTTTTGATTTTAGTCTTATCCAACAAAGAATATTGCGGACGTTTTGCTGGTGTAGGATATGCTGAAGAAGGAATTCCACTAACATTACATTCAAACTGACCAATTTCTTGTATTGCTAAGGCAAATTCGAACCAACTGATTTCTCCTTCATTAGAGAAATTATAAATCCCAGCTTGCCATTTTTCATGAATAAGAATAGTCATAATTGCCAGCGCTAAATCGGCAGCATAAGTAGGACTTCCTATTTGGTCATTTACCACATTTAAACTGTCTCGTTCCTGCATTAAGCGAGACATGGTTTTTACAAAATTATTCCCAAAACTGGAATATACCCAGGAAGTTCTAATGATAATCGCATTGGGATTTTCTCTTAAACAAGCTTGTTCTCCCGCTAATTTAGTAACGCCATAAACGTTGATTGGATTAGGCTGAGCCTTTTCATCCAAAGCCGTTGAAGCCGTTCCATCAAAAACATAATCTGTTGAAACATGAATCAATTGACAATTATTCTCCTTACTCCATTTTGCCATTACAGCAACAGACTTATGATTCAATATATCTGACAATTCCAGTTCCGATTCAGCTTTATCCACAGCGGTATGGGCTGCGCAATTGATAATAATTTGTGGATTAATCCGACCTAATTCTGTTTCTAGTTTCTCCAGATTACATAAATCTAATTCCTGATAATCAGTAAATATCCATTCAAATTGTGTGTATATTTTTGACAGAAGCCTTAATTCAGACCCCAACTGTCCATTTCCACCTGTGACGAGTATTTTTTTCATTTATTTCTTATCTAACGAATTTCTCGAATTAAAAACGAATTAATCCAAATTATAAATTTTCTTTAAAAATTCATCACTCATCCCGAAGTCCTGATAACTATCAGGATTGGAACGCACCACTTTTTGTCTCCTCAATTGTGCCTTTCTGAGCTCATCAAATGACTTTATAAACTTTGCGGTTAAAATCACTTCTCAAAAACTACCTAACTCATAACCCATAACCGAGGGTCAAAAACTCATATCTCATAAACCATTTTTTAATACTAATTCTTGATTTAGAGTAGGAAAATTCATGATAATTCGTATCAATTCGCATTTTTAAAACTCCCAATCAATATCTTTAAAACTTAGCAAAATAATATCCTTTTCAGATACAATTACCTCGTTTGGATCTAACTGCCAATCAATTGCTAAAGTAGGATCGTCATAACAAATCCCTCTTTCACTTTCTTTATGATACACCTGATCTACCTTATACAATACAGAAGCCGTTTCACTCAAAACCGAAAATCCATGTGCAAAACCATGCGGCACCATTAATTGTTTTTTATTTTCGGCACTCAACACTACACTTACATGCTGACCGTAAGTTGGTGAGTTTTTACGTAAATCCACTGCTACATCCAGAATTTCGCCTTCTAAAACACGTACTAATTTTGCCTGTGCAAAAGGATTAATTTGTAAATGCAAACCACGAATTACCCCTCTTTTAGAAAAAGACTGATTGTCCTGAATGAATTGGTAATTAATTCCATTCTCATTAAATTTAGCCTGATTGTAAGCCTCAAAAAAATAACCGCGAGAATCTTCGAATACGGTTGGGCTTATAATTACTAAATCTTCTATTGCTGTTTTTTCTATTTTCATTACTATATTTATTTAAAAGAGTCAAAAGTTGTTAATAATCCTTCTCTTGCCGAAATTGGTAATTCCTTTCCAATTGCTTTCTTTATCTTTTGATTTGAAACGACATAATTTTCCGTTAGCTTTTGAAGTCGTTCTGAATTTAACGGTAATTTTAATTTATCTCCAAGTCTGGCTATTTTTTGAATCAGTGAAGTTGAAACTCTCAAAATTTTATTTCGTTTTCCTAAACTTTGACCTAACAACGCTACAAGCTCATTTGTAGATAGAGATTCATCATCAGCAACATTATAAATTCCGGAGGGTATTTCTATACTTTCAATCAATTCTTTAATCACAAAACATAAATTTTCTATACTCAAAAACGATCTTTTATTTTCAAAAGCTCCAAGTGGCCATGGTAAACCTCTAGCAACTAATTGATATAATAAATTCAGATTCCCTTTATTTCCTAGACCATGAATCATACAGGGTCTTAGGATGTATACTCGTTTCCCTTCTGGCAATTCCTTAGATAAAATATATTGCTCTGCCTGATACTTAGCGATACCATAATGAGTTTTAGGATTTGGAATAATATCTTCTGTTAAAATTTCATCAACTTTATCAGCAACCGCTTTTACAGTACTCATAAAAATAAAAACCTTAGTATCTGACAACAAAAAAGCATCAAACAGTTGCCTGGTTAACTCAAAATTAGCTTCGTAATAATCATGCTGATGAGACACTTTCTTCAAATCGTGTGCTTTACCTGCCAGATGAATTACAGCATCTGCATTAATTTCAAATGTTTGGTCAGGTTGATAACGAACAATCAATGTCTTTAGCTCATGGGAAGATTTTAAATATTCTAAAAGATTGATTCCTACAAATCCTGAGGCTCCTGTTATAAAAATTTTCATTTACTTGAACTGAGATAAAGCTTCTTTATTTATTTTTTCTCTTTCACTATCAAAAAACCATCCCCATTTATTAAAATAAGTTATTGCAGATCTTACAAATATTTTAAATAATTTACTGCTCTTATTTGCTCCCGAATCATAGCCATGATAAACTGAAACTCTCGGAAAATAAATAGTTTTATATTTAAGGTGCATTCTTCTGGAAAGATCCCAATCTTCAAAATACATAAAAAATTGATCATCATACATCCCTACTTTTTTTACAGCATCCAAATTAAGTAAAGTAAAACATCCTGAAAGAACAGGCGCATTATAAATAAAATCTTTAGATACTTCTCTTAATTCATATTCATTGATGAATTTTTGATATGCCTTTGCAGGCTTTTTTATTTTTCTTTTTAATATACTAAACGGGCTAGGTAAAAGTTTCGGTAAATTCTGAATACTTCCATCTTCATTTAGAATCTGTGGCATCATCATCCCTATTGAGATATCCTTTTCCATATATTCTATCATTACTGAAACAACATCTTCTTCGAAATAAATATCGGGATTTACAATAAAATGAAACTTAGAATCCAATTGAATTGCTTCATTTATAGCGATATTATGAGCTCCACCAAAACCAGGATTTGATGGATTATGGATGTAAATAATTCTCGAATCTTTCTCTTGAAAAACTTTCAAATCATCCGATAACGAATTATCTATTAAATATAACTTTATAGCTATATCAGTTTTTAAAACACTATCAATTGCTTTTAGTAATTCAGCTGATACAGTATTATATAAAACAATGGAAGCAGTTATTATCATAAATAGAATACCTAAATTATTTTTTATAAATATGTTTAGTCTCTACAATTCTTTTCCCTGTAAACTTTCGTATTGCTTGCCTTAAAAATGCATCTGCCCTTAAAAAAATATTTTTCACATGTTCCTCAGGTCTTCCGTAGAATGATGTAACATGGAAATACTCAGATGCTTCCGCTGGTTTTTGTGAAAAATAATAATTCGAAACACAACATCTTTTGCCTATTGCAGTCACTTTACTTACAGAATGTATGGACGTTTTATTCGTAATCATAAGTGCCAAACGATTAAATTTTGAATGAATAACTCTTTGAGGTTTTTCCATACCATTATCCCAAAGCTCCAAATTACCTCCATTATTAATATCCCAATCAGGAGTAACATAATATAACAGATTTAGCACACGATAATTTTCTCTATCATTATCGTGTGAATTGTCTAAATGAGGATTCAAAAAATTACCTGTAGCCATCAAACTAATACCTCCTGCGTACAAGTGTTCATCAGGAATCATTTCTTTTAAGCCTGTAATTTCTTCTACAACTAGAACTATTCTTTCATCTTGAAAAGCATAAACTGCTTCTTCAAGAATAGGATTATACAAATCCATTTGAGCTGCAATTCTTTTATTCTCTCTTAATGATTTATGCAAAGCCATTTCTTCAGGAGAAGGATAAGCTTCATAAATTTCTTTAGCCACTTCTTCAGGTAAAAGATCATCAATTACGCATGAGTTTATTCTACCTGATTGATTAAATTCTTTTTTTAATTCTTCTTTATTAGCGATTAATTTATCCAAAATTAAGTCTGCCAAATACTTTCTATTTAATTTCATATTTAAACTTTTATCCATTTATTGATTTCAAAATCATATTTTTTAACAACCTTAGCAGGACTTCCAACTGCTATTGAATATGGAGGTATCGATTTAGTAACTACCGATAATGCTCCTACGACGCATCCTTCACCTATAGTCACTCCTGGCAATACACAAACCGATTCTCCCAACCAAACATTATCCCCAATTACTACTGGCTTACATATTGCTTTTCTATCCATGGGTATACTCATTGGGTGATCACTTATTAACTCATCGTAACTTCCATGGTTATGATCAGAAATGTAAATTTTACTCGCCATCAAGACATTATCACCAATTGTAATAGAGCCAACGGCTCCAATATGCACATAATCATTAATCTGAACATTCTCACCTATTACGATACAGATTTCATTATCTTCATTCAACGGAAAAACTTCGATTCTACACCCGAAACCCGCAGTAAAATTTTTACCAATTTTAATATTCCTTTTATTTCTTATATCAAATGGAAGTCTAATGAGTCTAGCTTGCCTGTAAAATATTTTTGTATAAATTAATGACACTAGTAATCGTATCAAACCAAAAATACTATATCTTTTAATCATAATTCCTTTTATCTTATTTTAACGATTATTATTCTCCTAAAATATTTTAAGATTGAAAACACAACCAAACATGAATATTCAATAGAATTAATTATTTTTAGCCTTAAAGCATCTTTTAGATTCTTCAATTCCCCTTTTTCCATCTCTTTTAAATTTCCAGAAAGTCCTGAATGTCCAAAATGTGCCTTACCGTCTCCAGTTATTACTAGACTTTCGTTCAAAAGAAAACAATTATATTTTTGAGCAATCCTAATAAAATAATTTCCTTCTTCAGCATATTTTTGAGTTTCATCAAAATATCCTACATCACTAATAATTTTTTTTCTAAAAATTACTGTTGGAACTACAAAAATGAATTTAACCATTAATAACTTTGGAGAAATTCTAGTTAAAATGTTCAGTTTTTTCCACAAAATATTATCAAAATATTCCCCATTACGATTAGTCCCTAAAAAATCAATTTTAGGATTTTCGGTTAGCACTTGAATTTGTCTTTCAAGTTTATTTGGTAGCCATACATCATCACTATCTAAAAGAGCAATCCAATCTCCTTTAGCCATTTTAATCCCTATATTCCTCGCAGTAGAAACCCCTTCATTAATCTTATTAAAAAGTTCAATCAAAACTTTAGTTTTATTATCTTGTATAATGCCTTCAACTATTGCTTGAGAATTATCTTTTGAACCGTCATTTACAACAATAATTTCGACTTCACCTACGTAGGTTTGATTCAATACCGAATTAATACAACTTGTTATGGTAGTTTCGGAATTATACATTGGAATTATTACAGAAATCAACATATATTTATATTTAGTTAAAAGATTCAGATGGATTAAAATATCTTAATTTAGACAAAATTTGTTTTATTAATTTATAAAAAGGAATAAAAATTTTAACAAAAATAACGGTTAATGAAGCAGAATAAAATTGTGAAAGTATCATAACCCAATCAAAAAAATAAATTAAATCATAAAAAACAGAAAGCAATATAATTATTACAAATGGTTTTTGTTTAAAAATAAGCAGTATCTTATAAAATCCAACAACATATAAAACCGTAAATAGAATTGCTGAATAACCATATTTCATGTATAAATAAATAGGTAAGGTAAAATTTACTGACATATAATTTTCAAATACAAAAGACTCCGAATATCCCATAAACATCGCTCTGTAATAATTATTTGGCATGACATCAAATTCAAATATTTGACCTGGTAACAATGTATCAATACATAACTTTAACTGATGCCAAAAATCATATTTTAAATAAAATAGATCCAAATCTAAATGATTACTATCATAATATAAAGGTAGCATCGATGTTTCTAATGTTGACATACGACCTATAATTTGATTTATAATAAAATCAAATCCTATTATATCAGCCACACCTCTGGTTATCGTTGCATATATAAATAAAGCAGGTGCTAGTAGTAATCCGTACTTCAAAAAAGTTTTTATTTTACCTCCATAATATTTATACCCTTCGAAAGCCATTCCAATAAAAAAAACAAAGAAAATCGAAATTATTCCGCTTCTACTACCTGACAACGTAACATACATTACATAAAACACTATAGCTCTAATCACACTTACACGCTCTTTTTGAACAAATAACAAAATCAGCAATAAAGTAAAGGGATTTAAAAAAAGTGATATATAGTTTGATAAGGAACCTGACGAACCTCCACTTATCAATGTCTCGAAACCACCTGATATATAAAAAGTAATTAATTTGAATAAAATTGAGAAATAATATAAAAAACTAATAGGTTTACCCTCTACAGTCGGCTTAATTATATATTCTTTTGTCTTACTGAAGTTTAAAACAATTATACTTAACACTAAGGAACTAATAATTAAAAAAGTCGATTTATATAATGCAGGATAATCTATTAATTCAGTGTACACTGGTGTAAATCCAATAAATAGATAATAAACACAAGGAATTAAAACATGTAAAATTAGCACATACAATATAATAGCTATTATTGCTTTTTTCATCTATCCTAACTTTATATTGATGTAAAAAAAATAGTTCTTATTTAATATTACTTAGTAGACTTTTTATAACAATTCTACCTGTTGCTAATTTTATAGAAAAAGACCCATAACACAATGAATACCAAAGGAAACTGAAACTCTTTCTGAATGATCCTTTGTTACAATTGATCCATCCTATATGATAATTCATTGTGGCTGAAATTTTCTTTTTGCCTTTCTCATTCTTTTCAGAATCTATATATTTTTGAAATAAAAATCTATATCTAGTGATTCGACTCTCGTCATTTAAAGAAAGATTTTCATTTCCTAGAAAATAATTCCCTAACGCCAACGGAATATATTTAAATCGTGTACCTACTTTAGCTAATTCAATCCATAAATGATAATCTTCTAAACCTATGAGTTCTTTCTGTTCTGCAAAACCAACTGATTCTAAAAATATCTTTTTACGAATACAAACTGACGATGTTGGTATACCATAGCTTCCGAATAATAAATCATAATAGGCCTCTTTTTCATTTAAACTCCTTGATTTCATTTTTTTTAACAATTTACCATTCTGAATAATATTTAAATCGTGATAAATAAAATCTACTTCTTCCAAATCTACTTTCGATACATATTCTAATTTGGTATCTAAATACCAATCATCAGAATCTAAAAAACATACCCAATCTCCATTTGCACTTGCTGCACCTACATTTCTTGGCTTAGCAGGACCTCCTGAATTCTCTGTTAAAAAAAGATACTTTAAATTCAAAAGTTTTTCGTATTCTTCAATTACTTCTTTCGTATTATCCGTAGAAGCATTATCACATACAATTACCTCAAAATCTTTAAAAGTTTGAGAAACTAATGAATTTAAACATCGTACTAAATCTGACGAACGATTATAAGTTGGAATGACAATCGAAAAAAGAGGGCTTATATTATTCATTGTTTTGTTCTAAAAAATTAAATAAATCATTTATCCCCTTTTCTAAACTCCATTTAGGTTCAAATCCTATACTACAGATTAAACTATTATCTATTATGTATTTAGGCGTTTGCATATTATTTTTACATTCGGCAGCAGTTATCGGCAATTCAATATTATAACGATATTTAAAGACATCCCTAATCTTTTTAGCAATTTCCATAATCGAAATAGTATTACCTGAACTCAGATTATAAGTCATATGTACCTCAGAAGTTTCAATTATATTCTGAATCCCTCTACATACATCCCAACCATGAATAAAATCGCGTAAAGGAGTTCCATCAGATTGTAAAACAATCTCTTTTTTAGTATAAGCCATTCTACATAAATCATTAATTACCAACCACCAACAATTGTTTTCCTCAAAAATGGGGGCACCATAGCTGTTTGACAGGCGAACAATTCGACAATCGATATTTGTCGTACGGTTATAATGTTCACAAAGTACTTCCCCTATATTATGTGTTAACCCATAAGCATTTTGAGTATTTGTTTTACGAAGTTCTGTTACTACCTCACTTTGTAGTGTTCCATAAACTTGCGCAGTAGAAAAATATAGAAATTTTTTGAGTCCTCCTTTTGAAAAAACATCAAG
Organism: Flavobacterium seoulense; assembly: GCF_000695795.1. GTDB lineage: Bacteria > Bacteroidota > Bacteroidia > Flavobacteriales > Flavobacteriaceae > Flavobacterium > Flavobacterium seoulense. The sequence continues at coordinate 3,779 of NZ_JNCA01000030.1, read as the reverse complement.
TAAAGACCAAACTGGAGTAATATTTACGGCACTGACATTGGCAGGAGATCCATTTGATTGATGATGATCTAGAGATACTAAATGGACTAATATATCATATTTATCGGCAGCTAATTCACAAAGTAATTTTTCATCTCTCACATCTCCTACAACAACCTTAAACATTTTAGAAACCCAATTTTTATCTTCTGGCATTTTAGAGTGGCAAAGTGCAGTTACAATATAACCTTGATTTGCTAAATGCAGACAAAGACGCGAACCTATATAGCCACTACTTCCAGTAATTAACGCTTTTTTCATTACCATTGATATGGTATTTCAGACAGCTCCTCTTTTCTTTCTACCTCGGCAGGGTTGTGTTCTAAATTAGCCAAATTTAATAACAAATTAAATCCAGAACCAACACCACTAAAAGCAACCCACACTCCAGGAGGAATCGTAATTCTCTGATAAGCATTACTTCCCAAAGTAACATCAAAAAAATTGTTTTTTGTTACACTTTCATCTCTGTCATCATAAATAACAAAACGAATTTCCCCTAATGGAACTACAAAATTTAAAGTCATTTCCAAATGCTTTTTCCAAGGCTTTACATCTTGAAAATGAATTGTTGAAAAATAGGCTTCTCCAAAACCATAATAACCTGCATCTGATTTTTTCATTCCATGAAAAACATCACCTTTAGGATGATGAATTTTTTTTAACGGAGTCAAAAGCACTCCTTCAATATTTATTTTGTCCATGCTATATTTCCAGTTATGGCTAAATTTTCATATCCTTCAATCTGTGATTTAGTATATTCAAACATATCACCCTTATTTTTATAAAACTCATAATACCAATCACTCGTATACTCTAACAAAGTTTTATAATCTAACGTAGCTTTCCATTGAAAATAGAACAAAGCCTTATCGCAGTTTAGTTTCAACAATCCAGCTTCATAAAACTTAATATCTCCAGTAACTTGATATGCCTCTTTTGAATTTTCAAAATGCCAACGTACACTCATATCCTCTAATATTTCTTGAACGGTATGGTTATATTCTGGCTTTGGTCCAAAATTAAAACTTTCACCATTCAACGAATGATTATTATATAATCTCTCCCCTAATTGTAAATAGCCACTAAGTGGTTCAAGAACATGTTGCCAAGGACGTGTTGCTTTAGGACTTCTAATTTCCACAACTTTTCCTTCACTCCATGAGCGCATACAATCTGGAATGATACGATCTAATGCCCAGTCACCACCACCTATAACATTTCCTGCACGGGCGGATGCAACTTGTACCATACCGCCTTCTTTTTTAAAGAAAGAATGATAATACGATTTAAAAATTAATTCCGCAGCTCCTTTACTACCACTGTAAATATCTTTACCGCCTACTGCATCAGTTTCTTTATAACCATATATCCATTCTACATTATCATAACATTTGTCACTTGTAATGACAATTGCTGTACATGGTTTAGTATAATTACGTAATACTTCAAGAACGTTTGCAGTTCCCATTACATTTGAAGAAATGGTATCAATAGGTTCTGTATAAGACAATGAAACAATAGGTTGAGCTGCTAAATGGAATACAAAATCAGGAGCTACATCGCTAATTATTTTTTTTATTGTATCCAAATCACGGACATCCGCAAAAAAATGTTTCATTTTATCAGCTAATCCCAACTCCACAAACATAGATGGTGCAGTAGGTATTTCATTTGAAATTCCATAGACATCAGCCCCTAAGGAAATGAGCCAAGTACAAAGCCAAGATCCTTTAAAACCCGTATTTCCAGTAACTAAAACTTTTTTGTTACGATATATATCGCCAAAAATTATTTTTTCTCCCATTTTACCCATGGTGCTTGATTATTATTATAAAGTTCATTTAATAAAGAATATTCCCTTGAAGTATCCATTGGTTGCCAAAAACCATCGTGTTCAAAAACTTTTAATTCTCCTAATTCTACCAATCTTTTCATTGGTTCTTGCTCTAAAACCAAATCTTCAGCATCACTTAATATATCTAAAAATTCACGATTGCACACAAAATACCCACCGTTTATACGTCCACCACTTGCTTGTGGTTTTTCATTAAAACCTGTAATTGTTGATCCATCATCTGCTATTCCAAGTTCTCCAAAACGGCCTGGGGGACGAACACCTGTCAAAGTCACCATTTTTCCATGTGACTTATGAAAAGTAACTAGTTCCTCAATATCAATATCTCCAACACCATCTCCATAGGTTAACATAAAATGAGTATCATCTCCAATGTATTTTTTAATTCGTCTAACACGAGCGCCAGTCATGGATTTAATTCCGGTTTCAGCGAGTGTTATTTCCCAACCATCCTCATCATGATTTGTTTCTGAAACTATTTGTTCCGATTTTTTGCCTAATTTTATGGTTACATCAGCGCTTCGAAGTTCATAGTTAATAAAAAAATCTTTTATTACTTCACTTTTGTAGCCCATACATAAAACAAAATTAGAGAAACCATAGTTCGCATAGGTTTTCATAATGTGCCAAATAATTGGCTTACCTCCAATTGGGATCATTGGTTTTGGTATATCATCCGCTACATCACGAATTCTTGTTCCATATCCTCCACATAATATTACTGTTTTCATAAAAATAAATGGTTTTATAATATTTTTTAATATAAATTTTAAGTTATTATGGTTGTAATTTTTAAAGCAAACAGTCTTTCTACTACCTTCTCAAAATTGCTTAATTTTAAAATTAATTAATGCTTTATCAAGAAATATCCAAATAGAAACATTTCTCATAGTAATTTTACAATCAATAAATTATTTTCTCTCCCGTAAAAATACTAAGTGACATAACATTAAAACTACTGGATCTCATTACGATACATTTCTGCCATTTTAGAAGCAGAAAACATATTTTTAACCCTATTATGTCCTTTAATTCCTTGCTCTAGACGCATACAATCGTCATTTAATAATTCAACAATTTTTTTAGCAAAAGCTAAATGATCCTTTTTATTAAAAACAAAACCACCTTCATTATTATTAATCACTTCTTTCAATCCACCAGTATCTGTTGAAACTACAGGTACATAATTTAACATAGCCTCTACTGCAGTTAACCCAAATGATTCAAATTCTTGCGATCCAATAAGCAGGACATCCGAAATAGCAAATAAATTATTTATTTCATCTACATAGTCAAGAAATATAACATTTTTATCTACTCCTATTTTTTTTGCATAATCTACAACTTTTTTTATTTCTAAAGGAGATCCATAACCTGCCATTATCAAAACAGTATTACTATTAGAAATCAAAACTTGTTCAAATGCGTTTAGAATAAACGTATGTCCTTTTCTTTCCTCATATGTCCCTAACATTAAACAAACTTTATATTCTTTATCTATAGATAATTTTCCCCTCATATCTACATAGATATAATTATCTTTTTTTACAACTCCATTATATATAAACTTTATTTTTTTTGTAATCTTAAAAGATTCCCTAATTCTTAAGGACTCTGCTGCGCAGTGTGAAACACTTATTAAAACTGATGAATATTTTTCTACCAATTTATCTATTAAGTTTTCAAATACATTAAATTTATTAACTGGTATAGCAAAATTATGAAAATTATGAATAGTTTTTTTTTCCCCACAATATAGTCCCCAACATATAGTAGCTGATCTGCATAGAAGCCCCCCTGGATAACCACCATTTATAACAATTAATCTATCTGGATTAAATTTTAAAAGTGTCTTCTTTAAAAAAAGAATATAATATATAAA
>NZ_JNCA01000029.1 GCF_000695795.1 Flavobacterium seoulense | reverse complement strand
GTATAGGACGATGTAGCTCTTTTGATACGCAATCGCTAATATAATTCGAGTTGTATATTATAGTTACTATTGCCGATTCGTTGTTGTCTTTTTTTTTTTTTTTTTTATGGTACGGCTAACCACCAGAACTAAAACCCTCTATTTGTCCGCAACGGCAGATGGGGTTAAGAGAAAATTTCAGGACGGGACAAGTAATTTCAAAAAAAAAGCCTCACATTTCTGTGAGGCTTTATATTTAGAAAATCTAAGAATTATTTTTTCTCTGATTTTTCCATTTTAGCTTTCAAAGCAGCTAATACATCATTGTTGTCACCTAAAGTCGCAGCTGGTGCGTTAGTAGATGCAGCAGAAGTATTTTCAGCAGCAGCTTTTACGTTTTTCTCTTCTTCTTCTCTAAAGATAGCAGTGTGAGAAGCAACTACTCTTTTGAATTCTTTATTGAATTCAATTACTTTAAAATCAGCTGAATCACCTTTTTTCAATTTCTTTCCGTCTTCTTTTTCTAAGTGACGAGTAGGAATGAAAGCAACGATATCATCTCCGAATTCTACAGTAGCACCTTTGTCAACGATTTCAGAAATCTCACCATTGTGGATAGTTCCTACAGCGAAAGAATCTTCGTATTGATCCCAAGGATTAGCAGTAGTTTGTTTGTGACCTAAAGATAATTTACGTCCTTCAACATCTAATTCTAATACAACAACATCAAGTTTTTCACCAACGTTTACAAATTCAGATGGGTGTTTGATTTTCTTAGTCCAAGATAAATCAGAAATGTAGATTAATCCATCAATTCCTTCTTCTAATTCTACGAAAATACCAAAGTTTGTAAAGTTTCTAACGATACCTGTGTGTTTAGAACCTACTGGGTATTTAGAAGTAATATCAGTCCATGGATCTTGAGTCAATTGTTTGATACCTAATGACATCTTACGATCGTCTCTATCTAAAGTTAAGATAACTGCTTCAACAACATCACCTACTTTTACGAAATCCTGAGCAGAACGTAAATGAGTAGACCATGACATTTCAGAAACGTGGATTAAACCTTCAACACCTTCAGCAACTTCGATAAACGCACCGTAATCAGCGATTACAACTACTTTACCAGAAACTTTATCACCAATAGTTAAGTTAGCATCTAATGCATCCCATGGGTGAGCGTTTAATTGTTTCAATCCTAATTGGATTCTTGTTTTCTCATCATCGAAATCAAGGATTACAACGTTTAATTTTTGGTCTAATTCAAGAACTTCAGATGGGTGGTTGATTCTTGACCAAGAAAGGTCAGTAATATGGATTAATCCGTCAACACCACCTAAGTCAATAAATACACCGTAAGAAGTAATGTTTTTAACAACACCTTCTAATACTTGTCCTTTTTGTAATTGACCGATGATTTCTTTTTTCTGTACCTCGATATCAGCTTCGATAAGCGCTTTGTGAGATACAACAACATTTTTGAATTCGTGGTTGATTTTTACCACTTTGAATTCCATAGTTTTGTTTACGTAAACATCGTAGTCTCTAATTGGCTTAACGTCAATTTGAGATCCTGGTAAGAACGCTTCAATTCCAAAAACGTCAACGATCATACCACCTTTAGTTCTGCATTTAACGAAACCATTAACGATTTCTCCAGTTTCATTAGCAGCAATAACTCTATCCCAAGACTTGATAGTACGTGCTTTACGGTGAGATAATACTAATTGACCTGTTTTATCCTCACGGATGTCGATTAATACCTCTACTTTGTCACCTACTTTTAAGTTTGGATTGTAACGGAATTCATTTAAAGAAATAACACCTTCAGACTTAGCATTGATATCAACGATAACGTCTCTATCAGTAATTCTAACTACAACTCCTTCAACTACTTCTTCTTGATCTGTAGAAATGAAAGTTTTTGATACTAATTCTTCGAATTCTAGTAAGTTTTTTTCATCTACTGCATCAATACCTTCTTCAAAGTTGTGCCAGTTAAAATTTGCTAAAAACTCTTCTTGTGATTTAATTTGTTCAGACATGCTGATAAAAAATTTGTATTCTGTATTCTCTCGAGTTTCTTAATGTGATAGAAAACAACAGAAGTTGTTGATATAATTAGTTGATACCTAAAGGAAACTCTTATCCACCAAAAGGTGCGCAAAATTAACACATTTTTCTGTAACCACAAAACAAATCCCACTGATAATCACTACTTAAACCAGACAAATTCATTTTTATCCTCTTTTTTTTCTTTTTTAGGAGCACAATGAGTTGGTTTTCAAAGCACTTCCCTCCTGCTGTCCGCTCTATCTCTTGTCTCGTCTTTTGGGACGAGACAAGAGGATGCCGCTTCCATCAGGGCTATTTAGTTTGTTTTGTTTTTAGAAGATATTTTGTAAAAATATTTTGATATATTTGAAAGAAATATAACAGTTGCCATACCGATTTACAAAAAACGGGTTGACTTTCTACTGTTTTTTCATGCATCCAAAATAGTTAGTATAAATACACTTTCCAATGAACGAAAATCTTAAACCGAACGATTCAGAAATAGAATTTTTAACTTTAGCTTATAATCGTTTCTTTGATTTGTATGACGAAGTTATGCTTGATTCATTTTGGGAGAAAGATGATTGGGAAAGATTTTCGAAAATTAGCCAAGTGTTTGTTATTTATGCTGAACTACTAAATTACGAACCTTTAAAATGGATTATTGAGAAATTAAAAACTGCTCGTCCACCAATGGAGTCAGAAATCGGGAGTGAACTTTTTAAATTTGTTAGAAATATTTTTTCTCATTTTCCTTTCTTTAAAAAATGGGATGATGTTTGGATAAATAAATCAATCGTAAATTGGTATAAGGAAGGACAAACTATAGATAAATTTTTAAAAAAGTATGAAGGCAAAACAGAAGTTAAATATAGATTTTGGGAACCTAAGAAAAATATAATGACATATTTATCAATTTCTTTTCCCGTAATTTATAATGACAATTCTAAAATCTTTCTGAAAGACATTATTTCTGAAAAAGATGGTGTTAAATTTTCATTCATTCTGATGAAACAAATATTGAGCACTCAAATCGAATCAATGAAACCAAATAACACGGATTTGTGATGCATACTCAGAAACAGTGAGCAAAAAAAATTATATTAGTAAAATTCATTTCAACAATGAAAAAACACTCCATACCAACTTTTTCTTTTTTGATTGTATTTTTGTTTCTATTACAATCTTGTAATAACTCAAAAATAAGCCATTCAGAAACAATTAAAACGAAACCAACTGAAAAAGTAAGTAATACTGAAAAGCGAACATCAGTCAAAGAAACTAACAATCAAATAGAAGTTTTTGATGCGAACAAAATGTTATTTAATGGAAAAGTAAGCAGGTATTTTTCATTGAAAGAATTTGAAATATTCTTTGATAAAGCAGACAGTACAAAACTAATGAGCGAAGAAGAACCTTGTGCTTATATTTTTGAAAATCCGGACGGAAGCAAAGATTTAGAAGACAAATATTTATACAAAAACGGCTCCCGATTTGAAAACAGCAAAGACAAAGTTGCCGTTGATGAATTTCGTTTTACTAAAAACAACTATTTAAAATACAATAATGTTATTCTAAATTCGGACACTACAATAAATGATCTACGAAAATTATTTCCTAATGCTGTCAATACAATTCACACTTTAGACGTATATGGAGAAGGAAAATTACAAGTCATTCAATTAAGAGAAGACAAAGACAATATTTCTGACGGACATATTAAAGTTTTTCTAAAAAACGGGAAATTGTATTTTATGCATTGGTGGTTTCCTTGTTAAAACAAATCCCCATCCCCAAGATAATTGTAATTAGTATATTTAGAAAAATTTACAGTAAAAAATGATTTTAAAAATAGAAAAGTCGTCCATTTCAATACAGAAACAGACGACTTTTTTAATTTAATATGCAATTTGAATTATACTAATCGCTCAACATTTACAATTTCTAATTCCTTTTGTTCAGCATTAAAATTCCAGTGAATTACATCGCCTATCTTACATCCAACGAGAGCCAAACCAATGGTACTTAAAATAGATTCGGTATTGTTGCGCCTTTTTGCACGATCAGGCGCTACAAGAGTATATATTTCCTCCTGATTTGTAACTTTATTTTTAACTGTAACTTTTGTATCAATTGTTACCACGTCTAAAGGCAAATTTTTTCGTGTAACCTGTTTTGCTTTTTTTAATTGATTTTTTAAAACTTCTTCTTCTTCAACAGTTACTTTTTTTCTTCTAACATGATCTTTAATCAAATCATAAATACCTGTTGTTAATACAATTTCTTGTTCTGCAGCTTGAATCATTTTTTGTTCTTTTTTATATCAATACTTAAAGCTTCATTGTATAGTACCCAAAATTATTCCTCCCCTATACTTTCGAATTGGAAAAGAACAACAATAAATCAGCTTAGTAATGATTGATGAATTATTAATTTATAAAGAAATAGGAAAAATTCCCTGCCTTGGGCGGACAGGGCTTACTTTATAAACTCTTTAGAACATTTTAAGAATGAGTCGTCATGCAAATAGAACAATATAAATAACTGCCCTATTGCAACGGTAATGATTGAATAAAAAAATGAGAAATCCATAGTCTTTTCAATTGAAACAGCAAGCTACAAATTATAAAGGGAACAACCACTTCTTTTAACAATTTGAAAACAATTAAAGCAGTAACTAGACAAGTGAAAAAAACAAGATATCGATATTCCTAAATTTAGAATCTGCTAAGTGTCCTCATGAAGCAAATTTTATAGAAGTAATTTAAAACACTGACTTTTAAACCATTTAAAAACTGAAAAATTGACATTTCATTCTTAAAAATTAATAAAATTTTCAGAATCAAAAAGACATAAAAAAAGCCAACAACTAACGTATTGTCAGTATTTTGCAAATGGTATTTTCTTTGCTGTTTCACAATAAAAATATTGTTTAACTTAAAATTTTATTATTATGACACTTGTTAGATATCAAAATCAATGGCCTGGTTTATTTGACAGATTTTTTAATAATGATTTTGAAGGTTGGAATAGAAATAATTTTTCAATGACCAACACTACGCTGCCTACTTTAAATATTAAAGAAACTAAAGATTCTTTTTTAGTAGAAGTAGCTGCTCCCGGTTTTGAAAAACCAGATTTCAAAATTGAACTGAATAATGATTTATTAACAATCTCTTCAGAAAAAAAACTAAACAATGAACTCAAAGACGGTGAAAGAATTACCAAACAGGAATTCAGCTATCAGTCTTTCAGTCGCTCCTTTACGCTTCCTGAACATGTGGACGAAGAAAAAATCTCGGCCAAATATGAAAACGGAATTTTATCTATCGATATTCCTAAAAAAGAAGAGGCAAAACCCAAATCTCCAAAACTTATCGATATTAAATAAACCAAACTGTTAGCTAAAAACAAAAATGAGTTAGGAATTACCTAACTCATTTTTTATATAAATACGTTTAAAAATATCTTTAATGCTTATAATTTTCAATCACTTTAGGATCATGTTTATGTTTAAACAAAACAGCAAAAACTATAGCAACAACCAAAGCATATAAAGCAAAAGACAACCATATTGTTTGCCAGTCTTTCATAAAAACAGCCTGACTAAAATCTCCGTTTGTATCAATATTTACAGCCTGATTCTTTAGAAAATCATTCATTAACACATTAGAAGAATTGGTATTCAAAAAACGGGCTAATTCGATTGTATTTGTAAATGCTTTGGTAAAAAAATGATCAATAATCCATCCCGAGCTGAGACTTCCTAAAATGGCACCAAAACCATTGGTCATCATCATAAATAACCCCTGAGCTGAAGAACGAATTTTAGAATCAGTATTCGTTACTATAAATAAAGAACCCGAAACATTAAAAAAGTCAAATGCCATTCCGTAAACAATACAAGACATTATAATCATCCATAAGCCATCTAATGGATTTCCGTAAGCAAAAAAAGCAAAACGCAATACCCAGGCCATCATACTAATCAGCATCACTATTTTGATTCCAAAACGTTTCAGAAAAAACGGAATTGCTAATATAAATAAGGTTTCAGATATTTGAGAAATAGACATAATAATCGTTGAATATTTCACCACAAATGAATCAGCATATTCTGGGAAATATTTGAATTCGTCTAAAAAAACATCACCATAAGCATTTGTTAATTGCAAAGCGCCGCCTAAAAACATAGAGAAAATAAAAAACAAAGCCATTTTGTAATTTCCAAACAACTTAAAAGCTTCTAAACCTAAAGTTTCAACCCATGAAGCATTTTCTTTAGTTAATTGCTGCGGCTTACATTCCGGCAATGTAAAAGCATAAATCCCTAAAATTAAAGCTCCAATTCCGGCAATGTAAAACTGATATTCTGTGGCTTTACTTCCTGACAAATTAGTAATCCACATAGCAACGATAAAACCAACAGTTCCCCAAACACGAATGGGCGGAAAAACTTTCACCACATCACTTTTTTCGACAATTAAAGCATTATAAGAAACGGAATTACACAATGAAATAGTAGGCATATAAAAACACATGGCTAATAAAATCACATAAATAAAAGTAGTAGAATCAGTCACAGCTGGTAAACAAAATAAAACTCCGGCATACAATAAATGAAGTACACTGTATAGTTTTTCGGCATTTATCCATCTATCTGCAATTATTCCGGTGAGCGTAGGCATAAACAAAGAAGCAATTCCCATGGTACTAAAAACAAGGCCAAACTGAGTACCATCCCAATGTTTGGTGCCAAACCAATAATTGGCTATTGTAATCAACCAGGCGCCCCAAACAAAAAACTGGAGAAAACTCATTAAAGCTAACCTAAATTTAATACTCATCAGAAAGAATTTTGTTTATTCAAAATATAAATTTAATGTTAGTTTTACCAAATACTAACCCTTTTGCAAAACCTCATTAACCAAATCTAATACCAATCCAAATTGTTCTTCTCTATTCAGGTTTGAATTATCAATTTCGACTGCATCATCAGCTATCACTAATGGCGAATTGCTGCGGTGTGTATCGATATAATCGCGTTCTTCTACATTTTTAAGCACTTCTTCAAATGTAACCTGATCGCCTTTTTGAACTAATTCATCAAAACGTCTTTGAGCACGGGTTTGTGCGCTGGCAGTCATAAAAATCTTCAATTCGGCATCTGGAAAAACAACCGTTCCTATATCTCTGCCATCCATAACGATTCCTTTGTTTTTTCCCATTTGCTGTTGTTGCTCGACTAATTTCGTTCGTACTTCGGGAATTTCGGCAACTTTACTAACATAATTAGAAACTTCAATGGTTCTAATTTGTTTTTCAACATTTTCATCATTCAAATACATTTCGGCAAAGCCCAATTCGGCATTGAATTTAAATTGCAAACGGATACTTGGCAGACTGTTTATCAAAGTTTCTTTATCAAAAAAATCGGGAGTAATATAGCCGTGTTCCATCGAAAAAAAAGCGATTGCGCGATACATAGCACCAGTATCTACAAATACATATCCTAACTGTTTTGCCAGTTGTTTCGCCAAAGTACTTTTTCCTGTAGAAGAAAATCCATCAATTGCAATCGTAATCTTTTTATCCAAAATGAAGTTGTTGAAAAAATTAGTAATAAATAAAACGCAATAAAAGTACATTTTTTTAATCGTAGCAAACAAAGATTTTTTAAGATATAATAATTATTTAAAACAAAAACGGCTATTGAAAATTCAATAACCGTTTTTGTTTTAATAGAAATTTGTAATTTATTTTTCTTTGGTAAAAGGAATTACTCTTCCATCTCCAATAGTCATATCAAATCCTGTTTTATCAGCATTATATTTGAATTTTAAACCCGCACGTTTCGATTCAAATTCATCTTTCCCAATCATATCAACAGAGAATTCCGGATAATCAGTAATTTCTACATTCAGTAAAGTATTTTTTTCTGATATAACAATCTTTATTGGCACTCTCGCATTCGAAAAAGTTCCTAAATACGGATCATAAATCATGTCTTCTTCTACTAAACCCTTGCTGGAAGTCCAAACATTATTTGCCGAATTACTATCCGGAAAAACACGATCCGGATCTAAAGTAATTTTTTCAATTTCCTCTGTAGAATTGTGTTGAAAAGTCCATGTTGTATTTTTTTGCCATACTTCTACTGGTATTTTCACGCGATCGACTTTTCCGCTTTTCAGTTTAATATCCATCACAACCGGCATTGGCATTTTTTCAAAATTTTCAATAGTAATAAATACTCCTTTTTTAGGATTGTTTTTCACATATTTTATTCCGTTTATCCCCTGATCAAATTTCCAATTGTACTGAAACCAACCTCGCCAGAACCAACCTAAATCTTCTCCTCCAACATTTTCCATCGTTCTGAAAAAATCATCCGGTTGTGGATGTTTAAAAGCCCAGCGCTCTACATAAGTTTTTAAAGCCAAATCAAAACGTTCTGGTCCTAAAACCTGCTCACGCAAAATAACTAATCCGGCACTTGGTTTAGAATAACACAAATCACCAATGTGCTCTTCTTTCATATTATCTGGCGAAGTCATAATAGGTTCCAAAATAGCATCTGTGTATGAAGTACCTTTTTCATGCATGTCTTCTTTGTCTTCCTTGTACTCGCCATTATTAAAATCAAGATCACTCAACGAATTAATAAAAGTATTAAAACCTTCGTCCATCCATCCAAATAAACGTTCGTTAGAACCTACAATCATTGGAAACCAGTTGTGTCCAAATTCATGATCGGTAACACCCCACAATCTTTTTCCTTTTGATTTCCAACTGCAAAAAACAATTCCCGGATATTCCATTCCGCCTTCATTCCCCGCAACATTTGTTGCTACAGGATAGGTATATTCCATCCATCTTTTAGAATAATTTTCTATCGAATGCTTTACATATTCAGTCGAACGTCCCCAGGCATCATTTCCGTCACTTTCTACCGGATAAGCTGATAATGCCAATGATTTTTTACCACTTGGTAAATTAATTCGAGCTCCGTCTAAAATAAAAGCTGGCGAAGAAGCCCAGGAAACATCACGGGCATTAACCATTTTGTAACGCCATGTTTTAGTTCCCGTAGTTGTCGTTTTTTTTGCTAATACATCATCTTTAGAATGAATAATAACTGTTTTATCACTTTCTTTTGCCTGTAAAAAACGTTTGTATTCCTCTGCCGAATATACTTCTTTAGGATTCAATAATTCACCGGAAGAAACCACAATATGATTTGCTGGAGCCGTGATAGCAATATCAAAATCACCATACTCTAAATAAAATTCAGAAGCACCTAAATAGGGATTAGTATTCCATCCTCTTACATCATCATACACACACATACGAGGATACCATTGAGCAATAGTAAATATTTTTCCGTTTTTAGTTTCTAAAACCCCTGTTCTGTCTGAACCTTCATTAGGCGAAATATAAGAAAACTCAATTTTGAACTCAATTTTCCCTCCTTTTGATTTTAATTCTTCAGGGAGAAATAATTGCATACGAGTGTCACTAATAATGTATTTAGCTTCAACATCGGCAACTTTTTTATTATCGATTTTAATAATTTTTACCGACTTTATTTTATGACCTCCGTCAAAAATTTGTCCTCGTTTACCATTTCTGCTTCCTGTAATAGGTACAATAGCCTCACCTCGAGAATCAGCCTTGAATAAATTTTGGTCTAAATTTAACCACAAAAACGACATAGAATCGGTACTATTATTAGTGTACGTAATAATATCTGTTCCTACAATTTCATTAGTTTGTGCATTTAAAGTTGCTGTCAATTTATAATCGGCACGGTTTTGCCAATATTCAGCTCCTGGCTGACCACTTGCTGAACGTGTAGCAGTTCCATTTTTAGTGTAAAAAAATGGAGCAAAAGCATCATGATAATTATAATTAGAAGTCGGTTTTAGAACTGATTTTTCCTGAGCCTGAACGGATAAAGTCCCTAAAAATAATGCTATCTGAAAAATAGCACCTAATCGAATGTTTCTCATATTTTTTCAATTTGAAACAAATTAATAAAAAAAATCACATATTCCTTTCATTAAATTAGAGCTTTAATTAAAATTTATGAAATATATTTATCGAAAAATATATTTATTAAAAATTTACTATTTTGACATCTACAATTTCTAACGAATTTATTACCGCAAATATCAATCATAAAGGTGCCGAATTATTCTCATTACTGACAAATGATACCAATAAAGAATACATATGGGAAGGCAATCCTGATTTTTGGGGCAAACATTCTCCTGTTTTATTTCCCATTGTTGGTACACTTAAAAACAATTCTTATACTTTAAATAACCAGAAATATTCTCTATCCAGACATGGTTTTGCAAGAGACATGACTTTCGAACTAATTGAAAAAACTAAAAATAGTGCTATTTTTTCAATACAATCAAACAAAGAAACTTTAAAAGTATATCCATTTGATTTTGAATTTCAGATACACTATTCAATCGAAGAGAAAAATCTGATCATTCAATATAAAGTAATTAACAAAAATCAATCTAAGATGCCGTTTTCAATAGGCGCTCATCCTGCTTTTGCTTTAAATGGAAATTTTGAAAATTATGCTATTGAATTCGAAAAAGACGAAACTTTAGTTTACCATCTTTTAGAAAATGATTTAATCTCTAGTAAAACCGAAACTCTTGAAAAAACAGACAATTTGGTTAAATTAAATTATTCTTTATTCGAAAATGACGCTTTGATTTTTAAAAGTTTAATATCAAAAAAACTAGCTGTTTTACACAATAATAATCCTTTATTAAAAGTTCATTTTCAGGGATTTCCTCACTTAGGAATTTGGACAAAAAAAGACGCTCCCTTTCTTTGTATCGAACCTTGGCATGGTTATTCTGACACTAATGAAACAACAGGAAATTTATTCGAAAAAGAAGGAATTCAAGTCATTGAAGCAAATGATATTTTCACTTCACAATTTAAAATTGAGATAATTTAATTAATTAATTCACGCAATAATTTACTTTTTAATTAACATATTATAATAAATATATTACAAGCTAAAAAATTATATTTGTAAACTAATTGGCAATAAATTAATGTTGCTTGACAAAAAAATTAATGAAAAAAGCAATATTATTTTCGCTTCTAGTTTTTATTTCACTTGTATCCAGAGCACAAACCTATATCAAAATTAATGGTTTAAGTGCTTTGGTTGCTGTTCCTCAACTAGGAATTGAAACGAGTATTGGAGCAAAATCTACTTTTAGTATTGATGGTTTTGCTTCTTTTTGGAAATCTTTTGATGGAAAACCAATGCAGGCTTTAATGATAACTCCTGAATACCGTTATCACTTTCATGAAAAGTTCAATGGCTTTTATACAGGATTTCATTTTGGAGGCGATGTATATAAAATACAAAAATGGAATTATTGGGGAACGAATCATTATGAAAAAGGTCTAGGTTACCACATTGGTGCCACAATTGGTTACCAAAAAAGATTAAGTGATAAATTTGTTCTAGATGCTTTTATTGGTGGTGGCTGGCATCAGGGATTTTATAAAGGCTATTATTTAGATGGAACGCCAGGAAGATACGAATCAGTAAAAAACTTTAATAAAAGTGGTGAATGGCTTCCGTACCGAGGCGGTATTATGATTTCTTATAAATTGAATTAATTAAATTTAGATAAAGATCTAACATACAACTCTTCGACTTTTTTTCTGGCCCAATCAGTTTTTCTTAAAAAAGTCAAACTTGATTTGATACTTGGATTATCATTAAAACATTTGATATTTATTAATTCGCCTAAAGTATCAAAGCCATAAAAATCAACTAATTTTTCCAATATCATTTTTAGAGTAATGCCGTGCAACGGATCGTTTGAAGTTTGTTTTTCCATAAAGCAAATTTATACCAAATTTATATTTTAGTCCAAAATATTCTGGTATAATGCCGATGTAATATGAAAATAGCACAATGAAATTGGGCTATATTGAATATACAATCGGTATTAAATCAAAATCACTAAAAAATTGTGGAGTTTTAGTAATTGTTCCTACATTTGCAATCCTATGCTAAAAAATGTCAACATACTTAATAAAAGAGCGCGATTTGATTATGAAATAATCGAAAAGTATACTGCTGGAATTGTTTTGGCAGGAACCGAAATCAAATCTATCCGATTAGGAAAAGCGAATATTACCGAAAGCTTTTGCGAATTTAATAGCCATAATGAACTTTTTGCCATTAACACTTATATTGAAGAATATAGTTTTGGAAATCAATTCAATCACAAATCCAGAAGCGAACGAAAATTACTCCTGAACAAACGAGAATTAAAAAATCTTGCCCGAAGTGTTCAGGCCAAAGGTTTAACCATTATTCCTTTGCGATTATTTACTAATGAAAAAGGAATTGCAAAACTGGAAATTGGTCTTTGTAAAGGAAAGAAAAACTACGACAAACGTGAATCTTTAAAAGAACAGGATACCAAACGTGATTTGGACAGAATAAAAAAGGCTTTTAATTAATTTTAAAAGCCTTAATTTTTATCTTCTAGTAAAGGAACAAATCGAAATTCGCCTAATTCGTGTTTTTCAAATTGTGTTTCGTTTTTTCGAATCAACAAGGTCATTACCTGAACATCTTCTCCTAACGGAATTACTAATCTTCCTCCTATTTTTAATTGCGCCATTAAAGGCTGTGGAATAAACGGAGCGCCTGCAGTTACAATAATACTGTCAAAAGGACCATACGTTGGCAAACCTTTATAACCATCTCCAAAAGTAAGATGTTTGGGTCTGATACCTAATTTTGGCAATAAAGCCGAAGTTTTTTTAAACAATTCATTTTGTCTCTCTACACTATACACTTTAGCTCCCATCGTACACAAAACAGCGGTTTGATATCCTGAACCCGTACCTATTTCCAGAATTTTATGGTCTTTCTTAATTTCGAGTAACTGAGACTGAAAAGCTACCGTATAAGGATGCGAAATAGTTTGTCCGGCACCTATAGGAAATGCCGTATCCTGATAAGCATAATCTTGAAAACTAGATTCTAAAAAAAGGTGTCTTGGAATTTTTTTTATCGCATCAAGCACACGTAAATCAGTAATTCCTTTTTGTTGTAAAGTGCTTACTAACTGATTGCGAAGTCCTTGATGTTTGGCTGTATCTTTCAATGTTTAGGGTTTATTTTTTGGTAAAAATAGGAGTAAAAAATCCAAAAAGCAATATCCAAAATCCAAATCAATTTTTCTATATTTTAATTTGAATTTCCTATTTTTGTTAAAAATACATTATCATGCTTAAAGTAGGAGTTTTAGGTGCCGGGCATCTGGGAAAAATTCATTTGCGTTTATTACAACAATCTGAAAAATATGAATTAGTTGGTTTTTATGACGAAAATCAGGAATACGCCGAAAAAATTTCAAAAGAATTTGGATATAAAAACTTCAATACTATTGCTAAATTAATTCATGCTGTAGACGTAATTGATATTGTAACTCCTACCCTTTCTCACTATAAATGTGCCAGAGCAGCTATTAAATCAGGAAAACACGTTTTTATCGAAAAACCTATTTCGAATACCATTGAAGAAGCCGAAGAAATTATTGCTTTAGCCAATGAATACAATGTAAAAGGTCAGGTAGGACATGTAGAGCGTTTTAATCCTGCTTTTATCGCTACTAAAAATATGGTCGAAAACCCGATGTTTATAGAAACACATCGTCTGGCCGAATTCAACCCGCGTGGTACGGATGTTCCTGTGGTTCTGGATTTAATGATTCATGATATTGATGTTATTTTAAGTGTGGTTAATTCGAAAGTAAAAAACATTAGCGCAAGTGGTGTTTCGGTAATTAGTGAAACTCCGGATATTGCTAATGCCCGAATCGAATTTGAAAATGGCTGTGTTGCCAATTTAACTTCGAGCCGTATTTCGATGAAAAACATGCGCAAAACCCGTTTTTTTCAAAAAGATGCTTACATCTCCGTTGACTTTTTAGAGAAAAAATGTGAAGTGGTTAAAATGAAAGACGCTCCCGAAGTTCCAGGAGATTTTGATATGATTTTACAAAATGCCGAAGGTGTGAAAAAACAAATTTATTTTTCAAATCCTGACGTAACACAAAATAATGCCATCCTTGACGAACTGGAAACATTTGCAGATGCTATCAACAATAACACAACACCTATTGTAACCTTAGATCAGGCAACAGAAGCTCTAAGAGTAGCATACCAAATTATTGATTGTTTCAAAAAATAAATAAAATTTTACATCAAAGATTATAATTTAAAAGTTACGTTTCGTAACTTTTATTTTTTAAACAGAATTGAAAAAGAAATGAAAATAGTAGCAGTAATAGGCGCAGGAACAATGGGTAACGGAATTGCTCATACTTTTGCGCAAAACGGTTTTACCGTAAAATTGATTGATGTTTCCGAAGCCGCTTTGGAAAAAGGAATGACGACTATTTTTACCAACTTGGACAGAATGCAAAATAAAGGAAGCATTACTGCCGAAGAAAAAATGAAAACTATTTCGAACATTATTTGCTACACTGATATTGAAGACGGAGTTGTGGGTGCTGATTTAGTGATTGAAGCAGCAACTGAAAATCTGGATTTAAAACTTAGAATTTTCAAAAAACTCAACGGAATATGTCCGCATAACGTAATTTTTGCGAGCAACACTTCCTCAATTTCCATTACTCAAATTGCAGCTGTAGTAACGCATCCGGAAAGAGTTATTGGAATGCATTTTATGAATCCTGTTCCACTGATGCCTTTGGTTGAAGTAATTCGGGGGGAAAAAACCAGCGATGAAGTCACCGAAATAATCATGACTTTGTCTAAAAAACTGGATAAAACCCCAGTGGAAGCAAATGATTTTCCCGGTTTTGTCACTAACCGAATTTTGATGCCTATGATTAACGAAGCCATCGAAACCCTGGAAAATAAAGTAGCCGGTGTTTATGAAATAGATACTGTGATGAAACTCGGCATGGGTCATCCTATGGGACCTTTACAACTAGCTGATTTTATTGGTTTAGACGTTTGTCTTTCGATAATGAATGTGCTGCACGAAGGTTTTAAAAACCCAAAATACGCACCCTGCCCGCTTCTGGTCAATATGGTCAATGCTAAAAAATTAGGCATAAAATCAGGAGAAGGTTTTTATGATTATTCAGAAAGCAAAAAAGCAGAGAAAATTTCGAAACAATTTCAGCAGAATTAAAAATTACAACAATGTCAATTACATCCAATTTATTATCTATAAAATCTACTTTACCTGAAAACGTTACTCTTGTAGCAGTTTCTAAAACCAAACCGGTTGCTGATTTAATGGAAGCTTATAATGCTGGTCAGCGTATTTTTGGTGAAAACAAAATTCAGGAAATGACCGAAAAATGGGAAGTCATGCCAAAGGATATTCAATGGCATATGATAGGTCACGTTCAAACCAATAAAGTCAAATTCATGGCTCCGTTTGTAAGTTTGATTCACGGTGTGGATAGTTTGAAATTATTACAGGAAATCAACAAACAAGCACTAAAAAACAATCGTGTTATTGATTGTTTACTGCAAATTTACATAGCTAAAGAAGAAAGTAAATTTGGTCTTGATGAAAAAGAATTAGAAGATCTTTTAAATTCAAATGAATTTAAAGAAATGAAAAATATTCGTATTTTAGGCTTAATGGGAATGGCGACTTTTACCGATAATCAGGAGCAAATCAAAAAAGAATTCTCATATTTAAAATCGATTTTTGATAAAACAAACCAAAACCTGACTTCTAATTGCCAACTTCTAACTTTGTCTATGGGAATGTCAGGCGATTATCAACTGGCTATTGAATCTGGCAGTACTATGGTTCGAATAGGAAGTAGTATCTTTGGAAATCGTAATTATCAATAACAATTTCAAAATTCAATTTCAATTATGGAAGTAAACGAACCAAATTTTGACAAAATTTATAATTTAGAAGACAGATTGGTTCGATTTGCTGGAGAATGTATTTTCTTTGTCAGGAAATTAGATAAAACTTTTGAACTTGATTATTATAAAAATCAACTAATTCGTTCTTCTGGAAGTGTTGCCTTAAATTATGGTGAAGCACAAGGTTCTATTACCGATAAAGATTTTATTTTCAAAGTTTCATTAGCTGTAAAAGAACTGAAAGAATCCAGAAATTCATTAAAAGTTATTGATTATATTAACGAAGGTAATTTAGAAGAAAGAAAATGGCTTTTGACAGAAGTTGAAGAACTTATCGCAATAGCTTCAAAAATGATTAATAATAAAAAATAGATCTATTACAATATCAAAAGACAATAGCAATTACAATTTTTTAATTTTTAAGAATTGCCATTATTTTTTTGCCTTAGATATTGAATTTTGACATTGCCATTGAAATTGAATATGTACGCAATATTAGACATAGAAACTACTGGAGGACAGTTCAATGAAGAAGGAATTACAGAAATTGCTATTTATAAATTTGACGGTCATCAAATTGTAGATCAGTTCATTAGTTTAGTTAATCCTGAAATTCCAATTCAGCCTTTTGTGGTTAAATTAACTGGAATCAACAATGCTATGTTACGTTCGGCACCTAAATTTTATGAAGTTGCCAAACGCATCATCGAAATTACAACAGATTGTGTCTTAGTAGCTCATAATGCTGATTTTGACTATCGTATTCTTCGAACTGAATTTCGTCGTTTAGGATACGATTTCAATACTAAAACCCTTTGTACCGTTGAATTATCAAAGAAATTATTGCCAGAACAAACTTCGCATAGTTTAGGAAAATTAGTTCGCGCTCTGGGAATTCCAATGGCTGACAGGCATCGTGCCAGTGGTGATGCTATGGCTACAGTAAAATTATTCAAGATGTTATTAGACAAAGACTTGGAAAAAGAAATTATTGGTAGCTTAATCAAGTCCGAAATTCAAAAAGGAATTGCTCCTAAATTATTAGATATTGTTGCTGGTTTACCTTCAAAAACAGGAGTTTATTATATTCATAACGAAGAAGGTAAAATAATTTTTATTGGCAAAAGCCGAAACATCAAAAAAAGAGTCAATCAGCATTTTACAGGAATTACAAAAAGTGCTAAAAAAATACAAGCCGAAGTTTTTACAGTAACCTATGAAGAAACTGGAAACGAACTTATTGCACTGATAAAAGAAGCGCAGGAAATTAAAATAAACAAACCCATTTACAACCGAATGGCCCGCAAGAATTATTTTTCCTGGGCTATTTATTCGGAAAAAGACAATGAAGGTTATTTGCGTTTAAAACTGCAAAAAATGGATGGACGAAAGAAAGAAATCCTTTCGTATGCTAATACTGCCGATGGGAAAAATGCTTTGTTTCGCATCACTGCCGATTATCAATTGTGTCAAAAATTAACCGGTTTGTATGAAACTAAAAATCACTGTTTTCAACATACCATCAATGAATGTGACGGAGCTTGTGTAGGCAAAATTTCAATCTCAGAATACAATCAAAGAGTTCAGTCTTTTATAGACAAAAACAGTTTTGATAATAAAAACATGATTATTATTGATCGTGGCCGAAATGTAAATGAAAGAAGTGCTATTTTAGTTGAAAACGGAGTTTATAAAGGATATGCTTTTTACGATTTGAATTACCAAATTAACAATGCTGCTATTTTGAAAAACATTCTGATTCCAATGGAAAGTAATCGGGATATTCAACGAATTATTCAAGCCTACATTAGGAAAAACAAAGCTTTAAAACTGATTCATTTTTAAACTTTATACCAATGAAACATTCAGCAATGTATTCTCAAATTAGAGAAAAAACATATACCATTATTTTTCAGACTAATACAAAAGCTGGACGTTTGTTTGATTTAATACTATTAGGATTTGTTCTGATAAGTGTTCTTTTGGTAATGATGGAAACCGTTGCCGATTTTAATCTAAAATACCATTCGTATTTAATTACATTAGAATGGATCATTACCGTATTTTTTACTATCGAATATTTGCTTCGTATATTTTCTATAGACAAACCTATTCGATATGTTTTTAGCTTTTATGGTATTATTGATTTATTGGCAATTTTACCTATGTTTGCTTCGCTTTTCTTTACAGGTTATAATATATTAACTGTTGTGAGAGCATTGCGTTTATTACGTTTATTTAAAATCTTGAATAATCCGCAATTCACCAGTCAATCCTTAAAATTAAAAAGAGCATTAATTGCCAGTCGCGGAAAAATAGTTGTTTTTATCTATTTTGTATTGATAAGTACTATAATTATTGGTTCAATCATGTACCTCATTGAAGGTAAAGAAAGCGGTTTTACAAGTATTCCCATGAGTATTTATTGGACCATCGTCACACTAACTACAGTAGGTTATGGCGATATTTCTCCTCAAACTCCTTTAGGGCAATTTATTGCTTCGTTTGTCATGATTTTAGGTTACGGAATTATTGCCGTTCCTACAGGAATTGTTACAGCCGAAATTAACAAATACAATAAAAGCAGAGAAACGCAGCATCAAAATCCATGTGGGAATTGTGAAGCAGATATATATCCCTCAAATGCTAAATTTTGTCCTAATTGCGGACATCCAATAGAAAATAACTAATGAAATACCTAATTACCATAATTGGGCCTACAGCCATCGGGAAAACAGCCTTGAGTATTCAACTAGCTAATCATTATAATTGCGAAATTGTTTCCTGCGATAGCCGTCAGTTTTTCAAAGAAATGGCTATTGGAACTGCTGTTCCTAACGAAAAAGAACTTGCTGCAGCTCCGCATCATTTTATACAAAATAAATCTATTTTCGAAAATTACACTGTAGGCGATTTCGAAAAAGAAGCCATTAAAACCATTGATGAATTATTTAAAACCAATAATTATGTCGTTTTAGTTGGCGGATCAGGTTTGTATGTCAATGCTATTTTACAAGGTTTTGATGATTTTCCTGAAATTGATTCAGCTGTTCGTCAGCAAGTCAATTCTAATTATGAAAAATTAGGAATTGCATATTTACAGGAGGAACTCAAAAAACGAGATCCTTACTATTTCGAAAAAATTACTACCGAAAACCCACAAACTTTACTCAATCCGCAACGTATGATGCGATTTGTAGAAGTTTGTATTGGAACCGGAAAAGCCTATTCTTCCTATTTGAACCAAAAGAAAAACGAGAGAAACTTCACTCCTATTCTAATTGGTCTTGAAGCCGAAAGAAATGTGATGTATAACCGTATTAATCAGCGTGTAGATATTATGC
Source organism: Flavobacterium seoulense (assembly GCF_000695795.1). Classification (GTDB taxonomy): domain Bacteria; phylum Bacteroidota; class Bacteroidia; order Flavobacteriales; family Flavobacteriaceae; genus Flavobacterium; species Flavobacterium seoulense. Next base: position 66,681 of record NZ_JNCA01000029.1, on the reverse strand, counting down.
TGAGCGAAGGTTTGCTTCAGGAAGCTAAAAATTTGTATCCAAACAAAGAGCTGAATGCCTTACAAACGGTAGGTTACCGAGAATTATTCAGTTATTTTGATAAAGAATTTTCGCTAGAATTTGCTATCGAAGAAATCAAAAAAAATACGCGCCGTTTTGCTAAACGCCAATTAACCTGGTTTAAACGGGATGAAAATACTAAATGGTTTCATTTTGAAACGCCAACTCAAAAAATCATTGACTATATTAATTCAAAACAAAAATCCTAAATCTGAATCCTTTAATCCATGCCAATAGATCCTAATTTTACTTCCATTTTATGCAAAGATTTCGAAATCAATTTTACCCAATGCTTACCTTCGGGCAACTTAAAATACACCGAATTATGTAATTTATTACAACTCACTGCAGCAGCACATTCTGAAATTGGAGGCATTAGTTTTAGTGATATGCAGGAATTTGATCAGGCCTGGGTTCTAAGCAGAATGCGAGTAGAAATTACTGAATTGCCTAAATGGAAAGATACTGTAACAGTAAAAACCTGGATTAATAGTCTGGAAAATTCACGTTCAGTGCGTGCTTTAGAAATGTATATTGGTGAAAAAAAAATTATTGGTTGCGAAACTTTTTGGGCTGTTTTTAATACTAAAAAACGCCGTCCTGAATTACTGACTTTAGCGCATGATCATTTCGAATTATTTCCTGAAATAAAAGCTACTCAGGAAGGTTTTTCTAAAATAGATATCAATCCTGAAAAAGAAGAAGTTTTCAGTAAAACAGTTATTTTATCAGATTTAGATATAGTTAATCATGTAAATAATGTAAAATACCTGGAATGGTGTATGGATTTAGTAGATGAAAATATCATTTTAAAGCAAAAAGTAAAAAGCTTTGAAATGAATTTCATGAAAGAACTTTCTTTGCGTGATCAGGTAATGATTCACGAAAACGTTTCTAACGAAACTATTGTTTTTAGTATTACTAAAGAAGATAAAAACTGTTTTGCGTTGCAATTGAATTTGGAATAATTCAAAAGGCAATCTTAAATTTCCCTAATTTAAAGTTATAAAGTCAGACTAAATTTTTTAGCATGACTTTTTTATTTTATATTAAAGGTTTAAAAATTAAATTGAATGATTTCTTGAAAATAACATACTTTATAAAGTCATTTCGCGTTTAAAAAACACAAACCTAATAATTAAACAATTATATTAAAATGAAAAAACTGATCGTAATCTTAAGCTTAATCGCATTAGTAGGATGTAAATCAAAAAAAGCACATCAAGAAAATAAAATAGTAAAAGTGGCTTTAACTGAAGTAAATAATAGTCAGAAGAATAAAGCTTATGAATTAGGAAAACGCGTTCTTATGACCTGTAATACCTCTAAATTCAAACCATTTACCACTAGCGAAGCAACACGATCAGTAATTAATAATATTACTATCGAAAAACTTTCTAAAACCTGCTCTAAATACAGACAATGGTACGGTACTTTTAAAGATCTTCAATTAGCCGAAGTATATCAAAGTAAAAATGACCAAACAACAATTTATCGTTTTAGAGCTTTATATTCGAAAAAAGTTGCCAACAAAGAATTGCGTGTCTTTATGAATTCAGATAATCTGGTATCGTCGATAAAAACATCTGACTGGGCAGATACATTTAGTTACAATCAATAGAAATTAAGCCTTTTTTATTGGTTATTCAACAACACTAACTTTATTTATTTGAAATATTTTACCAAAAGCGACAGCTGCTTTATGAACTAAAACCAGCCAGTCTTCAGCAGCACTATCATCGGCTCCATCAGAAATATATTTAAGACATAAAAACGGAATATTTTCCCGTCGTGCAATGGTTGCTAATGCATAGGCTTCCATATCGACTACGTTATATTTGGTTTCGCTATGAGCCATTTCAAAATTATCTCCTGTACCACAAATGCCAACAGCAAAATCATCCATCAATAAACCATAATTTAAAACCAATGGATCTTTCGAAAAAGGCGTTTCATAAAGTGCGTAACCTAAACCTCGTACATCCATATCACGTTGCACAAATTCTGAACAGCAAACAATAGTACCTTTACTAAAACGATTACTTCCTGCTGTACCCAGATTAACAATTAAATCAGGTTTTTTATGATGAATTGCTTTTGTCAGTTCATAACTTGCATTTACTTTTCCTATTCCGGTAAATAAGACATTTTGTTCGTTAAAAACTGATGCTGCTTCTATTTCTAAAGCAAATACAAAAAGCACATTTTCTATTAAAAACTGATATTGTTGATTTATTGCTATCATTTATATTTATTGCTCTGTGATAGATTCTTTTTCGAAATGCAAAACTACAAATTCTACTAACAAAAAAAGCCATCTTTTGATTCATTCAAAGATGGCTTTTATAATTTATTGTATACTTACTTTTTCATTTTTGCTTTTAAAGCATTTTTCTCAGCTGTCATTTCTAAAGCTCCGTAAACTCCTGAAAGTGTTTTTACGATATCAGTATTATCAGGATCTAATTCGTAAGCTTTTTGCAAGTACGGTAAAGTGCTTCTGAACAAATCTTCTCTTTTCTTTTTTAATACTTCATAACGTTTTGTGTCTTTGTCTGAAGTACCTAATTTATTCATTTCTTCAATAAGTGCTTTTTCATTTTGCAATTTCAAAACCGCTAAATTGATATAAGCATTAGTGTAATCAGGTTTAATTTCTACTGCTCTTTTATAATATTTCTCAGCTTCTGCGTTATTGTTTGCATTTGCAGAAATTACTCCTAAGTTATAAACTAATCCTGCATCATTAGGGTTTTTAGCTAATACCTCAGTAATGATTTGTTTGTATTTATCGAAATCTTTAGTTTGTAAATACAAATTAGCTTCAGTTAACATTAAAGAAGAATCATCCGGATTCGCTTTTCTAGCATCAGAAACTGCTTTTTTAGCTTCTGCAATTTTCCCTTGATCTACTAAAATCAAAGCCATGTTTTTGTAGATTTCACCTCTTTTAGAAGGAATTTCTTCAGTTCTAGGTTTTTCGTGAGTTCCCATTTTCACTGCTTTATCTCTTTCAGCAGCGTTAGCAAAACCAACTTCTTCTCCACTAATTTTACTTACCGCAAGATATTCAGTACCTTTTCCAGAATAGTTAATGTTTTTTAATTCATTATACAATTCCATTGCTTTGTCATAATTTTTAGCACTTACATAAGTTGAAGCTGCATAATAAAGATAGATAGTGTCTTTTTTATCTAACAAATAAGCTTCATGTAATTTTTGAGCTCCTTCATTATTATTATTCTCTTTAGTTGCTGCAACCCCGCTATTGATTAATAAACCTTTAATTTTAGTAATCGAAGCTGCTGCTTGTGTAGAATATTTTTGCTTTCCTGAAGCTTTCTCAGCAGCAATTAACTCTTTGTAAGTATCAGCTGCTGATTTCATATTAGCATCAGCATCTATTTTTTTATCTACCAAATCCAAATAAGCATTTCCTTTCAAGAAATAATATTGTGCTTTTTCTTCATCAGAAGCATTTGCCAATGTAGGCTCAACTGCTTTTAAAAGTTCTAATACCTCTTTCGAATCTCCGCCTTTTACAGCTTTCTCTGCAGCTTTCAATTCTTTTTTCTGAGCAAAAGTTGCAACAGTCAACAATAAAGCTGAAGCTAGCATTACAAATTTACCATTCATACTATTCATTTTTAATATTTATAATTTTTTATTTTATTGTAACTTATTCTTCGTCTTCTTCATCAGCATCGTCCTCATCAGCTAAATCTTCTTCCTCAGTATCATCATCTTCATCATCTTCAACAGTACCGTCATCTTCAAGAACTTCTAAATCCGGTTTAATTCTTTCGATAGCCGATTCGATAACATTACCTTCTTCGTCAACAACAACTTCTTCTGCTTCGTCTTTCATTACTTTTGTAACTGCAGCAATAGAATCTTTTCCTTTTAAGTTAATTAATCGAACTCCCTGAGTGGCACGTCCCATAACTCTTAAGTCTTCAATAGCCATACGAATTGTTAATCCTGATTTATTGATAATCATTAAATCATCAGCATCTGTAACGGCACTAATGGAAATTAGTTTTCCTGTTTTCTCAGTAATATTAAGCGTTTTAACACCTTTACCTCCACGGTTTGTGATTCGGTAAACATCTTCTCCATCTTCGTCAACTAATTTGGTACGTTTACCGTATCCATTTTCAGTAACAACTAAAATTTGTGAATCGTTAATATCATCTTTATCAACAGTTACCATTCCAATTACTTCGTCAGACTCATCTTTTAAAGTAATTCCACGAACTCCAGAAGCTGTTCTTCCCATCGGACGTGTTTTAGTTTCTTCAAAACGAACTAACTTACCAGATTTTACTGCTAAGATAATTTGGCTTTCACCATTAGTCAATTCAGCTCCTAATAATTCGTCACCTTCTTTGATAGTAATTGCAGCAACACCATTAGCTCTAGGTTTAGAATATTTCTCTAAAGATGTTTTCTTAACCTGACCTTGCTTAGTCACCATAACTAAGTTATGAGTCTTAATATAATCCTGATCTTTTAAATCCTGAGTACAAATAAATGCTTTTACCTTGTCATCGCTTTCAATATTAATCAAATTCTGAATTGCTCTACCTTTAGCTGTTTTAGTTCCTTCCGGAATTTCATAAACACGCATCCAGAAACATTTCCCTTTTTGGGTAAAGAACATCATGTACTGATGATTTGTTGCCACAAACATGTGCTCTAAGAAATCCTGATCTCTTGTTCCGGCACTTTTTTGACCAACTCCACCTCTATTTTGCGTTTTGTATTCTGATAGATTTGTACGTTTGATATAACCTGCATGCGAAATCGTAATTACCACATTTTCATCGGCAATTAAATCTTCGATACTTACATCACCTCCTGAATATTCAATTTGAGAACGTCTTTCGTCTCCATATTTATCACGAATTTCAGTAAGCTCTTCTTTGATTAACTCTGTTCTTAAATTAACATCAGCAAGTAAAGCTTTCAAGTGGTCAATTAACTTCATTAATTCTTCGTACTCAGCTCTTAATTTGTCCTGCTCCAGACCAGTTAACTGACGCAAACGCATCTCAACAATAGCACGAGCCTGAATATCTGATAATTTGAATCTTTCGATTAATTTTTCACGAGCTTCCTCAGTATTTTTAGAACCTCTGATAATTGCAATTACTTCGTCAATATTATCTGAAGCAATAATTAATCCTTCAAGGATATGTGCTCTTTCCTCAGCTTTACGTAATTCAAATTGTGTTCTTCTAACAACAACATCATGACGGTGCTCAATAAAATAGTGAATCATATCTTTTAGATTCAACATTTGTGGGCGACCTTTTACTAATGCAATATTGTTTACACTAAAAGAAGATTGTAATTGTGTAAATTTATATAAAGTATTCAAAACTACGTTTGGCGTAGCATCACGTTTCAGGATATAAACGATACGCATACCATTTCTATCCGATTCGTCCCGAATGTTAACAATTCCTTCAATTTTTTTCTCGTTAACTAAATCAGCAGTACGTTTAATCATATCTGCTTTGTTAACCTGATATGGAATTTCAGTAACAACAATACATTCTCTTCCGTCAACTTCTTCAAAACCAACTTTCGCACGCATAACAATACGTCCTCTACCAGTTTTAAAAGCTTCACGAACGCCTTCATAACCATATATTACACCTCCGGTTGGAAAATCCGGAGCTTTAATATACGTCATTAATTCGTCCACTTCAATATCATTATTATCAAGGTAAGCCAATGTACCGTTGATAACTTCAGTCAGGTTATGAGGTGGCATATTAGTCGCCATACCTACTGCAATACCTGTTGCTCCGTTTACTAATAAAGTAGGAACACGGGTTGGCATTACTTTTGGTTCATATAAAGTATCGTCAAAGTTCAATTGGAAATCAACAGTTTCTTTTTCGATATCAGCCATTATTTCTTCCGAAATCTTTTTCATTCGGGCCTCAGTATAACGCATTGCTGCCGGGCTATCACCATCAACAGAACCAAAGTTACCCTGACCATCAACTAATAAATAACGTAAACTCCACTCTTGTGCCATACGCACCATAGCGTCATAAACTGAAGTATCTCCGTGTGGGTGGTACTTTCCTAAAACTTCCCCAACAATTCTTGCAGATTTTTTATGAGCAGATCTCGAAGTTACTCCTAAATCATACATTCCATAAAGTACTCTTCGATGCACTGGCTTCAAACCATCTCTAACATCCGGAAGCGCTCTTGATACAATTACCGACATTGAATAATCAATGTAAGCTGATTTCATTTCATCTTCTATGTTAATAGGAATTAACTTTTCTCCTTCAGACATAAGTTGTTATATTAAATAATTATATTCATTTCAAAACGTGCCAATATACGGCTTTTTGAAATTTCTAACGACTTTTCGATACGCTAATTTCAATGATTTATTAACAAATTAACATTGGCTTTTGTTTAATAGTTTAAACAGAAAACAAGGCTTTTCTAGCATTTTTTTTGTCTATTAGCTGACATAAGTACTTAGGTACGATTTTTGTTTTTCAAATAGTAATTCACTAAATTTACATATACTAGAAATAAATATTATGGATGACAATTTTTCACCAAGAGTAAAAGATGTTATTACCTACAGTAAAGAAGAAGCTTTACGACTAGGTCATGACTTCATTGGGACAGAACACTTGATGCTTGGAATCCTTAGAGATGGTAATGGTAAAGCAATACAAATTTTAAACAATTTATCAATTGATTTAGACCATTTACGTAGAAAGGTAGAAATCCTAAGCCCTGCAATCCCAGGAATAGATAGTAACGTAGAAAAGAAAAACCTGCATTTAACCCGACAGGCAGAACGTGCTTTGAAAACCACTTTCCTTGAAGCTAAGGTTTTCCAAAGCCCATCAGTTAGTACTGCTCACCTGTTACTATGTATTTTAAGAAACGAAAACGATCCTACAACCAAGCTACTAAATAAACTAAAAATAGATTATGATGTAGCCAAAGAACAATATCTAAATATGACACCAAACGAAGAAGAATTCTTAGAAAATTTACCTAGAGCAACTGACTCTTACAATGACGATATGGGACAAGATGACAGTTTAAAAGAAGGAAATTTCAATAATCCCGCCAATAAGTCCAATAAAAAATCTAAAACTCCTGTATTAGACAATTTCGGTAGAGATTTAACCGAAATGGCCGAAGAAGGAAAACTAGATCCTGTTGTAGGACGTGAAAAAGAAATTGAGCGTGTTTGCCAGATTTTGAGCCGTCGTAAAAAAAATAATCCATTATTAATTGGAGAACCAGGAGTTGGAAAATCAGCAATTGCCGAAGGATTAGCATTGCGTATTATCCAAAAGAAAGTATCACGCATTCTTTTCAACAAACGCGTTGTAACTTTAGATTTAGCAAGTTTAGTTGCCGGAACTAAATACCGCGGACAGTTTGAAGAGCGCATGAAAGCGGTTATGAACGAATTAGAAAAAAATGACGATATTATTCTTTTCATTGACGAAATTCATACCATTGTAGGTGCTGGCGGAGCTACAGGTTCACTAGATGCATCTAATATGTTCAAACCTGCATTAGCCAGAGGTGAAATCCAATGTATTGGTGCTACAACTCTTGACGAATACAGACAATATATTGAGAAAGACGGTGCTCTTGAAAGACGTTTCCAAAAAATCATTGTTGAACCTACATCAGTAGAAGAAACAATTACGATTTTGAACAATGTGAAAAACAAATACGAAGATCATCACAACGTTACCTATACACCAGAAGCTATTGAAGCCTGTGTAAAATTGACCAACCGCTATATGTCGGAGCGTTTTTTACCGGACAAAGCTATTGATGCTATGGATGAGGCAGGTTCACGTGTTCACATCACTAACATTGAAGTTCCTAAGAAAATATTAGACTTAGAGCGTCAATTAGAAGACATTAGAGAATTAAAAAATGCTGTTGTTAAAAAACAGAAATATGAAGAAGCTGCTAAACTTCGCGATGACGAAAAACGCATTGAGAAAGATTTAGCTATCGCTCAGGAACAATGGGAAGAAGACGCTAAAAGTAATAGAATTGAAGTAACAGAAGACAATGTTGCCGATGTAGTTTCTATGATGACTGGAATTCCGGTAAATCGTATTGCACAAACAGAAAGTAACAAATTAGCCAAATTACCACAGCTTATCGAAAGTAAAGTAATTGGTCAGGGAGAAGCTGTTGTAAAAATTGCCCGTTCTATTCAAAGAAACCGCGCCGGATTGAAAGATCCAAATCGTCCTATTGGTTCGTTCATTTTCTTAGGTCAAACTGGTGTTGGTAAAACACAATTAGCTAAAGTTTTAGCTAAAGAATTATTCGATTCTGAAGATGCCTTGGTTCGAATTGACATGAGTGAATACATGGAGAAATTTGCTATTTCACGTTTAATTGGTGCGCCTCCGGGATACGTTGGTTATGAAGAAGGTGGTCAATTGACTGAAAAAGTACGCAGAAAACCATATGCAGTTGTTCTTTTAGACGAAATCGAAAAAGCACATCCGGATGTTTTCAACATGTTATTACAGGTTCTTGACGACGGATTTTTAACAGATAGTTTAGGCCGCAAAATTGACTTTAAAAACACTATAATCATCATGACTTCAAATGTTGGAGCCAGACAATTAAAAGATTTTGGTCAGGGAGTAGGTTTTGGAACTGCTGCTAAAGTAGCTCAGGCAGATGATAATTCGAAAAGTATTATCGAAAATGCTTTAAAGAAAACATTTGCTCCGGAATTCTTAAACCGAATTGATGACGTAATTGTATTTAACGCTTTAGAAAAGGCAGATATCGATTTGATTATAGAAATCGAATTGAAAAAGTTATATGCTCGTATTGCTGATTTAGGATACAACTTAAATCTATCAGAAAAAGCAAAAGCATTTATTGCCGAAAAAGGTTTTGATAAACAATTTGGTGCAAGACCATTAAAAAGAGCTATTCAAAAGTATGTAGAAGATGCACTTGCCGAAGAAATTATTACTTCAAAAATTGCTGCCGGTGACGAAATTTTCATGGATATCGAAGATGGCGCTCAGGAATTGACCGTTAAAATTCATAAAACAGGAGAAACAACTAATCAATAAACGTTGCTATGCAATTTAACAACAGAACCCGTTACGTTTTCATAACATAACGGGTTTATTCATTTAACATCATTTCCTTTCATCTGGAAAACAAATAACTACTTTTGACGTTGTAACAAAACAATCCCAATTTCAATAAAAATAACAATGAATAAAGTTGTCGTAGGTAGTGAAGAATGGTGTTCTTTTCCTGATTTAGGAATTCCAACAATAAAAGCCAGAGTTGATTCGGGGGCAAAAACCTCTGCATTACACGCTATCAATATTGCACCTTTCATCAAGAATGATACTAATTGGGTAAAATTCGATATTAACCCAATCCAAAATAACTCTAAAACAATTATTCACTGCGAAGCGCCTTTGATAGACAAAAGGATTGTAAAAAGTTCCAGCGGTTTTAGAGAACAACGCTATGTTATTCAAACCAATTTAGAAATTGGCGAAGCCACCTGGCCTATCGAAGTTACTTTAACCAATAGAGATACTATGGGCTTCAGAATGCTTTTAGGCCGCGAAGCCATGAGCGGAAGAGTCTTAGTCGATCCAGAAAAACAGTTTTTATTAGGACAGCCAAGCAACGACAATCTAAAAGAAATCTATAAAAATTCAGAAAAAGCACCTAGCGGATTACGAATTGGATTATTAGCCAGTAATCCTGAATTGTATAGCAATAAAAGAATTATGGAAGCTGGCGAAATGCGTGGTCACGAAATGCATTTCTTAAACATCAAAGAATGCTACATCAAACTGGATGCTAAAAAACCTGAGATTCATTACCGTGGTGGAAAAATCTTAAACGAATTTGATGCTATCATTCCCAGAATCCGTCCGAGTGTTACCTTTTATGGTTGTGCTTTAACACGCCAGTTTGAGGCTTTAAATGTGTTTTGTTTAAACTCTTCTACTGCCATTACACAATCCAGAGACAAACTCTTTTCGTTACAATTATTACTTCACAGCGGTATTGGAATTCCAACAACCGGATTTGCTAATTCACCATTAGACACTGACGACTTAATCAAAATGGTAGGCGGACCTCCATTGGTTGTAAAATTATTGGAAGGAACTCAGGGAAAAGGAGTTGTATTAGCCGAGACTAAAAAAGCTGCCGAAAGTGTTATTAATGCTTTCAAAAGTTTAAATGCAAACATTCTGGTTCAGGAATTCATTAAAGAAGCCAACGGAAAAGACCTAAGACTGTTTGTGGTTGACGGAAAAGTAGTAGCTACCATTCAGCGTGAGGCAATGCCTGGCGAATTTAGAGCTAATATTCACCTTGGCGGAACAGCCTCAATTATAAAAGCTACTCCTGATGAGAAAAAAATAGCTATAAAAGCCGCTAAAGCAATGGATTTAAGAGTTGCCGGTGTAGATATTATTCGTTCTTCAAAAGGCCCTTTGTTGCTTGAAGTAAACTCTTCTCCCGGACTGGAAGGCATCGAAGCAGCAACTAACAAGGATATTGCCGGAGAAATGATTAGAGCTATTGAAAAAAACTTCAAATTAGACACTGCAAATCCTAAACAGAAAGAACAATAAAAAGTATCGAAAGAAGAGCCAAAACTAAACCGAAAAAATTCAGTTTTGATAATTTTTCTTTAAAAATAATTATACCTACAATACTTCCTAGCAAGATAACTCCCATATTCATTCCTGCAAAAACAGTGGATGGATTAGAGGAAAAAGCTTGGTGTGCCTTTAAATAAAATAATATATTTCCAAAATTAAAACAGCCTACTAAAAAACCAAAAACAAGATTCTTAATATCGAATTGTTTTTTACTAATTATCATTTCATACAACACTGCACAAATCATAAAAAACAAGGCAATACTAAAAATTACAAACAAAGAAGTAGTGTAAGGAACGGCCGTAAAAGCAGCTACTTTTTTGAATAGAATATCAATAAATCCGAAACCAAAAAAAACTAAAACAGGATATTTTAAATCTGATTTTGTAGTATCTGCAGTTTTATACAAAACACAAAATAAAGCCAGAAAACCAATTGTGATTCCGATTAGTTTGGTAATCGAAAACACTTCTTTAAAAAGCAACCAAGCCGCTACAATAGACACAAAAAGGGATAATCTTTGAGCTGCATCGGTCTTTACAATTCCTATATTTTTAATCGAATAAATTAAAAACAAAAATACCACAGGCAATAAAATACCTAAACTCACATACAACAAAAATGGTGCATCAGTAGTAACTGCTTCTAAATTGGGAGAGAAAACCGTATAACACAGTAATAGCGCAAAGAAATAATTAAACAATACTATTTGCTTTGCATCTATAGGCCATTTACGGGCAACTTTAAAAATTACACCTACAGCAACACTACAAATTACACTCAACAACAAATACAACATAATAACATTTTTTAAAAAGAAAAGCCATCTGAAATATCAGATGGCTTAGCATATTTTGATTCTTTTTTACAAGAAAATATTCAATACATAATAGCAAATTGCTGCTAAAAGTGCTGAAATAGGAATGGTTAAAATCCATGCCCAAATCAAACTTACGGTTACTCCCCAGCGTACTGCCGAAACACGTTTTGTTAATCCAACACCAATAATAGAACCTGTAATAGTATGCGTTGTACTTACCGGGATTTTTAAATGCTCTGTAAAATACAAGGTTAAAGCTCCGGCTGTTTCAGCCGCAACACCTTCAAAAGAAGTTACTTTGGTAATTTTAGAACCCATTGTTTTTACAATTTTCCAACCTCCACTCAAAGTTCCCGCAGCAATAGCAGAATAACAGGCTAACGGAATCCATTCAGGCATGATTCCCGGAGTTTCACCTTCCGGTAAAGCCACACGCAACCATGTTGGCATAGCATTCAAATCCACACCTTCACTATTCGTATAAACAATTACTGCAGCTGCGATAATACCCATTACTTTTTGAGAATCATTACCTCCATGACCTAAACTAAATGCTGCCGAAGATAACAATTGCATCTTTTTTAGCATTTTCTCTGATTGATGGTAACTCAAACTACTAAAAACCAAGCAAAATAAACTTACTGAAAGAATAATAAAACCTACTAAAAACCATTTGATATTATGCGGATCAAAAGCTACATTCCAAAAATGAGATTCAAATCTTGATTCACCTACGTCATTGATAATCATTTTACTGATAAACCAAATTGTAGCAATCATTAAAGCTACCGTAAAAATCTTTGGATAAATACTTTTTCTGGCTGCATTTAATAACCAAATAGAAATTAAATAAGAAGCTAAAACTCCTAAAAAAGGTGCTAAAAAGATAAAAACAACAATTATAACAACTCCGGTAGGCATCGCTCCTGGTTTTCCGGGATCGTACCAGTTTACAATATTATACCAATGTCTTGTAACAGTCACCCCATCTTCAATCACAGTATAATCTGAAAAACCGTGCATATAAATAGCATGAGCAATAGCAGCTCCGGCAAATCCACCAATTAAAGTATGCGAAGAACTCGACGGAATTCCTAACCACCAGGTTAATAAATTCCAACAAATTGCCGCAATAACACCCGCCAGAATAACAGTTAAATTAATATCAATAGTGTGCGCTGTTTTTGCCACAGTATCGGCTACCCCAAAACCAAAGACCCAATAAGCTAAAAAATTAAAGAAAGCAGCCCAGACAACCGCCTGAAAAGGAGTCAATACTTTTGTAGCAACAACTGTTGCAATAGCATTAGCAGCATCATGAAAACCGTTTATGTAATCAAAAATAAGTGCTAAAACTATAATTGTGATAAGTAAAGTCATAAGTGATTACTTCAAAAAATAAATTAAATTTAAGAATGCTTAACCGAAATCGATTCTAAAACACTCGCTACACTTTTACATTTATCAGTAGCTGATTCTAAGATTGACAATACTTCTTTGTATTTAATGATATTCTTAGCATCGGTTTCGTTTTCAAAAATTTCAAAAACAGCTTTGTTATACACATTATCCGATTTGTTTTCTAACTTCGAAATTTTAGCACAAGCCGCTTTAATTTTATGAGCATTTTTAAAATCTCTCAATTCTTTTACAGCAACTTCAATATGCTGACAAGCTTCAAGATTAATTTCTGTCAATTTTCGAATAGATTTAGTAATCTTATCTACCTGATACAAACGCATAATACTTGATGCACCATGCAAACGATCGGCAACATTATCAATAGAAGTAACCAGTGAGTGAATATCTTCACGGTCAAACGGAGTAATAAAGTTTCTACTCAACTCTAAATTTGTCTGACGCGTAATGTCTTCTCCTCTTTGTTCTAATTCATCTATTTTTTGAAAAAGCACTTCTCTTTCTTTCAAAGGAAGATTTACAGCTTCATGTAAATTAGAAGCCAATTCAATCAAATTACTAGAAGCTTCTTCAAAAAGTGGGAAGAATTTTTTATCCTTTGGTACTAAAAATTGGAAAATACTGTTTATTGACATTTTTTACTTTATTTTTTAGATAGCAAAAATACTTTTTTTTATTTCATGTTAAAGTTATTTCAAAAATTAATCCTGCCTTACAGTGGTTTTTTTCGACTATTTGTTCTTTTTTAAATAAAAAATTAACCAAAACAGAAAATACTTTATGCTACAATGTGCGTAAAAACTGCTTTCTTTTAAAAATTAAACTATTTGATTTGTCAAATTCCTAAAAACAAAAATTGAGGTTCTTAAATGCTAAAATATATTCGGTCTAAATCTTTTTTATTCCTGATGTAGTTATACATTTTCTTAATACAACAAATTATCAAAATAATATTTTCACAAAAAACGGACTAATTCAAAAAAATTAAAAGAAAATCACTATAATTAGACGCAGTAAAACTATATATTTGCTCTTTTTTTTAAAATTTTTCACAAAAACCCAATAAAGGTTTTTGCTTTTTATAAAAAACTGTATTTTTGGGAACTCTTATGATAAACAACAGAACTACATATCAATCTCCGATAGCAACTCAAATTTGGGTTTCAATTTCTGTTACAACTACTACTACCCCTTAGGGGTATTCATCATTACATATAATCCTGATTGATACATACTTTTTTATTAGAAGAAAGATGTTGGGTGTATATAAAATATTGCATTTTTAAAATAAAACAAACAAAATGAAAGTATTAAAATTTGGTGGAACTTCGGTAGCCAATGCAAAAAATATAAAACTAGTTTTAGATATTGTTCTCAACAAAGCTAAAAATGACAAACTTATTGTAGTTGTTTCTGCTCTTAGTAAAGTAACCGATTTATTGCAATTAGCAGCTTCAAAAGCAGCTTCTAATGATGAAACTTACAAAGACATTGTTGCTGAAATTGAGAAAAAACACTTAGACGCTTTAAAAGAATTAATTCCTGTAAGTGAACAAAGCGGTTTATTAAGCCATATTAAAAGAATCATCAACCACCTTGAAACTATTCTGGACGGATGTTTCCTTTTGGGCGAATTATCAGCAAGAACATCGGATACTATTTTAAGTTTTGGCGAATTACTTTCATCTTATATCATTGCCGAATCTTTAAAACAAAATCTAAAAAATAGTAGTTACAAAGACAGTCGTGAGTTGATTAAAACAAACAACAACTACGGAAAAGCCATCGTAAATTTTGAAGTTACTAATTTATTAACAACTGCATTTTTTAGTTCGAATGATTCTCAGGTTGTAGTTATGCCTGGTTTTATTGCTTCGTCTCTTGACGAAATCAATACTACTTTAGGCCGCGGTGGATCTGATTATACTGCAGCTATCATGGCTGGAGCATTAAATGCAACTGAATTAGAAATCTGGACTGATGTAAACGGGATGTTTACTGCTAATCCTAAAATTGTAAAACAAGCTCAACCTATTGCTGCAATTTCGTATCAGGAAGCAATGGAATTGTCACATTTTGGTGCCAAGGTGTTGTATCCGCCAACAATCCAACCTGTTTTAAGAAAAAACATTCCTATTCATATCAAGAATACTTTTGAACCGGAAGCTGAAGGAACTTTTATTTCGAATGTTTCTACTTCAAATGGAAATCCGGCAAGAGGAATTAGTCATATTGACAATATTACTTTGATTACATTGGAAGGTCCAGGAATGATTGGTGTTTCGGGTTCTTCTAAAAGACTTTTCGAAGTTTTATCTAATGTAAATATCAATGTGATTTTTATCACTCAAGCTTCATCAGAGCATTCTATCTGCATCGGAATCCTGACTAGTGATGCCGAAGCAGCTGAATATGCCATCAACAAAGCTTTCGAAATCGAAATTGCTCAAAACAAAATCGATTCCTGCATTGTTGAGAAAAACCTTTGCATCATTGCATTGGTTGGTGAAAACATGAAAAATCACCAGGGACTAAGCGGTAGAATGTTTAGTACTTTGGGTAAAAATAACGTAAACATCCGCGCAATTGCTCAGGGTGCTTCTGAAAGAAATATCTCGGCGGTAATTAACGAAAGAGACGTTAAAAAAGCTTTGAATACTTTGCACGAAAATTTCTTTGAAGAAAACACTAAACAATTAAACTTGTTCGTGATGGGTGTGGGTAATGTAGGTGAAAAATTCATCGAACAAATCCACCAGCAAAAGAAATTCTTAAAAGAAAATCTTAAAATCAATGTTCGCGTTATTGCGTTATCTAATTCAAGAAAAATGCACTTTGATGACGATGCGATTGATTTAGATTCTTGGCAAACAGCTCTTGATAATGGAGAAACTGCTAACAGAGAATTATTTATCGAAAAAGTAATCGCATTAAATTTACGTAACTCTATTTTTGTAGATATTACTGCAAATGCTGATGTTGCTGCTATTTACGAGCACTTCTTAAAACAAAGTGTAGGTGTGGTTACTTGTAACAAAATTGCCTGTGCTTCGGCGTATGACAATTACAAAAACCTGAAAAAATTATCAAGACAATACAATGCCCCATTCTTGTTTGAAACGAATGTTGGTGCAGGATTACCAATTATCGATACGGTTAAAAACTTAATCGCTTCGGGTGATAAAGTACACAAAATTCAGGCGGTTTTATCAGGAAGCCTAAACTTTATCTTTAACAATTTTGACGAAAACAACTCGTTCCATGATGTGGTTAAAGAAGCAGGAGTACAAGGATTTACAGAGCCTGATCCAAAAATTGACTTAAGCGGAATTGACGTAGCAAGAAAAATCCTGATCTTAATTCGCGAAAGCGGTTACCAAATGGAAATTGAAGATATTGAAAACCAATCATTCTTACCTGCTGCCTGCATGGCAACAACTAATAATGAGGATTTCTTCAAATCATTAGTGGAATACAACAGTCATTTTGAAGGAATTTTGGCAGAAGCCAAACAAAAAGACAGTAGATTGAAATTTGTGGCGCAATTTGAGAATGAAAAAGCAAGTGTAGGCTTGCAATTTATTCCAAAAGACCATCCTTTCTACAATTTAGAAGGAAAAGACAATATCGTTTTATTCTACACTGATCGTTATGTAGATCAGCCTTTATTGATAAAAGGTGCCGGTGCGGGAGCTGCGGTTACGGCTTCGGGAATTTTTGCCGATGTAATCAGAATTGGAAATGTTTAAAAGGAGTTGCTAAGTCACTAAGCTGCTAAGATTCTAAGAATAGAAAAAATTTAGAAACTTAGGAACTCAGAATCTTAGAAACTGAGAAACTATAAAAAAATGAATGAAGTAAAAGTATTTTGTCCTGCAACTATTGCCAACCTTTCCTGCGGATTTGACGTTTTGGGATTGTGTTTAGACAATGTAGGTGACGAAATGATTGTTCGAAAAACAGCCGAAAAAGGCATTCGCATCACTAAAATTGAAGGTGCCAATTTACCTTTGGAAACTGAGAAAAACGTTTCAGGAGTTGCTTTATTAGCGATGCTGGAAGAAGTAGATGCCGATTTTGGTTTCGAAATCGAAATTTACAAACACATCAAGGCCGGAAGTGGAATTGGTAGTTCGGCGGCTAGTTCGGCGGGAGCGGTTTTTGCTGCCAATGAATTATTAGGTAGACCTTTTTCCAGAAAAGAATTGGTAAAATTTGCAATGCAAGGCGAAAAACTGGCTTCAGGAAACGCCCATGCTGATAATGTTGCCCCTGCCCTTTTAGGCGGATTTACATTGGTAAGAAGTTCAAATCCTTTGGATATTATCAAAATTGATAGTCCGGACGAATTGTACGCAACTGTAATTCACCCGCAAATTGAATTAAAAACATCCGATGCGCGTTCGGTATTAAAACAAACTGTTTCGCTAAAAAGCGCCATTACCCAATGGGGAAATGTAGGCGGATTAGTGGCAGGATTATACACTCAGGATTACGACCTAATCGGGCGTTCATTACACGATGAAATCGTTGAGCCGTTACGAAGTGTATTGATTCCGGGATTTGATTTAATCAAACAATCAGCATTAGAAAACGGAGCTTTAGGTTCAGGAATTTCAGGTTCAGGACCTTCTATTTTTGCGTTAAGCAGAGGAAAAGAAACCGCCGAAAAAATCGCCAAAGGCATGACCGCCGTTTACGACGAAATCAATTTACCGTATGAAATTCATGTGTGTAAGGTGAACGATACGGGGATGAAAGTAATTTAATTCCTCCCCAACCCCTCCGAAGGAGGGGCTTTAATATAAACGATAATAGTAAATGATATTCCCAGTTTTACCTCCCTCCCCTTTGGGGAGGGCTGGGGTGGGGATTCTAAAATATAGCATAAAATGAAATATTACAGTTTAAACCATAACGCAGCAAAAGTTTCTTTTCAGGAAGCCGTAATTCAGGGATTAGCAGCCGATAAAGGATTGTATTTTCCGGAAAGTATTACACCGCTTCCAAAATCGTTTTTTGACAATATCGAAAACTTAACTAACGAGGAAATTGCTTTTGAAGCGATCCAACAATTTGTAGGAGACGAAATCCCTGCATCGACATTAAAACAAATCATTTCAGAGACTTTGTGCTTTGATTTCCCAGTAGTTCCTGTAGAAAACGGAATCTATTCGCTTGAATTATTCCACGGGCCTACTATGGCATTTAAGGACGTTGGAGCTCGTTTTATGTCTCGTTGTCTGGGTTATTTTAACAAAGATAAAAAAGACAATACGAATACTGTTCTTGTAGCTACTTCCGGAGACACAGGAGGCGCTGTTGCCAGCGGTTTCCTTGCCGTACAAGGCGTTGAAGTGGTTATTCTTTACCCTTCCGGAAAAGTGAGCGATATTCAGGAAAGACAATTAACTACGCTGGGACAAAACATCAAAGCATTGGAAGTTGACGGTGTTTTTGACGATTGCCAGGATATGGTGAAGAAAGCATTCTTAGACGAAAGCTTAGCACATAAAAACCTGACTTCGGCTAACTCGATTAATATTGCACGCTGGTTGCCACAAATGTTTTATTTCTTCTTTGCTTACAAAGCATTGAAATCACAAGGGAAAGAATTGGTTTTCTCTTGTCCAAGTGGAAATTTCGGAAACATTTGCGCAGGAATCATCGCTAAAAAAATGGGTTTACCTGTTACTCATTTTGTGGCTTCAACGAATGTTAACGATACCGTTCCAAGATTTTTAGTAGACGGAAAATACGATCCAAAACCATCTATCGCTACGATTTCTAACGCTATGGACGTAGGAAATCCAAGTAACTTTATCCGTATTCAGGAAATGTATGGAAATGATTTGGAGCAGTTTAAAAAAGATTTCTCTTCTTATACTTATAATGACGAAGAAACTTTAGAAGCACTAAAAAATATTTACAAAACCGACGGTTACATTGCCGAACCACACGGAGCAGTAGGTTATTTAGGTTTGAAAAAAGAATTGGAAAACTACCCGAATGCTATTGGCGTTTTCTTAGAAACCGCGCACCCTATCAAGTTTTTAGATGTGGTAGAACCAGCCTTAGGAATAACATTGCCTATTCCAACTCAAATTGAAAGCGTACTGAACAAAGAAAAAGTAAGTACTAAAATCAAGACTTATGACGAATTGAAAGCCTTTTTAGGATAAGATTCAAAAACACAAATACACAAACGGCTAGGAAGTAATTTCTAGCCGTTTTTTTGTGGTTCATAGCTAAAAAACATTAAGTAAAATAATACAGTGAACTAATTTTTGTAAGATTTATTTATATATTAGCAAAAAAAATAATGTATTGTAAAATCATACATATAAGCGAGTTATGATCAATACAAACAAAACCAGTAAAATATGCCAACTATTTTAAATAAGCAAGGATTAACTTCATTACCGAAAATACCTTTAGCAGAGGTTCATCTACACGCTGAGTACAACCAATTATCTGAAATACCGGACTCGATAGGTTCCTTAGTTAATTTAAACCGACTATATTTAAGAAACAATAAAATTAAAATTTTATCAAAAGAAATTGGCAATTTAAAAAAGCTACAATTATTGTTATTGGGAAATAATCAAATTGATAATTTACCTTTAGAAATTGGTAATTTGACTTCGCTAACACAGTTGAGAATTGAAAATAACAAGTTGAGTGATTTACCTAGTGAAATAGGACTCTTAACTAATTTGACCCATTTATTTCTAGAAAACAACCAATTAAATTATCTTCCTGAAGAAATAAAAAAACTGACAAAACTAGTACATCTTTCAATTAACGGTAATAATTTAAAATTACCTGAAGATTATGCCCCTAATAATCCAAAAAAAACAATTGAATATATTCTTCAACATCAAGATAATTTATCAGCAAAAAACTCATTAATAACTGATAAAGCTTATTATTTTATTAATGCAAGTAAAGAAAACATTACAGAAAACTATAAAAAATTAGTTAAAGATTTTTCAATTTTAAATTCTATAGAATTTATTCCGATTATTTCTGAAGAAGAAATTAATAAAGATACAAACATTGTATTTATTATATGTCCAATTGATGCTCACACAGACACGAGTCTTTTAAATAAAATAGCGAAACAGTGTAAAAAAATGGGAAAAAGATTCTTCATTTTTATTCAAGATCAATTCATCGAAACTGATTTTAATTCAGCCAACCTTGATAATTGGAATACATTCCAGAAAACAAAGGCTTTGGTCAATAAAGATTTCTCAAATGAATTTAACCCATTCAGTTCATATGAAGAATTAAATAATTTAACCTTTGAGGCACTTAAACAACACAAACCAAATATTAAATTAGAGAAGTTAACATTAGAAAACATTGGGCACTTTGACAATTTGGAGATAACATTTGATGATGAAATAACCTGCCTAATTGGAGAAAATGGAAGTGGAAAAAGCACAATCCTAAAATCAATTGCTTTAGCTATTATTGGTGGAAACCATAAAAATATCCAAGAATCAGCTAAACGCAGTTTTTTAAAAATCCTAGGTTTTGATAACGATAAATTTACATATCAAAATGGTCTTATTAAACTCGATTATACTATAGATGGAAAAGAAAATTCTAACGAGATAATTTTAGTTCCAAATGATAATGGTAATGATATTAATTTTTCAGCTACTAATGAATCTAAAATTATATATAACAATTACAACTTAAAATCACTTGTAATTGGTTTTCCACAAGAAAGAGGAATTGATAATAATAGTAATTCAAATTTTATTCAAAGTAAAAACACTCAGCCTCATATCAATGATTTAATTCCTTTAATTAATGGAAGTGATGAATTTAGGTTAAGGTCTTTTTCTGATTGGATTGCAAACCTATATTTTGATTCAATAAAAAAGAACGAAGGCGGTGATTCTTCCTATTCAGAGAGAGTATTAATCGAGACAGTATTTTCAGTTATTTCAAATATTACTAAAAAAGAAATTAAATTCAAGACAGTTACCAAAGTTGCACCTCCTGATGTTTGGGTATTTACTAATGACGCACCAAATGGTATTCCTCTAAGCTTGATTAGTCAAGGATTTAGAATGATGATTGGTTGGATTGGTCATCTTATGCAAAGATTTGTCGATACTTTTCCTCTTTCAAACCCAATCTCTGCTTTTCAAGAAAATGCAATTGTAATAATAGATGAAGTAGATATCTCTATGCATCCATTATGGCAAGTATCTTTTATCGAAATATTAAGGGAAATTTTTCCAAAAACACAATTTATATGCTCAACACATGATCCATTAATTATTGGTGGCTTATTAAAATCACAAGTTCGAATATTCAATGAAACAGATGGAAATATAAATGTTTTTGAACCAGATATTGATCCTAAAGGGTTAGGTGTTGCCGGTATCCTTACTAGTGAATTCTTTGGCTTACCTTCTATTCTAGATAAAAAAACTTTAGAAGACTTACAGGAGAAACGAAGATTACAAATTTTATTCAAAGACGATAAACTTGATGATGATCAAAAAAAGAAACTGATTGTACTGGAAGACAAACTTGAAAAATATGGTTTTACGAAATATCAGAGAGATCCTTTATACCAGAAATTTATTTTTGCTTTTATGCAAAGAGAAGAACTGAAAAAGAATCCAATAAATAGCGTAGAAAAGGGAATTCAGGATAAAATAATGGTAGATATTTTAGATGAAATACTAAACGAAGAGAGAAAATCATGAGGTATATTGACCTAACAAAACTTGAATTACCGGCTGATTGGGAAAATAAAGCTAAAGCTTTAAATAATAAATTATTAGCAGCTAAAGATGACACAGAGAGGGCAGAAATTTTAAAAAAAAATCCCATTTGGCAAGAATTATTTATTCCTTTACAAAAACTTTCCATAGGAAAATGTTGGTATTCGGAAGCAAAAGATATAATGTCAGATAGAGATATTGATCATTTCAGACCTAAAAATGAAGCAAAAAATCTTGACAATATGACTAGAGATGGTTATTGGTGGTTAGCATATGATTGGGAAAATTATAGATTTTCATCAACTTATAGTAATCAAAAAAGATACGATAAATTTGATACAAACAAAGAAGTAGGTGGCAAATCTTCATATTTCCCCCTTTTCCCAAATAGTTATGTTGCATTAACAAAACGAAGGCTAACTGATGAAGATATAATGCTTTTAGATCCAATTGACGAAGATGATCCTTGTCTTTTAACTTTTGATAGTTTTGGTGAAGCTATTCCTAATACAGTTTCATCTAAAGACATTGAAAGAGTAAAAGTTTCAATAAGATTATATCATTTAGATCATACTCCGTTAAAGGAAGAAAGACAAAAGGTTTGGGACAAGTGTCAACGATTTATAAATGAAATTCAAGAAATCAACCTTTTACCAGACATGAGTATTTCAGATAAATCAAGAGTGAAATTTTTAAAACAACAAATTAAAAATATGACTAAAATTGACGAAGAACTTTCATCCGTAGCAATCGCTTGTATTGAGCAGAATAAGCTTTCAAGAATGTTAAGAATATAACGAAATATTACCCTCACTGGCGCTCGTTTCCAACGAGTTCCTACCTATTTCAATAAACAAACGAAGTGTTTGCAACGCGAGTCCCGATAGCGAGGATTTGCAATCCGTGCCCGCAAAGATGAGCAAATACAAATACTTTGTAGAGTTAATTGATGAGATTCTTCCTTCGTCAGAATGACAAATTAAACAGTAACTCTTCCATATTAAAACAAAAATCAAACGTGAAAAAAAACTTTCTCTACCTAGCATTCTTAGCTATATTAACTATTTCAACTAGCAGCTGTTCTGGCACAATTAACACCGTAAAATATTCCGTTCCTGAAAACATAGCACAAAAGAAAGCCTATATAGTTTCGGCTGAAAACTCTCAATACATCCAATTTAAGCCTGGTGTAGTCTTGCCAATGGTAGGCTATATTGTTTTACCTGACGACTCCTCAAAAGAACACGAAATTATTGGCAACACAGATCTTGTTATAAAAAACGAAGTCGAGAAATATGGAATTAAAGCTGAAATTGTAAAAAAAGATGATAAACTTGGGGATTTTGATTTTTTAATTGAATACCATGACACCTGGAGATGGGATTTTAAAAAAATATTAGACAAACTAGAAATAGTGATTATTTCGCCAGAGGGAACTGTGATTTCAAAATCAGAATACAATATTTATAAGAATAAAGAACTACATAACTTCCCCACTCCTGAAAAAGAAGTTCCTAAAATGATTAAAGAACTTTTAGAAAAATAGTACCATAATTGCAAATAACTACAGCAATTATAAACTACCATCACCAAAGTTACAAATACCTTTGAGGAACTTACAATTGCCGTTGAGGAAATTAAAAATGTCGTTGAGCAATTTACAAATACCGTTGAGGAAGTTGTAAAACTCCTTGAGGAAACTGCAAATGCCTTTGAGTGAATTGTAAATAACTTTGAGCAAAATCAAAATGATATTGAGCAATTTGTAAATACCTTTGAGTAAAATAAAACTGCACACTTAACTGCTATTTATTACACCATAAAATTCAAAACAAATGCGAAAACTAGCACTTTTTATTGCCACAAGTGTAGATGGCTACATTGCAAAACCTAATGATGATCTTAGTTTTTTAAAACTCGTTGAAAAGGAAGGCGAAGACTATGGTTATGCCGAATTTACAGCCACTATTGACACCATAATCATTGGCAGAAAAACCTATGATTATGTAGTAAAAGAAATTGGTGTATCTCATTACGATAACGGACAACGCGATGTTTATGTAATAACACGAGAACAAAAACCGCAAGTAGGCAGAACGACTTTCTACAGCGGAGATCTGACCGAATTAGTAAACCGGTTAAAGCAGGAAAAAGGAAAGAATATTTATTGTGATGGCGGAGCTGAAATAATCAATGAATTACTGCAACGCGATTTAATAGACGAGTTGATAATTTCTGTCATCCCCATTTTATTGGGCAAAGGAACAAGACTCTTTAAAGACGACAGACCTGAACAATTACTTGAATTTGTAACTGCAAAAACATTTGATACAGGACTAACACAGCTACATTACAAACGAAAAAAGTAATACCAACACTTTTACACGAATCCTTTTTCTTTGTTAACTAAACAAATAATATAAGCTTATTTCATTAACTTTAATTATTATCTAAAAAGCTAAAGTATATGGAAACTAAAATGATATGGGCGAATCTGGTTTCGCATGATTTGCAAAAAACAATTGAATTTTACACGGGTTTGGGTTTCAAAAAAAACGGACATGAAACTCCCGAACTCGTAAGTTTTACTGTTGCAGAAAATAATTTTGTAATTAACTTTTTCTTACCTAAAAGATTCGAAAAAGCTTTAAATGGCAAAATTACCAATGCTAAAAATGAAAACGAAATTATCTTTTCTTTATCGGCTAAGAGTGTTGAAGAAGTGGATCAATGGCATGAAAAAGTAAAACAAATAGGCGGCACTATTTTTTGTGAACCCGAAAAATTTGAAGTTGGCTATACCTTTGGTTTTGCTGATCCTGATGGTCATAAATTCAATTTTCTATATTGGCCCGGAATGTAGTTTTCCTTTCTATAAAAAATAAAATTAATCTATTTTCGGTTATACTCTTTAAAACAAAAACTGCCATACAATTCATTCGTATGGCAGTTTTTTTATTGTGATCTTGCTAAAACTATTTTGTATTATTTAGCTACGCAGTCAACAGCTAAGAATTTATATTTTACATTGTCAAAATCAATTGGTTTTCCTTTAGCAAAATAAGAACGTCCTAAATAAGTTTCTATTTCACCATTACCTAACACAAGCGTATCGCCTCTTTTTAATATCGCCAACGGATTTTTGAAAGTTGCTTTTTCATTTTTCCCCTGAATAAAACTATAATCTGCAAATAAGGTATCGCCACGGAATGCTCCCTCGATATCTCCTACTCTTTCGGTCATGGCATATACTTTCATTACCATATCTCCCGAAACTTTTCCGTCCTTCAGGGTATTTATTTTTAATTCGATGGTATCATTTTCATACACAGCTTTATAACAGTTTACGCTTATTGGTTTTTCATCCTTGGCAGCAGTGGTTGTAGTATCTTTTGCTTTTTCATCTTTACAACTTTGGAATACCATACCTGCCAATAACAAGCAACACAAACCTAGATTTTTCATAGTAATACTATTTTAGTTAAATATTTTATCAGAATTCTAGTCACTAATTTACATATAAATTGCTGAAATCATCGGATAAAAACATAAAAAAAGCTACATTTTAAAAAAGATGTAGCTTTCGTATTTTAATAATTTTTAAACCTTATTCGGCATTTCCATACATATTAGATTCTCCGCCATCAATCGCAATGGTTTGCCCACTCACATAGCCGTTGTCTTTACTGATTAAGAAAGCTACTAATTTACCAACGTCTTTTGGATCTCCCAAAGCTCTGGTTGGATTGTGTTTTGCATATTGTTCTTCGGCAGCTTTAGGATTTTCGGGATTCACCTGCTTAAAAGCTTCAGCCACCATTGGAGTCAAAATAGCTCCTGGCGCAATAGCATTGGTTAGAATTCCGTCTTTACCATATTCCACCGCTGCATTTTTAGTCATTCCCGAAACGGCATGTTTACTGGCAACATACGGCATTTGATTTAGCACTCCTCTAATTCCTCCCACAGAGGCGACATTTACAATACGGCCGTATTTTTGCTTTTGCATCACAGGAATCACATAGCGTAAACCATAATACACGCCCATCAAGTTAATATCAATTACTTTCTTAAAGATATCCAAATCATATTCGGTAATCGAAGCCTGTTTTCCTTCAATACCTGCATTGTTGTACAAACCGTCGATACGTCCAAACTCCTTTACAGCGGTATCAACATAGTTTTTTACCTGTTCTTCATTAGAAACATCTGCTTTTACCGTTACAATTTTTATTCCCGAATAGTTTTTTTTCAGGTCTTCAGCCGCCTTATCTAAACTTTCGTCATTATAATCTACTAATACCAAATTAGCACCTTTTTTAGCCAATTCTTCGGCAGCAGCAAAACCTAAACCCATTGCAGCACCCGTTATAATAATTACCTGATCTTTCATAATATCTAAATTTTAAATTTTATCATTTTTATAAAGTTAGAAATAGCAACCAGCAAATTCCGTTAATAATCTGCTAATGTTTTCCCAATAACTATGAATGGGAATATTCTTAATTTTATCTGACTTTTATCAAACTTTTAAAAAAGATCAAGATACAAATGAAAAAACGAAACTTATTTTAACAAACGTTGAACGAACATTTTTAAGCAATTTTTGTATGTTTACAATAATACAACTAAAGGTACAACTTACAAACTACTATGCTTACCGATAAAACACTAGAAGAAATTAAACTGGAAAAAAGTGAGGCTTTCAATAAAATTATGCTTGAAAGCAGTCCTGATTGCCTAAAAATTCTAGATGTAGAAGGCCGATTACAGTTCATGAACTTTAATGGATTGTGTCAAATGGAAATTGACGATTTTAATCATTTTAAAAATCAGGTATGGTGGGATTTATGGGGTGATGAAAACAAAAACTTAGTTAAACAATCTGTCGAAACTGCTTTACAGGGTAAAGCAACCGAATTTTCGGCATTTTGTCCAACAGCCAAAGGAAATCCCAGATGGTGGCACATTACGATAACACCTGTAGGTTCGCCCACCAATGGTATTTATCAGTTATTATCCGTTTCGAGAGATATCACTGCACAAAAAAAAGCCGAAGATGAAATTATTGCCCTTAATAATTCGCTAGAAGAAAAAGTAAAAATCCGTACCGAAGAATTGCTTGACAAAAATATCCAGTTAGAAAAAACTAATATCGAACTGGCTACTTTCAACCGCATTGTAAGCCACGATTTACAAGAACCTTTGCGTAAAATACAAATGTTTAGTAAGCTTATTCTCGAAAAAGAAAAAAACATTGATGAATCGCATGTTCATTTCAATCGAATTCTAAAATCGACTGATCGAATGCGCAATTTAATTGATGCTATTCATAACTTTTCTATTTCAAAGCACAGCAAAGTCATTTTTGAAAACTGTGATTTAAATGAAGTTTTGGTTGATATTACAGATTATTTCAGTCACATCATCGAACAAAAAAAAGCCACAATTACTATTGACGATTTGCCTGTTGTAAAAGCTTCAAAAATTTTAATTACTCAGGTAATTATCAATATTCTGGATAATGCTTTAAAATATAGTAAAAATGACATTGCACCATCTATACACATTACTGCAGAAGTGATTAATTCAAATGAGTTCCAGATTCCTGTAGCAACAACGTCAGATTCATTCTATGCCATTACAATAAAAGATAACGGAATTGGCTTTAAAGACGAATACAAATACCAAATATTTGAAGTTTTTAAACGCTTGCACAGCAAAGATGAGTTTCTGGGAACCGGAATAGGATTAGCTATTTGCAAAACCATTATCGAAAACCACGGCGGATGGATTGAAGGAAAAAGCAATGTGGATATTGGTTCTCAATTTATTATCTATTTACCCAAAAATTAAAATTCGAATGGATTTCAACAAGTTTAAAATTGGCATAAAATAATTCGAAAACTACTCAAAATTATAGATACAAAAAAAGCCTCTTCTTTCGAAGAGGCTTTTGCTTTTGGGTGGATGACCGGGTTCGAACCGGCGACCCTCGGCACCACAAACCGATGCTCTAACCAGCTGAGCTACAACCACCATTTGCTTTGCGAGTGCAAATATACAACGTTTATTGACTTCTACAAACTATTTGAGCAAAAAAAATTAATAATTTTACAGTAAATCTGCTAAACTACTGACGGCCAAACACCTTTCTACTGTAAAACCTTCGGCAAATTCTAAACCTACAAGCCTGCCTAAGTCTCTTGAACGATAATTTAAGCTTTCAAAGAAGTTTTTAGAGGTAATTGGCGACTCTGGTTCGGTAGAATTTGGATCATAAAACTGAGAACGGTAAGCTAAAATAGCTTCAATCTTCTTATCGGTAAATCCTGTAATGTCTACCACAAAGTCAGGTTCGAGGTTTTTCCACTGAATATAATGATAAACCAACTTAGGGCGCCAAGCAGTTTGCGGTTCTCCATCAAGCTCCGTTTCTATTTTCATCAAACCTGATAAAAAACAAGCATCCGAAACTAATTTACTTCCTTTTCCATGGTCAATATGACGGTCTTCAACAGCATTACACAAAACGATTTCAGGTTGGTACTTTCGAATCATTTTGATAATCTCGATTTGGTGTGCTTCATCGTTAACGAAAAAACCATCTCTCATGTTCAGATTCTCTCTAACCGAAACACCTAATATTTTTGCAGCAGCACTCGCCTCCTGATCTCTAATTTCCGCCGAACCACGTGTTCCTAATTCGCCTCGGGTTAAATCTACAATACCCACTTTTTTCCCTAAGGAAACTTCTTTTAAAATTGTTCCGGCACAACCTAATTCTACATCATCAGGATGCGCTCCAAACGCTAATATGTCTAATTTCATTATTTCTTTTTTTCCTCCCCCAGCCCCCTCCAAAGGAAGGGGAGACTGTACGGAGTTTTATTGTGTTATTCCTTAATGTTTTAATTTTTGCTTTCTAAAATCTGACTTCCATCTTATAATCTTAACCTCTACCCCCTAACTTCTAACCTCTAACTTCAAAGTACGCTCTTCATCGTCATCGACTTGTTCACGCTTTCTTTCCATTCTTTTTCAGGAATACTTTCTTTCGTAATTCCGCACCCCATGTATAAATGTGCTTTTTGCCCTTTAATTTGCATGCAACGTAAATTCACATACAAATCAGATTTTTGTTTTTTCTCAGTAAAATCCTTTTTGTTCAATTCGCCTAAAAAACCGGTATAATACTTTCGATCGTAATTTTCATTTTCTAAAATGAATTCTTTCGCTAAATCTTTGGGTAAACCACAAACTGCAGGCGTAGGATGCAAAACAGAAACTACCTGATTCAATTTAGATGTTTTATTGATGATTCCCTCAATATCAGTCTTAATGTGCAACACATTTCCCGCCTGAACGGTATACGGACTGGAAATCGCTACCTCTGAAGTTAATCCTTTGAGGTTTTCTAATATAAAATCGGTTACGTATTGCTGCTCGGCAATTTCTTTTTGTTCCCAGACTACTTCGGCAGTACCGTTAAAATTTTGTGTTCCTGCTAATGCCATTGTACAAAACTTTTTGCGGCTGGCTTTCAGTAATCGTTCAGGAGTCGCTCCCATCCACAGTCCTATTTTTGGGTGGTACCAGCAATAACAAAAAACATTAGGAAAACGCTGAATTAATCTTGTAAAAACGGTTACCAAATCAAAATTGGGTACTTCTAAGATTTCTTTTCGGGACAAAACTACTTTGGTAAAATCGCCTTTTTCAATAGCATCAATGGCTTTTTGAATCAAATTTTCGAAACGTGCTTTTTCCTGACCATTTTCTGAATACACAAAATCTTCTTTTTGATTTTCATCCAAAGAAGTAATATCAGCCTCCCAAATTACCGATTGATTTTTAGGAATCAATATCATTTGGTTGCCATTGAAAGGAGCAAATACAAAACCGGTTTCATCTAAAGTTTCAGCAAAATAAAGATGGTCGTTTTTTTGAAAAAAACCTCTCACCTCAGTTTTATAAGGCTTTTTATAAATGACAAATGGTAATTCCTGGGCTTCTTGCTGTTTTACTTTTATAAAAAAATCAATCATAATAGTAGTATATTAAAGATTCGTTTTTCTTCAAAAATCTATTCCTTATTTCTTTCTTTTTGGCAAAACCATATTGGTCAGCTTACAAAGCGAAATCAAATTATCTCTTTCGTCCACAATCCGAATTTCCCACAAATGAATACTCGCTCCCTGATGAATTATTCTCGCCGTTGCAGTAACCACACCTTCACGCTTGGCTTTTAAATGATTGGCCGAAATTTCGATACCGCGCACTTCACTCACTTCAGGATTGATGAATATAAAAGAAGCTGCGCTTCCTACACTTTCTGCTAATGCTACCGAAGCTCCGCCATGTAACAACCCCATAGGCTGATGAACACTTGGATTTACAGGCATTTTAGCAATAAGAAAACCTTCGCCAGCATCAATATATTCAATATTTAAGGTTTCCATTAAGGTATTTTTCGAAATACGATTGCAGTATTCCAGTATCTTTTCTTTATCGAATGTCATGAATTTTATTTTAATCGATTGTAAAAATAAAGAAAAGAATAGAGACTAGCCTCTTTATAAGAAGCATATTCTGCAATCGATTTTAAAATTAAGTTTTAACAAATAAGATTTTTTCTATTTTTACAAAAAAACAAAATCCATGCGTTGCTTTTCGCTACTTTTTATTTTCACTATTCTGATTACTCTTGGTTCTTGCCGTACTGATTTTTCAACAGTACTAAGCTCCGGGAAATTAGTATTTTCAAGAGATACAGTTTTTCTTGATACTGTTTTTTCGACCATTAGTTCCAGTACGTATGTATTGAAAGTGTATAATCATAGTAAAGAAGACATTAGCATTCCTACGATTAAATTTAGCAAAGGCTTAAATTCAAAATACCGCATGACCGTTGACGGAATGCAAGGCGAAAACAACAAAATTTTCAATAATGTAACTTTGTTAGCCAAGGATAGTTTGTATGTTTTTATCGAAACTACTCCCAATATTTCCGATGCGAATCCTAATGATTTTTTATACACTGACGATATTGAATTTGATAGCGGAACTAATTTGCAAAAAGTAGCTTTACTCACTCTGGTAAAAGATGCTGTTTTCTTATTTCCAAAAAATCTAGGCAATGGCAAAACCGAAACAGTCACTTTTGATGATACCGAATTCAGTGGTTTTTATTTGGACAAAAACGACTCTGTAAATGGTAACGAACTGCATTTTACCAATCAAAAACCGTATGTGATTTATGGTTACGCCACCGTTCCCAAAGGGAAAACAGTCATTTTTGATGCCGGAGCCAGAGTTTATTTTCATGCCAATTCAGGCTTGATTGTACCACAAGGAGCTACTTTACAATGCAACGGAAATGCTTCAACAACAAATAAACAGGAAAACGAAATTATTTTTGAAGGTGACCGCCTTGAAGCCGATTATGCGAATATCCCGGGACAATGGGCAACCATCTGGCTTCGTGAGGGTAGTACAAATCACAGCATCAATCATCTTACTATAAAAAATGCTACGATTGGTTTACGAATTGACAATCAGGATCAAACGACCGTTTCAATAAAAAACAGTCAGATTTACAATTCGTCCAACTATGGAATTCTGGCTCAAAATGCTCATATAAAAGGAGAAAACATAGTAATCAATACCGCTGGAAAAGCAGCATTAGCTTGTACTTACGGTGGAAATTACCAGTTTACACATTGTACTTTTAACAACAACTGGAATAGTTCGCAACAATTTGCATTAACAATCAGTAACTACAAATTTAACTCAAATTCTGAAACAAAAGACTTAATCCAAGCCACTTTTAACAATTGTATAATTTATGGCGCTTATGCTAATGAATTGAATTTAGAAAAACAAAACACAGCTATTTTTGAGTATCAATTCAATAATTGCTTACTAAAATCGGATGCTAATAGCTCAAATTCGTTATACAATTTTAATGAGACAGCGCATTACAACAACATCATTTTAAATCAAAGTCCGCGTTTTCTTGATATTGCAAAAAACAAATTGAATATCGACAATACTTCTGCGGCTTTCGCAAAAGGAAATCCTGTTTATGCAATACCTTTAGACATTAACGGAAAAACCAGAACTTCGCCTCCTGATTTGGGTGCTTACCAGAGTATGGCGTTTCCTAAATAAGTTTAAATTTTATTTAACCATAAAGAACACAAAGCTTTCGCTGAAACTTTTTTTTTATGATCTGAAATTATCCGTGTAAATCTGTGGCTAAAAATTAAGCACAAAGAGAAAGCTTTCGAAGTTGCCCGCCTTAAACCGCTTTCTAAATTCTGCAATCTGCTTTTTGTAAACTGAACACTGAATACTAGTGAAAAAGCTACTTTAAAAAGTCATTTTTACACTTGTTGTTACTGTTTTTTTAACCTAAATTTGCATCGCAATTCATCAAATAAAAAACAATGATTCATTTCTTTGAAAACCAAAGCAACGCAATTTTTGCCGTACAAACGCAAGGCGAAATTTCGGCTCAAGATATTTCTAAACTAAACTGGCTTTTTGCCAATGCAAATAAGATAGAGAAATCCGTATTGACGGATTTTTTTGTTGGTCCTCGCGCCACTATGATTACGCCTTGGAGTACCAACGCTGTAGAAATTACTCAAAACATGGGGATTTCAGGAATCATTCGTATCGAAGAATTCTACAAAGTATCGGCTGATTTCACTGATTTTGACCCGATGCTTTCGCAAAAATATACCGAGTTGAATCAGGATATTTTCACTATCAATATTCAACCGGAACCAATTTTAGAAATTGATAATATTGATGCTTATAACAAACAGGAAGGTTTGGCTTTAAGTATTGAAGAAGTTGAATATTTAGATAACTTAGCTACCAAATTAGGCAGAAAACTAACTGATTCTGAAATATTTGCTTTCTCTCAGGCTAATTCAGAGCACTGTCGTCACAAGATTTTCAACGGAACTTTTGTAATTGACGGTGAAGAAAAAGAAACTTCTCTTTTCAAATTAATCAAGAAAACATCTCAGGAAAATCCTAACGACATTGTTTCGGCTTACAAAGACAATGTGGCTTTTGTAAAAGGACCAAAAGTGCAACAATTTGCTCCAAAAACTGCCGACAAAGCTGATTTTTATGAAGTAAAAGAATTTGATTCGGTTATTTCATTAAAAGCAGAAACACATAATTTCCCAACAACTGTTGAGCCTTTTAACGGAGCTGCTACAGGTTCCGGAGGAGAAATTCGTGACCGCTTGGCTGGTGGACAAGGTTCGTTGCCATTAGCAGGAACTGCGGTTTACATGACTTCTTATTCTCGTTTAGAAGAAGAAAGACCATGGGAAAATGCCGTTGCCGAAAGAAAATGGCTGTACCAAACACCGATGGATATCTTAATCAAAGCTTCAAACGGAGCTTCTGATTTTGGAAATAAATTTGGTCAACCGTTGATTACCGGTTCTGTTTTAACATTCGAACATGAAGAAAACGACCGTAAAATTGGTTACGATAAAGTAATCATGCAGGCAGGTGGAATTGGTTACGGAAAATTAGATCAGGCTATCAAACACAAACCACAAGAAGGCGATAAAATCGTTATTCTAGGTGGAGAAAATTATAGAATCGGAATGGGTGGTGCTGCGGTTTCTTCTGCAGATACCGGAGCTTTTGGTTCAGGAATTGAGTTAAATGCTATCCAACGTTCGAATCCGGAAATGCAAAAACGTGCTGCTAATGCTATTCGTGGATTAGTCGAAAGCGATAACAATCCAATTGTTTCTATTCACGATCACGGTGCTGGTGGACACTTAAACTGTCTTTCGGAATTAGTGGAAGAAACAGGAGGTCTAATCGATTTAGATAAATTGCCTGTAGGTGACCCTACGCTTTCTTCAAAAGAAATTATTGGTAACGAATCTCAGGAAAGAATGGGATTAGTTATTGGTCAAAAAGACATTGATACTTTACAAAGAATTGCCGACAGAGAGCGTTCGCCAATGTATGAAGTAGGAGACGTAACCGGTGATCACCGTTTTACTTTCGAATCAAAAACTAATGGTGCTAAACCAATGGATTATGCTTTGGAAGATTTCTTTGGAAGTTCTCCAAAAACAGTAATGACCGATAAAACTATTGATTACAACTATAAAAACTTAGATTATTCTAAAGATAAAATTGCTACTTATTTAGAGCAGGTGTTACAACTGGAAGCTGTTGCTTCTAAAGACTGGCTGACTAACAAAGTAGACCGTTGTGTAGGTGGAAAAGTAGCAAAACAGCAAACTGCAGGTCCATTACAATTACCATTGAATAACTGTGGTGTAATGGCGTTAGATTTTCAAGGAAAAGAAGGAATTGCAACTTCAATAGGCCACGCTCCTATCGCTTCCTTAATTGACCCTGTTGCCGGAACAAGAACTGCTATTGCCGAATCATTATCAAATATTGTTTGGGCTCCAATAAAAGACGGATTGAAAGGAGTTTCATTGTCGGCTAACTGGATGTGGGCTTGTAAAAACGAAGGTGAAGACGCTCGTTTGTACGCTGCTGTTAAAGCTTGTTCTGACTTTGCTATCGAATTAGGAATCAATATTCCAACAGGAAAAGATTCACTTTCGATGAAACAAAAATATCCAAACGATGAAGTAATTGCACCGGGAACGGTAATTATTTCGGCTGCGGGTAACTGTACTGATATTAGAAAAGTAGTAGAGCCTGTTTTACAAAGAGATGGTGATTCTATTTACTATATCAATTTATCTCAGGATGATTTCAAATTAGGAGGATCTTCTTTTGCTCAAATTTTGAATACTATTGGTAATGAAACGCCAACAATTAAAGACGCTGCTTTCTTTAAAAAGGCATTCAATACGGTTCAGGAATTAATTTTGGATAACCAAATTGTAGCGGGTCACGATATTGGAAGTGGTGGTTTAATCACTACTTTATTAGAAATGTGTTTTGCTGATGTGAATTTAGGTGCTAAAATTGATTTCTCTGTTTTCGAAGAAAAAGATATCATCAAATACCTTTTTGCTGAGAATATCGGAATTGTGTTCCAGGCGAAAGAAGACATTGCTTTAGAAAGTAAATTAAACGCTAACGGAGTTTCTTTCTACAAATTAGGAACAGCAACAAATGAAGCTACTTTAAACTTTGGCGGTTGCCAATTAGATATTGCTAAATACAGAGACGTTTGGTTTAAAACTTCTTTCTTATTAGACCAAAAACAATCTAAAAACGGAACAGCTCAAGAGCGTTACGATAATTATAAAAACCAGGCATTAAACTTTAGTTTCCCTGCTCATTTTACAGGTAAAAAACCTGAAATTGATGCTTCAAAACCAAGACCAAAAGCAGCTATTATTCGTGAAAAAGGAAGTAATTCTGAGCGTGAAATGGCAAATGCAATGTATCTTGCTGGTTTTGATGTAAAAGACATCCACATGACTGATTTGATTTCAGGACGTGAAAATTTAGAAGATGTTCAATTCATTGGAGCTGTTGGTGGATTCTCTAACTCAGATGTTTTAGGTTCTGCTAAAGGTTGGGCCGGAGCTTTCAAATACAACGAAAAAGCTAATACAGCATTAAAAAACTTCTTTAAAAGAGAAGATACATTATCTGTTGGAATCTGTAATGGTTGCCAATTGTTCATGGAATTAGAAGTAATTAATCCGGAGCACGAAATACACGGAAAAATGCTGCACAACAATAGTCACAAACACGAAAGTATCTTTACTTCGGTAACAGTACAGGAAAATAATTCAGTGATGTTGTCAACTTTAGCCGGTACTACTTTAGGAGTTTGGGTTTCTCATGGTGAAGGTAAATTTAATTTACCAATGGGTGAAGAAAACTACAACATTGTTGGTAAATACGGTTACGATAGCTACCCTGCAAACCCTAATGGATCTGATTTCAACACAGCAATGTTGTGTGATGCTACAGGTCGTCACCTGGTAACAATGCCGCATATTGAGCGTTCTGTTTTCCAATGGAACTGGGCAAATTATCCAGCTAACAGAAACGATGAAGTTACTCCTTGGCAGGAAGCATTTGTTAATGCCAGAAAATGGATTGAAAACAACTAATTTTTAGTTTTAAAATAATGAAAAGCGTTCTCGAAAGAGAGCGCTTTTTTTGTGAGATAAATCTTTTTTACGAATAAGAAATTGTATATTCGAAATCTAATTATAAAACCAAAATAACTACATGAAAAAATCACTTTTAATTCTAAGTTTCTGTGTACTATCTTTCTCAGCGAATGCTCAAAACACTTCAAAAAGCGAAAAAATAAATCAACTGCTTGAATTAACAGGTTCTGGAAAAATAGGAATTCAGGTGATGAATCAAATGATGGAGCATCTTAAAAGTTCTTCCTCTGATTCTAAAGCCAAAATCGAATTTTTGGAAGAATTTAAAAAAGAAGTAAAAGCAGAAGATATACAAAATATGATTATCCCTATTTACGATAAATATTATACTGAAAGTGATATTGACCAATTAATTACTTTTTACAACTCCCCTATTGGAAAAAAAATGATTGCTACTATGCCTCAGGTAATGACAGAATCTATTATTGCAGGACAAGCTTGGGGAAAACAAATTGTAGAAAAATACCAAGCTAAACTTAAAGAAAAAGGCAATTTGGAAAAATAAAATAGTATCGATAGCTTTGCTAACGCTATTAAAACAATTTATAATTTATTAAAGAAAAAAATATGCCTACACCAGTTTCAGAATGTTTGTATTGTCAGGAAAATGAAACATTACACAACCTAATGATTAAAATTACCGACTTGAAAGTTTCTCAATTGTTCCTGTTTAAAGAGCAATCGTACACAGGTCGTTTAAATGTTGTTTACAAAGATCACGGAGTTGAATTTCATGAGTTAAGCGATGAACAACGCAATGCTTTTATGGACGATGTTAATACCACAGCAAATGCTATTGCAAAAGCTTTTAATCCTGATAAAATAAATTACGGTGCTTTTTCAGATAAATTATCCCACTTACATTTTCATATTGTACCTAAATATGCTGATGGTTATGGTTTTGGGAATGTTTTCGAAATGAACCCAAATAAAACTTTACTTTCAGATGCTGAATACGATGCTTTAATCGAAAAAATTAAAGCGGTTTTATAAAAAATCAATCGCTTGTTTATAACTACAATCCTCTTTTTTAATCGGTTAAAAAAGAGGATTTTTTATTTTCTGCCAATTCGTTTTAAGCAATTAATCTGTAACCATAAACAAAAGCATTTCTGTATCTGTACTTGTTTTTTAGTAATAAATAATTTTACATTCTAAATAAGTAAGTCATGGAAACAATTTTAAAACAACAGCAAAATATCAGCTTTAGAGCAGTTACAATCTCTGACCTTAAAAGTATAATTCGTCTGTACGAACAAAAGCAAAATATTCCTTTTTCAGGATTAAATATTCCATTCGATACTGATTTTGGTCTTCCACTTTATGTAGCTGAATATGATGATAAAATTGTAGGCTATTCCTATGTAACATTAGATTCAGATGAACATGCTTTACATACAAATATTAATTCTAAATTTTCTGATACTCTAATTAATGAAAATTTAATGAAAGAAACCGAAGTTATTTTTAAGAACGAATGGCAAAATAATTCTAATAAAAATCTGTCAGCAGCTATTTCACAATTTGTAAAATGGTTGAACGATTCCAATTCTCAAAATTAATACGGTTACAGTTTGAAAATTTACTAATTTTATTGGACACAAATAATTTTGTAATCAAAATGCA
Source organism: Flavobacterium seoulense (assembly GCF_000695795.1). Taxonomy (GTDB): domain Bacteria; phylum Bacteroidota; class Bacteroidia; order Flavobacteriales; family Flavobacteriaceae; genus Flavobacterium; species Flavobacterium seoulense. Next base: position 29,138 of record NZ_JNCA01000029.1, on the reverse strand, counting down.
AAAAGAAATTTTATACCTGAAAATTGCAACAATAATTGAAGAACAAATTACGTCCGGCACTTTAAAAACAGGCGATAAATTACCTTCAATCCGCACGGTACAAAAAATTTACAACGTAAGTATTAATACGGTAAAACAAGCATTTTTAGAATTAGAAAGTAAATCATTAATAGCTTCCAGACCAAAATCAGGATATTATGTCAGCCGGGGATTCCAGTCTAATTTAGCACTTCCTTCGATGCGCCAACTTAAATTATCTGAAAAAGAAAAAGCTCCTGAAGACTTAATTAGTAAGGTTTTCAACACTTTTACAGATAAAAACATTACTCAGTTTTCACTGGGAGTTACTGATAAAAGTATGTTGCCTATTGCTAAATTGAACAAAGGCGTGATAAAAATTTTGCGAAATTTAGAAGATAGCGGTACCGCTTATGAACCGGCTCAGGGAAACATTAATTTAAGACGAAATGTTGCCAAATGGTCTTTCACCTGGGATGGTCATTTAAATGAAGAAGATATTGTAACGACTTCGGGAGCGTTAAATGCTTTATTGTATTCGTTAATGACGGTGACGAATCCAGGCGATACGATTGCCATTGAAAGTCCTGTTTATTTTGGAATTTTACAAATGATTAAATCATTAGGTTTACATATTATCGAACTTCCTACACATCCAGTTACCGGTGTTGCTATCGAAGATTTAAAAAAAGTGTTACCTAAAATTAAAGCCTGTTGTCTGGTTTCTAATTTTAATAATCCAATAGGTAGTTGTATGCCAGAGGAAAACAAGAAAGAAGTTGTTCAGTTGCTTACATTACACAATATTCCTTTGATTGAAGATGATTTGTACGGCGATATTTTTTTTGGCACCAACCGACCAAAACCCTGCAAAGCATTCGACGAAGAAGAAATTGTAATGTGGTGTGGTTCGGTTTCAAAAACTTTGGCTCCCGGTTACAGAGTCGGTTGGGTTGCTCCGGGAAAATTCAAAGAAAAATTAATTCGTCAAAAACTGATACAAACCTTATCCAGTCCGCCGCTTTATCAGGAAGTAATTGCTGATTTCATGGAACACGGCAGATACGATCATCATTTAAGAACGTTACGAAACACATTATATACTAACTATTTGCATTTTCAGCGTACTATAGAGAATCATTTTCCTGAAAATACTAAAATTTCCAAACCACAGGGAGGCTTTGTTCTCTGGCTCGAACTTGATCCTAAAATTGATACAGCTCTGTTATATGACATTGCTATTCAGCATAAAATTAGTTTTGCTCCCGGTCGAATGTTTACCCAACACGATCAATACAATAATTGCATGCGATTGAACTTTGCCGTAAAATGGGATGAAAAAACAGAAAATAGCCTAAAAAAATTAGGACAATTAATTAAACAACAATTGTAAGATGAAATTATATCAGATAGATGCCTTTAGCAAAACCGTTTTTTCAGGAAATCCGGCTGCTGTTTGCCCACTGGAAGAATGGTTAAGCGACGAAATATTGCAAAAAATAGCTGAAGAAAACAATCTTTCGGAAACGGCTTTTTATTTAAAAAAGGACAATCAGTACGAAATAAGATGGTTTACACCAAAAGTAGAAGTTGATTTATGCGGACATGCGACACTGGCAGCAGCTTTTGTATTATTCAATTATGAAAATTATAGCGGTAATGAAATCAGCTTTTTTTCTCCAAGAAGTGGCGTATTAACTGTTACTAAAGAAGCCGATTTACTTTCTTTAAACTTTCCTGTTGATCAATTAGAAACTATTCCGTTAAATTCTCAAATAACTGATGGATTCAATATAAAACCTATTCAGGCTTTTAAAGGAAAAAGCGATTACATGCTACTTTTTAATAATGAAGAAGAAATATTAGATTTAGAACCTAATTTTGAAAAAATTATTCAGCTTCCTGTTCGCGGAATTATTGTCACAGCTCAGGGGAAAAATTCGGATTTTGTTTCCCGATTTTTTGGTCCAAAAGCCGGCATCAACGAAGATCCGGTAACTGGTTCAGCTCATACAACACTCATTCCCTACTGGTCAAAAGAATTAAACAAAACGAAATTATCTGCTATTCAGCTTTCAGACCGCAAAGGCTATTTAGAATGTGAATTGCTGGGAGACAGAGTTCGCATTAGCGGACACGCAAAATGTTATTTAATAGGTGAATACTTTTTGTAAAAAAATAAAAAAATCAGTAAAAAACCGGTTTGTCTGTTTCATCCGTGGGCTATTTTACCGCAAAGCTTCGCAAAGTTTTTCACAGAGTTTCGCAAAGTTTTTTTATTTAGTCCGCTAAGCGGACTAAATAAAAAATAGGCCACAGATTACACTGATTGAACAGAAAAAACGGATTTTCTATAGCTCTTTGTAAATCATAATCTGTTAAAATCAGTGTAATCTGTGTACCATTCTCAATAATTGGTATTAGAAACCGATAATCATATTATTTTTATTAAAAAAGAAAAGCCACTTTAAAACTAAAGTGGCTATCTATAAAAATTCATCAAACCCTAAAATGACAAATTCTATTTTTTTATTATATTTTTAATCAATATCTAATGAAATGTTATCCATAAAAATTCCTGGCTCTCTTTCAGTATGCCAGTAATCAACTAAGATACTCAAAACCACATCTTTTAAACCATTAAAAGAACTTTCTGTTTGATGCTCTTCGTCTTTAATAACTTCAATAAGCAAATCATTTACCTTTTTAATCTTATCTGAATTTGTCATTTGGCTGGTCGGTTTTAGAAGTTAATTTTCCTTTTTTTAACTTTGATAAAAGTATATCAATTCTACTTTTACGACAATACCCACTTTTAGTGATTTTTTAATATCATTTTAACTGGAAAAAAAGATTTATCTTACTTATCAACGTTGAATGACACAATTGCTTGCCGAATTCGCTTTAATCTTTGATTCCAAATGAGATACAAAACCCATAATTGGATTAAAAAAACAAAACAGATTACAGCTAATGAATAATATTTTGTAGTAGTAAATTGAATTCCGTAACTAAAGAATACCAATAATCCACAGATAAATCCAACTCTACTAATAACTGATACTACAGCATATTTCTTCAATCGGTAGTAAACTTGTTCTAAAGCTTTTTTTACATTCGCCCCATCACTTAAGTATTTATTGAAATGATACCCATAAAAACTATGAAAAATGGGAAAACCAAGGCTAATCACTAAAATCAAATTAATCCAAAAAGGTTTCTTAGCTCCATCAAATAGCCAATAATAACTTAGCAGAAATACTAACCAAGCTGTAATTTCAATCCCAATTTGCTTTCTAATTGATTTTAAAACAGGATGTTTATTTTCCTGTAATAGTAACAACATTGCTTCATCGGTTTTTAAATTTGGCTGTACTTTATTCCAATCCGATTTTAAATCGTCTAATTCCATAATTTATTGCATTAAGGTTTTAATTTTTGTTTTGATGCGATTGAGTTTTACCCCAACATAATTTTCATTTATCCCAATAATTTCTGCAATTTGCTGATACGACAATTCTTCAAAATACAAACTAATCAAAGCTTTTTCGCTTTCGTCAAGTAATTTTAAAACAGCAAATAAACGTTCTTGTCTCAAAGCCATTTCATCATTGGGATGTTCCTCTGCAAAATCTGGTAATTGATTCGAATAATTTATTGCAGCGTTTTTTTTTCGAAAAGAAGCAATCGCAGTATTAAGCGCAATGCGATAAATCCAGGTACTCAACTTCGATTCTCCTTTAAATTTAGAATAGGATTTCCAAAGCTGAAAAACAATTTCCTGAAATAAATCTTCGCGATCTTCAAGACTATCCCGGTACAAGCGACAAAGTTTATGAATCATTGCGTTGTACTGAGATAACAGGTTTAAAAAATCTTTTTCGAGTGATTCCATTCTATTATTTCATTTCGAATACAGACTAAGATACGTTAATTTGACTGTTCTTCAATATTTAATTGCTTCTTAATCATATTAATGTCTTTAATAATTTGCTTGTTTTGAATTTGCAGACTATCTATTTTTTCCTGTAGTTTTTCATCTCTAATTTTTGATCTTCCTTCGGGCGAAGATTCTTTCCCGCAGCTTACTACTATAAAAAGCAGCATTAGTAAAATTGTTCTCATAATGAATAATATTTTTAATCTATTAGTTGTTATAATTTTAAAAAACTTACATTCAAAGTAAAAAAAATTAAAAAAATATTGCGCAACCAAACAATTGCATTAAATTAGCAACCAATTAGTTTCATTATTTAAAAATGAGAAGAGATATTTTTCAAGCCATTGCTGATCCTACCCGAAGAGCCATTATAAGCCTTATTGCTGTTCAGGCAATGACGCCTAATGCTATTGCAGAACATTTTGACACCAGCAGACAAGCGATTTCTAAACACTTGCGAATACTTTGGGAATGTGAATTATTACAGCAGGAGCAAAAAGGAAGAGAAATATATTACCAGTTAGAAGTAAATAAAATGAAAGAAATTGACCAATGGCTCGCACAATTTAAAGCCATTTGGGAAAACCGATTCAATGAATTAGATAACATATTAGCAACCCTTAAAAATAAAACCGATGAAAACAAATCTGCAATTTGACTTTACTGTCAATAAAGAAAACAACACTGTAAATGTAAAAAGAGAATTTGCTGCTCCACTTAACTTAGTCTGGGATGCCTGGACCAGAGCTGAAATATTAGATTTATGGTGGGCACCAAAACCGTATAAGACCGAAACAAAATCAATGGATTTTAGAGAAGGTGGTACCTGGTTTTACGGCATGGTAAGTCCGGAAGACGAAACACACTGGTGTAGAAACGATTATAAAAAAATTGATGTTTTAAAAAGCTTTTCAGGACTGGATGCTTTTTGCGATGAAAACGGAACAATTAATACTGATTTTCCTCGTACGGTTTGGAACAATACATTTACTGAAAACGAAAATACAACCACAGTAAATATCGTTGCTGAATACGAAAAACTAGAAGATTTAGAGCAAATTATCGCTATGGGATTCCAGGAAGGATTCACAATGGCACTAGGCAATTTAGACGATTATTTAAACGAAATGACAAAATGATTTCCAGAAAACGTCTTAATGCAATAGCTGTTATTTGTTTTTTTAGCCAAATGAGTTTTGGTCAAATCAATATCAAAATTGAAGCTGACAAAACTTATTTTACCGAAGGCAAAGACAGTATTTTATCGTACCAAATTGCCCCAAAATCAATCAATGGAAAATATAGCCGTTCTAATTATATTCATCCGTTATATACTTTAGATGGAGCTGTTTTAACCGAAGATTTCCCCGCTGATCATTTGCATCATCGGGGAATATTCTGGTCCTGGCATCAATTGTATATTGATGATAAAAGAATTGGAGACGCCTGGGAAATTGAAAATTTTAAATGGGAAGTTACTTCTGTAAAAGAGAAAAAGCAAAAAGATAATAGCAAAGCCATTCAGGCAAAGGTACTTTGGAAATCTCCTTTGTGGAAAGATAAAAGAGGAATCGAAAAAGCTTTTGTAAAAGAAACAACTACAATCAAAGTACATCCAAAACAACAAAAATACCGTTGCATTGATATCGAAATTGCATTATTAGCACTGGAACCCAACATGAAAATTGGCGGATCAGAAGATGAAAAAGGTTACGGCGGATTTTCTCCACGAATAAAACTCAGCGATGATGTATTATTTACAAGTTCAAACGGAAAAATTACACCAACAAATCTACCTATTCCCGCCAGCGAATGGATGGATATTTCGGGATCTTTAATTAATAAAGAACAAAAAACAGGAATGACAATATTATGCAATCCTAAAAACCCGGGGTTTCCTAATCCATGGATTTTACGGGCTAAAAAAAGTATGCAAAATGCGGTTTTTCCTTATCCAGGTGCAAAAGCTATTCCGTTATCGAACAAAAAACCTCTTGTTTTGAGCTATCGATTAGTTATTCATGATGGTGATGCAAACGAAATTCCAATTAAGGAGATTTATAAAGATTATGCTAAAAATTGAAATTGACTTTTGCTATTGGAATTGTTATTGTAATTAATTCGAAACCACTTTATAAGTAGGATCTTCGATAATATTTACCTCAATAATTCCTTTGGCATTATGCAACAATTGCTGACAATCTTCGCTTAAATAACGTAAATACACTTTTTTACCCGCTTTTGCATAACGCTCGGTAATCTTATTTACGGCATCAATAGCACTCATATCGGCAATTTTACTTTCTTTAAAATCAATCACTATTTCGACAGGATCATTCAAAACATCAAATTTTTCGGCAAAAGCAGTTGTAGATCCAAAAAACAAAGGACCAAATATTTCATAATGCTTCACTCCTCTTTCATCAATATATTTTTTAGCACGAATACGTTTTGCACTTTCCCAGGCAAAAACTAATGCCGAAATAATAACTCCAATCAATACCGCAAGTGCCAAATTGTGCAACAAAATAGTGATAACAGCTACTGTAATTCCCACAAAAATATCGTGTTTTGGCATCTTATTGATAATTCGAAAACTAATCCATTCAAAAGTTCCTATCGCCACCATTATCATCACTCCTGTTAAAGCCGCCATTGGTAATTTTTCGATTACAGGAGCGCCAAATAAGACAATACAAAGTATCGTTAAGGCTGCAACAATTCCTGATAATCGCGCTCTCGATCCTGCTGATAAATTCACTAAAGTTTGAGCAATCATTGGGCAGCCACCCATCCCAAAGAAAAAACCATTTAAAATATTAGCACTTCCCTGAGCCACACATTCTCTGTTTCCGTTACCTTTAGTTCCTGTAATTTCGTCAACTAAATTCAAAGTCAGCAAACCTTCAGTCAAACCTACACAAGCCATAATTAATCCGTAAGGAAGAATGAGTTGGAAAGTTTCCAAATTCAAAGGAATATTCGGAATATGAAAAGGAGGAAATCCTCCACTTACCGAAGCAATATCAGCCACTGTTTTTGTTTCGATTCCAAAAACTAAAACCAATCCAAAAACTACCATAATTGCTACTAAAGAAGCCGGAATAGCTTTAGAAATCTTTGGAAATCCTAAAACAATTCCAATAGTCAAAGCTACTAAACCTAACATTATATACAATGGATTTCCTGACAACCAGACGCTTTCGCCATTAATCACCGTTTTAAACTGCTCTAATTGCGACATAAATATGACTACTGCCAAACCGTTTACAAAACCAAACATAACGGGCTGAGGCACTAAGCGAATAAATTTTCCGAGTTTAAATACGCCTATTAAAATCTGGATTACTCCTGCCAATGCTACTGCCGCAAAAACATAATCCAAACCATGCGATTTCATTAAGGCGATTAATACAATTACCGTTGCTCCTGCTCCACCAGAAACTAAACCTGGTCGTCCGCCAAAAATTGCCGTTACTAATCCCATTATAAAAGCAGCATACAAACCTACTAATGGCGGAAATCCAGCCAAAATAGCAAAGGAAAGTGATTCTGGAATCATGGTCATAGCAACCGTTAATCCGGCTAATATTTCGGTTTTATAATTTACTTTTTGCGAAAAATCAAATAAGCTAAAATACTGTTTCATTCTTTTATTAAAAGATTATAGAATTAAATCGCAACTAAATCAATTAGTACGCTTTTTTCAAGAATTGCAAAAGTAAGTTTTTTTAAGAGCGGTTCAAATTAAATCGAAACTAGCTACTCTTTGAAATGAAAATTATTTTAAAAATGTAAAAATCTGTATATTTGCAGTCTTAAAATACTACTATAAATGTGATAACTAATTTCTTTCAGGCTATTTAAAGACACAAACCTCAACAGGGTTTGTAAATTCTATTACTCTTTAAAGAAAGAAATTATGCTTATTTTACAAAACATTAGTTACATCCATCCTAATAAGGATTTGTTGTTCAGCAACATTAATTTAACTGTAAATCGTCAAAATAAAATTGCTTTAATAGGCAATAATGGCGTAGGAAAATCGACTTTATTAAAAATAATTGCCCAGGAAATTCAAGCTTCTGAAGGGCAATTAAAAACAGAATCTAAACCGTATTATATTCCGCAAATAATAGGGCAATACAATCATTTAACCATTGCCGAAGCTTTGCGAATTGATGAAAAATTACAGGCATTACACGAAATTTTAAAAGGAAATGCATCTGAAACCAACTTCAATCTGTTAAATGACGACTGGACTATTGAAGAACGCTGTAACGAAGCTTTAGAATACTGGCAACTTGCAGATTTAGATTTGAATCAAAAAATGGAAAGTTTAAGTGGCGGACAAAAAACTAAAGTTTTCCTCGCCGGAATTGCCATTCATCAACCTGAATTGATTTTGCTGGACGAACCCAGTAATCATTTGGATAACCAAAGTAGAAATCTATTATACGATTTTATCCAATCTTCAAAAAGTACTTTGATTGTGGTAAGTCACGACCGAAAATTACTCAATCAATTAGATACTGTTTGTGAATTAAATCCTAACGGAATTTCAATTTATGGAGGCAATTATGATTTTTATCTGGAGCAAAAACAAATTGAAACTTCGGCTTTGTATCAGGATATTCAGAGCAAAGAAAAAGCCTTGCGTAAAGCCAAAGAAAAAGAACGCGAAACAATCGAAAGACAACAAAAACTGGATGCCCGCGGAAAAGGAAAACAGGAAAAAGCAGGTGTTTCGAGAATCATGATGAATACCTTGCGTAACAATGCTGAAAACAGTACTTCGAAACTAAAAAATGCACATGCCGAAAAAGTAGATGCTATTTCGCAGGATTTACAGCAACTGCGCAAAAATGTCAACGATTTTGATAAAATGAAATTTGGTTTCGATAATTCAAATTTGCATAAAGGCAAGATTTTGTTTACTGCAGAGCAAATAAATTTTAGCTACAATGAAAAAAATCTCTGGAAAGAAAATTTAGATTTCAAAATCACAAGTGGCGAACGTATTGCCATAAAAGGCACCAATGGCTCTGGAAAAACGACTTTAATACAACTTATTTTAGGTAATTTAGAACCACAATCAGGCAAAATTTACAAAGCCGAAAGTAAATCTATTTATATTGATCAGGATTATTCGTTAATCAATAACAATCTAAAAGTGTATGAGCAGGCGCAAACATTTAATCATTCGGGATTACAGGAACATGATATCAAAATGAGACTAAATCGTTTTTTGTTTTCAAATGCAAGCTGGGATAAAGTGTGTAATACACTGAGCGGTGGCGAACGAATGCGGCTTATGCTTTGTTGTTTGACCATCAACAATCAAGCGCCAGACATTATTATTCTGGACGAACCAACAAATAATTTAGATATTCAAAATATCGAAATTTTAACGCGTGCCATCAATGAATATCAAGGCACATTGATAGTTGTTTCGCACGATGAGTATTTTTTAGAACAAATAAATATTCAAAACAGCATACAACTTTAGTATTTAATCAACCAAAATTAACCTAATGAAAACCAACGCTTTTTTTAAAGACGCATTCGAATACACCTATTATTTCAATCAGCAATTAATTCAACTATTCGAAAAGAATAACCAACTAATTCCTGAAAAATCAATCCAATTATTGAATCATTTAATCAATGCGCAGGAAATATGGAACGAACGCATTCTGGAGCGTAAACCAGCTGTTAGCGTTTGGGAAATTAGACTATTCGAAAATTTAAAAAACTATAACGAAACTAATTATACTAATAGTTTAAGTATTTTAAACAGCACCGAATTAAGCCGAAAAATTGAATATAAAAATTCGGCGGGAACTGTTTTTACTAATTTAGTTCAGGATATTATTTTTCACATTATCAATCACGCTACTTATCATCGGGCACAAATTGCAACGAATCTAAAAGAAAACGGTATAGAACCCATTAACACCGATTATATTTTCTACAAAAGAAAATAATTTTATTTGTTACCTAAAAATCCAATTTTATTTCTCTCGGTAAATTTGCAAATGATTCTGAAACATGAATTATTTGCGAACTTACTGTATGAAATTTGAAAAGCAGAATTACCTAAACCTAAAATCATTTCTTTATTTTGCGGCTCGTTTAAAAAATCCACGCTCGTGCGCGAATCCTTTCGCGTTCGAAACCTACTCAAAATAATCATTTATTTTATAAAAACAACTCCCAACCGGGTTGCTTTTTTAATTTGCATTATTTACTATTATTTTCGAAAACTATTTATTACTTTCGAAAAAAGCAAAATTAACTTGTATTTGTAATTATAAGTGTTATTTTTACATAACACAGATTTTTAGAAAACAAATCACTCAACACCAATCCTATAATAGGAGTTATTATAATCAAGAAGAAATAATGGAAAGAATCTTTGCCGAATATTACATCGAAACTCCATATGAGGTAGAACAAGCCGCAGCAGTACTGGCAGGTGAGCAATCTTCAGGAACTTTTGTATCTGTTCCGGGAGAAACGGCGGAACTTAAGGAACGTTTTGCTGCCCGTGTAGAAAACATTGAAAAACTGGATATTGTTGACGAACCTTCGATTCCCGGAAACAGCATTCCCGGTAAAAAATACCAAAGAGCCAGAGTTCAGGTAAGCTGGTCTATTGAGAATTTTGGCTACAATTTACCGGTTCTTATTAGTACTTTACAGGGAAATCTATACGAAATCAGTCAGTTTACAGGTTTAAAACTAATGGATTTTGATGTTCCTGATTCTTTTAAAAATCATTATCGAGGACCACAATTTGGAATCAAAGGCTCAAAAGCCTCTTGCGGTGTTACTGACAGACCAATGATTGGAACTATTATCAAACCTAGTGTGGGAATGAGTCCTGAAGAAACAGCAGCCTTAGTAAAAACATTAATCGATGCCGGTATCGATTTTATCAAAGATGATGAATTAATGGGATCGACTGCCAACTCTCTTTTTGATAATCGTGTAAACGTTATCATGAAAGTGATTAATGAGCATGCGCAAAAAACTGGCAAAAAAGTAATGTACGCATTTAACATCAGCGACGAAATTGACCAAATGCAACGAAAATACGACTTAATCAAAAAGCACGAGGGAACTTGTGCTATGATTAGTATCAACAGCGTGGGATTAAGTGCTACCAAAAAAATATGTGATCAGGGTGATTTAGTGATTCACGGACACCGAAATGGCTGGGGAATGTTAAATCGTCATCCTTTATTAGGAATTGAATTTCCTGCTTACCAAAAAATTTGGAGATTGGCAGGTGTTGACCAAATGCACGTAAACGGAATCCAAAATAAATTCTGGGAATCAGACGATTCGGTTGTTAAATCGATACAATCCTGCTTGAAACCTTTTGTATGCGGAAACAATCCGTTACCGGTTGTTTCTTCAGGACAATGGGGCGGACAAGCACCTGAAACGTATAGAAGAACCCAAACTACCGATTTATTGTACATGGCAGGCGGCGGAATTTTAGCACATCCTATGGGAGCAACCTCCGGAGTAAATGCCTTACAACAAGCCTGGAAAGCCGCTGTTGACGGATTATCTGTTGAGGAAGCGGCTTTACAATATCCTGAATTTGCAGCATCAGTTAAAAAATTCGCAAAATAATGAACAAAGAACATTCTTTACTGTTGGCATATTATGGAGATGATTTCACAGGCTCCACGGATGCTTTGGAATTCCTAACTTTAGCCGGTATAAAAACCGTTCTTTTTCTTAGGTCACCGCTTCATAAGGATTTAGAGCTTTTTCCCGGAGTGCAAGCCATAGGTTTGGCAGGAAAAAGCCGTTCGATGTCTCCAACAGAAATGGAAAGCGAATTGTATCCTGCTTTCGAAACATTGAGAGATTTTAATCCGGAGCAGGTACATTACAAGGTTTGCTCGACTTTTGATTCGGCTCCACATGTTGGAAATATTGGTAAAGCAATCGAAATAGGCAGCGAAGTTTTCAATCAAAAAACAACGTTTATTTCTGCTGCTGCACCGCATTTAGGCAGGTATTGTGCTTTTGGAAATTTATTTGCCAGAATGGGAACCACCGGAAATGGTGAAATTCACCGTCTTGACCGTCATCCATCAATGAGTAAGCATCCTGTCACTCCTGCCGATGAAGCTGATTTGAGATTTCATTTGGTAAAGCAAACTTCAAAAACAATTGATCTTATCAACCTCAACACTATTGAGACTGGTACTGCAGCTGTTTTAGAAGTAATTCAGGAAAAAGAAGAAAAAGAAATCCTGTTTTTGGACGGAATGAACCAAACACATTTAAAAACCATTGGTGAAGTTTTTCATCATTTAGCGAAAGAAAAAACTATTTTTTCGGTAGGTTCTTCCGGAATCGAAATGGCGTTAGGATTAGCCTGGAAAGACGAAAATATAATTAATAAGCAATTTGAATTCAAACATCCTGGTCTGGCTTCTCCTCTACTTGTTATTTCCGGAAGCTGTTCGCCAGTTACGGCGGGGCAAATAGAATATGCTCTTGAAAATGGTTTTGAAGGTATCGCTTTAGAAAGTAAAGTCATGCATCACGATCATCAGGAACAAAGTATTGCTGATGTTGCCAAAGCAATTATTGGTAAACTTAAACAAGGACAAAACACTATTTTGCATACCAGCATTGGGACTAACGACCCAAGAATTACCGAAACCGAAGAGTATTTAAAACAAAGCGGACTTAACGAAAAAGAAGTACAGAAACAGAGCAGCAAAATTTACGGTCGTGTTTTAGGACAGATTATCAAAGAAGTTTTACAATCGGTAAAAGTGCAACGGATATTATTTGCCGGAGGTGATACTTCTAGTTATGCCGCATCCGAATTAGGAATTTTTGCCTTAGAAATGTTAGCACCGTTAGCTCCTGGAGCACCACTTTGTAAAGCTATTTCGGAAGACGAATTGGTAAACGGATTAGAATTAAATTTCAAAGGAGGTCAGGTAGGCGCTGCCGATTATTTTATAAAAGTACTAAACGGAGAAAAATTATGATAAAATGAATCTAACCTGAAGTTACCAATAAACCTATAACCTATCAACCACAAAAAACTATAAATATTAAATATGAAAGCAAAAACATTAGGATTTGTCCACACCTCGGCCACATTAGTTCCTTTATTCCAACAATTAACTTCTGAACATTTAAGCGGTGTCGAAACCTTTAATATTGTTGACGATAGCCTGATTAAAGATGTTATCAAAAAAGGGAAATTAATGCCTAATACCGCGGCAAGAGTGGTCAATCACGTAAAAGCAGCCGAAGAGGCAGGAGCCGATGTAATTTTAGTTACCTGTTCTTCCATTGGCGTAGCCATAGAAACAGCAGCCACTTTATCGAGCGTGCCAGTAATTAGAGTAGATCAGGCAATGGCTGACGAAGCCGTACAAATAAGTGATAAAATTGGTGTAATTGCCACCTTACCTACTACACTGGAACCTACGAGTGATTTGGTTCGAAGACGTGCCTTAGCAGCAGGAAAAAATGTGAACATTGTTTCTAAATTATGTGATGGTGCATTTGAAGCTTTAATGAGTGGCGATGCAGCAAAACATGATGAAATGGTTGCTAAAGCCTTAAAAGAATTGATGCAGGAAGTAGGCGTTATTGTTTTGGCTCAGGCTTCAATGGCGCGTGTTGTTGATGGTTTGACTGATGCCGAAAAAGTAGTTCCTATTTTAGCCAGTCCGGCAATTGCGATGAAAAAACTAGCCGAAATTTACTTTTAATATCTTTTTATTATGCGTAAATTTTTTCTGTGGGCTAGTCCTGCCTTATTTATTTTGGCAGGCATTAGCTGGTTTTTAGATATGGATACTATTTGGAAAATAAGCTTTATTGCTGCTTTTTCAAGTATGGCTATTGGTATAGGTCATAGCAAACTTTTAAGTGGTTACCAATATACTTTTTGGATTATTACTGCCGTATGTGCCGGATTGATTTATCCGCAAACTTTTTTACATATTGGTTCAATCGATTTACGAAATAAATGGCTCATTCTAATCATTATCCAGATGGTAATGTTCGGGATGGGAACACAAATGAGTATTGAGGATTTTACAGGTATTCGAAAATCAGGAAAAGGCGTAATAATTGGGCTTTTAGGTCATTTTACAATTATGCCAATCAGCGGTTTTATTCTTGCCAAAGCTTTTAATTTCGAACCCGAAATTGCTGCCGGAATCATTCTTATAGGCTCATGCAGTAGCGGTTTAGCCTCGAATGTAATGACTTATATTGCCAAAGGAAATTTGGTATTGTCTGTTACAGTAACAGCTATTTCTACCTTAGTCGCTCCTATTATGACTCCGTTTTTAATGAAAATATTTGCCGGAACGATGGTCGAAGTACAATTTTTTAATATGATGATGGAAATTATCAAAATTGTTTTAGTGCCATTAGCAGCCGCGATGATTCATGATATTCTTAAAAACTACGGAGAAACAGCACGAAAAAGAATTGATATCTTGACTGTAATTTCAGCTATTTGGTTGCTTGTTTTATTCTTTATCAATGATTCATTAAATTATGCATCGGATAGTCCGATAGCTCATATAATTGAAATTAGCTGCTTTATTGCCGGAGCTTTTTTAGTAGGGAAATTTTATCATTTAGCCTACAAAGCATATCCTAAAATTGATAGTTTAATGCCTTATTTTTCGATGTTCGGAATTATTTATTTCACTCTTGTTACCACCGCTGCGGGTAGAGATAATTTATTGCAAATAGGTTTTTTACTTTTTATAGTCGCTGTTCTGCATAATGGTGCTGGTTATTTCTTTGGTTACTATTTAAGCCGTATTTGTGGATTAGACAAAAACAGCAGTCGTACGATTGCTTTTGAAGTGGGTTTACAAAACGGAGGTATGGCATCAGGATTAGCTGGTTCTATGGGAAAACTAGCTACTATTGGTTTGGCATCAGCCGTTTTTAGTCCCTGGATGAATGTTTCAGGTTCTTTGTTAGCTAATTTTTGGAGAAAAAAAGCTGAGGCTGAAGAAAAAGAAGAAACCGTTTTAGTCAGTTCATAAATCAATTTTCCTTCTTATTTCACATAAAAATCATCTGGTATTATTTCTAAAATATCAGATGATTTTTTTATTTCTTTTTAAAATTAAACCCCATTTCAGCCAACAAAACAAAATCAAAACTAACAAGCAATCAATAAATTAATTACATTTAAAAGACCAAAAAAAACCAAAAATTATTTATTGAATTTATTAACCTATTAAACCTAAAAATTTTATGGACATTACTAGAAGAAAATTTCTAACGTCTATAAGCATGCTTGCAGCTTATACGGCATTTCCGCTCAGTTCTTTTGATTTTGATACTACTAAAAAACTTCGTGTTGTTCTCGTAGGAACAGGAATTAGAGGCATTAGTTTTTGGGGCAAAAGATTAATTCAGGAATACTCCGATATTCTTGAATTTGTAGGCCTTAGCGACATTAATCCGGGACGATTAGAATATGCTAAAAAATTCATGGAAGTCAATTGTCCTACATTCGTCAATTTTGATGAAATGCTCAAAAAAACAAAACCTGATTTGATTATTGTAACTACTAAAGATTCTACTCACCATCAGTTTATCGTAAAAGGTTTAGAATCAGGTTATGATGTCCTTACCGAAAAACCAATGACTACCGACGAAAATAAATGTCAGGAAATTTTAAATGCCGAAAGAAAATCAGGTAAAAAATTAATTGTTGGTTTTAATTATAGATGGAGTCCTTACATCACTAAAATAAAAGAATTATTAGCCAATAATACTATTGGCAAAATTACTTCGGTCGATTTTCACTGGTATTTAAACACCTATCACGGCGCTTCTTATTTTAGAAGATGGCATGGTGAAAAAGAAAGCGGAGGCACACTTTGGGTACACAAAGCCACGCATCATTTTGATTTACTTAATTGGTGGCTTAATTCTGACCCAACAGATGTTTTTGCATTAGGCGATTTAGAACATTATGGAAAAGCGAATCCATTTAGAGGCAAAAATTGCAGAAGCTGTGATCATAAAACGACTTGCGACTATTATTATGATATAACAAAAGACAAACAATCGATGAACTTATATGTTGCCAATGAAAAATACGATGGCTACATTAGAGACAACTGTCTTTTTAGGGAAGAAATTGACATCTATGATAAAATGTCTGCACAAATAAAATATGCTAATAATGCTATTGTAAACTATTCACTTACTACCTACTCCCCTTTTGAAGGCTGGAGATTAGCTTTTAATGGCACCGAAGGACGCATTGAAGCCTCATTAGATATTCCGTACGATAAAAGAACTAAGGTGGATCAAGCTGAAATGCATGCCAAAGAAATGGAACAATCTGCTTTAGAAGAAGCCAATCACGAAACAATTATAGTCCATAAACTTTGGAAAGATTTTGAAAAAGTAACGGTTCCAACTGAAAAAGGAGGACACGGAGGAGGTGATCAACGACTTCATGATAAAATATTTAAAACTGCTAATACCGCCGACCCTTATGAAAGATCAGCAGGAAGTAGAGACGGCGCCATGTCTGTCTTAATCGGTATTGCTGCCCGAAACAGTATTGAATCAGGAAATCCAATTAAAATTACTGATTTAACCGATTTAACACCAATGCCTAAGAGAGAAAAATAACGTTCTAATCAATGAAACACCATCTACTTGCTTTATATTTTACTGTATTTATTTCAACACTAACCTATGGTCAAAAAAGAGGTTCCTGGGGAGATCAGGGAAATGGAACTTATATTAATCCAATTATAAATGCTGATTATTCCGACCCGGATGTGATTCGGGTTGGAAATAAATATTATATGATTTGTTCTGAATTTCATTACATGGGAATGACTATTCAGGAATCAGAAGATATGGTCAACTGGAAAATTATTGGTCGAATATACAATCGCCTGGATTTTCCAGCTTACGATAGTTTCAAAAGATATGCCGGAGGCAGCTGGGCTCCGGCAATCCGTTTTCACGACAATAAATTCTGGGTTTATTTTTGCACAATTAATGAAGGATTATTCATGACCAATGCCAGCAATCCCGCAGGCCCGTGGTCTCCACTTCTACTGGTAAAAAACATTGAAAAATGGGAAGACCCCTGCCCGTTCTGGGATGATGATGGTCAGGCGTATTTGGGACATAGTGTACATGGTGCTGGTCCTATCATCATTAACAAAATGAGTGCTGATGGAACAAAATTGCTGGATGAAGGCAAAACAGTTTATACAGGTCCTGTAGCCGAAGGAACAAAAATCTACAAACGCAATAATTATTATTACATCAGTATTCCTGAAGGTGGCGTTTCAGAAGGATGGCAAACCATTTTACGTTCCAAAAACATTTATGGCCCTTATGAAAAGAGAGTCGTTTTAGAAAAAGGAAGCACGAATGTTAATGGTCCACACCAAGGAGCAATTGTAGATACTCCAGATGGTGAATGGTGGTTTTATCATTTTCAATCAGCAGGCGCTTTAGGCCGTATATTACATTTACAACCTATGTTTTGGCATGACGACTGGCCAGTTATTGGAACTGACATTGATCGAAATGGTATTGGGGAACCGGTATCGGTATGGCAAAAACCGAATATTGGCAATACATTTCCAATAATTGCTCCACAATCGGATGATGAATTTAACTCTAAAGACTTAGGTCTTCAATGGCAATGGAATCATAATCCAATAAATTCACATTGGTCGTTAACAGATAAAAAAGGATACTTGGTATTAAAAGCTAAAAAAGCATCAAATATCATGGAAGCTCACAATACTTTTACTCAAAAAGTAATGGGAAATACTGGAGAAGTTACGGTTCAAATGGATGTTAGTAATATGATTTCAGGACAAAAAGCGGGTTTAAGCAGTATGTCTAAAATTTACAATTCCATTGGAGTTAAAAACCATCAAGGAAAATTATATGTATTTTTTGAAGGAAAAGACAAAGAATACGAAGAAGTTCTGATTACCAATAAAACGATTTTCTTTAAACTGAAACTGGACTTTACACAGCAAAAAAATCATTTCTTTTATAGTTTGGATAATAAAAACTTCAAAGCTATTGGATCTGATTTCAATGCCGAATTTGGTTACTGGAAAGGCAGCCGAATCGCATTGTTTAGTTATAACGAATTAAACGATGGTGGCTTGGCAGCATTTAATTTTTTCCATTACAATTATGACGGACCTAAATAATTTAATTCCTTTTACTAATTAGCTACATTTCTATAAACCATGAATAAAAATAACTTCCTACTTTTCTTTTTACTTTCATTTTTAATAATCAATGCACAAAGCGACAAATCAGTTTATAATGTTTATGATTTTGGTGCCAAAGGCGACGGAATTACAAATGACCAAAAAGCCATTCAAAAAGCCATCGATGCTTGTAAAAAAACAGGTGGTACAGTACTTTTAGAAAAAGGGATTTTCTTAACCGGACAATTGCTATTGGTAAACGATTTGACATTAAAAATCGATGCTTCAGCAACTATTTTAGGAATAAAATCAGATGATGAAAAAGATTACCCACATCATCTGATTGACACAAAATATCCTAATAGGATGCTTGAAGATTGCCAAAGAAGATTAATTTACGGTAACAAAGTAAAAAATGTCACCATAACCGGAGGCGGAACTATTAACGGACAAGGTGACTACGAGCCGTGGATGCATGTTAAAGAAATTGGCACCGAAAAAGACCGTCCTTCAATCCTTGCCTTTGTAGGTTCTAAAAACATTACGGTAGCTAACATCACTATGATAAAACCTGCTTGCTGGACTCAGGTTTATATAGAATCAGAAAATATTACTATCCAAAAAATAAAAGTAAATACAGGACAGCTTACACCCAACCGTGATGGAATTGATATTGTAGATTGTCACAAAGTACTTATCGAAGACAGTTTTATCGAATCTGAAGATGATGGAATTTGTTTTAAAAGCGGTAGTGAATTTGGCTGTAAAGACATTATTGTGAGACGATGTGTCTTAGACAAGCTGAATGTAAAAGCCGGAAACTGTTTCAAACTCGGAACCGATGGTTTAGGAAGTTTTATGAACTTTGATGTTTCTGAACTTACACTGAAAAATGCCTACCAAAATTCAGCCTTCTGTATAGAATCTATGGATGGAGCGGTAATTGATAATTTGAATTTTCGTGATAGCCAAATTTCAAATTGCGGACAAGCCATTTTCATTCTTTTAGCCGACAGAAAAAGAACCGTTCCTGATAGAAAAACCCGCATTGGAACCATTTCAAATATTCATTTTAAAAATATATCAGGAACTGATTTCACCCAACAATATCCTTCGATAATTACAGGAATAAAAGGTCATAATATCCAGAATGTTACTTTCGAAAATCTAAATTTCGAATTGAAAGGAGGAATTCAAACCACCAATCAAACGGTTATGGAATACGATGGTAAATATCCCGAAGGCAGTTATTTTGGAAATACAAATGCTTTTGGATTTTTTGTGCGACATACCGACACGGTAACTTTCACAAATTGTAAAATCACAGCAAAATCAGCAGATAAACGTCCTTGGCTAATTCAGGAAAACACTCAAAATATTTATATCAAATAGTTTAAAAAATTAAACATTTTACACATAAAGGCCAGATGAATTGTGTAATAAAATTTTATTTAAGTACTTTGAATCCAATTTTAGATCAATCATGGAAGTAATTAAAAATACCGAAGGTTTTGAAGCTGTAAATTCAAATCCTTCCCTAATGCGAAAAGTAGTCCATTTAGATCACTTAATGGTAACCATCATTGAATTTCTTAACGGACCTATGGAAGTTCCAGATCCACCGCACAAACATGTTCATGAGCAAATTACTTATGTGGCTACTGGTTCTTTAAAGTTTTTTATCGAAGATCGTGAATATCTCTTACATGAAGGAGATGTTTTTAAAGTAGCATCAAACCTAAATCACAGCATCCAGACCTTAACGGAATATGTAAAATTGGTAGACAGTTTTACTCCGCTTCGTGAGGATTTTATCTAGTTTATTTTTTTCTAATCTTACCAATTCAAAATGCTATTTTTTATGAATTCTATATTTCGTTCATTATTAATTATTCTGGTTTTATTTTCGCAAAATACTAATGCGCAAAAACGTATTAAACTTTTCAATCAAAAAGATTTAAAAGACTGGTATGCATTTGGCGATGAAAAAGGCAAACAGGATAACGCTGCTAATCTTTTTTCGGTGGAGAATAATATGATTCGAATGTACGGACCAAAAGCAGGTTACTTAATGTCGGAGCAGTCTTTTCGTAATTTCGAATTAACAGTAGAATACAAATGGAATACCGATACTAATTTTGTTCGAAAAAACAACAGCAAAAACAGCGGTGTAATGTATCATGTTCCTGCTGAAACTCCCGATGTTTTATGGCCAAAAGGAATTCAGTTTCAAATAAAAGAAGGAGCAACCGGAGATTTTGTTTTTCTTCAGGAAGTGACTTTAAACATTAACGGAACTACAATTACTCCAGGAAAAAGTGTTGTTTCTAAACGTTTTGCAGATGCCGAAAATCCTATTGGAGAATGGAACGAATTAGTTGTTATTTCTAAAAATGGAAAAATCACTCAAAAACTGAATGGTAAATTAGTAAACGAAGGCACTGAATCTTCGGTTACTGAAGGTCGAATTTTACTGCAATACGAAGGTTTTCCAATCGATTTTAGAAAAGTAACTATTAAAAAACATAAATAATTCAGGCATCAATTCCACTTAATTATGTTTTTCCAAATTAAAGCGTATTTAAAATTTCTTTGGCATTCTAAAAACGAACATGCGGTGCACTCGCCTTTTGTTTTCAGTTTACTTACCAAATGTTTTTATGACAAAAAAACAAAAGCCGATTATGCTATTTTAGACCAATATCGAAAAACACTTCTGGAAAAAAAAAACACGGTTGAAGTAACTGATTTTGGCGCTGGTTCTAAAGTTTTTAAATCTAATATTCGTCCCATTAATCAAATTGCAAAAACGGCAGGAATTTCCAGAAAACGTGCCCAATTATTATATCGTATCACTAATTATTTTCAGCCGGTAACTATTCTGGAAATAGGCACATCATTAGGATTAGCCACTGCTGCCCTAGCCTTAGGAAATGAAAATGCTTCAATTATAACTTTAGAAGGTTGTCCTAATACTGCAAATCAATGTCAATTGCAATTACAAAAATTTAATATCAATAATGTAAAAAATATTGTTTCTGAATTTTCGGAATATTTTAAAACTCATAACTCACAACTCATAACTCAAGACTTAATCTACTTTGACGGCAACCATTCTAAAAAAGCTACTTTAGATTATTTCGAAATTTTATTACCCACAATAAATAATGATTCGGTATGGATTTTTGATGATATTCATTGGTCTGCTGATATGGAAGAAGCCTGGGAAACCATCAAAAAACACCCAAAAGTTAGTGTAACCATTGATACTTTTCAATGGGGATTCGTTTTCTTTAGAAGAGAACAGCCCAAAGAACATTTTATCATTCGCAATTAAATGCGTTTTTTCCTTAATAAATTCATAAGATTTTTACAATAATCAGCACTTATTAATAAATGATTTTTTAGCTTTGGTTTTTCGAAAATAATTTCTAAAATCGAGACCAAAACCATGAGTGATCTATTAATTAAAATAAATGATATTAAACGAAATTTTGTACTGGGAAACGAAATTGTTTATGTCTTAAAAGGAATTAATTTAGAAATCAAAAAAGGCGAATATGTTGCTCTTATGGGACCTTCAGGTTCTGGAAAATCGACTTTAATGAATCTTTTAGGCTGTTTAGACACGCCTACTTCGGGAACTTATATTTTAAATGGCAAAGATGTCAGTAAAATGAAAGATGACGAACTAGCCGAAATTAGAAACAAAGAAATTGGTTTTGTGTTCCAGACTTTCAATTTGTTGCCGAGAACTACAGCCCTTGACAATGTGGCATTACCTATGATTTATGCCGGACATCCAAAAACCGAAAGAAATAAAAGAGCTACCGAAGTTTTAAAACAAGTGAATCTTGCCGAAAGAATGGATCACCAACCCAATCAGCTTTCGGGTGGGCAACGCCAGCGCGTAGCCATAGCCCGTGCTCTGGTCAACAAACCTTCTATTATTCTTGCTGACGAACCTACCGGAAACTTAGACAGTAAAACTTCGGTAGAAATCATGAAGCTTTTTGGGGATATTCATGCACAGGGAAATACCGTAATTCTGGTAACTCACGAAGAAGATATTGCTGCTTATGCGCATCGCGTTATTCGTTTACGAGATGGATTGATTGAAAGTGATACTTCTAAGTAAGCAGTGTTCAGATTGCAGATTTTAGAAGACAGAAGACAGAAGACAGAAACACTGATTGGAGAAATCAAAATAATTTCTCAAATTTCTTGAATCTATGATCCAAAAAAACTTAGAAGCCCATTAACTTAGAAGCTTAGCAACTTAAAAAAAAATGAAAATATACACTAAAACTGGCGATAAAGGAACCACAGCGCTTTTTGGCGGAACCAGAGTTCCTAAAGATCATATTCGGATAGAAAGCTACGGAACGGTTGACGAATTGAATTCTTACATCGGATTGATTCGTGATCAGGACATCAATACACATTACAAAGAAAATTTAATCGAAATTCAGGATCGTTTGTTTACTGTGGGTGCCATTTTAGCAACTCCTGCTGAAAAAGAAATATTAAAAAACGGTACTCCACGATTACAAAATTTAGGAATTACAGCAAATGATATCGAATTATTAGAAAACGAAATTGACACTATGGAAACAGCACTTCCGCCAATGACTCATTTTGTCTTGCCAGGAGGTCATCCTACCGTGTCACATTGTCATATTGCACGCTGTATTTGTCGCCGTGCTGAACGGCTAACCGTACATTTAAGCCATAACGAAGCTATTGCTGAAATAGTTATTAGTTATTTAAACCGACTTTCTGACTATCTCTTTGTGTTGGCACGAAAGTTGTCGCATGACTTAAACGCCGAGGAAGTAAAATGGATTCCGAGAAAGTAAAACTTTCTTAAAATTCCAATTTTTTAAAATCCCAAATACCAATCTTTCTAAAACATTTTTTGGAATTTGGAATTTAAATATTGGGATTTATTATTCCTTTTTGGAGTTTAAAAAACACGTTCTTAACTTTAACAAAAAATAAACTTAATTTTACTTGTATCTTTCAGTAAAAAATTTATTTTTGCACAAAACTAAATAGACATAAAGATGTATTGGACATTAGAATTAGCATCCTACTTAAGTGATGCCCCGTGGCCTGCTAACAAAGATGAACTTATCGACTACGCTATTAGAGCTGGAGCACCACTTGAAGTAGTGGAGAACTTACAGTCTATAGAAGATGAAGGCGAAATATACGAATCGATGGAAGAAATTTGGCCAGACTATCCGACTGATGAAGATTATCTTTGGAACGAGGACGAATATTAGAAAATATCTCAAGAAAAAAGTCTCAGCAGAGGCTTTTTTTTTGGTTCAAAATACAGACAACATTAATTAGAAATACAAATATAATATGAGCTTCATAAATAGCATTATTAAAATTTTTGTAGGTGACAAATCAGAGAAAGACGTTAAGTCATTACAACCCTACTTAAATAAAATCAAGACTTTTGAAAGTAATTTAACAGCATTGTCGAATGACGAATTAAGAGCGCGCACTATTTTCTTTAAAGAAACAATAAAAGAATCACGTGCTGCAATCGATGCTAAAATTGCTGGTCTTCAGGCCGAAGTTGAAAAAATCGAAGACATTGACAAAAGAGAAGATATCTATACTGAGATTGACAGTTTAGAAAAAGAAGCTTACAACCAATCAGAAAAAGCCTTAATGGAAATTCTTCCGGAAGCTTTTGCTGTGGTAAAAGAAACGTCAAGACGTTTTAAAGAAAACTCAGAAGTTAGCGTTACTGCAACAGCTAAAGACCGTGAATTTTCGGCTACTAAAACTTATGTTAGCATTGAAGGTGATAAAGCCGTTTGGTTAAACAAATGGAATGCTGCCGGAAAAGAAATTACCTGGGACATGATTCATTATGATGTTCAGTTAATAGGTGGTATGGTGTTGCACCAGGGTAAAGTTGCTGAGATGCAAACAGGAGAAGGAAAAACATTAGTAGCAACCTTGCCACTTTACTTAAATGCCTTAACTGGAAACGGAGTACATTTAGTAACCGTGAATGACTACTTAGCAAAACGTGATAGCACATGGAAAGCACCTTTATTCGAATTCCACGGTTTAACTGTAGATTGTATTGACAACCACCAACCGAATTCAGAAGGAAGAAAAAAAGCCTATGATGCAGACATTACTTATGGTACAAATAATGAATTTGGTTTTGACTACCTAAGAGACAACATGGCACATTCGCCATCTGATTTAGTTCAAAGAAAACACAACTACGCTATTGTCGATGAGGTGGATTCTGTATTAATTGATGATGCAAGAACGCCATTGATTATTTCTGGTCCGGTTCCACAAGGAGATCGTCATGAGTTTAACGAATTAAAACCAAAAATCGAATCTTTGGTTGCTTTACAACGTCAGTTAGCAACTAGTTTCCTTACTGAGGCTAAAAAATTAATCAAAGAAGGAAACACTAAAGATGGTGGTTTCATGCTTTTAAGAGCTTACAGAAGTTTACCTAAAAACAAAGCTTTGATTAAGTTTTTAAGTGAAGAAGGAATCAAACAATTGCTTCAAAAAACGGAAAACCAATACATGCAGGACAACAACCGCGAAATGCCAAAGGTTGACGAAGCACTGTATTTTGTTATCGAAGAAAAAAACAATCAGGTAGAATTGACTGATAACGGAATCAAATTCCTTTCAGGAGACACTGATGCTGACTTTTTCGTTCTACCAGACATTGGAACCGAAATTGCCAATATCGAAAAACAAAAATTAGACAAAGACGCTGAAGCCGAAGAAAAAGAAAAATTATTCCAGGATTTCGGAGTTAAAAGCGAGCGTATCCACACTTTGACACAACTTTTAAAAGCCTACGCTTTATTCGAAAAAGATGTAGAATATGTGATCATGGACAACAAAATTATGATTGTCGATGAGCAAACAGGTCGTATCATGGATGGTCGTCGTTATTCTGATGGTTTACACCAGGCTATTGAGGCTAAAGAAAACGTAAAAATCGAAGCTGCGACTCAAACCTTTGCAACGGTAACTTTGCAAAACTACTTTAGAATGTACAACAAACTAGGTGGAATGACGGGTACTGCAGTGACTGAAGCTGGAGAACTTTGGGAAATCTACAAATTAGATGTTGTCGAAATTCCAACAAACAGAGGAATTGCCCGAATTGACAAAGAAGATTTTATCTATAAAACAACTCGTGAAAAATTCAACGCAGTTATCGAAGACGTAACGCAATTATCTCAAGCAGGTCGTCCGGTACTTATTGGAACAACTTCTGTTGAGATTTCTGAATTATTAAGCCGAATGCTTAAAATGCGTGGTGTAACTCACAACGTTTTGAATGCTAAAATGCACAAGCAAGAAGCGCAAATTGTTGAAGAAGCTGGTAAAGCCGGTGTTGTTACTATTGCAACCAACATGGCTGGTCGTGGTACCGATATTAAATTATCTCCAGAAGTAAAAGCTGCCGGAGGTTTAGCAATCGTTGGTACTGAGCGTCATGATTCCCGTCGTGTCGATCGTCAGTTACGTGGTCGTGCCGGTCGTCAGGGAGATCCGGGAAGTTCACAGTTTTATGTTTCTCTGGAAGATAACCTAATGCGTTTATTTGGTTCTGAAAGAGTAGCTAAAGTTATGGACCGAATGGGTCTTGAAGAAGGCGAAGTTATCCAGCATTCGATGATGACAAAATCTATCGAACGTGCTCAGAAAAAAGTAGAAGAAAACAACTTTGGTGTTCGTAAACGTTTGTTAGAATATGATGACGTTATGAATGCGCAGCGTGAAGTAGTTTACAAGCGTCGTCGTCATGCTTTGTTTGGTGAGCGTTTAAAACTGGATATCGCTAATATGTTGTACGATACTTGCGAATTATTCGTTCAAAATACTAAAGCAACTAACGATTATAAAACATTTGAGTTTGATTTAATTCGTTATTTCTCTATCACTTCTCCTGTTACTGAAGCAGAATTCTTAAAATTCAACGAAATTGAATTAACCGGAAAAGTGTACAAAGAAGCTTTAAAATACTATAATGAAAAATGTGAGCGTAGCGCCAGAGAAGCTTTCCCTATCGTGAAAAACATTTTTGAAGATCCAAACAATCAGTTTGAGCGCATTGTAGTTCCGTTTACTGATGGTGTAAAAACCCTAAGCGTAGTAACTGATTTAAAGAAAGCTTACGAAACTGAAGGAAGACAATTAGTAGCTGATTTCGAAAAGAACATCACTTTATCAATTGTTGACGAAGCATGGAAAAAACACTTACGCAAAATGGACGAGTTGAAACAATCGGTTCAATTAGCCGTTCACGAGCAAAAAGATCCATTGCTTATCTATAAATTTGAAGCTTTCAACTTATTCAACAGCATGTTGAACGGAATCAACAAAGAAGTAATTTCATTCTTGTTCAAAGGTGATTTACCACAACAATCGGCTCCGGAAATTGAAGAAGCAAGAGAAGTAGTTCGTCCAAAAGAAAAATTACAACTGACTAAAGACGAAATTCCAAATAGCGAAAACGCCAACCGTGAAGCGGGCGAAACACAACCGCGTCAGGTAACCGAAACTATCGTGAGAGATATGCCAAAAATCAATCGCAACGATACGGTAACCTTACAACAAATAGCTACCGGAAAAACAGAATCTATGAAATACAAAAAAGCAGAAGCTTTATTAGCAACTGGAGAATGGGTTATTGTTAACGAGTAACAGCGTGCAGAATTCAGTCGGCAGTAAGCAGACCGCATAAATTAAGAAGTCCCCGATTACGAAAGTAGTTGGGGATTTTTTTTTAGGAGCAGCACTTTTTGTGTTTTTAATTAACTTCCCTCCCGCTTTCGCCTTTATCTCTTCGCTACGCTACGAGGATATCGGCTCTATCGGGGCTAGTTCAGAAATAATGTTTTTATCAAGATATTTTTTACTCTAAAAATTCTTCTGTTAATTTGTGAAAGTCTAGCAAATGCTTGCTAAATAAATTAGCTTTAAGCAAATTCAACTACAATAATAGCATTTAGTTATATTTGCCGATATAAAAATTAAACTAATGAAAATATTTATTTCACATTCATCAAAAAATGCAAATTATGGACAAGCCATAGTAGATTTATTAGTTGCAATTGGCGTAAATAGCGAGCAAATTATTTTTACGAGTAATGATGCTTTTGGAATTCCCACAGGTCAAAATATTTTTAACTGGTTAAAAGCAAAAATCACTGAAAAACCACACGTTGTATACTTACTTTCAACAGCTTACTACTCAAGCATTGCTTGCTTAAATGAAATGGGAGCTGCATGGGTCGTAGAAAATGAGCATACAATGATCTTCACTCCAGAATTCAATATATCAAGTTATGAATTTCAAAATGGTGCGCTTGATCCAAGAGAAATGGGTTTTAAAATTAATAACCACGACAGAGTGGTTGAACTCATTGAAACACTTCGCAGAACTTTTCCAATCTCAACAAATGCTGTTTTAGTCGGACAAAAAATCAGAGAATTTATTGAAAAAGTTAATTCTTTTCAAGTACCAAATGAGAGTTTACCAATTAATAAATCTAATGTCGAAGAACCAAAAGCCTTAAATGAGTGGAAAAAAAGCACAGCTCAAAAAATTTACAATAATTTTTCAATCTTGGAACAACAATTTTTTAAATCAATGATAAATAAATCGGGTGTATTTGAAGCACAACGCGTTCCACCTTCATCCATTAAAACATTTATAGAAAAAGACATAATTGTAAACACTGAGAATGGTTTGAAACTGACAGAATTAGGAAGATCTATATGGATGGAAACTATATTTATTTCCTAAACCCGACCGCTCGGATATACAAACGTTAGCCCCGATCGCTCGGATGTGCGCAAACGTTAGCGCAGAATTGCATTCTGTGCCCGCAACAATGAGCAAATAAAGTAAGCTAAATTACTTTGTCGAGTTACTTGTAAAGATTCCTCATTCTTCGGAAAGACAAGATTGTCGGAATAGTTATTTTGAAACCAGACCGCTCGGATATGCACAAACGTTAGCAGAAATTTAAACAACATATATAATTTGGAACCAATTAAATTTCAAGATGTCAATATATTTATTCTAATAGGAATTGAACTATTTCTATTCGGACTTGTCTATTGGAAATATAAAAGCGAAAAAATACGACGGAAAAAGCTAGAATATCATTATGAAGATTATGGATACGGAAGAATGCAGTCTTGGAGACCTTTCATTATTCCTATTGCAGCATTTATATTTATATCATGGCAATTAATTAATAGACTTTATAATTACATTTATTTTTAACACACACATACGTTCGGATATCCACAAGTTAACCCGATCGCTCGGACATACACAAACGTTAGCGCAAAATTGCACCCAAATCGCGCGGATTTTCAATCCGTGCCCGCAACGATAATCAACTTTGTAGAATTACTGGATGAGATTCCTCATTCTTCGGAATGACAAGATTGCGGGAAACACATCAATATTGTAAAAATCAACTTGACAAAAAAACAAGATGGATAAACGAAAACTAATTTACTTCTTATTAATTGGAATATCGATTTTAGGAATTTTGACAACAATGTATGGAATTCTAAACACAATGGTCAGTTTGAAATATGAAACTGAGAACATTAATGACTGTATTTCAAATATAAGCAACGAAAATCTTTGTCATACAATTAGAAATTTAAAAATAGTATTATCAATCTGTTTTATTTTATTAATTGTATTAATTTATTTCCGAAGGAAAATATTGAAATACAATCGCCCAGATATATACAAACGTTAGCGCAGTCCCGAAGTTTCGGGAGCATTCTGTGCCCACAACGATACACAACTTTGTAGAATTACTGAATGAGATTGCTTCGTTCCTCGCAATGACATAGTACGCGATTTAAGTCATCCTATGTTTGCACAA
>NZ_JNCA01000028.1 GCF_000695795.1 Flavobacterium seoulense | reverse complement strand
CTTTTATATTTTAATTTTAAGCCATTTTTAAAAATGATTTGATATAAGTTTCATTTATCTTTTTTTCGTTTATTAAATGCTTTTATTTTAGTTTTTAGCTTTTTTTAAACTTTAATTAATACTTTCATTAGTAAAATGGAATTTGTAAAGCAATTGCCAACACATTTTAGTACTTTTTTACAATTGATGTGTTCGAACTTTTTTATAACAATTCTTTAAGACTGCTTTTTGTAAATTAATTAGTATCTTTAAGGAAACTTAAAAAAATAAATATTATGGCAACTAATACTGGAAATACAATTATAGCTCTTGTAAGTGGTGCAGCAATTGGAGCCGCACTAGGAATTTTATTTGCACCAGACAAAGGAGATAAAACAAGAAAAAAAATTAAAGACGGTTATAAAGATCTTGAGAAAGATTTAAAATCTAAATTAAGTAATGCTAAAGTAGATTTAGAAGAAACATATAGCGAATTAGTTTCGAATATGAGTCATAAAACCGAAGATGTGATTTCGTTTCTGGAAGTAAAATTAGCAGAACTAAAAGAACAAAACGCTAAACTTCAAAAATAACTTATTTAAAAACAGTAATTAAACAATATGGCTTTTGAGGAATTAAAAGAACATTCAGAAAATATTCAAAATCAAACTAAAGATTATATAGATAAAAATCTTTCTTATTATAAATTATTAGCATTTAAGATGGCTATGAAATCAACTACAATGATTTTAAAGTTCACCTTAATTTTACTTTGTTTTTGCATGGTTTTACTATTTTGTTCTATTGCATTAGCCTTTGCTATTAGTAATTGTTTAGGAAGTTATACTTATGGTTTTCTATGTGTTGGAGGGATTTATATTATTTTTACAGCCTTATTATTTTTAGTCAGAGATAAAATTATTGAAGGACCAATTTTAGAGAAATTTTCAGAAATCTTTTTTAATGACTAATCATGCAAACAAAAAAATATTCTTCTTACGCTCAAATTGATAGCGAACTTGAGATTTTAAAAATCGAAAAAGAAATTAGTTATCAAAAGTTAGTTTTAAGCGTTCAAAAGACAAAAGAAAGTTTTTCTATTTCGAATGTATCAACTACAGTTTTTGATACAATTAAAAGTACTTTTTTTAGCTCTTACAGCGCAATATTTAGATTATTGATACCAATTATCATTAAATGGTTTATAAATAAAAAAAGAGGCAATTAAGCCTCTTTTTTGTTTAGTAATTATACTTCATCAATTTCTTCTGAAGGATTTTCTGGTTCTTCGTATTTTGGTTCTTCTTTTTTAGATGAAATCTTTTTGTTTTTCTTCATCATTTCGCCTACCTGATTGGAAGCGCTAAATGAAGCGACCATATTATTCAACATTTCACTACCGGCTTGTGGAGAATTTGGTAAAAGAATTAAATTCGAATTAGTATCAGCTCCAATAGCCTGTAAAGTATCATAATGCTGTGTTACAACAATTAGGGCAGAGGCTTCCTGCGAATTGATTCCAACTCTGTTTAAAACATCAACACTTTCGACTAATCCACGGGCAATTTCTCTTCTTTGATCGGCTATACCTTGTCCTTGTAAACGCTTACTTTCGGCTTCAGCTTTGGCTTTGGCAACAATTCTAATTCTTGATGCTTCGGCTTCAAATTCAGCTACTGTTTTTTCTCTGTCGGCAGCATTAATTCTGTTCATAGCATTTTTTACCTGAATATCCGGATCAATATCAGTAACCAATGTATTGATAATTGTGTATCCATAAGTTGTCATTGCTTCGTTTAATTCTCTTTTTACAGCTACAGCAATATCGTCTTTTCTTTCGAAAACATCGTCTAATTTTAGTTTTGGAACTTCGGCACGAACCACATCAAAAACATAAGAAGTAATCTGATCGTGTGGATATTCCAGTTTATAAAAAGCATCATAAACCGTTTCTTTAACCACCATAAATTGAACAGAAACTTTTAGTTTAACAAAAACGTTATCCTTAGTTTTAGTTTCGATAATAACATCCAATTGTTGAATTTTTAAATTCACACGTCCGGCAATTCGATCTATTAATGGAATTTTAAGTTGAAGACCTGAATGTCTGATACTTTGAAATTTTCCAAAACGTTCTATAATCACTGCAGTTTGCTGTTTGACAGTAAAGAAGGAGGAAAGAAAGATAAATAGCGCAATAAATAATAAGAAAAGGAAAGGAATGTTCATGTTATACAGTTTTAGTTAAAAAATGGTTGTTAAATTACAAAAAAACTTTAGGTTTGTCTTTGTTAAAATTCATTTTTATGAAAAAACTTACGTTAACTTTTTGTTTCCTTTTAGTAACTGTTTTTGGTTTTGCTCAATATGGTTATCGGGATTCTAATCGAATTGGAATATTCGGGGGAATCAATCAAACTACTTTAAATACTAGTAATTTTGATGTAAAACCTGCTAATGGCTGGAATGCTGGTCTTTCTGTTCGTGGCAATTTTTATAATAATTGGGATATGGTGTATGCCGTTCAGTTTTCTGAAAACAATTTTTTAGTGGCTACAGACCAATTGGTTTCTGGAAAAGAAGATGTTAATTATAAACTAGCATCAGCGCAAATATCTTTACAACTGAGTTATAAAATTATCGAAAATCATTTATCTTTTGAATTTGGTCCTTTAGTTCAGCTAAATGGAAAATTCAAAGTTGATTCTGATAAAGAAAATAATGTTATTTCAGGAACTACTTTATTGACTAAAGATATTGTAGATATTAATAAATTTAATTTTTATCCAACAGTTGGAATCACAGCCGGAGTGAAACATTTTAGATTCAATGTTTCTTATCAATACGGAATTACAAATATGCTAGGGAATTTGAATTCGAAAGATTTAGGTTATAATTTTAAAGGAAATCCAGGAATTCTAAACGGAAATCTTATTGTTTATTTATAAAAAAAGTCCCGATTTTTTTGTCGGGACTTTTAGTTTTATATCGTTTCAATTGCTTTTTGAATTCTTGAAATTGTTTCTTGTTTTCCAATGATTTCAACAATATCAAATAGGTGAGGACCTTTTAAAGCGCCCACCAAACTCAATCGGAAAGGCTGCATTACTTTACCCATTCCAATTTCGTTTTTAGTTAACCAGTCTTTTACAATGGTTTCAATATTTACTGAAGTAAAATCGGTGATTTCTTCAAGAACTGAAATTAATTCCTGCATCAAAGCCGGAGTTTCTTCTTTCCAGTTTTTCTTTGCTTTTTCATCATAAACTGTTGGAGCAACAAAAAAGAAATCGCTTAATTCCCAAAATTCAGTTACAAAATTAGCTCTTTCTTTAATCAATGAAACTATTTTAGTTGTCAGTTCAAGACTAGGAGTAAAACCTTTTTCTGCTAGAATAGGAGCGAAGTCCTTAGCTAAATCAGCATCATTTTGTTTGATTAAATATTGGTGATTGAACCATTTGTTTTTCTCAGGATCAAATTTGGCTCCAGCCTTATGAACTCTATTCAAATCAAATTTTTCAACTAATTCTTCTAACGAAAATAATTCTTGTTCTGTTCCGTCATTCCAACCTAATAGAGCTAAGAAGTTAACAACAGCTTCAGGGAAAAATCCGTTTTCTCTATAACCTGATGAAATTCCTTCTTCTGTTTTCCATTCTAAAGGAAATACCGGAAAACCTAATTTATCTCCATCACGTTTTGATAATTTTCCGTTACCAACAGGCTTTAAAATCAAAGGTAAATGAGCAAAATCAGGAGCTGCCCAACCAAAGGCATGATATAATAAAACATGCAATGGCATTGATGGCAACCATTCTTCACCACGAATTACGTGTGTAGTTTGCATTAAATGATCATCAACAATATTTGCTAAATGATACGTAGGCATTCCGTCACTTTTAAATAAAACTTTATCATCAAGAAGATTACTTTCAAATTTTACAATGCCACGAATCATATCTTTCAAATGTAAAATTTCGTCAACAGGCGTTTTAAAACGAATTACATAATGCTCTCCATTAGCAATTCTTTTAGCAGTTTCCTCTGCCGAAATTACTAAAGAAGTATCCAGTTTTTCTCTGTTATGATGATTGTAGATAAAGGTTTTTCCTTTTTCTTCATGTTCTTTTCTATGTGCATCTAATGCTTCCGGAGTATCAAATGCATAATAAGCCCAACCGGAATTGATCAATTGGTCAGCATATTGTTTGTACAATTCTTTTCTTTCGCTTTGACGATAAGGACCAAATTTTTCATTTTTTCCAATGGTTTCATCAGGAGCAATTCCTAACCATTCTAAGGCTTCCATGATGTATTGTTCAGCACCGGGAACAAAACGAGTTTGATCAGTATCTTCAATTCTTAAATAGAAAGTTCCACCATTTTTTTTAGCAAATAAATAGTTAAATAGGGCAGTACGAACCCCGCCAATATGTAAAGGTCCCGTTGGACTAGGTGCAAAACGCACACGAATTGGGTTTGACATTTTTTATAAATTTTGCTACAAAGATAATTAGAAGTTAGAAGTCAGAAGTTAGAAGTTAGAAGTTTTTCAATTAATAGATGTTTATTTCAATTGATATTGCTATTGCCATTGCATTTGATATTAGTATAATTATTACTTTTATGGGTTATTATAAAGCATAAAAGATTTTGAATAGTTCCAATTTTATTTATCGAAAATTAGAGGCTTTTATAAGAAAGTATTATTTAAACGAATTGATAAGAGGCAGCGTTTTCTTTATTGGTTTAGGATTATTGTATTTTTTATTTACGCTTTTTATAGAATATTTTCTTTGGTTAAAACCTATTGGAAGAACTTTTTTGTTTTGGGCTTTTGTTGGAGTAGAAGCCTTTTTACTTTTTAGATTTATTTTATTTCCAGTATTCAAGCTATTTAAATTTCAAAAAGGAATTGATTATAACGAAGCTTCTTCAATAATTGGAAATCATTTTTCAGATGTAAAAGATAAATTGCTCAATTTTATTCAGCTTTCAAATCCTGATAATAATTCAGAAAGATCCGAATTGCTTTTGGCTTCCATCGAACAAAAAGCAAATGCTTTACAACCGATTCCTTTTTCGAATGCTATAGATTTCAAGTCGAATAAAAAATATGTACCGCTCGCTTTAATTCCGGTTTTGGTTTTTGCTTCTTTTTATATCTCAGGAAATAATTCAATAATTTCTCAAAGTTTTAATAGAGTAGTCAATTTTGATGCTTCTTTTTTGCCGCCTGCACCTTTTGAATTTGTCCTTTTAAATTCAAATTTACAAACCGAACAGAACAAAAATTTTACGCTAAAAGTGAAAACTATTGGTAAAGTTGTTCCTGAAAATGTGATGATTTTTATTGATAATGAAAGTTATTTTATGGAGAATCTTAAGCCTGGAGAATTTGAATTTAAAATAGAAAAACCTATTCAGGATATTTCTTTTCATCTTGAGGGAAATACAGTTTCATCAAAAGATTATATTCTAAAAGTTGTTGCTGTTCCATCCATTTTAAATTTCGAAATGCAATTGAATTTTCCTTCGCATTTAAACCGGAAAGCTGAGATTGTGAAAGGAACTGGAAATGCAATTATTCCCGAAGGAACTTTGGTAACATGGAAAATGAGTACACTAGCTACTCAAAAAGTAGTGTTTTCTAATGCAAATGCGGTTTTTCCTTTTTCTAAATCAGAAAATAACTTTTTTTTAGCTAAAAAAATCAATGAAAATACAGATTATCAAATAATTACATCTAATAATTCAGTTGCTAATTTCGAAAAATTGAATTATCAGCTTTCGGTTGTAAAAGATCAGTTTCCAAGTATTAGTGTTAATCAGGCTCCAGACAGTTTAAAGCTGGCTAGCAACTATCTTTTAGGTAAAATTGCCGATGATAATGGTTTATCAAAATTGCAAGTTGTCTATTATGAATCGAATAAACCTACAACTGCCAAACGTGGAACAATTGCAATTAAGAAAGGTGTTTTTGATCAATTTGTTTTTTCGTTTCCATCTAATCTTCCTGTTGTAGAAGGAACAACTTATGATTACTATTTTGAAGTTTTTGATAATGATGTTTTACATAATTTTAAAAGTTCAAAGTCTGCTGTTTTTTCAAATCGAATTATAACTGCTCAGGAAAAACAAGATTTACTTTTAGTAAAACAATCCGATAATATTCAAGGATTGCAACAATCTTTAAAGAATCAGGATAAGCAATTTTCTCAATTAGATAAGATTCAAAAGACAGGAAAGGAGAAAGAAAATTTTGAATTTAAAGACCAACAAAAAATAAACGATTTTATCCAGCAGCAAAAAAAGCAAGATCAAATGATGCGTGATTTTATGGATAAGATGAAAAATAATTTAGAGGAATCTAAAGCCAAATCAGATGATGAATTTAAAAAAGAATTAGAAAATCGTCTTGATAAGAACAGTGAAGAAATTGAAAAAAACAAAAAGCTTTTAGACGAATTAAAATCTTTAAATGATAAAATTAAGAATGAAGATTTTCTTGATAAACTTGATCAGTTTAAGCAAAAGAGTAAAAATCAAGTAAAGAATTTACAGCAGTTAGTTGAATTGACTAAGAAATATTATGTTCAGAAAAAGGCCGAACAAATAGCTGATAAATTAGATAAATTAGCTAACAAGCAAGATAAAATTGCTGAAGATGAAAAGGAAAATAAACTTTCTAATCAGCAGCAAATGAATAAAGATTTTGATAAAATCAAAGAAGATTTGAATGATCTTGAAAAGCAAAATAAAGATTTAAAATCGCCTTTAGATATTCCTAATGATGATACTACTGAAAAAAGTATTGATGAAGATTTAAAGAAAGCTGCTGAAGAATTAAAAAATAATAGTAGTTCTAAAGCTAAGCCTAAACAAAAAAGCGCAGCTAAAAAAATGAAAGCTATGTCCATGAAAATGGATAAAGGAATGGAAGGAGCAGAGATGGAACAAATGGAAGAAGATGTAAAAATGCTACGTCAGATTCTGGATAATTTATTGGCTTTTTCTCTTTCTGAAGAAGATGTTATGAAAGGATTTAAATCATTAAATTCCGGTTCGCCAGCATTCAATAAAAAGATAAAATTGCAACAAGATTTAAGAATGCAGTTTAAACATGTTGATGATAGTTTGTTTGCGATGTCTTTGCGTAATCCAAAAATGACCGAAGAAATTACTAAGGAAGTTGGTAATGTACAATACAATCTTGATAAGGCTCTTGAAAAACTAACTGATTCACAAATTTCAAGAGGTGTTTCTCATCAGCAATATGCGGTAGCTTCTGCTAATAAACTGGGTGATTTTTTAAGCGAATTATTAAATAATATGCAAATGTCTTTGTCTTCTATGGGAGCTGGTAAACCAAAACCTGGTCAGGGAGAAGGAATGCAATTACCGGATATTATTTCTAAACAAGAAGCTTTAGGTAATAAAATTAGGAAGGGCATGAAACCTGGAGATGCTAATGTAGGTAAAGATGGTAAAGGAAATTCCGGCGAAGGTGGAGATGGAGAAGGAGATGCTAAAGCTATTATGGATATTTACAAAGAACAAAAAGAACTTCGTGATGCACTCGAAAAAGAACTTAATAAACAAGGTTTAGGTAACCAAGGCCAATCTGCTGTAGAGCAAATGAAACAATTAGAAAAGCAGCTTTTGAATAGAGGTTTTAAAAATGAAACAATGCAAAGAGTTTTAAATTTAAAACAAGAATTACTAAAATTAAATAATGCGTTGCAGCAACAAGGTGAGGAAAATAAGCGTCAGTCAAATTCTAATTTAAAAGACTTTTCTAATCAATCAAAACCGTTACCTAACGCTCTGATAGATTATTTAAATAGCATAGAGATATTAAACAGACAATCATTACCTTTGCGCTCCAATTTTAACCGCAAGGTTCAAGAATATTTTAAAACAAAATGATAAACTTTAATTACGAAAGTGACTTTAATTTAGATAATGAAGAAGCTATTGCTACATGGTTATCGGCTGTTATTGTTTCTGAAAAAAAGAAAGAAGGCGAGATTAATTATATTTTTTGTGATGATGATTATCTTCATAAAATCAATGTTGAGTATTTAAATCACGATACACTTACGGATATTATTAGTTTTGATTATACAGTGGGTAACGAAATTAATGGTGATATTTTTGTGTCTGTAGAACGTGTTGAAGATAATGCTAAAGATTTTAATGTTTCTTTTGAAGAAGAATTAAAAAGAGTTTTGGTTCATGGTGTTTTACATTATTGCGGCTATAAAGATAAAGGCGAAGAGGATGAACGATTAATGCGTTTAAAAGAAGATGAAAAAATAGCTATGTTCCACGTGGAACAGTAGTATTGTTTTGACTGTTTCAAAAACCGAAATTTTAAATTTGTTTCACGTGGAACACTTGGGTTTTTTCAATAAAAATTTAAAATAGAAAATGTAAAAAGAATTGTTTCACGTGGAACAAAATAAATAAAAGTAATTAAAATTGAGATTGATTTCAGATGTAAATCTGAAATTTGAAATCAAAAATCTGAAATCAAATGTTTTTAGAAGAGTATGATGTAATTGTTGTGGGCGCTGGTCACGCAGGTTGTGAAGCTGCTGCTGCTGCTGCAAATTTGGGTTCGAAAACTTTGTTGGTTACAATGAGTTTGCAAAACATAGCACAAATGTCTTGTAATCCTGCAATGGGTGGAATTGCCAAAGGTCAAATTGTACGTGAAATTGATGCGCTTGGAGGTTATTCGGGAATTGTTTCTGATAGGACTGCAATTCAATTCAAGATGCTGAACAAGTCGAAAGGACCAGCCATGTGGTCTCCGCGTGTTCAAAGTGACCGTATGCGTTTTGCCGAAGAATGGAGAATGATGTTGGAAGGAACTCCAAATCTTGATTTTTATCAGGAAATGGTAAAAGGTTTGATTATTGAAAGCGGAAAAGTAAAAGGAATTCGAACTTCTCTTGGAATTGAAATTCGTTCCAAATCGGTGGTTTTGACCAATGGTACTTTCCTGAACGGATTGATTCATATTGGAGAAAAACAATTCGGTGGAGGAAGAGCAGGAGAAAGTGCTGCATACGGAATTACGGAAGATTTGATTGCAGCCGGATTTGAAGCGGGCAGAATGAAAACCGGAACACCCCCTCGTGTTGATGGTCGCTCTTTGGATTATTCGAAAATGAATGAAGAAAAAGGAGATGCTAAACCGGACAAGTTTTCATATTCTGATTTGACTACTCCGTTGACGCATCAACGTTCTTGTCACATGACATATACTTCGCTCGAAGTTCATGATATTTTGAGATCAGGTTTTGATCGTTCGCCAATGTTCAACGGACGAATTAAAAGTTTAGGACCAAGATATTGTCCGTCTATTGAAGATAAAATTAATCGTTTTGCTGATAAAGAAAGACACCAGCTTTTTGTTGAACCGGAAGGATGGAATACATGTGAAGTGTATGTAAACGGATTTTCAACTTCGCTTCCGGAAGATGTCCAATTCAAAGCATTGAGTTCTGTAGCAGGATTTGAAAAAGTGAAATTCTTTCGTCCAGGTTATGCTATCGAGTATGATTATTTTCCACCAACGCAATTAAAACATACTTTAGAAACAAAGTTGGTTGAAGGATTGTATTTTGCCGGACAAATTAATGGAACTACAGGTTATGAAGAAGCAGCTTCTCAAGGATTAATGGCTGGAATTAATGCGCATTTAAAAGTGCATGAAAAAGCGCCGTTAATTTTAAAACGCGATGAAGCTTATATTGGAGTTTTGATCGATGATTTGATTACAAAGGGAACTGAAGAACCATATCGAATGTTTACTTCCCGTGCCGAGTACAGAACTTTATTGCGTCAGGATAATGCCGATTTTAGACTAACGCCCATGTCTTATGAAATTGGTTTGGCTTCAGAAGCTCGTTTACGAAGAATGGAACGCAAACTGAATGAATCAGAAAAAATGGTTTCATTTTTTAGAGAAACCAGTGTTACGATAGGAGAGACCAATCCTATTTTGGAATCTAAAGGAAGCGCGCCAATTTCTCAGGGTGATAAAATGTTTAAGATCTTTTCTCGTCCGCAAATTGATTTGGAAGACATGATTAAGTTTGAAAAAGTTCAATCGTATGTTGAAGAAAACAATTTAGATCAGGAAATTTTAGAACAGGCAGAAATTCAGGTGAAGTATTCTGGCTATATTGAAAAGGAAAGAAATAATGCTGATAAGCTAACCCGATTGGAAGATGTAAAAATTCCGGATGATTTTGATTATAATAAAATCAAATCGATGTCTATTGAAGCTAAACAAAAATTGAATAAGATTCGTCCTGTGACAATTTCGCAAGCTTCAAGAATTAGCGGTGTTTCTCCTAGTGATATTTCTGTATTGTTGATTTACATGGGAAGATAATATGAAGTTAGAAGTGGGAAGTTAAAGGTTAGAAGTATTAAAATGCGAATTTCTAATCTTTAACTTTCCACATCTAAACTTTAATTGTTCCACGTGAAACTACGCTCGAAAACCTTGTCATTACTAAGAAAAGTGATTTAAAAAAAAATAGGAGTAATAGATTTCGATTTATTACTCTTTTTAAAATTAGTATAAAATTTTACCTCATTCTAAACCAACCACCGAAAACTAAAAAATGGATATTTCAAATAAAAAACATTTCCTTACGGTTAAAGACCATTCTGTTTCTAAAGAAATTTTCGAATTATATCATGATGAAGATTTGGATATGTTAATCACGCATCCGCAACCTTCTTTAGAAAATTTAGGAAAGTATTACGAAAGTGAAGATTATATTTCGCATACTGATAATAAACGTTCTTTATTTGAAAAAGCTTATCATTTTGTAAAAAGCATTGCTTTAAAAAATAAATTGAATTTAATTAATTCTCAGCAAAAATCTAAAGGAAGAATTTTGGATATAGGAGCAGGAACGGGAGATTTTTTAACTGTGGCTAAAAACGACGGTTGGCATACAATCGGAATTGAACCAAGTGATCGTGCTAAAGGAATTGCAATTAGCAAAGGAATTTCATTTGTAGAAAATACAGCTGAATTAGAAAGTCAAAGTTTTGATGTAATTACTATGTGGCATGTTTTAGAGCATGTCCCTGATTTACATTTTCAGATTAAAGAATTAAAACGTTTATTGAAACCATCAGGAACTTTAATTGTTGCTGTCCCTAATTTCAAATCTTTCGATGCAAAACACTATGGAACTTTTTGGGCTGCGTTTGATGTACCAATTCATTTTTGGCATTTTTCTAAAAAAGCAATTCAAATTCTTTTTAAAAATGAAAATATGAAATTAGAAAAAGTGCTTCCTATGAAGTTTGATTCTTTTTACGTGAGTTTACTTTCGGAAAAGTATAAAAATGGAAAAATGAATTTTATAAAAGCATTTTTCATCGGATTACAGTCAAATTGGAAAGCAAAACAAAATTTTGAGTATTCTTCGTTAATTTATGTCTTAAAAAACAACTAAAACGTATTTTAAGTCGTTTTCCTGATGTTTTTAGTACAAAACTATATCTTTTGATTGCTATTTTTTAAAAGTCGCTTAAAATCGATATAATAAAGTCGATTTTAATAACGTATTTTTATCGTTATTGTTTTTATAATAATTAAATCTAATACTATAAAAAATAGCCAATTTCTAAAGTTTTTTAAGAAGCTATCTATTTTTTTATATTTTTGTCAAACACACATTAATTCAGAAATAAATCAAAATGAAATCAATGATTCACCAAAAGAGAACTATTTATAATATGAGTAAAAAAGCATTATTAATTATTGCAATTGCTGTTTCGGTTGTTGCTTGTAATAAAACAACAACAAATCAAGTTAAAGAAGCAAAAACTGCTTACATTGATACTTCTGAATTGATGAAACAATACACAGAAGCCAAAGATTTAGAAGCAAAATATAAAGCGCAATCTGAAGAAAAAGGAAGACAGTTAGAAGCTGAGATTAACCGTTTTAAACAAGATGCTGCAAATTTTCAATCTCAGGCACAGGCTAACGGTCAGGAATGGGCTCAAAAAAGAGGAGCTGAATTACAAAAAAGAGAACAACAATTAGGTTATGCTCAACAACAATTAGCTCAACAATTGCAACAAGAAAGTGGTAAAGAAATGGATTCTTTAGTTTCTGGTGTTAAAAAATTCATTAAAGATTACGGAAAGAAAAATGGATATGCTTATATCTACGGAACTGGTGATGCTGCTTCTGTGCTTTACGCTGAGGATAAATATGATATCACTAAAGAAATCATTAAAGCGTTGAATGACAGGTACAAATCTGAAGAAAAAGCTGAGGAGAAGAAAGAAGAAAAGAAATAATTCTTTCATTAAAAAACTATAAGCCTTCAATTCTAAATTTGAATTGAAGGCTTTTTTTATTTATTTTTATCGTTCAATTTTAAATTAAAGAAAAAACTTATATTTTAATCAATGCAAACCTTATCCGAAGCCGCTAAATACACCTTACAGTTTATCAATCAAACCCAGCGTTCGGTTTTTTTGACTGGAAAAGCGGGAACTGGTAAGACTACTTTACTTCGGGAAATTATTGAAACTACACATAAAAATACCGTGGTGGTAGCGCCTACGGGGATTGCGGCTTTAAATGCCGGTGGAGTTACCATTCATTCAATGTTTCAGTTGCCGTTTAGCGGATTTATTCCTTCGCATACAGCCGAATCACATTTTTCAGAAACGGTGAAATTTGAAAATAAGGAAAGTTTGCGTAGGCATTTTAAGATGAATGGAGTCAAAAAAGCAGTGATTCGAAATATGGAATTGCTGGTTATTGACGAGGTGAGTATGTTGCGTGCGGATTTGCTTGACGCGATGGATTACATGATGCAAACCGTTCGTAAAAAAGCGACTCCTTTTGGTGGTGTTCAGGTTTTGTTTATTGGCGATTTGTTGCAATTACCACCTGTAATCAGGGATGAGGAATGGCGTACATTGCGTAATTATTACAGAGGAAAATTCTTTTTCCATTCGCATGTTATTCAGCAAAGCCCGCCTTTGTATATCGAATTATCTAAAATTTTCCGCCAGACGGATACTAGTTTTATTTCGGTTTTAAATAATTTGAGGAATAACCAGATTACTCCCGAAGATGTTAAGGTTTTGAATCAGTATGTAAAACCTGATTTTGATTTAAAAGCTAATAAAGGTTATATTACTTTGACCACGCATAATGCAAAAGCCGATGGGATGAATGCTCAGGCTTTGGAAGATTTGAAAGGCGAATTAATTACTTATACACCCGAAATCACAGGTGATTTTTCGGAGAAAATATATCCGATAGAATACAATTTGCAATTGAAAGTGGGTGCTCAAATCATGTTTGTTAAAAACGATTTGAACTATGAAAAAAACTATTTCAATGGCAAAATGGGAATTATCAAATCGCTTTCGAGCCAGGAAATTCTGGTGCATTTCCCGGAAGAAAATAAAACGATAGAAGTAGAACGTTACGAATGGCAAAACATTCGTTACAAAGTTGATCCATTGACCAAGGAAGTCGAGGAGGAGGTTTTAGGCACTTTTGTACATTATCCTATCAAATTAGCCTGGGCGATTACGGTGCATAAAAGCCAGGGATTGACTTTTGACAAAGCAGCAGTCGATGTTTCGCAGGTTTTTATGCCCGGACAGGCTTATGTGGCTTTGTCGCGTTTGCGTTCGTTAGAAGGCCTGGTTTTGCTTTCTCCGTTGCGAATGAACGGCATTTCTAACGATCAGGATGTGATGGAATATGCGCAAAATAAAGCTTCGGAAGAAGTACTTAAAAATTCCCTGCATTTTGAAACCAAGAATTTTATACTTAATTATCTGATTAACAGTTTCGACTGGTACAATCTGGCTCAGGAATGGCGTAATCATAAATTCAGTTATTCTGATAAAACAGAAACTTCGGCAAAATCTAAGAATGCACTTTGGGCAGCCAAACAACTAGAAAATATCGAATCTCTTTTGGATCCATCCAAAAAATTCATTTTGCAATTGAATAAAATATTTGTGAATGAAACGGTGGATTTAATTCATGTTTCAGCGCGAATTCAGGCAGCGTTTGATTATTTTTTCAAACCAATGGATGATTTGGTTTTTGAGGTTTTGTGGAAAATTGAAGAAATCAAACGTTTAAAAAAAGCAAAAGCCTATTTTGAAGAATTATCGGAACTGGAAGAATTGCAATCCAAAGCTGTTTTGCGATTGATGAAAACCAAATTGCTGATTGAAACCGTTATTGCTAATGAGGCTATTTCGAAAGAAAAACTCACTTCAGACGAAATTAAAAAATACCTTTCGAGGAAAAAAGAAGCCATTCAAAATCAATTCAAGGAAACACACGTGAATTTGATTGAAGATGAAGCCGATCTGAACCGTTACATTTCGAAGAAAAAAGACCAAAAAGAGCCGAAAAAATCTACGGTTGAAGAGACTTTTGATTTATGGATAGCTAAAAATTCGATTGAAGATATTGCTAAAATCAGAACGTTGACAGTCACAACGATTCAGGGTCATTTGGTTAAATTAATTCAGGATAAAAGAATTTCTATTAGCGAAATTTTACCTCAGGATACCTTAGACGAATTAGCAGAAGCCTTCAAATTCTACAAAGAAGAATCCCTAACTCCTATGAAAGAACAATTTGGAGAAAAATACAGCTGGGAAGAACTGCGAATGTTTAAGGCGAGTTTGAACTAAATATTTATTAACCATTAAGTTAGTTAAGATTCATTAAGTTTTCGCTTAATTTCCTTAACTAACTTAATGGTTTAAGGTTCTAATTATTTTTTATACTTTTGCAAAAAATATTCTCACTTAAAACGTTTATAGCATGCAACTGTACAACACCTTAAGCGCAGAAGAAAGAGCCGAATTGATTGATCAGGCTGGTCAACAACGTCTTACGTTGTCTTTCTATGCGTATGCCAAAATTGAAGATCCTAAAAAATTTCGCGACGATTTATTCCTAGCCTGGAATGCACTTGATGCTTTGGGCCGAATTTATGTTGCCCACGAAGGTATTAACGCTCAAATGAACGTTCCTGCCGAAAATATTGAAGCTTTTAGAGAAACTCTTGAGGTATATGATTTCATGAAAGGCATTCGTTTGAATGTAGCCGTAGAACATGACGATCACGCATTTTTGAAATTGACAATTAAAGTCCGTCATAAGATTGTTGCCGACGGATTGAACGACGATACTTTTGATGTAACCAATAAAGGCGTACACTTAAAAGCCAAGGAATTTAATGAAATTCTGGAAGATCCTGATACCATTGTAGTTGATTTTAGAAATCATTACGAAAGTGAAGTGGGGCATTTTAAAGGCGCTATCACTCCTGATGTGGAGACTTTTAGAGAAAGTTTGCCTATTATTAACGAGCAACTTCAAGACCACAAAGAAGATAAAAAATTGGTAATGTATTGTACTGGTGGAATTCGTTGCGAGAAAGCCAGTGCTTATTTTAAACACCAGGGATTTAAAAATGTTTACCAGTTAGAAGGCGGAATTATCAATTATGCCAAACAAATTCAGGAAGAAGGTTTAGAGAGTAAATTCATCGGGAAGAACTTTGTTTTTGATAATCGTTTAGGCGAAAGAATTACTGATGATATTGTTTCGCAATGCCATCAGTGTGGAAAACCTTGTGATAATCATACCAATTGTGCTAACGATGGTTGTCATTTATTGTTTATCCAATGTGATGATTGT
This sequence comes from Flavobacterium seoulense, assembly GCF_000695795.1. Classification (GTDB taxonomy): domain Bacteria; phylum Bacteroidota; class Bacteroidia; order Flavobacteriales; family Flavobacteriaceae; genus Flavobacterium; species Flavobacterium seoulense. The sequence goes on along the minus strand of NZ_JNCA01000028.1, from coordinate 74,494 downwards.
AAGGCGGCAATGGAAAATACTTGTTCTACGGAATGTCATGAAACGATTCATTTGCCTTATGATGAACAAATAAAATTAAGAAGAGGAAAACAGGTAGGAAATAAGGTTTTTAGAAAAGGAAAATCCGAAAGTCTGAAGTTCAAACATTCAGGGGATTTGTCTGATACTGCTTTGGCTACAGCTGCAAAATCGGCGGATATTCGTCAGAAGATAAAAGTAAAAAAGACTTTAATTGGAAAAGCCGAGCATTATTATGTAAAAGCTCAGGTAGGGCAGTTTACGGTGGAAAACCAAGAATTAAATGAAGGTGATAGAATTTTAATTTCGGGACCAACAACTGGTAATCAGGAATTATTTTTAGACAAAATCATTGTTGATGGAACTGAAGTTCCAACTGCTAAATTGGGAGATAAAGTTACTTTTGAAGTTCCATTCCGAATTAGATTATCAGATAAAATCTATAAAATTTTAGATTAAAACTAAATATAAAATTGTTTTTAAGAACCTATTTCATAATCATTTGGAATAGGTTTTTTTGTAAAAAATTTAATCTTTTTGGGAATTCTTAGTCTTGCAACTTAAGATTAAAAAATACTATCTTTACGGATTAAACGTTTTAAGAACTTAAGTTGTACTAGTTACAACACTACATATAAAATTATGGCATGTGCAAGTTGTTCAACTTCTGATGGTGGCGCACCAAAGGGTTGTAAAAATAATGGGACTTGCGGCACCGATAGCTGCAATAAATTAACGGTTTTCGATTGGCTTTCGAATATGAGTTTGCCTAATGGTGACGCTCCATTTGATGGAGTTGAAGTCCGTTTTAAAAATGGTAGAAAAGAGTTTTATCGAAATACTGAGAAATTAACTTTGAGTATGGGAGACATAGTAGCAACTGTTGCTTCTCCCGGACATGATATTGGAATTGTTACTTTGACAGGCGAATTAGTTCGCATCCAAATGAAGAAAAAAGGAGTTGATCCTAACAGTACCGAAGTTCCAAAAGTGTATCGAAAAGCTTCTCAAAAAGACATTGATATTTGGTCAGCTGCCCGAAATAGAGAAGAACCAATGAAAGTGCGTGCACGTGAATTAGCAATTCAGCACAAACTGGAAATGAAAATTTCTGATATTGAATTTCAGGGAGATGGATCGAAAGCTACTTTTTATTATACTGCAAATGATCGTGTTGACTTTAGACTTTTAATTAAAGATTTTGCCAAAGAATTTAGTACCAGAGTCGAGATGAAACAAGTAGGTTTCCGTCAGGAAGCAGCTCGTTTGGGCGGAATTGGTTCTTGTGGTAGAGAATTATGCTGTTCTACCTGGCTGACTGATTTTAGAAGTGTAAATACATCGGCAGCACGTTACCAGCAATTGTCGTTGAATCCTCAAAAATTAGCAGGACAATGCGGAAAATTAAAGTGTTGTTTGAACTATGAATTAGACACTTACATGGACGCTTTAAAAGGTTTTCCTGAATTTGAAACCAAATTAAGCACTGAAAAAGGAGATGCTGTTTGCCAAAAACAAGATATTTTTAAAGGTTTAATGTGGTTTGCTTACACGAATAATTTCGCTAACTGGCATGTTCTAAAAATTGATAAGGTAAAAGAAATTATAGCCGAAAATAAGCAGAAAAAGAAAGTTGCTTCATTAGAAGATTTTGCCATTGAAGTAACTCAGGAAGTTGAAAAAGATTTCAATAATGCTATGGGGCAGGAAAGTTTAACTCGTTTTGATCAGCCAAAAAGAAATAAACGAAACAATAAAAAGCCTAAAAAAGCAGTTGAGAACAATGTTGGGGCTCCGAATCCAAATCCTAATACTAAAAAACCGGTACACAAAAATCAAAATAAACCGGCTGATGCGGCGCAAAAACCAGCTGGTGATAAGAAACCTAAAGGACCTAGAAAACCAATAATTATTAAAAAAAATGAAACTAAAAAATAGCATTTTACTGCTTTTAGTTAGCATATTCTTTTTTTCATGTGACAAAGAAAGAGTTTTTGATGAATACAAATCCGTTGGTAGTGCATGGCATAAAGACAGTGTAGTTTCTTTTAATTTACCCGAATTGGATTCGACAAAAAGATATGATCTTTTTATAAATATTCGGGACAATAACAATTATCCGTACAACAATCTTTTTCTGATTGTAACTTTAGAAAAACCAAATGGTTACACTAAAGTCGATACTTTAGAATATCAAATGGCAGCTCCGGATGGAACTTTGTTAGGAAACGGATTTACAGATATTAAAGAAAGTAAATTGTATTTTAAAGAGAATGTACGATTTAGAGGAAAATACAAACTCAATATAAAACAAGCCGTTAGAGAAAGCGGTAAAGTTCCCGGAGTTACAGAATTAGATGGTATTACAGAAGTAGGTTTAAGAATAGAAAAAAAGAATAGATAGTTATGGCAACTAAAAAAACAAATAATAACAATCACGATTTTAAGTATTACAATAAAAAATTCTGGAAGTTTTTTATGTATGGAATGGGAGGAATTGTTCTTTTTTTCCTTTTTGCTTCCTGGGGACTTTTTGGTTCTATGCCTTCATTTGAAGACTTAGAAAATCCGGATTCTAACCTGGCTACTGAAATTATTTCTTCTGATGGAGTGGTAATTGGAAAGTATTTTCAAACGAATCGTTCGCAGTTAAAATATTCTGATTTGCCTAAAAATCTGGTAGATGCTCTTGTTGCTACTGAGGATGAGCGTTTTTATGAGCATTCAGGAATTGACGGACGTGGAACATTAAGAGCCATTTTAACTTTAGGAACTAATGGTGGTGCGAGTACTTTAACACAGCAATTAGCAAAACAATTGTTTCATGGCGAAGGTTCTAAATTTTTACCATTTCGTATTGTTCAAAAAGCAAAAGAATGGATTATTGCTATTCGATTAGAAAGACAATATACTAAAAATGAGATTCTTGCAATGTATTGCAATGTGTATGATTTTGGAAATTATGCAGTAGGAGTAAGTTCGGCGGCTCATACTTATTTTTCGAAAACACCAAAACAATTAACCGTTGATGAATCGGCAATTTTAGTGGGAATGTTCAAGAATTCAGGTTTGTATAATCCTGTTAGAAATCCTGTTGGAGTTAAAAACCGTAGAAATGTGGTATTGGCACAAATGGAAAAAGCAAAGATGATTTCGAGTGCCGAAAAAGAAAAATTACAAGCTTTGCCTATTACATTAAAATTCAAATTAGAAAGTCATAGAGAAGGAACAGCTACTTATTTTAGAGAATATTTGCGTGATTACATGAAAAAATGGGCAGAAACAAATAAGAAACCTGACGGATCTGACTATGATATTTACAAAGACGGACTAAAAATTTATACGACTATCGATTCCAGAATGCAATTGCATGCAGAAGAAGCTGTAAATGCACACATGGCAAATCTTCAGGAACAGTTTTTTATTGAACAAAAAGGAAATAAAAATGCGCCTTTTGTAGGTATTTCTGAGAAGGAAACCAATAGGGTTTTAAAGTTAGCTATGAAAGCTTCAAACCGTTGGTATATAATGAAATCGATGGATAAAACAGAAGATGAAATTATTGAATCTTTTAATAAAGAAACAAAAATGACTGTTTTTACCTGGAAAGGAGAAAAAGATACTATAATGACACCTTTAGATTCTATTCGTTATTATAAACACTTTTTGCAAGCGGGATTAATGGCAATGGAACCTCAAACAGGAAACATCAAAGCTTGGGTTGGTGGAATTAATTACAAATATTTTCAGTATGATCACGTAGCGCAGGGAGCAAGACAGGTAGGTTCTACTTTCAAACCGTTTGTTTACGCAACAGCTATTGAACAGTTGAATATGTCACCTTGTGATTCTATTATCGATGCACCGTTTACAATTCCTGTAGGACGTCATCACGTAACTGAAACCTGGACTCCTAGAAATTCTAACAATACTTACCTTGGAATGGTCACTTTGAAAAAAGCATTGGCCAATTCGATTAATACTGTTTCGGCTAAATTAATTGATAAAGTAGGGCCAGAGGCAGTTATTAAACTAACGCATAAATTGGGTGTAAAAACACAAATTCCTGCTCAACCTTCTATTGCACTTGGAGCGGTAGATATTACGGTTGAAGAAATGGTGGCTGCTTACAGTACTTTTGCTAATCAGGGAGTTTATAATAAACCACAGTTTTTGTCAAGAATCGAAGATAAAAGTGGTGTTGTAATTTATGAGCCAATTCCGGAATCGCATGACGTTTTAAATAAAGATATCGCCTTTGCAGTAGTTAAATTACTGGAAGGAGTTGTTGAAGGAGGTTCGGGTAACAGATTAAGATCTACTTACGGAGGAAACGGTGATAAGAGATGGACAGGTTATCCTTATGCTTTTACCAATCCAATTGCAGGTAAAACAGGAACAACACAAAATCAATCTGATGGATGGTTTATGGGAATGGTTCCAAATTTAGTAACCGGAGTTTGGGTAGGTTGCGAAGATCGTTCGGCTCGATTTAAAAGTCTTACTTATGGTCAGGGAGCTACAGCAGCATTACCAGTTTGGGGTTATTTTATGAAATTATGTTATCAGGATCCTAACTTAAAAGTATCTAAAAGTCCGTTTGACCGACCAGCGAATCTTTCTATAAAAGTGGATTGTTATCAAGCGCCTGCCAAAGTAAAAGATACCACTGCTGTGATTCAGGATACCGACGAATTTGAATTTTAAAAGAGATTTAAAATTAAAAGATATTGATTATGTCAGAAATTAAAATGGCAATAACCGAAAATGAAATAGCTTTCTGTTGGGAAGCTATTTCTGTTCTAAGACCTATGCTGGTCAAAGAAAATTTTATTTCTCAAATACAGGATATGCAAAAAGAAGGCTATCATTTGCTTTATATCGAAGAAAATAAGCAAGTGATAGCAATTGCAGGTTATCGTATCCATACGATGCTCTATTGTGGTAAAATGCTTTATCTTGATGATCTTTCTACATTGGAATCTCATAGAGGTAAAGGATATGCTTCAAAACTTCTAAATCATTTAAAAGAAATTGCTCTAGAACAGAACTGTATTTCGATACAATTGGATTCTGGTCCAAGCCGTACTAAAGCTCATAAATTATACTTCAAAGAAGATTTTACTATAAGCGCGTATCATTTTCATAAAAAACTAGATTGAAAACTTTTATTTTAGGCGAATTGTACTATTGTTTTTGAAAATAAAAACTTATTTTTAAGAATCAAAAAGAAATCAATTCGTTATGATTAATAAAAAAGTAAATTCGGTTCAGGAAGCGCTACATGATGTTCAGGATAATGTAACTATTATGTTGGGCGGTTTTGGATTATGTGGTATTCCCGAAAATTCCATTGCCGAATTAGTTCGAAAAGAAGTCAAAAACCTGACTTGTATTTCTAATAATGCGGGAGTAGATGATTTTGGTTTGGGTTTGCTTTTGCAAAAAAGACAAATCAAAAAAATGATTTCTTCGTATGTAGGTGAAAATGCTGAGTTTGAAAGCCAGATGCTTTCGGGTGAGCTCGAAGTAGAATTGGTTCCACAAGGTACGCTTGCCGAACGTTGTCGCGCTGCTCAGGCTGGAATTCCGGCTTTTTTCACTCCAGCTGGATATGGAACCGAAGTAGCCATTGGAAAAGAAACCAGAGAATTTAACGGAAAAATGCACGTAATGGAATTGGCCTTCAAAGCTGAATTTTCTATTGTAAAAGCATGGAAAGGAGATACCGCAGGAAATTTAATCTTTAAAGGAACGGCCCGAAACTTTAATCCTGCCATGGCAGGTGCCGGAAAAATTACCATTGCCGAAGTTGAAGAATTGGTCGAAGCAGGAACATTAGATCCTAATCAAATTCATATTCCCGGAATTTTTGTACAACGTATTTTTCAAGGTGAGAAATACGAGAAGCGAATTGAGAAAAGAACTGTTCGTGCTAGAAATTAATCAATTTTTTAATTAAAAAATGTATCAATTGTATGGAAAAAGAAAATATAATTGTTTCTAGAACAATAGATTTTGCATTAGAGATTATCGCTTTTTGTGAAATTTTAGAACAAAATAGAAAATTTGTAATTTCTAATCAATTATTAAAATCAGGAACAAGTATTGGTGCTAACGTTCATGAGGCTCAAAACGCTGAAAGTAGAGCTGATTTTATTCATAAAATGAAAATTGCTGCTAAAGAAATTGAAGAGACAAAATATTGGCTCACATTATGCGAAAGAGCTCCTTCTTATCCCTTTGAATCTCAATTGAAATTCAAAATCAATGAAATTGGACTTATCATTTACAAGATCATTAGTTCTAGTAAGACGTTATCCTGAATTGGTAAACTGGTAAATTAATAAATTAGTACATTAATTATGTTAACAAAAGAAGATATTGCAAAACGAATTGCTCAGGAACTTAAAGACGGCTATTATGTCAATTTAGGGATAGGAATTCCTACTTTGGTGGCTAACTATATTCCCGAGGGAATAAATGTTGAAATACAAAGCGAAAACGGTGTTCTGGGCATGGGTCCGTTTCCTTTTGAGGGGGAAGAAGACGCTGACATTATTAATGCCGGAAAACAAACGATAACTACCTTAGCGGGCGCTTCGTTTTTTGATTCGGCAACCAGTTTCGGAATGATTCGCGGTCAGCATGTTGATTTAACGATTCTTGGAGCGATGGAAGTTTCAGAAAAAGGTGATATTGCCAATTGGAAAATTCCTGGTAAAATGGTTAAAGGAATGGGCGGTGCTATGGATCTAGTGGCTTCTGCCGAAAACATTATCGTAGCTATGATGCAGGTCAACAAAGCAGGAGAATCCAAAATTCTTAAAAAATGTACTTTGCCATTAACTGGCGTAGGCTGCGTTAAAAAAATAGTAACCGAGCTTGCTGTTATCGAAGTAACTCCAAAAGGTTTTAAACTTTTAGAACGCGCGCCAGGTATTTCAGTTGAAGAAATCATTGCCTCTACAGAAGCGGAATTAATTATTGATGGTGAAATTCCTGAGATGAAAATTAACTAAAAAAAAATTACCGCAAATTCACAGATTATATAAAAATCTGCGAATTTGCGGTTAAAAATATTTGTAAACTTAGAATCTCAGATTCTTAGCAACTTAGTAACTCAAATTATAAATTCTCAAAGAAATCATTTCCTTTATCATCAGTAATAATAAAAGCTGGGAAATCTTTGATAGTAATTTTACGAACAGCTTCCATACCTAATTCTTCAAAGTCAACAACTTCTACTGAAAGGATATTTTCTTTAGCTAAAATAGCAGCAGGACCTCCGATAGAACCTAAATAGAATCCTCCGTAAGTTTTACAGGCATTCATCACATCTTTAGTACGGTTTCCTTTGGCAAGCATCACCATACTTCCGCCATTTTTCTGGAATTCCTCAACATATACATCCATACGTCCGGCAGTTGTTGGTCCAAAACTTCCTGATGGCATTCCGTCCGGAGTTTTAGCAGGACCTGCGTAATAAATCGGGTGATTTTTGAAATAGTCTGGCATTGGTTTACCAGCGTCCAATAATTCTTTGATTTTTGCGTGTGCAATATCACGGGCTACAATCAAAGTTCCGTTTAATTTTAAACGGGTTTTAATTGGATATTGAGATAATTTTTTAAGAATATCAGCCATTGGTTGGTTCAAGTCAACTTCAACCGCCTCTTCTAAATGTGGTGGTGTTTCCGGTAATAAACGTTTTGGATTTACTTCTAATTGCTCTACGAAAATACCGTCTTTAGTAATTTTTCCTTTAATATTTCTATCTGCCGAACAGGAAACTCCTAATCCTACCGGACAAGAAGCAGCGTGACGAGGCAAACGGATTACGCGAACATCATGCGTGAAATATTTTCCTCCAAATTGTGCTCCAATGGCACTTTCCTGGCAAATTTGCTGAACACGTTTTTCCCATTCCAAATCACGAAAAGCCTGACCAGCCATGTTTCCGGTAGTAGGCAAATGATCATAATAACCTGCAGAAGCTTTTTTAACCGTAGCCAAAGTGGCTTCGGCAGAAGTTCCTCCAATCACTAAAGCCAAATGATAAGGCGGACAAGCCGAAGTTCCTAGATCCATGATTTTAGCACGAATGAAAGCATCTAATGATTTTTCGTTCAACAAGGATTTCGTTTGTTGGTACAAGTACGTTTTATTGGCAGAACCTCCACCTTTTGCTAAAAACAAGAACTCGTAAGAAGCTCCTTTTTTAGCATAAATATCAATTTGTGCCGGAAGATTAGAACCTGAGTTTTTTTCTTCAAACATGCTGATAGGAACAATTTGAGAATAACGTAAGTTTCTTTCAACGTAGGTGTTAAAAATCCCTTTAGAAAGCCATTCGGCATCATCAACACCTGTATACACGTTTTCACCTTTTTTGGCTATTACAATCGCTGTTCCGGTGTCCTGGCAAGAAGGTAATTCACCATCTATAGCTACAACAGCATTTTGTAATAAATTATAAGCCACAAAACGGTCGTTGTCGGTTGCTTCAGGATCATCAAGAATAGCTTTTAGTTTCTCTAAATGCGAAGTTCTCAACATAAAAGAAACGTCTTTCATAGCTTCCTGCGAAAGTAATTCTAAGCCTTTTGGATCAACAGTTAGGATTTCTCTGTCTCCTAATTTTTCTACTTTTACGTAATCGGAAGTGATTTTTCGGTATTGAGTATCATCTTTTAAAATAGGATAAGAATCCTGATAAATAAAGTCCATTGGTTTTTTTATTTTTTTTCGCAAATATAAAAAATATTTACCGCAGCACGGACTTTTGAAGAAGGCTAATAATACAAAAAAACACTTTTTTTGTTATAAATCAGTAATCAAAAAAGCTCTGATTTACTGAATAATAAGCTGAAAAAAAAGTGTTTTTTTAAATAGATTTTGAAAGCTATTAAGCTAACAAACTAGTAACTAAAAATAGAATCATTAATCCTATTGCAATGTATTTTGTGTACTTTGACATTTTTTAATTGTTTAAATGAAGATTTCAAAAGAATGAAAAATAAATTAAAAAACCTAGAATTATTGTTATATTAATAAGCCAACGGATTAGAATCCGTTGCTACAAAATGCTCCGAGCCGATGATTCTACAAAATGTGTTAGATGTTAAAGTTCCGTAGGAACGAGAAATGCTGTAAGGCTGGACTTCAGTCCAGTTAGACAACCTACAATACCCACTCAAATGAGAGCCGCAGGCTCGGGACATATATAATCGAATTTATATCAAATCTTTGAAGATATATCTTTCATCAAATGACACTTGAAATTTATCCAAAAACTCTAAATATTCTTCTTTGAAAGTTTGCTTTCTATGATGTTCTTCCTGATTAGCAATGTATTTATAAACAACATTAATTTGAGAATGACCATACGAAAAGGCACCGTAACCTTCCTGCCATTCAAATCTTGATTTGGTTAAATGATTATCATTAATAAATTTTGATGATTTTGCTTTTACAGTTTTCATCAATTCCGATATAGAAACGGTAGGTTTAAGACCTAAAAAACAATGAACATGATCTTCGACTCCGTTTACAATGATTGTTTTACAACCGGTTTCATTTATCAAATTGCCAATAACACCAAATAATGTGGACTTCCATTCATTAGTAATAATCGCTTCGCGATATTTTACTGCAAAAACAACCTGAATATATACTTGATGATAGGTATTTGCCATGATTTGGTTTTGTATGATAATAATAAAAATGTTCCGTTCCTACGGAACTTCGGTTTTTGTTATTTCCATTGTCAACGGATTAAAATCCGTTGTTACAATATTTGTCATTCCTAAGGAACTATTATATATGCAAAGCCATTGGATTGATACGATTTGTAATCAACGGATAAAAATCCTTCATTATGAAATGTGTTAGCTGTTAAAGTTCCTTAGGAACAACAAATGTTGTAAGGCTGGACTTCAGTCCAGTTAAACGTATAATATCCCTCCAAATGAGAGCCATCGGCTCGGTACATTTTATTTAAAAAAACCAGCTTGCCACGAAGATAGCCGTAATTACACAAATTACATCTACTAAAAGCATCGTTCCTAAAGCATAACGCGTGTTTTTGATATTAACCGAACCAAAGTAAACGGCAATAACGTAGAAAGTACTTTCGGCACTACATTGAAAAATGGAACTTAATCTTCCGGTCATTGAATCGGCACCAAAAGTATTCATTGAATCAATTAAAAACCCTCGTGATCCTGCTGAACTAAAAGGTCTTAATAATGCTACTGGCAACGCATCAACAATTTCTTTTGTTACTCCCATACTGGAGAAAACAAATCCTAATCCGTTGCTGATAATTTCAAATAATCCACTGTTTCTGAATAAAGAAATCGCGACCAACATCCCTAAAACATAAGGAAAAATAGTAACTCCGGTTTTTACTCCGTTATTGGCTCCAGCCACAAAAGCCTCGTAAACTGTGGTATTGGCTTCGGTAAATTTTTGTTCTTTGGCAAAAGAAAAAATCAAAGTAGCAGCGATAATTCCGATTAATATTAAGGCAGAAAGATTAGTGGTGAAATAGTTTTTACCTATTAAATCCAAATGGTTTACATACATCAATAATCCAACAATAGCAGCAATTAATACCATTAAACCAATAAGTAAAGAAGCACTTTTAAAGTTGATTTTTTGTTTTGCTCCCACAATTAAAAAAGCAGCTATGGTTCCAATAAAAGATGTAATAATACAAGGCAGCATCACATCGGCGGGATTTGCAGCATTTGCAGCAGCTCGATAACCAATGATGGAAGTCGCAATTAAAGTCAGTCCCGAAGCATGCAAACACATAAACATAATTTGAGCATCGCTGGCTTTATCTTTTTCAGGATTGATTTCCTGTAAACTTTCCATGGCTTTTAATCCGAAAGGAGTTGCAGCCGAATCCAATCCAAGGAAATTAGCGGCAAAATTCAACGTCATATAAGAAATTGAAGGATGGTTTTTAGGAATACTCGGAAACACTTTTACAAAAACCGGACTCAAAACTTTAGCTAATTTTTCGGAAACTCCGGAAATAATTAACAATTCCATTAAACCACAGAAAAAAGCCAAATAAGCCATCAAAGGCAAAATCAAATCCAGTAAGGTACTTTTACAAGTTGGTAATAATCCATCCGATTTTTGAACTCCGCTAAAAATTTTAACGGTTTTATTTTTATAAACATAGGTAGTATCAGCATTCAGCGTATCACGATTAACAATCATGGTTTGTTCAGGTGCTTTTTGAATACTGTCTTTTATAAAAGCAGGAATTTCATCAAGATACTTTTCAGAAACTAAAATAGGATCGTCTTTTTTTCCATTCAAAACATGGTCAATTGTATAATTACTGCCAGAAAACAAACTGAAAATCACAAATGCAATTGACGAAATGAAAATAACCAACCAAAATCTGCTTAATACCATAATTTATAATTTTTGTAAAAGTAACAAATCAATAACAATGGCAATAGCAATAGCAAAAAATCAATTTAAATTCTAAGAAATAATTGGCTTTAAATTTATTGCTATTGAATTTTGAAATTGTTATTGCAATTTAAACATGAATAATCTCATCATCAATCAATAAATCTTCTCTTCGTAAGCGAAGGAAAATCTGTGCTACGGCGATGGTGTCTTTTTCACAGTAAGTTACAATTCTGTCGATGTCTTTTTCTACATAAAAAACATGACCAACCTGGCTGCCGTCGATATCGCCTTTTGGTGACGGAATTCCGAGGACTTTACACATCAATTTCAATGACGTAAAATGTTTGTAATCGCCAAATTTCCATAACTCCAAAGTATCTAAATGCGGAATTTCCCATGGTTTTTTGCCAAATAAATTCAGCTTATCTGGAATAGCAATTCCGTTAATAATCATACGGCGAGCCAGAAACGGAATATCAAATTCTTTAGCATTATGTCCGCATAAAAGATGTTGCGGACCACTGAAATGATTGCTTAAAAGATTATTAAAGTCTTTTAAAATTTTAGTTTCTTCTCCAAAAAATGAAGTCACTCTAAAGTTTCGTACATCGCCTTTAATGACAAAAAAACCTACCGAAATACAGACAATCTTACCAAATTCAGCCCAAATACCCGCACGATCATAAAACTCTTCTGCCGTTATATCATCCTTACGTTGGTATTGAGTTTTTTGTTCGTATAAAATCTGCATTTCGTCATCAAGCTGATGGTAATTTTCAGTTTCAGGAACAGTTTCAATATCCAGAAAAAGAATATTGTTGAGGTTTATTTTTTCAATCATAACTTATTGTTTGTTTTGTTCCAGCATTTTATAAGTTTCATCCAGATAGATGTAGAAATCTTTTCGATAGGGAGAACCATCAATTTTTGGTTTATCCCTATGTCCTAATCTTACAATGATTAATTGATCCTGAGGAATTACAATTGTATATTGTCCTAAATGTCCTCTCATGTAAAACACTTTTTTGTTTTTGTAATTGCTCAACCACCAGCCATAACCATATTGAGGAGAACTTTTAAACCGAGGCGTTACTGATTTGGCTACAAAAGCAGAGTCTAAAATTTGAGTTCCATTCCATTTACCATGGTTGAGATAAAGTTTTCCAAAACGAGCAAAATCCCTTGCATTACTCGCAATACAGCAATAGGCTTTTACCATTCCGTTTTCTTTGTCAGTTTGCCAAAGGGCATCACTTTCGGCTCCCATTGGTTTCCAAAAAGACTCTGAAACATAATCAGCCAGACTTTTCCCGGTTGCTTTTTGGATACACATAGCCAGAAGTTGGGTATTTCCGCTGAGGTATTTGTATTTTTTTCCGGGTGCTTCAATTCCTTTTAATCCTAAAATGAGCGTATTTAAATCCTCATCAAAATAAGCTTTGGTTGTAATCGAAAACGGACTGTAATAAGATTCGTCCCAATCTAATCCGGAAGCCATTGAGGCTAAATCACCAACGGTCATTTCTGCCGAAAGACCGTTTTTAAACTCAGGAAAAAAATCAGAAACTTTCTGGTCTAAATTTTTAATTTTTCCATCCATAATGGCTTTTCCTAATGCTGAGGTAACAATGCTTTTAGCCATCGAAAATGAATTGGATATAGAATCTTTAGTATAATTGTCAAAATAGTTTTCATGCCAAATACTGTCATTTTTGATAATCAAGAAAGCTACGGTTCCAATCTGCTTATGTAGTTTTTTTAATTTTTCAGTAGGTTTTATCTGGTTGTAGTTTTTAGCTAAATTCCAAGGCTGTGCTACTGTACTTTTTTTGATTTTTCTATTGTCAAAGTATTTGTAATCTTCCAGAAATGCTGTTGTATGTCCGTTGAAATAGGTTACCCGAACTGCTTTTAATAAATAGTCAATTTTAAAAACATACAATACAATTGATAAGATCAATGTGAAAGCGATTAATCCAATTAAGAGTCTTTTTAACCATTTCATATTTGGGATAATTTAAGGTTAAGTACGAATTTACATAATTATTTATTCGCTTTTGCTTTTAAAATAAACTTTGTTGCGAACTTGGGTTTTCATGTTCTAATAACCATTTTTTACGCCATAATCCACCGGCATAGCCCGTTAGGGAACCATCAGTTCCGATAACTCTGTGACAAGGAACCACAATCCAAAGTGGGTTTTTTCCATTCGCCGAAGCCACAGCACGAATCGCTTTGACATCGCCCAATTTTTTAGACAAGTCCATATAACTGCAGGTTTTTCCAAATGGAATTTCGAGTAAAGCCGTCCATACTTTTTGCTGAAATTCAGTTCCTGCAGGATTCATTTTAAAGTCAAAATTGATTCTTTTTCCTTCGAAATATTCCTGAAGTTGAGAAACAGCCTCCTGTAAAACTGCTGGAATTTCAGTATTAATTTTACCTTCGTCACTAATTGAAATTACCGAAATACCGTTTTCATCGCCAATAATTTTGGCGATGCCTAAAGGAGTTTGAATGTTGACAAATGGTAATTCGTTAGTTTTCATTTTCGAAAGTTGGTTTGGTTAAAAATTCAATAGCTAATTTCGAAATTTCTGATGGATTTCCTTTTGGAGTAGCCAATAAAATATCGGTAAAAAGAACACTTTTTTTCAATTCTACAAATTCCAGTTCCGGATAATTATGACTTTTTTTAATGGCTGTTGGAACAATCGAAATGCCCAATCCATTTTTGACTAACTGAATAATGGACGAAATATTATTAGATTCATGAACCACCTTTGGATTAAAACCATATTTAGCACAAATTTGCAATAAAGCATCGTAAAAGTAAGGCGCATATTCTTTATTAAAAAACACAAAGGTGGCCTCATTCAATTTTTCTAATTCCTCTTCGGATTCAATGCTGTAATTATTTCGATTAAAAACTAACGAAAAACTGTCTTTGAACCACAATTGCGCATCAATTTTTGGCGAATGTAATGGCGCGCGAATAATTCCAAAATCGATTTTTCCTTCTTCTAAAGCAGCGATTTGTTTGACCGTTGGAACTTCATATAATCGAAAATTGACAAATGGATATTCATTCGACAAAAACTGAATGAGTTTTGAAATATCACCCGAAAATGTGGAACTCACATAAGCGATTCGAAATTCGCCGCTTTGATTCTGACTTATTTTTTTAGTGGTTCGGTTGATGCGTTCTAAGTTTTGAACTAATTCCTGAATTTCCTTTTGGTAATATTTTCCGGCTTCGGTGAGCATTACGCGTTTGTTATTTCTTTCGAAAAGTACAGCGCCTAATTCGGTTTCTAATTCCTTAATCTGCCGGCTTAAAGGTGGCTGGGAAATAAACAGTTTATCAGCCGCGCGAACAAAGCTCAGTTCTTCGGCTAATTTGAGGAAATATTTTAAATGGCGTAATTCCATAAATACTTATTAGGTATTAATTTATAACAAAATAAGTATTTTTAAGTCATATATAAAAATTTTAGGTTTGTAATATAAAAATTAGAAACCATGAATAAATCTACTGTAAATGAAATCAAAGAACGCTTTGATAACGAAGTCGAACGTTTTTCGAATTTAGAAACCGGACAAGTAGCCACTATGGATGCTACAATTTCATTAGAATTAATTACCTGTACGGCAAGAGCCTTGAAACCAGATGCTAAAACTATTTTAGATTTGGGCTGTGGAGCAGGAAATTATACATTGAAAATGCTTTCTAAGATACCTGATTTAAATTGTACTTTGATTGATTTGAGTTTGCCAATGTTGGGCAAAGCTTATCAAAGAGTATCTGAGGTTACTTCAGGAAAAGTAGATTGTATTCAAGGCGATATGCGTGATATTGATTTGCCTAAAAACCATTTTGATATTATCTTGACTGGAGCAGCTTTGCATCATTTGCGTGAGGATTACGAATGGGAATTGGTCTTCCAGAAATTGTATGATAGTTTAACGCCTGGCGGTTGTTTATTGATTTCTGATTTGATTACTCAGGATCATGAAGAAGTGAATGCATTGGTTTGGAAAATGTATGCTAAATATTTAACTCAAAACGGAGGTTCAGCATACCAGCAAAAAGTATTTGATTATATCGAAAAAGAAGATACGCCGCGATCAATGACTTATCAATTGGATTTAATGAAAAAAGTAGGTTTTTCAAGCACCGAAATTTTACATAAAAATGCTTGTTTTGGAGCATTTGGAGGGATAAAATAATTTAATCGCAAGGGACAGAAAGTTTTCGCAAAGTCTTTAATGATGATTGTTAAAAGCAGAAAATCCATTCAATATTTATGAATGGATTTTCTACTTTTTTAATTTATGGTTACTTCAAATTTGAATTAATGTAAGCTTCTAAACCTTGTAATTCTTTGTCAGTAAAGTTTTTTGTCAATGCTAAATTGGCCTGCATTAAAACAAATTGCTCAGGATCAACAATAGGATCGCTTTCTCCTTTTAAGAAAGTAACCATATTACCATTTTTTTCTTTGTAGATTTTAGCAATTTCCACAAGGCTAGGGCCAATGGTTTTGCTGTCTATCTGATGGCAGGAAATACAGTTTCCTTTGCCTTCAAAGATTACTTTTCCCAGTTCTTCAGGAGTTAATTCTTTTTCTTCGGTAGCTACAGGAGTTTGGTTCCCAAAAGATTCCTGACTTTCTTTTTTACAAGAAAAAGCCAAAAGTACTGTAGCTAATAAGACTAGTTTTTTCATTTTATTTTTTATTTAAAAGTATTGCAGCTTCTTTAGCAAAATAAGTCGAAATTAAACTTGCTCCGGCTCTTTTAATACACATTAATTGTTCCATCATGATTTGGTCATTATCAAGCCAGCCTCTTTCGGCGGCAGCCTTAATCATTGCGTATTCGCCCGAAACATGATACACCGTTACCGGAACATTTACTGCATTTTTAACTTCGCGAACAATATCTAAATAAGCGATTCCGGGTTTCACCATTACCATATCGGCACCTTCTTCAACATCCCATAGCGCTTCTTTGATAGCTTCAATGCGATTTGCATAGTCCATTTGGTACGTTTTTTTGTCTTTTGGTACTACAACGTCAGATTCTCTTGGAGCGCTGTCAAGAGCATCTCTAAAAGGCCCGTAAAACGCCGAGGCATATTTAGCCGAATAACTCATAATGCCCACATTATGAAAACCTGCTGCATCAAGTCCTTGACGCAATCTTAAAACTCTGCCGTCCATCATGTCTGAAGGTGCTACAAAATCGGCACCGGCTTCGGCATGAGAAACTGCCATTTTTACTAAGGCATCATTAGTCGAATCATTTTCAACATCGCCATTAGTAATAATTCCGTCGTGACCGTAAATGGAATATGGGTCTAAAGCCACATCGGGCATTACTATCATTTCAGGACAAGCAGCTTTAATGGCACGAATGGTATTTTGCATCAATCCGTTAGGATTCCAGGCTTCTTTTCCGGTATTGTCTTTTAAATTTTCGCTTACTTTAACGTAGATGTTTACCGCACGAATTCCGAGTTCAAATAATTCCTTAACTTCTTCAACGGTTAAATCTATCGAACGACGAAAGATTCCCGGCATTGATGGAATCTCAACTTTTACGTTTTCGCCTTCGGCAATAAACATTGGAAACATAAAATCCGATGGACTTAAACTGGTTTCACGCACTAAAGAACGAATGGATTCGTTGGTTCTTAATCTTCTACCTCTTTGTAATGGGAACATTTGATTTATGATTTTAGATTAGTGATTATTGATTTATGATCTAAAACGAATAATTGATGACAGAAAATCTGAAATCAAAAATCGTTAATCATCAATCTGCAATCCAATTTTTTGGATTCTCTAACACTTTTATTAACTTTTCTTCTTCGCTTCCTGCTTCCGGATGATGGTCATAAACCCACTGAACATGTGGTGGCAAAGACATCAAAATAGATTCAATTCGACCATTGGTTTTTAAACCAAATAAAGTGCCTTTGTCATGAACCAAATTGAATTCGACATAACGACCACGACGAATTTCCTGCCAGTTTTTTTGTTCAGGAGTATAAGGTAGTTCTTTTCTTTTTTCAACTATTGGAAGATAAGCCTGAATGAAACTATTACCGACTTCGGTAACAAAACTGTACCAATTTTCCATTGACATTTCAGGAGTTGCTTTGCAATAATCAAAGAATAATCCGCCTATTCCGCGGGCTTCATTGCGATGTGCATTCCAAAAATAGGCATCACATTGCTTTTTGTATTTTGGATAAAACTCCGGATTGTGTTTGTCGCAAGAATTTTTACAGGTTTGATGAAAATGAGTTGCATCTTCTTCAAACAAATAGTAAGGTGTTAAATCCTGTCCTCCGCCAAACCACTGCTGAATTACATTTCTATTATCATCATACATTTCAAAATAGCGCCAGTTGGCGTGAACGGTTGGTACCATTGGGCTTTTTGGATGAATGACTAAACTTAGTCCGCAGGCAAAAAAATCGGCTTCCCCTACATTGAATAATTTCTGCATTGAATCAGGCAATTTTCCGTGCACTGCAGAAATATTCACACCGCCTTTTTCAAAAATTTTTCCGTTTTCTATTACGCGTGTTCTTCCGCCGCCGCCTTCCGGGCGTTTCCAAATGTCTTCTTTAAATTTGGCCTGACTATCAATTGCTTCTAGTGCTGCTACGATTTGGTCCTGAAGTTTTTGTATGTAGGTGTAAAATTGTTCTTTCATTATAAATTGGCTTTTGCGGAAGCTATTTTATTAAAAATTCCAAACGAAAAAGTCTTGCTTTCTGATTGAATGTAATTGTAAACGGCAATGGCTTTTTCTCTAAAATCGAACGTATTTTGTTTCGAAAAAGCAACTAAAAAATCAGCAAATTGCTCTTTTTGATTCCAGTCCAGATGCAATCTTTCTAAAAGTACGATTAAGTCATTTGGTGCTATTGCATTCAAACTTTCTATATTCAGTCCGAAACCTTTTAAAGCTTCTTCAATTTGATGCGTATCAAATGCATTTTCAGGCACAAAAACCAAAGAATGCAACGTTTTTAGAACATTGTCTATTCGTATACTTTCTTCGTCTCTTAAGCCTTTATTTAGCATTTTTCAGTTTTTCTCAAATTAATTTCCGTACTCTTTCACTGCATCAATAAACGCTTTGGCGTGATCAACTGGAATGTTTGGTAAAATTCCGTGACCCAGGTTTACGATGTATTTGTCTTTTCCGAATTCGTCAATCATTTCGTGAACCATTTTTTTGATCGTTGGAATTGGCGAAAGCAAACGAGATGGGTCAAAATTACCTTGTAAAGTAACATTTCCACCTGATAAATATCTTGCATTTCTGGCAGAACAAGTCCAGTCTACTCCAAGTGCAGAAGCCTTACTTTTTCCCATATCGTTTAAAGCAAACCAACATCCTTTTCCAAAAACAATTACCGGAGTTACTTCAGCCAACGCTTCTACAATCTGGTTGATGTATTTCCATGAGAATTCCTGATAATCCACAGGAGAAAGCATTCCTCCCCAGGAATCAAATATTTGAACCGCATTTACTCCTGATTTCACTTTTTCTTTTAAGTATAAAATCGTTGTATCGGTGATTTTTTGCAATAAAGTATGAGCCGCTACCGGGTTAGAAAAACAAAATCCTTTAGCGGTATCAAAGCTTTTCGAACCTTTTCCTTCCACAGCATAGCAGAAAATTGTCCAAGGCGAACCTGCGAAACCAATCAAAGGAACTTCGTCATTCAGCATTTCTTTGGTCAATTTAATAGCATCAAAAACATAACCCAAAGTTTCATTTACATCCGGAACGTAAACCTGATTTACCTGTTCCATTGTACGAATAGGATTTGGAATAATCGGACCTAAATTGTCTTTTAATTCTACGTGAATTCCCATTGCACGAGGAACAACCAAAATATCTGAAAACAAAATAGCAGCATCGGGAGCAATTCTGCGAATAGGCTGAACGGTAATTTCGGCAGCTAATTCAGGAGTTTCACAACGAGTGAAAAAGTCGTATTTGTCGCGCAAAGCTCTAAATTCAGGTAAATATCTTCCTGCCTGACGCATCATCCAAACTGGTGGACGTTGTACTGTTTCTCCTTTTAGTGCTTTTAAAAATAGGTCGTTCTTTATCATTTTTTTGTGCTATAGGCTATTAGCTTCCAGCTAGTAGCATTTTTAATTATTTATATTCTTCTATTACTGCTTCAATCACATCTTCAATTGTAGGCTGATTGGCAATAATGATATTTCTGGTTTTATTTTCTAATGCTGATGCGGTGGTTTCGCCAATGCAAAAGCAAATTTCGTTTTTTAATTTATTGTCTTTCAAATAACTTTCTATTGCTGAAGGACTAAAAAACAACACAGCATCAACAGATTCTTTATTTTTATGAGGAGTTAATGTAGTTTCATAAACTTCAACTTCGTTAAAATTTACATCAGCGTCTTTTAAAGCCTCAGGCAAAGTATCTCTACGTTTACTTCCGCTAAAAAAAGTATAGCTTTCTGATTTATAAACCAAAGTGATAATTTCTGCCAAATCAGAAGCATAATCAGTATAAGCGATTACTTCAAATCCATTTTCTTCCAATAGATTTTTGGTTTTTATACCTACACAATATACTTTTTTCTGTTTTAATTTTGCTAATTCAGGATGTTGTAAAATACTTTCAACAGCATTTTGACTGGTGAAAATCAGGCTTTCGTTTAAATTTTTCAATTCGAAAGATTTGATTTTAGTGCTGATAAAATCATTTTCGATTACTTTAAAACCAACATCAATCAGCGGTTTTTTATGATATTCAGAAAGTATTTTGGTAGAAAGTATTTTCATGTTTTGGAATTGGAAACAGAATTATTTTTTCAAAGTTGCTTTAATATTCGCCATCAATTCAGCTCCGCCATTATCCAGAATTTCTTTAGCAGAATGAAATCCTAATTTTTTCCATTCTGAAATATCGACTACTTTGTTGATTTCGATTTTCTGTTTTCCGTCTAATGAAAATAAAACGCCATCAAAATGAATAGTGTCTTCATCTTCATTGTATTTTGCCAAAGCGCCAATAGGAGCGGTACAACCGCCTTCTAAAGTTCTTAAAAACTGGCGTTCAATGTAAGTACAAACTTCGGTTTCGATATCATTTAATTGCGAAACAGCGTCTAAAGTATATTCGTCATTTGCCATAGCAACTACTAACATAGCACCCTGAGCTGGTGCGGGAATCATCCAGTCTAAGTCAATATAATCAGATGGTTTTAAGTTGATTCTTTCCAGTCCTGCTGCGGCAAAAACAGCTCCGTTCCAGTCGCTTTCCTGCAATTTTTGCATTCTGGTATTTACGTTTCCGCGCAAATCGACTACATTATGATTTGGGTATTTGTTCAGCCATTGTGCCTGACGACGCAAACTTCCTGTAGCGATAGTTCCATTGGCTTCCAAAAAATCAAGATTGCCTTTATGAACTAAAATATCCAAGGTATTGGCTCTTTCTAAAACGGCCGCCTGAACAATCCCGATAGGCAGGGCAGTAGGCACATCTTTCATAGAATGTACAGCGATATCTACATCACCATTGATCATGGCGATATCTAATGTTTTAGTAAAGATTCCAGTGATTCCTAATTCGTAGAGGGGTTTGTCAAGAATGATGTCGCCTTGGGATTTTACGGCTACAATTTCGGTTTTATAACCTAAGTCGTTTAATTTTTTTTGAACAGTATGTGCCTGCCATAATGCGAGTTCGCTATCTCTTGTACCTATACGTATTGTTTTTTCTGCCATTTTTGTTTTTACAAACGGTCTTAACCATTTGATTTTTATGTTAAACCATTAAGAAATGAAGTTTCGTTAAGGTTTATTTACTTACCAATGCTTCAATTTTAAAGACTTTTTCAATCCATTCGATACTTTCATCTACCATGGTATTTTCATCTTTAAGATGATTGGCAAAATGAGTCGTAATTTTTTGAATGATTCTGTTACTGATTATTTCAGCTTGTTCTTCGTTAAAATTAGCTATTTTTTTACTTTGAAAATCCAATTCTGAATTTTTAATATCGTTTAGTTTGGCTTTCAAAGCATTAATTGTTGGAGCAAATTTTCGACCTTTTGTCCAAAGACTAAATTCTTCTTTGATTTCTTCAATAATGGCTTCGGCAGCAGGAATGTGTCTTTTTCTGTTTTCCAGAGTTTCATCTGTCATTTGCGATAGATGATCCATATGAATTAATGTAACGCCTTCTATTTCGGTTACGTTTTCATTCACATTTTTAGGGATTGATAAATCTAAAATCAACAATGGTTTTTTTAGATTCAAAATTGCCTTGTCAATCGTAGGGTTTTGAGCTCCTGTAGCCACTACAACTACATCGGCTTTTTGTAATTCTAATTGTAAATCAGCATAATCCTTAACAACCAAATTTAGTTTTTCGGCTAATTTCTCAGCCTTGTCTTTGGTTCTGTTGATTAAAGTGATTTGTTCGTGTTTAGTGTGTTTTACTAAATTTTCGCAAGTGTTTCTGCCAATTTTTCCTGTTCCAAAAAGCAGAATATTTTTATTGGCAATATCCTCTACGTTTTTAATAATATATTGAACCGATGCAAATGAAACTGAGGTTGCACCAGAGGAAATTTCAGTATCTGTTTTGATTTTTTTACTTGCCTGAATTACCGAGTTTACCAAACGCTCCATAAAAGTATTTACTAAACCATAGGATTTACTTTGGTTGAAAGCATTTTTTATCTGGCTAATGATTTCAAAATCACCTAAAATCTGGCTGTCTAATCCTGTTCCTACTCGAAACATGTGATTAACGGCTTCCTGATTTTTATAAATATAAGCTACTTCCTGAAATTCCTGAACAGAACCTTTACTGTTTTCACAAAGTAATTTGATTAATTCGTAAGGATGATTAGCAAAACCATAGATTTCAGTTCTATTACAGGTTGAAGTAACGATTAATGACTCGATTCCTTCAGCTTCAGCTTGTACTAATAAAATAGATTGTGCCTTTGCATCTAAGCTAAATTTACCTCTAATTGTTGCATCTGCTTTTTTGTAACTTAAACCTAAAGCGTAAAAAGTGGTGTTTCTGGACATATTAAAATTTTCCATATTATACTTTCCTTAAAAAGTTCAACAAAATTATTATTAACTATTTTATAAAAACAACGCTGTAAGTTCTTTTTGTATCGCTGCGGGATTATTTGATTCAAAAACTAATTACAAAACTGAATATATTTAAAAATAGAGCAAAATCAAGCGTTTTTTAATTGTTTATGTAGATTTATTCTAAATAACAATGTCGTTTGATTTGTTTTTTATGGACGAAAAAATATCGCTTAGAGTTCTGAAAATAATATATTAAAATGTTGCTATAGCATAATTTTGAATTAGTATAACACACATTTTAAAGTTTAGATAATCTGTTTATTTCAGTAAAAAGACGTTATGATTGTTGAAATAAAAACGCTATCAATTCCTTTAGATAGCGTTTTTATTTCATTGTTTAGAATTATTTCTGAACAATAGGAGTTCTTAATGATTCTAGTACAGCAACGATATCTGCGTATAATTCTGTATTTGCTTCAACTTTATTAGCAACTGCTGCAGCACCTACATAACCAACAAATTTTGTGTAATCAGCATTACTTGATTTTGTTCCCATACGAGGATTTTTTGCAGGATCATGAGCTGCTACCATATTAAGACCAGAATAGGTATTTACTGCATTAGTTCCTCCAGTGTTGAATGAAAAGAAGTCAGTTAAATTGTCTACTAATACTGCTAGTTTAGTGGTATTTCCAGCTCCAACTTCTGCTAAAACCGGCGCAAAATGTGCTCCAAGGTTTCCAGAAGCATTTGCTTTAACATCAGCAACAATAAGACCTACGGTAGAGTTTACTACTTTACGGAAAGATAGTCTTCCTGCTTCAATCATTTGTCCTGAATTATCTGGGTCAGCAACCATTTTTGTTCCACCTAAACGAACGTAGATAGATTCTTTTACTGGTTCTGGTTTTGGATCATCATCATCATTGCTGCAAGAAGTAAATGCGGCCGATGCCATTAACAATACACTCAGAGTGATTTTAGAATAATTTCTCATAATAATTGGATTTAAAGATTAATTAAAAAATTGATTTATTGTTTTTGATGCTTTGTACGCAAAACTGTTTTGATCCACCGGACAAACTTCTTTGTTGACCATATTAGCTGGTAGAATAAAACGTTCAGCTTCGTAAGGTCTTTTGCTCATTAATTCATTGTAAACTTTTTCAGAATTAGTGATTTTGTTATTGTGGAAATAAACAACTACGTTTCTTTTTATAATAATTGAATCAGAGGTCAAACCTTTGATGGATCTTAAATCGGCACAAATTTGTTTGGCTTGAGCAGAATCGATAGTCGATTTAAAATCAATTCGGCTTACTTGTAAATTCGGACTTTCATACACAGCTGGTTTGGCTGTAATAATGTGAAAAATCAAAATAGCAAAGAATAAAAAAGCAATTCCTGCTACTGCGATTAATACTTTTTTGATTGTTGTATTCATTTTCATATTTTTTTAGGTTCTGAAAATTATTTACGAACGTTTCTTTAGTACGGTTTTAGATTTTATGAGAAAAAGATTAATTTAGAATTAGTTTAAATATACTTAATAGCAAACAGTAGAGAAACAGGCTTATTCTTTAAAAAACTCGTAACAAATTAAATCCAAAAAACACATCGCCTTTTGTCCAGTCTCCTGTAGTTTGCCCTAAGTAACCCGCTTCGTGAATGCCTTGAGAGCTGGTAAAATGCATTTGGAAAACGTGACCGCCGGTATCTAAATCAAAACCTATAGAAAGTGGATTTTTATAAATAGAGTTAGAAGCTCTGTTTAAATGTGCAGCGTAATCTACATTAAGTGACCAGCGTTTTGACAATTTATAACGACCACCAATTCCGATGGCGTATTGGGTATTATCTTGTTGCACATTGTCAACAAAATTTTCGTGAAAAATGGTTGGTGCTAATTCCAGAGATAATTTTTCAGAATATTTTCTGGAAATTAATATTTGTTGCACATAAGTCAGTCGATTGTCAAAAGTCAATTTTGGGTAGAGACTTTCTTTTAGCGTATTATTTATGGCTAAACTGCTAAAACCAGCAATAGTTACTGGAAAACCATCAGTTGTTTGATTGAGCAAAGTATATTTTGTAGAAAAATCATAGGCCAATTCGCTTCTGGCACCACTAATGGTCAACCAATCGGTCAATCCGTAAACAAATTTAAGTTGGGTATTGGCATTATCCAATCCAAAGAAACCTTCAAAACCATCTTTTACAGCGCCAAACCGATGCGCAACAATAAAATACAAATCGCCTTTTGCGGCTAGTTTAGTCGATTCCAGATTGACAATTTTTAAGCCTTTAAATGCCGCAGATACTTTTTCTTTTCCAGAAATAGTATCGATTCCTTTTAATAAATCTTCTTGCGAAAATGAGATTATTGGAAATAATAATAAGAGTAGAATGAGCTTTTTCATAAAATATAATTTTGGGTTGTTAGTTAAATGGTTTTTTAGCGAATAATGGAACTTTGGTCTATTTTGAATTCTTCGAGTAATTCGTCATAGCCTAGAAATCGTCCTTTGATTGTTGCAGTTTTGCCTGAAATAATGCCTTTCGGTAAGCTGTCATTGAACGTAGCAAAGACTTTGTTTTCCAGAATAATGGCTTTGTTTTCGAAATCTACTGCAGTAATTTTTGCCGTTAGTTCAATGGTTTTATCCTGGTATTTGGCGAAAGCCATACTATCATTTGCCGCAAATTCTTTTTCTAGTTCGGGAATAGTAATTGTGTAGGAGACTTTTTCGCTGTTAATATTTCTATGCTCTTGATAAGTATAGCGATAGATGGCGAAAACAATTACTAATAAAATTAAAATGCTGTATCCTAGTTTTTTGTTCATGAGATTGGTTTTTAGAGATGTAATCTTATTTACGGTAAAAGCCAATAATTGGTTTTTGTTTTAAAAAAAAGGATATAATAAAACTAGAGTTTCAATTTCAACGTAAATGAATCATCAGAGAGATGTAATATTTTAACCTAAAAACCAATTGTTATGAAATCAAAAAACCTTTTGCCAATGCTAATTTTTGCTGGCTTTTTAATGTCTTGTTCTAATGATAATCCGGATACCCTGATGGAAGACATGCCGAATGAAAACGTGATAACATATCAGCAAAATGTGAAATCGATTATTGATAATAATTGTATTTCCTGTCATGCAGCAACCCCTAGAAATGGCGCTCCAATGCCGCTGGTCACTTATGATCAGGTAAAAAATGCCATTCAAAACCGTGGATTATTGAATCGAATTTCACTAAACAATGGTAATAGTTTGTTGATGCCGCAAGGTGGACCAAGATTACCTCAGGCCAGTATTGATATTGTGGCAAAATGGCAACAAGATGGATTGTTAGAAAAATAATTAAAGAATAGAAAAAATGAAAAAATGCATGGTAATAGCCATTTTATTGGTTTCAAGTTGGGCAATTGCTCAGGAAAAAAAGATAAGTAAATCGGCAGTGATTGTTTTTGAAGCTTCGGTACCTTCTTTTGAAGAGGTAAAGGCAACGAATAACAATGTAACACTGGTTTTGAATCCGGCAACAGGCGAAATAGCGAGTTTAGCTCTAATGAAAGGATTTCGGTTTAAAGTGGCGCTGATGGAAGAACATTTCAACGAAAATTATGTAGAAAGCGATAAATATCCGAAGGCTTTGTTTAAAGGGAAAATAGAAAATTTTGATACCAATAATTTAACTGCAACGCCAAAGGATTTTATTATTAATGGGAAACTAGAACTTCACGGAAAAACCGTTGTTGTTAAAGCTCCTGCCAAAATAAGTCAGACCAATTCAGGCATTCATTTACAGTCCAGTTTTTCAGTCAATGCAAGTGATTTTGATATTTCTATTCCAGCCGTGGTTAAAAATAAAGTGTCCAATAAGATTAACATTCAGCTCAATGGAGTCTTGAAATAGTTTTCTAAAACAATAAAGATTTTATAAAATTAGAAGGAAGTAACAATAAACCATCAAAAAAGATTTAATTTTGAAAGACCAAAGTTTCGTTTAATAACAAAAGAAACTATTAAGTTGAATAAAGTAAATCAAAAAAATGGAGGAAGAAATAAAAATTGACGATGATTTTATTTTAATTCGTTTTCAAAATAATACTGATGAGGTTTTGACTTTTCAGCGTCCTGTGCAGTTGGGTTTGATCCAATTTCATTTTGGTCTAAAAGGAAGTGCCAACTATATTTTTAATCAGGGAAATTACAGCTTAAAACTCAATGAAGAAAAGGCATTATTGTTTTACAATACCGAAAAAGAGTTGCCGCTGAATTTAGAAATTGCACCTAAAACCTGGTTGATTTCCATATTTGTTTCTATTAGAAAATTTCATGGATTGTTTACCAGCGATGCCGAGCATATTCCTTTTTTGAGCAAAGAAAATCAAGATAAAAAGTATTATAACGAAAGTGATATCAGTCCCTCGATGGCGATTGTTTTGAACCAGATGTTTCATTATAACCTGAATCCTTCGATAAAAAACCTGTATTACAAAGGAAAAGGATATGAATTGTTAAGTCTTTTTTTTAATCGAAATGAAGATCCAAATGCAGAGCAATGTCCGTTTCTTGTAGATGAAGAAAACGTATTGAAAATCAAGAAAGCTAAAGAAGTTATTATTGCTAATATGGCTGAACCACCAGGATTACAGGAATTAGCAGATCAGGTTGGTTTGAATTTGAAAAAATTGAAAATGGGTTTCAAACAAATTTATGGCGACACGGTTTATGGGTTCTTATTTGATTACAAAATGGATTATGCACGAAAATTACTCGACAGTGGATCTTATAATGTAAACGAAGTAGGATTGAAAATAGGTTATAGTACTGGAAGTCATTTTATTGCTGCTTTCAAGAAGAAATTTGGAACCACTCCAAAAAAATATTTAATGTCAATAAATACAAGTGCATAAAACAATATTGTTTTTATAGATTAAAATATAAGTAAAAAATAACATTTATCATATTTCTATAAAGTGACTTGTACTACTTTTGGCGAAAATTAAACACACACAACAAAAAGCTACAAATGAAAGGCGTATTATTAGTAAATTTAGGATCTCCAGACAGTCCAAATCCCAAAGACGTAAAACCGTATTTAGACGAATTTTTGATGGACAAATACGTTATCGATGTTCCATTTTTATTACGTGCATTATTAGTTCGCGGAATTATTTTAAGAAAACGTCCGGAAGAATCAGCTCATGCTTACGCAAAAATTTGGTGGGATGAAGGTTCGCCACTAATCGTTCTTTCTGAGAGAATGCATAAAAAAGTTGAAAAATTAGTAGATGTTCCGGTTGCATTAGCCATGCGTTATGGTTCAATGACTATCGAAAAAGGATTACAGGAATTGCACGACAAAGGCGTTACTGATGTATTACTTTTTCCGTTGTATCCGCAATATGCAATGGCTTCAACGTTGACAATTTTAGTAAAAGCAGAGGAAATTCGTAAAAAGAAATTCCCGAATATGAAGTTTACTGATGTTCCTGCGTTTTATAACAAACCTGATTATATTCAGAATTTAGCTGATTCGATGAAAAAACATTTGGAAGGTTTTGAATACGATCATTTGTTGTTTTCTTATCACGGAATTCCGGAGCGTCACATTCGTAAAACCGACGTGACTAAATCCCATTGTAAAATAGATGGTTCATGTTGTAATACACCTTCGCCAGCACACGATTTTTGCTACCGTCACCAATGTTATGAAACTACAAAATTAGTAATTGAAAAACTAGGCATTCCAAAAGATAAATACAGTTTGACTTTTCAATCAAGATTAGCTGGCGATAAATGGCTTGAACCGTATACTGATGTTGAAATTGACAATATGCCGGCAAAAGGTATCAAGAAGTTAGCAGTAGTAACACCGGCTTTCGTTTCTGACTGTTTAGAAACTCTGGAAGAAATTGCCATGCGTGCCAAAGAAGATTTTGAAGCTAACGGAGGCGAAGATTTCTTAGCTATTCCGTGTTTAAATGATGATGACGAATGGTGCGAAACAGTTGGAAATTGGATTAATGATTGGGCGAAATAATTAAGGATTTACATATGAGGAATATTTTTATATTGGTTTTGTTGATGATATGTAATTATGCCTTTTCTCAAAATCAATTTGTAGAAAAAATTAAATTGGAGTGCGAGAAAATGGCGGATGCTATGCTCCAAAAAAATTATTCGACAATTGTTGATTATACTTATCCAAAAATAGTAGAAATGGCAGGTGGAAAACCAGCTCTGTTAAAAGCAGTAAAATCATCATTTGAAAAAATGGATAAAAGTTTTTTTATAGATAAAATTACTTTTGGAAAACCTCAAAAAGTATATGTTGCTGGTAAAGAATTGCATTGTATTGTCCCAGAAACATTGACAATAAATACAAATAAAGGAAAAATGCAGGCAACATATTCGCTGTTAGCAATTAGTCAAGATAATGGGAGAAAATGGTATTTTCTAGAAACTCATAAATTTACTCCAGAAATGTTAAAAAAGATTTTTCCTAATTTTAATTATGATTTGCAAATTCCTAAAAATTCTAAACCAATTTTAATTGATTAAATAATTTATGGAATATTATAATTACTTAAAATCCTTACATCTTATCTTTGTAATCACCTGGTTTGCGGGCTTGTTTTATATTGTTCGTCTGTTTGTGTACCAAATTGAAGCTGCCGATAAACCTTCGCCAGAAAAAGAAATTTTGCAAAAACAATTCAAAATCATGAGTTACAGGTTGTGGTACATTATTACCTGGCCATCAGCAGTTTTAGCGAGTATTTTTGCTTTTTGGATGTTGTTTTTTACTCCTACAGGAAATGCCTGGCTGCAAATGTCGTGGATGCATGTAAAACTTGGCTTTGTTTTTGCGCTCTATTTGTATCATTTAAAATGCCATCAGATATTTAAACAATTGCAAAATGATGAGGTAAAATACACTACTAATTTCATGCGTTTGTGGAATGAAGGTGCAACAATTATACTTTTTGCTGTGGTTTTCTTAGTAATTTTGAAAAATGCCGTAAATTGGATTTACGGTGTAATCGGAATTATTTTATTTTCGGTTTTAATTATGCTGGGTTTTAAATTTTATAAACGAATAAGAGAGAGAAAATAGTTATGAGTTATGGGTTATGCGTTGTAAGTTTATGACACATAACACACAACTCATAACACACAACTTTAAAGAATGCTTAAAATCTTCAAATTATCGATGCTTTCATTGCGGGTTCGAATTTTTCTTTCGATGATCGTAGTGATTATTGTAGCTTCGATTTTGTTAGCTTCGATTTCGATTATTCAGTTTAAAAACGAGGCAATGGAATACCATAAAGAGCGTTTGGAACGCAAGGAAAATGCCGTTCGTGAACATATTAATTATGTGCTTTCTACAACAACTTATCCGCTTACTACCGAAAATTTAGAGTTAATTTTTAAGGATAAAATCCATGAAATTGCGCATATTCATAATAGTGAAATCAATATTTATAACCTTGAGGGGAAGTTGCTAAAATCGTCTAAAGAATCATTTTCGGTAGATAAGGTTTCGCCTCCAATTCCTAAATACATACTGAAACTGGTGCGCTCTTCAATTGAAAAGCGTTTTGTGGATATAAAAACTATAAACGGAATAAAAAACCGTTCTTCTTTTACCCAAATCAAAGACGATAAATTTAAGCCGCTAGGGGTTTTAAATTTGCCTTATCAAGAGGATGATGGTTTTTATCAAAAAGAATTAAATAGTTTCCTTATTCGATTAGGACAGGTATATTCTTTTATGTTGATTGTGGCTTTTGCTTTGGCTTACTTTCTTTCGGCTTATATTACCAAATCTTTAAAAACCATTTCAGATAAATTAAACGAGACGCGTCTGAATCAAAAAAACGAAAAAATCTTACTTACCGCCAGCAGTAAAGAAATTAATTTGCTGATTAATGGTTACAACCAAATGGTGGATGAACTCGAAAAAAGTGCTATTAAATTAGCCCAAAGCCAGAGGGAAGAAGCCTGGCGCGAAATGGCAAAACAGGTGGCACATGAGATTAAAAATCCGCTAACGCCAATGCGATTGACTGTACAGAGTTTTCAGCGAAGATTTAATCCTGAAGATGAAAATATCATGCAGAAGATGAGGGATTACTCAGAAACCCTGATTCAGCAAATTGATACGATGACGGCTGTGGCTTCGGCTTTTTCCAATTTTGCTTCGATGCCGGCACAGCAAAATGAAACGCTGAATGTGGTAGATGTAGTCGAATTAGCTTTGGATATTTTTAATGAAAATAATGTTGTTTTCGAAAGTGATGCTCCAGAGATAATTTCGATAATAGATCGTACCCAATTAATTAGAATTATTACTAACTTAGTTAAAAATGCCATTCAGTCGATTCCTGAAAACCAGGAAAATAAAAACATTTCAGTTTCGGTAAAAAGAGACGGAAATAATGTTTTAATTCTGGTCAAGGACAATGGAATAGGGATTAAAGCAGAAGATGTTAATCGAATATTCGAACCTAAATTTACTACTAAAAGCAGCGGAATGGGATTAGGATTAGGTATTATTAAAAATATTATCGAAAATTATAAAGGTACTATCAGTTTTGAAACCGAATACGGAAAGGGAACCTGTTTTACGGTTTCGCTTCCTATTATTAACTCTTAAATCAATACCATGAGCTACAAAAATATTTTGATTGCTAAAGAGGATGCTATTGCAACGATTACTATTAATCGTCCGGAAAAATTAAATGCTTTAAATAAAATTACTATTCAGGAATTGCATCATGCTTTTAAAGAATTAGAAACAGATAGCGATACACGTGTTATTATTGTAACCGGAAGTGGTCAAAAAGCATTTGTAGCGGGCGCTGATATTGCTGAATTTGCTAATTTTTCGGTAGAAGAGGGCATACAATTAGCAGCCAAAGGACAGGAAATCCTGTTCAATTTTGTCGAAAATTTAAGAATACCTGTCATAGCCGCTATTAACGGATTTGCACTTGGTGGCGGATTAGAACTGGCTATGGCTTGTCATATTCGTGTAGCATCAGATAATGCTAAAATGGGATTGCCTGAAGTTTCTTTGGGATTAATTCCCGGTTATGGAGGAACGCAGCGTTTACCACAATTAATAGGTAAAGGACGTGCTTTAGAAATGATTCTTTCTGCTGAAATGATTACAGCCGATGAAGCTTATCGAACAGGTTTAGTGAATCATGTTGTTCCAGCCGATGAGTTAGTATCTTTCAGTAATGCTTTAGCTCAAAAAATGATTAAAAATTCGCCATCGGCAATTGGTATGGCTATTAAATCAGTCAATGCTAATTTCAAAGAAGACGTAAATGGTTTTGAAACCGAAATAAAATCTTTTGGAAAATGTTTTGGAACAGATGATTTTAAAGAAGGAACTAAAGCCTTTTTAGAAAAAAGAAAAGCCGTTTTTACGGGAGAATAATTTCAGAAAGCAGTATTCAGAAGGTAGTTTTCAGTCTAATAATTAGAACGAGAAATAATTTATTAACAGAATTATATTTAAAAGGTTGTCAATTTGAAAATTGTAACATGGAATTGTAATGGTGCTTTAAGAAAAAAGTTTGAATATTTAAAAAGTTTAAATGCTGATATTTATATCATTCAAGAATGTGAAAATCCATTTGAATTAAAACATACTGAATATTTTAATTGGGCTAATAATCATTTATGGATTGGAGATAATAAAAATAAAGGAGTAGGTATTTTTGCAACTTCAAATATTGAATTACAAAAGTTAGATTGGTCAGATAATTTTCAAGATCATAAGGTAAAATACTTTTTACCTTGTTCTGTAAATAATGAATTTGAATTGTTAGCTGTTTGGGCTCATAGTAACAATTCACCGACATTCGGATATATTGGTCAATTTTGGAAGTACTTACAAGTAAATAAGAAGTATTTGGGTAAAAGTTTGATAGTTGGCGATTTAAACAGTAATAAAAGTTGGGATAAATGGGATAGGTGGTGGAATCATTCAGATGTTATTAAAGAATTGGATAATATTGGAATTGAAAGTTTTTATCATAAATTCTATAATGAAGAACAAGGAAAAGAAAGTTTGCCAACTTTTTTTCTCCATAGAAATTTAGAGAAACCTTATCATATTGATTATGTTTTTGGAAGTAAATGTTTCTCATCAAATTTGAAGAATGTAGAAATTGGAAATATTGAAAAATGGTTGGAAATAAGTGACCATTTACCTGTGATTTGCGAATTTTTAGAATAAATAGTTAAAATAATAAAATGTCATACGAGCCTATATTTGCCCTGTTTTGGGAAAGAGTGAAACAAAGTATCGAGGATAAAACTTTTGCCAAATTAACGCTGGCAAAAACAATTGGCGATACCGAAATAAAGAATATCTACGTTCGCCCTGTTTTAGATGAAAATAATGTGATAAAAATGTCTGTAATCGCAAGATATAAAACCGAAGAAGTAGAGAGTTTTCATAGTTTGGATGATACTTACCCAATTTTAGCCTCTTATATGAATAAACCGTTTTTAAGTGCGTTGTTGTTTACTACCGAAAACGATGTGGTTTTTAAACTCAACAAGAAAAGAGCGGGTAGTATTACCGAACAAGCGCCTACTTTCCTTAATGCTTCAGATGTGATTTTAGAGATGAAAGCCAGAGGGATGTAAAGAAAGCAATTAGTATTTTAGTTATTAGCAAGCTTTTAGTTAACAAAATATCACGTTAAGTAACACAGTACTAAATGAAAAATTTTACAGATTTTAAATTTTATAACGAATATCTTGGTTTAAACGAACCTTTGGACAATGACATTGACGTTGGTTTTTACGATCCGCCAAATATGTTGTCAAAATCTGAACCTATTTCGGTTGACTTTTACAGAATTTCTATCAAAATAAATCTTGTAAATAAAACAACACAAACAAGAAAACCAATTACTGCTATATTTTTCAATAGTCCGAATTTGGTTGTTCCTGCTGGTTGGGATGTAGAACCGACTTATAAAGGAATGTATCTGCAACTTTCAAAAAAATTCATTGAAGAAAACAGATATTTATTCAAAACTTATTTGGATTACGGACAACACGAAGCTTTGTATTTGACAGACGAAGAAGTTGAAGAAATTTCTGCGGTTTTTAAGTTGATGATGAAGTATTACGAAAGTGAAAAACGAAATTTCAACGTGTTGTTATCGTATGTAAACGTAGTGATTTCTTTGGTCGAAGCTTTTTATAAAAGACAGTTTTCTACCGATCCGAAACAATACAATCATATCGTTACAGATTTTCAACAAAGCTTGATTGACTATTATAATCAACCGGTTTCCCAACTTCCAAATGTTCAATATTTCGCAGATAAATTGGGCTTGACGGCAAATTATTTAGGCGACATTGTAAAACATTTTACCCAGAAATCAGCTTTGGAAAATATACATGATTATGTGATTAAAAGGGCGAAAGAATTGTTAGTTGAAAATCAAAAACTAAATACAACAGAAGTTGCTTACGAACTAGGATTTGAATATCCAAACTACTTTTCAAAGTTCTTTAAAAAGCAAGTAGGTTTAAGCCCGAAAGAATATCGACAACAATTTAATTAATGATATAGAACGCTTTTTCAAGGCGTTTTTTCGCAATCAGTAATTTGTTTCTTTTTTTGTAGTATTCTGTTTCCATTGATTGCACTTGAAGGTTTTAATTTTGTCTTATCATTTTAAAATAAAACAATGAAAGCAAAAATAACTTTTATAACTGTGCTAATATTACTGTCATTAGAAAGCAGTTTATTTGGACAAATTAAAAATTCTAAGCAAAAAACAGTTCTACTAATCAATACGCATTTAACCTATCCTGGTTGGTCAGAAGGAAAATTAAATGCTTCATTTTACAATGTGGCAAAGGAATTTTTCATCTCAAAACATTACAAAGTTTTAGAAACAAAAGTGGAAGACGGTTATAATGCTGATGAAGAAGTTGAAAAACATCTTCAGGTAGATATTGTCATTCTTCAAACACCAGTAAATTGGGAAAATGCACCTTGGATTTACAAAAAATATGTAGATGAAGTTTTTAACAGTGCATTGAAAAGCAACAAATTTCTTTCGGGTGATGGACGTTCGGAAGCGGAAGGCTCAAAACAATACGGAATGGGCGGAAAAATGCAAGGCAAAAAATTTATGATTTCTGCCACTTGGAACGCACCAAAAGAAAGCTTCAACAATCCTGAAAATCCACTTTGGAAAGGTAAGACCGCCGATGATGCTTTGTTTAATATAGCTGCAAACTATTTATTCACGGGCTTTGAAGTCGTTCCCGGACATTATTGTTACGATGTGTATCACAACAAACACATCAAAGAAGATTTAGAAAATTATCCTGCCTATTTGCAAAAAGTGTTTAACATTAAATAAAAATATTCAATAGCAATTACAATGAAATCAAATAAAAAGGTACTCTTAATCAATACCCATTTAAACTATCCAAATTGGTCTGAAGGTGTATTGAATGACGCTTTCCATCAAAAAGCAAAAGCATTTTTTATCGAAAAAGGTTTTGAGGTTTTAGAAACCAAAGTAGAAGACGGTTACAATGCAGACGAAGAAGTAGAAAAACATTTGGAAGCAGATTTTATCATTTTGCAAACACCCATTAATTGGTTTGGTGCACCGTGGATTTACAAAAAATATGTGGACGAAGTTTTCAACAGCGGACTTCATAGTGCCAAATTTCTTTCAGGCGATGGCAGAACTCGTGAAGATGCAACCCGACAATACGGAACTGGCGGGAAAATGCAGGGCAAAAAGTTTATGGTTTCTTCCACTTGGAACGCACCAAAAGAAAGTTTCGATGACCCCAATCAAATACTTTTTGAAGGTAAAAGTACGGCTGATGTGCTCATTCAAATTACCAGTAATTATCGTTTTTGCGGTGTAGAAATCGTGGCTGACTATAATTGCTTTGACATTTTCAAAGATGGCGATATTGTAGGGTGTTTGGAAAATTATCCGAAATATTTGGAGAAAGTATTGGACATTTAGACCTATCAAAAACAGTAGATAAAAGTTATAAGATACTAGGTTAGCGTTGAAATTCCTTTACAAAATAACAAAGCCACTCTAAAATGAGTGGCTTTGCATTTTTTAGGAACTGTTTTAAAGACTATGAAAACTTTAAAATGGCATTAATTCCATCCACCTCCTAAGGATTTATAGATATTAACTCTGGCGGTGAGTTGCTCTTTTTTAGTTTCTACTAATTGGATTTTAGATTCTAAAGCATCACGCTGCGTTAATAAAACTTCCATATAATCGACTCTTGCTGCGCTGAAAAGTTTATTGGTGATTTCGATAGAATTAGTCAAAGCAGCTACCTGTTGTTCTTTTTGAGCATAGCTTTTACTTAGGTTCTCAATTTTAGACAAACCATTTAAAACTTCGATGTGAGCACTTAAAACCGTTTTTTCGTAATCAAAAATAGCTTGCAGTTGTTTGTCGTTAGCATTATAATAAGCAGCTTTAATTGCGTTTCTGTTGATTAACGGAGCTACCATATCGCCGGCTAAACCGTACAACAAAGATTCTGGCATTGTAGTCAGATATTTTGTCTTGAAGGATTCTAATCCTACACCAGCTCTTAACGTAAACGACGGATAGAAATTAGCTTTAGCAACCTGTGTATCCAGTTTGGCTGCCTGCAATTCATATTCCGCCTGTCTAATATCAGGACGATTAGTTAAGAGCTGTGAAGGAATACCGGCATAAATAGTATCTATTTTTTGATCTATAAAATGTTCCGAATCACGAACTATTGGCTGTGGTGAACGACCAATTAGAAAGTTGAGCTTGTTTTGTGTTTCAACAATTTCCTGTTTTACTGAGTACAATTCGCCAGTGTTTTTATACACTTCGGCTTCTAATCTTTGTACTCCCAATGCTGTAGCTTTGGCTGCCTGCATCTGAAGTCGAATGGTTCTCAAACCGTTGTTTTGCAATTCTAAGTTTTGGGTAAGAATCTCCAATTTATTATCCAATGCCTGTAATTCGTAATAAGAATCGGCTATTTCGGCAATTAGATTCGTTGTCATAAAATTCTTTCCTTCAACCGAAGAAAGATATTCCATAACCGCCGCTTTTTTAGCATTACGAAGTTTTTTCCAAACGTCTAATTCCCAACTGGCAAAGGCACCTATTTTATAATTTTGAAGTGGTTCCGGGAATTCTTTACCAGGCTTAATTTCAGTATTAGCATCATTAGCTCCCTGGCTGGTATAACGTCCGACTTTTTCCACTTCGGCAGCAGCCTGAATACCTACAAACGGAAGGTATTCTCCTTTTCGTGCCTGAATTTCATTCTTAGCCATGTCTACCTGCTGTAATAGAATATTCAGCTCCTGATTGTTTATTAAAGCGGTGTCAATAAGCGCTGCTAAGTTAGCATCATCAAAAAAATCTTTCCACTTTATTTGAGCTGAATTTGTCGTGTCACGAGTAGCCACATTCTGGAAATTTTCCGGCAAATCCTTTTTTTCCTCACGAACTGTTTTTGTAGGCACACAGCTGTGAAAAACTAAGCTAGCTAAGGTCAGTGTTAATCCTGACCTTAGGTTTTTATATTTGAAAATTGCTTTATTCATTGTTGTCTCTGTTCATTAATTCTTTCAATTGTTTCTTCATTGCTTTGAGTTTCAGTTTCAGGCTGCTTTCTCCTTCACTGGCTCTCATGAATTCTTCTGAAGCCGGTTCGGTATGTTCGTCTTGAATCAAACTACGACCATCGCTCATTTTGGCAAAAGTGTAATACAATCCAGGAATGATGAAAACTCCGAATACTGTTCCGATAATCATTCCTCCCATAGCAGAACCTCCAATAGTGCGATTTCCAATGGCTCCGGCACCAGTTGCAATAACTAACGGAATCAATCCGGCGATAAAGGCAAATGAGGTCATCAGGATAGGTCTGAAACGCAGTTTAGCTCCTTCCATGGCGGCATCAACAATACTCATGCCTTGTGCCCGCTTCTGGACGGCGACTTCGACAATTAATACGGCATTTTTACCGAGTAATCCAATAAGCATGATTACTCCAATTTGGGCATAAACGTCATTCGATAATCCCATTAATTGTAATAATGCGAATGAACCAAAGAATCCAACAGGTAACGATAGCAGTACAGCCAATGGCATTACAAAGCTTTCATATTGTGCTGCCAAAACCAGATAAACGAATATCAATACGATACCAAATACATACAAAGCATCGTTTCCTCTGTTAGCCTCGTCATAAGACAATCCTTCCCAGGCAATATCATATCCTCTTGGAAGTTTGTATTGTGCTACTTCTTTAATCGCATTAATGGCATCGGCACTGGTATATCCTTTAGCTGGTAATCCACGAATAGAAGCTGAATTGTACAAGTTGTATCGTGTAATTTCATTAGGTCCTAATTGTTTTTCTACTTTCATAAAAGCAGAATACGGAACCATTTCGCCTGCTTCGTTTTTTACGAAAAGTTTCTCCAAATCAGAAGGGATTTTTCGGTATTCAGGAGCTGCCTGAGTATACACTTTAAAGAACTGACCGAACTTGATAAATCCTTGTTCGTAAGTACTTCCGATAAGGATATTCAAATTATCCATGGCTTTACCAATAGAAACTCCTTTTTGCATCGCTGCTTTGTTATCAATATTCAGTTTTAACTGCGGATAATTGGCAGAATAAAAGGTAAAGATTCCTGTTAGTTCTTTTCGTTTTTCTAATTCAGCCATGAAATCGTTGTTTACTCTTTGAAATTCCTGATAATCTGTTCCATTGGTTTTGTCTAATAAACGCAAAGAAAATCCTCCCGAAGAACCAAATCCAGGAACTGCTGGTGGTTCAAAATATTCGATAACAGCACCCAGATTTTTGGATTTACTTTCCAGTTCTTCCATGATTTCATGTACGGAATGGTTTCTTTCGTCCCAGGGTTTTAAGTTAATCAAACAAGTTCCTGCATTCGATCCACGACCTTCAGTCATGATTTCGTAACCCGCCAAAGAGGATACTGAAGAAACTCCGTCAATTTTTTCACAAATCTGTTGTAGTTTTTTAGCAACATCATTGGTACGTTCTAATGTCGTTCCCGGAGGCGTTTGAATAATAGCATAAATCATCCCCTGATCTTCACTTGGAATAAAACCAGCCGGAAGTGCCTGATTAGTAAAATAAGTGGCACAACAGAATCCAATTAATATCCCGAAAGTAATGACTCTTCGGTTCACAATGTGCTTTAAGATACCCACATAATGTCCGGTAAGTTTTTCAAATCCTTTGTTGAACCAATCGATAAATCGATCGATAGGTGATTTTTTCTTAGCATGACCGTGATTGTGTTTCAGTAACATAGCACAAAGTACCGGTGTCAATGTCAACGCAACAACTGCCGAGATGATAATAGATCCCGCCATTGTGATTGAGAATTGACGGTAGAAAACCCCAACTGGTCCTGTCATAAACGAAATAGGAATAAATACCGAAACCATTACCAATGTAATCGCGATAATTGCTCCCCCGATTTCGCCTAATACCGCTTTTGAAGCCTTAAATGGCGTGAGATGTTCTTCTTCCATTTTTACGTGGACGGCCTCGACGACTACAATGGCGTCATCGACCACAATACCAATGGCTAGTACCAATGCAAATAAGGTAATCA
This sequence comes from Flavobacterium seoulense, assembly GCF_000695795.1. GTDB lineage: Bacteria > Bacteroidota > Bacteroidia > Flavobacteriales > Flavobacteriaceae > Flavobacterium > Flavobacterium seoulense. Next base: position 35,197 of record NZ_JNCA01000028.1, on the reverse strand, counting down.
GGTTGATAGACAAACCAAACATTTGCATAACGAAGAATGCTCCAATCAAGGAAACAGGTACGGCAATAACCGGAATAAGTGTCGAACGCCAGTCGCCTAAGAATAAGAATACTACAACCGAAACCAGAACAAAAGCATCTCTAAGCGTATCGATTACCTGTTCGATTGAAGCATCTAAGAAACTTGATACGTCATAACTGATTTTGTAACCAACTCCCGGAGGTAGGTCTTTTTCCAGATCTTTTAATTTGGCTTTTACATCTCTGATTACATCACTACCATTAGTTCCTAAAGTTTGCTTTAAAACGATAGAAGCTGATGGTTTACCATCTAAATTGTCGTAGATATCATAGAATTCACTTCCTAATTCTACATTGGCAATATCGCCTAATTTTATTTCCTCACCATTAGCATTGGCACGGATAATGACATCTTTGTATTCCTGAGGTTCGCTAAAACGGTCTCTATAAGTCAATACATATTCGAGCGATTGTGACTTTATTCCCGAACTTTGCCCCAGACGTCCCGGTCTTGCCAGAATACTTTGTTCCTGCATGGCTTTCATTACTTCTTCTGCCGAAATATTATATGCACGCATTCTGTCTGGTTTTAACCAAATACGCATCGCATATTTACGACTACCCAGAATTTGAGCACTGGCAATTCCGTTGATACGCTGAATTTCGCGAAGCATATTCGTATAGGCATAATTGTAAAGGAATTTTTCATCTACATTATGGCCGTTTTTGCTGTACAAATCAACATACATCAACATACTTGGCTGAACAGGTGTAATGATAACCCCTTCACGTTGTACCAAATCAGGCAATAAAGGCATCACTTGATCCACTCTGGTCTTGACCCTGATTACGGCGACGTTGGGGTCGGTACCTGGTTCAAAAATAACACGAATGGTTCCTTCTCCTGCACTGGTGGCATCGGAAGCTATGTAACGCATTCCCGGTACTCCGTTAATAGCTGTTTCCAGCGGAATTAAAGTTGATTTTACCAATACATCTGAACTCGAACCCGGATAGGCGATAAAGATGTTTACTGTTGTTGGTGCAATTTCTGGGAATTGCGAAATGGGTAATTGTTTGATAGCAAGCAACCCCATAAATACAATGATGACCGAAATAACAATCGCTAAGACCGGTCTTTGAATGAATTTTTTAAACATTTTGTTGTGTTTTTAAGGGGTTTTTACTCGGCGTAAACATCAAGAGTTGATAATACCTTTTTAGGATTTTCAACATTAAACTTGATTTTCTCGTTGTTTTTAACCAATCGTAATCCGTCTAATAGAATGTGATCGTTTACGTCCAATCCTTTTTTCACAACAAAAAGATTTTCTAAAGTAGCTCCAATAGTAATTTCTCTTTGTCTCACCACGCCATTTTTGTCAATTACAAAAACATAGCGTTTGTCCAAAACTTCAAAAGTGGTTTTTTGCGGAATGATAAGTACGTTTTTCAACGGAACCGTCATCAGGATAGTTCCTGTTTCTCCATGTCTTAAAATGCCCTGTGGGTTAGGGAATGTGGCTCTAAAGGCAATATTACCTGTTTCGTTATTGAATTCTCCTTCAATGGTTTCTACAATACCAGATTGATTAAAAACCATATCATTAGCCATTTTTAGGTTTACCTTTTGTTTTTTGTTCTTATCCGGACTCATGATATAATTCAAATATTCGGCTTCAGGAACATTAAAATAAACCCACATTTTGCTATTATTAGACAGTGAGGTTAGCAATTCGCCCTCTTCGAGCATACTACCTTCTCTTGATACCAAATGATCGACAATACCGTCAAAAGAAGCTTTAATATTGGTAAAACCAAGATGCGTTGCTGCCAGATTTATTTCGGCATTGGCTTTGTCTAATTTGGCTTTCGAAAGAGCCAATTCGTTTGCAGAAACTACTTTGTTGTCCGCCAGAAGTTTAGTGTTTTTATATTCTATCGAAGCAGCATTTCCTTCTGCTTTTGCTCTTTGTAATTCCGCCTGATACACATTTGGCATAATGCCGAATAAGGCTTGTCCTTTTTTTACTTTTTGTCCTTCGTCAACATAAATTTTCTGAAGGTATCCTTTTTCCAAGGCTCTTACTTCAATGTGCTGAATAGAGTGAATTTGGCAAACATATTCTTTGGTAATAGAAGTGTCCATTGCCACAGGATTAGTAACATTAAATGTAGCTTCTTCTTTTTTTTCTTCTTTATGGGAGTTGCAGCCAATAGTGCATAATGCGGCCATAAGACCGATGAAAATTGCATTTTTTTTCATGATGATTCTTTAACTTTTTGAAACGATGGAATGTTTTAAGCTGAAGTAATAAAACAACAACTCATGCACCTTATTTGGCTAATCTTCATTGGGATTAAAAATAGGGTGTAAGCGTATAAACACATTCGTGTTTAAAAAGTTAGAATCAAATTCGGAATACCTCGAAAATAATATAAAGTGAATTACGTGAGGGTAGGTAGGAAAGCTCTTTGCAGAAAGCCTGAGTTTTCTTAGTATAAGCTATAAAAGCTGGTGTTGTAAGCTGTTGGAAAAAAGAAAGTTGGCAAGATTGTTTTTCTACAGCCTTTTTTGCGGTCGTAGTTTCTGAATCTTCTTCTTCACTGTCTGAGCTAAGAATTTCTTTCTTTTGATAAGTTTCGAACATCGCATCAGATATTGAGGACTGATTGTCAAAAAGATGTTCTAATTTAGTTTGATCTAGTTTTTCTGTAAAAAGTGTTCGTTTTAATGAATGAGCTACCAGAGAAGTTGTAGCTAATGTATGGGCATATAAAGAGCTGCTGCTTAGTAGCATTATTATACATAAAGGGATAATATGTTTTATTGCCTTTCTCATTAAAGCGACAAATGTATATTTACTAAACTATACTGGCAAGAAGTTCTCTATAAATATTTGTTAATTCAGGATAAATGACTAAAAAACAGGGTGAAATACTACTTTTTTTGAATAAAAAAAGGTGATTGTGTTAATTTACAATGTTTTTTAATAATGGATTCTGTCAACTGAATACTGTTAACTACTTAACACCTTCCCATTCAGCATAAAACTGAGACAGGAATTTTTCCATGAATTGATGTCTTTGTTGTGCTATTTTTTTTCCCGTTTCGGTATTCATTTTGTCTTTAAGCAGCAATAATTTTTCGTAGAAATGATTAATCGTTGGCGCCTGACTTTTTTTGTATTCGTCGATACTCATGTTAGTGTTTGGAGCTATTTCAGGGTCGTAAAGCGTTCTGTTTTTAAATCCGCCATAATTGAACGTTCGTGCAATTCCAATGGCTCCCAGGGCGTCTAAACGATCCGCATCCTGAACGATATCTAATTCTATCGAATTGAATTTCTTTTCGAAATTACCTCCTTTAAAAGAGATATTTTCGATAATATTAATCACATGGCTGATAATATCTTCGGCTACATTTTGAGATTCGAGAAATTCACGAGCTACTTTTGGTCCAACCGATTCATCGCCATCATGGAACTTACTATCAGCAATATCGTGAAGTAAAGCGCCAAGCTGTATTATTTGCATGTTACAAACTTCTTCTTTAGCAATCAATAAAGCATTTTTATACACTCTTTCAATATGAAACCAGTCGTGTCCGCCTTCGGCATTTTCTAATTTTTGTTTTACAAAAAGGATGGTGCTGTTTATTAAATCTGTGTTCATGTGTAGCGCTTGGAATAAAAAAAAGCTGATTTTTAAAGTCTAATACCTCAAAAATCAGCAATTCAATGTTTTAATTAATATCAATTACAATTTCAAAAATCAATTTCAATCTGCTTTCTTAAATCTACAATCTTGCAGGTTCAACCCATTTAAAAATATGAGATTCTTTAGGGATTACTAATCTTTCTGAAATTCTAGCCATTCTTGCAGGTAATTTCATCAGGTAATCACGGGCTTTTTCGGCTTCATCTGTTAAGCCTGAGATTTTATCAATTTCCCATTTGTTGATTAGCTTTTGCATAATCTCCACATAATCATTGGCAGTGTAAACTCCAATTCGTTGTGCTGAATCTGAGAATAATTCGAATGCAGAGCTGATTTTTTGTCCTGATTCTCTCAGGAAATGCGCTGGCATCACAATTTTTGCTTTCATCATATATTGAAAAGCAAGCATCATTTCGCTTGGATCTACTTTGAAAATTTCGCTAACAAAATGGCTGTAAGCATGGTGATGACGCATTTCGTCTCCGGCAATCATCTTACACATTTTAGACAATTTTTTATCGCCATAGCTTTTAGCTAATTGTGAAACTCTATTGTGCGAAACATAAGTTGCTAATTCCTGAAAACTAGTGTAAACAAAGTTTTTATACGGATCTCTTCCTGTTCCAATGTCGAATCCGTCATTGATAAGATGCTGGGTTGTCATTTCAATTTCGCGCATGTTTACACGACCTGATAAATACAGGTATTTGTTCAATAAATCTCCGTGACGGTTTTCTTCTCCTGTCCATTGACGAACCCAGGCCGACCAACCGTTTCTTTCTTCATTATCAACTCCTTCTACTTCCATTAACCAGTTTTCATAAGTTGGAAGCGCCTCTTCAGTAATCATATCACCCACCATGGCTACCCAAAAATCATAAGGTAAATCCTTTGAGATTTCGCGTAACTCTTTTATTTCTTCTAAGAAATTATCTCCTTCAGAGTTTGGTAAAAAATCAGATGGCTGCCATATTTGCTCTACCGGAATCAAATATTGATCCATATAGCCAGTCACGTTTTTTTCCAAAAACTGCATAACTTCTAATCGAATGTTTTTTATAGACATTTTATTTATATTAAAATTTTATTCCTTTTACTACTGCACTTTCTGTCTTCTCCATTAATTCAGGAAAATTATAGTCACTCACTTTTAAAGGCTTATGAACTACAAAGGTAAGATGATTTCCTAAACCTACAGGGAAAAATCCAAATTTTACCATTTTCCATGAATTGTTAATGCTTACTGGAACAACATAAGCTGAGGGTGCACTTTTACACAATATTTTTAATCCTGTTTGGGCAAATTCCTTTGGAACACCAGTCTTACTGCGGGTTCCTTCCGGGAAAATTACTGCCGAACGTTTGTTAGTTTCAATATATTCTGATAATTTTTTAAGCTCAGGAATGGCTTGTTTGGGATCTTTTCGATCAATTAAAGCACCACCTCCGTGTCTTAAATTATAAGAAACACTCGGAATTCCCTTACCTAATTCTTTCTTGCTCACAAATTTACAGTGATAGCGACGCAAATACCAAATCATAGCTACAATATCATACATGCTTTGATGATTAGCCACAAATATTAACGGAACACCTTCGGGGATGTTGTTCCGGTTTTCAAATTTATAAGTCGTACCTACTAAGTTAGTGCATCTTAATAAAAAAAAGTTCAAATAATCAACGCTTTTTTTATGTGCCTGATAACCAAAAACATTCAGGCAAATCCACTGAATAGGATGGAAAATCACTAACGTAAGTCCAAAACACAAATAATAAATTACGGATATAGGATACGAAATAAGTTTTTGCATTCTTAAAAAATTAGCTGCAAAAGTATGAAATAATTTTTTAGTGCTATTTAAATCCCAAATAATAATAGGTTTAGTGTTAAATTGTACCTTTGTATGCTAAAAAATATGTTTCCCCTGTAAAAATGAGCTTTAATTATCCGAAAAACGAAAAACTAAAAAGTAAAATCAGCATTGGGTTGTTGTTTTCTGAAGGCAAATCGGTTTCTAAATATCCGTTGCGATTGGTTTATCATTCGGGTTCTTTAAATGAAAACGAGAAGATTAAAATGGGCGTTTCTGTTTCTAAAAAAAATTTTAAAAAAGCTGTTGACAGAAATCGTTTCAAGCGTATTCTTCGTGAAACATACCGACTCAACAAACACATTCTTCTTGATAATTTGGATAAACCATATGCTTTTATGTTTTTTTACCAAACCAAAGAGCGTTTGACTTATGAAGAAATCAATACTAAAACCATTCAATTATTTGAAAAGTTTGTAGCTCAGAATGTGAAAAAAGAATCTTCTGAAAAAGAAGATGAATTGGGTAAATAATATAGAAAATTATGAATAATAAAAATGATATTAACTCAAAATTTCAATTTATGTCAGAAGTTATTTCAGCAGAATGTTTTCATAGTTTATTCAAAGAATTTATAGAAGAAGAATCATTAATTACAGAACAAAAGCAAATTGAATTATTAGATGTTCTGGGAGAAAAATTTGTAAAGTTTTATAATATACATGAACTAAAAGAAAACGAGCGAAAATTTATTTCTGACCGGTTAATAAAATTGACACATTTTTCTGATATAAATAGAATTTCTGAATTAATTGGCTTGATGTTCTCATTTGTAGATAAAACATATTATGAGTTTTTACTAAATAGTTTAGAAACTAAGCAGTTAAGCTATGAAGTACAAAAGGAAATAACAGAAAGTACTAAAGAATTTAAAAAAACATATTTTAATATTTTATAAGCCTATTTAAGACTCATATCTGCGCATTTGTAAATTCTGTAAAATATCTTTTGGTAAGTAAAAAGTCTTTCAGTACAATTATATTGCAAATGATTTATCAATTTTATTATTGATGATTTATTTTTACTTTAGTAGCCAACAATATACTCCACCATCATGATTCGCCTCTTAAAAAAAAGATACATAGTTCCGGTAGTTGCTTCTGCATTTTTATATGTTGGAGTTAGTTTTAAAGACAACTTTTTCGAAATTGCTAAGCAGCTGGAAATTTTCACAACGCTTTTTAAGGAATTGAATACAAATTATGTAGATGCTACAAATCCGGGCGAATTGATGGATAGTGCAATCAAAGGTATGCTGGCGAGTTTAGATCCGTACACGGTTTATTTCAACGAACAGGATGTTTTGAAATTTAAAATTAATAATACGGGTGAATACACTGGAATTGGTGCTTTGATTACGCAAAAACCAGGAAAGCTGATTATTAGAGAAATTTATAAAAATTTCCCAGCTGATAAAGCAGGATTCAAAGCCGGAGACGAAATTATTCAAATAGGCGATGTAGCACTTGCTGATTTTAAAGACGATGCTTCCCAATTGTTGAAAGGAGCTAAAAACACTAAAATTGATATAAAATACCAGCGTCAGGGAAAGGTGAATACTACTCAGATTTCTCTGGATGAGGTCGAAATAAAATCGGTTCCTTATTTTGCTAAAATTGATGATGAAACAGGTTATATTGTTCTAAGTCGTTTTAATAAAAAGGCTTCGAATGAAACCAAAGAAGCTTTATTGGAACTTAAAAAACAAGGTGCACAACGTATCGTATTGGACTTAAGAAACAATCCTGGTGGACTTTTAGGTGAAGCGGTTTCTATTTGCAATCTATTTGTTCCAAAAAATGAAGTAATTGTAACTACAAAATCTATTAATGAGAAGCATAATAATACCTATAAAACTCCTTTTGATCCGGTAGATTTAGAAATTCCGTTAGTTATTATCGTTAATGATAAAAGTGCTTCGGCATCCGAAATTGTTTCAGGTGCATTACAGGATTTAGATCGTGCGGTAATTATTGGAAGTAGAAGTTTTGGGAAAGGTTTGGTTCAAAAACCTGTTGATTTGACTTATAATACCCAATTAAAAGTTACTATTTCCAGATATTTTACACCTTCGGGCAGATGTATTCAGGCGCTTGATTATGCCCATAAAGAAAACGGAGTGGCAGTTAGAACTAAGGAAGCTAATTATAATTCGTTTAAAACCCGCAAAGGAAGAACCGTTTATGACGGAGGCGGAATTTTGCCCGATGTTGAAATTAAAGAAGCAAAAACGAGTGTTATTGCTAATGCTTTGCTTAAAAACGACGGGATTTTTAATTATGCAACATTGTATTATTACAAGAATCCAAATTTAGGTAACCAAATTCCAAATTTTACGAATGCTGATTTTCAGGATTTCAAACAGTATTTAAAAAATCAGAAACTATCTTTTGATACCGAAACCGAAGTGGCTTTGAAAAATACTTTGGCTATTGCCAAAAAAGAAGCTATTGACGGCGTAATTAGTAATGAATACAACCAATTACTGGCTGCAGTTCAAAAAAGTGAAGCGACTCAGTTAGATAATAATCAGGAAGAAATCAAGGATTTAATTCTGGAAGAACTCATAAAAAGATACCAGTATCAGGAAGGATTTTACGAATATTATATGAAATCTAATTCGGAGATTAAGAGAGCCGTTAGTATTTTGAATGATACAGCAGTGTATAAGAATATTTTAAAACTTTAATGATAAAATCGGCGTTAATAGTTTTTCTTTTTGTCTCTGGCGCATTGTTTGCTCAGGAGAAGAAAATTGGAACCGTTTATTTTGAGTTTAATAAATACAATATTGATGCTGCACAGGAACAACTTGTTCGGGATTTTGTTAAAGAAATTGATACCACACAACTGGAATCTATCCAAATCTATGGCTATTGTGACGATAGAGGTGATAATGATTACAATTTAAAATTATCAAAAAACAGAGTCAATACGGTAAAAAGTATTTTGATTGCCAATGGATTTGATAAGAATAAAATGGTCATTATTGAAGGTAAAGGACGTATTCTTATTGATGATTTTTCGGGAGAAACGCTGGCCGATATTCGTTCTAAAAACCGAAGAGTCGATTTATTGATTGTAAAGAAAAATAGTTTTGGTAAAGGAATTTATAATTCGCTTCAGGAACATCATGAAGTAGGCGATCGCATTTATCTTGAAAACATTTTTTTTGATTTAGGGAGTAGCAATCTTACACTTTCTTCTCAAAAAGAATTGAATAAAATTGCCGAAATACTTCAAAGAAACAAAGCAATAGAATTTGAAATTCGCGGACATGTTTGTTGTACGCCCGATGTTTATAAGGATGCCATTGACCGCGCCACTAAGGAAAGAAAACTCTCTATGAACCGGGCAAAAAGCGTTTTTAGGTATTTAATTTCTAAAAATGTAAACAGTTTACGAATGAGTTATAAAGGTTTAGGAAACCAATTTCCGCGGGGCAGAGGAGATGATTATGACCGAAGAGTAGAATTTTTAATCACTAAGAATTAATTTTTACTGTCAAACATTGCCATAATTTTTGATTTTTCCTTTACGGGCGGTTTTTTGTTGATTTTAACCGATTTTATAATTGCTTCCAGTTCCAACATCAAATCTCTCTTTTCTTTTGAAGGAGAGTAGCAAAAACCCTCTAAAACCAGTATGCGGTCATTCTCTTTGTCAACTATGGCATAATTGATAAATGGTCCCGACATGAAATCGTTTTTCAGTTCCCAGGTTCCTTTCGTTTCATAAGCTCTTTTATGGTCAAGAACAATATTGAAAAAATAAGGAGCATAAGCTTCTTCAGTAATCATATCGGTATTTAATTCTTTTCCGTGAATGTACAGTTTTCCAATAGAATCTCTCATTTTGATAATATTAGCAATCTTACTGTTTTTGTTTTCGATAGTACTAATAGGAACTTGGTATAGCAACAAACTTGTATTCCCACTGATAATTTCTTTTTTAAACCAGGCAAATCCTTCTTTTTGAAGCATCAATTGATAATTTGCCGGAACTTCAAGATTGATATTAAAGTTTTCTTTGAAAAATTTAGGACTCAAAAGTGACTTTCTGTTGATACGCTGGAATTCTTCAATTTCTGTCTGATGAATGGTTTTTACTATTTCTGCAGCGTTTTTTTGAATAAGACACAAGATATCATCGGCTACTTTTCCTGATATATGAAATACATTTTGGGGAGAAGCATATTGGTTTTTTACAATTTTAAAATTCTCTTTGGTATCTTTTTTTATAACGATAATATTTCGGCTATCAGTCATAAAGCCTTCCATTAATTTTACAGGATATTGATTAATGTTGAATAGCGGTTCTTCCTGAGGTAATCCAATTACGGGTGAAGCAAATTTATTTCGAATGCTATCGCCAATTTCGCCATTCCACAATAAATCATCAATAATTACAGAGACATTATTGATTTTTCCAGTAGTTTTTTTAGCATATTTATTTTCCTGTTTACAAGAGGAAATTAAAAAGATGGAAAAGAAAAGCAATATAAAATGGATCTTATTCATTTTGTATCGATTGTAGCTTTATTCAGTTTTTAGTAATTCTTTGTTTTAATAATAATTTACCTAGCTAATATCGTTCCAATTTTACAGATATTAGATAAAAATATGATATATATGCTTATTATATGCAAAAAGGGCTTTATTTGATAACCAAATAAAGCCCTCTTGTATGAATTTGCGATGAAAATTAACCGCCTATTTTTAATTTCATTCCGGGTTTGATTTCTTCGCTTCCTATATCATTCCATTTTTTGATATCTGAAACCGTAACTCCAGGGTATTTTTTTGCAATGCTAAACAATGAATCTCCTTTTTTTACAAAATAATCGTGTTGAGATGTTTTATTGTTTTTCTTGAAAGAAGCAACCGAAGCATTAGTAGTATTGATGGCAACTTCATTTTTAGCCACAATTAATGTTTTTCCTAATGCAATATTGTTGTCAGCAAGGTGATTCCATTCTTTTAAATCTGAAATAGGAGTTCCAAATTTCTTCGAAATGTTTCCTAAATTATCTCCTTTTTGAACTGTGTATTCAATGTTTTTAAGTTCAACCGGAGCAACAGCAACTGCCTCTTTAACTTCGATTTCTTTTTCAGCAATTTGCAGTGTAGTACCTACTTGGATTGTGTTTCCGGTAAGTTTGTTCCATTCTTTAATTTGAGCAACAGTTACGTCGTTTTCCTGAGCAATACTGTTTAAGTTATCGCCTTTTTGAACAATGTAATTGGAGTTTTTAGCAGCAATTAAACTATCTGCTTTAACTTCTTTTTTGATTTTATCGTTCTTGCTAACTGAAGCAATTGTATTGTTATTTTCAGGTGCAATTATGGTTAAGACTTTTCCATAAGCAATTGAATTATTGCTTAGCTTATTCCATTTTTTCAAATCGTTAATATCAACATTGTATTGATTCGCAATACTGCTTAAATTATCGCCTTGTTTTACTTTGTAATATTGCGTTACACTGCCAATAGGATACGATGTTGGTTTTTCAACCGCAGCAGCCACCGCAGTAGTTGTATTTTTAAACGGACTGGTGTTTTTTGCATCTAATTCATGCTGAATGTATGCATAGATTTTTTCTTCGTTAGAAACAAAAACGCCCATTTTGTCTTTTGGTAATCGTAAAAAATGACTTGTGTCTCTGTAATTAGGAATTACATTGAGCTTGTACGAAGGATTTAATAATTGTAATTGCGAAACAGGCATGTCTAATAAATCAGCGATTTGCTTGAACGACATCTGTTTTTTTATCATTACCGTATCAGTAGCAAAATGCTGAACGATAGCTTTGTTTGGTTTAATTCCGTGCTCATTATGGTATTCGTACAAATACATAGTCGCTAAGAAAGCTGGAACATAACCTTGAGTTTCTTTTGGAAGATGCGGTTTAATGCTCCAAAAATTTTGTTGTCCGCCTGAACGACGAATTGCTTTTGAAACATTTCCAGGACCTGAATTATAAGAGGCTAAAACCAGTTCCCAATCGCCAAAAATGGCAAACATATTTGACATATATTGCGCAGCTGCAGCTGTAGCTTTCAACGGATCACTACGTTCGTCAATATAAGAATCAATCTTTAAATTGTATTGTTTTCCAGTGTGATACATGAATTGCCAAAGTCCAGTAGCGCCCATTCTTGAAACTGCTTTTGGGTTCAATGCCGATTCGACAATGGCTAAGTATTTTATTTCTAAAGGAACATTTTGTCTGGCAAAGGTTTCTTCAAACATTGGAAAATAATATTCTGAAATTGCCATTAAGCGTTCAAAAGATTTTTTTCTGTTTTTTAAGAAAGATTTGATAATGTTTTCTAATCCCTGATTATACTGAATGTTAAAAGGAGATTTAGCATTCATGGCTTCCAGACGGGATTTTAATAACTCAGTAGGTAATTCATAATCTACTTTTTCATCCGTATTGATGTTTTCAATATCCTTAGTGATGTCGTTGTATAAATCCAGATTAGTTAATTCTTTGGTCCACAAACTGTCGACACAGCTGGCCATATCATCGTGCACAAAGCTTTGTTTAATAGAATCTAAGTAAGAAAGCTTGGTTTCTAAAACAGCAATTCCCTTGTTTTCGGCAATTTCTTGCGAAAACAGGGGAACTGTTAGTAGTAGAAAAAATGATACTGTTATTTTTTTTATACTCATATTTTTATTGTTAACGCGCTTAATTTTAAACAATTACAAAAATAGTAATGCAAACTTAACAGGTTAAAACTAAAAAATTCAATAAATATTGTTAAAATTGTGATATTTAATTCAAAATAGCAGCAATTCCAGGTAAAGTTCTACCTTCAAGCATCTCTAACATGGCACCTCCACCTGTAGAAACGTAACTCATTTTGTCTTCAAAACCAAATTGTTTTACTGCTGCAACTGAATCTCCACCACCTACAAGTGAGAAAGTTCCGTTAGCAGTAGCTTCTGAAATATAGTTACCTAAAGCAATAGTTCCTTTAGCAAATGTTTCCATTTCGAAAACTCCTAATGGACCATTCCAAAGAATTGTTTTAGAATCTAAAATTACTTTTTTGAAGTTAGCTAATGATTTTGGACCCGCATCCATTCCTTCCCAACCGTCAGGAATATTAGTTACATCAACGACTTGTATGTTAGCGTTATTAGAGAAGTCATCTCCAGCCACAACATCAACCGGAATGTGAATTTGAACTCCTTTTTCTTTAGCTAATCTTAAAATTTCAAGAGCTAATTCTTGTTTGTCATCTTCGCATATAGAGTTTCCAATTTTTCCTCCTTGTGCTTTAATGAAAGTAAAAGTCATTCCTCCACCAATGATCATGTGATCTACTTTGTCAAGAATGTTTTCGATAACTGTAATTTTTGAAGATACTTTAGAACCTCCAAGTATAGCAGTAACCGGTTTTTCGCTGTCTTTTAATACTTTGTTGATGCTTTCAATTTCTTTAGCTAATAAAGCACCAAAACATTTCGCTTCCGGGAAAAACTGTGCAATAATTGTAGTAGAAGCGTGAGCTCTGTGAGCAGTTCCAAAAGCGTCATTTACATAAATATCTCCTAATGAAGCTAATTCTTTTGCAAAAGCAACATCTCCGGCTTCTTCTTCAGCATGAAAACGTAAATTTTCTAATAATAAAACTTCACCAGCTTTTAAATCATTCGAAGCTTGTTGTGCTACTTCGCCCACACAGTTTGAAGCAAATTTTACAGGAACTCCAAGGATATCACTAGCTGTTTTTAAGATATGTTTTAATGAATATTTTTCTTCAACTCCTTTTGGTCGACCTAAATGTGACATTAAAATTACACTTCCACCATCGGCAAGAATTTTGTCAATAGTTGGTTTTGCAGCATCAATACGGGTAGTATCGGTAACATTAAAATTTTCGTCTAGTGGCACGTTGAAATCAACACGTATTATTGCTTTTTTATTTGCAAAATTAAAATCGTTTAAAGTCTTCATTAGTATAATTTTAGTTTATTTATTTTTTTGAAAGTGAAACAAATATAGAACTTTTCTAGTAGTAATAAATTTGAAAATTCCAAAAAAATTAATTTTTAGCAACGAAAACGATGTAAACTCACAAATAATTTTATTTATGTCCTCTAATTTAAAAAAATGCCTGCAAAAGTTAAATTTTGTTGTTCTAAAAGGGTAATAGTGAGTTCTAATTATTGAGGTAGAAATCATTTTTATTGCGGTATTCACCTGGAGTCAGACTCACTATTTGTTTGAAAATTTTAGAAAAGTGCGGCAAATTAGAAAAACCCGTATCTAAGGCAATTTCCAGAAAACTCTTATTTGTAGTTGCAATAAGGTATTGCGCCCTTTCAATCTTTTTTTCGTGAATATAATTTAGAGGTCGTTGTCCGGTATGAATTAGAAATTGTTTCGAAAAATAATCCTGATTTTGATTGACTCTTTCGGCTAATTCTGCCACAGTGAGATTTTCACCTAAATGTAGCTGTACATAACTCATAGTATCTAAAATTTTTGAAGGTGTACCTTGAGTTGTGGTTTGTTTGAAATTTTTAGTATTCAAAAATCCGGAAATTAACAGCAGCAATGTTCCTTGGTTTTCAAACTTTAGATGCGGTTTGAGTTCGTTATTAAGGGATTGGTATTCCTTATAATACGCTTCTTTTTCATAGACTTTAGGATTATTCGATCGGTTAATTCCTCTTCCCGGATTGTTCTGAAGCATTTGTTTGATAAGAATAATGTCGGTTTCAGTGGCGGGTAATTTCATCACATTCCTATTCTGGTTAAATAGCGAAATCCCATCAGGAGATTCCTCAAAAAACTGGATGAAATATTGACTCAAATATTCCTCACAATTCAAATTGCAAATGGTAAAACTAGGTATAAGATATAAATAACCAGGTTCTAAAATTAATTTATCGGAATTGTTTGAAATAGATCCCATTCCTTCATCAATGTAATACAGTCGATAATAAGGACTAATTACATTGTTAAAATTCCAGTTGTTGTTAAGTTTCACATAATCAATGTGTAACAGTGAAAACGAATATTTGAAAGTACTTTTTGACATAATAATAGTAAAAGGATGAAAAAAATCGTTTTTGAGTAATAAAAAATCGTTTTTGAATAATTAATTCTACATGTGTCTATTCTACATTTGTTTCGTTGAATTAATACAAATTAAAGTAATAAAATGTTAATAATAAAATTTTACCCTTAAATAGTTATGTAATACTTATTTTATTTCATATTAATAAATATTTATAATTAAATGTCAGCTTGTTTTTTTAGCTGAAATCGCTGTTGTATAAATACAATAAAACGGAAATATATAATACCCTCTTTAATATAAAGTATATTCCTAACTATTTTTCATACATTTTTTTAACCTTCAAAAACCAAACTAATTATGACCAGAAAATTTTTAAAAAAGACAATATTTTATATGATATTGTTTATTGGGCTTCTTGCCAATGCTCAGGATGTTCCTGTAAGAGGAAAAGTTACTTCAGCTGTTGATGGACAAACAATTCCGGGAGTAAATATTGCTGTTGATGGTACCAATAAATCGACTACAACAGATTTAGACGGTAATTTTACAATCAATGCGTCAAAAAATGATATATTAACTTTTACGTTTTTGGGATATATCACTCAAAAAGTAAATGTTGCGAATAAAACAGTTTTAACTATTTTTTTAAAAGAAGAGTTGAGCCAGCTAGAAGAAGTGGTTGTTGTGGGTTATGGTACTCAAAAGAAAGTAAATTTAACAGGATCTGTAAGTTCGATTTCAACAAAAGAAATAGAAAATCGTCCTATTACTCAGGCATCACAAGCCTTATCAGGTTTAGCAAGTGGTGTAACAGTACAACAAGGTTCAGGACGTCCTGGAAATGATGGTGCCTCGATTCGTTTGAGAGGAATAGGTACTTTTTCCGGAGCAGGAAATGATCCTTTAGTTTTAATTGACGGACTTGCGAGTTCATTGAATGATGTTGATCCAAACAACATTAAAAGTATTTCGATACTAAAAGATGCAGCATCGGCTTCTATTTATGGAACTCGTGCCGCTAATGGAGTAATCCTTATTGAAACAAAAAGAGGAAGAAAAGGCGAATTGACAGTAGGTTATAATGGTTATGTTGGATTTCAAAAAGTAACTGCATTACCAGATTTTGTTGATTCTGCGACCTATGCAACTTTACGTAATGAAGCAAATGCAAATGTGAATAACGGCGGTCCTTCTTACACTCATGCTGAAATAGAAAAATTTAGAAATCAATCCGATCCGGATAATTATCCAAATGTTCCCCATTTGAAAAATCTTTTGAAATCAGGTTCAGGATTGCAAATGAGTCATAATTTTAGTTTTACTGGAGGAGATGAAAAAAATGCTTTTCTTTTGTCTTTAGGATATCTTGATCAGGACGGAATAGTAGCTGAAAATAGTTATAAAAGATACAATTTTCAGTTGAATTTTGACAGCCAAATAAAAAGCAATTTAAAGCTTAAAACGAATTTAAGTGGGTATGCTGCAAATACAGATGAGCCTCGTCATATTGGTGGCGATATGACAAACATGATTAATTTTGCAGTGAGACAAGGCCCTGTTTTCGCTGGAAAAAAATCAGATGGAACTTATGGTTATCAGGATAATTATAGTCCTCAAGCCTGGTTAGATAGTGAATCTTTTACTAATAGAAAGAATAAATTATTTTTAGGAGGAACAGAGCTGGCCTGGGATTTCATGAAAAACTTTACATTGAGTGGTAAAGTAGGTTACCGTTATACCAATTATCGTGATAAAGAATTTCTTTCTGATTTAAGATTTGATGCTAATAAGTATGTTGGGCCAAATAGTCTAAGAGTAAATTCTGGTTTTGATCATACTATTACATTACAATCTCTTTTAAAATATGCTGTAGATATTAATAAGCACAGTATAGCTGCTCTAGCTGGATATTCTCAGGAAGAATTCCATTCTGAATCTGTTTCTGCTTTTAGAGATAATTTCCCTAACAATTTGTTGTATGAAATTAACGCAGGTTCTTCAAGTAATATGCAAAATTCTGGTTCAGCTGGAGAATGGGGATTAAGATCTTATTTCGGTAGAATTAATTATTCGTTTAACGATCGTTATTTGTTTGAAGTAAATGGTCGATATGATGGAACATCTAGATTTATTGCTGATGGAAGATGGGGATTTTTCCCTTCAGTATCAGCAGGATGGAAAATTTCGGAAGAGAATTTCCTGAAAGATGTGCAATGGATAGACAATTTGAAATTTAGAGCGTCATGGGGGCAACTTGGAAACCAAAATATAGGGAATTATCCATATCAAAATGTTATTGATTTAGGTGATAATTATACTTTTGGAGGAACCCTTGTTTCCGGAGCTCGATTAAGAAGGTTGTCTAACTCAAATATTAGCTGGGAAACTACTACGGTTACTGATTTAGGATTAGATGTTAATTTATTTGATGGGAAATTCAGTATGGTTTTTGATTATTTTGACAAAACTACTTCTGATATTCTGGATGTAATAAGTGTTTCGGGTGTATTAGGTCTTGATCCGCCTACAGTAAATGCAGGAGAAGTGAAAAACTCTGGCTTTGAAGTTTTACTCAATTATCAGGATAAAATTGGAGGTGTTAATTTCAGTATATCGCCTAATTTTTCTTATACTAATAATAGAGTTACTAAATTATCTACTGGTTTAGATAGAGATATAAACAGAGGCTTATTTGTGGGTCATTCTGTAAATTCAACTTACGGTTATGTAGCTGATGGCTTATTTGTGGATCAAAATGATGTAGCTAGTTATCCTACTCAGCCTTATGCAGCAGAACCAGGATTTGTAAGATATAAAGACATTAGTGGTCCTAATGGTGTACCAGATGGAAAAGTAGATGCTACTTATGATCGAAAAGTGATCGGTAGTTTTTTTCCAAAATATTCTTTCGGAGCTAATTTACAAGCTGACTATAAAGGTTTTGACGTATCCGTTCTTCTACAAGGTTTAGCTGGTTTTAACAGACAAATAGGTGCTTATCAGGCATATGCATTTTATAATGGTGGACAAGTACAGAAATGGCAGGAAGAGAACAGGTGGACTCAAGAAAATCCTGATCCTAATGCTAAATACATCAAACTAACGAGTCTTAATCAAGGAAGTGGTACCATTGCCCCATCAACATTTTGGGATAGAAATGCCAGTTTTTTAAGAATTAAGAATGTACAAATAGGATACAATTTCCCAAAAGCTTTATTAGACGCATTAAAAATTCAAAAACTAAGAATTTATGTAACAGGTCAAAACCTACATACATTTA
This sequence comes from Flavobacterium seoulense, assembly GCF_000695795.1. GTDB lineage: Bacteria > Bacteroidota > Bacteroidia > Flavobacteriales > Flavobacteriaceae > Flavobacterium > Flavobacterium seoulense. The sequence goes on along the minus strand of NZ_JNCA01000028.1, from coordinate 17,262 downwards.
ATAGTTTTTACAAAGGATGGGATCCTGAAATGAGCCAATCAACTGGAGATAATAGTCCGTTTTACCCTATTACAAGTGTATATACTTTAGGACTAAACTTAAACTTTTAGAGATACTAATTCGTTAAAAAATATAAAATTATGATTACTAATATTAAACAATATAGAAACATTAGAAGCCTGGCTCTAAAGTTCTGCCTATTTGTATTTGTTTTATCAAATAGTGCCTGTTCGGATGATTTCTTCGATAAAAATCCGCTTGATGCAGTTTCCGATGCTACTTTTTGGAAATCAGAATCCGATGCAAACCTAGCCTTAGCTGGTTGTTATAATAATGGAGGTGCATGGAATGGAGAAGATTTTTGGACTGCCAGAGGGATCATTTATCTTGATTTTATGGCAGGTTTTGGATCTGAAAAAGAATTAATTCCAGATCGTTTTACAGATGGAACATTAGACCCAACCAATGGGACTGTTAGAGCATATTGGAATAACTCTTATAGAAAAATTACAGCTTGTAATAACTTCCTGTCCCATATTGACGGTATTGTAATGGATGAAAATACAAAGGCAATAATGAAAAGTGAGATTAGAGCAATAAGAGCCTATCAATATTTTAATTTAGCTTTTTTCTTTTCAGATGTACCATTTACTACAAAGGTTTTAACTATTGAGGAAGCCAACAGTATTCCCCGTACTCCTAAAACAGAGATTATGGATTTCGTAGAGAAAGAATTAGAGGAAAGTGCTGTGATTTTACCAAAAACGAGACCCACTACTGAAGATGGGCGTATTACTTCGGGAGCTGCTCTGGCAATTTTAGGGCGTGTTCAAATGGCTAATAAAAAATGGGGACCAGCAGCTATTACTTATAAAAAAATTATAGATAGTCAGGCTTATGCTTTAAATGCCAGTTTTAAAACGATGTTTAATGCTAATAATGAGATAAATAAGGAATTCATTCTTACAACTCAATATCAGGAAGATGTTTATGGACATGTTCTTCCTCAGTATCTTTATCCAGAGGCTTATGGCGGTTGGCACCAATTTTCTCCTTATAACGAATTAGTAAAGCAATATCAATGTAAAGATGGTTTAAGTATTGATCAATCTCCTTTATTTGACCCAGCAAACCCTTATAATAATAGAGATCCAAGGTTAGATTATACTATTATGATTTCGGATAGAACGGTATTTCAAGGCAAAACTTTTGTAAGCAGACCTGGTTCTGGTTCGCCTGATGCATTTACCAGATACAACTGGAGTGGCTATTGTATTAATAAATTCATGGATCCGTCATTTGATGGAAATTTGATGAACTATGGAGGAAACTGGAGTATTATTCGTTATGCAGAAGTATTATTGAGTTATTTAGAGTCTAAATTAGAAGCCGGCGAAGCTATAAATCAAGCATTATTAGATGAAACAATTAATAAAGTGAGGTCAAGAGCAGATGTGAATATGCCAGCAATAACAACAACTAATACAACTGAATTAAGAAATAAAATAAGAGTGGAGCGTGAAGTAGAGTTTGCATTTGAAGGACTTCATTATTATGACATCTTGCGATGGGGTGTTGCTGCTGAAAAATTAAATCGTCAGTTTACAGGTATGAAATTAACAAATGATCCTGCTAATTATACTGCCTTTAAAGTTGATCAGGATGGTTATTTGATTTATCAAAAAAGAAATTTTGTTAAAGGAACAAATGAACTCTGGCCTATTCCTCAGGCAGAAAGAAATGTTAATACTAAATTGACTCAAAATACCGGATATCCTAATTAATTATTTTTCATTTCCTGTTTTTTCAAACAGGAAATGAAATTTTTTATGACTATTAAGTTTAAAAATAAATTCAAAAACACATGCAAAGAAGAAGTGCTTTAAAACTAGGTGTCTCAGCGTTAGCGGGACTTTATTTATCTCCTTTATTGGGTTATTCTAAAATTCTTGATACACCAGTTTTTAAGGGAACTTTTGAGCCTACATGGGATTCATTGGAGAAATACCAGGTTCCAGATTGGTTCCGTGATGCTAAATTTGGAATGTGGGCACACTGGGGACCGCAGTGCGAACCCGAAGCAGGCGATTGGTATGCTCGTGGAATGTATCAGGAAGATTCCTGGCAATATAAATACCATGTGGAAAAGTACGGGCATCCATCAAAATTTGGATTTAAAGATGTAATCAATATTTGGAAGGCCGATAATTGGAATCCTGAAGAATTAGTCAATTTATATAAAGATACTGGAGCCAAATATTTTATGGCAATGGCAAACCATCATGATAATTTGGATTTGTATGATAGTAAATATCAACCGAATTGGAATTCGACAAAAATGGGGCCTAAAAAAGATATTATTGCCGGATGGGAAAAAGCAGCGCGAAAAGCTGGTCTTCCTTTTGCGGTAAGTGTTCACGCAGCGCATGCCTGGAGTTGGTTTGAAACGTCACAACGTTCAGACAAAAAGGGTGCTCTAGCGGGAGTTCCTTACGATGGAAAATTAACTAAGGCTGATGGAAAAGGAACTTGGTGGGAAGGTTTAGATCCTCAGGAATTGTATGCGCAAAATCACCCTTTGAGTGAAAATAGTCTAAATGATGGAACCATTCATAGTCAATGGAACTGGGGAAATGGAGTAGCAAAACCGTCAGAAGCCTATATAGAAAATTTTCATGACCGAACGATTGATTTAATTGACAAATACAATCCGGATTTGGTTTATTTTGATGATACGGCATTACCGTTGTGGCCCATTAGTGATGCTGGTTTGCGTATAGCAGCACATTTATACAATAAAAGTCTCCAAAAAAACAAAACCGTTCAGACAGTAGTCACTGGAAAAATTCTGGATGAGCAACAGCGTAAAGCCATGGTTTGGGATATTGAAAAAGGACAAAGTAACAGCATAGAACCATTGCCTTGGCAGACCGATACTTGTATTGGGAACTGGCATTATGATCGTGGAGTTTATAAAGACAAACGCTATAAATCAGCTAAGACTGTTATTCATACTTTGATAGATGTGGTGAGTAAAAATGGGAATTTAATGTTGAATATTCCAGTGCGAGGAGACGGGAGTATCGATGAATTAGAACGCGAAATTGTGAAAGAGATTGGAGTTTGGATGAAACTAAACAGTAAAAGTATTTATGGAACCCGTCCCTGGAAAATATTTGGTGAAGGCCCACAACAGGCAAGTGCCGGAGCTTTAACCGCTCAAGGGTTTAACGAAGGAAAAGGAAAACCGTATACTTCAGAAGATATTCGTTTTGCACAAAAAGACAAAATACTGTATGCAACAGTAATGGCTTGGCCTGAAAACGGTATTGCAGTTATTAAAAGTTTAGGAAAATCGAATCCACATCATACTGAAAAAATAAAACAAATTCGATTAGTGAGTACAGGTGAAAAATTAAAGTTCAAACAAAATTCAGATGCTCTGGAAGTGTATTTTCCAAATCAAAAACCAGAAGCTTTTTATGCTAATGCTTTGGAGATTTTATCATAGTGTAAGTTGATTTGTTTTAGAATTCTAGATAAAGATTAAATGAAAAAAATGAAGCAAGTAACAATTCTATTTGTCTTACTTATTCCAACGTTTTGTATTGGACAAGTGGTTAAGGGCTATAAAAAACAGAACGATAAAGTAGTTATAACTCTTGAAAAAGGAGAGCTACATTTGAGTCCTCTAGCTGAAAATACCGTAAGGGTTCAATATGCTTTGGAAATGAAAAGTCAAATTCCTGAATTAGTTTTTACTTCAAAAGTTAACCTGCCTGACTTTAAAGTTTCTGAATCCAATTCAGGAATTGAAATTGCTATGTCAAAAATGACTGTGTTAGTAGATAAAAAAAGTGGCGCATTGTCTTATCGCAATCATGAAGGAAAGGTGTTTTTAAGCGAAAAACCAGAAGGTCGTATTTTTAAACCAAGTTCAGTACAAGGAGAGCCTTGCCATATTGTAGAACAAGGTTTTAATACTTTGCCAGATGAATATCTTTATGGTACAGGTCAGTTTCAGGACGGACATTTAAATATTAAAGGATTGCCTAGAAGATTAACTCAGGTAAATACACAAATTGCTATTCCGTTTATTATGTCAAGCAAAGGCTATGGTTTGTTATGGCACAATTATGGGCTTACTGATTTTAATCCTGCTGATAATGTGGTGAATTTAAACCCAGCAGGTATAAGTGGAGAATCTATAACTGTTGCTGTTACCACTACTAATGGAACTCAAAAAGAAACGCGCCAAGATGGTGTCTTTACTGGAAAATTTGCAGTTAAAGAGAATGGGGAATATGCTATTCTACTGGATGTTGGTCAAAAAATGGCGAGAAAATGGCAACTTACAATTGACGGTAAAGAGGTTATTAATTTTAAAAATCATTGGCTTCCGCCTACAACGAGCACATTAGCTAAACTAACGGCAGGTAAACACGACATTGTAGTTACAGCAGAAAAAAATGATCTTCCTGTGGTGTATTATCGTAAAGTTACGAATGAAACGGTCTTTAGATCTCCTGTTGCTAATAAGCTGGATTATGTAGTTTTTGCCGGAAACTCAGACGAGGTTATTTCAAGTTATCGCAATCTCACAGGAAAGGCTCCATTGATGCCTATATGGGCATTAGGATATATTCATTGTCGTGAGCGTTTTACCACTCAAGATGATTTGCTTGAAAATGCCAAAGCATTCAGAGATAAAAAATTGCCAATGGATTTAATTGTTCAGGATTGGCAATATTGGGGAAAATACGGTTGGAATTCGATGAAATTCGATGAAGATTTGTTTCCAGATCCCGCTGCAATGGTAAAAGAATTACATCAAATGAATATGAGACTGATGCTTTCTGTTTGGTCTAAAATTGATAAAGAAAGTGTGCTTGGTAAAGAATTTAACAATAAAAAATACTATATCCCAAATACCGAATGGGTTGATTTTTTTAATCCTGATGCAGCAAATTATTATTGGAAGAGTTTTAGTGAAAAGCTTTTAAAACCATATGAAATTGATGCCTGGTGGCAGGATGCTACCGAACCGGAAAATGATGATTTAGTTGGTAGAAAAATTAATAACGGAACAACTCCCGGAGAGCAAATGCGAAATGTGTATCCAATGTATGTAACAAAAACCGTATATGAAGGTTTACGAAAAGATGCTCCAGACAAAAGAGTTTTTATTCTTACCCGAAGCGGATTTTCAGGACAACAGCGTTATGCATCAGCTGTTTGGACTGGAGATGTAGGTAACGATTGGGAAACCCTACGCCGACAACTAACCGCTGGATTAAACTATTCCATAACAGGATTGCCATGGTGGACTTTTGATGCAGGAGGTTTTTTCCGTCCTGGTAAAAGTCAATACACCGATGCTAAATTTCACGAACGTTTTTTAAGGTGGTTTCAGTTGGCTACATTCTCTCCATTACAAAGAGTACATGGATATGAAACCAATACAGAATTTTGGAGATACGGTGAAAAAGTGGAAGCCGAATCTTTAAAATACTTAAACTTTCGTTATCGTTTATTGCCTTATATTTATTCGCAGGCAGCTGATATAACGTTTAAAAACGGTACCTTGATGCGTCCGCTGATTATGGATTTTGCCAATGATATAAAGGCATTGGAACAAAAATATGAATATATGTTTGGGTCAGCATTTCTAGTTGCTCCTGTTGTTTCTGAAGGGGTAGAGAATTGGAAGGTTTACTTGCCGGAAAATCAATCCGGATGGTTTAACTTTTGGACCGGAAAACAGTATAAAGGCGGACAAACAGTTCAAACAGCTGCATCTCTTTCAACCATTCCGCTGTATGTAAAATCGGGATCCATCATTCCAATGGGCGAAAAAATGCAATACACCAATGAAAAACCTGCTGAGAATCTCGAAATTAGAGTTTACACAGGAGCTAATGGCAAGTTTGAACTTTATGAAGATGAAGGAACAAATTACAACTATGAGAAAGGCGCTTTTTCGATAATACCTTTTGAATGGAATGAAGAAAAACAGACGTTGACAATTGGAAAACGAAAAGGCAAAGGTTTTAATGGATTAATTAAAAACCGTTTGTTTAATATCGTTTGGGTTAACGAGTCAAACGGTTTTGGTATAGAAAACGCAAAAACTAATGTTTCAGTAAAATACAATGGAAATAATATTGTTGTTCAAAAAAATAAAAACGAATAGAATAAGTAAAACAATTAGGAATTTCAAATTCCGGAATTAAATACTATTTCTTTGTAAATGAGAATAAAATTTATGGTTTCAAAAAAAATATGTTACGCCTGCGATTTAGTTGATAATCCAGAATTAATAGAACTATATAAACGCTATCATTCAAAGGATAGTGCTTGGCCAGAAATCACTAAAAGTATCAAAGATTCGGGTGTAATAGATATGGAAATTTATCTTTTTTCCAATAGACTGTTTATGATTATGGAAGTGGACGAAAGTTATACTCCAGAACGCAAACAAATGATGGATGCTGCCAATCCAAAAGTTCAGGAATGGGAAGAGTTGATGTGGAAATTTCAACAGGCACCTCCAGGAGCCAAAGATGGCGAAAAATGGTTGCAGATGGAACAAATATATAAATTGGAATAATTAATTTAATAATTCAGGTTGTCAGTTTGGAACGTTCAGTTACAAAATGATTCAAATAATAAATAAAATAAAAAAAATGAGAACGAAAATTTTATTCACGCTATTATCTCTACTTCAGTTTAGTGTTTATGCACAAGAAAAGAATCCTATGCCCGCCATACCAGCTCCATTAGCTTTGAATAGCGTGCCAATGGGAGATTTAGAAACATTTCCTGAGGTAAAGTTAGAAATACCTATTACAAAAGGACCTTTTGAACCTAGTTGGGAATCGATAGAAAAAAATTACCCTGGCGAACCAGCCTGGCTTCGTGATGCAAAGTTTGGAATATGGGTTCATTTTGGACCGCAAGCTGCCGGAGAAAGTGGGGATTGGTACGCACGTAATCTTTATAAAACAGATAAAGTTGCCTATAAAAATCATATTAAAAAATATGGACATCCTTCTGAATCAGGATACAAAGAAGTTTTGCGTGATTGGAACCCAACAAAGTTAGATCCAGAGAAACTCACAAAAATTTATCAGGATGCAGGTGCTCGTTTTTTAATGATTCAAGGAGTACACCATGATAATTATGATATGTGGAATTCTAAATATCAGCCTTGGAATTCAGTAAACATTGGACCAAAGAGAGATTTGATTGGTGAATGGGCAAAAGCCTGTAAAGCAATCGGAATGCGATATGGAGTCACTTTTCATCACGAGTATACATGGTGGTGGTGGCAAACAGCATTTGGAAGTGATAAAGATGGAGCCAAAAAAGGAATACCTTATGATGGTCATCTTACGCTTGCTGATGGTAAAGGAAAATGGTGGGAAGGATACGATCCAAAAATGCTTTATGGTATTGATTTAAGAGAATACAAAGGGGTTGAAAAAAATGCCCATACTGATTGGACACCACCACCAGCAGGAATATTTAGTAATCATTTAGGATATGCTAAATGGTATGCTACAAATTGGGCTTTAAGAATGATGGATGTTGTGCAACATTACGATCCTGATTTTATTTATACTGATGGTACGGTTCAGGGACCATTTACAGGAGATGGAACCGGAGCAGGTTTAAAAGCAAATGCAATGCAAACCGTTATGGCTGATTTTTACAATACTAGTTTACAGCGTCGCGGTGAGGTAAATACTTTTAGCATTGTTAAATTTAGAAATAATACTAATGGAACAGTAAATACCGAGGAGTTTGGTATTCCTTCAGAGATTAAAAAAGACCAGCCCTGGATTGCCGAAGCTCCAGTAGGAGATTGGTTTTATGCTCCGGATTTTACCTATGATTCTGGTATGATGATTCGCTATATAATTGAAGCTATTGCACGTGATGGAAATGCGGCAATATGTATTTCTTTATTGCCTGACGGTTCAATTAATGAAGAGAGTCAAAAGATGTTGAAAGAAGTAGGAAACTGGATGCGCCTGAATGGAGAAGGAGTATATGGAAGTCATGCCTGGGTAATTCCTGCAGAAGGAGAAATGATTAATGGAAAGTTAAAAATGCTTCCTGGAGGAAAATTGGGTAGTAGGCAAGCTGAATTTAAGTTTAACGCTCAGGATATCCGATTTACAGTTGGAAAAAACAATAAGTTATATGCTTTTTGTATGAACGTACCAGCTCCGAATACTCAAATAAAAATTAAGTCTCTAGCTACAGATGCAAAGCATTATGGTAAGAAAGTTAAAACCGTTAAGTTGTTAGGTTACAAAGGAAAGTTAAAATGGAAAGAAACAGCTGATGGTTTACAAATAACTTGCCCTAAGGATATGTCATTTGCTACAGCTGTAACTTTTGAAATTGAGTAAAAAAATAGCTCTAATATTGAAAAAGGTAACTGTAAGTAATTATAGTTGCCTTTTTTAGTATATGAGAAGACATAAATTGAGTATTCACCTAATTTTAGCTCCGAAACTTTATAATCTAAAATTTTAGACTTATCCATTTTCTGCTATCTTTGCTTTATGCAATTTTCTGAAATTTTAGGGCAGGAACACATTAAAAACCATCTTAGCAGAAGCGCTGATTTAGGTAGAATTCCGCATGCACAATTATTTGTTGGTCCCGAAGGAAGCGGAACTTTAGCCATGGCAATTGCTTATGCACAATATATTTTGTGTGGCAATCAAAACGGAGAGAATAATGGTGAAAATCATGCCTGTAATATAAAATTTCAAAAGCTCTCGCATCCCGATTTGCATTTTGCTTATCCAACCGTAACCACCGATGAGGTAAAGAAAAATCCAAAAAGTATTGATTTTATTGCTGATTGGAGAGAATTTGTACTCGAAAATCCTTATGGTGGTTTGTTTGACTGGTATGCTGTTTTAGGCGTTCAGAATAAGCAGGGCGAAATCAGGGTCGATGATGCTCAGGAAATCCTAAAATCACTTTCGTTAAAAGCTTACGAAGGCGGTTATAAAATTATGATTGTCTGGATGGCTGATAAAATGAATATCGCTGCTTCCAATAAATTATTGAAACTACTCGAAGAACCGCCAGAGAAAACCATATTTATTCTGATTTCGGAAAATGAAGAAGATATTTTGCAAACCATTCGTTCGCGTTGCCAAGTGTTACATTTCAATGGTTTGAGCGAAGCCGTTATTGCTGAAGCTTTGGTTTCCCGTGAAGAAATCGACTCAAAATTGGCTGCAAAATTAGCCCATCAGGCGCAGGGAAATTACAATGCGGCTTTGCATTTATTGCATGATAAAGACGAAGAGCATCCATTTGAACAATGGTTTGTAACCTGGGTTCGGGCAGCTTTTAAAGCTAAGAAAGATGCCGCTGCCATTCAGGATTTAATTCTTTGGAGCGAAAAAATTGCTGCTTTAGGGCGTGAGGCTCAAAAGAAATTCCTGCAGTTTTGCATGGAAATGTTCCGTCAGGCATTGATGATTAATTACGAAACGCCAAGCTTAGTTTATTTCGAACCAAAAGTCGATAAATTTAAATTAGAAAATTTTGCGCCATTTGTAAATGGTAATAATATTCAGGATATCTTTAAAGAACTTTCGGATGCGATGTATCACATAGAGCGTAACGGAAATGCTAAAATAATTTTAACCGATTTATCCATCAAATTAACTCGTCTTATCCATAAAAAATAATACCTATGAACAATGTTGCTTCAATTTTAATTTTAGTTTTTTTTGGGATTACTTTTTTGCAATCCAGTTATGAAAAACTTTTTTATTGGGAAGATAATGTCAATTGGTTAAAAGAACATTTTGCCAAGACTAAATTAAAAAATCATGTAAAATTGGCCTTAATTAATCTGGTTATCATGGAATTAATTTCGACAATTTTATGTTTTGTAGGTTGTATCGAATTAATGGTTAGTAACGGAAGAGTTTTTGGATTTTACGGAGCTGTTTTTTCGGCAATTACTTTGTTAATGATGCTTTTTGGGCAACGATTAGCCAGAGATTATGATGGCGCCAGAACAATTGTTATTTATTTTATTCCTGCAGTTATTGCGGTATATTGGTTAACTTAAAAATCAATTTCAATAACAATGAAAATTTCAATGTCAAAATAAACAATTCTAATTAAATCTGAATTCAAAAATCGTTAATCTTCAATCAAAAATCAGATGACACCAAAACATCCATCAGAATCCTTAACGATATTAACCGATATGGTTTTGCCAAGTGAAACAAATGCTTTGCATAATCTTTTTGGAGGCGAATTATTAGCCCGAATGGATCGTGCGGCAAGTATTTCTGCAGGAAGACATTCGCGACAGGTTTCGGTAACGGCATCTGTAAATCATGTTGCTTTTAATAAAGCTATAGCATTAGGAAGCGTTGTTATTATTGAAGCAAAAGTGTCCCGCGCTTTCAAAACTTCAATGGAAATATATCTTGATGTTTGGGTTGAAGATAGAGAATCTGGAGAAAGAACTAAAGCTAATGAAGCCATTTATACTTTTGTAGCAGTAGATTCAAAAGGAAAACCAGTTGAAGTTCCTCCGATAATTCCTGAAACGAAACTAGAAATCCATCGTTATGACGCCGCTTTAAGACGCAAACAACTGAGTTTATTATTGGCTGGAAAAATAAAACCCGAAGAAGCAACCGAGTTGAGGGCGTTGTTTGAGTAAGTTTTCTTTTTGATGATAAAATCTTTTTAAACGAAAAATTTGCATCAAAAAAAGAAGTATTTTTACAAACACAAAAAAAGTGAGAATAAAAATTTAGAAGCTATTTTTTTAGTTTCTGTAGGTATAAGAACAAATTAATTTAAGAAATAAAAGCTAAAAAGAGAAGATGAGTACAGAGAAAGAAGCCAAATTAAAAGCCTTACAGCTTACCCTTGATAAACTGGATAAAACTTACGGAAAAGGGACTGTTATGAAGATGGGCGATAAGGCCATTGAAGAAGTTGAGGTAATTTCTTCAGGATCTTTAGGAGTAGATTTAGCATTAGGAGTAAACGGATATCCAAAAGGTAGAATTATCGAAATTTATGGACCGGAATCTTCGGGTAAAACTACTTTAACGCTACACGCTATTGCCGAAGCGCAAAAAGCGGGTGGAATTGCTGCTTTTATTGATGCTGAACATGCATTTGACAGAAATTATGCTGAAAAATTAGGTGTAGATATCGAGAACTTAATTATTTCGCAACCAGATAACGGAGAACAAGCTTTAGAAATTGCTGAAAACCTGATTCGTTCAGGAGCAATTGATATTGTTGTAATTGACTCGGTTGCGGCTTTAACGCCAAAAAGTGAGATTGAAGGTGAAATGGGAGATTCTAAAATGGGACTTCACGCGCGTTTAATGTCTCAGGCTTTGAGAAAATTAACAGCAACTATCAGTAAGACTAATTGTACTGTTTTCTTCATTAACCAGTTGAGAGAGAAAATTGGAGTAATGTTTGGAAATCCTGAAACTACAACGGGAGGAAATGCTTTGAAATTTTATGCTTCGGTACGTTTAGATATTCGTCGTTCTACTCAAATTAAGGACGGAGAGAATGTTATTGGTAACAGAACTAAGGTGAAAATTGTTAAAAATAAAGTAGCTCCACCATTTAAAGTAGCTGAATTTGATATTATGTATGGCGAAGGAGTTTCTAAAACTGGAGAAATTCTGGATTTAGCAGTAGAATTCGAAATTGTCAAAAAATCAGGTTCATGGTTTAGTTATGGTGAAACTAAATTAGGGCAAGGTCGTGATGCAGTAAAATCATTGATTAAAGACAACCCGGAATTAGCCGAAGAATTAGAAGAAAAAATTAAAGCTAAGATTAAAGAATTAGCTGAAAATTAAAATTCTGATTAAATTATAAATTAAAATGCTCGTCAAATAGGACGGGCATTTTTTTTGCTTAAATAGCATTTTAACTTCACTTTTTTAAAATATTCGTTTTTTAAAGCAACCTTTTTGAACTATTACTGTCTTTATAAAAAGAACCAGCAATATATTGTTAATTTATAAATTCAGAAAAATGAAAAAAATAGCCTTATTTTTAGTCTTGATGACCACCTTGTTAAGCTGTAGTGTAGATGAACCGGATAGATACACAAATTATGTTTTGCCAATTGAAAGTTACACTCTTCCGGAAACTTTTAAAGTAAATACAACTCATGAAGTGAAGTTGAAATATCAAAAACCTACTGCTTGTTATAATTACAACGGAATTTATTATTATTCAGAGAATAGTACCAGAACGATTGCTATTTATGCTAATGTAAAAGAAGGTGATGTTTGTTCGGATGTATTGCCGCCATTATCTGAAGTTTCTTTTAATTTTGCTCCTACAACGAAAGGAACTTATACATTTAAATTTTATAAAGGACCTGATGCAGAAGGTAAAGATACATTTGAAGAAGTAGAAATTGAAGTAACTGAATAAACTTTGTTAAGTTTTGAAATATAAAAAAAATCACCAGCTTGTGCGAGGTGATTTTTTTGTTTTAAGCGGTCTTTATCTTTTTTTCAGATTCAAATTCTACTAATTGATTGTAAATTGTAGCTCTTACACTTTCACGAATTTCTTTTCTGTCTGACTCTGTTTTGCCTAAGGTTTCTACTTGTTTATGAATTTTTACACGCATAATTCCCGGACTTCCTGCAAAAAAAGTATAAGGCAGTCGTTCTTTATTGTCACCAAAACTAATAGGTAAAATAGGAATTTGGTGCTGAATAGCGAGTTTAAAAGCACCTTCTTTAAAATGATCTAATACTACCGATTCATCGTCGGGAACGCCGCCTTCGGGAAAAATACATACGCTAAGACCACGTTGAATTCTTTTTTGTGCTTTGGTAAAAACAGCCATTCGGCTTTGGGAATTTTTTCTATCGACCAGAATACAGGTTCTTTTGTAGAAAAAACCAAAAAGCGGAATTTTAGCCAATTCCTGTTTTCCAACAAAAACAAAAGGATTTTTAACGACAGCTAGCATCAGCATAATATCAGTCATCGAAGTGTGATTGGCAACAATCATATAGCTTTTGTGTTCATCAATCGTTTGTTCGCTATCTACTTTATAATAAAATCCCATTCCGAAGAGGATGAATTTTGCCCAAATGCGTGCAATTCTAAAAAAATACGGATAACCTTTTTCAGAAAGGATAGTAAGGATTAAGATAGGAAAGAATACTAAAATAGGTACGGCTATCAGGATATAAAACCAAATGCGCCAAAGGATCCAGAAAATTATTTTTATGCCTTTCATGTGGTCAAAAATAAGGAATAGTAAATGATTTTTATCAAAAACAATTAAATTTGGTAGGAATTAACCGCAAAGGGCGTTAAGATTTTTCGCAAAGTAAAAAAGTAACGATGACAGAAAAATGATATTTCGAAAATTGTAATAGGTTTAGCGATTGAAGTTCATAAAGCGCTCGGTCCGGGATTGTTGGAGAGTACTTATAAAGAATGTTTGTTTTACAAGATAAATAAGTCCGGACTTTTTGTCGAAAAAGAGAAGTCTATGCCGGTAATTTTTGAAGAAGTACAATTAGATTGTAGATTGTGGTTATCGGGTTGATTTGTTAGTAGAAATAAAATTAATAATAGAACTTAAAAGTGTAGAATCTTTGAGCGTAATTCATCTTGCTCAAACTTTGACTTATTTAAAGTTAGGAAATTATAAACTCGGATTATTGATAAACTTTAATGAAGTTCTGTTGAAAAATGGAATTAGAAGAGTGGTAAATAATTTATAAAAAGAGTTAATACTGCGAACTTTGCAAAAAAACTTTGCTTTCTTTGCGATAGAAAATAAAACAAACTTTGTGAACTTCGCGAAAACTTTGTAACCTTTGCGGTAAAACAAAAGTACAGCGATAGCAATAAAATATAATGGCAAAAATACTTACTGGAGTTCAAAGTACAGGAACTCCGCATTTAGGAAACTTATTGGGAGCAATTATTCCAGCAATACAATTATCTAATAATTCTGAAAACGAATCTTTTCTTTTTATTGCCGATTTGCATTCGGTGACTCAAATAAAAAACGGTGAAACCTTAAGAAATAATACATATAGTGTTGCGGCAGCCTGGCTTGCTTTTGGATTAGATGTAAACAAAGTAGTTTTCTATCGTCAATCAGATGTACCACAAACGGCTGAATTGTCTTGGTATTTAAGCTGTTTTTTCCCGTTCCAAAGATTGACTCTGGCGCATTCTTTCAAAGACAAAGCAGACAGATTGGAAGATGTAAATGCAGGGTTGTTTTCGTATCCAATGCTTATGGCTGCTGATATTTTATTGTACGATGCCGAATTTGTTCCTGTTGGTAAAGATCAATTACAGCATTTGGAGATTACGCGTGATGTGGCTTCACGTTTCAATCATCAATTGGGAGAGACTTTTGTGCTTCCGGAAGCTAAAATTCAGGATGATAGTATGCTGATTCCGGGAACCAATGGAGGAAAAATGAGTAAATCGGCTAATAATATTATTAATATTTTCTTAGAAGATAAAGCCTTACGCAAACAAGTAATGAGTATTGAAACGGATAGTACACCGCTTGAAGCTCCTAAAAATCCAGATACTTGTAACGCTTTTGCTATTTATTCTTTGTTAGCCAATGAAGAGCAAATTGCAACGATGAGAGCCAATTATTTAGGCGGAAATTATGGTTATGGTCACGCCAAACAAGCTTTGTTCGAATTAATTTGTGAAACTTTCAAAACTGAAAGAGAGAAATACCACTATTACATCAACAATTTAGAAGAAGTTGATGCTTTATTGAAAATAGGAGCTGAGAAAGCTTCGGCTGTAGCCAATGGTGTTTTAGCTAGAGTGAGAGAGAAATTAGGTTTCGGAGTAAAATAAGATTCTGTTTTAATCCTGCAAGGTTTTTTAAAACCTTGTAGGTGTTGATTTTTTATGTTTTATACCTACAAGGTCAAGAAAAGACCTTGCATGATAATTTGCGGTTTTCTTTTAAATCGCCTCAAACAATTTTCCCGGTAATGGTCTGATTACGCCTTTGAGTTCCATGTTTAATAAAATGCTGGAAACTCTGTAGATTGGAAATTCGCATTCCAGTGCAATGATGTCCATTAATTCTTTGCCAGTTTTTAAAAGGTAATCGTATATTTTTTGTTCGTCGTTGTCGAGTGAAACAAATAGTTGTTTTTGTACCGTTTTAGGTTCTTCTTTAATATCCCAATTAAGCATATAAATCAAATCGGCGGCACAGGTGAGTACATTTGCTTTTTGGGTTTTGATAAGATTGTTGCAGCCAGCACTGTATTTGTCGGTAGTACGGCCGGGAACGGCAAAAACATCGCGGTTGTAATCATTGGCAATATTAGCGGTAATTAATGATCCGCCTCTTTCTGCCGATTCGATAACAATTGTAGCTTCGGCAATGCCAGCCACAATGCGGTTCCGCTTGACAAAATTTTCTTTGTCAGGATTGCTGGAACTCCAAAACTCGGTCATAAAACCGCCGTTTTGTTCCATCTTAGCCATGTATTTCTTGTGATTTTTAGGGTAAATTTGGTTTAAACCATGAGCCAAAACGCCTATGGTTTGCAAATTATTTTCCATAGCCAGTTGATGTGCAACGATATCAACACCATAAGCAAAACCACTCACGATTACCGGATTGAGCGGAATTAAATCTTCAATAAGTTTTTTGCAAAATTCAGTTCCGTAAGAAGTGATTTGGCGTGTACCTACAATGCTGATGATTTTTCGGTTTTTTAAATCGATATTTCCTGCTGTAAATAATAATACGGGTGCATCAAAGCAATGTTTGAGCTTTTCCGGGTAATTTTCGTCCTGAAAATAAGAAACGTTTATATTGTTGTTTTGGATAAATTCCAATTCTTTATTGGCTTTGTCAAATACGCTTTGGTCTTTTAGGTTTTTTAGCAATATAGAGCCAACACCATCAATTGCGGCGAGTTGGTTGCTTTTTGTCTTAAAAACAGCTTCGGCCGAGCCACAATGACTGATTAATTTCTTTGCCATAATATCGCCAATGCCTTCAATTCGCTGTAAAGCTAATATATAAAATAAATCGGATGTTGTCATGCTAAATATTTGAGACTGAAATGTATAAATTTTCGGTCAGATTGTTAATAAAAATTGTGAATAAAATTTTGATAACTATTTTCGTTGTATAACTTTGTATGTATGAATATAGAACACTACATAGGCCAACTTTTATATCGTTATCAATGTGTTACCATTCCTGGTTTTGGTGCTTTTTTGACCGAAATCCAATCGGCACAATGGGTTGAGAGCGCTAATTCTTTTTTTCCACCTAAAAAAATGATTTCTTTTAATTCCAACATTAAAAATAATGATGGTTTATTAGCAAATCATATTGCCAGAACAGAAAAAACATCTTATGAATACGCTATTAGTGCGATTCAATATGAGGTTTTGAACTGGAAAAAAGCTTTGGAACAAAACAGAACGTTGACTGTTAAAAATGTGGGTAGTTTTGTGTTGAGTAGTACTGATCACTTGATTTTTACACCAGCAGATCAAAAGAATTATTTAACGAGTTCTTTTGGTTTAACTTCTTTTATTTCTCCGGTTGTAAAAAGAGATACTATAGAAACTGCTGAAGAAGTTATCGAAGAAAGAGAAGTGATTTCATTGGTTAACGAAGAAAAAAATAGCCGTTCTTACATAAAATACGCTGCGGTTTTTGTTCTAGGTTTGGGATTATTAGGAAGTGTTGGTTATTCGGTTTTTCAAAACCAAATTGCTACTGAACGAATATTAGTTGAAAAAGCAGTTCAAAAACAAGTAGAAACTAAAATTCAGGAAGCTACTTTTTTTATCAAGACACCAATGGCTCCTGTAATGCTTTCGGTAAAAGCTGCTAAGGAAGAAAAAGAAGTAAAAATGCCGTATCACGTTGTAGCTGGTGCTTTTAGAGATGAGAATAATGCCGAACAGGTTTTGCAACGATTAACTAAAATGGGTTACAAAGCCAGAAGATTAGAAGTTAATAAACACGGTCTTTATCCGGTACTTTATGGAAGTTTTTCGAATTATGCCGAAGCTTATAAAGTTAAAAACGAAGTTCAAAAATCAGATAATCCAGAAGCCTGGTTACTTGTAGAATCATTATAATATCAAAAGCCTATTCATAACTGAATAGGTTTTTTGTTTTTACAGAACAAAGGATAATTAGGTAGTCATCCTATGTTTGCACAA
>NZ_JNCA01000027.1 GCF_000695795.1 Flavobacterium seoulense | reverse complement strand
TACTCTTTCGCTTGTTTCTCACTTTTATTCGTGTTTCTCAAAGCGGGTGCAAAATTACAACTTCTTTTCATTCTGGCAAGAAAAATTTAAAGTTTTTTTATTCTTTTTTTTCAAAGCTTAAAAAACTTTTCTCTAACCATTATTTCAAATAACTTGCCGCTTTTGCGGGGTGCAAAGCTAATTTTTCTTTTCTTATCTCACAAGCTTTTTTTGACTTTTATTTTTAAAATAATCATCACTTTGCTTGCCAGTATATCTTAGAACGTTTTCGCTGTTGCGGGTGCAAAAGTAGAACCTTTTTCCGTTTAAACAACAACTTTCTCAAACTATTTTAAAACTATTTTTTAATCAACTGGAAATATGAAAGTTAAAAAACAAAGTTTTTTCAGTGTTGTGCGAGTTTAGGTTATTCTAACCACAAAGAGCACGAAGAAAGCACGAAGAAAGCACGAAGTTCACAAAGGTTTTTCCTCTATATATAATAGTGAAATCTCGTTTTAACCACCATTCCCTAGCCCTGATAGTAGTGAAAATCCTTGCTTGACGACTTTTTGTCAAGAAAGATTGCAGCGGATAGCAGGAAAGAGCTAATAATAAAGAAGCTTATACTATATATTAAGTATAAGCTTCTTTATATATGTATAACTACATTTTAAGGTTTAGCAGACAGTTTAGCATCCCAATACTCATTTAATCTATCTACATTTACCGGGCTTGCGGCTGGCTGATTTTGTAATCGTCCTGTTTCGAAAGCTTCTTTCAGTATGTTTTCGATTAAATAATCTTCATTAGTCTCAAATGGTTTGTACTCGGACTTTAAATTAATATCAAACATACTCGCCGCTGTGTTTGACCAAAAAGCTTTCCAGCCACTTTTTAGGGTTTTAACCAGTTCATAAGTTGTTTTTCCTGTTTGCCTATGAATTAGCTTTACTAAAATACGTCCCTGGCTTCGGGATAATTTTTTTAATCTTGCCTCAAATTCATTGGTAAGGTAATCTTCTACTATTTTAAAATACCTTTTCTTTTCTCTTTCTGATGAAAGCCTAGCCATACCTATATTTAGATTGGTCAACCTATCGGCTGCTAATTTAGCATAGGGATATGTTCTATAAACACGATTCTGTAAAATAATATATTGCTTTCTGGCTTCAGGATCTTGTTTTTCTTTAGAAATAGTAATTTCAGGCAAACGTATCGTATCACTTAAAATACTGTCTTTTTCAGTTAACACATATCCCATAGCATTAGGATCATAAGGAGTACCTCCTTGGCTAAAACCCGAAAAAGAAACCAACAAAAAGAATACTAGAAAAGAAATAGCTTTCATATAAGGTAATAATTTGCTGTAAAATTATACATTATATACACAACTGTAATACCAAATTTATATTTTAGCAAAAAAATATTTTATGAGTACAAAATCAATCCTAAACAATGATTCAATGGCTTTTTTAGAAAGCTACCTTAATAACGCATCACCTACTGGTTACGAAAGCAGCGGACAAAAAATCTGGATGGAATATCTAAAACCGTATGTGGATACTTTTATTACAGATACCTACGGAACGGCAGTGGGAGTAATTAATCCTGACGCTCCTTTTAAAGTTGTAATTGAAGGTCATGCCGATGAAATTTCCTGGTATGTAAATTACATTACCGAAGACGGTTTGATTTACGTAATTAGAAATGGTGGTTCTGATCACCAAATTGCACCATCAAAACGCGTAAACATTCACACTAAAAACGGAATCGTAAAAGGTGTTTTTGGTTGGCCTGCCATCCACACCAGAAACAGAGACAAGGAAGAAAATCCTAAAATCAGTAACATCTTTATTGATTTAGGTTGTGAAACTAAAGAACAGGTAGAAAAACTAGGTGTTCATGTAGGTTGTGTGATTACCTATCCTGATGAATTTGTGGTTTTGAACGAAAACAAATTCGTTTGCCGCGCTATCGACAACCGTATGGGAGGTTTTATGATTGCCGAAGTAGCTCGTCTTTTGCACGAAAATAAAGTAGAATTACCTTTTGGATTGTATATTACAAATGCCGTTCAGGAAGAAGTTGGTTTACGTGGAGCCGAAATGATCACACAAACTATAAAACCAAACGTAGCCATTATTACTGATGTTTGCCATGATTCCACTACTCCAATGATTGATAAGAAAATTGAAGGCGAAACAAAAATTGGGAAAGGTCCAGTAATAACTTATGCTCCAGCGGTACAAAACAATTTGAGAGACTTAATTATCACTACTGCCGAAGAAAAAGAAATTCCTTTTCAACGCCTGGCTTCTTCTCGCGTAACTGGTACTGATACTGATGCTTTTGCTTACAGCAATGGCGGAGTGGCTTCGGCTTTGATTTCTCTTCCGTTGCGTTACATGCACACCACTGTTGAAATGGTACACAAACAAGATGTGGAAAATGTAATTCAATTAATTTACGAAACACTGCTTAAAATAGAAAACAACGAAACTTTTTCTTATTTTAAATCATAGTTATAAAAACGAATAGCAATACAAAAAATCCTTAATTCTAATAAAGAATTAAGGATTTTTTATTGAATCAATAACCAATCACAAACCGTAAATTTCTATTTAATGTGAAAACCCAAAAAAAATACTCATTGCAATAATTAAAACAACAAGCATTGTTATAAAAACATATAAAAAGTCTTTCTCTATATAAAAAACAACTAAAGAAATCAACAATCTTAACATTGGCGTCAGGAATAAAAGTATAATTCCCAAAAAGATTACATATTCTCCTTTTCCTAAAATAACACCATCATAAACATTAGTAATAACACTAAAAATATTAGTATCATTTTCTTTAAATACTGAATAATTTTCCAAATCACTTCCATGATTCATTAAGTAAATTATTCCGCCTATAAAAGCAATAGATAAAGAAATCCAAACTCCATAACGTAATAAATTCCCAACAATAAGCTGAAAATCTTTTACTTCTATTTTTTCCTCTGTACTCATTTTAAATTTTTCCGTTAAGTCCATTATAAATCATATTTATAGCTAAAACAATTATTAAAAAAGCAAAAAACAAGCGTAATTTTTTAGGATCGGTTTTTACTAAAATTTTGGCTCCAGCCATTGCACCAAATAAAACACCTATAACCACCGGCATACAAATTCCAGGTTCGATATATCCTTTTTGAATATAAATAACGGAACTTGCCATTGCAGTAACCCCCATCATGAAATTACTAGTTGTAGTAGAAACTTTAAATGGAATTCGCATAATATTATCCATAGCAATTACTTTGAATGCTCCGGAACCAATTCCGAGTAAACCTGACATCATTCCGGCAACTCCCATCATGCTAAAACCTCCTATAACATTTTTAGTACCGTATGCTACTAATTCTTTATGATGGTTAGGATATGTCCCCGGAAGCTTAAGTGTTGTTGCTAATGGTGTTGATTGCAAAACAATATGCTCTTCTTTTTTTCGAAGTGAATTTATAGCCGAAAAAATTAATGTTAATCCAAACAAAACTGCTATAAAAGATGTTGGTGCAATTGTAGAAATTAATGCGCCACAAACGGCTCCAATAGTTGTAGCTACTTCTAAAAAAATCCCCAAACGCATATTAGTAATTCCTTCTTTAACATAAGCTGCTGCCGAACCTGAAGATGTTGCAATAACCGAAACTAAAGCAGCTCCAATGGCATAATGAATATCAACTCCTAGTAGTATTGTTAATAATGGTATAATTATGATTCCGCCCCCAAGACCTGAAAGCGAACCTATAAAGCCAGCCAAAAATGCTCCTAAAAGCATGATAAGCGTAAATGTAAGTACTGTCATTTTGAATAAAACTCTTTTGAACTAATGTTTCTAATAGCTATTTATTTAGAACATTAGTTTATAAATTGTAGACTGTCCTAAAATTAAGGACAGTCTTTTTAAAATTAATTTGATTATTTTTTGCTATTTCTATAGCTCAAATAAAACACCTGTGGTAAAACTGTTAATGATAATACCATACAAACAATTAAACCTCCAACAATCATAATAGCCAATGGTTTTTGTATCTCTGATCCCATTCCGGTTGACAATGCAGCTGGTAAAAGTCCTAAAGACCCCATCAAAGCAATCATAACAATCGGTCTGATTCTATTGTAAACACCATCACTAATTGCTTTTTTAAGCGACATTTTTTTGGCTAGATTTTCTTTGATAACACCTATTAAAACAATACTATCAATGGCACTGACTCCAAATAAAATAATAAATCCAATTCCAGCCGAAATTCCAAATACAGTTCCCGTAACCCATAAAGACAAAAATCCTCCAATAAAAGCATATGGCATTGTACTTATAGCTATAAGCGTATCTTTAAAATTACCAAAATTAAAGTACAACAAGAATACAATCAGTACCAGCACTACCGGAACTATAAGCGCAAGCTGTTTTGTTGCACGTTCTTTACTTTCAAATTCTCCAGCCCATTTCATTACATTTTCTTTTGGTAATTTTATTTCCTTAGCTACTTTTTTTTGTGCTTCGGCTATGGTACTTCCTAAATCCCTGCCATCAATATTAAAACCAATTGCTATGTAACGGCTATTTCCTTCACGATAAATAAATGTAGGACCCGTTTTATAATCAATGGTGGCAATTTCTTTTAAAGGAATCTTTTTACCATCCATAGTTGGAATCAAAATTTTCTCAATCTTATCTTTAGAATCTCTGTATTCTTTTTGAAAACGGATTCTAATATCAAACATCTTTTCATCATCGTAAAAAGTCGAAGCTGCCTGTCCTCCAATAGCCATCGAAATTACAGCCTGTGCATCGGCAGTTGTAATAGCATATCTTGCCATTTTTTCGTCGTGCAACTGAATTCTAAGTTCGGGCAAACCTATATTTTTATACACGTTCACATCTTCAATTCCCCGAACATCTTTAATACAATTAGCAACATCCTGAGCCATAGATTCCAACTCAAACAAATCGTTTCCAAAAATTTTAATTACTAATGGACTTTTTACTCCTGCTACATATTCTTCAACATTATCCTGAATAGGTTGACTAAAACCAAAGTTAATTCCAGGATAGATTTCCAGTTTTTCCTTCATCTCAGCAATCAATTCATTTTTGCTAATTTTCCTTTTCCAATCAGATTCTGGTTTTAATTCGATATGAAATTCGATATTAAAAAAGCCCGTAGGATCAGTTCCATCATTAGGTCTTCCCGTTTGAGATAAAATAAATTTTACTTCTTCAAACTGACTCATCGTTTTTTTCATTTCCTGAGTCAATCGCACTGATTCGTCTAAATTGACACTATTAGGCAAAGTAGCTCTCAAATAAATAGCACCTTCATTTAATTTAGGAATAAACTCAGATCCATAAAAAGCAAATCTTCCTGTACAAACAGCCAATAAACTTAAAAACAAGAGTAAAGTTCCTTTTTTATTTCTAGTACTCCATTGAAATAACTTATATAAATTTTCTCTAAAAAAACGACTGATTTTATTTTCTCTCTCAATGATATTTTTAGTCAATAATACTTTGCACATTGCCGGAACATAGGTTAGGCAAAGAATTAAAGAACCTAATAAAGCATAACCTAAAGTAAATGCAAGAGGTGAAAACATTTTTCCTTCTACTTTTTGGAAAGAAAATATTGGCAATAACGCAACAATCAAGATAATTAATGCAAAGAAAATATAAGTTGCCACACTTCCGACACTTTTCTTGATCAATCCCATTTTTGACATTTTATTGAAACGCTCCATTCCTACTTTATGGGCTTTGGTTTCGAGTGTAACAAAAACGGTTTCTACAATAACCAAAGTCCCTTCGAGAAGTAATCCAAAATCAAGCGCTCCCATCGAAATTAAATTAGCTGGTAATCCTTGAATTCGCAGCATAATAATAGCAAAAAGAAACGCTAATGGAATTACCGAAGCCACAATAACAGTAGTTCGCCAATTGTATAGAAAAATAAATACAATTAAAGAAACTAATAAAATTCCTTCGACTAAATTTTTACTAACAGTATGAACAGTATGATTTACCAATTCAGTACGATCAATAAATGGAATAATTTTTACATTAGAAGGTAAAATTCGTTCATTTAGTTCACCTATTCTTTCTCTTAACTTTTTAATTACATCTCCAGGATTTTCTCCTCTTAACATAATAACAATACCTTCAACAACATCACTATCATTATCTAAACCAGCCTGACCTAATCTTGGTTTTGCCGAAATAGAAACATTAGCTACATGTTTTACTAAAATAGGAGTATTTCCAACGGTTTTAATTAATATGTTTCCAATATCTTCCACCTTATCAATTAAACCTACACCTCTTACAACATAAGCCTGATTTCCTCGCTGAATAACATCTCCTCCAACATTAATATTACTTTTTGATACAGCATCAAAAACATCCAAAGGAGAAATATCATAATTATTTAATTCAGATGGATTAATCTTGATTTCAAAAATTTTTTCTTCTCCACCAAAACTTACCACATCAGCAACACCCGGAACAGAAACTAACTCACGCTCGATAACCCAATCCTGTAATGCTGTGATTTCTTTTATAGGAAGATCGCTTTTTATTACATATCTAAAAATCTCTCCTGTTGCTCCGGATGGCGGATCAATTTCCGGATCACTACCATCGGGAAGATTGATATTATTCATTCGATTTGATGCATATTGCTGTGCATAAAAATCGGTTACATCATCATTAAACAATACCGTTACAACCGATAATCCAAATAACGAAATAGAACGAACTTCGGCTTTCTTAGGAATTGTATTCATCGCATTAGTGATAGGCAAAGTGATGAATTTTTCTACTTCCTCGGCACTTCGACCAGGCCATTGCGTAATAATCCTCGCTCTGGTATTGGTCACATCCGGAAAGGCCTCAATTGGGGTATGTATATAACTGTAGACTCCTCCAATAAATAACGCCGCAGTCATAAAAAATATGATGAGCGAGTTTTTAAGAGAAAAGGATACAATATTTTGAACAAATTTTCGCATAATCTTGTATTAACTAATTTTTATTAGTACTTCTTAATTCATTGTCTTTTAACTGTTCTGAAATAAGTAAATGATTTTTAACAATTACCTTCTCTCCTACTTCAAGTCCGCTTTCAAAATAAATAAAGTCCTTATTTTTTACTGTCGGATTAATTAATCTTCTCTCTAAATGACAATCGTCTTTGTAAACCAATATGTAGTTTTTATTGTTGTCAAAAATTAATGCCTTTGCAGGAACTGCAACCATTTCTTTTTGCGCCACTTTTTTATTGATCAAAACATCAGCGGTCAAACCCGGTTTTAGTTTTAAATTAGAATTATTCATTACAATTCTTGCTTTAAGAACATGCTCATCTGTTTCAAAAACCTGCGATAATTTGGCTATTTTTCCATCAAAAACTTGATTAGGATATGCCGGAGTAGTAATTTTCACATCCATTCCTTCATGAACATCATTTAAGTTCATCGAATAGATATTAACCATAACCCAAACTTCAGACAAATTAGAAATGGTAAAAAGAGGACCATCATTATCATTAATTTGTGTTCCCGGGCTCATACTTTTGGAAACAATATAACCACTAACAGGCGCCTTGATTTGAAAAACTGATTTTTCGCTACTAGCGCTGTATAAAGCTAAATTTTGTTCTACATTTTCTATCGAAGATTTTAAAACATCAACTTCGCTTTGTCCTGAGATAAGATCACTTTGCGAAGCAATTTCATTCTCGTACATAGATTTTGTTGCTTGTAATTTTCTTTTGGCAACTAATAATTGTGATTGTAATGATTTACGTTCAGCTTGTAAACTATTCAATTCAGTACTTTTAATTTCGGCCAAAACCTGTCCTTTTTTTACATAATCACCTAAAGAGAAAAACGTATTGGTAATTAAACCATTTACTAAACTTGAAAACTGAACCACATCGTCAGCGTTATAAGCTACATTGCCGGTTAACGAAAAACTCTCTGTCACGGCCTGCATCTGGACTGTTTCTATACTCACTTTCTCTTTTAAAGCAGCTGTTAAGCAAAATTTTTCGGTAGTTACTTTTTTCTCTTCTTCCTGCTTTTTAGCACATCCGTAAACTAATAAAAGAAAAGTTATAGGTAATAAAATTGCGTGTTTCATAATATTTAATTTAATTCTTGTCCGCTCGCGTTTTTAAATTCTTCCAGACGGTTATTCAACTCTTTTTGTGTTTCTAATACAATTACTTTATTACTTAAATAGGCTTCAACATAATCCAGATAAACAAACAGACTTATGTTTCTGTTTTTAAAACTTGCCAGGTAACTATCTAACATTTTATCCAGTTTCTCCTGATATTCTAAACCAATGCCATCGTATAATTTTTGTGCTGCTTTAAAATTATTATAGGTTTCAAATATTTCGGCTTGCGCTCCATTTAACAATTCTTCTTTATTTAATTTGCTTTGCTCAACAGAAAATTGTGCTGCTTTAATATTCCCTTTATTTCTATCAAAAACAGGTAAATCAATAGAAAAACCAAGACCAAAAAAATCTCTCATAATATTCCCGCCTCTGTCATAAGAAGCCTCCAAAGTAATATCTGGTGTTTTTAATGCTTTTTGGTATTCGTACTTTTTTTGGTTGTACTTTTCGTTGAGTTTCGCCAATTTTACATCGGGTCTGTAATTTTCGACATCATTAATTACATCCTGAATATTAAGATTGTTTACCATTGTCATATCAGGAATTACATCTTCCTGATCAATTTTAATAAACACTACAGGTGACAGATGTAATAGTTTTTTCATTTCACTTTGCAAAGCATTATTTTCTATAGCTATAGCATTAATTTCATTCAAAAACTCTAATTCAGAAGCCTTTAGTCTAATGTAATCGCCCTGACTAATATTGCCTTGTTTTACCTGAATTTCATAGGCTTTAACCAAGTTTTGAAATGACTTTAATTGTTTCTGATAAACCGCTTTCTTAGCTTGATTGTATTGCATTGCAGATAAGTTATTACGAAATTCCATTTTTAAATTTCGAAGGAAGTTTTTATAATATTCTTCCGCCATATCACTGCCTACTTTTTCAATAGCAATCATTTTTTTACGTTTTCCGGCTGTATAAACGAGTTGTTCCAGGCTAGCGCCAAATTCCTGATAGCGCCCATAATTTCCCCAGATAGCAGGAAGTACTTCAGAGCCTGTATTGCGCCAAAGATTAATTTCGTTGATAGAAAATGTAGGATTGGGCCATACTTTAGCCTGAATAATCTGAGCCTGAGCAATATCAATGTTTAACCTTTCGGCTATAAGGCTGAGATTGTTTTGTAGAAATAATGTTTCGGCATTTTTTCGACTTAAAACAATAGTATCACTGACTACATTTTGCGCCGTTGCCCAAACAGATAAGAGTAAAACAAAGGGTGAGATAATTTTTTTCAAAGCTTGCTAATTTATAATAAGCAAAGCTATTGCAGTAGTATTAACCGGTTCTTTAAACCGAATTAAAAAGAAATAAGAACGGTATTAGAATTTGATTAGAGTTTTGCAAAAGTCAGTACCACCTCAGTTCCTTCTTGCTCTTTTGAAGTTATTTCGAAGCGGATATTATTTTTAGTAAACAAAATGGAAGCTAACGAAAGTCCTAAACCACTTCCCTGAACACCAGCAACATTACTTCCTCTGTAAAAAGTTTCCTGAATATAATGCAAGTCTTTTTCTTTAATACCACGACCAAAATCCCTGATTATAATTTGGATTTTCTTTTTAACCAATAAAAGTCTAATCAAAACAGGCTCATCCGAATATTTTATTGCGTTTTCAATAATATTATAAATTGCAATACTTATTTCAGATTCATTTCCTTTAACAGTTAAACTATTTTCATCTTTAACATCTAATTCAATGCGAAGCCTTGCTGCTGCGAACTCATTGGCGTTAGCAATTTTGTCGCTGCAATCCCAGATTAATTCATCAATTCTAAAACTTTCTTTTTGTACTTTTTCTGATTTTAAACCTGAAACAATCATCAAAGTATTTAGAATTTCTTCTATTTCATAAACATTTTTCAAAACCTTTTCAGTAGTTTCCTGATATTCTTGCGGACTACGGTCTTTTTGAGCAAAAACTTCTAAATGTCCTGAAATAGAAGCTAATGGAGTTTTAAATTCGTGGGAAATATAATTGATAAAGTTTTTTTGAATTTTAAAAGTATCGGATAATCTTTGGAACAAATTATTATAACTTTCTATCAGGTTTTGAACTTCATCACTAGTATTAAGATTCACAATTTTTTGATCTAAAGACGAAGCTTCAATTTCATTAACTTGTTTGATAATGGTATCAATAGGTTTATAAGCTATCTTCGATAAAAAATGACTCAGAATATAAATAACTAATAAACCGACAAGAAGTACCACAAGCATAATAACCATTAATTCATGATTTTGTGCTTTAAATTCGGCGTCATCCGATTTTACAAAAACCACAAAATCTCCCTGATTGTCCCGATAGAAAATTCCAAAATAGAAATGCTTATCTGATTCAAACATTACTTTTTTATTCTTTCGTACAAGATGTAGAATTTTAGGAGTAATACTTTTTAGACTTAAATTTTCGCCATAGGCTACTTCGTCATTTTCATTATATATTCCAACAGCAACATCTTTAGTATTTTCAAGATAGGATTCCCTGATTTGTTTGTGTTCTTTTAAAGGTAATTCATCTCTTTCTAAATAATAAATAGCTGTAAATAAACTGATTCTTTGTAAATTATCAAAAATTTTCTTTTCAGAACTACGGTAAAAAGCAATGTAAATGACTAATGCTGCGCAGACAAAAACAACCCCAAAAGTTACCGAAGATATAATAGTAAGCCTATTTCTAATTTCCATTTAATTGTCTTTTAACATATATCCTGTACCTACAATTGTCTGCAAAACAGTAGCACTAAGATTCATTTTATTTCTTAAATAAGAAATATAAACATCTACAACATTCGTATTAGTATCATAATTAATTCCCCAAACATTACCTAATATTTGAGTACGAGGCAATACTTTATTCTTATTCTCTATTAAATACAAAAGTAACTTATATTCTCTTGGCGAAAGTTCTACTTCTATATCTCCCAGCATTACTTTGTACTCATCTGTATTTACAGAAATTATTCCGCAAGTATAAGTATTTTCTTTGTGCTCATGATTAAATTTTGTACGTCTTACCAGCGCATTAATTCTGGAAATTAATTCTCTAAAATGAAATGGTTTTACTAAATAATCATCGGCTCCTGAATCTAAGGCATCTACTTTATCATCAGCATCGCCTAAAGCACTTAACATAATTACCGGAGTTGTTTTCTTTTTGTAACGAATTAATTTAACCAACTCGATTCCGCTAATATCAGGAAGCATAATATCCATTAAAATAATATCCCATTGCGTTGATAAAAGCAGTTCTCTTGCCTCTACACCATTCTCAGTCAAATGCACATTAAAGCCATTTTCCTGAAGTCCTTTGATCACAAAGTCACTAATTCTTTTATCATCTTCAACAAGCAGAATATTCATAACATTTTTTTACAAACTTAATAATTTAATTAAAATGGGGACTTTAAAAAAAAGCTTAAACTTCTAAAAACAGTAGTCTTTTCAAGCTTTAAAATGAAAATAAAATCAGTCCTTAAAAAACACAAAAAGCCGCAATTTCATTAAAATTACGGCTCCTTAATTATTTTATTCAAAATTATTTCACGCTTTCTAAATAAGCAACAACATTCTTTTCGATTCTTTCATTGATGTTCGAAATATCAGCTTTTACAAATTTCTCACCAATGATATTTTCGTATAATTCAATGTATCTTTCAGAAACAGTTTCAATGTAAGCATCTGTCATTTCAGGAATTTGTTGTCCTTCCTGTCCCTGGAAACCATTTTCAATTAACCAACGACGTACAAATTCTTTCGATAATTGTTTTTGCTCTTCATCTTTGTCTTGTCTGTCCTGATATCCTTCAGCATAAAAATAACGAGAAGAATCCGGAGTATGGATTTCGTCAATCAATACAATTTTTCCTTCTTTGGTTTTACCAAATTCATATTTAGTATCCACCAAAATCAATCCGCGGCTGGCAGCAATTTCAGTTCCTCTTTGAAATAAAGCTCTTGTATATTTTTCTAAAACTAAATAATCTTCTTCAGAAACAATTCCTTTAGCTAAAATATCTTCTCTAGAAATATCAGCATCGTGCTCTCCATTATCCGCTTTGGTAGTTGGCGTAATAATTGGCTCCGGGAATTTATCATTTTCTTTTAAACCTTCCGGTAAAGCTACACCACAAAGCGTTCTTTTTCCGGCAGCATACTCACGGGCAGCATGTCCTGAAAGGTAGCCACGGATAACCATCTCAACCTTGAAAGGCTCACATAAATGACCTACAGCAACACTTGGATCCGGAGTAGCAATCAACCAGTTTGGCACAATATCCTGAGTCAATTCCATGAATTTAGTAGCAATTTGGTTAAGGATTTGTCCTTTGTACGGAATTCCTTTTGGCAACACCACATCAAAAGCCGAAAGCCTGTCGGTTGCAACCATTACTAATAAATTATCATCAATATTATAAACTTCTCTTACTTTACCTCTGTAAACCGATTTCTGATTTGGAAAATTAAAATTAGTTGTTCTGATTGTATTGCTCATGTAGATATGTATTGTGTTGATTTTATAAGAATGCAAATTTAGGATTATTTTACACAGAAACACAAAGAAAGTGTCTTATATCTTAAATATATTAACCGCAAAGTTCGCTAAGATTTCGCTAAGTTCATAAAGAAAAAAAATCTGTGCTAATCTGTATAATCTGTGGCTAAAAATTTAATTTTTACTTAGCTTCTAAACTGATATTATTTAGAATTTTATCAGCTAAATAATTAGCAACACCATCTTCATGATTTTTTAAAATCACTTCAAGGTGAGACAATTTATTTTTCAAACTATCTGGCGCATTCCCCATTAATAAACCTTTAGCCGAAGCATTCAGCATTCCTTCATCGTTATAGCCATCTCCAAAAGAAACAGCCTGATCGAATTGGAATCCTTCAATGGCTAAAATTTGTGCTATCGCCAAACTTTTATCTACTGATTTATCCATGAATTCCAAACAATGCGGCAAACTAAAAGCATGACTAAAAATATCAGGATGTTTTTCAAGAATTGTTTCTCGTAGTTCTACTAGTTTTCCGTGGCTTTCGTGAGTGAAAAATATTTTAATCACATCAAAATCAGTCACTTCTTTGTAGTTTACTAATTCCGGAACATAATTCAGTTCCGTTTGAAATTCCAGTAATTTATCGTTATTTTTATTGGTTTGCCAAACATTTTCTTTAAAAAGAACGGTAGTAAAATCTTCTGGAATATCCATTTCTAAAACAGCTTGTACTGCGCTAGAATTCATATTAGTTGAAAAAAGCAATTCCTTTTCAGGAGTATGAATTCGGGCTCCGTTTGAAGTCACTAAATAAATTGGAAAACCTAAGGTTTCAATTATAGGCATGGCGTCTAAGTGATGACGTCCTGTAGCTACAATTATTAAATAATTTTGCTGGTGTAATTCTCTAAAAACTTCTTTGGTATATTCTGAAATTCGGTGGTCACTGTTTAGTAAAGTTCCGTCTAAATCGCTTATAATTACTTTTATATTTTCTTGAATCATATTCTCTTGCATGCTAAATGAATTGCAAAAATATTCAAAATTCAAAGAAAGCACAGCAAATAATTACTGAAATAACAGCAAATTAACGTATTGCTGATTAGTACTTAACAAATAAAATAAAGGTTTGACGGTAGTGATACGAAGTCAGGATACTTTGGAGGGCAGGTAATATTAGTCGTAATGATGTCTACATTTCAAAATTTGAATTTCATCATCGATAAATCTGTAAATTAATCTATGTTCATCATCAATTCTTCTTGACCAAAATCCAGCATACTTATGTTTTAATGGTTCTGGCTTTCCTATTCCTTCAAAAGGATTTCTTGAAATATCTTTGAGAAGATCATTTATTTTTTTAACTTTCTTCTTGTCAATGTTTTGCCAATACAAATAATCTTCCCAGGATTCATCAACAAATACATATTTCATTTTATTCCTCAATTAAGTCTTTAGAAAATGACTTACCACTCTTAAATTTATCAATAGCTGAATCTAATCTACTTTCATTAGTTCTGTTTGATAATTCATAATTTGTTGCAATTAATGAATTATATTCTTCAAGTGAAATAACAACAATCCCTGAATCTTTTCCACGATTTATGATTAGAGTTTCAAAGTTTGTTGCTACTCTATCAAAGTAAGATTTAATATCTTTTCTGAAATCTGAAATATTTGCTACTAACATAATTATTATATTTTGTACAAATGTATGTACAATATTTTAATTTTACATACTATTCGTCAAAATTATTATCGCTAACATACTGTTTACAATGGATTTGGGATGAAGCCGAAAAATTAGCTTTAGCAAAAACCAATTTATTAGTAAGGGATTTTATGCAAAACAACATTGATACGAAGTCAGGAGACTTCGGATGGCTGGGACTTTGCAGAGTGAACTTTTTATTTGGTTTTCAGATTAGCATTTTTAACTTTTCTTGCATAATTTTTCAACCCAGATATTTGTTCTGGAGTTTTACCATCTAAATTCATTAGTTTCTCTTTGAATTTTTCGGTTAAAAACAGATAATTATTTGTAACAACTACTCCTGTAATTGTTGGTCTATAAGTTTTATAAAATGTTTTTTGATGACTTATAATAAAATTATCATTTATGATAATTTCTATAATTTCAGGAATTAAATTTTTAAAGTCAATTTTTGAAGAAAAAGTTAAGTCATCAATAAATGAAGAAAAAGTTAGATTATTGTTTTCTGCTAAAGTTTGTAATTTCAAACCTGTTTTAACAAATACTAGATTAGAAATTGTTGGCGAAGTTGGTGCGCCTTGGGGTAATCTTCCTTGGTATGTAGTAAGTTTTGTTAAAATTCTAGAGACGGTAGGTGAAAAGTTGTTGTGAACAAACATTTCATATACTTGCTTATTAAATATTGATGGAAAATAATTTGATAAATCAGTTGTGAAATTATACTTTTTACCTCTATGAATTAGTGCATTCTTCACATTATCTTTCCCTTTTACTGCACCAAAAGCATATTCTGGAAGTTTAATTTTCGTAAGTATATTTTTTTGAATTCTTGATTGAATTATCTTTAGTTCATTAATACTTGGATTTAATGTTCTAAAAAGTTGTTTGCCTTTTTTAAATTTTGGATTGTTTTGTTTATCCAATTTAGGTTCGCTTTTTGTATAATAGTAATTGTCAGCAGTATTGGACAAATGCAATAATTCTTTAGCATTTAGCTTTAGAATAAATGCGAGATGTTTTACTGTTTTAATACTCATTTTGAAGAGAAAATAATTTAGGATGTCGGTTAGAATAGATTAAAATGGTCATTAAGTTTTTGGAAAATACGAAATAAATTATATAACCTGTTAGACAACACGAAGATATCCGTAGGTTTTTCTTTTATTCTTTTAATCCATTTAGCAACTAAAC
The DNA here is from genome assembly GCF_000695795.1 of Flavobacterium seoulense. Classification (GTDB taxonomy): domain Bacteria; phylum Bacteroidota; class Bacteroidia; order Flavobacteriales; family Flavobacteriaceae; genus Flavobacterium; species Flavobacterium seoulense. The sequence goes on along the minus strand of NZ_JNCA01000027.1, from coordinate 12,741 downwards.
TACTAGTTTTAAATTTCTCCGAGAACGAACTACGGTTCTCATTTTGAACTTGATGTTTCGCTTTACGCAAAACACTGCTTTTCTTCTTTTTTTTCATTGTAATGTAATTTTAATTAGGCACTATTGCCTGTTACATTTCAATGTACCCGTAATTAAAATTCTAGTCGTAGTTCATTTTCATCCCAAATAAATTCCTGTTACATTAAAAAAATATAACTAATTAGTTTCTATACTATTCAGTAGTTCACTTGATGTGAGGGTAGTTGAATAATCTCGGAACTGGACCTTAAAAGGTTGTGTAACTTAATACACTTTAAAAAACAATTTTAACAGGGTGTCAAAAAAGCATATCTCAAAGAACATAATAATGCAAATTTATTTTAAAAAAGTAAGAAAGTCAATAATAAAAAAGAAAGTTGTTAACAGTTTTTCCTACGTTTGCTATTAAACTGACTGCAAACTAATATACACACCCTGTTTTTCATTTATTTTATTGAGTATATACAACAAAATGGTGCTGTATTGACTCAACTTTAGTTAAGTTAAGTTTGTTTCAAAACAAAATACGTAAAACATTCTTACAAAACACTTAAAAACCTTTTTTTCAGACATTACACATTTTCCATAAAAAAAACTACGACCTAAAAATTAGAGTCGTAGTCTTTTGCTATTGTAATTGTAATTGAAATTGATTTTTATTTAATCTATGTTTTCAGTGTATTTATAAGCATCAATTACTTTTTTAACTAATCGGTGTCTTACAATGTCTTTATCGTCAAGATAGATAATACCAATGCCTTCAATGTCTTTTAAAACCAATAAGGCTTCTTTTAATCCTGAGATAGTTCTTCGCGGTAAATCTACCTGTCCCGGATCGCCTGTCACCATGAATTTGGCATTTTTCCCCATACGGGTCAGAAACATTTTCATTTGCGAATGCGTGGTATTTTGGGCTTCGTCAAGAATAACAAAAGCATTGTCCAGGGTTCGTCCGCGCATGAAAGCTAGTGGCGCAATCTGGATAATTCCTTTAGCAATATGATCTTCTAATTTTTCATTCGGAATCATATCACGCAGAGCATCATAAAGAGGCTGCATGTATGGATCCAGTTTTTCTTTCATATCACCAGGTAAAAAACCAAGATTTTCTCCAGCTTCTACGGCAGGTCGGGTAAGAATGATTCTTTTTACCTGTTTTTCTTTCAATGCCTTTACCGCCATGGCCACACCTGTGTAGGTTTTACCCGTTCCAGCGGGTCCTACTGCAAACACCATATCGTTTTTATTAATGGTATCCACCAGTAATTGCTGATTAGGCGTCATTGCTTTAATGATTTTCCCACCTACTCCGTGCACTAAAATTTTGTCATTAGGACTCATTTTTCGGTCGTCCTGAACATCGCCTAAAATTACGCGTTCGATAACATTATCATCAATGTTGTTGTAACGTGTAAAATGAAGCATCAATCTTTGAAAACGCCTTTCGAACTCGTCCAGAATGTCTTTTTCTCCAAATGCTTTTAAAGTTGTCCCTCTGGCAACTATTTTTAATTTTGGATAGTATTTTTTAATAGTTTCAAGATGAGTGTCTTGAGCACCCCAAAACTCTTTTGGAGCGATGTCTATGAGCTCGATAATTCTTTCGTTCAAGAGGTATAGTTTTATAATATTACTAAATCGATTAAAAAATCCATTTCAAAAAGCACTTCGCTTTAGGTTTTATTTGATTACTATTTAGAATTTGTTTTTGCTTTTTTGCTTATATGAATATACTAATTATTAGCTTTGCATTTCTCAAATTTAATGAAATTTAATTTTAAATTTCAGCAATAGTTATAAACAAAAATATGTCAATAATTACCCTTACTACCGATTACGGCTTGAAAGACCACTTTGTTGGCGCATTAAAAGGAAAAATTTTATCCGAGTATCCGGAAGCTCAAATTATTGATATTTCGCATGACATTGATCCATTTAACACAGTAGAAGCCAGTTACATTATTGGCGCTGCTTATACCAGTTTTCCTAAAGGCACTGTACACCTTATAGGAGTCGATATGGAGCTGAACAAAGAAAACCAACATATTGTTATGCAATGGAACGATGCTTATTTTATTGCTGCCGACAATGGTATCTTAAGCATGCTTTCGCAAAAGATTGTTCCGCAAAAAATAGTTGCTATAAATATTCACGATCGTTTACCATCAGATGCATCCGGACTGGATGTTTTTGTGACGGTGGCTTGTCATATTGCCAGAGGAGGTTTACTCAATGTTATTGGAAAAGAAATCCATTCGATAAAAGAAGTAACCGAAATGAGAGCAGTAATTGCTAATGATACTAACAGTCTGAAAGGTCACGTTATTTACATTGATCATTTTGGGAATGTGGTGACGAATATTACCAAAAAACAGTTTTTGGAAGTTGCTAAGGGTCGTCCTTATGAAATCCAGATGAAGACAAAAAACATCAAAACTATTTTACCTAATTATTCGGCTATTGCCATTTCAGATAAATACCCGATTAAGAATTATGAAGGTGAAAAACTCGCTATTTTTAACGAAGCCGGATTTTTAGAAATTGCCGTTTTTAGAAGCAATCCTTCCAAAGTTGGCTCAGCAAATAGTCTTTTGGGATTAAATTATCGCGATGCCGTTACTATCGAATTTAAGAATTAAGATTTTTAAAATAACCAAATTAATAAATACACGAATCAATACATGAAAGCCTTATTATTACGTGAAATTAAATCCTTTTTTGGTTCGCCCATAGGTTATTTAGTTATCGCTATTTTTCTAATTATTAACGGATTATTCCTGTGGGTTTTTGATGGCGATTACAACATCCTTAATTCAGGATTTGCCGATATGACTCCTTTTTTCACCTTAGCTCCGTGGATTTTAATTTTCTTAATTCCCGCAGTAACCATGCGTTCTTTCTCTGACGAAAGAAAACAAGGAACACTTGAATTATTACTTACTAAACCATTATCTGTTTGGCAAATAACAAATGGAAAATTCCTTGGAGCACTACTTTTAATTATCATAGCCATTATCCCAACATTTATTTATATCAAAGTCATTTCAAGCCTAGGTTTACCCGAAGGCAATATCGATATGGGAAGTACTATTGGTTCTTATTTTGGGCTTTTATTCTTAATTAGCGCTTATACCGCTATCGGAATTTTTACTTCTACCCTATCCGATAATCAAATTGTAGCTTTTATACTTTCGGTATTTTTATGCTTCTTTTTCTATTTTGGTTTCGAAGGTTTTTCAAGCATCATTCCATCATTTTCTTCGTTCATTTCAACATTAGGAATGCAAAATCATTTTAAAAGTATGAGCCGCGGCGTAATTGACACTCGTGATATTATTTATTTTGTAAGTGTGGTTGTAGCTTTTCTTTCGTTTACTGTTTACCAACTTAAATCTTTTAAACTGTAATGAAAACTGCTCAAAAAAGAAACCTAAAATCCGTATTGATTACTATTGCAATTCTGCTAGTAATAAATCTAGTTGGAAATTCATTTTTCCACCGATTTGATTTAACTAAAGACAAACGATACACCTTATCGCAAACGTCTTTAAACATCATTAAAGAAGTAAAAGAGCCGCTTTCGATAAAAATTTATATGGAAGGCGATTTGCCAGCCGAATTCAAACGTTTACAACAGGAAACCAAAGAATTACTGGAAGAATTTCAGGCTTATAATTCGAATATTGTTTTCGAATTTGTAAATCCTTTAGAAAATGAGGATGAAAGCATGAACAACATCAAAACCTTGTACATGAAAGGCTTGACTCCTGTAAACATTACGGTAGACGACAAAGGAAAACAATCGCAGGCTATGGTTTTTCCGTGGGCAATTGCGGTTTACAATAATAAGGAAGTCAATATTCCGCTGTTAAAAAATATCATGGGCGCTTCTACTACTGAAAAAGTAATTGGCTCCGTTCAGCATTTAGAATATTCCATCGCCGATGCTTTAAATAAAATCACCAAGGAAAAACAGAAAAAAGTAGCCGTAATTAAAGGAAATGGCGAAATTCAGGATGTTTTTATTGCCAAGTTTTTATTGCAAATAAGAGAAAGCTACCACATTGGTCCGTTTACCTTAGATTCGGTTACTAAAAGTCCGGTTAACAGTTTGGAAGCTTTAAAAAAATACGATTTGGCAATCATTGCTAAACCTACCGAAGCTTTTTCGGATAGCGAAAAACAGGTTCTGGATCAATTCATTATCAATGGCGGAAAAACCATGTGGCTGATTGATCAGGTTAGCGTAGAAATGGATAGTTTGTACAACGATGCCGGAGCAACATTAGCTTTCCCGAGAGATTTGAATTTGAACGATATGTTCTTTAAATACGGAATCAGAATTAATCCCGATATTGTAAAAGACGAACAAGGAAGCCCAATAAAACTAGCCACTGGCGAACAAGGAAGTGCTACACAATACCAGACTTTCAACTGGAAATTTGCTCCTTTGGTTTACCCTGAAAGCACACATCCTATTGTGAAAAACCTTGGCGGAATCAAATTTGATTTTGCTAATCCTATTGACACTTTAAAAAACGGAATCAAGAAAACCGTGCTGCTACAATCCTCTCAATATTCTAAAAAAACAGGAACACCTGCCGAAATTAATTTGAATATCGTAGCCGAAGAAACCAGCCCTAATCATTACATCAATACCGGAAATCTTCCGATGGCGGTTTTACTGGAAGGAAGTTTCCATTCGGTATATCAAAATCGGGTATTGGCTTTTGACCAAAACAATTTTGAAGCCACAGGAAAAACCAATAAAATGATTGTAATTTCGGATGGCGATGTTATCAAAAACCAATTGGATAAAAACTATGCTCCAGTTGAATTAGGATTCGATCAACGCTCCGGAAATTTATATGATAACAAAGATTTTCTGCTTAACTGTGTCAATTACTTACTTGATGATACCGGACTTATTAACATTCGAAGCAAAGATTTAGACCTGCCTTTATTAGACAAAGACCTGGTTTTTGAAAATTATTCGCAGACGCAAGTCATAACTATCGGGCTTCCAATTCTAATTTTAGCACTTTTTGGAACCCTGTTTCACTTTTTAAGAAAGCGCAAATACCGCCGATAGATGTTAATAAAAAATTTTCTAAACTAGATTTGTTTACGATATATTTGTAAAAATGTATCGTTTATAAATTCGAATAAAAGATACCCAATTCCAATAAAAAATAAATTAATCTTCATATGAAATTTATAGTATCGAGTTCCTACTTATTAAAGCAATTACAAGTTTTAGGAAGCGTTATCAACAGTAGCAATACATTACCTATTCTGGACAATTTTTTGTTCGAATTAGACAATAATGAGTTAACCGTTTCGTCTTCGGATTTAGAAACAACCATGTCTGCTACGCTATCTATCGATTCTACCAGTAAAGGAAGCGTTGCTGTTCCTGCAAAATTGCTTTTGGAAATCTTAAAAACATTCCCAGAGCAGCCTTTAACTTTTACTGTAGAAGAAAACAACACTATCGAAATTAGCTCTAATTCAGGAAAATATGCCTTAGCTTATGCTCCGGGAGAAGAATTCCCTAAAGCGGTAAACTTAGAAGAACCATCGGTAACTTTAGTTCCTGCTGATGTTTTGGCAACTGCTGTAAGTAAAACTATTTTTGCAGCCGGAAATGACGATTTACGTCCTGTAATGTCAGGAGTGTTTTTCCAGTTTTCTCCACAAGGTTTGACTTTTGTAGCTACAGATGCTCATAAATTAGTAAAATATGCCCGTACCGATGTTACTGCATCTCAGGTAGCTGATTTTATTATGCCTAAAAAGCCATTAACGATTCTAAAAAACATTTTATCAACATCTGACGCTGAAGTAAAAATTGAATACAACGATTCGAATGCTACTTTTTCTTTTGATAATTACGTGTTAATGTGTCGTTTGATTGATGGAAAATATCCAAATTATGAAGCTGTTATTCCAAAAGAAAATCCAAATAAATTAATGATTGACCGTTCTCAGTTTTTGAGTTCAGTACGTCGTGTGGCTATCTTTTCGAACAAAACTACACACCAGATTCGTTTAAAAATTGCCGGAGCTGAACTGAATGTTTCTGCCGAAGATATTGATTACTCTAACAAAGCCGAAGAAAGATTGACTTGTGATTATCAGGGTGACGATATGCAAATAGGTTACAACTCTCGTTTCTTGACTGAAATGCTTACAAACCTTCAATCAGACATGATTATGCTTGAAATGTCTTTACCTAACCGCGCTGGTATTTTAACTCCAATTGACGGTTTAGAAGAAGGTGAAACTGTAACGATGCTAGTAATGCCAGTAATGTTAAATAGTTAAATTAATATTAAAAAATTGTAACTTTTATTTTTGATATTAAAATTTAATACCTATCATTGTAAAAAATTAAGCTATTAACCAACCATTTTTTATATTTAAAAAAACCGCGATTCCTCCTGAAGAGCGGTTTTTTTTTTGATTATTTGCCAAGGATACACGAATTAATTTTCGGTTATTTTTTTAGCAACACAGATTAGAGAAATCAAAAAAATCTACATTGATTTTTACTTTATTTCCTTTGCGAAAGCTTCTTTTCTTTGCGGTTAAATCACACCCATTTTTTTCATAAGGAAAGTAGCGCTTTTATTTTGGCAAACACCTTTTCGAAGTTTATAATCAAAATGCAAATCATTGTCTTTAATTTCCACTTCAAAGCAATTATTGATTAAGGTATCCGGATATTCATTTGTTGTCAAACAAACTTCGATATCATGCGTCGCAATAGCACCAATGGCTTTTTTAGCAATTACTTTTTTCAATACTTCAATAGTTCCGTTGCGTTTATCATCAGAATTCGTTCCTCTTAAAATTTCATCAAGCAAAACAAAAGCAGGCTGAACCTCTAAAGCATCCATAATTTGTTTTAAGCGCTTTATTTCGGCAAAAAAGTAGGATTCGCTATCGGATAAGGAATCCGAAAGACGCATCGAAACCAAAACCGGCAAAGGATGAATCGTAGCTTCTGAAGCACAAACTACCGAACCCATTCCGCCCAAAACCATATTGATTCCCAAACTTCTTAAAAAAGTACTTTTACCTGACATATTGGAACCCGTTAAAACCATAAACGACTGCGGATAAAAATGAGTATCATTCCCTACTCTGTTTTTGGGATTTAGTAAAGGATGACTCAAATTTGAAAAACCAATTTTATAATCCGAATTGATTGTTGGAAAACAAAAATCAGGATTATTATAGGCAAAATTAGCCAGACTATTTAATTTTTCGAATTCACCAATTACGGTAATCCATTGTTCTAATTCTGTTGTATAACTTTCCTTCCATTTTAGAAGTGATTTTAACACATGTACATGGTATAAAAAAACACCATTAAACAAAGTTGCCACTACATAATTAGCAACAGTTTCCATCTTAGCAAACAACTCTGATAATTCATTGAGATGTGTACTTGCTGTTACATTTCTAAAAAATAATTGTTGTTGTAAGTCTTTTAATTTAGTGGACTGAAAAGTTTCTTTTTCAATTTTCTGTACCAATAAACTATACTGTTTTACTACTTTATCAATACGATCTGCCTGAGTAATTTCAGACTGAATTCGTTTAAAAAACTTCCCTAAAACCATCAAATTAATGATAAAAAGATAAGTTAAATAACTCAGTAAAATAGTTTTTGAAGTAAAAATATAAGCCGCTAAAACTCCTAAAAATAACATTGGAAAAACAAACGAAACAATAATTAAAGCTTTAGGTAATTTATTATTAGCAAAAGAATTCCAATGCAATAAAGAATCATACGCATTCTTAGAATCACTACTTGTGATTGCCAAAGCTAAAAATTCCTGTCTCCAGTCTAATTTGGTATTCAATTCTGCAATCGCTTGCTGATTGGCAATAATTTCGTCATTGGTTGCTTTGTCCAACAAACTTGTTGCTAATGTTTTTTTACCAATAAAAGTTGCCGTTCTATTTAAACTTTGGAATAACGAATGATTTCCAAAAATATCCAAATCGTAAGCATACGTATGATGAAAATCCTGAAATTCTTCGCCATTTTCAAAAGGGATTTTTTCTCTTTTTAGAAATGCAATTTCGTTTTGATTGATTTTTAAAAGTGTAGAAGTTTGCTCTCTTTGAAATGATAAACGGGAATGAATTCGCATCAAAACAAAAAAAGAAGCTAAAAACAAGACCGCAAAACCTTGTAAATAAGCTTCTGTTTTTTGAATATTAAAATAGAGTGATGTAAAAAACAAAAAAACGCTTAACAACCGTAATAAACTGATTGTATTGTATTTTCTGTTGATTTTACTTAATTCGTTACTATAAAAAATCGCTTTATCGTTGTAAATTTCCATAATGTGTCAAGAATGAGACACAAATATAAACCAGGCGAATAAATTACACGGCAATTGCTTTTAAAATTTTTAGCCACAAATTACACTAATAAGCACAAATTACAAGCTGTTTCAATTGCACGAATTATAAATCATCGATAGAAATTTGTGGAATCTGATTTTAATTCTGATAAAATTAGCTTTAATTAGTGAATTAGTGGCTACTTTTTAAAAGTGCCCCCTTAATAAATTACTAGCGAAAATTACGTTAAAAAAGAACTATTCGATAGGAATCGCTAAAACCGGAATATCTAAACTTGACGCACAATCTTTAGTCAGACTATGATGAAATAAATTTTCGAAAAAGCCACGCTTGTAAGTCAGCATTACTACAATATCTACTTTTTTAAACATAATAAAATCAAGAATACTTTCTTTAACTTCTTCGTTTAAAACCACATGAAATTCAATTGGTTCATTCAGGAATTCGTTTTCCCATTCTTTAATCGTTTCTTTAGTCACATCTGAATCGTCAGTTTTTATATAAAGACATTTAACTTTTGCCTCCAGCTTTTTAGCTAATTTTAGTACTTTTTTCAAAGCTTTTTTGTCTTTAGGTCTAAAACGGGTGGTAAAAGCAATATTTTTTATGGCTTTGAATTTGGCATTAGCAGGAACACTAAAAACCGGAATCGTAGTATCTGAAATTACTGCGGTGGTATTAGTTCCCAACAGCGCATCTACCCAGCCAGTAGCGCCTTCGGTTCCCATAATTACATAATCAATATTATCTTCTTTAACCGATTTTTCGACAGCAAACATCAAACCGCCATCCATTAAGCGATGTGTCATTTTAATTCCTTCTAAATTCCGTTCCTGAGCAATAGCACGCAGTTTAGGCAATTCATCTTTAAAATGTTCAAATTGAGCTAACTCAATCGATTCATAGATTAACATGTAATTTTCAGGGAAATATTGGCTATCAAAAATTGGCAAATCAAAAGCGTGTAAAAGTACTAATTCGCCGCCAATACTATTAGCAAACTCTAAGGCGTGAACAAAAGCATTAGTAGCTGTTTCAGAAAAATCGGTGGGGAATAATATACGTTTCATTTTTTGGAAATTTAGAGTTATTAAATATCGTGAACAAATTAAAGATACAATTTTAACGCTTTAATTCCCAATAATGTTATGGTTTTATATCCATAATTTACATAATTACTAGCTAGTTTTGTACCTTTGCAACCAATAATTCAGAAAATGCTAAACAACGATTCTATAGTAGCGCTAGCCACAGCTTCAGGTGCAGGAGCCATTGCAATTATCCGTATTTCAGGACAGGATGCCATAAGCATTGCTAATTCGGTTTTTAAATCGGTTAAGGGAAAAGATTTAACGAAGCAAAAAACGCATACGCTGCATTTAGGTCATATTGTTGATGGTGCAAAAACTTTAGATCAGGCATTAGTTTCTATTTTTAAAGGACCGAATTCTTACACAGGCGAAAATACCGTTGAAATTTCCTGTCATGGTTCTACTTATATTCAGCAACAAATTATTCAGTTATTGCTTCGAAAAGGCTGTAGAATGGCCGATGCAGGCGAATTTACCTTAAGAGCTTTCTTAAACGGAAAACTCGATTTATCACAAGCCGAAGCCGTAGCCGATTTGATTGCTTCTGATAACGAAGCTTCACACCAAATTGCAATGCAGCAAATGCGCGGTGGTTTCTCTAACGAGATTGCCAAATTACGTGAAGAATTATTGAATTTTGCTTCTTTAATCGAACTCGAATTAGACTTTGCTGAAGAAGATGTAGAATTTGCCGACAGAACACAATTCAACGAATTAATAAACCGAATCGAGTTTGTTTTAAAACGATTAATCGATTCCTTTGCGGTAGGAAACGTAATCAAAAACGGAATTCCAGTCGCCATTGTGGGCGAACCAAATGTTGGAAAATCAACGCTTTTAAATGCATTATTAAATGAAGAACGTGCCATAGTTTCCGACATTGCCGGAACCACACGCGACACCATTGAAGACGAATTAGTCATTGGCGGAATTGGTTTCCGCTTCATAGATACAGCTGGAATCCGGGAAACAAAAGACGTTGTAGAAAGCATCGGAATCAAGAAAACTTTCGAAAAAATCGAACAGGCACAGGTAATTCTTTATTTGGTTGACAGTTATGAGTTATCCGTTGTGAGTTTGGAAGCACTAAAAATTGAGATTGAAAAGGTAAAAAACCAATTTCCTTTAAAACCACTTTTGATTGTGATCAATAAATTGGATTTACTTTCAGAAGAAAAAATTAAGTTAATTAAAACACAACTCACAACACATAACACACAACTACAATTTATTTCCGCAAAAAACAAAGTAGGAATTGACGAACTTAAAAATCAATTGTTATCTTTTGTCAACACAGGTGCTTTACGCAACAACGAAACAATCGTTACCAATACAAGACATTACGATTCGTTATTAAAAGCACTCGAAGAAATTCAAAAAGTAAAATACGGACTGGAAACGAATCTTTCCAGCGACCTGATGGCTCTTGATATTAAAGAAGCTTTGTATCAATTCGGGATGATTACAGGTCAAGTGACTAACGATGAATTACTTGGGAATATTTTTGCAAATTTTTGTATCGGGAAGTGATTTTTCTTATTTTTTAAAATACCTTTAAGGCTTTTAATTAAGGATAATGTCAGAAGATCAAAAACGTCAGCTACAGCAGCAACTTTGGAATATAGCGAATACTTTAAGAGGTAAAATGGATGCGGATGAATTCCGTGATTATATTTTGGGATTTATTTTTTATAAATATCTTTCGGAGAAAATTCATTTTACAGCCAATAAAATTTTACAGGATTCTGGTGAAGATGTTGATTATACTAATGTTGACGAAAATTCTGAAACAGGAAAAGAAATTGTAGAAGCTATTTATGAAGAAGTTGTTGAAGATTTAGGTTATTTCCTAAAACCGTCAGAACTTTTTAGTAATATTGCTAAAAAAGGACATCAAAAACAGGAAGGAAAATCTAATTTTATCCTTGCCGAACTTTCTAAAATTCTTAATAATATCGAGCAATCCACATTAGGAACTAATAGTGAGGATGATTTCGAACACCTTTTTGAGGATTTAGATTTGACTTCTTCTAAATTAGGAAAAACCGAAGACGAAAAAAACACCCTAATTTCTAAAGTGCTTTATCATCTTGATGATATTGATTTTAATTTATCGGATACGAATGCTGATGTTCTGGGTGATGCTTATGAATATTTAATTGCACAGTTTGCGAGTGGAGCCGGAAAAAAAGCAGGCGAATTTTATACTCCGCAACAGGTTTCTACCATTCTATCCAGAATTGTTACCAGCAGAAAATCACAGCTAAAATCAGTTTATGACCCAACCTGTGGTAGTGGTTCTTTACTTTTACGTGTAGCTCGTGAAGCCAAAGTGAGTGATTTTTACGGTCAGGAAATGAACCGTACTACTTATAACTTGGCAAGGATGAATATGATTCTGCACGGTATTAATTACAGTAATTTTGATATTCGTCAGGAAGATACGCTGGAGAAACCACAACATCTTGATAAAACTTTTGATGCTATTGTTGCTAACCCTCCTTTTTCGGCAAAATGGAGCGCGAATGAACTACATCTTTTGGACGAAAGATTTTCTCAATATGGAAAATTAGCTCCTTCTTCAAAAGCTGACTTTGCTTTTATCCAGCACATGATTCATCATTTGGACGAAAACGGAATTATGGCTGTCGTAATGCCACACGGTGTTTTGTTTCGTGGCGCAGCCGAATTAATTATTAGAAAATACCTCATTAAAGAGAAAAATTACTTAGATGCAGTTATTGGTTTACCTGCTAATATTTTCTTTGGAACCAGTATTCCAACCTGTATTTTGATTTTTAAAAAATGTCGTGAAGCCGATGAAGATATTTTGTTTGTAGATGCGAGCAAAGAATTTGAAAAACAAAAAAATCAAAATGTACTTCGTGAAGAACATATTGATAAAATTGTTGATACCTACCAAAATCGTGAAGTACTAGAAAAATTTAGTCATAAAGCCACTTTACAGGAAATTGCCGACAATGATTACAACCTAAATATCCCTAGATATGTCGATACTTTTGAGGAAGAAGAAGAAATTGACATTCAAGCAGTAATGGCTGAAATTAAGGAGCTTGAAGCCAAACGCTCTCAACTGGATCTTGAAATTGAAGTTTATTTTAAAGAACTCGGACTTGTTTTTTAACAATCCTTAATTCTTTTACTAACAAATAATAAATTATCAAGATGACAGAAGAAAATAAAAGTGTGAAAAAGTTTCCTAATT
>NZ_JNCA01000026.1 GCF_000695795.1 Flavobacterium seoulense | reverse complement strand
ATTTTTATTTATTCCAAATAAAATACTATAATCCTGAAAAAGATGACTTATTTAAAACACAGAGTACAATTTATTTTTTTAAGCTGTATGCTTATCCTCTCCACAGCAAATGTTTTTGCTCAGCAAAATTTTGGAAAAATTAAAGGAAAAATAACCACTTCAGACGGCGAGTTAGCAGTAGGCGTAAACATCATTCTTAAAAATTCAAAATACGGTACTGTTTCTAATGAAAATGGTGCTTTTGAATTTAATCGAATTAAACCAAATATTTATGTATTACAAGTTTCATTAACTGGATATGAAACTTTAGAAAAAGAAGTAATTGTTACCGAAAACAAAACTACTAACCTTAATTTACAACTAAATGTTTCTAATAAAGAATTACAGGAAGTTGTAGTAAGTGGCAAAAAAAGCATTCTATCTAAAAAAACAGATTATGTAGCAAGGATGCCAATATCTAATCTTGAAAACCCGCAAGTTTATAGTGTAATTCATAAAGAATTATTACTAGAACAAGTAGCCGTAAATGTTGAAACAGCTATACGAAATAGCGCTGGAGCGGTACCTGTTAGCTATCCTTCAGGAGGACTTGGCATTACATTTAGAGGTTTTGTAATTGGTATTAATGCTAGAAATGGTATGGAAACTGTAACTGGACGCTCGTCTATTGACCTTTCAAACGTAGAACGAATTGAAGTGCTAAAAGGACCATCTGGAACCTTATTTGGCACATCTGTTTCTTCTTTTGGAGGAGTAGTTAATTTGGTTACGAAAAAACCTTTCGAAAAAGCAGCAACTGAAATAAGTTACACTGGAGGAAGCTTTAATTTAAACCGACTTACTGCTGATATAAACGCACCTCTTAACAAAGAAAAAACAGTATTGTTTAGATTAAATTTAGCCTACAATAACGAAAAAAGTTTTTTAGATTATGGTTTTAATAAAACCGTAACTATTGCTCCAAGTCTTACTTACAAAGCATCAGATAAGCTTACTTTTAATTTTGATGCTGAATTGCATAACGTTAACAATACTAGACGTGCCTTCAATGCAACCTACGCTGCTGGAATGACTAGTATAAAAGATGCAAAATTAGATTATAGAAAAACATTATTCCATGATGATTTAGATGCTAAAACAGCTGCACTTAAAGTTTTTGCCCAAGCTGAATATGAAATTGCCGAAAACTGGAAGTCAACAACTATTTTTTCTTATGTTGACGAAAATGTAGAACGCAGCTATCAAACAAATATAAAATGGACCTCTCCTACTCAAGCTGAAACAAGAGTATCTCTCTATGGGCCAATATTCAATGCTTATACTAACATCCAGCAAAATATCAACGGACAATTTGCGACTGGCAGTATTAAACACAAATTTTTAGCTGGTGCAAATTATAGATTATTTAAAAGTAACTTCACCTATGGAACGACACCATTTTTTGCTCCAATTGATGTAACAACAAACTTTGCTCCAATAAGAAAAAAAGCTGTCGATGCAGTTGTTCCTCAATTAATATGGCCAGTTGCTGACCAGGAAACTTTTAGTATTTATGCTTGTGATGTAATCAATTTTACTGATAGATTATCTGCAATGTTAAGTCTACGTTTCGACAACTTTGAACGTGCAAAAATTGGAGCTACAGAAGGTTTTCATCAAACAGCTTTTGCTCCTAAATTAGGATTAGTATATCAAATTGTAAAAGATCAGGTTTCTGTATTTGGAAACTATATGAACGGATTTCAAAATAACCAACCTATAACACAACCTTCCTCAGGAGCATTATTGGTATTAGATCCTACATATGCAGTTCAATATGAGGGAGGGATAAAAGCAGAAGCATTCAACAAAAAAATAAATGCTACAGCTAGTTATTACAATATCACTATCGACAACGCGACCAGAATAATCAACGGAGGTGATACTGCTCAAGATGCAAAACAAGTAAGTAAAGGAGTAGATTTTGAATTGATTGCCAATCCGTTTGCAGGATTAAACATTATAGCTGGCTATGCTTATAATGATAATCGAATAGTAAGAACAACCGATATAACAACTAATGTTAATGGTAATAAAGCGGCTGGTGCTCCTGAAAACGTATTTAACTTTTGGACAAGCTATACCTTGCAAAACAAACTAAAAGGTTTGGGTGCTGGTTTTGGAGTTAATCATGTAGATAAAAATTTTGTATCAACTGATAACATTATTTACATACCTACTTATACAATTTATAATGCTACTGTATTTTATGATCAATCTAACTGGAGAGTTGGTGTAAAATTAAACAATCTAACAAATAAAAAATATTGGGACTTCTATGCAAATTCTCAAGCTCCAACAAACTTTGCTGTGAATTTAACCTTTAAATTTTAAGAAATTACAATTAATTAAATAAAAAGCACTTTTTCTAAAAGAAAAGTGCTTTTTTATTTAATAACAAAAACCTAATTTTTAATCAATCTAAATAATTTTTATTAGCTATATTTGCAAAAATTTGAAAATTAAATTAACTAAAAAACACTATCAAAGAGAACGTTAGAACATATAATTTAAATAATCCTCTTGATTTCGAAAGTCTATACAGAGACTTTTGGAAAAGATTATATATTATTTGTTATAGCAAAACGAGCAACAAAGAAGCTTCAGAAGAAATGGTACAGGATATTTTTATTTCTTTATGGAATAGAAAGAAAGAATTAGTTATTACCTCCTCTATCGAGCATTATTTGATAAAATCTGCTAAACTAAAAGTAATAGATTATTACCGCATACAATCTTCTGCAAAGCAAACCAATTTGATGGAATGCAATTTATGTGAGCATCCAGAATTTGATGAAAAATTCCTCCAGCACAATGAAATAGTACATCAATTTCTTGAGGAAGACTTAGAAATCATTGTTAATGATTTACCCTGTCAATGTCAAAAAGTATATCGTCTAAGCCGAGAAGAACAAATGAGTACAAATGAAATAGCGGATAATTTAAATATTTCGCCTAAAACAGTAAAAAATCATCTTACCAAAGCACTGGGTCTAATACGAAAAACATCCCTTCTTTTTATGCAATAACTTTGTTGCATCACCTTTTATAAAAAATATTCACCAATTTTATTTCTCCGCTAGGACTCCCTTGCTTTTTTTTCGACTATACTATTGAACAAGGTATATAGTGAAATGAAAGTTACCCCTGAATTATTAAAAAAATACGCCAGCCATCAATGCTCCGAGCAGGAAAAAGAAATTGTTGATCAATGGCTAAATGTAACAAACCAAACAGAAGATGAGGAGGAAATCCCTGCTTCTGATTTTTTGGAAGAAAAAATGTGGGGTACTATTAAAGAAACAATAGTTGATGAACCTGAAAGAAATCCAAACATATTTCAGAAAACAACACCTTGGGCAATTGCTGCCAGTATTGCTCTATTAATTGGTTTAGGAATATTCAAGAAATCTTTTTCTAGTGCTAATAATCCAGAAAAAATCCTTGTTTGTCAAACATTGGTAAGAGAAATGAAAAACATCACTCTTAGTGATGGTACAGTGGTTCATTTAAATGCTAATTCTACTTTAAAAATTCCTGAAAAATTTGCTACCAATAATCGTAAGGTTTCTTTAGAAGGAGAAGCTTATTTTGAAGTAGCAAAAGACAGCCTTCGTCCTTTTACAATACAAACCAAAAAATCAGAAACCACGGTTTTAGGAACAAAATTTAATTTATCGGCTTATACTAAAGAACCTACTACATTAACATTAGACGAAGGTAAAGTTTCTTTTAAAGACAAGAAAAACAAAACAAAACCCCTTATTGTATTACCTAACGAACAAGTTATATTAGATGATAAAAGTCTTGTAAAAACTACTGTAAACACTAAGTATTACAAAGGATGGATGAATAACACCTTGTATTTTAATAACGAATCGTTTTTAGAAATTGCAAATAAAATAGAACGTATTTACGACGTAACCATTTACATTAAAAAACATCAATTAAAAAATCAATTCTATAAAGGAGAATTTGAAAATCCTGAAATAGGAACTCTTTTAGACGATTTAAGCTTTGTACTAAAGTTTAGATATGAGATAAAAGGAAATGATATTATAATTTATTAATCCTTAAAAAATAGAAATGAAACAAACCTAACCCTAAAAACAATAAAAAAAACCAGTATGCCGTCTCCAAACTACATACTGGCGAATGTCATTCAATAGCAATTAAATAAACATTTTTTACAAAAATATGAAATCTAAAACAATAAATACATGTTCTACACATGTATTAAAAATCGCCTTTTTCCTTATTTTATGCTTCAATGCACAGCATATTCTGGCACAAAATTCACTTTTAGACAAGAGAGTTACTTTAAGTTTTAAAAATGAAAATCTACCTAATGTTATCTCAAAAATAGAAGAACAAGTATCTTGCTCTTTCTCTTATACTCTAAATATTTTTAAAACAAATAGAATTGTTAGTAAAAACTACGTTAATGAACCTTTGAGAGAAGTACTTAATGAACTATTTGTAAAACACCAGGTATATTATCGCGTACGAAACAATACGATACATTTACAAAACAATACCGAAAAAGGACAGGTTTCGGGAAAATTAACTACCGTTGACGGCAATCCTGCTCCATTTGTTTCCGTTGCATTACAAGGAACTAACTTAGGCGCCACTTCTGATGAAAATGGATATTTTAAATTTTCTGCACCCGAAGGTGAATATACTATTTTAGTTCGTTCTCTTGATTTAAAAGAACAGAAACAACCCGTAAGTATAGAAGCCAATACAAATACTAAGGTTAATTTTAAATTAATCGAAACTAGTCAAGCTTTAAAAGAAGTGGTCGTAGTAGGCAATAAATATTCAATTACTTCAAGAAAGGAAAGCGAATATGTATCTCGGCTTCCTATCAAAAACCTTGAAAATTCGCAAGTTTATAGCGTAATAGACAAAGAACTTATCAAAGAGCAAATGGCTTTAACATTAGAAGAATCTTTTAGAAATGTTCCTGGAGCTGCACCCGCAAAAACGGGATCAGGAATGCCTTCTTTTTTCTCAAGAGGTTTTCAAACCAGTGAAAATTTCCGTAACGGAATGGCTACTTATTTACGAACTGGTATTGACCTTGCTAACGTAGAACGTGTTGAGACAATTAAAGGACCAAGTTCTACGCTTTTTGGTTCCCAAATGACTTCTTTTGGAGGAATTATCAACTATGTTACTAAAAGACCATATGAACATTTTGGAGGAGAAATAGCTTATTCCATGGGAAGTTGGGACTTGAATCGAATGACACTTGATTTAAATACTCCAATAAAAAATGCTGAAGGTTTATTAGTGAGACTTAATGTATCCCGCCAAACAGAAAACAGCTTTCAAGATCAGGGCAATAAAGCAACAACTCTTATTGCTCCAAGTATTTCGTATCAGGTAAATGACCGCTTAAAACTGAGCTTAGATATCGATTTTCTAAGTGCAAATGGAATTGTTGCTGGAGGTTGGATTACGGGACCATCGTTAGGAATTACTAGTTTTAAGGATTTAAAACTCGATTATCGCCAATCACTTAATGACAATTCATTAGTAAGTAAACAAAGTTCTAATAACGTATTCCTTGAAGCTGAATACAAAATTTCTGATGAATGGGTTTCACAATCCAGATATGCTTATGGTGGGGGCGCATACGACGATCTTTATATTTTTGATTATATCTGGCAAACTCAATCATCTGTTGATCGAGTATTAAGAGCATTTACTGATGAGAAAACAACAAGAAAAAACTTCCAACAGAATTTCACCGGAGATTTTAAGTTAGGTCAATTAAGAAACCGATTAGTAGTAGGTTTTGACTATTTATCTAGTTCTAGACTAACCAGATATGATGGACTTGGTTATGGTGCAAAAGTATTTGAACCCGCAAATCTGGATAATCTTAATGCAACCCCTGTTATTCGAATAGAGAATGTGTTAGCTGCGCTAGCAGGAAGAAATACTGGACAGAATCATACAAAAGAATCAACCTATAGTATTTATGCATCGGATGTTTTAAACCTAACCGACAATCTTTTATTAATGGGAAGTTTAAGGGTAGATCGTTTTATTAGCGATGGAACTACAAACACCCTCACTCGTGCTACTACAGGCAACTACAATCAAACAGCACTTTCACCAAAATTTGGTCTAGTATATCAAATTGTGAAAGAAAAAGTCTCACTATTTGGAAATTACCTAAATGGATTTAAAAACGTAGGAAACAGAATTCAGCCAAATGGAGAAGTTTCCATTTTCAAACCTCAACAAGCTGCTCAATGGGAAGGAGGAGTAAAAGTTGATTTAGCAAATAAACTGAATGCTACCATCAGTTACTATCAAATTGATGTAACAAATAGTACACGAAATGAACTCCGAGATGGAATCAATTTCTTTGTACAGGACGGAACACAAAAAAGCAAAGGACTTGAAGTCGAAATTATTGGAAGACCTTTTTCAGGTTTCAATTATGTAGCAAGCTATGGCTATAACGATAATGAATTTACCAAAGCTAATGCAAATGTAATGGGTAAAAGAGCCCAAGGCACTCCTGAACATGTGGTTAATCTTTGGGCGAGTTATGCCATTATTGATGGTAAAGCTCAAGGACTTGGGCTAGGTATAGGAAATTCTTATGTTTCAGAAACTTTTCTGGACAGTGCCAATACCTTTACACTTGCCTCTTATAATCTTCTTGATGCGACTCTTTTTTACAATCGTCCAAAGTATAAAATTAGTCTTAAAGCCAATAACATTCTGGATCAACAATATTGGGTAAGTGATGGATATTATGCTCGTCCGCAAAAACCAGCAAATTTCATGATCAATGTTACTTATAAATTTTAGTTCATAAAATAAAACTAATAAACACATTAGCTCCGTAAAGTCTCCGACTTTGAGGCAGTGATTATCGGTTTTTAACCGACACTTTTAATGTCTGTCTCAGACAGTATAACGCATCCTCAAATTCAGAGACTTTGCGGAGCTAATTCGAAACATTGTATTTTCACGCAAATTTTACAGATTTCCGCAGATTCTTTAATATTTTTTCTGCCCAAATCTGCAAAATCTGTGTGTCTATTTTTATCTCTGTCATAGACAAATTAACGCATCCACAAAAATTAAGACTTTGCGAAACGAAAAATCCATCAAATCTTTTTCCAAAAATCATCTTTAGGAAAAATATTTTTCAAAATATATTTTTTGGCTTCTTCTTTCGATAATTGATGTGACCAGGCTACTCTTTTATTTGTTTTTGATCCTTTTCCTTTGTTTTTGTATTCTGCATAATAAGTAGTTTTGGTTTTATCAGGAAAACGTTCATCTACCCATGGATTCCAGCCTTCCAGCAAAATATGACTTCCTAGATTACAACCTAAAAAAACCGTTTTTGCAAAAGGTCGCCAGGGACGTCCTAAAAAAACCTTTGTTACATTGGCATCGGCAATCAATTTACAATTCAGGAAAACATAACCGAATTCCAGATTCTCTGGTGTGGAAGCCGCTGTTATATACGAATCCTTTTTACTATTAATAATACAATTTTCAAAAACTGCCGTTGCTGGTCCAAAAATAAAATCCGTCGTTCCATCAATATAACAATTTTCATAATATTGATACGTACCATCACCATCTGTCAATAAGGTATCCTGACATCCTAAAATTCTGGAATTTTTAATTGCAAAACGAGTTCCTTTAACGTGCAAAGAAACTGCCTGACCTTTATCACACCAGGAATTTTCAATGGTTAAATTACTAATCTTAACATCATCAGCACGAACTAAAAGCGTGTACGAATCGGATGTTCCAAAGTTTCTTTTAGAATTTGGATTGAGTTTACCTGAATAATCATCATTAGTTATTATTGTTTTGTCCTTGTTTTCACCCTGTAATTCCAAGCCTTTTTTCGACGAAAGAATCACTAATTTTTCCTTATAAATCCCGTTTTTAATATAAATTACAACAACACCATTATCAGTATTTGCAGCTTCAATTGCATCTCCTATTGTTTTATAATCGCCACTTCCATCTTGTGCAACAGTAATTTTTTTATTGGAATCTATTTTGGATTGCGCTTCAATACAATTCGAGAATGCGAAAAACAAAAACAAAAGAATATTTCTCATTGATAAACTAAATTTTAAAATGTATTAGAATTCAAAATAAAGAAAAAGAATCCTTAGTCTCGTTCTAAAAACAAAAAAAATGAGATAGCATTTAAATAACGGTATCTCATTTTTTATAAAATTTAAAATTATTTTATTTTGACAAAGGAGGTAGATCATCTACCTCTTTTTTAGTTAAAACCAAATCTCTAATTTTGCTTCCTTTTAAGTTTCTTAACTCTTCGGCAGCAATTTTAGCTGTAAAATCGGCTCCTGCTCTGCCGGTATGAGTATGATCTTTAGGAAAAAATGCTTTTACTTTTTCCTGTCCTATAACTTCATATTGATCGGCTACTTTTCTACTTAAATTGATATAATCTGTTTTTTCGGCAGCGGCAGCTTCCTGAGCCCATTTGATATAAGTATTATCTCTTTGCTCCACTTTTCCATTTGGCCATTCGTTTCTTGGCGTTAAGCTCATCACAATTGGAGTTCCTCCTTTTTCTTTGGTTTCACGAATGAATTTCTTTAAATACCAGCCATAAGTATGTACTGTTTCCATCAAACTATCAGCACGATTTACCTGTTGTGTTTCTTCGCCAATTCCATTGATAGAACCTCTGAATTTTTCGCTATCAATTTTCCCTGCATCATTATGACCAAATTGAAGAATAACAAAATCATCAGGCTGAATTTCTTTTTTCACTTTATCCCAAAGTCCTTCGAACTCAAAAGTACGGGTACTTCTTCCGCCTCTTGCTTTGTTCACAATATTTACTCTGGTAGTATCAAAATAACGTGGTACCATCATTCCCCAACCAATTGCATTTTCATTTGTATTATCGGCCATAGTCGAATCGCCTACTAAAAAAACATTGATTTTTCGAGGTAATTTAATTACCGGATTTTCTAGAATGTAATTCTTTAACGGACTTTTAGAAACCTTTAATCCTTCAATTATCGAAGTTGCAGCAACTACAGCTCCTTTAGCCGATGGGTGCGTGTGATCTTTTTTATAAAAATAGGTTCCCGTTACTTTTGCTTCGCCAAATTGCTCTAACTTTTTAGCCATTCGATCATTCAAATCAATGAAAACCACTTTTTCCTGATCGGCAATTTGTTTTGCCCATAAACCATAAGAAGTATTATTTCTTGGCAATTTTCCATCCTTCCATGTATTTCTTGGAATTGGTGACATCACAATCGGAATTGCTCCTTTTGCTTTAGCTTCTTTCACTACTTTTCGAATGTACCAACCGTAAGTATGTACAATTTCATGCTTTTTAGTAATAAGATTATCGATTTCTTCGGTCTTTTCAGAAATTCCTTTTATCGTTCCTCTGGCTCTAACGGTATCGTTTATAGGTCCGTCATCATTATGTCCCCATTGGATTAAAACATAATCTCCTTTTTTCAACTTTTTGTAAACGGCATCCCACAATCCTAAATTTTGGTACGATCTTGAACTTGTTCCTCCCAGGGCATGATTTTCAATTCTAACTTTTGTAGAATCTAAAAACTGCCCAATGTAATCGCCCCAGCCCCAAAGACCTCCGGATCCATCGCCGCGACCATTTTTAACAGTAGAATCTCCTACTGTATATACTGTTATTTTTTGTTGCGCCTCTGCCTCAAATTGCACTAAAAAAAGTGCTAAAAAGGCAAACAGCATTAATTTGGTAATTTTCATTTTTTGATATTTGTTATTATATTTTTTCTCTATTTTCTTTAGCTACTAATACACTAATTATTCCTTATCAATCGCTGTGTGTTCAATTTTCACTAACACATTTCGACAACGTCTAAATCAATCCGTGTAATCTAAAATGAATACTTTAAAAATTCATTCGTGCATTCGTGGCAAAATAAATTACTATTACTTCTTATCTGATCTAAAATCAAACCATAAATTCATCTGAATTCCTTCGTCGCCACTTTTTATTCGAATACTCGCAGGCTGACTGTGAGGTCCATGGTGTTCAATAGGTTTAAAATCACGCATTGCCGGAATCTCATACATAAACGAAATATTTCCTTCAGGGAAAGCCGGTTGCGGATAAGCACCTTCAAAAGCATTTTTAGGTAAATCCGGTGTAAATAATCTTAAGAACACTTTCTCGGAAGCAGCAAACATTTTGAAACTATTATTCCCTTTTGCTTTCAAAGCTCCTGCGTAAAAATCAGCATGATAGCCTTTAAATTCCGGCAAAATCATATTTTCAAAACTTTCTCCGGGAATCGTTTGATTGTATTCTTTTTCCCAAACGCCATGAGTAGTTCCTTGAATTCTGTTTTTCCAAACATGATAAGGCCCTTTTCCAAACCATTTCATGCTCTCGACTCCTTCCTCAGGAAAATCAAAAGTGATACCAAAAGCATCTACTTTATCCTGGAAAAAAGCACCATCAAAACCGTTGTTAGCACCAGCATCTTTTAATGCTAACATTTCCATTTTCAATCGGCTATCGGCAGTCATGGTCCATTTTATTTTTTTGATTCCGCCTTTATAATTTACTGTAAGCACAGCCGCATTATTTTCTACAGCCGATTCTACATTTTTCACTTCGGCAATCATCCCAATTGGAGTAGGTCCATTAGTTAAAGGAACAATTCCGTTTTTGTTTTTAACCGAAAGAATTTTTCCTGTTTTCTTGTCAAATGCAACCTGAACATCTTTACTAATTAATGCAACTGAAGCCCCTTCATCTTTAATACTCACTTTAGCTTTTGTTTCATTTTTTTGCAAAAACTTCTCTGCAAAATAATCTGCTTTGTGAATTGTCCAGGTCCAGGTGTAAATTTCTCTTCCGTGTTGATCATGTGCTGTGATTTCGACTAAATCTCCTTCGAAAAAATTAGCCGAAACCGGAATTTTTATTTTCGTCTTTTCACCTGGTTCGATACTTGGAATTTCAATTTTTCCTTTATCTAAAACCGAATTCTCATTTTTAGAATACAGCGCGTCTTTATTAGCCTTAACTACTCGGTATTCCATTGTACAAGTATTTAGATTACTAAAAATATAATCGTTACTTATAAAAAATGTGCCATCAAATTTTGATGTAATACTTACCGGAGAAAATTGAATTGGCGCCCAAATTTCCTTAATAGCATAAAAACTGCCTTCTTTTTCACGGTGAGGTCCCAAAATTCCATCGGCAGCCAAAGAACCTTTCGAATCAAATTGTTCTTTTCCTGTCCAATCAGATCTCTTCACTGCTTCGTCACAAAAAACCCAGATAAATCCACCTGCAAACAACGGACTTTCTTTAAAGTGATTCCAAAAATCTTCCAGTCCTGCCCCTCCTCCATTGTCATAAGTAGCGTGCATAAACTCTGTTGGAAAGAAAACATTTTCTCCCTTTACAAATCGGTGAATTCCTGTTTGATAGGCGGGATAATGATGCGCATCCCAACCATCAAAGTCAGACCAAGGATGAATTACAATACGTTTTTGCGGATCTAAATCGTTGAAAATTTTATCTACATTATAATTCCATCCGCCTTCGTTTCCATTATCCCAAATAATAACTGATGCATGATTCACATCTCGCGTTACCATTTCTGTAACTAATTTGGTTCCTGTCGCAGTATCATAGGAATTTTGCCAACCCGCTAATTCGTCTAAAACAAAAATTCCTAATGAATCGCAAACCTGTAAAAAATGACTATCGGCTGGATAATGACCACGCACAGCATTCATATTCATATCTTTTAGCAAATTCACATCCATGATGCTTAAACGTTTGCTGGTACTTCTACCTGATTCCGGCCAAATTTCATGACGGTTTACTCCTTTCATGATAATCTTTTTACCATTTACATAGATTCCGTCTTTTTTGATGAATTCTAAAGTTCTAAAACCTATGCGTTCTGTAATTTCGTGAATCGTTTTTCCGTTTTGTTTCAATTCTAATTTTAGATTGTACAAATTAGGCGTTTCCGGACTCCAAGGCTTTATATTTGGAAACTGCATACTAATAGCTTTTTTAGCTTCTTTTGCATTAATATCGAATGAATGCGTTCCAATAACTTTATTATCTCCATCGGCTGTAATCGAGGCAACAACCGTACTTTTTTGCGAAACATTCTGCAATTCTAAATGTGCATTTAAAGTTCCGTCCATCTTAGCATCAACAGCAACATGAGCGATATTTTCGGCTGCTTTAATTTCTAACCAAACCGGACGATAAATTCCGCCAAAAAGCCACCAGTCAGCTTTTCTTTCGGCAGCATTTACGGAGTTATTAGCCGAATGTTTCGAAACATGTGCTTCTAAAACATTCGTCCCTCCATAATTCAACAAAGAAGAAATATCATATTTAAATTCGTAAAAACCACCCTGATGAATTGGTCCCGCTGATTTTCCGTTGATTTTCACTTCGGTATCAGTCATGGCTGCACCAAAGACGATGTAAATAGTTTTTCCTTTATCTGAAGCTGAAATTTGAAATTCGTGTTTGTAGAAACCTTCTTCTTTACTTGGCTCTTTTTGGTTCAATTCTTTGTACCAACGACCATAAGTATATTCTCCAAAACCTTCTAATTCCCAGTTTGACGGCACATTTATTTTAGACCATTGTTTACTGTTGTTTCCTCCAGTAACCATAAAATCCCATTTTACGGGATGTTCAAAATCTGTTCCCGAAAGGAACACTTTTTTAGTTTGCTGTGCATTCGCATTCAATCCGCATAAAAACGAAAGAAATAAGGTAGCAACAGCTTGTAATGATTTTTTAAAAAACATAAAATTTGATTAAAGAATTAATTTCCGTCTGGTTTTGCAGTTTCAAAACGATTGCTCATTGGCAGCGTCCATTTTGCAAAAACATTCGGATTATTTGGATTATATTGAGGTAAGCCTTTTATAAAATAATTAGCCAATGGATTATTTAAATCTTGCAAACCTTTAATAACACAAAGTGCAATTTCATTGGCTCCAAAAGAATTAAAATGAGTATTGTCTTCTAATTTTTCTTTTTGTCCCGGAAAAGTATTCGCCGGATATTGCACAAAAGCTTTTCTCGACGGTTCATCGCCCCAGCTTTCATATAAAGTAGTCGTTAATTTTGTAATATCAACTAATGGAACATTCATTTCCTGAGCTACTTTTCGCATTGCATCAGGATAATCGCCGTGTGTTGGTTTTAAAGTTCCGTCAGCATTAAAAAAACGACGCTGCACCGGAGTAACTAAAATAGGAATTGCTCCTTTATCTCTGGCAGCCTGAACATATTCACGAATAGAAGCCGAATAAGAATCCCATGGTCCAATTCCTTCCCCTTTTTCTTTCTCATCATTATGAGCAAATTCGACTATTAAATAATCTCCCGGTTTGATAAGAGACAAAATTTTCTTCAAACGTAAACTAGACTTAAAAGAACGCAATGTTGATCCAGAAACTGCGTAATTAGCCACTACAACATTTTCGTCAAAATAATTAGTGATAAATTGTCCCCAGGAAGCCCAAGGCTCTAAATCCTGATCAGTAACGGTAGAATCTCCGGCTAAATAAACGGTTTTAACATTAGTTATTGGAGTAATACTGATAGTTTTTATTTCGACTGTTCCTAGAAATTCTAAGGTTAATTTTTCGTCCCAATTTAACTGACCAAAATCTCTTTCTTTTAATTGAATCTCAGAAGTAGCATCAATTTTAGGAGTTCTAACATTTATATTAAAGATTTTGGTATCCGTTTCTCCTTTTTTTAGTTTTTCTTGATCTAAAAACAATCTTCTGGATTCTGCTTTAATGGTAGTATTTGTATTTTGGGTTTTACTTCCAAAAGTTACCGAAACCTGATAATTACCTTCAGGAAGCTGCACGGAAAAATAGGTAGGTGCTTCAATAATAAATGAATCCGAATTTAATTTCACATTTGCTGCAGTATTAAAATCGAAACCATAACCTAAAGTGGAATCAAATTTTACAGAAGTAGTAATTATTTTCGCTTCTTTACTTTTTTTAGCTTTTTTACCAAAATAGAAAATTTGCTTTCCTATTGATTTTGGTGTTTCAATTTTATTTTTTTCAGAAACAGTTCCCGCAATTGTTACATTAAAACTATACAATATAAGGAGTAAACAAATTATCTTGTTTTTTTGAATCATAGAATATGGTATTTATTTATAAATAATCGCCTAAAGTATTGTATTAAGCCCAAATTAGTATCCTGCACTGTTAGGCAGTGTAAAAAATTACAATATTTAAGAGCTAAAATCAATTCACAAGTCTTTAACAAATTGTAAATTTTCATTTTACCAAAAATAATACCAAATAATTACTACAAAATACATTTTTAAGAAAAAAACATAATTCTTCAAAAAAACCAACACTATCAGTACATTTTCTTAAATAATAGACTGCAAATCTCAATTCCATAGACATTTTTTTACAAAAACAACCTGCAGAATACAGGTTAAAAAAAAGTTAAATTATTTTTCATATTAACAATTATTTAATGATATTTTTTTGTACTTTTAAATTATATCTTAAATTTTTTAAGATATACGAAGTTTCAACCACATATACACAACCTAATTATTTAACCAAAATTATTTTTTATGAAACATTCTTTCTTAAAGTATCTGGTTTTTTACAGCATCATGCTAATCAGTATGACTGCCTTAGCACAAACCAATACTATCACAGGAACAATCAAAGACAACACAGGCATGCCTATACCAGGAGCCAATGTATTAATCAAAAACACAACCAATGGAGTTCAAACAGATTTAGATGGTAAGTTTGCCATCAAAGCAAAACCAGAAGATGTTCTTGTCGTTTCTTTTATCGGGATGAAAAGCTCTGAAATAAAAGTAAGCAACCAAAAAAATATTAATGTAAAATTAGAAGAAGAAGGAGCAAAACTAGAAGAAGTAGTAGTTGTAGGTTACGGAACCAGAAAAAAGAAAGATTTAACAGGATCAATTGTTAGTGTTGGTGCTAAAGAAATAGAATCCAGACCTGTACAAAATGCTGTTCAGGCTATGCAAGGAAAAGCTGCAGGGGTGGATATTGGTTCTAATGAACGCCCTGGAACTGTTGGCAATATCAATATTCGTGGGTCCCGTTCTATTGCTGCTTTTAACTCTCCACTTTATGTAGTAGATGGAATTCCTCTAAACTCAAGAGCAAGTACTGATTCAGATGGAAAAGTATCACAAGTTGGAGGGAGCATCGACTTCATTAATCCAAGTGATATAGAATCTATTGACGTATTAAAAGATGCATCAGCAACAGCAATTTATGGATCTCGTGGAGCAAATGGAGTTATTATTGTTACAACCAAAAAAGGAAAAAACGGAAAATTCACCATAAACTACGACACAGCAGTGACGACCGAAAAAATTCATGAATTTGCTCCACTGATGAATGCTGCAGAATACATTGAATTACGTCGTTGGGCTAGATATTACTCAAACCCTTCTGCTTTTGCTCCAGGAAATGCGCCAACTATAGCGAATGACCGAACTATATTTTTAGACACTGCAGATCCTGCTGCATGGGCTAATATAGAAAAAGGATGGGCTACTGGAACTTGGGATGGTTCAAAAGTAAGCACAACCGACTGGACAAAATTTGTCACACAGACAGGAGTGACTCAACAACACACTTTAAGCGTTAGTGGAGGTTCAGAAAAAATGAAAGCGTATGGATCTTTCGGATATCTTGAAAACACAGGAACATTAAAAGGACAAGGTTTCAAACGTTACAATGGTTCTGTAAACATTGATATTACTCCAACAAAATGGTTTTCTATGGGAGCTAACCTAAACACAAGTTATGCTGTGAACGAATACGGATTATCTAATGCTGGTAGATCTGCAGTAGCGTCATCAGACGGGATATACCAAACTGCAAGACAAAATCTACCTTACGCAGTACCACTAGATGCTAATGGAAATAGAATTCAAAACCCTGGGGGAGATTCAACTATTAGAAACGTTTATGAAGAATACAAATATTCTCAAGACCAACGTGTAACCTTACGTGCTTTTGGTAGTTTTTATGGTCAATTAGATTTTGGAGGATTTTCATCCAAGTTAGACGGTTTAAAATACCGCGTAAATTTTGGTCCTGATATCACTTCTTACAGAAATGGAGCATTCTTAAACGGTTTATCGTCTGCTCGTTCTGGAACCAGTTTTGCTTTATTGGCAAAAAACCAAACCATCTCTTACACTTTAGATAATCTAATTTTATATAACAAAACAATAGGCAAACACGATTTTGGCATTACTTTATTACAAAGTAAAACACAATATTCTAACGAAGAAAGCTCTATGTCTGCTGAAAATATTAAAAACGTAGATAACAAATGGAATGCTTTAACTAAAGAAAATGTAACTTTAAATGCATACTCTTCAAATCTTATTGAAACCGGTTTATTCTCTTACATGGGTAGATTAACTTATGGTTATGACGACAAATATCTATTAACAGCATCTCTACGTTATGACTCAGCTTCTCAATTAGCAAAATTAAACCGAAGAGATCAATTTACAAGTGCCTCTTTAGCTTGGCGAATCGACAAAGAAGAGTTCTTACAAAATATTTCCTGGCTTAATGCATTAAAACTTAGAGCCGGATATGGGGTAACGGGTAATGCTGCAGTACCGGCCTATGAAACACAACCACCATTAGGACAAGTACTTTATTCAACATCTTCAGGAGTTCTAACTAACTTAAAGTTACCAAACAGCGAACTAGGTTGGGAAAAAACAACTCAATATAACTATGGTATTGACTTTGGACTATTTAGTAATAGAATTTCAGGAAGTTTAGAATATTATACTTCTAAAACCAAAGATTTATTATTATTAAGAAGTATCCCAACAGTTATTGGTTACGACAAAACTCTTGCCAATATTGGAAAAACTGAAGGAAATGGAGTTGAACTTACATTGAATACCATAAATGTTAAAACAGCCAATTTTGAATGGACTTCAAGTCTAAGTGCTTCTTGGCAAAAAAGTAGAATAGTTGAACTACAAAATGGTAAACAAGATGACATCCTTAACACAAGATTTATAGGATATTCTCCAGGTATTATTTATGGTTTTGAATCTAATGGAATTTGGAGACCAGAAGATGCTGCAGAAATGGCTAAATTCAACGCAGCTGCTGGTAGTACTGTTTTTACTTTTGGAAACGCAAGACCCGTTGATCAAAATGGAGATTATAAAATTGATGCTAATAACGATCGTGTAGTTCTAGGAAGTACTGAACCAAAATTCATAACAGGTTTAACTAATACTTTTAATTTTAAAAATATCGAATTATCCATCTTTATATATGGTCGTATGGGATACCTATATGATGCTGGAGGAGAAAATTTAAGTGGAAAAACCAGCCAAAGAAAATTAGATTATTACACTGATGACAATACTAATGCAGAATATCAAAAGCCTATTTTCTCAGCTGGGACAGGTGATTTATACAATCCTATTTTAGGCTACAGAAACGGTTCTTTCTTAAAAATAAGAAATATCTCTTTGGGCTATAATTTCGAACAAGACTTAGTAGAAAAATTAGGACTTTCCAGACTACGAATTTATTTGCAAGCAGCTAATCCAGGTATGATTTTCTCTAAAGTAAAATGGGTAGACTTAGATACCAGAACTACTTATTCTAATAGAGGATTTACATTAGGGTTAAATGTTCAATTCTAAAAAAAACAATCATGAAAAATTATAAAAAACTATATATCAACCTAATATTACTAGCAACATTAGGATTTAGCAGCTCTTGTAGTGAAGATTTTCTAGACGAAAAATTAAAAACCGGATACAATTCAGGATACTTAAAAACCGAAGAAGGGATTCAAGCTTTATCTGTTGGAACCTATTATCAAGTTTTTGCATTAGATATGAATAGAGAAGTTCCTCTTACCGCAAACGAATCGGGAACCGATGAATTTCATGTTGGAGGTGACCCATCAAATGGATTATGGAATTCCTATGCCTCTGGATTTGGATCTTTTGTAACTGTATCTAACTCTAATACTGTTGCTGCCAATACCAATTGGGACAATTTATATATTGGAATTGGAAACACTAATCAACTAATTGAGTCAATCAATGCGATTACATCAACTAACGATGCCATCAAAAAAGTTGCCTTAGGAGAAGCTCATTTTATGAGAGCTTATAATTATTTAAAATTAGTAAGACAATATGGAGGTGTACCAATAAATCTAAAAACAAGCAATGTTGTACAATTAGAATTTACAAGAGCTTCAGCTGAAGACGTTCTAAAACAGGTCATTACTGATTTTACACAAGCCTACAACTTACTATCAAATACAGGCGGACCAAATAAAATAACAAAAGATGCAGCTGCTCACTATTTGGCTAAAGCTTATTTAACTCGAGCTAGTGAAATCAATGATGCTTGGAATTCAACAACTAAATTAGCCGACTTACAACAAGTAGTTACCTTATCTGACGAAGTGATTTCTCGCCACGCATTAGCGCCAAATTATGTTAATCTATGGGACTTTAAAGCAGCTGACGGAGCAAACGAAAAATTATCCGAATTAATTTTATCTGCTGACTTCAATTCAAATCAGTTAACAACTGGAGGAAATCAACAGCACTTGTACTTCTTATCTACGTACGATCAATTACCTCAAATGATTCGTAATACTGCTGGAGGACGACCATTTAGCCGTCTAGCTCCTACTTATTTTACTTATGACATTTATGACAAAGTAAACGATTCTCGTTTTTGGAAAAGCTTTCAAACAAAAAGCATTGTAAATAATAGAGTATCAGGAAGCATTTATGTTAATGGCGATTTAGGTATCATGTATATAATGAACAGCCCTACCGATACAAGATTTGCAAAAACCAGAAATGATGGTACAATAGTTTATGCTAAAACTGGAAAAGTAATTCCTAGTGTATTTGTAGCTTATGCAGCTGATAATTTTGGATTGATGAAAGATGTTAGATTTCCATCATTAAGTAAATATATGGATGGTTCCAGACTTGATTTCAATGCTACAAAAGGAAGCCGTGACATTATACTAGCCCGTTCAGCAGAAACTTATTTAATGGCTGCAGAAGCAAAAATTAGATTAGCTAAACTAGGAACAGGTTCTTATAGTGATGCTTTAAGCTACATTAATATTGTACGTAATCGTGGTGCTTATAAAACAGGAGAAGATCGCGCTGCTTACACTGACGGATCTGCTGCCTGGACAACTGCAGTTCAAGGAGGAAGAGCTAGTTCATTTATTGCTGAAAATTCATATTATGAATCAAACAACATAGCAAACACTACTGCAGCAACTACTTTAACTATTGCAAGCATTAGTGCATTACCAGCAGCTGATCAAGCAGTAATAACAAAATTAGGATACTCTAGCGATTATGACAGAATGCTATGTTTAATTTTAAATGAACGTACCAGAGAACTTTGTGGAGAATTTCACCGTTGGGAAGATTTAAGCAGAACCAAAACTTTAATAGCCAGAGCAAAAGCTTACAATCCTGATGCAGCTCCAAATATCAAAGATTTTCACAATATACGTCCTATACCACAAACGTTTCTTGATGGAATATATACACAAGGAAGACCATTAACAGCAGCAGAAAAAGCTGCAATGCAAAATCCTGGGTATTAAATCACATTTTAAGCTACTAAAAAAGGAGGTCAAATTGACCTCCTTTTTTTATATCATGATTTAAACAAATCTTAATATTAAATTGAATTTCTATCAATAAAATTGAAAGGATTTTTAATTTTACCAGATTCTTTATTCAAAATCATACTTGCTGCTGTTGCTCCCATCATTTTAAAATCAGTGGAAACTACTGTAATCCCGAGTAATTCTTTCAGTGGAGTATCATTATAAGATATAACACCTATTTCTCTTCCTAGTTCAAAATTTTTATCTCTAATTTGTTTTACAAGACTCACCAAATCTGATTCTTCTATAGTAATAAACAAATCTCCTTTTTTTAAGACTATATCATCATAAACTTCTCTTAGCACTTCATATTCTAATCCGGAATCTACGCAAAATCGTTTAAATCCATTTAGAATTCTTCTTGGATAAGGATAAACAGAACTTTCAGGATAAATTAAAATTAATTTATTGTATCTGGAAATTTTTTCAATTCCTTGTTTCAAAGCACCATAAATATCGTTTTCATAATCCTGACAAACTTCAATCACAGAATCCTGAATTCCCTTGTTATTATCTAAAATAACTAATTTGTCTTTTGGAATTTTATTAATTGCCTCTAAAACATCTTCTCCTGAACTAAAATGAGTGAGATTATCCGTTTTAAAATGAGGCATAATTACATAATAATCATAAGCTCCTAAATATTTGTCTATTAAATTCAGGAATAAAGTCTGGTCGCAATGATAGATATGTAAATCAGTTTGAGAATTTCCGCCTATGTTATTAATAAAGGAATTGTAAATTCTCATCTTATAAGAACTCAACTTGTTAATTAAAAAAAGTACATTGACTTTAGCAATTAATTTAGTACGAGTAACATAATATCCTTTTCCACGAATAGGAGTTATGATCTTTCTTTTCTTTAAAATATTATAGGCTTTTTCGACAGTATCTCTGGAAAGATAGAATTCTTCACTAAGCATATTAATGGAAGGCAACTTTTGATCCATTTGTATTTTTCCAGTAGCAATACTATCAATTATAGAATCAACAATTTGTTTGTATTTAGGGATTCTTGAGTTTTCACTTAAACTCATTGAAAATGTAACCCCTTCATCCGTCATCTCTTTTGTCAAAAACTTTTCCATCTCCATATCAATTATATTCTACTTTTTCACTTGTAAAATCTCCCCTATTTTAGTCTCAAAAAAGTAATATTTCAAATAATAAGTTGTAATCGATTTCCAAATATAGAAATAATTCTAGGATGAAAACCGAAAAAAACTACAAACAGAGCAACAAACACTATTTAATGATAAAAAAAATATCATATTTACAAAAAAAGCATTTACTAACTACAAATTCTTTAATATTTTTTGAAAGTTTAATCTTTCAATTGTAAATATACAATCTAGAAATTCCATTTTTAACAAAACATATAAAACAGAAACCCTACTAAAACAAATTGTTTTTAGTAGGGTTTCTATACTCTTTAGTACAAAATTACTCTTTCAAAAGTTGTGACAGAATTGATCTTGGAACTTCAATTACAGTTCCATGACGTGTACCTGCTGGAAAAACCACTTTATCTGAGATATCTTCCCACCCAGTAGCCGTTTGTTTTACAGCTCCATATTTATGATCTCGATATTTATCAAAATACACAATCCATTGACCGTCAATTTTAATAGCAGTTGGTCCTTCGGCCCAATAATTTCCTGTAATTGGAGCACTTGCTTTACTATAAGGCCCAGTTAATTTATCACTGTAAGCTACTTTAAGATTTTTTTGTACAGGAACTTTCGTCTCATCTTTTAAAAACATAATAAATCCTTTATCATCTTTTAAAATAGAAGAATCAATTACATTAAAGCCAGGCTCATAAAGTAATTTTGTAGGACTGTAAGTTTTAAAATCTTTTGTAGTCGTGTAATATATTCTGTGATTATATCCTTTCTCTTCTGTTGATTGTGTTTCAGTAAATTTTCCATCAACAGTAGTTGCCCAGTAAATCATATATTCTTTATTAGCTTCATCATAAGTAATTTCAGGAGCCCAGGTATTACGAGTACCGGTTTCATGAGCCATAACAGGCAAAAATTCCTGCTTAGACCAATGAATTAAATCTTTAGAAGAAGCATATCCTATTCCTTTATCTGTCCAGCTTACCGTCCAGACCATGTGGTACAATCCATCGCCGCCTTTAATAACACAAGGATCTCTCATCAACTTATCTTTTCCAACTTCGGGAGTTAAAAAAGAAGCGTCATTTTTAAGCGATTGCCATTTATAACCATCTTCACTGTAAGCTAAATGCAATCCATCTTCGCCATTTCCTTTAAAATAAGAAAAAATATAAGCTGATTTTTCAGCGATAATCTTATTAGCAATTAACCAATGCTCTAAAGAAGCTGACCAATCTGTATTTGTTCCTTTGTTACCTAATCCAAAACCATGACCTCCATTTTCATAAATATGCATTTCGGCAGGTACTTTATTTTTCTTTAAAGCCAAATAATAATTGATACTATTTTCTACAGGAACCGCACGATCATCAGTAGCATGAACTAAGAATGTTGGCGGCGTATTTTCGTTCACTTGTTTTTCATTCGAATATTTAGCAATCAAATCAGCCGAAGCTGTTTTTCCCAGCAAACTTACTTTCGAACCATTGTGCGTAATTCCGTCTTCCATTGAAATTACCGGATAAATCAATACCGAAAAATCAGGACGTGCACTGATATCTCCTTTCGAATCATATACTTTATCTAAAAAATGTGTAGATGCTGTTGAAGCCAAATGCCCTCCGGCAGAAAAACCTATAATTCCAATTTTTGTTTCATCCAAATTCCATTTTGCAGCATTCTTGCGTAATACCCTGATAGCTTCTTGTGCATCTTGCAATGGACCAACATTTTTATCTTTCATAATTTCGTCTGATGGCAAACGATATTTAAGAACAAAAGCCGAAACCCCAATAGAATTAAGCCATTTTGCTACTTTAATTCCTTCTTTATCCATAGCTAAATGACTGTATCCGCCTCCGGGACAAACCACCACAGCAGCATTTTTCTTATTATTATTCGAAACCAAAAAAGGAGTTAAAGTTGGAATCGAAACCTTATCAACTCCTGTCACGTTCCCATTAGCATCTAATCGGGAATTTTCAACATGTTTTTCATTTTTAATAGCTCCCGGAATTTTATCCCATAAAGGGAATGCTGTATTTTCCTGAGAAAAGCTGTTGATGGAAATACCTAAAAAAAGTACCAGTCCAAAAAATAATGTCTTTTTATTTTTATTCATCTTTTTAATGTAAAATTCTATTTCTATGGTTTTTAGTTAATTAATTTTATTTTAAACGAATGCAATTTAAACAAAAATATCAAATTTGATTATTTTCATTTTTGTTCAAAACATCCCAAATCTGGAGCTGTACCTTTAAATGGAAATCCGATATCAGTTCCCGCATTTATAAGTTTACTGGCAGGATTCAATTTCAAAAAATTAATTTCCGGAAGACTTCCATCAGCTTGTCTTAGCGCCATTAATAAACTTTCGTCAAGACTTAAAAAATCAGCAGCAGTAACTGTACTATTTTTTAAATCGAAATAATTATTTTTCAAAATACATCTTGACTTATCAATATCTGTCAATTCGGCCACGGTTGCAGCAAAACCCAAATTATTAGCCATTTCGTGATTCCATCCCGGTCCATCTGTTCCAAAATCTGTTGGATTCAATGCAACACAATTGAGCATATTATAATTTCTTTTATTTAAATAAGCTGTATTATTATACCAATAATTTCCTTCTAAATGATGATTTGCATAAAATCCGCTTTGTTTATTTTTAACTGCCAAACAAAACCGAATGGTATTTTTAGGAATTGGAACATATTTTTCAATCAGTTCATTGTATGGATTTTTTCCTTTTCCATATCCTCCGGCTTTAAATCCGTTTCCATCAGCTCTTGGAACAAAACCCGATGAATATCCGTTATAAAAAGCCCAGCAATTTTCGATTAAAACGGGTTCAGCATTATTAATTAAATCAAAACCATCGTCGCTGTTGTACCAGGCGCGGCAGCCTCTCAAAACATTATTCACGCTTCCTTTTTCAAGATGACATCCAAAACCATCACTATTTCCGCCTTTTCCACCTTCTGAAACCGAATCATAATTGTTGTAAGCATCACAATTTAAAATTAAATTATTCGAACCGCTAAGCATATAAACCCCGATAGCCATATTATCATGCATGCTTAATTGTTCCAGCGTATTATTACTTCCGCGAACTTCAAAACATTCTGATTGCGTATGTTTTTTAATTGTGACCTGAACACCTGTAACCTCAATTCCTTTTATATGAATATTATTTCCTGCTACTAAAAAAGCAATAATTCGACGACCTTCAGGTTTGACATTTTTATAATCAAAAACAGGTTTTTCATTTTGATAAGCCAAGTATGAAATTCCGTTTTTATCTAATTTAGTTACATATGCCCAAATGGATTTCTTTTCAGCAACTTGCTCTTCCCGCATGGTATAAACACCGCCTCTTATATAAACAACATCACCAGCCTGAGCTAATTCCTGAGCTTTTTTTATAGTTTCAACTGGAGATTTTATACTTCCGTTATTAGTGTCTTTTCCAGCAGGAGCAACATAAATTTCTTTAGCTAAAGCAAATAATCCGTTTAACAAAACCAGTACAAGTACGATTCTATGTTTCATAATTTCGAAAATATTTTCCATTAAAAAGGGAAGCTAATTAACTTCCCTTTTCTGTATTACCAACTATTTTAAACTTACTTAAAATAGTATTGCTGCTATTTCATTTTATAGATCTCAGATCCTGCTAACAAGAAACAACCTAATCCATAATCTTCAAAATCAGGAATCTTATCGTAGGTAAGCGGCTGACCGTCTTTTGGCTCTTTTCCAGTAGACTGTAAATAACCCAAGAAACCATTAGAATGTAAACTTTCAGTAGTTAATGCTTTCCATGCTTTCTCAACAACTGGCAAATAAGTTTTCTTGTCTAAAATCCCACTATTGATTCCGTAAGCGATTCCGTAAACAAATAAAGCAGTTCCAGAAGCTTCTTTTTCTCCAAAATTTGTTGGATCATGTAAACTTACATTCCAGAATCCGTCAGGTCTTTGAATTGGCACTAATGCTTTTGCCATTGCTTTTAAATCCTTTACATATTGCGCTCTGTGCGGAACATTTTCAGGAGCGATAGTTAATACTTTTGCTAAAGCAGCAATTACCCAACCGTTTCCACGGCTCCAGTAACAATCTTCTCCATTTGGTTCTTTGTAAGGAGGGTCGAAATCGGCATCACGCCACCATAATCCGTCTTTTGGGTTGTATAAACCATGATCTCCGTGTTTGTCTCTTGAATACATGTACATGTCGTACATTTTTTCGTAATAACGATTATCGTTATCTAAAACTCCTAACTTAGCAAATACCGGCATTCCCATTTGGATGGCATCAATCCAGGACCAGTCGTCAAGCTGAGGCGTATTCAACAACATATTAATACATTGTCTTGTGTTTTTTAGCTTTTTAGCATCTGGCTCAATATTATATAAATCGATATAAGTTTGCGCTGCACAATAATCATCGGCATTTCTATTAGCATTACCGTTTCTAAAACCCCATTTATGGAATTCTGCCCAGTCATAAGCATATTTATAATATGCTTCTTTTGGATAAATTTCGTGCAATGCCATTAATCCTTCATAGTAAACTCCTCTTGTCCAGATATTACTTGGACGTTCTCTATTAGTAACAATTGTTTTACCTACATCTGTCCATTTTTCCATAAAATATTTATTGGCCAATTCCATTTGCGAAAGCACTACTTTTTTATCAAAAGTTTGCTGTGCAACCGATACTGAACTGTACAATAAAAAGGATGTAAAGATTAAAACCAGTTTCTTCATGTTCTCTTTTTTTTGAATTAATAATGAATTTTAGTGCTTATATTTTGCTATAATAAAATAATCAGGTAAAAATAATATTGAAATATCTATTTCCTGTCCTGTTGCATCCTGCTAAATTAAAATTAATAATTAGTTTTGCATTGAAAATTTTCTTCTTTAAGAAAAAATTACCCCTAATTTCAAGAAAACCCATAAATATGAAGTTAAAAAAAACAGCATTCTTAGCTATCGTAACTGCACTATTGTTCTCGTGTAACACACAAAAAAACAATATTAATCCAACTGTTGCTGTGAAAATTCCAACAGAAAACGAAGTGGGTGTAAAAATGCTTTCGGCAGAAATTGCGCCTGTAAAAGCGCCTTTTAAAACCATCCAATTTACTAAACCTACTTTTCCCGCTGAAAGAGTTACACTAACACTTTCGGCAACTGAAATCAACACTACTACCATTCAAAAAGCTATTGATGCTCTAACAGCCAAAGGCGGAGGTACAATTGTGGTTCCTAACGGAAGATGGCTAACCGGAAGAATTCAGCTGAAAGACAACATCAATTTTCATTTAGAAAGTGGTGCTCAATTAGTTTTTAGTGGCGAAATAAAAGATTTTCTTCCTGTGGTTTTTACCCGAATTGAAGGAATTGAAGTAATGTCATTAGGAGCTTGTATTTATGCTAATGGCGCTACTAATATTGCCATTACAGGAAACGGAAAATTAATTGGACCACAAAAAGGTTCTATTCGCGACCGAATTTTAACAAAAGACGTTATCGATAATGTTATTGATCCAAACACTCCCGTAGCCGAAAGAATTGTTGATGGAACCAAACAAGATTGGATTTTTCCTCCAATGTTTATTTCGCCTATCAATTGTAAAAAAGTATATATCGAAGGAGTTTCTCTGGAAAATTCGGCTTTCTGGAATATCGTTCCTATTTATTGTGACAATGTGATTATTCGTGGAATAACAGTTAATTCTGTTGGAACACCTCGTGGTGACGGAATTGATATTGAATCGACTAAAAATGTATTGATCGAATATTGTAATTTAAGTACTGGCGATGATTGTTTTACTATGAAAGCCGGAAGAGGCGAAGACGGTATCAGAGTGAATAAATCAACCGAAAATATAGTGGTACGTTACTGTCTTGCTTTAAAAGGACATGGCGGAATAACCTGTGGAAGTGAAACAGCAGGAATGATTCGAAATTTGTACGTTCACGATTGCGTTTTTAAAGATTCGGGAGTAGGAATCCGATTCAAAACCCGTAGATCACGCGGTGGTGGCGGCGAAAACCTTATTTACGAACGCATTCGAATGAATTTAGATCAAACAGCCATAAAATGGGATATGTTGGGTTCATCGGGTAGTGTTGGCGATTTAGCCGCTCGTTTACCAGCGAGAGCAATCAATAAACTAACACCAAAATTTCAAAACATTACTATTAAAGATATTATTGTCGAAAACTGCACCACTTTCATCAAGGTTTTTGGTATTCCTGAAACACCAGTGAATCATTTAAGTATTGAAAACGCTAAAGTAAACTGTGACGAACTTTTCGATGCTCATGATCTTAAAAATGCCGTTTTTAAAAACATTTCAATTACAGCAAAAAATAGCACATTATCATTTTTAGATTCCAGAAACATTCTTTTTGAAAACATTGATTTTAAAACACCAAGTTCTCCAAATCTCGATGTAAAAGGAACTCTTTCAGATTCTATTATTGTTCATTCAAGCAAGAATATGAAAGATACCAAATGGTTTAAAAAGTAAAAAAATCTCAAGAATCCATCTTAAAAACAAAACGTCCCAAAAGCAAAAACTCTTGGGACGTTTTATATTTTTAAACTAATTATTATTTTGTTTCATTTTTTAAAGGAGTAATAGTAACAGGCCCTAATAATCCTGAAGGCATTGGCTTCCATTTTGTAGCATCAAATTTGTTATAATCTTTATCTACCATATTGATTTCGTAAAAAATCTTCCATTCCTGACCTTTCTTCTCCATATCAATCACTCTATTAGCCGAAAGATTTGTCACCTGAACTTTTAATTCGTTTTTACCTTTTTTCAACTTTCCTAAATTGATCGTAAAAGGCACTGACCAGGCATCTCCGATATATGCTCCGTTTAACCAAATCTTAGCACTTTCTCTAACATCACCTAAGTTTAATTGCCAGTTATCAGCAGCTACTTTTGGCGCATCAAATTGTAAAGTGTACAATGCTGTTCCTGAAAAAGCTTCCGTTTCAGGACTAATTTTAGTCCATGATTCTAACGAACTTACTTTTGCAGGAGCTGGTAAAGTTGGTCCTCCTTTTTCAAAAGTCAATTTCCAGTCGCCTTTTAAAACAATTGGTTCCGATGCGTTTTGATAGTAGTTCCAAGGTTTTTCAGAAGCTGTACTTTCAGTTTTTAAAATCAATGATTTTCCGGATTCGATACGAAGTTTCACTAAAGTAGTTTGACCTTCTTTTTTCACTATCGCATTACCTACATTTCTATTCAAAGGATCTAAAATCAATACTTCTTTGTTGGCTATAGCCAAAGGAATAAACCCTTCAATTGTTTTAGGTGTATGATTTACCAAATAATAAATTTTTTCTCCATTGATATCTCTTTTTATGAATTTCAATCCTGTTTTTACTAAATCTTCTGATTGAATATTAGCTGATTGTAATGCTTTAAACAAATCATTAACCGGAGTTACAATAGATTTATTATCTGAAAGTAATGTCGTTAATTTTGTATTTTGAACTTCATAATCTTTAAGTCCCGGAACCGATTCTGGCAATCCTTCGAAAATAATTGAGGCTCCTGATTTTTTCAATTCGATCAATTTTTCTAAAGTAGCCAATGGCATTTTATCGCAATTTGGCACCACTAATGATTTGTATTTACCTCCAGGCAACACAAGTATTCCGTTTTCAACTTTTGCCTGAGCAATAAAAGCATCCGAAATAAAATCAACCCCATAACCATTAGCCATTAATTTTTTAGTAGTTTCATAAAATGAAGTTCCGTGCAACCATTCTTTCAATGAGTGAATCTTGAATTGGAAAAATAAATTCCCTTCTAAGCTTTTTGCCCAGGTATCATAAATAGGATAATACAATAAAGTTTCATTGTCTGGCTTTCCTGCCTGCAACATTGACTGACAATTAGCAATGTAGTTGAACAATCCTGAAGCATCTTCCCAAATTGAATTTGTCGCATTAAAATTTACCGAAGCATAAAATTTCCATCCTGGCCATTGCGCTTCTTTAGGCGAATAAGTGGAACCATGAAGAAATACATGATTAATTCCATTCAGCATTAAATCTTCCACTTCCGGTTTACATTGTGATAAAGCAGTCTTAAAATGATCTCTCAACCAGGTAAAACTTTCTGAAGATGTTAATGGTTTACCTGAAATATGTGCTGCTGAAGAAGAAAATTTCAACATCACAGGATCAGCATCACCTTCTCTAATATCTTCTTTTTCTCTTCGAAAACCCGGAATATCATAAGGCATTGAACCAAAAGTTTCACATTCAGGAATATCTGAAGAAGCATATAAATCGATTAGATTTCCAGGCGAACCATGTGCTTGTAATTTAGTTTTATAATTTTTAGCATTCGCCCATTTAGTCCAAGGCAAATCAAATTTATGCAGCAATAAATCCGAAATTGTTTCTCTATAATCGCTCTTTACTCTGTTTCCCATTTCAGAATCTTCTTTACTCAACAACTGTGGCAGATATTTTTTCAAATCATATCCACGACGTTTTTCAAATTCCTGTAGAAAAAGCGGAGTAAAATCAGTCCCGTAAACTTCATAACTATCATTAAAAA
Source organism: Flavobacterium seoulense (assembly GCF_000695795.1). GTDB lineage: Bacteria > Bacteroidota > Bacteroidia > Flavobacteriales > Flavobacteriaceae > Flavobacterium > Flavobacterium seoulense. The sequence goes on along the minus strand of NZ_JNCA01000026.1, from coordinate 55,806 downwards.
TAGCTCTCAATTTCCCTTCAAATCCTACTAATGCCTTATCAAAAGGAACTACATAAGCATTAAGCGCTTCTTCTGAATAATGATCTAAAGTGTAACCTTTTCCACCTGGAGCAGCACGTTTAACCTGCTGACCTGTTTTTCCGGCAAAGACAGCATAAAGTGTGTAATCTGCTTTTTTAGCTTTCCAGTTAAGTACATTTCCTTTTAACAAAGAAGTCAAATCAGTATAAGAACCATCAGCGCCATAAGCCGAAACCGATAACAATTGCGCCGGAACTTTCTCTTTTGCAGGATCTGCTTTTATTTCTTTATTAAATTGTTCGTTTTTCTTAACCTCATATTTTTCTACAACTAATTTAGTTGCAGCATGAGGAAGCGTAACCTGAGGTCCGCCGTAAGGCCAACCTGTTCCCAAAACCATATCGACCTGTAAACCTAAACTATCGGCAATTTTCACTGTGTAGCCCAGCATTTCCATATATTTTGGCGACAAATAATCAATAAAATTATTCTCTTGTCCTTTTACTCCATAAATAGGCGTAATTTCAACTCCTCCAATACCCACTTTTTCAAAATCAATTAAACTTGATTTAATATTTGGCTTATCTACTGCATTTCCCATCCACCACCAGCGTGCCCATGGTTTACTTACGTTTTTAGTTTCCGGCCAAACCGAACCTGATTTGTTTTCCTGAGCACTCACATTGATAACCGAAAGCATTCCGACAACAAATGGAAGATAATTGAATTTAATTTTCATTGATATTATATTAAAACGTTTTATTTTCTCCTTATAAATAGAATAAGCAAAACTATAAATAAAGATTATAAATTTTGCCTGCGAAAAATACTAAATAATAGCCTGGAAAGCATCCTGCACCATCCTGTTTATATTTTTGGATAATTTTTAAAAATTTAATGCTTTACCTACAAGAATTATTCCGTTAAAATACAAAAGTTAATTTATTGTCGATTTTCTTTTAGAATTCAATTTACTTTAACACTAAACCAGCCATCATCTGACTAAAAACACACTAAAATATTTCAATTTTAGAAAATAATATTTTTTTTAACATTAAAAAACACAAAAAATAATAAAAACAACTAATTATTAATTTAAAATACAAAATTAACATAAAATATTGAGTAATACATATTTTAAAACAAACAAACAAACAATAAAACAAAAATCAATTCACTAAAAATCAAATAGTTAAATACATAAATCTAAACTACAGACACAACAGGATAGTTAAAAATATCCAAATTTTTAAATTTGAAAAAAATGCTAACCGTAATAACAAGTTAACTATGAAAAACAAACTTTTTTATTTGTTGAGCTTTATATTAGTACTCTTTTTAAGTACTACCACCTATGCTCAGGAAAAATTAATAAAAGGAAAAATCATTGACGAGTCAGGACTACCAGTTCCTGGAGCTTCTTTAGTCATTAAAGGAACAACTAAAGGAAGTACAACAGACATGGATGGAAATTATTCCATTTCAGCTAAACCAGGCGATGTAATCGTTTTCACTTATTTAGGCTACAAAACCGTAGAAGAAAAAGTAACTGAAGCAAACAACTACAACATTTCATTAGTACCAACACAATCTCAACTAGAAGAAGTTGTAGTAGTTGGGTATGGAACTCAAAAGAAATCAGATTTAACTGGAGCCATTACCCGAGTAAGTGCAGAAGAACTAAATAATCGACCTGTAAGTAATGCAATGGAAGCTTTACAAGGTAAGGCAGCCGGTGTAGACATTACCACTAATGAAAGACCTGGTCAGTTAGGAAGTGTTCGTATTCGTGGACAACGTTCTCTAAACGCTAGTAGTGAGCCTCTTTATGTAGTAGATGGAGTACCTTTATTTTCATCTTCTGCTATTGAAACTTTAAATCCACGCGACATTGAATCTATCGACGTCCTTAAAGATGCATCAGCTACTGCCATTTATGGTTCTCGTGGAGCAAATGGAGTTATCATTGTAACTACTAAACAAGGTAAATCTGGAAGATTTACTTTAAATTATTCAGCAACATTAAGCACAACCGATATAGTAGATCGCGCACCTTCAATGAGTGCAGCAGATTTCATTCAATTCAAAAGATGGGCACAATATAATAGTAATCCAGCTGCTCCACACCCTAACTCTCCTACTCTAGCTAATGATACTGTTCTTTTTGATAGTGCCTTAGATGGACAGGCTACCAGAGACAATGTACTTAAAGGCTGGGAAAGTGGCACATGGGATCCTTCTAAAGTTACCAATACAGATTGGACTAAATTTGTAACCCAAACAGGAATCATGAACGAGCACGTAATTAGCGCTAGCGGTGGTTCTGAAAAAATAAACAGTTATGCTTCTTTTGGCTATTTAAGTAATAAAGGAACACAAAGAGGACAAGATTACACTCGTTACACCACTAAATTATCTACAAATATTACCGCTACAGATTGGTTTAAGCTAAATGCTTCATTAAATGTTTCTTGGAGCGAACAAGATTTTGGAATGTCAACCTTAGGAGGAAGAAGCGGCTCAGTACCTAATGCTATATACGGAGCAGCTAAATCAGTTTTTAATATTGCTACACCTTATGATGCAAATGGCAATTTAATTATTAACCCTGGAGGAGAAAGTGGCGTTTACACTATCATGAACGAATGGGAAAAAAGCACTCAATTATCTCAAACTATGCGTGCTTTAGGTAATATTTCAGCGACTTTTGATATTGGCAAAATATGGGAACCGCTTCAAGGTCTTACTTATAAATTTAATTTTGGTCCAGATTTCCGTCACTGGAGAGAAGGAGTTTACATTGACGGTACATCTTCACACAGAATTAATTCAAACGGTACTGCCGGAAGAAACTTAGCACGCCTTAGAAATGCTCGTGATTTCTCTTGGACTTTAGACAATATGATTTCTTACGATCGTACTTTTAACAAACATAAAATAGGGGCTACTTTACTTCAAACAGCTTCTTCTTGGGATATTGAAAATTCATCTATAAGCGCAAGTAATATTGCTAAATCTTCTTTCTTATGGAATGCTTTAAACGATATAGATGTAACCAATCCGAACAACAGTGTAAGCATTGGATCAGATCTTATTCAACGTCAGCTTACATCATATATGGCTCGTTTCAATTATGGTTTTGACAACCGTTACCTATTAACAGTTTCAGCTCGTTGGGATGGAGCTTCACAATTAGCGGATGGCTACAAATGGGATGTTTTTCCATCAGCTGCCTTAGCTTGGCGTGTGGATCAGGAAGAATTCATGAAAGACATAAATTGGGTTGATAATTTAAAGTTCCGTTTAGGTTTCGGTACAGTAGGTAACTCATCTGTTGCTCCATATTCATCAAAAGGACCAATCAGAAGTATTTTACTTCCTTTTAACGGATTATCTAATCAAATCGGCTATACGACCAATGAGCCTTATTACACAAACAGCTTAATTTCAATGCCTAATCCAGCATTAGGATGGGAAAAAACAACCCAATACAACCTTGGAATTGATTTTGGCTTCCTTAAAAACAGAATTAGCGGTACAATTGAACTTTATAAATCGTTTACAAATGATTTATTAATGGAAGTTTTAATACCACCTTTAACAGGTTACCCTAGTACAATTGCTAACGTTGGTAAGACTAGTAACCGTGGTATTGAAGCCACACTTAACTTTATTCCAGTTCAAACTGAAAGTGGATTTACTTGGGAAACTAATATCAACGGAGCTTGGCAAAAAGACAAAATTGAAGAATTAGCTTATGGAAAAAATGATATGGTTGATAATACTTGGTTTATAGGTCAACAAATCAATGTACGTTATGGGTTTGACAATTTAGGAATTTGGCAAAACACTCCAGAAGACTTAGCTGAAATGGCTAAATGGAATGCTGTCGCTACTGCAAGTAATCCTAACGCTTACCAATTTACTCCAGGTAGTGTTCGCCCTAAAGATCAAAATGGGGATTACCAAATGACTATTGAAGACAGAACAATCATAGGCAACAGTAATCCAAACTGGACAATGGGATGGAATAATACTTTTAATTACAAAGGTTTTGAATTATCAGCAAATATTTATGGGCGCATGGGCTACACTGCTTCTTTAGGTGGAGAAGCATTGACAGGAACTAGCAACCAACGTCAAGTAGACTACTGGACTCCTGACAATCCAAATGCAGAATTTCAAAAACCAGTTTTAGGACAGGCTTCAGCTGGTTCAAGAGACCCTTATTCAGGACTTCTTGGATTCACAAAAGCTTCTTTCGTAAAGATTCGTAATATTTCTTTAGGATACAATTTTCCAAAAGATTTCACTTCTACTATTGGTTTAGCTAATCTAAAATTATATGCTCAGGCAGTAAATCCAGGTAGTATATACCAATCTGTTGACTGGTATGATTTTGACACTAATGCCACTTACTTCAACCGTAGTTTCGTAATGGGAATTGAAGTTGGTTTTTAATACAAAAAAGTTATAATATTTAAATATAGCAAGATGAATAAATTTAAAAATATAGGAATAGGAATTCTAATTCTAGCAGGACTAACTTTTAATTCCTGCTCAAAAGATTTTCTAGACGAAGAGCAAACAAATCGTTATTCAACAGATTATTTTGAAACTCCTGAAGGACTTGAAGCATTAACATTATCACTTTACGGTAATATTAGATGGCATTTTGGATTTGAATGGGCTTACGGAATTACACTTTATGGTACCGATGAGTTTACCAATGCAAATGACTTAACCAATCAAATGTGGAATACTTATGATAGTCGTTTAGCTCCTTTTAGAGCAACTCCTGCCTTAGGTGCAGCTAATGGAAATGCTACAGGTCCAGAAGCTCTTTGGGATCAAATGTATTATGGTATAGCTTCTGCAAATACAATTATAGCTAATGCTAGTAAAATTTCAAATTTAGAAATCAGAAACCGTTGCTTGGCTCATGCTTATTTTTTACGCGGTTACAATTATTACCGCCTTACTGCTCAATACGGTGGAGTGGTTTTACAAACAGAACCAGCTAAAGGGATTGTGCGTAACTTTACCCGTTCGACTGATGAACAATGTTGGGAACAGGTAATCTCAGATTTTCGTAATGCATATAATCTTTTTCAAGGCGAAATTTTCACTTATGGAAAAGGTATTACCTGGACCAAAGCTACCGCAGCACATTTTCTGGCTAAAGCATTATTATTCCGTTCTTCAGAACGTAACGATACTTGGAATAGCGCATACAAAGAAGCGGATTTAAATGAAGCTATTGATGCTTGTACCTATGCAATCAATGCTCGTGGACCTTTAACTAGCAACTATATTGATTTATATGGTAACTGGACTGGAGTAGATTCAGCTGCTGAACAGCAAAATGAAATCTTAATGGCAGCAGGTCATAATGCTGATGCAAGTACTTCTGGACGTTTTGGAAACCGTACTTACAACTATTTTGCACCACAATTTTCAAGTTTTTCAGGGGGTTGGGTTAGACGTGGTGTATGGATTGGTTCTATGGACTTTCAACGTCTTCGTCCTACCGAATACAGTTATGGCATCTATGATCACGTAAATGATTCTCGTATGTGGAAAACATTCAAAACCGTTTATGGAGCCAATACTATTGTTGCTCCTAATACTAACGGTGTTCAATTAGGAGATCCTGGGATTGTAATGATTTTAAATACTAAAAACGATGCAACTTATAATGGATTTACTTTTGGTGCCGCAGTACAAAATCCAACATGGAGAGACAACAATAGTCGCCTACCTGCATGGACAGTAGGATCTCGCCAAACAGCAACAACAGGATCTTTAACAACTAAAGTTGGTCAATATGCACCTAATTCATTAGTATTGTATCAAAACGGAGTTTATGTAGCTCCTAATTTTAAAAATCAACCTATTTGTAACTTCTTTGCTGGAGTTAATAAAGTAGATGATGGATCCCGTCAGGCAGAAAGAGGAGATTCTCGTCGTGATGTGACCATGGCACGTCTTGGAGAAACTTATTTAGTTAGAGCAGAATGCTATGCTCGACAAGGTAAATTCAATGAAGCCATGGGTGACATTAACATCATTCGTGCACGTGCTCAATGGAAAAATGGAGAAAACAGATCATATTATAGAGATGGCTCACAAGCGTTTGAAACCAATGCTTTAAACACAGGAGCAAATGCAACAAATTACATCAACTCTAATTTGAATATGAATACCTATTATTTATCTAACCCAACTATTGCTGTTACTACTGCAGCATCTAATTTACAATTAACTTCATTCCCTGCTATTTTGCCAGCAGAAGATGAAGCTGTGATCGCAAGAGTTGGTGCATCATCTCCTTACCAACGTGCTTTACATTTTATTCTTAACGAACGTACACGTGAATTATTAGGAGAATGGCAACGTTGGGAAACCTTATCTCGTACAGGAACTTTAATAACACGTACAAGAGCATATAATCCAGAAGCAACTGGAATTACTGCTAACAAACATGAACTTCGTCCTATACCTCAAACCTTTATTGATGGCTTATTAAATGATGATGGTTCAAACTTGACAGACGAACAGAAAAAAGCATGGCAAAATCCGGGTTACATTAACTAAAATTTATCAAGCTTACTATTTCAAAGTGCCATGACTAAATTGTCATGGCACTTTTTTTATTACACAACTCAAAAACAGAATACGACAGGATAGAAACGTAAAATGAAAAATTTATCTTTGGAAACAAATCAACCTTATTTATCGAATGAAAAAAATAATATTCATCTTGCTAACATTTGCATCAGCCTTTACAAATACTAACGCTCAGGAAAGCCAGACAGCCAGCAAACCTTTATACCGAGACCCAATATATGACGGAGCTGCTGATCCTACATTGATATGGAATAAAAAAGAGAAAAAATGGTTTATGTTTTATACTAATCGCAGGACGAATATTGAAAGCAAAGGTGTGAGCTGGGTTCACGGAACACCCATTGGCATTGCCGAATCCAAAGATGGTGCAAAATGGACTTATAAAACCGATTGCAAAATCGATTATAAACTAAAAGATGTTACTTATTGGGCACCTGATATTATAGAACACAAAGGAATTTATCATATGTACCTGACCATTGTTCCTAGTATTTTTGAAGACTGGCGTCATCCACGTTATATTATCCACCTTACAAGCAAAAACCTAATTGATTGGAAATTTCAATCTCAATTAAAACTGGCTTCAGAAAGATGTATTGACGCTGCAGTATTCCGCTTAGACAATGGAAATTGGCGTATGTATTACAATAATGAAAATGATGGAAAATCAGTTTATTATGCCGATAGTAAAGATTTATACAATTGGACTGATAGTGGACAAAAAGTAGTAAAAGACCGTGGCGAAGGCCCTAAAGTTTTTAGATGGAAAAACAAAAACTGGATGATTATAGATACTTGGAGAGGATTAGGAGTTTTTTCTTCAGATGATTTTACCAACTGGAAACGACAAGAAAAAAACATTCTGCAAGAACCAGGAACAGGACAAGATGATAAAGTCATTGGGGGGCATGCCGACGTAATTGTTCAGGGAGACAAAGCTTATATATTTTATTTTACACATCCGGGACGAATCCCTACAAACAAAGGAATTGACAATTATGAAACCCGCAGAACTTCTATTCAGGTAGCCGAATTAGAATATAAAGATGGAGAAATTATCTGCAATCGAGATAAGACTGTGAATATCAACCTCAATCCAAACAAATAGATATAAAAAAAGCTTCTCGATTGAGAAGCTTTTTTTGTGCGGATAATAGGACTCGAACCTACACGCCTTGCGGCACCAGATCCTAAGTCTGGCACGTCTACCAATTTCGCCATATCCGCGCGCTATTGTGGGTGCAAATATAAGCATACTTTCCAATATTCAAAGGAAAAAATTAAAAAAAAATTATTATTCCGTTTTTTGTATTTTTGAAAGTATCAAAATACGTCCAAATCAATGAAAGACATTAAAAACTATATACAACAAAATAAAGATCGTTTTATCAACGAATTAATCGAATTATTGAAGATTCCGTCTGTAAGTGCAGATACTACTTATTTTCAGGATGTGATTAACACCTCCGAAGCCGTGAAACTAAGTCTTGAAAAAGCCGGATGCGACAAGGTTGAAATATGTGAAACGAACGGCTATCCCATTGTATATGGCGAAAAAATCATTGACCCTAATTTGCCAACCGTTTTAGTGTACGGTCATTACGATGTGCAACCTCCTGACCCAATTGAACTCTGGACTTCACCCCCATTTGAACCCGTTATCAAAAAAACCGAAATTCATCCCGAAGGAGCTATTTTTGCCCGTGGTGCCTGCGATGACAAAGGTCAGATGTATATGCACGTCAAAGCTTTCGAATACATGATCCAGAGCAATACTTTGCCTTGTAATGTAAAATTCATGATTGAAGGCGAAGAAGAAGTGGGCAGCGTAAACCTGAAAAGCTTTGTCGAAAACAATACCGAAAAACTAAAAAACGATGTCATCCTGATTTCTGATACCGGAATGATTTCGAACCAGCAACCCTCCATCACCACAGGATTGCGAGGCTTGAGCTATGTTGAAGTCGAAGTTACAGGCCCTAACCGCGATTTACATTCGGGATTGTATGGCGGAGCCGTAGCCAATCCGATTAATATTTTGAGCAAAATGATTGCTTCGCTTCACGACGAGAACAACCGCATTACCATCCCGGGATTTTATGACAAGGTCGAAGATTTATCTTTGGAAGAAAGAACCGAAATGGCCAAAGCTCCTTTTGATATAGAAGATTACAAAAAAGCACTGGATTTAAATGACGTTTATGGCGAGGAAGGCTATGTTACCAACGAAAGAAACGCTATCCGTCCCACTTTAGACGTTAACGGAATTTGGGGCGGCTACACCGGACAGGGAGCCAAAACCGTGATTCCGTCTAAGGCTTTCGCCAAAATTTCGATGCGGTTAGTTCCTAATCAAGATTGGGAAGAAATCACCCAATTGTTCAGCACGCATTTCACAGCTATTGCTCCAAAAGCCGTAACCGTAAAAGTAACACCACACCACGGCGGTCAGGGTTATGTAACCCCTATTGACAGCATTGGTTACAAAGCCGCTCACTTAGCTTATTCCGAAACTTTTGGTATCGCTCCTATTCCTGTTCGCTCAGGAGGCAGCATCCCTATTGTTTCCTTATTCGAAAAAGAACTAAAGAGCAAAACTATCCTAATGGGATTTGGACTCGACAGCGATGCCATTCATTCGCCTAATGAACATTTCGGGATTTTCAATTACCTGAAAGGCATTGAAACTATTCCGTTGTTTTATAAATATTTTGTGGAGTTGTCGAAGTAATTTAAATTTTAACCGCAAAAGACACAAAGTTTTTCGCAAAGTTCTCTAAGTTTAAAAACATAAAAAAATCCGTTTATTCCACAAGAGTAAACGGATTTTTGATTATATAAAATTAACTATACTTATACCCTAAATACGGCAACATTTGTTCTTTAAAAACTACGCCGTATTTTTCTAATTCTTCTAAAACGGGTAAATACACTTCTTTATTGATTGGCAATTGGACGCCTGTAGTTTTTATTTTTCCGTTTAGGATTAACAAGGTCGCCATAGCAACAGGTAAGCCTACGGTTTTTGCCATAGCGGTATAAGTTTGATCTTGTCCTATGCAAACCATTTGGGAATCCATTTGTACTTTTTCGCCATTAATCTGGTAGCCAAATTTATGATACATCACAATCATGTCTTTGTCTTCGGGCTGCAGTGTCCAACTATCGTTGAGGATTTTTTCCAGAATTTGAGCCGGAGTAGCATTTTTGAGTCCGACCATTTTTTTATCGTTGAACAAATCCAATTCCAACAATTTGTCCCACATAATATCGTCCTGATCGATTTTGAGCAGGAAACGGGTTTTTATTTCCACTGAATCTGTGGGATGATAAGGCAAAAACGAATTGATAAACTGGCGGTAACTCATATTTTCGGAATCTTCCATCACATAAGAGTCGTCGGTCATTCCCAATTGCACAAACATATTCCAGGCTTTGGAAAAACCTACTCTTCGAATGGTTCCTCTAAACAAAGTTAGCACATCATCTAGACCATAAATACTTCTGTATTTTAACGAATCTCTGTTCGAATAAGCCTCAAAACGTCCGTAACCTTCTACTTCTAAAAATTCGGTTCTTCGAAACAAGGAATCATAGGGAATATACTTGTAAGTTCCTTCCTGAATAAATTTGGCCACACCGCCCTGTCCTGCCAAAACTACATTTCGCGGTGCCCAGGTAAATTTATAATTCCAAAGATTGTTATCAGATTCTGGTGCTACGAGTCCGCCACAAAAAGATTCGAACAGCAACATTTTTCCACCCTGCTCTCTAATTTCGTCAATTACTTTCATGGCACTCATGTGGTCGATTCCGGGATCTAATCCCACTTCGTTCATAAAAATGAGTTTGTTTTCCTTTACCTCAGCATCAAGTTCCTGCATGGCATCACTAATATACGATGCCGTAACCAGATTTTTTTTGAAATACAGGCAATCTCTGGCAATTTCGATATGCAAATGCGCCGGTAACATTGAGATTACAATTGCTGCTTTTTCAATCGCTGCCCTTCTTTCGTCTTTATTATAAATATCCAATGCAAGTGCTGTTGCATTAGGATGATTATTGGTTTTCTTTTGTGCTAACTCCAGAGACAAATCGGCAATAGTAAGATGCAATTGTTCTTCCTGAGATTTATTCAGAAGATATTGTATCAGCGAAGAAGCGGATCGACCTGCACCTATGATTAAAATATTTCTCATAACTAGAAAATATAACTCAAAAATAAGGAAATGTTTGGGCTAAGGCAAACGCTAGCCACTAAATAAAATAACCGCAAATTCGCAAATTAAAATATGGCAAAAAAAATTTGCAAATTTGCGGTTGAATCATTTTTAAAAGCTAAAAAAACGAATAAATACTTTGTTTTAAAGTTGTGGCTCGGTCAATGTGATTAATCTCTATGTTTCTAAATTATTTTTATCTAAAAAACCTTTGTGCGACTCTGTGGAACTTTTGCGAATCTTTGCGAAAAAACTTTGCCTACTTTGCGGTAAAACAAATCCTTTCTTGAATAAAATTCACAAAAATTTAGCACAATAAAAGGCAAACTATCCCTTAAAAAGCTTTTAGTTTGTTATGATTTCGAATACTTTTGTATAGAACCTAAACAGAACAAAAATGGATAAAAAAATAATTTCGACCGCGGCTTTATTAGGAATGATTGCTATAATTCTGGGTGCTTTTGGAGCTCATGCGCTAAAAAAAGTATTGAACATCGAACAATTGAACACTTTTGAAACAGGAGTTCGTTACCAAATTTACCATGCTCTATTTTTATTGTTCGTTGGCATTATTCCTGCTTTGAATTCGAAAACTAAAAAAATCATATCCAATTTAGTGCTTTCGGGAGTAATTCTTTTTTCAGGTTCTATTTATTTATTAGCAACAAATGACCTCACTCCTATTGACTTTAGGTTCGTTGGTCCCGTAACACCTATTGGTGGATTTTTACTCATTAGTGCCTGGGCAGTTTTATTCTTTAATGCTCTAAAAAAATCGGATGCTAATTAAATATTCGAAAAAGAATCACAATCACATTCTATTTTATAGAAACTAAAAACTACTAAACCTGCTTTCTTATGAACGACAATAAGCCCTTTTCACTAGATACTATCGGAATTAAAAACGTCAAAATTCATTACCAATTAACGCCAGACCAATTACACCAATTGACACTGGATCGTGCAGAAGGTCTTGAAACTTCAACAGGAGCTTTAGCAATCAATACCGGGAAATTTTCGGGTCGTTCGCCTCAGGATCGCTTTATTGTAAAAGACAGTATTTCTGAAAACGAAGTTTGGTGGGGAGAAATTAATATTCCATTCGAAGCGGAAAAATTTGATGCTTTGTATTCAAAAATAACGGCCTATTTATCGAATAAGGAAATCTTTGTAAGAGATGCTTATGTATGTTCCGATTCAAATTACAGATTAAATGTTCGTGTCATTACCGAAACTCCCTGGGCCAATTTATTTTGCTACAATATGTTTCTAAGACCCGAAGAAAAAGAATTAGCTCATTTTATAGCCGACTGGACTTTAATTTGTGCTCCAAGTTTCTTAGCTGATCCAAAAACAGACGGAACACGTCAGGAGAATTTTGCGATATTAAATTTCACCAAAAAAGCCATCATCATTGGCGGAACGGGTTATACGGGCGAAATGAAAAAAGGAATATTCTCGGCCTTGAACTTTATTCTTCCGGTTTTCGAAAATGCATTACCAATGCATTGTAGTGCCAATGTAGGCGAAGACGGAGAAACAGCCATTTTCTTTGGTTTATCAGGAACAGGAAAAACAACACTTTCGGCTGATCCAAATAGAAAATTAATTGGTGACGATGAGCACGGTTGGACGAGCGAGAATACTGTTTTTAATTTCGAAGGCGGATGTTATGCCAAAGTGGTCAACCTAAGCGAAGAAAACGAACCTGATATTTTTAGAGCGGTTAAAAAAGGTGCGCTTTTAGAAAATATCGTTTTCAAACAAGGCAGCAACGAAGTCGATTATACTGATATTTCGCTTACGCCAAATACCCGCGTAAGTTATCCAATTGAGCATATCGATAATATTCAGCCGGGTTCTATAGGTCAAAACCCAAAGAATATATTTTTCCTGACGGCGGATTCTTTTGGAATCCTGCCTCCTATTGCAAGATTGACTCCGGGTCAGGCAGCCTATCATTTTATTTCGGGTTACACTGCAAAAATTGCAGGAACCGAAGCAGGAATCAACGAACCTCAGCCTAATTTCTCGGCTTGTTTTGGCGCGCCATTCATGCCTTTGCATCCTACAAGATATGCCGAAATGCTAAGCAAAAAAATGCAGGATGCTGGTGTAAAAGTTTGGCTGATTAACACCGGATGGACTGGCGGTGCTTACGGTACTGGAAACCGAATGAAGTTAAAATACACCCGTGCTATGATTACGGCTGCTTTAAACGGAGAATTAGACACAGTCGATTACCAAAATCACGCTGTTTTTAAAATTGCTATTCCAAATTCCTGCCCTGAAGTACCTGCCGAAATTTTAAACCCAAGAAACACCTGGAAAGACAAAGGTTTATATGATGTAAAAGCAATCGAACTGGCTGAAAAATTCAAAGCTAATTTTGTAAAATTTGAAAGCTATGCGAATGACGAAATCTTAGCCGGAGCACCTCAAGTGTAAACCTATATTTATAAAACCACAAAACCCGACAATTGATAGTTGTCGGGTTTTGTTTTGTGTTTTTATCAGGCGAAAGCGAAAGGATTTGCGCATGGGCGGGAATAATTTATTAAACCTTATTTATATTTCAATCTGAATTGTAACCTTTCCGCCTAATCCTTTTTCAACGATATCATACAAGGTTTTTAGCGTCAAATTACTTCCGTTATTTTCAATTCTAGAAATATATTCTCGTTTCTTGTCGACAAGTTCTCCAAGCTCCGATTGTGTTAAATGTTTTTCTTCACGTGCTTTTTTTAATTGCAAACCTATTTTGAAACCACTAAAATCTCTTTCGAGTTCATCACGTCTTTCGGTTCCTTTTTTTCCGTAAACATTATCTTTAATTTCTTTCCAGCTTTTAGTTTCCATTTTCATTTGATTTTTCTTGATAATACTGATTCATTAATCGTAATGCTTTTTCAAGCTCATTTTTTGGCGTCTTTTGCGTTTTCTTCTGAAAACCATTGAGAAGAATTACCAATTTTCCATTATCGAAAAAACAAAAAACTCTCCAAATGTTTGAAGCCAACTGTATTCTTGCTTCATAAAGTCCATTTGTTCCTTCCATCGATTTCAAATAATTAGAAGGGACACGTTCAAGAGTTTCAATAGCTTCAATAATTTTAAATATCTTATCCTGAACTTTCCTCGGTTGTGCCATAAGAAAATCTTCAAAATAATTTTTATAAGCTATAACTTCTCGCACTTTCATTTTACAAAAGTAACTTAAAAGTCACTATTCCACAATTTTATTTACATCATTTTTTAATACTACCCAACAGAAGAGAGAGTAATAAAAAAATCGCCTCTTTTATTGCTAAAAGAGGCGATGGTAGAGTTTAGTTAGAAAACCCTTTCAGAGTTTGAAACTCTAGAAGGATTGAGTATAGAGTTTGTTTGTGTAGAAATAAAAATTACTTCTTAGCCTGATCAATCAGTTGCTGAATGCTGTCCCAGTTGTAATAATGAAACGTCATTCCGTTGCTCATAGCTACAAAAAGTCCGTTTTTAAATTGCCCACCTAAGCTTACATTGGTTACATCGGCACCATCGCATTCAATGGTTGAAGTTGGAATTTCGGCTAATAATGGATATTCATTTGAGTTTCCATTTGCTCCTTCTCTTGGATACACCATAAAAGTATTGGCTTGCTGGTTAGATACCAAAATATAACCTTCGGTTGCTGATTTTTTGTAAATAGCAATTCCTTCATTGTCTGCCTTAAAGTCTTTTTGACCAAAAAGCGCTAATTCATTATCGTTTTTAGCAGCCGGATCAGCAATATACTTTCTAATTCCAAATTGCTCATCGCAATATAAAATAGTCCCTAATTCGTTATCCACAGCAATGGCTTCGATTTCTTTTTTACCGCTGTAGTTACCAAATTTACGCACTATCGTTGCACCTGCTTTTCCGTTGCCTGCATCGGTCAATTCGTACTGCCATAAATAACTTCCTGAAGGACCGTTTTTTCGACCTACAACAGCAAAAATCTTTTTGTCGCTTGGGCGAGTGTACAATGCAATCCCCATTGGTCCGCGCATTTCTTCTCCTTCAAAAACCGGAATTCCGCCGTTGTCTATTGGTTCTAGATCAGGTAAACTAAAAATACGAATGCTATTTGTTTCACGTTCGGTAGTTACGGCAACATCTACTTTTTTACCATTGATTACTAATCCGTAAGCGATATCAACATTGTTAGGTCTTTGTAACGGAATGGATTTCTTGATGATTTTTCCCGCCAAATCAAACGCATACAATCCGCCATCAGTATCTTTATCTGTTCCTACAATAATGCTTTTTGTCGCATCTATAGGATGAATCCAGATCGAAGGATCATCTGTATCATGAGGTAATTTCTGGGTAACAACATCCGGTTTTAAAGCGTCTTTTCGAATAGGTGCTAAAGAACTTCCACAAGAATTTAATGTTAATGCTGCAATTACAGCCGCAACGATATGTCTATTTTTCATTGATTATTATATATGTAACAACAGGACAAAAAATGTCCTGTTGCTAAGTTAATTCTATTTTTGTTTAGTACTAAAAGTCAAATTTCAATCCGAAATTAAAACGTGCCTGATAGTATTCTACTTGTTTTGTATTAGCTGCTAAACCTTGGTAGTAACGTAACGGCTGGTTTGTCAAGTTATTTGCTTCGGCAAAAAGACGAATGTGTGGCGTAATTTTGTAAGCCGCATTAGCATCTAAGAAAAATTGCTTGTCATAATAACTATCCTGATAGCTGTCAGCTCCTAATTCGTCTAAATAATCAGCAGCAAAATTTGTTGAAACCCTTGCAGAGAAACGTTTGTTTTCCCAAGACAATGAACCATTGAACATGTGTGGTGCAGTTCCCGGAAGACTAACATTTGTTCTTTCGTTTCCACTCTCATCAGCAATTCCTTTAGCCTCTGATTTTGTGTAAGTATAGTTCAAATAAATTCCAAATCCTTTTAAAAATTTACTTTCGAAGAAATCTAACTGACGTTGGAAAGCAACTTCAAATCCGTAAACATCTACGCTTTTTCCGTTTCTTGACTGTACAAATGACCAGTTTTGACCTGTTGGGATTGGGTTAGCCTGATTTGGGAAATCAGCAGCAAACTTAGCAGTAGTATATTGGTTATCGCTATAGTTGTAAATGAAATCATTTAATCTTTTGTAGAAAACACCTCCAGAAATCAAACCAACGGATTTGAAATAATTCTCAGCCATGAAATCATAGTTGTAAGAGTAAGTAGCATCAAGATCGGGATTTCCAGCAGTAATTTCTCTATCGGCAGCAATGTTGTTTACAAACGGAGCCAAAGCATAATAATTAGGTCTTGCTAAAGCTGTAGTTGCAGCAGCTCTTAAAATCAAATCTGGTGTAGCATTGTACTGGAATGAAATACTTGGTAAAAGATTAGTATAATTATTTTTTGTAGTGATTTCTCCTTCTAATTCTTCTTCGTCCAATACACGATTTCCTGTGTAATTGATATGAGTAGTTTCTGAACGGAAACCTAACACCATTGATAATTTATCATTAAAATCCTGATCCCATCTTACATAAGCGGCATAGATATTTTCTTTTGCATTGTAATTTACAGCTAAGAATTCAGCCGGATCTGATGTTTTGTCGAATAATGAAGCATTGTTCAAATCTAAATTTCCTAAGAAACTTGCTGAAGCAAAAGTTCCCGGTACATATTTATCTCCCGGATTGTATCCTTTCCCGTCAAAAAAGCTAGTTGGAACATTAGACAACAAATCCATATTGCTATTTGTTGGTTCGTAAGTAAAGAAGTTATTATTTCTCATTTTTTCTTTCATACGAAGTCTAAGACCTGTTCTGAATCTTCCTTTTTCTTCAGGAATAATAGTAAAAGGAATACGGATATTTACTTTGGCTCCAAATTCACTTTCTGAAGTATCATCGGTATTTTCAGAAGCCGAATCAAATGCTAACAGATTTAATGCTTCTCCACCTGAAGTTACTAAAGGAAATTTGCTTTCTGAAAAATCCTGAAAAATATCCACTCCTTTTTGACGGTACTCGATATAACGCTCTTCCGGACGGTATTCTCTTGCTTTAGAATAATTAGCAGACCAATCTAAATCTAATTTCGAATTAATCAAATGCTCACCACGTAATGAATAGTTTTGAACCGTTTGTCTTTCTAACCTTCTGTTTTTATTTCTGTTGTTGTCAATACCACCTTTAGTTTGACGTCTTGCACGACCTTCAAAACCTACAATATTTTCACCATTGTAAATCGCTTCGATATCATCATACGTTGTTCTGAAACGGTTTTCTCTATCATCTCTCCAGTTGTAAATAGCATTAGCAAAAATGGTATTGTTATCATCAAATTTATAATCTAATGCAAGCGAAGTACTTCTACGAATACGTTGTACATCGTATTTTCTAATTTCGGCAGCCTGAATGAATTCGTTACCAAAATCATCTTTTACCCATTCGTTTTCTACGTTATCTGAACCGTAATCTACATTATTATAAGAGCCACTAAAAACAGCTCCTAATTTGTCATTGAAAAAACGGTTACCATAAACTAAACCTGCAGTGTAAGAAGCTTTGTCACGAATAGGTAAATAACCTCCTGCTACTGTAGCCGAGATTCTTTCCCCATTAGGAGTCGCTCTTGTAATTAAGTTTACTGATCCTCCAATAGCATCAGCATCCATATCTGATGTTAATGTTTTATTCACTTCGATAGTCGAAATCATATCCGATGGAATCAAGTCCATTTGTACATTTCTGTTATCTCCTTCTGCAGATGGAATTCTGTCTCCATTTAATGTAACAGAGTTTAATGATGGAGCTAAACCTCTAATGATGATGTTTCTTGCTTCACCCTGGTCATTTTGCATAGTAACACCAGGAACACGTTTTAAGGCATCCCCAATATTAGCATCCGGAAAACGTCCTACCTGGTCTGAAGAAATTACGTTTCCAATATTTTTATTATGTTTTTGTTGATTTAAAGCTTTGGCTTGTCCTTTTAATATATCACCAACAACCACTTCGTTTAATTCTGTTCCTGAAGTTACAAGCGCAAAATTATGAACTGAGTTTGTTCCCTTGCTTACTGTAAGTGTAGTTGAACCAGCAGCATATCCTATATAAGTAACTTTTACGGTATAAGAACCTTCCTGAACATTTAAGAATTCATAACGCCCATTGTAGTCAGAAACGGTATATTTATTCATTCCTTCTAACTGAAGCATTGCACCTGGTAATGGCATTTTATCTACCGCATCTAATACTTTTCCTGATATTACGCCATTTTGGGCATAACCTACCAGAGCCAGTAAAAAAAATAACATTACAAAATAATTTTTTCTCATTGTGTTTATTTTAATTAAATTTTGAGGCAAAACTAAACCTCAAGCATTAACTAAAACCCTGAAAAAAATTAAGCTATTGTTATCAATCCCCAGAACGAATTGTGTTTTAATAACAATAAGCTAACATTTTGTATTTAAAAAACTACACTAAATAACATTCGAAAGAAAGAATATCTAAATAAAAAGTATCAAAAAAGTTCCAGTATAAAAGGTATATTTTTGTACCAATATTGATTTTCCTGAAACTCGCCGGAGTAAATCCATAGAAAAATTTAAATGCCGCCGAAAAGTGAGATACATCTTTATAACCGCATTTATAAGCCACCTCACCTACGTTTGAAGTCTCATTTTTAAATAAGTCCTTAGCATATTCCATTCTTAGTTGAGTTACATAACTTTTAATTGTAGTTTTAAAACAAGTCTTGAAACCTTTCTTTAATTTGAATTCATTCAGCGAAATTAATCTCGCAAGTTCCGGAAGCGATGGTGCATTAGTAAAGTTTTTTTCCAAAATTAATTTGGCTTTCATCAACTTACTTAAATCTTCCTCTCCTATTTGTTCTGTATTTTTAGGTTTTTCGATCAAAGAATCCAATTGAAAAATCAGCAATTCTTTGATTTTGGCTTCCAAATACATTTTTTTCATCGAACCTTCGTAAGTACATTTTTTTATTTCGTGAATAATCCATTGTATTCCTGAATTGAATGGAGCATATTTAGGAGTTAAATAACCTGTTTTTTTCTCGATGATATTTTTAGAGAATTTTTTATGAATTCCCCAATCTTCATTAATCATTTTCGAATAAAACTCAGGAGACAAAATAATAGACAGATAATTTATTTCTTCTAAGGCCGGAATTTTAAACGTTGCATTCAGTCTGGAAGCATATAAGATATTATGAGTGTTCTCAATAGAATATTCATCTTCCTCCACCTGATCAATATGAGATTCTAAATTGTTGGAAAAAATAAAGTTCATTACTATTGCTTCCCCAATCATCTCTGTTTTAATGATTTGTTCTTGTGCGAAAAACATCTTTGTATCAACAATCAAAATTCCCTCAGCAATCAGGTTATTAATCGTGATTTGCTCTACATCATCCTCTTTTATAGCGGTCTTTTCTTCAACAAAATGACTTTTCTGATTGTAATCCCAATCAGTTTCTATTACTGTAATGGGATTTTCCCGTCCTACAATACTCGATTTAAATTTCACAATAATAATCCGTTTTTACAAAGTAATAATCCGTTTTTCCCTATCTCTTTCATCTATTGAGAGACTATTTTTGCACAAATTTATTTATAATAAATCTAATTAAGTATAGTTTTTTAATAAAAAAACATATTATCCTAGTAATGAACACAAAACTACCTTATTACGTGTTATTTTTCCTGCTTTCAGTTTCTGTTTTTTCACAGGAAACAAAAAATAATGAAAAAGCACAAAAAGAACAGAAAAAAGAAAAACCAGCGAAAAAAGATCCTGAAGAAGCAGAAGAACTACACGATGTAAGCGTTAAAGGAAAATCAAAAAAGCAAAAAGTTGAAACTTCCGGATTTGCAGTAGCCATTATAGAAACTAAAGAAGCATCGTTAAGAAACCTAACCACTAACGAATTATTAGACCGATCAGTAGGTGTACGTGTAAGACAAAACGGAGGAATAGGTTCTAATGTTGAATACAACCTTAATGGAATGTCCGGAAGTACTGTTGGAATATTTTTAGATGGAATAGAAGTTTCAACTTTTGGACAATCTTTCAACTTAAATAACATACCTCCTTCTATGATTGAACGTATAGAAGTGTACAAAGGTGTATTACCTTCTCATTTGACAGGAGATTATGTAGGCGGTGCTATCAATGTAGTATTGAAAAAAGATGTATCACAAAACAATGCAACAGCTGCTGTTTCTTATGGTTCATTCAATACGTTTCAATCTGATCTTAGTGTAATGCTTCGTGAAAAAAAATCAGGTCTTTCTTTTAGAGGTTCAGGTGCTTACATCTATACAGACAACAGCTATGAAACCTGGGGTCACTCATCAACATATGTAAATGAATTCCAGCAAATTATAAGAAATTATAAGGTTAAACGATTTAACAATACTTATAAAAACATAGCAGGACGTTTTGAAGTAGGTTTCACTGACACTAAATGGGCTGATCAATTTTTTATTGGGTATAACGGATCGAGCAATTATACTGAAATCCCACACGGAATCACAATGTCGGTACCTTATGTAGGTCGATTTAATGAAACTGAAGCTCATGCATTTATACTAAACTATAACAAGAAAAATTTCTTAACAAAAGATTTAACCTTAAGTGTTATTGCAGCACGAAGCGAACGCAGTACCTATTTACAGGATACCGTAGGTTGGGCCTACAATTGGAATGGTAAAATAAGAGAAGCCATTGTAAATGAAGAAATTGTACAATTACGTACAAAAGATGGAGGACAGCAAGGAAAAAAAGTTATCTCAAATATAGATAGAAAGGTAATTAATGCCCGTACT
This sequence comes from Flavobacterium seoulense, assembly GCF_000695795.1. Lineage (GTDB taxonomy): Bacteria > Bacteroidota > Bacteroidia > Flavobacteriales > Flavobacteriaceae > Flavobacterium > Flavobacterium seoulense. The sequence continues at coordinate 35,071 of NZ_JNCA01000026.1, read as the reverse complement.
AATCTGGGATATATGATTACCGATGGTCATAGGGCCTCTCTGAATCATAAAATTGAAGGAACTAGCAGAATAGAAGAGGATTTATTGACACCTGGTGCTAGTGATTTAGCTACAGAAAGTGATATTTATAAAAATATTATTTCAATGAATTATGAGGCGGAAACTTTCAATAGAAAATTAAAAACTAATATTTTAGGAAAGTATACAATCAATCGTACCAACGATTTACGCAAAAGAATCATAACTACAGATGGAGTAAATTCTATTGCTGAAGAGATTAATTCTACCACTGACAGCAATTTTGGCTATGGCGGTACAATATCTTATAATGTAATTTCTGATGTATTTCTTATTGGGTCAACAGAAAACTCATACATAATGCCAGATGAAATTCAACTTTTTGGTGATCCTTCTAGAAACATATTACCTAATCTCCAACTGAAAGGAGAAAGATATATCAATTACAATTTAGGATTTCGTTGGAATCCATCAAATTTTGGTAAACACAAAATATCTCTTTATGCTAATGCATTTTGGCGTAATGGTTATGATAAAATTACTATCCAGACTGTAGCTGATGCAGATATTAAAGATGAATCAGGTGCAGATATACAAGTTTCAAGATATGTAAATCTTCAAAGAACACAGGCAAGAGGATTTGAAGCTGAAATTATTTACATCTATAATAATCGATTAAACACTTCTTTTAATATTTCAAAATTCAATAATCTTGATAAAAGTGAATTCGATGAAAAAGGGAGACCAAATAGATATTATAATCATCAGGTAATTAACGAGCCTTTTTTTACGATGAACATGAATATGCAATATACTTTTAAGAATCTTTTTCAGAAGAAATCGACATTAAGCACTTACTATAATGCTGGATATGTAGGCGAATATTTCACCGTTAGAGGGCAACCTCAATTTTCTATAACACCAACTCAGTTTTCACATGATTTAGGATTAAGTTATCGTTTCCCTGCTCAAAAATTAGTTGCTAGTATAGACGTAAAAAACATACTTAATGCAGAAGTATATGATAATTTTCAAATACAAAAACCAGGTAGAGGTATCTACTTCAAATTAAATTACACTTTTAGTAAATTTTTATAATCAAATTAAATTAATATCATGAAAAAAAATCTATTTAGAATAGCATTATTGAGTACTGTTATTGCAGGTCTGACATTAGGAAGCTGTAATAATGATGATAACAACAACGATTCTGGAAACAATGGTGGAGATGATGGAACTCGTTGGATTACTTTAACTGGATCTTTTCCAGATGCTGGTGGAACTGCAGGAAACGGAGGCACTCGTGCTTATGCTATAACTCAAGAAAATGCAGCTGATCCAAATTATGAAGTTGATCTTTTTAAAATGGAAGGTGAAAAATATGTAAATGGTTTTGCCCTAAAATCAAGTCGTACTGCTCGTGTTCAAGCTTCGGAAGATGGTAAATTCTTATACAACATACAATATACTGGAACAGAAGGTGGAGTATTTAATAAATACAAAGTAAATGGTGAAGGTAAATATGAAGAAGTAGGGTTTGAATTAAATACTGCAACAATTTTAGGAACATCTCCACGCTGGGTAAAAGCAGCTGAAGGTATTGGTGTTGGAGTTTCTTTCGGTGAAGCATTAGATCCTTACACAGGAACAGCACCTAATTATAAATACCGTCATCCAAAAGGTACAATAAAAATTGCCAATATCGATTTAAATAGTACTGCCATTACAAATACAGGTAGTATCAATATCGAACTTGGAACTGAATTAGAAGCTAAAGGATATCATGTATGGAGAGCTGATGTACCTGTATTGAATCAAGATAAAACTAAACTTTATATTGGTTTAGGTATTAGAAGACATAACGTTAATGGTACAGTAACTACAAATACAACTAGTGGTGCTATAAATGGATGGCAATTATCTACTGAAGTAAGAGATTTAGGTACTGTTACTTATGTAGTAGATTATCCAAGATTAACAAATGCTAAAATTATTATTTCTAATAACAGTAAGATTGACAATTTAGGATACCGTACATTAACACAATATGTTGGTACTGATGGAAATCTTTACCAAGCAACCGCTACTTCTGGTCCAGATATCTTACGTATTAGTAAAGCAACTGGTGAATATGATCAAAATTACCACTTTAATTTAAATACTGCTTTAAGTATTACTGGAGCTCAAATTAAAGCATGGAGATATATTAAAGATGGACTTGCTGTAGTATTATACACAACATCAAGTGCTACAGGTGGGTACGTTGCTTTAATAAATTTAAATGATAAAACTGCAACTAAATTAACTACAGAAATTGAAACAGACGCAGCATTAGCTTCTACATTTGGTCAATTCCAAAACATAGGTCTTGTTGGAGACAATGTATATCTTCCGTTAACTCCTTCAGGAAAAGATGGTAATATTTATATCATAAATACTAAAACAAAAGAAATTAAAAAAGGAGCAAAATTAAAAACTGCTACAGGAAGTTTCTTCTTAGGAGCTTACTAATAAAAAAGCAGGCTGAGTTAGGGAAACAGCTGCTAATCCGAAATTATTTTAGTGCAATCTGATTTAATTTCTCCCTATTTATTTATCATAACACTAAAACCCCGACAAATTGAGAACTTGCCGGGGTTTTTAATTTTTATCGTCCTAAAAAGTTGACTATTCCTTACATCAAACTCAGAATTTCTTTTTTGAAAGCGTCGTATTCGCCTTGTAAAATTAATCCGTTATCAAGGAGTTTTTTATAGTTTTGTAATTTCTCAAAAAGCTCATCCTGCGACAAACCTTTTAGATCATTGTCTTTTGAAGCTTCGTTAGCTACAAATACAGGCGGAGTTGTCGGAAGAATTTCGGCAAAATCATTTACTTCTTCGGTTTCTACCTCTTCAATTTCGTCTTCAATAATGGAAACTTCTTCAGGAATTATAGTTGTATTAGAAACAGCTGTGTTTTTTAATAAATCCAATTGTTCCTTAGCAAAAGTATAAATCTTTCTAGCCTGAATTTTTGGAATATAATCAATAGAAACCGTAATATCTGTTTTAGTTGAAAAAGAAAACTCTGAACCCAAAATGTTTTCTTTTACAAAAGTACCTTCTATCTGATCCCAGGTATAATCAACAAAATCCATTGATAATCCTAAATTCTTAGGCTGACAGATAATAATTCTTTTATTGGTTAAAACAATACTATCCGGAAAAACTGTAATTGCCGGTTTTTTTTGGACACCAATATAACCTATTTCTTCATTTTTCATCAACAAATCATTCAGCTTTGAAGTGATTTTTTCAATGGCTTTTGGATCTTGCTCTTCGTTTAAAAATTTCTTTATTTGATCTTTCATTATTTAGCTAATATTATTTTTACTGACTGGATAATCATTTGTTTTACAACACAAAAGTAAAATCAAATTTCATAAATAGAAGTTAATTATTCTAACTTTAATTTCTAATTATTTTGATAAAAATACACAAAAAAGTCTTAGCTATTTTATTCCAAATAACTAAGACTTTTGATTTTTACTTTCATTATTAAAGTTATATTAACCCTTTTCTTTTTTTATCTAAATAGCCATAATACGTAAGATTATTAGGCACCTCAGCTTTTGGAAAAAAATAACTAGCCCCCCAGCCTACAAAAAACAATATAATATGACTATACACGCCTAACATGTATTTATGCTGTGTAAAATTATAAAAACCTAAATCTAAAAGAAGTTCTCTATGAGTTCCATGATCTGTAAAAGTCGAAGTCAACAAAGCATAACTTGTAAAGATTACACAAGCTATAATACCTATATACAGCCCTTGTTTATTAGCACGATTCACAAAAAGTCCTAATAACAACATTCCTGCAATTCCACCGGAAAAAATGGCATATAGCATAAAAACGGTAGATAATATCCCTATTTCATCATCTAATTTTATATAAATAGTAGCAATAGAAATGGCTCCCAAACCTGCAATAACAACTAATAATTTACCAAAATTAAGCTGTTGTCTTCCTGAACTATTTGGATTCAATCGTTTATAATAATCATCTACTCCTACAGCTGCGAGAGAATTCAAATCGGCATCTAAACTGGAAATTCCAGCAGCAATAAGTGCCGATAATATTAGTCCAACTAATCCTGGCGGTAATTGTGTTGTTATAAAAAACGGAAAAACGGCATCCGGGTCTATTCCAACTGGTAAATCTAAATTATTGATGGCATAAAACGAAAACAAGGCTGTCCCTATAAACATAAACAAAGCCCATATAGGCACTGTAATGGCTATTCCTATTATAGATCCTCTTATAGCTTCTTTATCGGATTTTGCGGTAAGATAACGCTGCACAATAGTTTGATCGGCTCCATATTTTTGAATAGCATAAAATATTCCATTAACACACATTACCCAAAAAGTAAGGTTTACAAAATCGAAATCATAGGGTCCAAATCCTATTTTATCCTGATTAATGGCATGATTTAAAATCGCTCCGAGTCCGCCATCAGTTTTAAAAATAATAACTCCTATTGCTAATAATCCTCCTAAAATAAGTAAAAATCCCTGAATAACGTCTAACCAAATTACAGCTTCCATTCCTCCTAAAAGTGTAATCAATATAATCGAAATTCCGATGACCCAAAGAATAGTCATCGAATCGATTCCTGTCATAGAATTTAAGGCTAATGACAATAAGAATAATACCGAGCCCATTTTAGAAAAATGAGCGAAAATAAACCCTATTGAACCATAAACTCTTGCAAGATAGCCGAATCTTTTTTCGAAATATTCATAGGCACTTAACCCAATTACATTTCGATACAAAGGCACAATAAACCGTATGGAGAAAAAAAGCACAACAGGTACCATAAAACCCTGGATAAGCAATATCCAATTGGAATTATAACCCTCACCCGGATAAGCTAAAAATGTTACACTACTAATTAATGTTGCAAAAATGGACATTCCAATAGCCCAGGCAGGAATATTCCCTCCTGCTGCAAAATATTGTTGTGTATTAGTATTTTTTCCAGAATATCTTACTCCCACTCCTAACGTAACTAATAATGATATGATTATTATCAAATAGTCAATAAAGTGTAACGAAGATTCATTCATGCTTTATAGTTTTAAAATTTCCAGACCGAATCAGTCCATTGATAGCTTCCTGGCTTTAATGTTAGATGCATTTTAGTTGTTTGCTCAATTTCCATCCTTATAACACCCTGAGATAGTTCCTGTTCCGGATAGAACTTTTTATATCCCAGATGTTCAATTATAGAATAAGCCGTTGCCCCTCCTTCTATCAATAACTCTTCCAAAGTTACTTTTTCGAGTATCTTTTTTATCAACACTCCAAATATATAACTAATTTTATTAGAAACGTTTTCTACATCTTTACATTCTAATTCGTCAATAGCTATAACAACTTTATCTTTTTTCTGAATAATTTTCACAATTTCATTGGCCCATTTTTGTATCACATTTTCATAATCAATATTATTAAAAATGGTACTTGGCATATAAGAAACCGAAGCTCCGTTTTCTTTAGCCCTCTTCACTACTGCCCTGCTAGGCTGATAATTACTCCCGCATAGATACAAAGCTTTTTTTCCAAATACGAGGGAAGATAATTCTTTTTTTTGTTCTGATTTAATTTTTTTCAAAATCGCATCAAAAAAGCCTGCACCTCCCGCCGGAAGCATTGTTTCATCAAGAAGATTAGCCCATCCCATTAAATCTTCATTAGTTGGAGTATTGCCAATTATAAAACCTTTGTTAGGTAATTCCTGTCCGAGTGAAACTGAAAATGATTGTTCTTTATAATCCTTCCCAATCATATCTAATACACTTGAAGTTGTCCCTTTAGCAAAATCATTATTAAAAAAATTAGATTCCATTAACGGAATTTCATTAATATAATAAATACCATTTACCACTGTTCGTTTCAACAAAGGATTAGCAGGAACTAATAACACTTTTTTCTTTGCGGATATTTCTAGTTGGGCAGTCAATTCGTCTCCAACTTTTCCCCTGAGTAAGGAATCTGTTTTTTTATAAATAAAATCAGGCTTTAGTGCCAATAATTCTTTGGTAACTTGCTGGATTTGCTTCTGAGCTTCCGTTTTATCCAAGGATCTTGTATTAGTAGCGATTACTAAAACTTCACAGTCGTAATTTGAATTTACGCTGGTATCTATCGTAACCGAAAATCCGTTACGAATACCAATCCCGCCTATCTCGGCAGCTCCTGTAAAGTCATCTGATATAACCGCTATCATTTACTAATTATTATTTTTATTCTTGTGCAATCTTGCTGCATATTCTATCGCAAGAACCATCGCATCTGGACTTGCAATACCTTGTCCGGCAATTTCCATAGCTGTTCCATGATCTACTGATGTTCGAATAATAGGCAAACCCAATGTTATATTTACACCTTTTACGCTTTTCATTCTTCCTTTGGACTGATCCCAATTAAAACCTACCGTTTTAAACGGAATATGCCCCTGGTCGTGGTACATCGCCACACAGCCATCATACATTCCGCCTACTGCTTTTGAGAATAAAGTATCGGCAGGAATGGGGCCTTCAACATTAAATCCTTTTTTTAGTGCTTCCTGAACCGCCGGATAAATTTCCTGCTCTTCTTCATAACCAAAAAGACCTCCATCACTCGCATGCGGATTTAATCCTGCGACACCAATTTTAGGTTTTGTAATTCCTAACTTTTTACACGCTTCGTCAATAAGAGAAATACATTCCAGAATCCTGTCTTTTTTGACCAAATCACAAGCCTGTCTCAAAGAAACATGGGTTGAAACATGAATAACTCTTAGATTTTCTTCCACCAATAACATTCCGTATTTTTTAGTATTGGTATAATGAGCATAAATCTCCGTATGACCTGCAAAAACATGCCCTGCTTTTTGAATCGATTCTTTATGAATAGGCCCCGTAACTGTTCCTTCAATTTCTCCAGCGAGAGCCAATTCGATATTTTTAACTACTGTTTTAAAAGCCACATCCCCTGCTTCGGCTGTAATTTCGCCCAACTTTAAATCGGCGATATTCATTAAATTCAAATCAAAAACATCAGCAAATCCTTTTTCAAATTTAGCGTCGGCAATTTTCGAAATTCGGTTTACTTTTAAATCCAATCCACAAAACTGAATTGCTTGCTCGAAAACAGCAGCTTCACCTACCAAAACAGGTCGGCTCACTTCATAAACTTTAGGGTCTAACAATGCCTTTACAGCAACTTCGGGTCCTATACTTGCAGGATCTCCCATTGTTATCCCTAAAATTGGCTTTACATTCTTCATTATATACTGTTCAGGCTTTTTAGATTGCTTCCGTAATTGTTTATTTTTTCTGTTGCCAATTTTTCTTCTGCTGCATTTACAGCAATCATTGGCAATAAAACTTCTTTGGTAATCAAATTATATTTTGATAATAAATATTTCAAAATTGGAATTGAGTTGCACAAAATTTGATTCTCCTGATATATTTTCGAAATAGCATCACTTTTTACTTGTGCTTTTTGTGCCAAAGCATTGTTTCCATCAAAAACACTTTGATAAATCGTATGGTACAATTGCGGTGTTAAATTTCCTGTACTTGGCACTAATCCGTCAGCTCCAAGCAACATAGCTTCATACGATTTAGCTGCCCAACCCAATAAATAAGAAAAATCTGATCTGTTTTTCCAAAGACTGATTGCTTTTTCCATTCTTTCTTCTCCTCTTTCAGATTCTTTGTAACCAACAATATTAGGATGTTGACTCAACTGGTCGGCAATTTCTAAATCAATAGACATATTAGTCGTCATTGGCATATTATAAACAATAAGCGGCAACGACACCGCCGATGCTAACTGATTAAAATAATTTAAAATATGGTTTTGACTTAACGGATAATAATACGGAACGTGAGCCACAAGAACATCAACTCCTAAATCAGTAAACGCCTTTGCCTGATCTAAAGATTCCTGAAAACAATTCCCGGCAATTCCAGCATAAATGGTAGCTTTTCCTTTAGCAACTTCAACTGTTTTTTTAACTAATGCTATTTTATTTTCGAAAGAAACAGAACTCGATTCTCCGGTTGTTCCCAGTACAAATGGATGACAGCCTCCATCAATTAAATGATTTACAAGAACAGTTACTGCGTTTAAATCAATATTCAAATCCGTACCAAAAGGCGTAACCATTGGCACAACAACTCCGTGATATTTTTTACTATTTTTCATTTATTTACTAAAAAGCTGATTTATAAATTGCAACCGCATCGTCTACAGCAATTTCTCTTATATTATTTTTCAATAATCGCTGCACTTTCACGGCTTCCTCGGCTAATTTAGCAATTGATTCTTCTTTTACTGCGGTCTGACTCAAAGAAATTGGCAATCCACAATCGACAATCAATTTTTTTAATATTTCTACTCCTTCTAAGGCTGTTTCTTTCGAATTGTTTTTCTTTTCAGCACCTAAAACCTCAGCAATACGTTCGTATTTATCGGGATTAGTTTCGATATTAAATTCCATTACATGAGGCAGTAACAATGCATTTGACAGTCCGTGCGAAATATGATATTCAACACCTAAGGGATAAGACAAAGCATGTACGGCAGCAGTATTTACAGGACCCAGGCACATTCCGCCATACAAACTTCCTAATGCAACCTGAGTTCTTGCTGCTATATCATTTCCATTATCGCAGGCTCTTTTTAAATATTTTGCAATTAAGCGTACGCCTTCCAGGGCATATAAATCGACAAAAGGATGCGAAAATTTATTGGTATAAGCTTCTAAACAATGCGTTAAGGCATCGATTCCTGTTGCTGCTGTAACGTCTTTTGGCATAGAAATCGTCAAAAGAGGATCGATATAGGCAGCATCTGCAACCAGATACGGACTTATAACACCTACTTTTTCTCCTTGATCATTAACAAAAATGGCATTGGGAGAAACTTCGCTTCCGGTTCCCGAAGTTGTAGGAACACAAACCACATAAGTTTGTCTTTCTTTAAGATTTCCAATTCCTTTTATTTCTTCTAAAGTTTGTGTATTTTTTAACTGAGCAGCAACTAATTTAGCCACATCCAGCACACTTCCACCTCCAATACCAACAATACTGTCAGCATTAAAAGTCTTTGCTTTTTCTAAAACTTTACTAAAATCCTCAAATGTGGGTTCTTTTACTATGGATAAATCCATTTCAATTGCAATTCCTTCCGATTGTAAACTTTCCAGAAAAGGTTTTAAAGCATCCTGTATCTCAGTAATAGTTACTAAAAACATCCGCTTATATCCTTTTTCTATAAAATCGCTTACAAACCGCTGAATGCTTCCCTCCCCAAAAACAACACGATTAGGATTTAAAATCACAATTTCTTTCATTCGTTTCCTTTTTACATAAACCGCTACAAACCAAATAAATGACCATTTTTTTTACTTCTGACCCATAAATGTAAACGTTTACATTTTTGGGTTAAAAAAAACTACTCAATAGGAGTAGTTGATTTTCTGAGCATTAACTCAGTATCTAATATTACTTTTTCTTTTTTATTACTAGGATTTAAAATTCGCTCATACAGCATTTCGGCTGCTTTTCGTCCCATATCAAAACCTGGCTGACGTACGGCTGTTAATGGCGGATTTAACGAAATGGACCATGGCATATCATCAAATCCTACAATCGAAATTTCTTCCGGAATATTTATATTTCTGCCATGAATTGCTTCCAGAGCTCCTAATGTCAATAGATTATTTCCTGAAAAAATAGCCGATGGGCGTTCTTCTAAATCCAGAATCCTATTAGCAAGTTCAAATCCACTTTTATAATCAGTATTTCTTACAAAAATTAGACTCTCGTCAAATGGAACTCCGTATTTACTTAATGCTCTTTTATAACCGGCCAAACGATCAATATAAGTTGGAATTTTAAAATTTCCCGAAATAAACGCAATACGTCTATGTCCAATACTTAAAAGATGATCAATAGCTTTAAAAGCACCTTCATCATTATCTACCTTTACAATATCAACATCAACTTCTGTCAATCCCCTGTCTATACAAACAACTGCAATATTTTTTTTAACCAGATTTTCAACTCCTTTATCTCTTCCGTGAATTGGAGCAACAATTAATCCGTCAATATTCTCTGATTGTAAAATGTCAAGATATAATTTTTCTTTTTTCTCGTCCTGTCCAAAATTGCCAATCATAACAGCAAAATTGTTTTGATAAGCGTAATCTTCGACACCTCTAACAACATCAACGAAAAATGGATTTTGAATATCAGGAATTACTAAGCCCAGCAATTTTGTTTTGCTTTTAGTACTTCTTAAACGTTGTGCAACGCGATTGGGTTTATATTCTAAAGCAGTTATCGAAGCCTGAACTTTAAGCATAGTCTCTTTGCTTACCTTAGGATCGTTATTAATGACCCTAGATACTGTGGCTATAGAAACCTTAGAATGTTCAGCGACTGCTTTTAGATTTGACAAAATGATAAATGTAAACGTTTACATCACAAATATGATGAATTAAATTTTAACTTACAAACTTTATTAACTTTTATTTTAGAGTATTACAAAAATTAACTTAAAAAGAATAAAATCAATCTAAATTTAAAATCTCTTGCTGGTTTTTTTTAGTCAAACTATTAAAAACCAAATCATAAGAGAGGTCGATCATTTGCTTCAAAAATGAATCTGAAATACTATTATTTATTGTAACAGTATTCCAATGATTTTTATTCATATGAAAACTTGGCTGTATCGCTTCAAATTCAGCCCTCCATTCTTTAGCTAAATCAGGATTACATTTTAAATTCACTGACGGATTTCCCAGTTCCCATTGCTTTAGTGATGACAAAGCAAACATCTTAGCTCCAACTTTAAAAACTAAAGTATCCTGATCAAAAGGGAAATGTTCAGTCACTCCTTTTTTCGAAAGACAATATTCATAAAAAGTTTCTAAATTCATATTTTCGCTTTTACAGATTATCGAATGTACCTAAAATTAATTTTTAAACATATAATGATAATAACAAAAATACTACTAAAAGCTTATGATTGCTTTTTAGAATGTAAAAAACAATCAATAATTTAGAACTAATTTAAATAACATTTATATTTGCAGCACTTTTAAATAGCTTATCTCTATCCAAAGTATTTTACTTCAATGATAATAAAAAACGACCTTGAATCAATACACTTTGAATCTTTCAAAAAAGGAGATCAGGGAGCGTTTGCCTATTTTTATGATTGTTATTTTAAAAAAATTCAGGCTTTTAGTATTTCATTTATTTATGACAAGGAAGAAGCCGAAAATGTAACTCAGGAAGCTTTTTTGCACCTATGGGAAAACAGAGATACCATTGAATCCATTAACGGAATTACTTCTTTTTTATATACTTATACCAAATCTAAATGCCTAAATATCATCAGGCATAATAAAGTTAAAGATCGTTTTAAAGATGATATTCTTAATCAAAAAGAAAAAGAATTAGATACAGAAATCCTGAATTCGATTTCATTTGATACTTTAGAAATTTCCGAATTAGAGCATTTAATTAACGGTTCGATAAGTAATCTTCCGCCTAAAACACGAGAAGTTTTTATAAAAAAACGTTTCGAACAGAAAAAAAATGTAGAAATAGCCGAAGAAATGCAAGTTACTCTAAAAGCTGTAGAAGCCCATATGACAAAGGCTTTGAAGCTTTTAAGAAATAGTTTATCGGACTATCTGACTCTAATTTTACTTTTTATTTATAATAATTAAAAATAGAACATAGGGTTTTTTAGGGTTCAGGTGTACTTACTAAAGAGCCCTTATAAAAAACTCAAAATATGATATCTGATTTAATTTATAAATACCTGTCTAACGAAGCTACAGAACAAGAAGTGCAAAGACTTTTTGAATGGATTGAAGCCTCAGAAGAGAATAAAAAGTATTTTATAAATGCTAAAAAAACCTGGGCACTAGCTTCGCTTTCAAAAACAACTACAAGCGATGCTGCTCCTGTAATTAAGATCCAGCGAAAAAGAAACTTTATTTCTTGTTTTAAATATGCCGCTGTATTTTTAGTTTTTGCAGGATTAGCCAAACTAGCTTTCGATTTCAATGAAAAAACAAAACTGTCAAAAGAAATCGTCTTAGAATTAGGCAATGGACAATCAGAATATTTTGTTGAGAACAACGAAACACAATTATTGAATGCTAATGGTGATTTAGTAGCAAAAAAATTCCCTAATCAAATTATTTATTTCGGTAAAGTAAATGATGATAAAATAGTTTACAACACGCTTAAAGTGCCTTACGGAAAAAGATTCAAACTGACACTTTCTGACGGAACTATTGTAAATATCAACTCGGGAAGTACATTACGCTATCCGGAGCAATTTGGAATCAAAGGAAAAAGAACTGTTTACTTAACCGGAGAAGCTTTTTTTGAAGTTGCTAAAGACAAAGAACATCCTTTTATTGTAAACGCTAATCAGGTTGACATTAAAGTTCTGGGAACAAAATTCAATGTAAGTGCTTATCCTGAAAATCCAACTGTAAATAGTACGCTTGTTGAAGGAAGCATTCAAATGTTTGAAACTAAAAATGAATCGAATGCCATCATATTAAAGCCAGACCAAATGGCGACTTGGCACAACAATTCGAAAACAATTACAACAAAAGTAATCGATACAGGTTTTTATACCGCCTGGATACAAGGAGAACTTGCTTTTAAAGATACCCCATTTTCTACAATTGCTAAAATAATCCAACGTACCTACGACGTTGAAATTATCAATGAAAATTCTGATTTGGCCAGACAGAATTTCACTGGTACTATTAAAATTAGCGAATCAAGTGTCGAAAACATTTTAGAACTTCTAAAACGTGACACACCCTTTAATTATTCTATTAATAAAAACACTATCAGAATTACAAATCTTCCATAACCCTAGTTAAAATATGACTTCTTTTATACCTTTTCATTTGAGGAAAACATTGTTTTTCTTAGCCCTGCTTATATCTAATTTTAAAGGATTTTCGCAAACTAAAAACATTACATTACATGTAAAAAACAAACCTATAAGTCTAATTATCAAATCGATTGAAGAGCAAACTGATTTTAGAATCATTTATAATGCTCGAAAAATTGATGCTGATCAATTAGCAGATGTTAATGTTTCCAACGCCACATTAGAAACTGTATTAACGCAGTTGTTAAAGGGAAAAAACATTTCGTTTTACATTCAAAAAAAGCAGGTTTTATTAACCAATACAACTTCAGCTGAAACCGTAAAATCACAGTCTCAAAATAAAGAAAGATATCTAAGAGGAACTGTATTTAGTGCGAAAAGCAAACTGCCTCTTGCTGCAGCAACCGTTCGTATAAAAGGTACGCGAATGGGAGCCATTACTGATGCTAATGGAAAATTTATATATGATTTAGAAGGAAACAACAGCAATTCTATTGAACTGGAAGTAGAATATCTGGGAATGCAAACGCAGACTCAAAAAGTAGAAAACAAAACCGAATTTGTATTTTATCTTGAAGAAGCTATAGACGAATTAGATCAGGTGGTAATTACTTCTTCTTATGGAACTAAAAAATTAAAAGAAGAAATCGTAGGAAGTATTTCTACTATAAATGCTAAAGATATTCCGGTTCAACAAGCATCTGAAAGTATTGACAAAATGCTTGAAGGACAAATTGCAGGTGTTTTAATCGAAAACACTTCCGGAGTTGGTGGGCCTGTAAAAATTAACATTCGTGGACAGGGAACTTTAAAATCACTAACCAATTCTATTTTAGGAACATCTACCCAACCATTGATTATTATTGATGGTGTAATTATGAGTGAACAATCAGGAATTGATCATCCCTATTTTGATGGCGGGCGACTGGCAGAAGGATTATCGAATCCTCTGGCTATGATTTCTACTGATAATATTGAAGACTTCACTGTTCTTAAAGATGCTGCGGCAGTAGGTATTTATGGAGCGGATGGAGCTAATGGTGTTATTTTAATTACAACTAAAAAAGGAAAACAAGGAAAAACCAAATTTACATTTTCTAATCAATTGGGAATTTCTTCAGCTGTTAATCAAATTAAATATTTAAGCGGAGAACAATATACTGAACTTAGAAATGATTATTTAAAAAATACTTCTCCGGGTACAGCATTACTTCCTTATAATGGAGTAAATACTAATTGGTTTGACTTATTAAACAAAACGGGAATTTATAATAAATATAATTTTAGTGTTTCAGGAGCAGGTTCAAAATTTTCTTATCGTACTAATTTAGGTTATTTAAATATTGATGAACCTCAAGTGGGTAATACAACAAAACAGCTTAATGCAGGGATTAATTTAGGATACAACCATTCGAAGTGGAATGTAAATTTATCTCTAAACCCAAGTTTCATTAAAAAAGATGCCCCAAATACGTTTTATGATTTTGTTTATATACCAACTATTTCTCCTTATAACGAAGATGGAAGTTATTCTAATGTAGGAGTCTCTGGTGGTAACACAGGAGGAAACCCATTAGCTGCCATTGAACAAAATAGAAACAGAACTACTACATCGAGCATTTTAGGAAGTTTTAATTTAGGCTATGAACTAAATAAGAACATTAAATTTTCAACCTTATTTGGTTTAGATTATGTAGATAAAGAACAGGATCGTTGGTTTTCGGGTGAAAATGAAAGTGGACAAAACAACGGAACATTTGTATTAGACGGAGTTACTTATCCAAACTCAGGAAGAAGGCTTTTTAATAACAGGAACTCAACCAGATGGAACTGGCAAGGACAAGTTTTATTTGACAAAGAAATTAATAAGAATAATAAAATTGATGGAGTTTTAGGATTTGAACTTTCTGAAGAAAAAGGCAAATTTAATTATGCATCGGCATCAGGTTTTGTAAACCCAAATGTGATTCATAATGTTGAGGAATCATTACAAGATGATAATCCGGAAACTCCTAATATAGATGAAACTTTAGGAAGACAAGTAAGAGGAGCTGAAATAAGCAATGCTTCCAGAGTTTCTGCATTTGCTCAGGTAAACTACAATTATAAAAAAAGATATTACGCCCTGGCTAATATTAGACGCGATGAAAGTTCTGTTTTTGGAACAGATTCTAATGTAGCTTTAAATAGTGGAGTTGGTTTAGCATGGATACTTAGTAACGAAGATTTTCTTAATACAAGTTCCTGGGTAGATTTCTTAAAGTTTAAAATTAGTTATGGATCAACGGGTAATTCCAGAATTGGTTCTTATCGATCTAAAGGATTATATACTATCTCTCAAAATGGATATAATGGCTACTTAGACGCAAGACCAAGCGTAGCTCCAAACGGAAATTTAAGTTGGGAAAAAAATCTAAAGTTCAATACCGGATTAGATTTTAATGTTTTTAATACTGTAGAACTTTCGTTAGAATATTACTATGATAGTTTGTCTGATTTGATTGCTTCTCGTGATATTCCAACAGAAAACGGATATAGTTCCGTTCAGTTAAATGCATCGAGTATGTACAATAAAGGATTTGAATTTTCAACCAGAATTAAATGGTTTCAAAAAGGAAAATTCAAATGGACTTCTTCTTTTAACATTGCTACTGTAGATAATAAAGTAACTGATTTAGTAGGCTTAGGAAGCGATTATTCTGAAGCAAATTTAGCTCTGGCTCAAAAAATAGGCTTCAGCACTACCACTATTTGGGGAGTAAACTGGGTAGGTGTAGATCCGGCAACAGGACGTGATTTAATTAGAAAAGACGGTCAGGTTTATGATGCAGCAACTTACAACGAACTATTTACCAAAGCTGACTGGGTACCAATTGGCAATACACAACCAAAAGCAAATGGAGGTTTTAGTAATCGTTTTTCATTTAATAATAGTATTAGCTTATCGATTACCGGTGCTTTTCAATGGGGTGGAGACCGATTAATCTCAGATGAAATAATTTCTAAATCTAGAAATACATCAAACAGAAATATGTCGGTTAATGCTTTTGATTATTGGAGAAATCCAGGAGACATGGTATCTCAGCCAGCTCCTTCTAATAATACGCTCTTAGCTAATATGAGTAAATATGTTTATGATGCTACTTATATAAAAATCAGCAATGTTAATTTAAGTTATAATCTTCCTATAAAGAAAACATTTTTTGATACAGTCACCATTTTTGCCGATGTATCGAATCTATTGTATTGGTACAGAGAAAAAAGCCCATCAGGAATGAATGGCATACGAGAATTTAGTTTCAACTATCCGCAGGCTAGAACTATTTCATGCGGAATTAATACCCGTTTTTAAAAGATGAAAAATTTCAATAATAAAACCCTAATTTCATTTTCCGTCTTATTTATTTTGATTGGATTATTGCAATCTTGTAGTGATTTCCTGGAACAAGAGCCGGGAACACAAGTATCAATTACGGAACAGCTGGGAACCAAACAAGGTGTAATGACTGCTTTAAATGGTTTATATTCTGATGTAGAAGTTAATGTAAGAGGAGAACGTTTTGCAGTTTATGCTGATTTACAAGGTGGTAATATAAAATTTACACCTTCAACAACTTCAAGTTCTTTAGGACAAATTAATATTCCTACCAATATAGCAAATGTTTATTCTTTTGATGATCAATCAGATGCTTCAAATTATGCTATTTTTTACAGTGAAAGTTATGACATCATCAATCAAGCCAATTTAATTTTAGAGTTTACTGATGCCTTAACTGATGCAACCCAAGAAGAAAAAAATCAACTTAAAGCCGAAGCTTTAAGCATTAGAGCTTATACACATTTTTTATTGAGCGAAGTATATAGCCAGAATTATGGCTATACCTCTGATGCTTCTCATAAGGGAATTGTTTACAACACACAATCAATCACTAAAGGAATTCAATATCCTGCCCGCGAAACAGCTGCAAATACTTATTCCTTAATTATAAAAGACATAACTGATGCTTTAAGTTTATATTCAGATAATTTAGTTTTAAGTGGTCCTGTTTATTCTTTTTTTAACAAAACCAATACAAAAGCTTTACTGGCAAGAGTCTATTTATCTAAAAAAGATTATAAAAATGCCTATGAAACTGCCAATGATGTAATTACAAATTCGGGAGTGAGCTTAGTAAATTCGGCTAATTATATTTCAGAATGGGAAAAACCAGACCTTCCTATTTCCGAAATTCTGTTAGAATTTAGTATTCCTAAAGGTAATGATGGAACAGTTGGAGGATCTTTATCAACTTTTTTTGGTTATACTTCTTCAACTGTTTATGGAAGATATGTAGCCTCACAAGATTTATTGGATCTATATGAAACGAACGATATTAGAAAACAGTTGTTTTTAACACAATCGATTTCCACTTTAATCGATTCGAAAAAAGATCCCCGAAATTATTATTTCACTAAAAAATTTCAAGGAAATCCAGGATATGTTGCTTTTAGATTAAGTGAGCAGTATTTAATTCGTGCCGAAGCAGCCTTAGGATTAGACAACCCTAATTTAGAGCAGGCAAAATCAGACATTAACACTATTAGAGCGAGAGCTAATGCCACATTATTAAACGATACAAATAATCTTGCCGAAGTAGTGTTTTTAGAGCGAAGAAAAGAATTGTGTTTTGAAGGACATTTATTCTTTGATATAGCCAGAAATCATAAAAGTGTTTCTCGAAATGATGGCTGTATTTCCCTTAGCTGCAACATGACATATCCGTCTTTAAAATTTGTATTGCCAATACCTCGCGCCAATCTTAATGTTAATCCAAACTTAGAAAAAAATGAATCGTATTAAAATTATATCCGTATTAAGTATTGTTATAGCAATAATTGTTTCTTGCTCTAAAGATGATTATAAATTAGATACGAAAAGTGTAGATCCTTTTGTTCGTTTTAATTTTTTAACTACATCAGCAGGCGTTCCTTTAGAGTATCCGGCTGTAAGTACCACTCGTATTCCCGTAACTACTTATGAAAATAAATCGATTAAAACTTTAAAAATCCCTGTTGCTTTAAGTTCGCCAACTTTAAAAGAAGATGTTCGGGTTAATTTTAGTACAGTAACTTCAGGAGACACAAATGTTTTTAGTATTGAGCCAACTAACGAATTATTGTTTGGAGGAAATAAACTAACGGATACTATTTTTGTTTCTTTTGATAAAAGATGGACTAAAAAAGATTCAATTACATTAAAACTGGAAGGTGTTTCGGATTCTAATATTCATATTGGAAATTTGAACACTTCAGCTGCAAATGATAATTTCACTATTAACTTAGGTGATTTAAAAACGACCTATTCTTTTCCTGTAAATCAATTGACCTTGAAAGGTGAAGTAGGTGAAAAAATCGATTTCAAAGTCAATTTTTCTAATGGATTTATTCCATCTGAAATTGAAAACCTTCCTATTTTTAATTTTTCAAACGGATTTGATTATTCATTGACACATGATGATTATGGAGACAACAGAAACTCAATAACCTATCACTTAACTCTTTTAGAAAACCTTAAAAATGATGATTTTAGATATGAAACTAAAATAGGACTAATTGATAATGTAAACTATACAAAAGCCGGGAATTCTATTTTACGAATTGTAAAACCTACAAAAATACCACGTGATATTCAAACAAATCCTGCTTCAAATTTTTCTAATCTTGCAACGCCTTTCTATCTAACCTATCTTGAACAATGGTTTGATAAAAGTGGTACATGTGCTTGGCAACCTTCTACTACTTTAACATTTCCTGTTATAGTTGATAAAGATGCTGAAAATGCTATTCAATATAGTGGACAAAATACAGCAGATACTTCTGACGATGTTTATATTGATGCTTTCAAAATAGGTTTCAATACAGCTACAGGAGACAACACAGTTAATTCTTTTGCTCTAAAAAGATGGATTACCGGTGCTAATTCTAAAGCAGACATCTCTCCAGGATTTAATATTACTTCTGCTTTAGAATTTTTCCCTGAAAATGGAAATAGCAAAACTAGTGGAAAAGTCCTTGTAATTCCACAAGATATAACAATTGGTATAAGCAAAGAAAAGAACCATATAATTGCCATCGAAGGCGAAGGAACCTATAAGGAAACCAGTCCAGGTTTATTTGAAATTGCTTTTGAATTAAAATTAACAAATGAAGCTCTTTTTAAAGGTACTGTTTCTACGCAATACCGAATGTATAATTATAAAGCTTATACCAAACCAACACCTTTAAATATTAATTGTCCAAAACCTGAACCAATTAATCTTTGATAAAAAACTCAAGAACTTACAAGAATATTAAAAAATGAATTTCTAATTATGAAATTAAAAAACATAGCTTTTCTAATTTTATTCCTAATAAGTTTAACCGCTTATAAAAGTGTAGAACAACCAGACTATATTGATATTCAGGAATTACGAAAAGTATATTCCAGTGGTGATTCATCAAAATGGCCTGCTGCTGAATTACATGAGAGTATCGATAAATCTAAATTTCAGGATATTGGAGTGCTGCCTGCTGTTCCCTATCCTGATTATAATCCGTATTCTAAGAAAAAGGAAAGTTTAGGGAAACTTTTATTTTTTGATCCAAGATTATCCCGTAGCGGACAAATTGCCTGTGCTTCCTGTCATAATCCTGAATTAGGCTGGACGGATAATTTAACACGCTCTTTTGGTCACGATCGCCAAACAGGAAAACGTAATTCAATGACCATTCTGAATTCCGCTTACGCTACTTCTTTATTTTGGGATGGTCGTGCTAAAAGTTTAGAAGATCAGGCGCAATTTCCGGTAAGTGATCCATTGGAAATGAATGAAAAACTAACCATTGCTGTAGATAAAATTGCTAAAATAAAAGGCTACAGACCGCTTTTTGAAGCTGCTTTTGGAGATAAAAAAGTATCTCTCGAGCGCATTCAGTATGCCATTGCAACTTTCGAAAGATCAATAAACAGTCCAAAAAGCAAATTTGACAATTTCGTTAGCGGAAAATCAGAAGCATTTACCGATGCTCAGGTAAAAGGTTTACATTTGTTTAGAACCAAAGCCCAATGTATCAATTGTCACAACACGCCTTATTTTAGCGACAATCAGTTTCATAATGACGGGCAGACTTTATTTGGTACCAAAAATGAAGATTTTGGACGCTATAATGTTACTAAAGATGTAAAAGACATTGGTAAATTTAGAACCCCAACTTTGAGAGAAGTTGTCAATACAAAACCGTGGATGCATCATGGTCATTTCCCAACTTTGCTGGATGTTGTAGAATTGTATAATTTAGGAAATCCAGCACCTATTCAGAAAAAATATTTAGGGACAGTACGAGATTCTCTAATTCCAAAACCAGACCCTTTACTTAAAAAACTAAATTTAAGCAAAGAAGAAATGAGTGATTTATTAGCTTTTATCGAAACATTAAGCACACCTACAAGAAGAATCATGATTCCTGAACTTCCTAAATAGTTGATGCCTTTTTTTAGCTTTTATAATATGTAGCTAAAAGTAAAAACTGTTTTTGAAATCTTGAACCATTAAGAGCTTAATGAACTTAAATCTCTTAATGGTTCAATAAAAATGCACTATTTTAGATTCCTGTAATACTAAATAGTAGATGGTATTATTCTATTTAAAGGCCGAAATTCCGGTAATATCCATTCCGGTAATCAATAAATGAATATCGTGAGTTCCTTCATAAGTAATCACCGATTCCAGATTCATCATGTGACGCATAATCGAATATTCGCCCGAAATTCCCATTCCGCCTAATATTTGTCTTGCTTCACGAGCAATTTGAATCGCCATATTGACATTATTTCTTTTTGCCATCGATATTTGTGCCGAAGTGGCTTTTCCTTCGTTTCTCAAAACTCCTAATCGCCAGGTTAGTAATTGAGCTTTAGTAATTTCGGTAATCATTTCGGCTAATTTTTTCTGTTGCAGCTGCATTCCGGCAATGGGTTTATCAAATTGAATTCGTTCCTTCGCATAACGTAAAGCCGTGTCATAACAATCCATTGCAGCTCCAATAGCGCCCCAGGCAATTCCGTATCGAGCGGAATCCAGACAGCCTAACGGTGCACCTAATCCGGATTTATTTGGCAACAAATTCTCTTTTGGTACCTTGACATTATCAAAAATCAATTCACCTGTCGCCGAAGCACGAAGTGACCATTTATTATGTGTTTCAGGAGTCGAAAAACCTTCCATGCCACGTTCTACAATTAAACCATGAATTCTTTCGTTTTCATCTTTTGCCCAAACCACCGCAATATCTGCAAAAGGCGCATTCGAAATCCACATTTTAGCACCATTTAACAAATAATGATCGCCCTTATCCTTAAAATGAGTAATCATACTTCCGGGATCAGAACCATAATTAGGTTCGGTCAGGCCAAAACAGCCCATCCATTCTCCCGAAGCCAGTTTGGGTAAATATTTCAAACGTTGTTCTTCGCTGCCATATTTCCAAATAGGATACATTACTAACGAAGACTGCACCGAAGCCGTAGAACGCACACCCGAATCACCTCTTTCAATTTCCTGCATAATCAAGCCATACGAAATTTGGTCCAATCCGGCACCGCCATATTCAGTGGGAATATAAGGTCCAAAAGCACCAATATCAGCCAAACCTTTAATGATTTGTTTAGGAAATTCCGCTTTTTGAGCATAATCTTCGATGATAGGAGAAACTTCACGTTTGACCCACTCGCGTGCGGCATCTCGAACTAGTTTATGTTCGTCCGTCAATAATTCGTCTAAGTTGTAATAATCCGGAGCTTGGAATAAATCTGGTTTCATGATTACTGCTTTTATGGAATTTAATAATGTACCTAATTGTAAGGCATATCATAAATTTACACAAAGCAAGTTAACCAATGATGAAAAAAGGAGTTAAATTTTGATAAAATGAAAAGTTTATCGATTACATCTTCAAATAGAAATCTTTCGTCAAAGCGATATATTCCGGAGTATAAATATGTCTTTCGGTTTCGATAATTAATTCATCAACAAGGAAATCTGTAATTTCATTTCGGCTAAAAGCCAAAAGACTGCGTTTAATTTCAGAAGCTGGAGTTCCTTTTACCCGGGTAATTTTTAACGGATATAATTCGTATTCATTGGCAAGAGCCAAAAACTTCTCTTCTTCTTTGAAAGGAATAATTACGGAGAAAATACCGTTTTCTGATAGCAATAAATCTGCAGCTTCAATGAGTTCGTCAAAAGGCATGGCATCCTGAAAACGTGCCAAATCCCGTTGCTCACTATTCGATTTATAATCCTCAGAAAAAAAGGGAGGATTAGAAACGATTACATCATACTCATCTTCTGGTTCTTCCACAAATTCGTCTAAACCTGCGTGAAAACAAAACAAGCGATCATTCCAAGGAGAATTTTCAAAATTATCTGTGGCTTGTTCATAACCTTCTTCATCGATTTCTAAAGCATCAATTTGTTCAGCACCACTTCGCTGAGCCAGCATCAAAGCAATAATTCCGGTTCCGGTTCCAATATCTAAAATACTAAACGGATTATTATTTATAGGAGTCCAGGCACCAAGTAAAACACCATCGGTCCCTACTTTCATAGCACATCGATCCTGATGAATAGAGAATTGTTTGAATGAAAACATAAAGATTTCAGATTGAAAATTTGATTTCAGATTTTCATCGATTTACCGAATAAACAAATAACCGATTAAACCTTTTTACTAAAGATACATCTCTACTAACCCTTCAGGTAAATCCATGATGATTTTTTTGTTTTCACGATCAACTTTGATCAGGAAATGGTCAATCATTGGAATCAGGATTTCGGTACCGTCTTTTAAAACTTCAAAAAGTGGCTGTGCAGTAGTATCGTTGATAGACTGAATTTCACCAACAATTCCTAAACGTTTGTCTTCTACTTCAAAACCTATTACTTCGTGAAAATAGAATTTATTACCGGAAAGTTTCGGTAACATTTTTAATGGAAGATATAAATCACTTCCTAACAAAGCTTCAGCTTCTTCCTCAGTAGTTACATCTTCAAAACGCATTCTGAGAAAATCATTTTTGTGCATTGAACTACTTTCAATAAAAAAAGGAACCAAGTGTTTGTTGCGTTCAACAAACACTGATTCCAAGTTTTCGTATAACTCAGGTTCATCTGTGTCTAAATAAGCCAAGATTTCTCCTTTGAAACTAAATTTTTTAGCGATTTTACCTAAATAGAAACAATCTTCTTTACGCATTTTCGCTGATAAAATTAAGCTTGAGCTTCTTCGTTGTTTTCTTCTTCAGTAGCAGCTTCTTCAGCAACAACTTCAGTTTCTTCTTCTACAGCAGGAGTTGCAGCAGCAATAGCATCAGCTTCAGCTTGTGCAGCAGCAGCGATACGTTTAGCGTTTACTTCTTGTTCTGCTTTTAAAGCTTTAGCTCTAGCATCAGCTTGCGCTTTTGATAAACCGTCTTTTTTAGCATCAACTTTTCCAGCTTTAGCCTCTAACCAAGCAGCTAATTTTGCATCAGCTTGCTCTTGAGTCAAAGCACCTTTACGAACTCCTCCATCAAGGTGGTGTTTCAATAAAGCTCCTTTGTAAGAAAGAATTGCTTTAGCAGTATCAGTTGGCTGAGCACCATTGTGTAACCATTTTACAGCGCTATCTAAGTTTAATTCGATAGTTGCAGGGTTTGTGTTTGGATTGTAAGTACCGATTTTCTCTAAGTATTTACCATCTCTTTTTGAGCGAGCATCTGCTGCTACAACCCAGTAAAACGGTTTTTGTTTTTTACCGTGTCTTTGTAATCTAATTTTTACTGACATAATCTTTATGATTAAATTTTGAGGTACACGACCTCGATTAATTAAGGCTGCAAAGATAGATTATTTTTTCACACGTCCAACATTAATTTAGTATTTTGATATATAATTATTTAGCTCCTTTTTAAACTCTTTTTTTGAAGCAACCAAATGATTTTAGCTATAATAGTTTATTTTTGTTTATAAATTTCTTATTTATTATGAAAAAGCTTCTTTTGTTGTTAGCAGTACTTTTTTCTTTATTTTCCTGTGAGGAAAATGTAAAGTTCAATAATCCTTCTTTTCAGGGAACAAAAGACAATGTTTTTTGGAGAGCCACACAAACTACAGCAAGAGTCAATTCGGGAGGAACATTAGTCATGGAAGCTTATACTGCAACAGAAATTGTTACTTTAAAAACAAGTTCGGCTGCGCAGGGAACTTATTTTATTGGCACAACTCCAACCAGTACTGCAAGCTATGTTTATACTGACCCTATTACTAAAGAAAGTATTACTTATTCATCTGGTTTTGGAGTTGGCGACGGTCAAATTGTAATTACCGAATACAATCAGGTGGACAAAACTATTTCAGGAACTTTTAAATTTAATTTAGAAAATACTTTTAACGATCCTTTAGCAGCGCCTACTTTAAACTTTCAAAATGGAGTCTTTTACAAAATCCCCGTTACAATCAATTAAGCCAAAACCTGCGTAATGCATAGGTTTCTAAATTATTTTATTCTGTTTCGAAAATTAATTTAGAGTTCCTTTTTAATAACAATATAAATAAGCTTATTTATAGTGCGTTATAAGAAAATAAGACTACATTTGTGAGAACTATTATAAATAAGTATATATGAATATTTTTGTTGGAAGCCTTCCATTCAGTATTGAGGAAGCAGATTTAAGAGAGTCTTTTGAGGCTTACGGAGCAGTAGATTCAGTTAAGATTATTACTGATAAATTTACTGGAAGAAGCAAAGGATTTGGTTTTGTTGAAATGCCAAATGACGCAGAAGCTCAAAAAGCAATTGATGAATTGAACGGAGCTGTCGTTTCAGGACGCACAATTGTGGTTAACAAATCTGAGCCAAAACCAGAAGGCGAAAGAAGAAGTTACAATAACAACCGTGGTGGAGATTCTCGTGGTGGTTATGGTAACAACCGTGGTGGAGACCGTGGAAACAGAGGAGGATATTAATATTTTTTCTTTATATACAAAAAGGGGACAATTTACATTGTCCCCTTTTTTATTTCCTCTCCCTCCGCCCGAGGGAACTAAAAGTGGATTTTATTTTTAGATATTAGCAGCTAACCAGTCACCAACTTCTTTAGTTCCGTAAGCTTTACCTCCATTAGCTAAATCTTCAGTAACAACTCCAGCTTCTAAAGCTTTGTTTACAGCATCTCTCATTGCTTTTCCTTCTTCAGCTAATCCGAAGTTTTCAAACATCATAGCAGCAGATAAAACAGTAGCCATTGGGTTAGCAATGTTTAATCCTGTTGCTTGTGGGTAAGAACCGTGGATAGGTTCGAATAAAGATACTTCAGCTCCCATAGATGCAGATGGCATTAATCCCATAGATCCTGAAATTACAGAGGCCTCGTCAGTTAAGATATCTCCAAATAAGTTTTCAGTAATCAATACGTCATAAGAGTTTGGCCATTGAACTAAACGCATAGCAACTGCATCAACAAATTCGTAGCTTACTTCAACTTCTGGATAATCTTTTTCCATTGCCTGAACAGTTTCTCTCCATAAACGTGATGTTTCTAAAACATTAGCTTTATCAACACAACATAATTTTTTAGAACGTGTCATTGCTAATTCGAAACCTTTTTTAGCTAAACGCTGTACTTCTTCTCTTGTGTAAACACAGTTATCGTAAGCAGTATCTCCGTTATCTTTTCTTCCTTTTTCACCAAAGTAAATTCCGCCTGTTAATTCTCTTAAGAAAACTAAATCAGTTCCTTCGATTCTTTCTCTTTTTAATGGAGATTTATCTAATAAAGAAGGGAATGTAAATGTAGGACGTACATTAGCAAACAATCCTAATTTTTTACGCATTTTTAACAAACCTTGTTCTGGTCTTACAGGCGCAGAAGGATCATTATCGTATTTAGGGTGACCAATAGCTCCAAAAAGAACTGCATCAGCATTTTTACAAACTTCATGTGTTGAATCCGGATAAGGCTCACCTACTGCATCAATGGCAGCAGCTCCTGTTAAAGCTGGTTTCCAAGTGATTTCGTGTCCAAATTTTTGTGCAACTGCATCTGATACTTTTACTGCCTGATCAATTACTTCCGGTCCGATTCCGTCCCCTGCTAAAAGTGCGATATTTAACTTCATTATTTTATATTTATATTAATTTATTATTTTCTAATTTAAACTGCGATTACATTCAACATTTTTTGGGTTGCAATAATAGCTGCTACTGTTTGGTCAGAATCTAAACCTCTGGTTTTAAATTCTTTTCCATCGTTTACCCAGGTAATAATGGTTTCGCATAAAGCATCTGAACTACTTCCCGGAGGAATTCTTACTGCATAATCAGTAAGTTTAGGTAAAGTCATTTTTTTAGTCTTATAAATTTTTGTCAAAGCATTCATAAAAGCATCAAACTGACCATCTCCCTGAGCGTGTTCTTCAATAATTTGCCCATCAATTTTCAAACAAATCGTTGTTGAAGGACGCATTCCTTTTGCATGAGATAATAAATACGACTCAACTGTTATTTTTTCCTGATACGTATGACTATCCAGTACATCCGAAATGATATAAGGCAAATCTTCTTTAGTTACGGTTTCTTTTTTATCGCCTAATTCGATAATTCTTTGGGTAACCAATTTTAAATCTTCCTGATTTAGTTGCAATCCTAATTCCTGAAGATTTTTTTCAATATTTGCTTTTCCGGAAGTTTTCCCTAAAGCATATTTTCTTTTTCTTCCAAAGCGCTCTGGAAGTAAATCATTAAAATACAAATTGTTTTTATTGTCTCCATCAGCATGAATACCAGCCGTTTGAGTAAAAACATTATCACCTACAATAGGTTTGTTAGCAGGAATTCTATATCCTGTAAAAGTTTCAACCAATTTACTAACAGAAAACAAAGAGGTTTCTTTTACACCAATTTCAATTTCCGGCATAAAATCATTAATTACAGCAACTGTACTGGCTAAAGGCGCATTTCCGGCGCGTTCTCCCATTCCGTTTACGGTAACGTGCAATCCATGAACACCCGCTTTTAGAGCCTCCATAACATTGGCAACACTTAAATCGTAATCGTTGTGAGCATGGAAATCAAAATGAATATTTGGATGTTTTTGAGTTATCTCTGAAATAAACTGAAACGTTTCAGACGGAATAAGTACTCCTAAAGTATCTGGAAGTAATATTCTTTTTACTCCTTGTGTACTAATAAAATCCAAATATTGGTGCACGTATTCCGAAGAATTACGCATACCATTACTCCAATCTTCCAAATACACATTGGTAGCAATTCCGTTTTCATTTGCTAAGGCAATAGCTTCCCCAATTTCAGCGAAATGTTGTTCCGGTGTTTTTTTTAATTGATGTGTAAGATGATTAAGCGAACCTTTAGTCAAAAGATTTTGAACCTTAGCTCCTGATTTTTTCATCCATTCAATAGAAAGCCCTTTATCAACAAAAGTTAATACTTCTATTTTATCGGCATAGCCTTTAGCTTCTGCCCAGCTCATAATTCCTTTAACACCCTCAAATTCTCCCTCACTTACACGAGCCGAAGCAATTTCGATGCGATCAACCTGTAACTCTTCTAATAATAATTGGGCAATGGTTAATTTTTCTGCAGCAGAAAATGATACTCCTGAGGTTTGTTCACCATCACGAAGTGTCGTATCCATTATTTCAATTTTTCTTTTTCCCATTATAAATTTTGATGCTAAAAAAAGGTTCTGATTTCAGTATTTTGAAATCATTTTATTGTGTGTTTTATAAACGGTAAAAGCAGCTGCTAATAATTCAGTGAAGAATGTTTTAGCAGCTGCATTTATATATTGTAATTATATTTTAGTAAGGAAGTTTGTCAGCAAAACTTACAATTTCTTCTTTTACACTTTGTAAATAATCAATATCATCAAAACCATTGATCATATTGTTCTTTTTATATCCGTTGATATCAAAAGATTCTTTTTCGCCAGTACTTAACAAAGTAATTGTTTGCTCTGGTAAGTTGATTTCTAATTCTGTTTTAGGATCAGCTTCGATAGCAGCAAAGATTTTCTCTGAAAATTCAGGAGAAACTTGTACCGGTAAAACTCCGATGTTTAAACAGTTTCCTTTAAAGATATCAGCAAAGAAAGAAGAAACTACAGCGCGGAATCCGTAATCATAAACTGCCCATGCAGCATGCTCACGAGAAGAACCTGAACCAAAGTTTTTTCCACCTACAAGGATTTTTCCGCTGTAAGTTGGATTGTTTAATACGAAATCAGTTTTTGGAGTATCGTCTCCATTGTATCTCCAGTCTCTGAAAAGATTATCTCCAAAACCTTCACGTTTTGTAGCTTTCAAGAAACGAGCCGGAATAATTTGATCCGTATCTACGTTCTCAATAGGTAGTGGCACTGCACTACTGGTAAGTATATTAAATTTATCGTATGCCATTTTAATTTAGATTTTAGATTTCAGAATTCAGATTTTAGATTATCTATTAAAAGAAACAAATCATGAATATTAAAATCTTTTTATTTTTTAATTCTTTTTGAAATTGTTATTGCTGTTAAAATTCAATTACAACAAATCTCTTGGGTCAGTTAATTTTCCTGTAACTGCTGCTGCTGCTGCCATAATAGGAGAAGCCAACAATGTTCTTGAACCAGGACCTTGACGACCTTCAAAGTTTCTGTTAGAAGTACTTACTGCATATTTTCCAGCAGGTACCTTGTCATCATTCATCGCTAAACAAGCTGAACAACCTGGCTGACGTAATACAAATCCAGCTTCAGTAAGAATATCTAAAATTCCTTCTTCTTTAATTTGTGCTTCAACAACGTGAGAACCCGGAACTAACCAAGCAGTAACGTTATCTGCTTTTTTACGACCTTTTACAATTTCAGCAAAAGCTCTAAAATCTTCGATACGACCATTAGTACAACTTCCTAAGAAAACATAATCAATTGGTTTACCAATCATTACATCATCTTCCTCAAAGCCCATGTAAGCTAATGATTTTTTGTAAGTTTCCTCACCTCCTTCTACTTCTTTAGCAGATGGAATATGTTTAGTGATACCAATTCCCATTCCAGGATTTGTACCGTAAGTAATCATTGGCTCGATATCCTCAGCTTTAATATTTAACTCAGCGTCAAATACTGCATCCGGATCCGTTTTTAAAGTTTTCCAATATTCTACTGCTTTTGTCCAAGCTTCACCTTTTGGTGCGTATAATCTTCCTTCTAAGAAATCAAATGTAGTTTGGTCAGGAGCAATCATTCCTCCACGAGCACCCATTTCGATACTTAAGTTACAAACAGTCATACGACCTTCCATAGTCATTTCTTCGAATACATTTCCTGCATATTCAGCAAAATAACCTGTTCCTCCAGATGTTGTTAATTGAGCAATAATATAAAGAGCAACGTCTTTTGGCCCCACACCTTTGCTTAATTTTCCGTTTACATTAATACGCATTTTTTTAGGTTTCGGCTGCATAATACATTGAGTAGAAAGAACCATTTCTACTTCAGAAGTACCAATTCCAAAAGCAATAGCACCAAAAGCACCATGAGTAGAAGTATGTGAATCTCCACATACAATTGTAGAACCAGGTAAAGTAATTCCATTCTCAGGACCTACTACGTGTACAATTCCATTTTTTTGATGACCTAATCCCCAGTGAGAGATACCATATTCAGCTGCGTTAGTTTCTAATGCTTTTAACTGATTAGCAGATAAAGCATCTTCAACAGGCAAGTGTTGGTTAATAGTAGGTGTATTGTGATCGGCTGTTGCAAATGTACGTTCAGGATATAATACTGAAACGCCTCTTGATTTCAATCCTAAGAAAGCCACAGGACTTGTTACTTCGTGAATGAAATGACGATCAATAAAAAACACATCTGGTCCGTCTTCAATTTTACGCACAACATGCGAATCCCATACTTTGTCAAATAATGTCTTGCTCATTTTTTAGTTTTTTTTAGTGTATTTCTGTCTTTTGCACTGCCCTATTTTGCAACAAGGTGGTAACAAGGACGCAAAAGTATAAAAATGAAATCATGTATTCAATTAATATTATCGATTATATACGATACCCAAACTATATTAATAAGATTATGTTCTTTTATTTTTCTTAGTTGTGTTTTAGAGAGTTAGTTTTTTATTTCTAATTTTCGCTCTAAAACTTACTTTTTTTAACAACATAGAATCTCATTTATATTTTATGAATTTTTATACATTTTGAGAGAATTACATTGTTTTGTTTAACAAAACATTAAATGTTTACTTAAAAACAAAAAAATCAATAAGATTTTATTACCATTTAAACCTCTGATATTATCTTCTTTTTTTTCGAAAAAACAGAATCGAATATTTTTTTTAAAGGAACATTATTCCAATAAAATATTACGACAACCAAAAGAATAAGAAAGTCAAATTGAAACGCTACTTTATAATCATTTTATATTAAATAACTTTCAATCAATAGTATTTTCATCTAATTCAAAACAATCATTATAAGCAGATTAAATGAAATATATTTTCATTTCTTTTAGAAGAGAACTATCTTTGTACTTTAATTCTCAATCAATTCTCACAACACTGATTATTAGTTGTTTTCCCCAAGAAACAATATAATTTTCTACTTGTTCGATTAAAACTCAAATGCCCCAGATAATAGTACCTACACAAGTTAAAAGCATAAAAATACTTTTACAGTATAATCATGAAAAAAAACATTACACTAGTACTATTCATAATTTTGAGTACGCTATATTCCTTTACCGGTTATAGCCAGACAAATAGTGGCTACAGTAATATAGAAACTAAAAACGTTCTCTACTATAAAGTGGAAGAGATTGTAAAAATGACTTTTGGCGGCACCACCACACATTACACTGTGTCAGACCTAAGCCTTATCAGTAAAGTAAATTTAGGCCCTGATAATATCAGGATTATTACACCTATATATAAAGACAAAAACTTTAGAAAAAAAAGCTATTATATCGAAACCAGAAATCTACAAAAGGATTCTGCAAAAACACAAGAGCCAACACATCTTGTAGAAATCAAAATTGATAATAGCAATATTGTTATTCCCGAAAACACAAAAATGGAGAAAATTTCATTAGCATTGGCTATTGATAAATTAACCTCTCAGGAAAAGGAAACAAACAATACAAAGAAAAAAAACATTCTGAGTACAGATAATTCGAATACAAATCCTGAAAAAAATCAAAGAGCAATAAACTCTTCCCGAATTACGGATAATATAAAAAATACCGAAAAATCAGAAGTAAAAAATATTGTTGCAGCGTCAATTACTAAAAAGAAAATTAACAGCGCGCAAAATCTAGATCCAAATAATCCTTTCAGAGTCATAAATAAGAGCGAAAACATTCAAAAAACTGAAGATATCGTAGTTTCCAATACAAAAGCTAAAATTCCTGAAATTCAAAAACCAAAAGAAATCACCACAGTTCCAGTTGAAAACAAAAAAACTGAAGAAAAGAAAACCAACACAGCCTCATTAGCAACTAACAATAACAATTCGACAACAGAAGAACCAACTCTTTCAAAAGAAGAAGAACCTAAATCAGAAGTAAAAAATTACGTTTCGATAAACGTTGTTGATGTTTACGAAAGAGTTGCTCAAAAAGGATACAAATCAACTTACATGTTCAAGGAAATGGCCAATAGTTACTTCTTTAAAAACCAAATGGACAAAGCCGTAAAATGGTACGGTGAATTATTCGCAATGACCTCAGAACTGGAACCCATCTACTATTACCGTTACGGAGAAGCATTGAAAAAGACCGGAAACCTTCAAAAAGGGAATGCTATGATTGAAAAATTCAATAAATTGGTGGAATAATTTTCTTTTTTCAAATACAATAAATGTTTTTTTCTTTCTAAGTTATACTACATTAATTCTTTTCCCTTACATAAACCACTTAGTCAATTTTTAAATTCTGTAAGATAAAATCAAAAAAAAACCACATAAAAATCAATACAAAAGTAGAATAGAATCTTATATTTTTTTAGATACTTAGACAGAAAAACATGTTTAACAATATTTTTCTTAGCAAAATATAATTCAAATAAAATGATTAAAATTACTAATTCAACAACAAAAACAATTAAATGTAGCTAAAAAATATTTTATATATAACAATAAAGCTTGTTTTGTGTTTTTTTATCAAATTAACCACCTTTCATATTCCCTTATTAATATTTTGTTAATTTAGTCATCATTATTTAAAATGTACAAATTGCTAAACATTTTAACCATATAGTCCTTTTATTTTCATATTATAATTAATGTAACAAATTAAAACCAACTGCTTATGATTAAATAAATACTCTTCACAGATAGCTGCTTAATGAAGCAGAATATCAAATCCCTAAATCTACTTTTTACTTCTTTATGAATTTAATTCATTGAATGAAATTATTTTTTAATAATAATTTTATGTTAGCTTGAGTGTTTCTTTTTTTAATTAACGACTCTTGTTGCATATTAATTATATAAAAAAATACTTATATTTTAAATAATTTTATGTAAGAGGTAATGACTATGAAGTTTAGGGAGTACTTAAATTACCAAAACTTAAATTTAATACTATTTTATGAGTAAAATTAAACTCCAAATAAGACTATTTTTATGGCTCTTCTTTTTCTTATTAATATCGATGCAAAACATAGTAGCACAAACATGCTCCGATATTGGTACGACAAGAGTTGATATTGAAACTACTAATCTGAATTCTGGTTATCCTGAGGTATCTAAATTGGGAAACAACATCCTAGTAAGCTACTTAGATACAGATACATGGGAAACAAAAAACAAGATTGTAAATGAAAATGGGAGTGTATCCGATATGCTTTCCACTTCAATCAGTCCAAGTACGAATGATAATTCAGACACTGTAATTTATAAAGGTTTGTCTAATGGAAATGTATTGGTTTACTGGTATTCCTCATCATCGGGAACCGGATTCACAGATGCTTATTTCAAAATAATTAATTCCTCTGGAATACAAATTGTAGGACCAACTAAAATAAATACTCTTGCAGGTTCATTGAATCGTTTTGTAGAATCTGAACAGTTATCAAATGGAAATATCGTTTTTACTTGGGCAACGGGTGGACAAGATTATTCTATGAGAAGATTTACTCAGACAGGTATAGCAGTAGATACTAATCAAATATCATTAACAAGCCTTGCCGGACTTACAGGACAGTCTCAATATGCTTATAAAATAGCGGCGAACTCAAATGGTAAATTCATGATTTTGATTGATTACTACAGTTTGGTTTATAAGGCTATGATTTTCAATAATGATGCAACAACTCCTATTCAGGTTAATGGTGCTAATTCTTTTACAGCAGCAACTGCGGGTATATCTGGACAACATGTGGATAAAATTCCAAATATAGTAGCACTTCCTAATAATAAATTTTTATTAGCATATCAAATTCAAACAGGAACAGGGACTGAAACAAGAAGTTTAGCATTGAAAGTTTATAATGAGGATGGCTCAGTTGCGGTTGACCAAAAAGTAATTAGACAACTTTATTCCTGGGGAGCAATTTATAAACCGGTAGTTACTCCTACTGGCTTTTATTTATCATCTGTGTATAATGACCTCGGATATGGACCTGGTTTAGGAGCAAAATCTTTTCTTGAAAAATATGACTTCGACTGCAACTTAATATCTGATCTTTCTAACTGTTTTTCTGGTTTAGATGAATATGCGACTGTGCTTCCTTTTAATGATACAAATGATAATTTGGGTTTTTTGATTAATAATACTGAGGGAACTGCAAATTATAATATATGGATATTAAGAAATGTTACTTCATGTACACCACCTACCATAACCGGAAACCCTTCTAACCGATCTATTTGCGCTGGAAGCGATACCACATTTTCTAGTACAGCTACAGGAGCAACAGCTTATCAATGGCAGGTAAACTCGGGTTCAGGTTTTACGAATATTACTAATGGTAGCACTTATTCGAATGCCACAACAAACACTTTAACAATTACAGGAGCAACTGCCAGCATGAATGGTTATCTATATCGTTGCGTAGCTAAGGATGGTTCTTGTATAACGAATTCTAATTCAGGAACATTAAATGTTTCTAATATTACTTCATCTACTGCAAAAAATGATGTACTTTGTTTTGGGAATTCGACTGGTTCTGCTGCTGTTTCTCCAAGTGGAGGAATTGGTTCTTATACTTACAGTTGGTCACCTTCAGGAGGTACGGCTTCCATCGCAACTGGTCTAGCTGCAGGAACTTACACTGTAACAATTACGGACGCCATTGGTTGTCAAATTACTAAAACAATAATAATTAATCAGCCCGCTTCTGCTTTAAGTGCAGCTACAGGAGGAGGAAAAACAAATGTTTCTTGTAATGGAGGCTCAAACGGTACAGCTACAGTTGCTCCAACAGGAGGTACACCAGGATATACCTATTCTTGGGCTCCATCAGGAGGTACTGCTGCTACAGCAACTGGTTTAGCAGTAGGTGTATATACTTGTACTGTTACTGATGCAAATAATTGTCAAACTACAAGAAGTTTCACAATTACGCAACCATCCGCTTTAAACACTACAGCAGGAAGTAAAACAGATGTTTCTTGTAATGGAGGTTCGAATGGTACTGCAACGGTTTCTCCAACAGGAGGAACTCCATCGTATACCTATTCTTGGGCTCCATCAGGAGGTACTGCTGCTACAGCAACTGGACTTGCAGCAGGAACTTATACTGTAACAGTAACTGATGCAAACGGATGTCAGGGCACAAAGTCTTTCACAATTACGCAACCATCCGCTTTAAACACTACAGCAGGAAGCAAAACAGATGTTTCTTGTAATGGAGGTTCGAATGGTACTGCAACGGTTTCTCCAACAGGAGGAACTCCTTCCTATACCTATTCTTGGGCTCCGTCAGGAGGTACTGCTGCTACAGCTACAGGTTTAGCTGCAGGAACTTATACTTGTACAATAACCGATGCTAATGGATGTCAGGGT
>NZ_JNCA01000025.1 GCF_000695795.1 Flavobacterium seoulense | reverse complement strand
AACTGTTCCTCTAATACTTCCTCCATTTTGAGCCAGAACAACTAAATGTCCCATGACAAAACCGATGGTTAATACGAATCGAAATACTTTGTCTTTTACTTTTAAAAAAAATAATTTATTCATTTTTACAATGATGTTAATTAATACTATACTTATTGTTAATTATTTCACAAATATATAGATTGAGAATTATTCGAATAAAATAAAAAAGAAGAAAATAATTGACTCATCATCATTTATATTCTATAATAATTTTATATTTTTGCAGCCGTCTTACAATAACTGTCTGACATACATAAAAATCATTTAAAAAAATATTAGCATGTATTTAACTAAAGAAGGAAAAGCGGAAATTTTCGCTCAACACGGAGGAAAAGCAGAAAACACAGGATCTGCAGAAGGACAAATCGCTTTGTTCTCATTCAGAATCAACCACTTGACTGAACACTTGAAAAAAAATCGTCACGATTACAACACTGAGCGTTCTCTTGTGAAATTAGTAGGTAAAAGAAGATCTTTACTTGACTACTTGAAAAAGAAAGATATCAACAGATATCGTGAAATTATCAAAGTATTGGGTATCAGAAAATAGTCAATATAAAAAAGAGGTGCGCAAGTACCTCTTTTTATTTTTATACAACAATAAAAAAGTTTGGTTTTTCATTGGGTATTCGCATTAACTACGCGCAACAACTACAACACAACTATCACCCATAGTATAAACCAAAACAAGGAAAATTTATGATTCCACAAGTAAAACAAGAAATTATCGATTTAGGAGATGGAAGAAGCATCTCAATCGAAACTGGTAAATTAGCTAAACAAGCCGATGGTTCAGTTGTTGTGCGTTCAGGAAACTGTATGCTTTTAGCAACAGCCGTTTCAGCAAGAACAGCAAACCCGGGAGTTGACTTTTTACCATTAACGGTAGATTATCGTGAAAAATTTGCAGCAGCAGGTCGTTTCCCTGGAGGTTTCTTCAAGAGAGAAGCTCGTCCAAGCGACAGTGAGGTATTAACAATGCGTTTAGTAGACCGTGTATTGCGTCCGCTTTTCCCAGACGATTACCATGCTGAAACTCAGGTTATGATTCAATTAATGTCTCATGACGAAAATGTAATGCCGGATGCATTGGCAGGTTTAGCAGCATCAGCAGCATTAGCGGTTTCTGACATTCCATTTTACAACTTAATTTCTGAAGTACGTGTTGCACGTATCGACGGAAAATTAGTAATCAACCCAAGCAGAGAAGAATTAGAAAAATCAGACATCGATATGATGATTGGAGCTTCTATGGATTCTGTTGCGATGGTTGAAGGTGAGATGAAAGAAATCTCAGAAGCTGAAATGATTGAAGCTATTAAGTTTGCTCACGAAGCTATCAAAGTTCAAATTCAGGCTCAACAGCGTCTAAGAGCAGCTATAGGTTCTCCGGAATACAGAACATATGAAGGCGAAATCGAAGACGAAGCAGTTTACGCAAAAGTAAAAGCTGCTGCTTATGAAAAATGCTACACTATTGCTGGTGAAGCTTCAGGAAAAGCAGAAAGAGGCGAGAAAT
Source organism: Flavobacterium seoulense (assembly GCF_000695795.1). Classification (GTDB taxonomy): domain Bacteria; phylum Bacteroidota; class Bacteroidia; order Flavobacteriales; family Flavobacteriaceae; genus Flavobacterium; species Flavobacterium seoulense. Next base: position 38,909 of record NZ_JNCA01000025.1, on the reverse strand, counting down.
TTGCTATTGTAAAAGCAGAATGCCAGGCTTTGTTTACAGAAGAAGAATATGCTGAAAATGCTGACTTAGCAGGATTAGTTGGAAAATATTTCTATAAAACTAATAAAGAAGCCGTTCGTAATGTAATCCTTGAACAAGGAATTCGTTTAGACGGAAGAAAAACAACAGAAATCAGACCAATCTGGTGTGAAACTGATTATTTACCTTCTGTACACGGATCTTCATTATTTACCCGTGGAGAAACTCAGGCTTTGGCAACTGTAACTCTTGGAACTTCAAGAGAAGCTAACCAAATTGATTCTCCATCAGAACAAGGAGAAGAAAAATTCTACTTACACTACAACTTCCCTCCATTCTCAACTGGTGAAGCTCGTCCGTTAAGAGGAACTTCAAGAAGAGAAGTTGGTCACGGAAACTTAGCTCAAAGAGCATTAAAAAACATGATTCCTGCTGATTGTCCTTATACAATTCGTGTAGTTTCTGAAGTTTTAGAATCAAATGGTTCATCATCTATGGCAACTGTTTGTGCAGGAACTATGGCTTTGATGGATGCTGGAGTTCAAATGATAAAACCAGTTTCTGGAATTGCTATGGGATTAATTACAGATGGTGAAAAATTCGCTGTATTGTCAGATATCTTAGGAGACGAAGATCACTTAGGAGACATGGACTTTAAAGTAACCGGAACTGCTGACGGAATCACCGCTTGTCAAATGGACATCAAAATTGACGGATTACGTTATGACATCATGGAACAAGCTTTAAGCCAGGCTCGTGATGGACGTTTACATATTTTAGGAAAATTGACTGAGACTATCCCTGCTCCAAGAGAAGAAGTAAAAGCTCATTCTCCAAAAATCATTACAAGAACAATTCCTGGAAACTTCATTGGAGCTTTAATTGGTCCTGGTGGAAAAGTAATTCAGGATTTACAAAAAGCTACAGGTACTACTATCGTTATTAACGAAGTTGATGAGCAAGGAGTAGTTGAAATTTTAGGAACTGATCCTGCTGGAATTAAAGCAGTATTAGCTAAAATTGATTCTATTACATTCAAACCACAAATGGGAGAAGCTTATGAAGTAAAAGTAATTAAGATGTTAGATTTTGGCGCTGTAGTTGAATATACTGCTGCTCCAGGAAACGAAGTTTTATTACACGTATCTGAATTAGCTTGGGAACGTACTGAAAACGTTGCCGATGTTGTTAAAATGGGAGATGTTTTCCAAGTAAAATACTTAGGAGTTGACCCAAAAACTAAAAAAGAAAAAGTGTCTAAAAAAGCACTTGTTCCAAGACCTCCACGTGAGGAGAAAAAAGAGTAATCAGATCTTAGTTTACTAAAGGTTTATTATATAAAATCCTGTCTCGTTCTAAAAACGAGACGGGATTTTTGTTTTTAGAAATTATTTTAAAAACAAAAAAAGCTATGAATTAAATCATAGCTTCATGAGTTATATATTTCGAATAAAATTACTGTTGCAGCAACTCTAAGATTTTATTTTCAACTACTTCAGTATTCCAAATTGCTTCAATATTATCGATTTTTAAAACTTCTTCCATAATAGTATTCTGAAAATCACCTATCGCCAAAGCTTCTACATAAGGACGATCACTAAAAGTGACTCTGCTGTATAATGGAATCCATTTATCAGGATGTTTTTCTGAGAACCATTTTTCGATTTTCTTTTGTAATAAAAACTGATCATCAGCTGTTTTAGAGCTCATTTCTATAAAATTTCGGTATGAAAGTTCGGCAATGGCATCTGCATTTGGTTTACGGGATTTTTGGTATTCTGAAAAAATACGTTCCCAGTCTTCACCATACTCTAAAATCATTTCGTAAAGCACTGTTATATCTTCAAAACCCGCATTCATTCCCTGACCATAAAACGGAACGATAGCATGACAAGCATCGCCTATTAAAGCAATTTTATCTTCATAAGTCCACGGAAAACATTTCATTGTTACCAATGTACTAGTCGGGTTTTTGAAAAAATCTTCGGCTAAATTCGGAATTACCTCTATAGAATCCGGAAAGTTTTTTTCGAAAAAAGCGTCTACTTCTTTTCGATCTTTTAAGGAAGCAAATGAGTTTTCGCCTTCAAAAGGCATAAACAAAGTACAGGTAAAACTTCCGTCTAAATTAGGCAAAGCAATCAACATGTATTCGCCACGAGGCCAAATATGAAACGAATATTTATCTAATTTATGAGAACCATCCGCATTTGCCGGAATATTCAATTCTTTATAGCCAATATTCAAAAATTCCTGCGAATAATTAAACATACTTTGACGCTGCATACGATGACGGATTCTTGAAAAAGCACCATCGGCTCCAAAAACCATATCGTATTTTCGCTCTTCCCACTCACCTCTTTCGGTTTCTCCAATATGCAAAGTTGCTGTTGACAAGGTTACATCCCAAATTTTTTGTTCAAAGAAAAATTCAGCTCCAGCCTGCTCGGCAAGGTCAATCATTTTTCTATTCAAAGTTCCTCTGGAAATAGAATAAATAGACTCCCCTTCTTGTCCGTAATTTTGAAACTTCAAATTATCGACAAGATGTATCGCACGCTTATCCATCGGAATTGCAATTTCACGCACTGCATCACCAACACCTACTCCGTCTAATGCTTTCCATCCACGGTTTGACATCGCTAAATTAATAGAACGTCCCGAAAATTCTATTTTCCTGATATCCGGACTTCTATCATAAATATGAACAGTATGTCCTGCCTTTTTTAAGTAAATAGCCAATAAAGAACCTACTAAACCAGAACCTACTATCGCTATTTTTTTGGGAGTTTGCATTGTTTATTTTATAAAAAGTTAGGCAAAATTACTGATTTATTATCTTAACAACGTTTAAAAGCCTCAGTTTTTACTCGTTTTAAACCGCTATTTTGTTGCATAACTACAATTCTTAAAGCCATTTAATATTAGGATTTAAAAAATTAATAGGTTGTACAAGTTAAAAAAATAAAAGTATTATACCACATTAAAACCGCACATGATATTTATCAGTTTTTAAGCGAATGGTTTTTACAAACTTTGCATAAATTATAATGTTTGTATTGCCATGACAGAAAAAACAGAACCATTACACAACTTTCACATTCCAGTAATGGGATTAGCTTACACAATTGATAGTCCAATACGTGTAGCAAAATATGGAATTTCTTCGGTAATTTCGATTGCAGATGACGAACTAATCGAAAAAATGAATGCTTTTTACCATCAAAAATTCAATCTTCCATATCAGGAAATATCTCAAAAAGTATCCGATTACAGAGCCAAACGTATCACTTCTTATTTAAATTTCGTTGATAAAATAGTCAAAGAAAAATTCGAAAATTTTAAAACTGAACTTACTGAAAGCAAAGAATCACTAGAAAACTACATTGCTCTTTTACCTAATAAATCCGAAATCAAAAAGGGATTACAATCTTTTATTGACGAAGGATTTCATTGGAAAGAGAACATTAAAAACTACATCGAAAAACAGCTTCATGCTGGAGCAATTGATGTGAACATCATGACCAAATTAGACAAAGACAATTTTGACAAAAACGAACAATTGCCTGTTAGTTTTAATGATGCACATGCTGCCCTGAGAGGTTTTGCCAATAGTACTGTAAATTCATCTGTGGTACTTTCGGCCGGAATGAATCCAAGATTATACAGCTATTTTGAAAACTTTGATGATTTTTATCCAGACGAAAATAATCAGCTCAAAAAGAAAATTACTTTAAAAGTAAGTGACTTTCGATCGGCAATGATTCAGGGTAATTTTTTAGCTAAAAAAGGTCTATGGGTTTCCGAATACCGCATTGAATCCGGATTAAATTGTGGCGGACATGCTTTTGCTACCGACGGTCTTTTATTAGGTCCCATCATGGAAGAATTCAAACAAAAGAAAACACAACTTATTCAATCGGCTCATGAATTAATGATAAAAGCATTGGAACAAAAAGGAAAATTAATTCCGCAACAGCCCTTAGATTTAAAAATCACGGTGCAAGGCGGTGTAGGAACTTCGGAAGAACACGAATTTTTACTGGATTATTACCAAGCAGATTCTGTAGGTTGGGGAACTCCTTTTTTATTGGTTCCTGAAGCGACATCTGTCGATCAGGCTACCCGTAATTTACTAATCAATGCCAAAGAAGATGATTTGTATTTAAGCCATATTTCGCCGTTGGGAGTTCCTTTTAACACCTTAAGAGGCACAACTAATGAAAAAATAAAACAAAAACGCATTCAGGAAAATAAAGCTGGAAGCTCTTGTCCAAAAAAATTTCTGGCTCTGAATAAAGATTCGGAAGGTAAAGGAATTTGTACTGCTTCTAAAAAATATCAGGACGAAAAACTGGAAGAACTAGAAGCAAACAGAAACTATATATCATTTGAAAATTATGAAAAAACAAAACAAAGCATTACCGAAAAATCATGCCTTTGTGTTGGTTTAGCCAATGCTTCTTATCTTGAAAACAATATCGAAATAAAAGGACAGGATCAGGGTGTTGTAATTTGTCCAGGGCCAAATATTGCTTATTTTGATCAGGAAATTTCACTTTCAAAAATGATTCAGCATATTTATGGAAATACAAACATTTTAAAAGATAATCATCGCCCTAATTTATTTGTAAAAGAATTGAAAATGTACATTGATTATTTAAAAAATGACATTCAATCGATTGCCGAAGAAATCAACAATGCTAAAACAAAAAAGCTGGAATCTTTTAAAAATAATCTTTTGGAAGGAATTGAATATTACCAAAATCTATTCGCCAGCATTCCTAATTTCGAAACCATTAAAAAAGAAATTGTTCAGCAATTCGAATTTTATAAAAATGAAATACAATCTATGGAAATTCCCAAACTCCAAATAGCTTAACCTAAAAACAGCCACGAATTCACGAATAAAACTAATTTAAAGAGACTTAATCATTCGTGAATTCGTGGCTACAATTTAGTTACTTTTCTAAAATTCCTTTTTTTAATATTTGTCCAAAATTGTACATATCTTCAAAAGAACAATACAATGGAACCGGTGCAAGACGAATTACATTTGGCTCTCTCCAATCGGTAATTACACCATTTTTCATTAAATAATCAAACAGGCTACGACCTTCGCCATGAAGAAAAACCGATAATTGACAAGCTCTTTCAGCGGGATTTGAAGGTGTAATAATTTCGAAATTACTACTTATTTCTTTATCAATTTCATGAAGAATAAACTCTAAATAAGCTGTAATTTGATCTCTTTTTTCAATCAAAGCATCCATTCCTATTTCGGCAAACATTTCTACCGAAGCCAGATAAGGCGCTAAAGACAAAACCGGTAAATTACTAATTTGCCAGCCATCAGCTCCCTGAATAGGATCAAATGTAGGCTCCATTTTAAAACGTCTTTCCTTATTATGTCCCCACCATCCGGCAAATCTCGGCAAATCGGGATTATTATGATGCTTTTCGTGTACAAAACATCCCGAAGCATTTCCTGGTCCTGAATTCATGTATTTGTAACTGCACCAGGCAGCAAAATCGACATTCCAATCGTGCAATTTCAATTTAATATTTCCGGCTGCATGCGCCAAATCCCAACCTACATAAGCTCCCACTTTATGTCCAGCAGCAGTAATAGTTTTCATATCAAAAACCTGACCTGTGTAATAATTCACTCCGCCTATTAAAACCAAAGCTAATTCGTCTCCTACTTCATTTATTTTGGCAATTATATCTTCTGTTCGAATATTATGTTCGCCTTCACGACGTTTTACCTCAACAATTACATCTTCGGGTTTAAAACCATGAAAATTGACCTGACTTTGAAACATATACTGATCGGAAGGAAAGGCTTTTTCTTCGCAAATAATCTTAAATCTGGATTTTGTAGGTCTATAAAAAGAAACCATCAGTAAATGAAGATTTACCGTAAGCGTATTCATTACCGTAACTTCAAGCGGTTTTGCTCCTACAATTTTACTCAATGGTTCAGCAAAACGCTCCTGATAATCCCACCATGGTTTTTCGGCATAAAAGTGCCCTTCAACTGCCAGATTTGCCCAGTCATTCATTATTTCATCTACATAGTTTTTAGCACTTTTAGGCTGTAAACCCAGTGAATTTCCGGTGAAATAAATGACTTCTTTATCATTCACTTTCGGAAAATAAAATTCGTTTCTGTATTTACGTAAACTGTCCTGAGAATCTAACTTTTGGGCAAAAGCTTTAGTATTTTCGAAAATCATAATGTGGTTTTGCATTTGTTTTGTAAAAGTAATTAAAAAAGAAAAAACTAAATCATAAAGAATTTAGCGAAAACTAAAAATGCAGTTAAAATATTACATTGTAATTTCTTATTGATTATATTTGATTGAATCTAAAATATTTAGCCATGCTTAAAAATAATCTAAATGTGATTATTATTGCTGTTGCAATTATAACTTCGTCTTATTTATTTTCGAATGCTTTTCAAAATCGGAATAAAAATACCGATACAATAAGTGTTACCGGTTTAGGAAAAACCGATTTTGTTTCGGATTTAATTGTTTGGAATGGTTCCTTCTCCCGAAAAAGCAGTACGCTAAAAGAAGCCTATGCTTCATTAGATGCTGATAGAGATAAGATTAAAAGCTACTTGTCCAGCAAAGGAATTGCTCCAAATGAAATTGTCTTTTCGGCGGTAAATTTTAATAAAGAATACCAAAGCACCTATAATGAAAACGGAACGCTTAGAGAAAATATCTTTACCGGTTTTAGCCTAACGCAAAGTGTAAGCATTCAATCTAAAGAAGTGAATAAAATTGAAGAATTATCCCGACAATCGAGCGAATTAATTAATTCCGGCATCGAATTTTACTCCAGCGCTCCTGAATATTATTATACTAAACTGGCTGAATTAAAAATAAAAATGATTGCCGAAGCGACTAAAGACGCCAGCACTCGAGCTAAAAGCATCGCTGAAAATGCCGATGCCAGTTTAGGAAATTTAAAGAAATCAGATATGGGTGTTTTCCAGATTATTGGTCAAAACTCCTCCGAGGATTATTCGTACGGCGGTTCTTTTAACACTCAGTCTAAAAACAAAACGGCAACGATTACTGTAAAATTAGTCTATCAGGTAGATTAATTTTGATATGCTTTAAAAACAAAAAACTCGTCCCGAGCTATCGGGACGAGTTTTTTTATTGAATTAACCTTTTTTGGAGATTACAAAATTAACATTGCATCACCGTAAGAATAGAATTTATATTTTTCTTTAATTGCTTCTTCGTATGCTTTTTTCATCAAATCATGTCCACAAAATGCTGAAATCATCATTAATAATGTTGATTTTGGTGTGTGGAAATTAGTAATCATACAAGTTGCAACGCTAAAATCGTGTGGAGGAAAAATAAATTTATTAGTCCATCCTTCATAAGGATTTAATGTGTTTTGAGAAGAAACCGAACTTTCGATAGCACGCATAGAAGTTGTTCCTACTGCACAAACACGCTTTCTTTTTCCTTTAGCTTCGTTAACAATATCACAAGCTTCCTGAGTAATTTTCAACTCTTCAGAATCCATTTTATGCTTAGACAAATCCTCAACCTCAACCGGGTTAAAAGTTCCTAAACCTACGTGAAGTGTAACTTCAGCAAAATTTACTCCTTTAATTTCTAAACGTTTTAACAAATGTTTAGAGAAGTGCAATCCAGCAGTTGGTGCTGCTACAGCTCCTTCTTCTTTAGCATAAATAGTTTGGTAACGCTCAGCATCTTCCGGAGTCACTTCTCTATTGATGTATTTAGGAATTGGAGTTTCCCCAAGTTCTGTCAATTTATTTCTAAATTCTTCGTAAGAACCATCGTAAAGAAAACGTAAAGTTCTTCCACGAGAAGTGGTGTTATCAATTACCTCAGCAACCAATGAATCATCGTCACCAAAATATAATTTATTTCCAATTCTGATTTTACGAGCCGGATCAACTAATACGTCCCAAAGGCGTTGTTCTGCATTTAATTCTCTTAATAAGAAAACCTCAATTCTGGCTCCTGTTTTTTCTTTATTACCGTATAAACGGGCAGGAAAAACTTTGGTATTATTCAAAATCATTACATCTCCATCGTCAAAATAATCGATAACATCTTTGAACATTTTGTGTTCTATAGTTTGTTTTTTACGATCAATAACCATTAAGCGAGCTTCGTCTCTGTTTTCTGCTGGAAATTCAGCTAAAAGTTCTTTAGGTAAATCAAAATTAAAATGTGATAATTTCATTTGAAAAAATTAGAAGTTAGGAGTTAGAAGTAGAAGTTTTTTTTAGCTTCAACTTTTAACGAGTGCAAATATACGATTGTGAGATAGGCGTTGTCAAGTATTTTGCAGTTTAATTTAGAATTAAAACAAGAAAACCGCAAATTACCAACACTTTAGACAATTAATAAAAAAGATTAACCTACTAAATCAGAAACTTTGTAGCCTAATTTTTCCATATCATCCCAAAAATCCGGATATGATTTTGAAACCACATCGGCATTTTCAATAATAATTGGCACTTTCAAAGCTAATGGAGCAAAAGCCATTGCCATTCTATGATCATTATAAGTTCCAATTTTTATATTCGAATTAATTTCTGAAGTAGCAACAAGCGTCAAACTATCATTCGTAACAGAAATGTTAGCGCCTAGTTTGCTTAATTCAATTCGTAAAGCTTCTAATCGGTCTGTTTCTTTAATTTTTAAAGTATGAAGACCTGTCAGGTGACAACCAATTCCTAGTCCAAGACAAGTAACTACAATAGTTTGAGCAATATCTGGTGTGTTATTCAAATCGAAAGTCACATCATTATGTTTGAACTTTTTAGTTTTAGTCAAAGTAATTGTACCGTCGTTAAACTGAGTTTCTACACCCATTTCTTTATAGATGGAAACCAAAGCAGAATCTCCTTGTAAACTTGATTCTTTGTAACTTGTCAATGAAATATTCGCTTCATCAGACAAAGCCGCTAAACTAAAAAAGTAAGAAGCCGAACTCCAGTCAGACTCTACCGTCATAACTTTAGATTCTACCGCTTGTTTTGGATATACTTTAATTATATTTCCTTCAAAACTGGTTTGAATATCTAAATCATTCAACAAAGCCAAAGTCATTTTGATATAAGGAATAGAAGTGATTTCGCCTTCTAATGTCAATTCGATACCATTTTCTAATTTTGGAGCAACTAACAAAAGTGCCGAAATGTACTGACTACTTACATTAGCAGCCATAGTAACTTTAGAATTGGTGATTTTTTGTCCTTTAATTCGAATAGGCGGATAACCTTCTTCTTTCAGGAAAGAAATATCAGCTCCTAACTGACGTAATGCTTCTACCAGAATTTTAACCGGACGCTCCTGCATACGGCTAGAACCAGTTAAAACCACTTCACGACCGTCTTTTACAGCAAAATAAGCGGTAAGAAAACGCATTGCTGTTCCTGCATGATGAATATCTACTACTTCCTCATTGCCACTCAAAGCCATTTGCATTACCTCACTATCATCAGAATTAGAAGTGTTAGCCAAAGTAATATTAGGAAATAAAGCCTGCAATAATAACAATCTATTAGTCTCACTTTTTGATCCTGTAACTGCTATTTGAGCATTTAAATTAGAATGAGTTGTTTGTAGTAGTAAATTCATTTTTAAAGTTTGTTAGTTTTGAATTGTAAATTATGTGGTTATTTGTTTATACCTTATAACTCAAATAATTTGCGGGCGCAATTTACCACTCCTCATTCACAATTCATAATTCAGAACTCACAATTATTTTAACTTTTCGTTGTTTTTATGACGGTCTTTATCGCGAACAGACTTTAAATCCATTTTTTTATCAAAAGCAGCCTGCAAATCAATTCCTGTTTGATTAGCTAAACATAAAACCACAAAAACTACATCGGCTAATTCTTCGCCAAGATCTTTGTTTTTATCACTTTCTTTTTCTGATTGTTCTCCGTAACGACGAGCTATAATTCGGGCTACTTCACCTACTTCTTCTGTAAGCTGAGCCATATTAGTCAACTCATTAAAATAACGAACACCGTGTTCTTTAATCCAGGTATCTACGTCTAATTGGGCGTTTTTTAGATTCATTATTCTTTGTAATTAAATTAGAATCTACAAAGAAAAGCAAATTATTCTTTTTCAAGCATCTCTATTATAACATTATATAATTCTTCGGAGTCGAAGGGTTTAGAAATGTATTTATTAATACCAACTGCTTTGCATGCCTCAGTAACCGAAGAAGTTACTACTGCAGACAATGCCACAATTGGAACATTTTTTTTAGCATGACTTCTCATATTACGAATAGCCGAAGTAGCTTCGTAACCATTCATAACCGGCATCATCAAATCCATTAAAATCAAATCAAAATCTTCATGAGTAATTGCATCAATAGCCTGTTGACCATTAGCTACAGCTATACATTCCATATTAAATTTTGACAGTACTTTTTGCACCAGAATTTGATTAATTCGATTATCCTCTGCTAATAAGATTTTAATTTTTTTATCTTTATCAACTGGAGCTAGAACAGATTTATCCTTATTTAGTAATAATTTTGAGTCAGAAAAATAATCCGTTTTAGGAAACGGGAGCGTTACTGTAAATTTAGTTCCGACTCCTACTTTACTCTCGACCTGAATATCTCCTTTCATCATATCGATAATTTTCTTGATAATTGTCAATCCTAGACCTGCTCCTGAGTTGTTACCAAGCTGAATAAAGGGAGTAAAAATATCATGTAATTTATCCGCAGGAATCCCAATTCCGGTATCTTTTACAACAATTCTAACAATGTAAAAATCATCTTCTTCATCCTGAAACTGAAGTTTTAATTTAATCTTTCCGTTTACAGGCGTAAACTTAATAGCATTATTGATTAAATTAAATAGGATTTGAGTAACTCTAACCGAATCACCATTTAAAATAGCTGGTAATTCTTCGTCAATAGAAATTTTAAAATCTATTTCTTTTTCCGCTGCTTTTAACGAAAAAGTATCATGTACTAATCGTGTAAGCTGATTCAAGTTGAAAGGTTTATTTAAAAACTCAACCTGTTTAGATTCCATTTTAGCCAAATCCAAGATATCATTAATAATAACTAACAAAATATCACCAGACATTTTGATGTATTCTAATTGGCTCTTTTCTTCTGGTCCTAATGTGGCATTTTTTAACAACAAATCAGTAAAACCTATAACTCCATTAAGCGGAGTGCGAATTTCATGGCTTACATTTGACAGAAACTGATCTCTGGAAATTGTCAATTCTTCTGTACGTTCTTTTTCTTCGACTAGTTTTTCATTTATAGTTTCTACTAATTTCTTAGAAACCATTGCCGATTTTAACTCTTCAATATAAGTATTAAAACCCATGCAGAAAACATCTAATTCGTCATGTGCATCTGAAATTGGTAAATAATTAAAAAAATCACCTGCAAAACAATTAGATATATGATCAACGATAACAGCAGTTCTTTTTTTCTTAGATTCAATTTTTTCTGCTAAAAATAATAATTCCTCATAAACATCATCTAAACTATCTCCATGAGTGAGTTGCTCCTGAAACTCATCTTCGTTTATGGAGCGCACTAAGGCTAATATTTTTTCTAATTTAGACATACTTGTTTATATTGGAATGTATAGTGTAATTAATTATTTTTCACATTCTAACGAAAAAGTAAAACAATTATTACTTATCAGGGAATAAATATAAGAAATATCTTTTAAATCTAGTACTCAATAGTATTATTAAATCTTAAAAAGATACTTTTTTCTACTAATTTTTTTTATCAAAAACTGACAACCAACAACTTAATTTTATTTCAATAAAAAACTTAAAAGAAATAATTATCCTTTTAACTAGAACATTAATACAAAAAAATTAAAACTTTTCGTTTTCCTTTTTTAACTCTTTCAACCAATTAGCAGCTGCATCTTTTTTAGTAAAACCTTTTAAAGGAATTAGAGGAGTTTTCAGTATCATAAATGTATTAAGAGTAAATTTTGTAATATGAGAATTAAATATGGCCGCACATGCATATAAATATTCCTGACCATGAATTTCGGCATAATCACGTGCATCTTTATCATACGATTTAATTCCATCAAAATCATAACACCAATATTGTTTTTCGCCATTTGAAATTTCATGACGTAAATCAATTAGTGCTTTAATTTTTTCTATATCCATAATGACTGGCTTTTTAAATTGAGAATACATAATACCGTCCTCTATCCAAAATTTAATAAAATCATTTTCTTTTTCTTTCGTAATCATTATTTTATGTTTTTAAAACAATAAACATTTTATCGTAAGCCAACTTTTTTTTTGAATATCTAATTAAGCATAATTTGGGAAAATTATAACAATTAATTTTCAATTGCTCAACGAAGATAATAAATCTAAATTATACATATTATCAACTTTGATGTAACCAAACAGAGCTATTGATTTTGCACCATATTTTTTCTTTTCATAATCAGAAGTTAAACCTAAATAAGTTTTTGCTTTTCCTAAATCATTACCTCTTTTTACCATATAATACATAACTTGTTTATACAGATGATGTGATATAACATAATCATAATTTAAACCCACAATAAGAGGACTCGCATGATTATCTCCAATAAAAAACCAAATACACCCAATTAATTCATCAGAGTCTTTAAGTCGAAATTCTATAAATTCCCAGTTATCATATTTAGATAAAATTTTGGCCGTTTTTTCAGGATAAGCAAAAAAGTTAAATGCATGATTCGCTTTTTTGATGTTTAAAAATAACTGATAATGCTTTTCAGCCTCATCTTCTGTCAGTGTTTTTTTAATAGTTACATTAAACTGATCTTCATATTTAAAAACATAGCGTTTAATGTTACTTATACTATTTTTTGAATTTAAAAGAGCTAATAATTCTTCTTTTGTATCCCATTTTGGATGACTGACAATATTAGTATTGGGCATTCGCATTTTAGCAAAACCTTCCTCTTCTATAATTTGATTTAAAGGACTATCTTCTTCAAAATCTCTAAAAATAACTACCGTTGCGTCAATCTCTTTTTTTACTTTTGAAACAAAATCAAATAAATGATTAATCGATTTTCTCCATTCAGGATGTTCTGTATCTTGATAAATTAAATCTCCCTCACAAAATAAAGATCCCATTGCTAATGTTTTTGAACACAAATAATAAGGATCATTTTTACGCGCTTCTTCAATTTGTTTTGAGACATTTTCGGGAGAAACAATATCATCTTTATAGATAGCTCCTGTGAAAAAGGTAGACAAAACTAATTTTCCTTCTTTATCCTTAATTATAATATAATGAAAACTCCAGTTTTCTTCTAGCTTTTCATTATTCGAAAATATTTCTTCCATAGCCTGCATGGCTAAATGAGTAATATTTCCTCTATCTTTAAACATAAAATCCCATTCTTCAGCATTGACATCATGAATCGTTGTGTATTCTTCAATAATCAAATTCGAATTATTTATCAGATTGACTGCTAAATTATTTTCATTTTTTGGCAAATAGCAACCAAATTCTCCGTACACTCTTTCAATATTATCTCCTTCTTCCTCAATTGCTTTAGGCAAATGATAAGCCATAACATCAGTCAATAAATCAATATCGGCTTTAGTATTATGTCTGGTTAATGTGAATCGTAAACCTGATCTATCATTAGGAACAACTGGGAATGTTGCCGTGTTCACATAAATTCCTTCTCGTAGAACACGATGCACAAAATTGCGTGTTACTTTATTTAAACCACTACCAATGAAATAAATAGGAGAATCAGGCGATGAAATATTGGTAAGATTTTTTTCTTTCAATCTCCTATTCATATACTGCATCAATTCTTTTAATTCAGATTGATAGTTATAAATATCTTTTGAAAGATGAATTTTTGCAGAAGCTATTGCAGCACCTACATTTGCCGGAGACAATGGATGAGAATAACTAAGCGGTCCTCCAAAAATATCAGTTCTTCGATACATTTCAGGATCCGAAAAAATAGCAGTTCCTCCTACACAGCCAAAACCTTTAGCTAATGTTGATATTATAACAATACGTTCACTAACTCCTAATCGATCATAAATATAGCCAGCACCATTTTTTCCATCCCAACCCATTCCATGCGCATCATCAAAATACAAATGTAGTTTTGGGTATTTATCTAATAAGTTTTTTAAAATAACTGTATCAGGCAAATCACCATGCATGGAATAAACTCCATCGGCCATATACCAAATACGCTTGTATTTATTGTAGTTTTCCTTAATCATTTCCTCTAACATTTCATAATTAGAGTGCCGTACCATTTTTACTTCAGTTCCTTGCAACTTTGTATTTTTACAAGGAAACTGAACACTAAAATGTACTTGTTGATCAAGTATTATTAAATCGTCTGATTTAATAATTGTAGCTATAACTGAGATATGTGCATTTGAAGTAGATGTATAACAAATTACCTTATTGCCATCAAATATTTGCGACATCAATTCCTCTAATTCCTGAATGTATGTAGGCCGGATATATGCTCTTGACATAGACAATTGAGTTCCGAATTTTTTAGTTAACTCTATTGAATGAGCGATTAAATCAGGGTGAGTTTCTAAACCTAAATAGCCGCAAGTACCAAAATTAATTAAGTCTCTTCCTTTAATTGTGAATTTTTCACCATTAAAACTCTGTTCTTCAGAGTTAATATGCATAATTCCTTTTTGCTTTGCAGAAGTCCAAACGCTGTCAACAACGTCCAAATAATTATTGTGATTTATTTTTGCCAAAATCTTAAAAATTTAATTGATTAAAAATTCTTACAAGCATTTCTTTAAGTTACCATATCGATAATCCTAAGAATAAACACAAAACTATTTGGAGCAAAAACAGTATTGATTTACATTAACTTATAATTCATAAGTAATATAACCAAATATAGCAAAAAAAGTATAGCCCACAGTAGTTAATAGAACTTTAAACCAATTATTCTTTGTTCTTGCTATCAATAATAATGGTAACAGGACCGTCATTGACTAAGCTTACTTCCATATCAGCTCCAAACTGTCCCGTTTGGACTTTTTTACCAATCTCTAATTCTAATTTTCGAATAAATTGCTCATAAAGCGGAATGGCAATTTCGGGCTTTGAAGCCTTTATATAAGAAGGTCGGTTTCCTTTTTTGGTAGCAGCATGAAGTGTAAACTGACTCACCACAACAATATCTCCGTTAATATCCTGAACAGATAAGTTCATAATATCATTTTCATCTCCAAAAATGCGAATTTTTGCAATTTTTTGGCATAGCCAATTAATATCTTCCTGCGTATCGGCATCTTCAATACCTACAAGAATTAATAAACCTTTTTGAATTGAAGCAAAAATTTTATTTTCTATAGTTACCGATGCTTCGGAAACTCTTTGGATTACAACTCTCATTAACCTCTTGATTTATCGCTGTCTTTTCTATCTTCACCATAAATATCAGTTCGATAATGTTCGTCATCACCTTCTAATAATTTCAGATAACTATTGTAACGCGACCAGGCAATTTCTTCGTTTTCCAAGGCTTCTTTTACAGCACATTTAGGTTCTTCTTTATGCAGGCAATTATTGAACTTGCATTTCTCTTTTAGCTTAAAAAATTCCGGAAAATAATCGCCAATTTCTTCTTTCTCCATATCTACAACTCCAAAACCACGAATTCCGGGCGTATCAATAATTTTGGCACCAAAAGAAAGATCAAACATTTCAGCAAAAGTAGTGGTGTGCTGTCCTTGCGAATGTGAATCGGAAATTTGTTTGGTTTTCAGATTTAAAGTTGGTTCGATAGCATTCACCAAAGTAGATTTCCCAACACCGGAATGCCCCGAAAACATACTTACCTTGTCTTTCATCAAAGCAGTCAATTTATCTAAACCTTTATGCTCCTGAGCAGAAACTCTTAAACACTGGTAACCAATATTTTCATACGTATATTGTAGAAATAATTGTTCATCTAAAGCCTCTTCATCAAAAGTATCAATTTTATTAAAAACCAAGACAGCTTCGATTCCGTAAGCTTCGGCGGTTACCAAAAAACGATCTATAAAACTTGTAGTGGTAGGGGGATTATTAATCGTCACTAACAAGAAAACAATATCAATATTAGAAGCAATAATATGAGTTTGCTTAGACAGATTAACCGATTTTCGAACAATATAATTCTTCCTATCTTCAATAGTATTAATTACTCCCGTAATTTGATTATTTGCCTCTTCTAATTCATATTCAACACGATCGCCCACAGCAATAGGATTGGTACTTTTAATACCTTTCATCCTAAACTTTCCTTTGATTCTACACTCCACAAAATTCCCTTCTTCGGATTTTACCGTGTACCAGCTTCCTGTTGATTTATAAACGATTCCTGTCATAGAGGGTTTATGATTGAAGATTAACGAGTTTAGATTTATGATTTTAAATCTAGAACTTACAAAGATAAAATGATTTATCATTGTAGGCTAACGATTTTAAAAGTCTTTCAAAATAAACGGAAAAATCCCTGCACTCAAAAAGCACAGGGACCTTTATATATTTTACAAAATCAAATTAGTATTTATATCCAATACCTTTTTTAATAGCTTGAGACCCTCCTAATTGATTAGAATTAAAACCAACTGTTGTCTTGTCTGCAGTCATTAATATAAAAGGGCAACCTACAATTGCAGCTGCTTTCTTTAATTTCATTTCTGCCTTTTTATCTGCGCTATTTCCAGTATGATAATTGATCAAACCCGTTTTACCTCTAACTTCTTCTCCTTTTTTAAGACCAGCTGCATATCCTTTATCTTCTAAAATAACTACTTTCTCCCAATCTTCTTCTCCTTTAACTTCTATTTTATCTGTAACATTCTCAACTCGACCACTTTTCCCATAAACAATTTTTTCAACTGCATATTTACTTAAAGTATTCTCTGCATCCTCTCCGTCATATTTAAAGATAATTGTATATTCTTCAAGTTTTACAACTTTTCCGTTTACATTTTCTCCATTATGTTTTGTAATCACATCAAGCTGAGCATGTGCAACATTCAAACCTAAAATCAAGGCACCGACTAGTAAAATCTTTTTCATAGTTATTTTCTAATTATTTTGACAATGCAATGATATAAAAAAACCTACAATCACTTGTAGGTTTTTATAAAATAATAATCAAAAATTAATTATCCGTTGATAATTTTTTCTTGGTGCTCAATACTTTCCTGGTGAATAGATTTGAATAATTTAACGATAAATTCTTCTGTCAATCCTTTTTTAGCTCCTTCAGCAACCATTTTCTCCTGGATTTCATTCCAACGAGAATTTTGCAATACAGCTACGTTATTATCTTTTTTCACCTGACCAATTTCGTCAGCAACTTTCATTCTTTTTCCTAAAAGCTCTAACAAGTTAGTGTCTAACACATCGATATTAGCTCTTAATTTAGTCATTTTTTGTTCGAAATCAGCAGTATCTCCACTTACCTTTCTCACTTTCAAATCTTTAAGAATTTGTTTCAAAGTATCTGGAGTAACTTGTTGAGCAGCATCAGACCAAGCGTTATCCGGATCAATATGCGTTTCGATAATCATACCATCATAATTCAAATCTAAAGCTTCCTGAGTCACTTCCTGAATCATGTTACGGTTTCCTGTAATGTGAGATGGATCGATGATTAATGGTAAATCAGGGAATTTATTTTGTAATTCGATAGCAATTTGCCATTCTGGAATGTTTCTGTATTTCGTTTTCTCATAAGTAGAGAAACCTCTATGGATAACCCCTAAGTTTTTGATTCCAGCCATGTGTAAACGCTCCACACCACCTAACCATAAAGCCATATCAGGGTTTACCGGGTTTTTAACCAAAACAATTTTATCTGTTCCTGCTAATGTATCAGCAATTTCCTGAACTGCGAATGGATTTGCAGTTGTACGAGCTCCAACCCATAATACATCGATATCATATTCTAAAGCTAATTTACAGTGAGCAGCAGTAGCAACCTCTGTTCCCATCAACAATCCTGTTTCTTCTTTAGCTTTTTTCAACCATTTTAATCCAATTTCTCCAATTCCTTCAAATCCTCCCGGACGAGTTCTTGGTTTCCAAATTCCTGCTCTGAATACGCTTACATCTGAATTTTTCAATTCGTGAGCAATTTTTAATACTTGCTCTTCAGTTTCAGCACTACAAGGTCCTGCTATCACAAATGGATGATCTAATTTGAATGCATCCAACCAATTTCTCATTTCTTTCTTGTTTTCCATCTTTTAAAATTTATTCTTTTTTAATTTGTGTTGTGTATATCTATTCTTTTTACTCTATTTCTTAACGCTTATTCCGTTTAATATTTCTCTTATTTTGTTCACGCTCGTCATTTCGTCATAAATTGCATTGTAATCATCTTGCACTAATAAATCCCTAAACTGAGTCAGATTCGAAATATATTCTTCTAATGATTCTAATACCTGTGCTTTATTTTGTTCAAAAATTGGCGTCCACATTGCAGGTGAACTTTTAGCTAAACGCACCGTACTTTCAAAACCGGAACCTGCCATATCAAAAATATCCTGCTCGTGTTTTTCTTTATTAATCACCGTTTTCCCTAACATAAACGAACTGATATGCGATAAATGTGAAACATAAGCAATATGCTTATCATGCGATTTTGGATCCATGTATCGAATGCGCATTCCTAAACTTTTAAACACTTCCAAAGCTTTTTCCTGTAACTTGAAAGCCGTTTTTTCTACTTCGCAAATAATATTTGTTTTATCTCTAAACAAATTTCTCAAAGCTGCTAAAGGTCCAGAAAATTCAGTTCCTGCAATAGGATGTGTTGCAATAAAATTTCTTCTCTTTGGATGATTTGCTATCGCTTTGCAAATTGGATTCTTAGTCGAACCTACTTCTAAAACAATGGCATTCTCTCCAACTAAATCCAATACCTGAGGCAGTAAACCAAGTGCAACATTTACAGGAACCGATACAATTACAAAATCTGCTTCATGCAAATCTTCCATTGTAGCTGCTATGTCAATAACTCCTAACTCTAATGCTTGCTGCAAGTGCTTTTCGTTATTGTCTATTCCGTAAATAGTAGCTTCCGGATAAAGCGCTTTGATGTCTAAAACCATCGAACCACCTATTAAACCTATGCCTATTACAAATACTTTCATTTTCTTCAATTTCAATATCAATGACAAAAAATCAATAACAATTATAATCTAAAATCTATCTATTGCTTCCTGTACTTTTTGTTCTTTTACACATAATGCAAATCGAATATATCCCTCGCCATTAGAACCAAAAATAGTTCCCGGCGCAATAAAAATATATTTTTCATGCAAAATCTGATCGATGAACTTTTCTGCTGATGCTATTCCTTCAGGCAATTTTGCCCAAACAAATAAACCAACTCCTTCTTTATAAACTTTACAACCTAATTTTTCAGCTAATTGCTCTGTTAAAACGCGGCGTTTTTTATATATTTCATTCATGGAATCAAACCATGACTGATCACTTTTTAATGCTTCGATAGCTCCTTTTTGAATTCCAAAAAACATTCCGCTATCCATATTACTTTTTACTCTTAAAACAGCATCGATAAGCTCCGCATTTCCTGAAACCATTCCTACTCGCCATCCTGCCATATTAAAAGTCTTACTCAATGAGTTCAATTCTAAAGCCACATCTTTAGCTCCTTCAACCTGCAACAAACTCATCGGATTGTCATTCAACACAAAACTGTACGGATTGTCATTCACTAACAATATTTGATATTTTTTGGCGAAAGCCACTAACTTTTCAAATAGCTCTAAACTTCCTCTGGCTCCTGTAGGCATGTGTGGATAACCTATCCACATCAATTTTACTCTTGATAAATCTAATTTTTCTAAAGCTTCAAAATCAGGTTCCCAGTTATTTACTTCAGCCAAATCATAATAAACAGCCTCAGCTCCCACTAAATTAGTTACCGAAGTATAGGTAGGATATCCCGGATTAGGAATCAAAACCTGATCTCCTTCATTCAAAAATGCCAATGAAATATGCATGATTCCTTCTTTCGAACCCATCAAAGGCAAAATCTCTGTATTTGGATTTAATGCTACCTGAAAATTATTCTTGTAAAAATCAGCCATGCTAGCTCTCAATTCAGGCAATCCCTGATAACTTTGATAACCATGTGCATTAGGATCCTGCATAGCCAGGGCAACAGCATCAACAACAGCTTGTGATGGAGCCAAATCAGGACTACCAATTCCCATATTGATTATTGGTTTTCCTTCTGATGCCAATTGTCTCACTTCTCTCAATTTTGATGAAAAGTAGTATTCCTCAACTGTATTTAATCTGTTTGCTGTTGTAATCATTTTATTCTTTGACTTTGAACTATTCCCGAATTTAAAATCTGCTTTATTTTTCCTTTTAATCTAAACTGATTAGAGGTTTGGTATTTCTATATTCTCCCAAAACTTTAAAATATTCTGCCATAATAGCTAGTAACGATTTTGCTTTGGCGTAATCTTCATATTTTTCGAAAGTAACATCTACGAAAAAAGAATATTTCCAAGGTGTTTCAATTTTTGGCAACGATTGAATTTTAGTCAAATTCATTTTACAATCACTCATTACATTCAAAACTGCCGCTAAACTTCCACGTTTATGATCCAATTCGAATTTCATTGAAGCTCTGTTAATTTCGTTTTCTGGAACAAACGAATTCTCTTTATTGATAATAACAAAACGAGTCATGTTATTTTTTATCGTTTGAATTTCGGGAGCCAAAATTTCTAAATCATACATCTTCGCTGCGGTTTTACTCGCAATTGCTGCAACGCCTTTTAGTTGATTTTCCTGGATTCTGCGGGCTGTTTCAGCCGTATCTTTATCTTCAACTAATTTAATGTGCGGATATTGCTTTAAGAAATCCATACATTGTAATAATGCCATTGGATGCGAATACACTTCTTTTATATCAGCGATACTTTGTCCTTTTAATGCCATCAGGTTTTGATGAATTCTCAAGTAATGCTCTCCTATAATATGTAAATTATTCTTGTCGATTAAGGCATAATTTGGAATAATTGGTCCTGCAATAGAATTTTCAATAGCCATCACTGCCTGAGTTGATTTACCTGACAAAAGACTATCTACTAATTCATCAAAGGACAAACACTCATCAACAACCACATCCTGATCGTAATACTCCTGAGCCACCTGATGATGAAAAGAACCTACTATACCTTGTATCGCAATTTTTGCTTCCATTTATTCAAAAAAAAATCCTGATTTTCATCAGGATTGTATATTAGTTTTATTTGTTATCTTATATTCTCAAATTACCATAGCACAATCCTTATCTCTCGCTAAAGAAATAAAAAGAAGTACTAAAATAGAAACGGTTATTTGACATTTTGATAAATATTATTCTCTATGAATTATTATTTTTAACGCTGGCAAATATATAACTTATTTCCAACAACACAAAGAATATTTCGTTTTTTTTATAAAAAAAATAAAGCAACGCTTTTTCTCTTTATTTTTGCCCTAAATAACAAAGGAACATGTCAATAGCAGTAAAAAATATATCTAAAAGTTATGGTGACCAAAAGGCATTGGACAACATTTCGTTTTCTATACAAAAAGGAGAAATTGTAGGTTTCCTGGGACCTAACGGAGCCGGAAAATCGACCTTGATGAAAATATTGACAACTTACCTTACTGCCGATGAAGGTACCGCTCTGGTTAACCAACAAGATGTTAATACTAATCCAAAAGCAGTTCAGCTTTCTATTGGCTATTTGCCAGAACACAATCCGTTATATCTGGATTTATACGTTAGAGAATACCTGGCTTTTAATGCCGATGTTTACAAAGCACCTAAATCTAGAATTGAAGAAGTAATTCAATTAACAGGTTTGACTAACGAAAGTCATAAAAAAATAGGAGAATTATCTAAAGGATATCGCCAGCGTGTAGGATTAGCTAATGCTTTACTTCACAATCCTGACGTATTAATTCTGGACGAACCCACAACAGGATTAGACCCTAATCAATTATTAGAAATTCGCAACGTGATTAAAAACGCAGGAAAAGACAAAACCGTTTTCCTTTCTACTCACATTATGCAGGAAGTAGAAGCCATTTGCGATCGCGTAATTATCATTAATAAGGGAAAAATAGTTACCGATAAAAAACTGGATAATCTAATTGCAACCGACAAAGAACAAGTTATCGAAGTTGAATTTGATTATAAAATCGAAGAACAGTCTATAGCCAAAATTGAAAATCTTATTTCGTACAAAAACACCCATGATATGACCTGGGAATTAACTTTCAAAACCGATAAAGACATGCGTCCAGCCGTTTTTGATTTTGCTACCGAAAATGGATTAAAAACATTACAACTCAACCAAAAGAACAAAAATCTGGAAGCCGTTTTTAGAGAAATCACTAAATAAATTCTCAGTATTTAGTTTTTAGTGTTCAGTCTGTACAAAAAACAATACACTTGTTTTTAATAAAGTAATAAATATTTCAAAACAAAGAATATATTTATAAAAAAAAATCAACCTTTTTAAAAACCTCTTAAAAATGAAAAACTTTTTATTACTTGCAGTTTTGTTCTTTTCAATACAATTAGGCTACGGACAAGAAAAAACAATACACCCCAATCAGAATTCTCTTTATAGTTCAGCTGGAATAGAAGTAAAACCAGATTTCCCAGGAGGAATCAAAGAGTTTCATAAATACATTGCAAAAAATTACATAACCCCTCGTGAAGCAAAAGAAATAAAAGGAAAAATATATGTAACTTTTATTGTTGAAATAGATGGAAGCCTAACCGACATAAAAGTGTTAAGAGATTTAGGCTTTGGTACTAGCGAAGAGGCTATTCGGGTTTTAAAACTATCTCCAAAATGGATTCCGGGCCAACAAAAAGGAATGCAAGTTAGAAGTCTTTTTACTTTACCGATCTCAATTAATGGTTTTTAAAAAGTTGGTTTTATAAATTAAACAAAAAAAGCATCGTTTCAGTAGAGACGATGCTTTTTTTGTTTTATAAAGATTTAGTCTCTTTATAATATTTAGTCAAGATATTTTTTATATCAGAATTAGTTTTATCACTTTTCTTATACTCTTTTAAAAGTTCCGGATAACGTCCTAACATAATTTTTATTTCACTTTTAGATAAAAAAGAAGGCTGTCCAGTATTACAATCTATTAACATTGGCACAGAAGTATCAGAAGTTGCAATTAATGCTCCAACTAATCCAAACATTGCTGCCATAGCATTCGCATTGGCTTGATTATAAACAACATTTTCAATAAAATATTTATCTGCAATAATTTCCGTTTTAGCATAATATTTTGAGTTTGCATATTTTGAAACGTTAATATAAAATACGTCACCATCACTGAATCCATAATAATTCAACTCTTTCTCATTAGACTTTTTATTTATCAAATAAAACTTATCATTTTTATTAGAAATTTCAAAGTTATTATCACTTATAGGTTTATCATTAAAAACATCTGAATAAGATAAATAGACTCCCTTTTTGGGAACACTAAAAGTCTTTTCATTCACTGTAGTAATTAAAGCTGAATCATAAACTATATTCGTTTTGTCTTTTTCGCTTGTTTTAACATAGTCATTAAGACATTGTTGAATAACTGATTTTAATCTTTCATCATGCTTGTTAGTAACATCCACACCATTACTTTCTGTAGAAGCAGTATAGGTTCCAACTACATAACTCACTCCATTTTTTATTTCTATTACATCAATCACTACTGTAGCGTAACCCGTTTCTGAAAAAGCACGAGTAAGTTCTGAAACATATAAATCGTTTATCCTTACAACTATTGCAGGTTTATTATCTTTCTTAGGGCAAATTACAGCAAAATAACTTAAAAATTCCTCTGGCAAAGAAGTTTCAAAATCGGCTAAAACTTTTCTGTTAAACGCTCCTTTTTGAACTGTTCCTATATTATGTTTAAATTGACGTCCATCGATTACATTCTCTACAGAAAAAGCATAATCTAAAGCAACATCTTTTTTATCTTTTAAAGATATTTTATGTAAATCATCAGTTTGCGAAAACACCAAAGTTGTAAATACAACAAATAACAATGTTAATTTTAGCTTCATATTTATAAATTTTAAAGACTTTATAATTTTAACAAAACTTCAACATAATACTATTAAAGTTCTAAAACAACTGACTTGCTATTTGATGGATATTATCTGATTTTCCCATCGAATAATAATGCAAACAAGGCACCCCAAATTCCATCAACTCCTTAGATTGCTGAACAGCAAATTCTACTCCTATCTGACGAACTGCTGCATTATCCTTAGCATTTTCAATTTCATTAATTAAACTTTCCGGCATATCTAACCAAAAAACCTGTGGTAATAACTGTAAATGACGTTTCACAGCGACTGGTTTAATCCCAGGAATAATTGGCACTGTAATTCCAATTGCTCGGGCGGCTTCTACAAACTTGAAATAACGCTGATTATCAAAAAACATTTGGGTTACAATATAATCTGCCCCAGCATCTACTTTTTCTTTTAATCGTTTCAAATCGGCTTCAAGACTTGGAGCTTCAATATGTTTTTCAGGATATCCAGCTACACCTACACAAAAATCAGGCGCATTCGTTATTGGTAATTCACCATGTAAAAACTTACCAGAATTCATAGCCTTGATCTGTCTAACCAAATCTACAGCATAAGTATTTCCACCTTTCATTGGCTCGAAATATTTTTCACCTTTCATAGGATCACCACGAAGTGCTACTAAATTTTCAATTCCTAAATAATGACAATCCACCAATAAGTATTCGGTTTCTTCTTTAGTAAATCCGCCACACAATACATGCGGAATAGCATCTACTCCGTATTTATGCTGAATAGAAGCGCAAATCCCAACTGTACCCGGACGCATACGTGTAATGCGACGGTCAAAAAGCCCATCTTTTTCAATATACACATACTCTTCTCTCGAAGTAGTTACATCTATAAATGGCGGCTTAAAATCCATCAAAGGATCTATATTTTCATACAAGTCTTTAATATTACTCCCTTTTTGAGGCGGAACAATTTCGAAGGAAAACAATGGTTTTCCTTTTGCGTTTTCTATATGCTGTGTTACTTTCATCTTTGTTGTTTGTTGTTTATTGTTTGTTGTTTTTCGTTCTGGTTTAAAACCATACGACAAACCAACAACCATAAACTATCTTTTTAATCTGCTATGTTAGGTCCCAACCATTTCATTGCCAAATCAGTCGAAATACTTCTACGTTTGGCATAATCAATCACCTGATCTTCTTTTATTTTCCCTAATCCGAAATACCTACTTTCAGGATTTCCAAAATAATAACCTGATACCGAAGCCGCCGGCCACATTGCCATACTTTCAGTCAAAGTCACACCTATTTCCTTCTCAACATTCAGTAATTTCCAAATCGTTGGTTTTTCTAAATGATCAGGACAAGCCGGATAACCTGGCGCCGGACGAATTCCTTTATACGTTTCTTTAATCAATTCAGCATTCGATAATGATTCATCTGCTGCATAACCCCAAATTTCTTTACGAATTCTTTCATGCAAATATTCAGCGAAAGCTTCAGCAAAACGATCGGCTAAGGCTTTTACCATAATCGAATTATAATCATCCAAATCTTTTTCGAATTCAGCTGCCCATTCGTCAACACCAAAACCTGTTGTTACACAAAAAGCCCCCATATAATCCACTTTTCCGGATTCTTTTGGCGCAATAAAATCGGCAAGAGCAATATTTGGAGCTCCTTTAGTTTTCTGCGACTGCTGACGCAAAGTCAGGAACGTTTGCAACGGTTTTCCGTTTTCGTCTGTCAATTCAATGTCGTCATCATTGATTTGGTTAGCAGGGAAAATTCCGTAAATTCCTTTAGCTGAAAATTTCTTTTCTTTTAAAATTACTTCCAACATCGCCTGAGCATCTGCAAATACAGAAGTTGCCTGTTCACCAACAACCTCATCGGTCAAAATAGCCGGATATTTTCCGTACAATTCCCAAGTTTGAAAAAACGGAGTCCAGTCGATATAAGGGACTAAAACATCCAAATCTACTTCGACTACCTGCTCACCAATTACATTTGGTTTCACAGGAGTAAATTCGTTCCAGTCCAATTGCAATTTATTTTTACGGGCGTCTTCAATCGATAAGAAATTTTTATCTCTCGAACGATTTAAAAACGTTTCTCTAAAAGCATCGTATTCTTCACGAATACCGTTCATATAAGACTCTTTATTTTGATCTAATAAATTTCCAGCCACAGTTACAGCTCTTGACGCATCATTTACGTGAATTGCTGTAGCACGATATTGCGGCGCAATTTTCACAGCAGTATGTGCACGCGAAGTGGTTGCCCCACCAATCATTACTGGAATTTGCATGTCTCGCTTATCTAATTCTTTGGCTAAAAATACCATTTCATCCAGCGAAGGTGTAATTAAACCGCTTAATCCAATAATATCTACATCATGTTCTATGGCAGCCGCAATAATTTTCTCAGGAGCAACCATTACCCCTAAATCGATAATCTCATAATTATTACAAGCCAATACTACCGAAACAATATTTTTTCCAATATCATGAACATCTCCTTTTACGGTTGCCATCAATATTTTTCCGTTACCTTCTTTGTCTCCAGCTTGTTTTGAAGCTTCAATAAATGGTAAT
Source organism: Flavobacterium seoulense (assembly GCF_000695795.1). Classification (GTDB taxonomy): domain Bacteria; phylum Bacteroidota; class Bacteroidia; order Flavobacteriales; family Flavobacteriaceae; genus Flavobacterium; species Flavobacterium seoulense. The sequence goes on along the minus strand of NZ_JNCA01000025.1, from coordinate 12,117 downwards.
AAATAAGCCACCGCTTTTTTCATTACACGTGCTGATTTTACTACCTGCGGCAAGAACATTTTCCCGCTACCAAATAAATCTCCTACTACATTCATTCCCGCCATCAAGTTGATTTCGATAACTTCGATAGGTTTTGTAGCTGCCAATCTTGCCTCCTCAACGTCTTCTTCGATAAACTGGTCAATTCCTTTTACTAAAGCATGTGTAATTCGTTCCTGAAAAGTTCCATTTCTCCATTCCTGAACCGCTTTTTCATTGGTTTTACCTTCTCCTTTTACGCTTTCGGCAAAATCCAGTAAACGCTCCGTTGCATCGTCTCTTCTATCTAAAATTACATCTTCAACATATTCTAATAAATCCTTTGGGATATCATCATAAATGGTTAACATTTCCGGGTTTACAATACCCATTGTCATTCCCTCTTTAATTGCATGATACAGGAAAACCGAATGCATCGCCTCTCTTACTACATCATTTCCACGGAAAGAGAAAGAAACGTTACTCACCCCACCACTAATATGTGCGTGCGGTAAATTTTCACGAACCCATTTCGTTCCTCTAAAGAAATCCAAGGCATTTAATCGGTGCTCTTCCATTCCGGTTGCAACCGGGAAAATATTCAAATCGAAAATAATATCCTGCGGAGGAAAACCAACTTTATTAACCAAAATATCATACGAACGCTGGCAAATTTCGACTCTTCGGTCATAATTATCGGCCTGTCCTACTTCATCAAAAGCCATTACGATAGCCGCAGCTCCGTAACGTTTGATTAGTTTAGCATGATGAATAAATTGTTCTTCACCTTCTTTTAACGAAATCGAATTTACCACACATTTTCCCTGAACCACTTTCAATCCAGCTTCGATAATATGCCATTTCGAACTATCAATCATAATAGGCACACGGGCAATATCCGGTTCGGCAGCAATCAAATTCAGGAATTTTACCATAGCATACTCACCATCAAGCATTCCCTCATCCATATTAATATCGATGATTTGCGCTCCTCCTTCTACCTGCTCTTTAGCAATACTAAGCGCTTCATCGTATTTCTCCTCTTTAATCAATCGAAGAAATTTTCTGGAACCTGTAACATTCGTACGCTCCCCAACGTTTACAAAAACGCTTTCGGGCGTAATAATCAAAGGTTCTAATCCCGATAAAACTAAATTCCTTCTTGCTTCTACTTCTGCCATTTTCTTTTAAGTTACTGAGTTTCTAAGTTGCTTAGATACTGAGTTATTTTTTATTTATTTAGTTCCTGCGAGGTTTCTAAAAACCTTGTAGGTCTATTTTCTAAAGATTTTATTTTGAAAATGCTTTTTAAGATTTCCCTCTTAAAAAACATTATCTTGAACTTCTTTCTTTCAAACTCGCCTTCAAATCATTTACTCTCTTTGTAGTTTGCTGACTCAAACAAGTTGCTATAATTAATGGCTGAATACTTCCGCCATCATATTGTTGTGATTCAAATTTACAATGTGAGTCTCTAAATTTCAACCAATCTTTTTGAGCAGTAATTAATAATTTCTTATCTTCTTTACTCAAAATTTTCATCAATTTCTGATATACTTTATTCAATTCAGCATCTGCTTTTTGATACTCTTTTTGAGCTTTTGCATTCATTTCCATCTGCGTTTGTGCCATCAAACCCGAACAAGAAAAAAACATACAAACGGAAACTAAAAAAATAAACTTTCTCATATTATTGATATTTATTTAACGACTATAAACTAGCCGTCGATACTCTCGGTTTATATTCTGCTGCGGCCTCAGCAATCAATCGGATGTGATCCGGAGTTGTACCGCAACAACCACCAATAATATTTACTAAATTATCTTCTAAATATTCACGAATTAAAGCCTGAGTTTGCGCTGGCGTTTCATCGTATTCTCCAAAAGCATTAGGCAATCCTGCATTAGGATGCGCCGAAACATTAAATGATGTATTGTGTGATAATGTTTGTAAATAAGGTTTCAACAAATCGGCACCCAAAGCACAATTGAAACCTACACTCAACAACGGAATATGAGATACTGAAATCAGGAATGCTTCTACCGTTTGTCCCGAAAGTGTTCTTCCTGAAGCATCAGTAATAGTTCCCGAAACCATGATAGGAATATCAATATTGCGTTCGTCTTTTACTTCTTCTATAGCAAAAAGTGCTGCTTTTGCATTCAACGTATCAAAAATTGTTTCTACTAAAAGTAAATCACATCCTCCATCCATTAAAGCTTCTACCTGCTCCTTGTAAGCAATGCGTAAATCATCAAAAGTTACGGCTCTGTATCCCGGATCATTCACATCAGGTGACATACTCGCTGTACGGTTTGTTGGCCCAATTGAACCCGCCACAAAACGAGGTTTTTCCGGATTTTTGGCTGTAAATTCATCGGCTACCTGACGGGCAATTTTTGCCGACTCATAGTTCAATTCGTATACCAAATCTTCCATATGATAATCGGCCATACCAATTGTCGTTCCTGAGAACGTATTGGTTTCTACAATATCAGCACCAGCGTCAAAATAAGCAGCATGCACTTCGGCAATGGCTTTAGGTTGGGTCAGTGACAACAAATCGTTATTTCCTTTTAGCGAATGTGGAAAATCCTTGAAACGTTCGCCTCTAAAATCTTCTTCCGAAAAATTATAGCGTTGCAACATGGTTCCCATTGCTCCATCGAGAACGAGTATTCTTTTTTTGATTTCTTCTTGAATGCTTGGCATAACTTATTTTTTTGCCGCTAAGGCACTAAGGCACTAAGCTTTTGTTTTTATATTTTTCCAAAAAAATCACTATTCAAAGCTCTTTAGCCCTGATGGCAGCGGTTATCCTATTGCATTTGCGCTAAGCAAATGCAATAGATAGTAGCGAACAGCAGGAAACCATATTAACTGAAAATCCCTGTGTTTTGCTCCTATTTATTTTTATAATTTGGAAATGCAAAGTAAAGCAATAGCCTTACCACTTGCAAGTGTTTTTTTAAAGTTGCTAAGCAACTAAGTCGCTAAGTTTCTAAGAAAAAAAAGGTTCTGAATTTCAAACTTAGAAACTCAGAACCTTAGAAACTTAATAACTTTATTTTAGTTAATTGCTTTTACAACCGCTTTTGGCGCTTCTTTACGAGTTCCGTCAAATCCATCAACTCCAGAAACAGTAGTATATTTCAATACATATTTTTTACCTGGATTAATGATTTGGTAAGCAGATTGACACATTAAAGTCGCCTCGTGGAATCCACAAAGGATTAACTTTAATTTACCTGGATACGTATTAATATCTCCGATAGCGAAGATTCCAGGAATATTAGTTTGGTAATCTAAAGCGTTATTTACTTTGATTGCATTTTTCTCGATTTCTAATCCCCAGTCTCCGATAGGTCCTAATTTAGGCGTTAATCCGAAAAGTGGAATAAAGAAATCACAAGGAATGTTACGGTGCGCTCCGTTTTCGTCTAAATCAATAGATTCTACATGCTCAGCTCCATTAACACCTACTACTTCAGCAGGAGTAATTAAGTGAATTTTTCCAGCATTTTTTAATTCCTGTACTTTTTCTACTGAGTCTAAAGCACCACGGAATTCGTTACGACGGTGAACTAAAGTTACTTCTGAAGCAACATCAGCCAAGAAGATACTCCAGTCTAATGCTGAATCTCCTCCTCCGGCAATAACTACTCTTTTATTTCTAAAGTCTTCCGGGTTTTTGATAAAGTATTTTACTCCTTTGTTTTCGTAAAACTCGATATCCTCAATTAAAGGCTTTCTAGGTTCAAAACTTCCTAATCCACCAGCAATAGCAATTACTTTAGCATGAAATTCAGTTCCTTCGTTAGAAGTTACAATAAAACTACCGTCTTCTTGTTTAACAATTGTTTCAGCACGCTCTCCTAATGTAAAACCTGGTTCAAATTGTTTAATTTGCTCCATCAATCCATGTACTAAATCTCCAGCTAATACTTCTGGAAAACCTGGAATATCATAAATTGGTTTTTTAGGATATAATTCTGAAAGCTGACCTCCTGGCTGCGGTAAAGCATCAAGGATATGACATTTTAATTTTAATAAACCTGCTTCAAAAACTGCAAATAAACCAGTTGGACCGGCTCCTATTATAAGGATATCTGTTTCTATCATTTTGTAATTTATTTATAATCATTCTTAATAATTGCAAAGAAACGAAAAAAATCAAAAGTATTACATGATTTCGGTCATCGTTTTTCTAACAATTACACTTTTCTATTTATTTTTTTAATGATTGAGTAATCTCATTCATTTTTTGAACCTTTTCTTCAAAATCTCCTTTAAGAGTATTTCGATAATCATTGAGGTTTTGAACCATTTGATTAATATCTTCCGGTATTACTTCCTCAAAAAACTCTCTCAAGCGTTTGGCTGTTGTAGGTGATTTCCCATTAGTCGAAATGGCAATCTTTACGTTTCCTTTTGTCACAATTCCTCCTAAATAATAATCGCATAAATCAGGTGTATCAGCAATATTGCATATCAAATATCTTTTTCGGGACAATTCGTATACGCGTTTATTTACTTTCAAATCATCTGTACAGGCTATTACCATATTACGCTTTTTCAGCATTTTTTTTCTGAATCTTTTTTTAGTCAATTTTACAGCAGGATGTTTTGCGGCTAATTCAACTAATTCATCAATAAAACGTGGCGCAACAACCTCAACTTTTGCATTAGGACTTGACTTGAGTAAAAAAGATAACTTTTCTAAACCTACATTTCCTCCGCCTACAATAAGCACACTTAGATTATGTAGTTTTAAAAATATTGGATACAATTCATTACGTTCCTGCGCTTCTGACTGTAAATCAATACTATTTGTGTTGTTATTTTCACTCATTTTTTATGCTTATGCTTTAGCTAAATCCTGCTCTCTGTATGCTTCTAATTTTTCGAAGAAAGTAATTGCTTCCTGAATGTATTGTTTAGCAAAAGCTTCAGAAGGCTCATTTTTATTGATTTGGTATACTAAATCTCTAAAAGAAGTTGCTAATTCAATTTTATTTCCTTCAACGAAAACTGTATCGAATGAATCAATGATTCCGGCATGAGTATTTGTTTTTTGCTTTTCAGCCAATAATAAAGCTTTTGCTCCGTTAACAAAACCTGCATACGCCTGATAAATAGAATCAGACCATTTTCCTTCTTCGAAAGATTCCTGAGCCACTATTAATTTGTCTTTAGCTTCATACAATAATGTAGCTACTAAATCGATAACAACACCAGCACATTCTCCTACACCTACCGCTTTTACATAGTTGTCAGCATTACCCCAGTCAACAAAATCAGCTTCGGTAAGATTAGTAACATCCGCAAGAGGTTTTAAGAATTCGTAGAAATATTTCTCTCCGTTTGCATCATAATAATCTAAAAATGTAGCTCCGTTAGCATTAGCTTCAAAATCATTTAAAATTAAACGTAAAGCTTCTGGTCCACGACGGCTAGGAATTTTGATAACTTTATCAGCAAAACGTCCTTTTCCATCTCCTAAATTTCCTCCACCTAACAATACTTGTAATGCTGGCGCTACTAATTTCCCTGAATTTATTGACATTCCCTGGAAACCAATTTCGGCCATATTATGTTGTCCACAAGCATTCATACAACCACTAATTTTGATTGTGATTTCTTTGTTGTTTGCAAATTGTGGAAACTCTGCTTTTAATACTCTTTCTAATTCATCAGCAATACCAGTACTACTTGCAATACCTAAGTTACAAGTATCTGTACCCGGACAAGCCGTAATATCACCAACAGTATCATAACCTAAATTAACCATATCTAATTTGGCTAATTCCTGATAGAAGAATGGTAAATTCTCTTCTTTAATATTACGGATTACAATGTTTTGACGTAATGAAAAACGCAATTCATTTGCTCCGTAGTTTTTGATTAAATCAGCTAATAACCTTGCTTTATCGATATAAAAATCTCCTAAAAGTACTTTTACCCCAATAGCTACATAACCCGCTTGTTTTTGAGCAATTACATTTGATTTTTTCCAGGCTTCATAAGCTGCAACATCTTCAATTGTAACTGTTGGTACTTCTAATAAAGGTTCAGTAATAGGTCCTTCAAAAGCAGTTGTATCTATTTCGTAAGAGTGAAAAGGCAATGCTTTTTTCTCTTCGTCAACTAAACGTAAAAATTCGTCACGACCTAAATCTTTGATTAAGAATTTCAAACGTGCTTTTAAACGTTTTGCTCTTTCCCCATGACGGTCAAAAACACGAATTACACCTTCGGCAGTTGGAATAATTTGGTTTACAGGAATAAATTCCGAAAGTAATTCAGCGTGAGAAGGCTGAGAACCTAATCCTCCACCTAACATTACTTTGAATCCTTTTTGTCCATTTACAATTTTAGGAATAAATCCTAAATCATGTAAATAACTCAAAGCCGTATCCTTATCAGATGAAGAGAATGAGATTTTAAATTTACGTCCCATTTCCTGACAAATTGGGTTACGCAACAAATATTGGAACAATGCGTGAGCATAAGGAGTTACATCAAATGGCTCATCAACATCAACTCCTGCTAATTCACTTCCTGTAATATTACGAACGGTATTTCCACAAGCTTCTCTTAAAGTGATATCATCTTTAGCCAAATCTGCCCAAAGTTCAGGAGTTCTGTCTAAACTCACATAGTGAATTTGAATATCCTGACGCGTAGTAATGTGCAAACGACCTGTAGAATATTTTTCTGAAACATCAGTTATTCTTCTTAATTGCTCACTGCTTACCTTTCCGTAAGGTAATTTAATACGAATCATTTGTACGCCTTCCTGACGCTGACCATAGATACCACGAGCTAAACGAAGACTACGAAAACGTTCGTCATCAATTTTACCTCCACGGAATGCGTGTATTTTTTTCTCTAAATCGATAATCTCTTTTTGGACAATCGGATTTTCTATTTCTGTTCTAAAACTTTCCATTTCTCTTGGCTTTGGGCTTTAAGCTTACAGCTTACAGCTTTTTTACTTTGTGTGTTGTGTGTTTGCTTTAGCGAAACAGGATTATCTAATAAATCCTACTCCTGCTGTTGTGTTTGTTGATGGATCAATTAAAATAAAAGCTCCATTTGATTTATTATCATCGTAAGCATCAAAATATAACGCTTTGCTTAATTTGATATTTACTTCACCAATTTCGTTAATCCCTAATTGAGTTGCCGGAGTTTCTCCTGAATAATCAGTTGCAATAACATTTTTAATGCTATCCACTTTTGCTAAAACTCTATTAGTATTGTGTTGCACTAAATATTTAGTTCCTGCTACTAATTTTTTGCTATCCATCCAGCAAACTGTAGTAGTAATCTCTTTTTCAACTTTAGGCAATTCATTCGATTTTACAATCATATCACCTCTGGTTACATTGATGTCATTTTCCAACTCAATTGTAATAGACGAACCTGCAACTGCTTCATCAAATTGTTTATCAAAGAAATGAATATTAGTTACTTTAGATTCTGTTAAAGAAGGTAAAACTGTAACAGCATCTCCTACCTTAATATTATTTCCGTATAATTTACCTGCATATCCTCTAAAATCGTGGTATTCTTCAGTTTTTGGACGAATTACTGTTTGAACAGGAAAACGAGCTTTTCCGTTATCATAAACATCTTTCGAATCTAATTCTTCTAAATGCTGAAGGATAGTTTGACCTGTGTACCAAGGCATTTTTCCTAAACTTTCCACCACATTGTCTCCAGTTAAAGCACTCAAAGGAATATAACTTACGTTTTGCTCTTTATAAGAACTTTTTGCATTCAATGCCTGAAAATCAGCTTTGATTTTATTGAAAACTTCCTCTGAATAATCAACTAAATCCATTTTGTTTACAGCAACAATCACATCTTTTACTCTCAATAAATTATTGATAAAAAAGTGACGGTATGTTTGCTCAATTACTCCTTTACGAGCATCAATCAAAATGATTGAAACTTGTGAAGTAGAAGCCCCAGTAACCATGTTACGGGTATATTCTACGTGACCAGGAGTATCAGCAATGATGTAACTTTTCTTAGCTGTAGAAAAATAAATGTGAGCCACATCAATAGTGATTCCTTGTTCTCTCTCTGCCACTAATCCGTCAGTAGCCAAAGAGAAATCTAAATAATCATATCCTTTTTGTTTACTGCTTTTTTCAATTGCTTCTAATTTATCTGTAGTAAGCGATTGTGTATCGTATAATAATCTTCCAATTAATGTACTCTTTCCGTCATCTACACTCCCCGCCGTTGCTATTTTTAAAACTTCCATTTTATATTTTGTTTCAGGTTTAAAATTTCAGGTTCTTTCGAAACTTAAATCTGTATGTTTTTTTGATTCTTCTAACTTCTGACTCTTAACTACTAACTTCTTAAAAGTATCCTTGTTGTTTTCTTTTCTCCATTGCAGCTTCCGAACGTTTATCGTCAATACGAGCTCCTCTTTCAGAAATTGTAGATTGTCTGATTTCGCCAACAACTTCTGCAATAGTTCCTGCATAAGACTCAACAGCAGCAGTACAACTCATATCTCCAACAGTTCTAAAACGAACTACTCTTTCTTCAATTTCCTCGTCTTCATCCTGATAAACAAATGGCGAGTGAGACCAAATCATTCCGTCTCTTACAAATACTTTACGAGTGTGAGAGAAGTAAATAGATGGAATTTCAATTTGCTCTTGTTCAATATAACTCCAAACATCTAATTCTGTCCAGTTTGAAATAGGAAACACACGTACGTTTTGTCCTAACTCAATTTTACCATTTAATAAATCAAATAATTCCGGACGTTGGTTTTTTTCATCCCATTGACCAAAATCATCACGAACAGAGAAAATACGTTCTTTAGCTCTAGCTTTTTCTTCATCACGACGTGCTCCACCAATACAAGCATCAAATTTAAATTCTTCAATAGCATCTAAAAGTGTTGTAGTTTGTAAACTGTTTCTACTTGCGTAACGACCAGTTTCTTCAACAACTTTCCCCTCATCAATAGCGTCTTGTACATTACGAACGATTAACTCTAATCCTAATTCTTTAACTAATTTATCTCTAAATTCGATAGTTTCAGGAAAGTTATGTCCTGTGTCTACGTGCAACAATGGAAAAGGAATCTTAGCCGGAAAAAAAGCTTTTTGTGCTAATCTCACTAAGGTAATTGAATCTTTTCCTCCTGAAAAAAGCAACACCGGCTTTTCAAATTGAGAAATAACTTCTCTAAAAATGTAAATCGCTTCGCTTTCTAAAGCATTTGTTTTTAAAACTGAACTCATTATTATTTGGTAATTTGTTTATTTATTAATTCGATAAAACATAAAAATTCTATCTTTTATTTTCCATGTAATCCACATTCTTTATGGCTTTGTTCCCAATACCATCTTCCTGCTCTAATATCTTCTCCTTCTACAATTGCTCTGGTACAAGGCGCACAACCAATACTTACAAATCCTTTTTTATGTAAACTGTTTTGTGGCACATTATTATCATCAATATATTTTTGAACATCTTCTAAAGTCCATTTTAATAATGGATTGAATTTTACGAGGTCAAAATTAGCATCATATTCAAACAAATGCAAATCGCTTCTGTTTTCTGATTGTTCTGCTCTTAAACCTGTTATCCAGATTTTATTTCCTGCCAATGCTTTTTTAAGCGGCACTACTTTTCGAATAAAACAACATTCTTTTCTGTTTTCAACCGACTCAAAAAAGCTATTTGGTCCTTTTTTCTCCAGCAATTCTTCAACTGCTTTAGCTTCCGGAAAATAAACTTTGATAAGTAATTTGTATTTTTTTTGTGTTCTATGAAAAACATCATAGGTTTCCTGAAAAAGACGCCCTGTATCAAGGGTGAAAATCGTGATCGGTGCTTCTGCTTTAGCAATCATTGCCGTAATCACCTGATCTTCTTGTCCAAAAGAAGTTGAAAAAACTACTTTATCCTTGTATTCATTTGCTAAAAAAGCAAAAGTCTCTTCAATAGATAAATCCTTAGTTTTTTCTAACAATGCTTGAACTATAGCTGTACTCATATTATATTTATAATTTAAAAATATTTTGAAAGTGTTTTCAAACTCAAAACAATAATTAAAATCCCTACAACAATCATCATAGGTTTTCTTTGAATTTTATTCACTAAATAAGCTGCAAGAGGAGCTGCAATCACACCTCCTAATATTAATCCTAATATCACCTGCCAACCTTGTATTCCTCCAAATAACATAAAGGTAATTCCACTGGCAAATGACACTGCAAATTCAGCTGCATTTACAGACCCAATAGTGTAACGAGGATTTCTTCCACGCCCTAATAAAGTTGATGTAACAATTGGTCCCCAACCGCCTCCGCCAACAGAATCCATAAAACCGCCAAAGATAGCTAGAATTCCTAATTTTTTCGTCTTCTTTTTAGTTATATTTTTTCTGGTTGCTTTAATAACGATAACAACCGCTAAAATCATCATATAAACTGCTATAAAAGGCTTTATTACATCGCCATCAATGACATCTGACAACAAATAAGCTCCAGTAATAGAACCAATAACTCCCGGAATTAAAAGATTCTTCAACAACTTTTTATTAATATTCCCAAATTTATGATGCGAAATTGCCGAGGCTCCTGTAGTAAACATCTCTGCAACATGTACTCCTGTACTGCTGATTGCCGGCGAAATTCCATAAGCCAATAAAAAAGAACTAGATGTCGCCCCATAACCCATTCCTAAAGTTCCATCTACTAATTGTGCAAAAACACCAATTGCAAAAAACACTACTAATTCCTGATCAAACCCCGACACAAAACCATCCCATGTAAACTCATCATAATGATTACAAACCAGCATCACTATTAACCCTATCAATAAAACTAATGGTACCACTACCAATAAACGACCATTCAAAGAGAAATTAAACTTAACTGCATTAGTGTTTTCTACCATATTTTTTAGATTTAAACCAACTGTAAATCTATTACCCTATCGGTTTACTAGATTACTCGGCAAATTTACCACATATTTACAGAATAAAAAAACAATATCTTGCTTTTTTACAGCTATCTAACTATCTAATACTATATATCCTAGAAAAAGATTACAATTAAAATTTTGTATTATAGACAAAATCAAACAGCATAACTTCTAATAAAAATAAAACCATTAAACTCTATTAATCCAATAGGATAATAATAAAATAGTTTCTATTTTTGCCAAAAATTTTAAAATATGGATTTTCAAATAGGACTGGTAATTGCTGGTTTGGTAGTAGGTTTTGTAGTTGGATTAACAGGTGTAGGCGGAGGCTCTTTAATGACTCCTATTTTATTATGGTTTGGCATCCCACCAACAACTGCTGTAGGAACTGATTTATTATATGCTGCATTTACAAAAATGGCAGGTGTATTTGTTCACAATAAAAAAAGTAACATCAACTGGAAAATTACAGGCTGGCTATCATTAGGAAGTCTTCCGGCAGCAGCTGTAACCTTATGGATACTTGATAATATTAAAACTGATATCACTACAATCAATGCTGTTATAAAAACCAGTTTGGGTTGGGCACTTCTTTTTACCTCAATAGCTATTTTATTCAAAAACAAAATTGCTAAATTTTCTAAGAAACATGCTGGTGATAAATTTCATAGTGAGAGTACGACTCAAAATATGCTTACAATAGGCATTGGAATTTTATTAGGCGCAACAGTAACCCTTACTTCAATTGGAGCAGGTGCATTAGGAACAGTAACTTTATTTTTCCTTTACCCTCTTTTACCAACTCCCCGATTAGTAGGAACTGAAATTGCTCACGCCGTTCCTTTAACCCTTGTTGCAGGAATAGGACATGCTTCTATGGGAAATTTAGATTACTCCTTATTAGGTCAATTGTTAATGGGATCACTTCCCGGAATCTTTGTAGGAAGTATGCTGAGCGGAAAAATTCCAGACCTGTACCTACGTAATGCCATAGCAATTATGTTATTCTTTGCAGGATATAAATTAATTTTCTAATCCAGAAATAATCATAAAAAAAGAGCTCATTTATTCGATAATAAATGAGCTCTTTTTTTATATCAAATAACCTTTAGAAAGCTATATCAGCA
>NZ_JNCA01000024.1 GCF_000695795.1 Flavobacterium seoulense | reverse complement strand
GGGAGGGGGTTGGAGAGAGGAGGTGGATGAGGACAATGGTATATGAGATGAGTACACGACCCAAATCCGAATTTAGTTCTTTTACGGCTAATTCAAACAATCTAAGCCATTTTATGATTTTGTTGTTTTTAATTTCAGTTTATCTAGACCACTGAAGTCTACACCTCTCTATTCGTCAGCAGCGTCGGATGTGTAAAAGTGACAGGTCCCGCTCTGAGTACAACACAAAAAACTCCAACTATAACTAGTTGGAGTTTTTTGGTTTATGAAGATATTATTTAGGAATGTTGTGTTTGCGTTAGGGATTGAAGCGGATAGCCCACAGACTTGTTTAGTCTTTTTAGGCTAAACAAGGCGAGGACTTGCAGCGGAAAGCCCGACCCAAAGGGGAACGCCATAATAATTTAAATTTTATTTGAATGTATTTCCAACTCCTAAGTCAGTTCTGGTAATTTTTTGAATTGTACCGTCTTCATTGAAATAGAGATTTTCTGCACATGTTTTGCGTTGTTTTTCTCCGCATTCCGATTTATTTTCGACCCATCTATGATAAAATAGTATCCATTTTCCTTTATACTCAACAATTGAGTGATGATTGTTGCTTTCTCCTTCTTCATCCATAATAACTCCTTGGTATTTCCATGGTCCTTTAGGAGATTTTGCAGTGTAATAAGTAAGAATTCTATTGTCTTCGGGCATGGTGTAATAATAAATTCCATTTCTTTTAAAAACCCATGGACCTTCTCTTTTAGGTTTGTAGCCACCCATATCCATTGTGTACATATCTCCTTTTACACTAAGTAAATCATTGGCCATTTCGGCTACTAAATAATCACCGCCACCATTAAAATAAATGTAACCTTTACCGTCATCGTCTATGAAAAGACAAGGATCATTAGCATAAGGTGTTGTCCATAAAGGTTTTCCAATGGCATCTTTAAATGGCCCTGTTGGTGAATCGCTCACAGCAATACCAATTCCCATCCATTTTGTGCTGTTTTTTGGATTTACCCGATCTTTAAATCCAGTACCTACAGGAAAGCAGAAATAATATTTACCATTTTTATAAGCACAATCCGGAGCCCAAGCAAAATTATCAGCCCAAGTTAAATCTTTAACAGAAAATATAGCTCCGTGATCAGTCCAATTTACTAAGTCTGAAGAAGAAAAGGCGTGCCAATCTTTCATAAAGAAGTCTTTTTGGCATTCCTCATCATGAGAGGCATAGATGTATATTTTACCGTCTTTCCAAACATGTGCTGATGGATCAGCAGTTAGTATATTACTGCCAAAGTTGAGTGGATTTTGTGAGTAGCTATTATTTACAGCTGTTATCGAAAATAATAGTGTTGCAATAAATGATAACGATTTTGGTTTATTCATAATTTCAGGTTAATAGGTTGATTTGTAAATATAACGGATTTATTCTCTAAATGCTAAAAATGTTACTGATGTTGTTAAATGAGTTTCGATTATAAATAAAAAAACTCGCTTATTATGGCGAGCTCTTTAAAAAAGGAAGTTTATTGTAATTATTTTATTTTAATCATAATGTATTTTTCGGCACTTGGTTTTCCTAATTGCAATCCGGAAATTTGAGTGATTAAGCTATTATTTGCTGATTTTTTATAACTAATTTTTTGAGGATAATCGTTTTTTAGATTTTCAAAAATTAGTTCATTTTCCACATCTTCTTTTAATTGGAAAATAATTGGTTTATCATCGTTTTGTCCTTTTATAGTAGCGGTGTATGTTAGAAACTCTCCTTTTTGTTGCAAGAGGATACTTTCATTATGAATAGTGTCTTTCTCTTTTATGAAAAGTGATTGTGCTTTAAAAGTGCTGTCATTAACTTTTTTCCAATTTTCAGAAAGCGTTCCAATATTAGTTTTGGTTTCCCAATTTCCAATAAGCCAATCCGCTTTTTTAATTAATTCTTTTTCGGAATTTTTATTTTTTTGACAAGCCGAAACAATTAAAAGGAGTAATAAAAATGAGGCTGTTTTTTGCATAAAAAAAGAATTGATATTGTATTAAAATTTCAGTAAAATTAGTAAAAATACCAATTGAATTTTAAGAATATTATTTAGGTATATTTAACATTTGTTAGCGCTATAAAAGGTTTAAATTTGCACTCCAAATTATAAACGGTAAATAAATGTTATTAGAATATATAAAAAGTTTGCGTGATTCTCCAAAAGGTTACAGACTGGCAACAACTTTCTTTTTCTTTGTTTCAGGTTTTGGGTATTCTTCCTGGGCATCACGTATCCCTGCAATAAAAACACAATTACATTTGACTGAAGCTGAATTTGGAGCAATTTTATTTGCTTTTCCAATAGGTTTAATGTTGACAATGCCATTTACAGGTAGAATGTTGAATTTATTTAGCAGTCGTTATTGTATGTTAATAGGTGCTATTTTGTTTAATGTTGTTTTGGCTTTGCCGGGTTTTGCTGCATATGTTTGGCAATTAGTGATTATTTTATTGATTTTTGGAGGTTCAAGAAATGTTATGAATTTGTCTATGAATGCTCATTCGCTAGAAGTGCAGCGTTTGTATTCAAAATCGATTATAACCACTTTTCACGCTATTTGGAGTTTGGCAGGTTTTGCTGGAGCTGGTTTAGGTTATGTTATGGTAACACAAAACATAGATCCTTCTCAGCATTTATTAGGTGTTAGTGTGGCTATGTTAGCAGTGACAGCTTGTTTTTATCCTATGACTTTAGTATGTGAACCTTCTAGAGAGAAGAGGAAGTTTTTTTCTATACCAGATAAAGATTTAGTAAAGTTTGCTATTATTTGTTTTGTTTCGATGGCTTGTGAAAATACTATGTATGACTGGAGTGGTATATATTTTCAAAACGTCTTACATGCACCTCAAAAGATGACCACAGCAGCTTTTGTGTTTTTTATGACAGCGGTTACTTTAGGTCGTTTTTGTGGAGATCATATTGTGATGCGTTATGGCGTAAAAAAAATGCTGTTTTATAGTGCTGTAATGATTAGTGTTGGGTTCTTAATTTGCTTTTTATTACCTTTTATAGTTTCTACAATTTTAGGATTTGTTTTAATAGGAGTAGGTGTTTCCTGTACAGTTCCGTTAGTGTTTAGTATAGCAGGAAAATCAAAAGGTTTAAGTAGTGGTTCAGCATTGACTTCGATATCTACTATTGGGTATCTTGGATTTTTAATAGTACCGCCTATGGTGGGATTTATTTCGGAAGCTTTGAGTATGAAATGGGCATTTCTTGTTATGGCATTATTAGGAGGGCTTATGATTTTTATGGTGAACAAAATCTCAGAAGAGAATTAATTTCACTGAATTAGACGCCTAGCCCTGATCGAAGCGGCATCCTTTTTCTAGTCTCGTCTTTTTTGGACGAGACTAGAAAAAGATAGAGCGGAGAGCAGGAAAAAGCTCCTGAAAAAATTAAAAATATCGATTCTTAAATGTGCAATCTTTTTTGTATTTTTGCACTCCAATTATAAGGACTACAACTATGTTAGACAGACTTCAGATAGTGAAACAACGTTTTGACGAGATTTCGGATTTAATTATCCAACCGGATGTTATTGCCGATCAAAAACGTTATGTACAGTTGAATAAAGAGTATAAAGATCTAAAAGCTTTGGCTGAAAAAAGAGATGAATATGTTCTTTTGATGGCTAATATTGATGAAGCTAATGAAATTATAGCTGATGGAAGTGATGCAGATATGACCGAAATGGCTAAGATGCAACTTGAGGAAGCAAAGGAAAGATTGCCACTTCTTGAAGAAGAAATTAAATTCATGTTGATTCCTAAAGATCCGGAAGATGCTAAAAATGTAATGGTCGAAGTTCGTGCCGGAACAGGTGGAGATGAAGCAAGTATTTTTGCAGGAGATTTATTTAGAATGTACACTAAATATTGTGAAGGTCGTGGTTGGAGAACATCTGTTGTGGATATGAACGAAGGAACTTCGGGAGGATTTAAAGAAATTATTTTTGAAGTTACAGGTGAGGATGTTTATGGAACTTTAAAATTTGAAGCGGGAGTTCACCGTGTACAGCGTGTTCCTCAAACAGAAACACAAGGACGTGTGCACACATCGGCAGCTACTGTAATGGTATTGCCAGAAGCAGAAGAGTTTGATGTGCAAATTGATATGAATGATGTGCGTGTAGATTTCTTCTGTTCGTCAGGACCTGGAGGACAATCAGTAAATACTACTAAATCAGCAGTGCGTTTAACGCATATTCCTACGGGGTTAGTTGCTCAATGTCAGGATCAAAAATCACAACATAAGAATAAAGACAAAGCTTTAGGTGTATTACGTTCTCGTTTATACGAAATGGAATTAGCTAAAAAAGAAGCTGAAGATGCTTCAAAACGTACTTCTCAGGTAAGTTCTGGAGACCGTTCGGCAAAAATTAGAACCTATAACTATGCTCAGGGACGTGTAACTGATCATAGAATTGGATTAACATTATACGATTTAGGAAATATCATGAATGGTGATATTCAGAAGATTGTAGATGAGTTACAGCTAGTTAACAATACTGAAAAATTAAAAGAGGCTAGCGAGGTTTTCTAAATCGTTAACTAAAAATCATTTGTTAAGAAAAACACAAAATTATTAATGATATTAATAAGAAAAAGCACTTAATTTGCGTTATCAAATTAGGTGTTTTTTTTTTGCCTCCAATTTATTAACTAAATAGTAATAATTATGAAGAAAAGAGTCTTCCTTTCCTTATTTGCTTTTGCAAGTTTTTGTACAGCAAATGCTCAGTCTTATTTAGGTTATTATCATGATAACTATGCAGGTGTTCAGGGTGTATTGTTTAACCCTTCGTCTATTGTAGATTCTCGTTTTAAAACAGATATTAATTTGTTCTCTATAAGTTCATCAGTAGCTAATGATGCTTACGGAGTTAAGATTTTTGATGTTTTCAAAGATGGTTATGATTTTGATCTAGAAGCTAAAAAGAGTTTTAGTAATGCTAATAATGCGGCTTTTAATGCAGATGTAATGGGACCATCTGTAATGTTTAATATTGCTCCAAAGCATTCATTAGCAGTTTATACACGAGCAAGAGCTTTTGTTAATGTTGTTGGTGTTAACGGACAAGTAATTAATGACGTAACAAAAGATAATAAAACTAGTTTTCCTGAAGCTACAGTAGGAAGTTTTAATGGAGTAGGAAATTCCTGGGGTGAATTTGGGATTTCTTATGCGGCAGTTTTATTTCAAAGAGGTGAGCATTTCTTAAAAGGAGGTATTACTGCTAAGTATTTACAAGGAGTAGCTAATTACCATATTCAAGGGAATGATGTAAAGTTAGAATTTAATGATAATATTTTACCTCAATTAAGTACTTATGAAACTCAAGGTTCTGCAATTTATGGTTCAAGCCAGGATTTTGCAGCTAATTCAGATTTAGATTTTGATTCAAAATCAAGAGGTTTTGGAGTTGATTTAGGTTTAACTTACGAATGGAGACCAGAATATAGTGCTGATAGAGCCGATATTAATGATCTAAAAGAAGTAAACAAATATAAATTACGTGTTGGCGTTTCTGTTACTGATTTAGGTTCTATGAAATATAATAAAGGTATTCGTAGAAATTATGATTTAAATCAAATAATCAGTCAGGACGATTATGATAATGCTGATAATTTCGATGAGTTCTTAGAAAATAATTACAACTTTACAGTTTTAAACGGAGCAGTAAGATCTCATTTACCAACTGCTTTACATGCTGATATCGATTGGAATATTCACAATAAATTCTATTTGAATGCTAATGGTGATTTAGGAATTGTAAGCAAAACAAAATTAAACCAAAGTAGTATTGCTAATCGTGTGAGTTTGACTCCTCGTTACGAATCAAAATGGTTTTCTGCTTATATTCCGGTTTCTTACATGGATTATAGCAAACAAGCACAGGTAGGATTAGGTTTAAGAACAGGAGTTTTCTTCATAGGGTCTGGTTCAATTCTTTCTAATGCTATTTCGAAAAGTTCAAAATCTGCTGATATTCATTTAGGAATTAAGATTCCAATTTATCAAAAAAAGGCAGAAGATAAAGATCAGGATGGAGACGGTATTTTAGATAAAGATGACGAATGTCCTACGGTTGCTGGTCCTGTAGAAAATAAAGGATGTCCATGGGGAGACAGAGATAATGACGGAGTTTTAGACAAAGATGATAAATGTCCGGATGTTGCTGGTCCAGCTGCTAATAACGGATGTCCATGGGAAGATAAAGACAACGATGGAGTTTTAGATAAAGATGACAAATGTCCTACTGTTGCTGGTCCAAAAGAAAATGCAGGTTGTCCATGGCCAGATACTGACGGTGACGGTGTTTTAGACAAAGATGATAAATGTCCAAAAGTAAAAGGAACGCTTGCTAACAAAGGTTGTCCAGAAGTAACTAAAGAAGTAATTAAAAAATTAAACGATTTTTCTAAATCTGTTTTATTTGATTCTTCAAAAGCGACTATTAAGCCAGAATCTAACGATAAATTAGAAGGAATTGTAAACGTAATGAACGAATACAGTAATGCTAATTTTAAATTAGAAGGACATACAGATAGCACAGGAAATGTGGCTAAAAATCTTCAGTTATCAAAAGATAGAGCTGCAGCAGTTAAAGATTATTTAATTGCTAAAGGAATTAGTGCAGACAGACTTTCGTCAGAAGGTTATGGAGTTACTAAGCCAATTGCTTCTAACAAAACTGTTGAAGGAAGAGCTCAAAACCGTAGAGTTGAAATTATTCTTGTAAAATAATTAGAATCAATTAAATAAAAAATGAGGCTTTCGGGCCTCATTTTTTTTGTTTGTATTTTTTTGAAAAAGAAAATTAGTAGTTTCTAATTTCCTCTTTTTTTAAATCTGGGATTTTCTTTGGAACGAAAATCATTTTTTGGTTTCCAAATTGGTTTTCGGTCTTCAATTTTTTCAGAAGTATTTGTTTTTGGTAAACTTGCTTCTTCTGTTTTACTCGAAGGTTCAATAAGCTGATTTAATTCTTTAATCTCGGCATCAGTTAATTCGCGGTAGCGTCCCACAGGAACATCCAGCGAAATATTAATAATACGAATACGCTTTAAAGCTATAACTTCATATCCTAAATATTCACACATTCGACGAATTTGACGATTCAAACCCTGAGTCAGAATGATTTTAAAAATATTTTTGCTTATTTGTTCAACTTTACATTTTCGGGTTACAGTATCTAAAATTGGAACACCATTACCCATACGTTGTATAAAACGTTCGGTAATAGGTTTGTTAACCGTTACGGTGTATTCCTTTTCGTGATTGTTTCTGGCGCGTAAAATTTTGTTGACAATATCACCATCATTAGTCATAAAAATCAATCCTTCCGAAGCTTTATCTAAACGGCCAATAGGAAAAATACGTTTTGGATAATTGATATAATCCACAATGTTGTTACGAACTTCTAAATTAGTAGTGCATTCGATTCCAACAGGTTTGTTAAAAGCAAGATAAACATGCTTTTCGTTTTTCTCATGAATCAGTTTACCATCAATGCGTACTTCGTCATTTGGTCCTACTTTTGTTCCTAATTCGGGTACAATTCCATTAATAGTTACACGACCTTCTTCAATATATTTGTCAGCTTCACGACGAGAGCAAAAGCCAGTTTCTCCAATGAATTTATTGAGACGTTTTAGATTTTCTTCCATAAGGCAAAAGTAAACAATTTCAATGTCAAAAATCAATGACAATAGCAATATCAATAACAATGGTAAAAAAAACAATAGCAATGACAATGATAAAAAATCAATAACAATGGCAAAAGTCTATTACAGTTCTATTTTAAAATTGATATTGCCATTGAATTTAGCTATTGAAAAGTTATTCGAACAGAAACTGATATACTTTTTCATACAATTCTTCTCCATGAAGGCTGTGTCCTAATCCTTTTGTTTCTATAAAAACGGCATCTTGCCATGAGCTGGCAATTTTTTTTCCTTCTTCGAATAATACAATGGTATCTTCGCTGTCATGCGCAATTAAGCCTTTTGTTTTTATAGTAGAAGCAAAGTGTTTTCCTGAGAATTGCTCCATTGTGAGATTAAAATGATTGAGATAATGATTTTCTAATCCTTTAGAAATTTTAGAATTCAAACTCAATAAATTAATGTAGTTATTGAGTATGATTTTAAAGTCACTAGGCGATCCTAAAATTACCATTTTTTCGATACTATCATTTTGGTAAGTTGACTGATAATAAAGACAGGTTTTACCGCCAAGAGAATGTCCGATAAGATGTTTAGGGGCAAATTTTTGAACCATAATATCAATAAAAGCAGCATATTGCGGAATATTAAATTCTTTTCCGCTGGATAATCCGTGACCCGGAGCATCGAGAGCAATAATAGTACTGCCTGATTTTTTTAAGTAAACTAGTAATTTTTCCCATCGGGAAGCATTGCTCTCCCAGCCGTGTACCAGCAAAATTACATTTTCATTTCCTTTCCAGGTATAACTTTGAAAATATTCGCTTTGGTATTGATGTATTGTTTTTTCGGTTTCGTTTAATATTTCAGGAAGTTTATCTTTTAGTAATTTTCCGTCTCTGGGTTCGCTAAAAAGAGCATAAGCAATTTGGTTTGCTTTTTTGGGAAAAATAAAACTTAATAGGTTTATGTATAAACCGACCAATTTAGTAAATAAAAAATAAAGGACTTTTTTCATAATAAAAAAGTCCCGATGTGAATCGGGACTTAAATATATAATTAAATACTTGCAAATAAGTTTTCCATTTTTTCTTTTTCCTCTTCAGCTAAACTACTGTCAACTAAAATTCTTCCTGAATGCTCATCGATGATGATTTTTTTTCTTGAAGCAATTTCCACTTGCGTTTGTGGTGGAATAGTAAAGAATGAACCTGCAGAAGCCCCTCTTTCGATAGAAACAACAGCTAATCCGTTACGAACACTTGAACGAATTCTGGTGTAAGCAGCTAATAATCTTTCTTCGATTTGCTCTTGGAATTCAGCTGATTTTTGAGTTAAAAATTCTTCTTCCTTAGCAGTTTCTGCCATGATATCGTTTAACTCTAATTTTTTATGCTTTAAGTGATTTGATTTTAACTCTAACTTTTCTTTAGATTGAGCAATAATCTCTTTTTTGTGTTCAATAGAAGCTTTCATTTCTTTCATTTGCTTTTCAGCTAATTGGATTTCAAGCTCCTGAAATTCTACTTCTTTAGTTAAAGAGTTGAATTCTCTGTTGTTACGTACACTTTCTTGTTGTTTAGTATATTTTTTGATAGCTTCTTTATGCTCATCAATACTATTCTTTTTAGCTTTAATTTGCTCTTCAATAACTTCAAGCTCTCCTTTTAGTTTTTCAGAACGTGTGCTTAAACCAGCAACTTCATCTTCTAAATCTTCCACTTCAAGAGGAAGTTCCCCTCTCACGTTTCTAATTTCGTCAATTCTAGAGTCAATTAATTGTAAATCGTAGATGGCTCTTAACTTGTCCTCAACACTTAATTCTTTCGTATTAGTCATATTCTATAAGTACTTAACTGGATTTGTATTTTCTTCAGATAAAATGATGGCAAAATTAAGGATTTTTTTTCTAAGAAAATCAACAATATAATTTTTTGTATAGCGTTCGCTTTCAAAATGTCCAATATCGGCTAAAATTAACTGATTTTCTGCTTCATAAAACTGATGGTATTTCAAATCAGCAGTTAAAAAAGCATCAGCTCCAGCCTGAATGGCGTTTTTTATAGCAAAACTTCCGGAACCACCTAAAACAGCAACTTTCTTTATTTTTTTTCCTCGAAAGGCCGAGTGACGAATTCCATCAGCAATCATTTTTTCTTTTACAAGAAGAAGAAAATCTTTTTCATCCATTTCAACAGGAAGTTCTCCTATCATTCCTAAACCGATATTTTGATGTTGGTTTTGCAAATCATAAATTTCATAAGCTACTTCTTCATAAACATGATTTTTAAACAAAGCTTTTAGAATTTTGGATTCTAAATACTTTTCGAAAGTAACTTCGATTTTAATTTCTTCATTTTCTATAAATTCAAAACGTTCTCCTATTTCAGGATTGCTGTCTTCATTGCCTTGATAAGTGCCAATTCCTTTCGAATTAAAACTGCAATCTTCATAATTGCCTATTTTTCCAGCTCCGGCATTAAATAAAGCATTACGAACTTTATCGGCATTTTCAGGAATGGTATACGTAACTAATTTTCGAATAAAATTAGATTTCGGAATTAATATTTTAGTGTTAGTCAACCCTAAAGCATCACAAAATATTTTATTCACTCCGTCTTTGTGATTGTCTAAAGCGGTGTGAACGGCATAAATAGCAATGTCATTTTTTATGGCTTTAAGAATCGAACGCTCTACATAATTTTTGCCAGTGATTTTTTTCAACCCTGAAAATAATATTGGATGAAAACAAACTACCAAATTACATTCTTTAGCAATCGCTTCATCAATAACATTTTCTAAAGCATCATGGCAAACCAAAACTCCTGTCGCTTCAGTGTTTTGATCACCAACTAATAGCCCAACATTATCAAAATCTTCGGCATAGGCTAAAGGCGCCATTTCTTCAAGAACAGAAAGGATTTCTTTTATTTTCATTTTGAATTTTTTCGAATAAACAAATTAACGAATAAACAAATTAACGAATAAACAAATTAACTTTAAAATCAATACCACACGAATTTTGTATCTTTGTAACTCTAAACCTAAAGTTATGACTACAATTAAAATTAACGAACGTACCAAAACAGGAAAAGCATTTATGGCTATGTTTGAAGCTTTTTTTAAAGGTGTTGATGGTATAGAAATTGTTGAGCCAGCTTATGAACAGCTTAATGAGAAATCGAGTATTTATACTTCTGAGTTTGTTGAGAAAGTAAAAAAAGCAGAAGAAAATATTAAAAATGGTGAAACTACAACGCTAAATCCAGATGATATATGGGGAAGTTTAGGGTTGAAGTAACTAAGGTCGCAAATCAAGATATTGAAAAACATAAAAAATCAGGAAATAAGATTTCAATTAAAAATATCGCTAAAATTTAATTGAGCTTACTGAAAATCCATACGAAGGATTTGGAAATCCTGAGCCTTTGAAACATGAATATACAGGTTATTGGTCAAGACGTATTAATCAAAGAGATCGAATGATTTATCAGGTAGATGACGATATTGTAACCGTTTTTGTAGTTTCAGCAATGGGGCACTATTCTGATAAATAATGATAAATTTACTTCGAAAAATACTTTTTCCTTTTTCCATTTTGTATGGATTCATTACAAGTATTCGTAATTTTCTTTTTGATAAAGGAATTTTAAAATCTCACACTTTTGATTTACCAATAATTGCTGTTGGAAATCTTAGTGTAGGCGGAACTGGAAAAACGCCACAAATTGAATATTTAATTCGTTTACTTTCGTCAAAATATAAAGTGGCTACTTTAAGCCGTGGTTATAAACGAAAATCAGAAGGTTTTGTTTTGGCTGATGCCAATTCGAATGCTGCAGTTTTAGGAGACGAACCTTTTCAGTTTTATCAAAAATTCCCAAACATTCAGATCGCTGTTGATGCTAATAGAAAAAATGGTATTGAACAATTGCTTTCGCAACCTTCAAAACCTGAAGTGATTTTGCTGGATGATGCTTATCAGCACCGAAAAGTAAAAGCAGGATTTTATGTTTTGCTCACTTCTTATGGTGATATTTATGCCGATGATTTTATGTTGCCAACAGGAAATTTGCGTGAGAGTAGAAGTGGATCCAAAAGAGCTAACATTATTATTGTTACAAAATGTCCTGAAAATCTTTCGATAGAAGAACAAAATAAAATTAGAATTCGATTAAAGTTGAATTCAAATCAGGAATTGTATTTTTCGTATATTGATTATGACGAATTTATTTATTCGGAAAGTAAATCAATTAAAGTTGATGAAATCAAAAATGCCGATAAATTACTTCTTGCCGGAATAGCAAAACCAGAACCATTTTTTGCTTATTTGCAAAGCAATAACGATGAGAAATTAGTTTTTCCTGATCATCATCATTTTTCTGAAAATGATTTGGTAAATATTAAAGATAAAGCTCAAAATAAGCTCATTATTACTACCGAGAAAGATTACGTAAGGTTAAAAAATAGTGTTTTAAAAGAACAATTGTATTATTTACCTATAAAAAGTTCTTTCCTTTCTGACAGTGATAATTTTGATAAAACTATTTTAAATTATGTGGGAACAAGTACAAGAAACCGTTAGTTTTATACAATCGAAAATTAATTTTACTCCCGAATATGGAGTAATCCTAGGTTCAGGATTAGGCAGTTTTACAGATGATATTCAGATAGAATTCACTTTGCCTTATGCTGAAATTCCTAATTTTCCTGTTTCGACTGTTCAGGGACATAAAGGCGCTTTGGTTTTTGGAACCATTGGAACTAAAAAAGTAGTAGCGATGCAAGGTCGTTTTCATTATTATGAAGGTTATTCGATGCAGGAAGTTACTTTTCCGGTGCGTGTAATGAAATATTTAGGTATTGAAAAATTAATTGTTTCCAATGCTTCGGGAGGTGTAAATCCTAATTATAAAGTGGGCGATATTGTTCTTATTACCGATCACATTAATATGGTTCCCGAACATCCTTTGCGAGGGAAAAACGATGAACGTTTTGGACCAAGATTCGTAAATATGAGTGAGGCTTATTCGAAAAAAATGATTGCTCAGGCAAAAGGAATAGCACTAAAAAACAAGATTGAAGTCAAAGAAGGAATTTATTTAGGTTTACAGGGGCCAACATTTGAAACTTTGGCTGAATACAAAATGGTAAAAATTCTTGGTGCCGATTGTGTAGGAATGTCAACAGTTCCTGAAGTAATAGTGGCACGACACATGGATTTAGAGACTTTTGGTATTTCGGTAATTACTGATATGGGGAACGAAGAAAGTATCGAAACTATTTCTCATGAAGAAGTTTTAGAAGCAGCAAGAAAAGCCGAACCTAAGGTTAGAATGCTAATTAAAGAATTAATTTTAAGTTATTAATTAGTTAGAAATTTACATAATAAATTATAAAAATCCTGAGGAATAAATGGTTTTGTAATGACATCATTCATGCCAAAAGAAAGTAGCATTTCTCTGTTTTCATTTAGCGAAATAGCCGTCATTGCAATGATGGGTGTGGTTGTGTCAAAATTTCTGATTTCTTTTGTAGCAATAGTTCCATTGATGCCTGGGAGGTGAACATCCATTAAAACTAAATCATAATTCTTGCTTTTTACTGCCTGAATTGCATCTTCTCCATTGTCAATTACTTCGCAAATAATTTCTTTGTTTTCGAGCATTCTTTTAGTAATCATTTGATTGATTTTATTGTCTTCAACAACTAAAATGTTTTTGCCTTTTATTGCCGAAAGATCAAATTTCTTTTCTTCGATTGGTTCTAATATTGTATGAATATTATTTGCAGTTAAGGCTAATTTGAACGAAAAAGTAGCACCTTCGCCTAATTCACTTTTTACATGAATTTCGCTGTCTAATAAATTTAATAGTTTTTTTACAATAGTTAAACCAAGACCTGTTCCGCCATATTTTCTATTAATTTCGGTAGAACCTTGGGAAAAACTGTCAAAAACGCTATCAATTTTTTCAGAAGGAATTCCTATTCCTGTATCAATTATTTCAAAAAGAATAATGGCTTTTTGTTCTTCAAAAGATTCTAGTTGAGCAACAACGCTCACTTTTCCATTTTTAGTGAATTTTAGCGCATTGTTAATCAGATTCATGAATATTTGTGACAATTTTATGGGGTCTCCAATGAGGTTATTGGGGATATTTGGATCAATTTCGAGTAAAAACTGATTTCTGTTTTTTGTAGCAACTTCGATTAATGAATTTTGAATATCTTCTAACAATTGCTTTAGATTAAAGTTCACAAACTCAAGTTGGATTTTATTAGAATCAATTTTATTAATTTCTAAAATATCATTGATAAAAGAAGTTAAGTAGTGTCCTGAATATTGTAAAGAATTAAGATAATGGAGCTGGGTTTTCTTAGGATTTTCTTCTAATAAAAGATGAGTAATTCCGTTAATGGCATTGAGTGGTGTTCTTAATTCATGACTTACGATGGATAAAAAATCAGCTCTGGCATTCGAAGCTTTTTCTGTTTTTTCTTTAGCTAATAAAAGTTCGTCGTTTTTTTCTTGCAATAATAAGTTGGATTTTTTTCGAATAATATTATTTCTATACAATGAAAAACTCAATAATGAAAGAATAGCAATCAGGGCAACTGATAAATAATTGATTAATCTGGAGAATCTTTTTGTTTTTTCTTCTTCTTGTTTTTGTTTATTAATTCGGGCTGTATTTAGTTTTTCTTGATTTTTCTTGAAAGCTTCATAATCATTTATTCCGAGTTTTTCATTAAGTGAAATAGCAATACTTTCTTTTAAATTCAAATGTAATTTTAAAAAAGAATAGGCATTGCTTTTATCAAGCATTTTATCATAAACAAGACTAATTGCTAATAAAATATTCGATTTTTGATCTAAATTTTGGTTTTTAGCATTCAGATTTAAAGCTTTGTTGTAGTAGCTAAGCGCTAAATTATTTCGATTGTTGTATTCTTCAATTAATCCCATTTGGTACAAAGCTTCCGCTTTATTATCCATGTTTTTCGGATTGTCAGGCTTTGAAATAATAGAATTTAAGATGCGTGAAGCAATGTCAAATTTTTGATTGGCACGATAAATAATTGCTTTTTGAAGTTGAATTAGGTCAATGTTTTCATCAATTTGTAAAGCTTTAGAAATAGCAGCGGTTTTATTAATAGCGGTTTCGGCTGCTTTGTAATTCTTTTTAGCAATGTGGCTTAATCCCAGATAATAATAGGCTTTGGCATATTCGGGAGAAGGGCTGTGTGTTTTAAATAAATTGATGCTTTCGGTAAGTTTTTCAATGGCATCATCGTATTTTTTTAAACCAAAATACAAGCGACCCAATTTTGCTGTCTGGATCGCTTGTTCTTTAGTTTTTGAATGCTCTTGAGCGTAATTAATTGCTTTTTGAGTGAAGAAAAAAACTTCTTTAAATTGATTTAGCTTACTGTTTTTGTTAGCTAAATTATTGTAATAGCTAATGCTGTCTGTTTCTTCTTTTTGGGAATACAGGGTTGAATTAAATAAAATAACGAAAATCAGATACTTGATTTGTAATTTCATTTATTTACTTTGATTAAGGTTTTGTCAAAAGTATCAAATCTATTAATCGTGATGAATAACCAATTTCATTGTCGTACCAACCCACTACTTTAACCATTTTGTCAATAACAGAAGTAAGTTGAGCGTCAAATAAACAGGAGTTTCTATTTCCAAGAATGTCAACAGAAACGATAGGATCTTCGGTATAATCTAAAATTCCTTTTAGTTCATTTTGTGAAGCTGATTTAAAAGCTTCGTTAATTTCTTCTATCGAGACAGCTGTTTTTACATTAAAGGTAATATCAGTCAAAGAACCATCGGGAACGGGAACACGAATACCACATCCTCCAATTTTGCCTTCTAAGTTAGTAAAAATTTTTGTTAAAGCTTTAGCTGCTCCTGTTGTTGTAGGAACAATTGACTGACTGGCACCACGAGCTCTTCGTAAATCCTTGTGTGGCTGGTCGTGTAAACTTTGATCTGTGGTAAATGAGTGAATTGTAGTAATGTAAGCTTGTTCAATTCCGCAAAGATCATCGATTATTTTAATCATTGGAGCGGCATTGTTAGTAGTGCAGCTCGCATTAGAAATAATTTTTTCGGTTCCGTCAAGTATATGTTCGTTAACTCCTAAAACTACAGTTTTGATAGTATCTACTTCTGAAGGTGCCGAAAGAATTACTTTTTTAGCACCTGCAATAATATGCTGGTTTAAATCTTCGTGGGTTTTGTATTTTCCTGTTGATTCAATTACAAAATCAATGTTTAGTGTGCTCCAGTTAAGATTTGCAATTGATTTTTCGTGAAAAAACGCAAAATGTTTTCCATCAATTGTAAAGCCTGTCTCGTCAGAGACTACAGTATGAGGCAAAACGCCGTGAATACTGTCGTATTTTATTAAATGCGCCATAGTTTTAGTGTCGGCAATATCATTGATAGCGACAACTTCTATTTCGGGATGATTTAAAAGTAGACGGAAAAGGTTTCGGCCAATTCGACCAAAACCATTGATGGCAATTCTTGTTTTCAATTTTTTATGTAAACTTTAGGGTATTAAAGAATATGTTTTTGTGCTTTGTATGAAGAACGAACTAATGGTCCGCTTTCTACGTGACGGAATCCTAATTCTAAGCCAAATTGTTCGTATTTAGCAAATTGTTCCGGTGTAATAAATTCCTTAACAGGTAAGTGTTTTTTACTAGGCTGTAAGTACTGACCCAGAGTTACTACATCTACATTGGCAGCGCGCAAATCTCTCAGTGTTTGGAATACTTCTTCTTCTTCTTCACCAAGACCTAACATGATTCCTGATTTGGTTCTGTTAATTCCTTTCTCTTTTAAGTAACGCAATACTTCTAAACTACGGTCATATTTTGCCTGAATACGTACTTCACGGGTTAATCGGCGAACAGTTTCCATGTTATGAGAAACGACTTCAGGATTAGCTTCTACAAGACGGTCAATATTTCTTTCGATACCTTGAAAATCAGGAATTAGTGTTTCAAGTGTAGTATTAGGGTTCATTCTGCGAATGGCTTTTACGGTTTCAATCCAAATAATGGAACCACCATCTTTTAAATCATCTCGGTCAACACTTGTAATTACAGCATGCTTAATATTCATGATTTTTATAGAACGGGCTACTTTTTCAGGTTCATCCCAATCTACAGTTTCAGGACGACCTGTTTTTACACCACAAAATCCGCAGGAGCGCGTACAAGTATTTCCTAAAATCATAAAGGTTGCAGTACCTTCACCCCAGCATTCGCCCATATTAGGACAACTTCCTGAAGTACAAATGGTATTTAAGCTGTATTTATCGACTAAGCCACGAAGCTCAGTATATTTTTTTCCGATAGGTAATTTTACTTTTAACCATTTAGGCTTAGCTACGCTTGGTTCGGCTGCGCCTTGGGCAGTAATTGGTGCAGTTGTATCTAAAACAGTTTCCATAAATCAATTTTAAGGCTACAAATATACGCAATGTTGATTTAAAAAGTGGTGTTTTAGCTAGTGAAGCTTTTGGCTGGATTTGTTATAAAAATATAAAAGCAGCGCTAAGACTGCTTTTAATTTTGATTCAAAAAACAAATTAATCTACTTGTACAACAATAGGTAGGTTGTAGGCCGTTCTTACCGGTTTTGAATTTAATATTCCCGGAGTCCATTTTACTTTTATAGATTGCAACACGCGAATGGCTTCTTTTTCCAAAGCTTGCCCTGGTTTATTAAGTACTTTTATATTGCTCATGCTACCGTCTTTTTCGACTACAAAAGAAACAAAAATGCGAACGTTTCTATTTTCATCTAGTACCGGACTAGTGAAATGATTTCCTATGTAACGGTAGAATTTTTCAATTCCTCCCGGAAATTGAGGCTTACTGTCTAAAGTTTCTGCCATTAGTAATTCGTTTCCATTGCCAGTTGAAGTTCCTGTTGCAGAATTTGAACCAGTTCCTGTGCCGTTAAGAACACCTTCGCCATTTCCATTTCCAGAACCAGCAACAACTAGTCTATCAGTTGTGCTGTCTACAGGATTAGTTGTCGCTGTGGTAAATTCTACAACAGGAGTTGCCAGTGTTGCAGTCACAACAGTTGGGTTAATAAGTTGGGTTTTATCAATTACTTCAGTAGGAGTTTGTTCTTGTGCCTGAAGAGGAGCCGGAGCAGCTGCCATTGGTTCTTCTTGATTAGAGTAAATATTGTCTAGCTGTACTACAGTATCTATAATGTCAGGAACATTGGGAGCAGTAATTTCTTGTGGATGGCTGAGTAATTTGGGCAACAGTATTAATGCAGCACACAATAAAATTCCGGTAAAAAGAGCGTTAAAAGAAGTTTTGGTTGTTTCCTGACGTAGTTGAAAAGCGCCGTACTCTTTGTTTCTGTTTTCGAAAACTAGATTAATCCAGTTGCTTTCATAAAGACTGTGTTGTGACATAATGTATAGATTTAATGGTTAAATAGGTTTCAGTTAAATCGTATGCGAATGTGGTATTTGTTTTGTAATGTTGAAGATACGAATTTAGTATGTAAATTCCGAGGTGTTTGTAAAAATAATTTAGAATAATTTTAAAGTAACTTTTATGACAGGGATGAAAGGATTCTCAGAGCAATTAGTTGGTTTATAAAATACTACGATTGAACTATAAAAAATGTATTTAAAAAGAAAGGCAGTCTGAATACAGGCTGCCTTTCTTTTTAAACAATATTCGAAGTTCTATATTTCTTTATGACCCGAACGAAGCGAATCGGCGAAGCAATTTAAGATTTTACTTTTACTGTTTGATATGCCAAATTAGTATTTGAAGGTAATTGCTCGACTTCTTTATCTTTTACTGCAAATTTTACAGCCAAAACAATGATTCCTGTTATAAAAACGATAATTCCTAATATGTAAAACGCATTGGTGTAATCAATTAAATCTTTAGTTTGAGATACTCCACTTTCGTTAATTACATCTTTAGAAAACTTAACAGCTTTAGCTTTGAATAAAAAAGCAATTAACATAGCTCCAATATTTCCACCTGCTCCTACAATTCCAGCTACACTTCCCACAGCTTTTGGATTAATAAATGGTACAAGACTATAAGTTGCTCCATTTGCCATTTTTAAGCTCATCCCGAACAAGAACATTAAAAAGATAGCAACTCCTAATTGATTAGTCATACCAAAGAAAATAACGCCTATACCTTCTACAACAAGTAGTAATGCAAGCAATAAATTTTTTCCTGAAAAACCATAGCTTTTACCTACTTTGTCAGCAACGATACCTCCTAATGGTCTTGCAAAAAGATTAATTAATCCAAAAATTCCAGCACAGATTCCCGCTGTTTTCAGACTGGCACCAAAAGTATCTGTAAAATAAATTGGAGCAAAATTATCAATAGTGATTTCAACACCAAAACAAGCAGCATAAGCGATAGTTAAAACCCAGGTACGGTAATCTTTAACAGCCAGCATGAATGTATTTTCTTTATTTTCTTTTTCAATTCCAAGTTCTTTATAATTACCATTAGGTAAATCTTTAGTATATCTAAAATAGATGAAAGCAAAAAACAATAATAATACTCCCGGAACAATCATGGCGTATCTCCAGCTATCTTCTGGAGTACATATTCCTAATCCTACGAATCCTGCAGCAATAAGCGGCATGGCAATATTAGCTAAACCGGCACCTGCATTACCAAATCCTCCTGCCGTGGCATTAGCTGTTCCTTTAATAGATGGAGCAAACATTACCGAAGTATGAAATTGTGTAATTACAAATGAAGCACCAATAACCCCAATAGCTAATCTAAAAAACAAAAAGCTTTCGTAAGACTGTGAAGTACCAATTAATAAAACAGGTACAGAACAAATGATTAATAACCAAGTATAAGTTAGCCTTGGACCAAATTTATCTACTAATCGGCCAATTAATAATCGGGCGATAATGGTTGCCGATACAGCTGCAATTTGAATGTTACCTAATTGGTCTTTTGTCAGATGCAATTGTTCTTTAGCGATTGGCATAAGTGATGCCATACCAAACCATGCAAAAAATGAAAAGAAAAATGTTAACCATGTAATGTGAAAGGTACGCATTTGAACGCCTTTACCACTAAAAATGTTTAAACTAGAAAGCGGTTGATTTGTTGAAATTGAACTCATAACCAAAATATTTAATCGTTTGTATTGTTTTTTATCTAAGCAGAAAACTTATTTCTAAGTATTTTACTTATTTATAAAGCAAAATTACGGGCTTAATTTTGATTAAAAGCTGCGAAAACGCAGTTTTAGAAAAATAATTAAGTATTTTTACTTAAGTATTTTTTGTGATAAAAATTTAAGTAAGTTGATTCTGTGTAAAAAAGCCAGATTTTACAAGGAATGTAAACTGTAAGTAGATGAAATTAAAAACCGTTGGAAAAAATACTAACGACTTAAAATAATTTTGGCTTTTATGGTATATGTGAGAAAAAAACGTTTTTTAAACCATTAAGGTATTTAAGGTTTTAGTTTTAAAAATGAAGTAGATCCTTGTTGCAAACGAGAACCAGGGAGCTTTAAACGAGATTCAATAGCGTCTGGCTTTAGCCAGATGATGGAATTAATAATAAATAAGGCTTTAGCCAAATCAATATGATTTAGGCTAAAGCCAATTTAGAATTCTATTTTTAAAACAGGCTAAAGCCCGTTCCAATTGATTTTACACAAACTTGTCATTCCGAAGAATGAGGAATCTCATCTAGTAACTCGACAAAGTTGCTTTTCGTTGTGGGCACGGAAAACATTTCCGCGCTATCATTGCGTTGATATATCTGTGCGGTCAGAGTAACTGTTCTCTTACCGGTTGTTATTTCTTTTTTATCCAAGTTGAATTTCTTCCTTTTTTTGTCGGGTCTGGATTAATCTCTAAAAGTCCTTTCTCTTGTAATTTATAGAAAACACTTTTCATTGAGTCAGGAGTTCTTACTCCGGTCAGTTCTCTTGCAGTGCTATTGTGAATTTCATCATTAGTTTCTAAGTACTCCATAATAATTTTTTCTGGTGATGCTAATGGTTCGTGACTTATAGTAACTAAAACTGCATTCTCAAGCTCTTTAATAATTGGTTTTTTTAATCTTAAATCGCTAGTTTCATTAAATGCAGTATTTAGGCCTTCTCCTACATCCTTATTAGGTGGGTTTGGAAATTTGTTAACTAATCGTACGAGATTCCCATTTCTAGCAAATTGCTCATTTAGAATGTTTATTTCCGTTACATGACCAGGTAAAGAACCAGGACTTAAAACTTCAACTCTATTATCAAATATCCTGATATGAATATCTGATGCCAAGCTATAATCTCTATGTAATACAGCGTTAGTTACAATTTCATGTAACGCTTTGTCAGGATATTGCAAATCCTCAAGTCCAGTTTCTCTTAATACTTTTTCTTCTTCAATTACTCTTTTTGTTGTGCTTACAGCCTCATATATTTGCGTATATATTGGTCCTTCAATTGAGATTGGGTCAAATACTAAAGTTTCTCTTGTTCCTTCATCTGATTTCGTTTTGTATCTATAAACTTTTATTCCACTTTGTTTTGGAAGTGCAGCTTGAGGAATTTCAGAATACAACAAAGTTGCAGCAACAGTTGGATGGTTATCTCTAATTAATAATTGTTTTTTAAGCCACGGTAAAGGTTCAATGGTTGGAACAACTTCTATCATAAATTCAAAAATGATATAAGAATCTGTAACGGTTTCTAAAGGGATATTTAGAGTAATATCCTCAAAGCTAGATAGCCCTTTATCTAATTCTAATCTTTTTAATTCTGCGTCAGTAGTCAATTTTAAGCTTTGAGCAGAGCGTCTTTTATAGATACTTCCGTTAGAAGCCTTAACAATATGGAGTGTTTTCTTAATTGATGCTTGTAAGATGAGTCCAGTCGAAGATGGGTTAGTTAAGAATGTGTATGAATAAGAATCACCTATCGGAAATAATTGCTCGAAAATTTGAATATGACCGTTTGCCTCCTCTTCGTCAACAAACCCTCTCCATGAACGTGTTTTAATTCCTTTTTCTTCATTCTCATCAATGCCTATATATAAATCGCCACCAACTGAGTTTGAAAATGCAGAGATAGTCTTTGTTAAACTTGCAGGAGAAATATCTTTAGATTTTAAGTCATTAAAATGATTTTCACTTAAATGTAAAATTTTTTCCTTCTGTTCGTCTGTAATTTCTATTGTTTGTATCATAGTTGTTTCTTAGTATAATAACCGGTAACTCGTTTATATACGCATAAAACAGTCCAGTTTTATTCTAAATTGACATGTTGTATGCAAGTTTTTATTTCTACAAATTTAAAAACTTTTCTTACTTGTCAAAGAAATGACAGTATTATTTACGGCTACACTAAAAGAGAATCTTAATATAACTTAATGCCTTAATGGTTTTAAAAAAAATTACCTGCGGTTATGGATAATTTCTGCCAATAGTTTTTTGGCTCTAAGGAGTTTTACTTTGACGTTGTTGAGTGGTTCGTCAATTTTATTGGCTATTTCCTGATAGCTCATTTCCTGAAAATAACGCAACTGGATTACTTCCTGATAATGAGGTTTTAATTCCTTGATGTATTGCAGTAATTGCGAAAGGTTTTGCTCGGTAATCAATTCGTCTTCTTTAGACGGTGTCGTATCGGCGATGTTATAAGCTTTTTGGTCTTCCTGCTCTGTGATTTCGACAAAAAGACTTGATTTTTGCTTGCGAAGCATATCAATATAGACATTCTTTGCAATAGTGATTAACCAGGTGTTGAACTGGAATTCAGGATTATAAGTTGCAATTTTATCAAATGCTTTCGAAAAAGTTTCAATGGTAATATCTTCGGCATTGGTCTCGTTTTCGGTGCGTTTAAGCATGAATCCGTAAACTTCACTCCAATAATGATTCAATAGAAAAGTAAAGGCCGTTTGGTCTCCTGATTTTGCTTTTTCTATTTGATTTTTTATTTCCAATTGACTGGTTTTGAAAAAATATTAGTGATAAAAACATTGATTTGAGTAAAAACAAGCGCAATTTCGACTATTGGAAACCAAAATTTAATATCCTTTTCTTTTAATTTTCCAGCCGAAAACCCTACAATAAGCCAGGCACATAAATAACGTAATCCTACTAAACTCAATACTAAAATCCACTGAAACTGGAAAGCTAATAAGATAGTGGCTAAAACAATAAATAACAATTGGGAACTGAAGAACAACCCCAGCTGTAATTGATCAATAGTTTTATAATGTTTTGCCGTAGCAACATGTCTTCTTTTTTGAGTAAACCAGTCTTTGTATTTCGTTTTTGGAGCCGAATATGTAAAACTTTCCGGAGTGTAAGCAACGGTTGTATTACCAGCATTTGCCGCTTCGTTAATGAATAAATCATCATCGCCGGAACGCACCTGAATATGATTAATAAATCCGTTTACATTAAAGAATTCTTCTTTTTTGTAAGCTAAATTTCGCCCTACACCCATATATGGATTTCCTAGCTTTGCCCATGAAAAATACTGAATTGCTGTCAACACAGTTTCAAAACGAATGATTTTATTCAGGAATGAATTGGCAATTTTATCATAGCCTCCATATCCTAAAACAATCGTTTTATGTAATGTAAATTGCGAACTCATAGCAGTTATCCAGTCTTTAGATGTTGGGTAACAATCAGCATCGGTAAATAGCAAATATTCTTTCTTTGCGGCTTTGATACCTAAGGTCAAAGCATATTTTTTATTTCCCCAAAAAGCCTCATTGTTTTGTACCTTAACGAGACGAATGTTAGAATATTGTTGTTCGAATGCTTCAAAAAGTTCTAAGGTGTTATCACTTGAGGCATCGTCGATTAGAACAATCTCAAAATCAGGGTAGTTTTGCTCTGCTAGCAGCGGAACATATTTGGCTACATTTTCTTCTTCATTTTTAGCACAAACGATAACCGAAACAGGAATTCTTTTGGGTGTTATTTTTTGTGCTTTGGCGAAAGCAAATTTCCCAAAAACTCCTAAATAATACGCAATTTGAATAAAAACAATAGCAATAAAAAAGTAAAGAATCAGTATAAGCATCAGTGTTTAATGGGTTTTTAAATCGACTGCAAAGGTATGAATACAATTAGTATTTGAAAATGTTAAATAGGAATTTTAAAATAAAATTTTGAAGCTTGTTTTTGAGTTTAAATTACATTTACTTCAGCTTCAATTTGAATGCCAAAAGTCTCAAAAACAGTTTTTTGAATATCTTTGGAAACAGCTAATATTTCCTGTCCTGTCGCCTTGCCATAATTAACTAAAACTAAGGCTTGATTTTTATGAACTCCGGCATCGCCAAAACGTTTTCCTTTAAAACCAGCCTGCTCAATCAGCCAGCCCGCAGGAACTTTTACTTCGGTTGCCGAAACTTCGTAATATTTTATTTCAGGGAATTTTTGCTGAATTTTTTCGAAATCAGTTTTCAAAACAATTGGATTTTTGAAAAAACTACCGCTGTTTCCAAGTTCTTTAGGATCAGGTAATTTACTTTGTCTAATGGCAATTACAGCATTACTAACATCTTTTAATCCAGGGGTTTTAATGTTATTTTTTTCTAATTCAGCCAGAATATCTCCATAAGAAGTGTTGATTTTATGGTTATGTTTTGTTAGTTTAAAAACCACCGAAGTAATGATATATTGGTCTTTTACCTCATGTTTAAAAACACTTTCGCGGTAACCAAAATTACATTCGGCATTAGTGAAAGTTTTTATTTCCTGAGTTTTAATATTTATCGCATCGCAGGAAACAAAAGTATCTTTAATTTCTGTTCCATAAGCGCCAATGTTTTGAACAGGAGTGGTGCCTACATTTCCGGGAATTAATGACATGTTTTCTAATCCGCCAAAATTTTGATCTATGTTCCAAAGTACAAATTCGTGCCAGTTTTCGCCAGCCTGAGCTTCAACCCAAACAAAATCCTCATCTTCTTTGATGATTTTTTTTCCTTTCAAATCAATATGAATCACTAATGCGTCAATATCTTGCGTTAGCAACATATTACTTCCGCCTCCTAAAATGAATTTTTTCTCTGATGGATGTTGTTCTAAAATTGTTTTTAATTCGCTAACACTATGAACAGCAACAAATTGTTTTGCTTTGGCTTCAATGCCAAAAGTATTGTAGTTTTTTAAAGAAAAATTATTTAGAATTTCCATAAAAGAAAGCGCTTTTTTAGTGGTGAATTGAAGATTCAAAAGTAAGGTTTTTTGTTTTAACCATTAAGAAATTAAGCTAATTTAAGACTTAGAGTCATTTAATGAATCTTAATTCCTTAATGGTCAAAAAAATCAGATGGTATTATTAATCACTTCATGGTATTTATCAGCAATGATTTTCATATTGATTTTATAATCTGCCTGATTTTCAATAAATTTTCGATTATTTAAAACCGCATTATTTCTGAAATCTGTATTTTCGAAAGCCCAAAGAATTTCATTAGCAAGCATTTCAGAATCATCAACGGTAATTAATTGTCCGTTTTCACGATGACGAATCCAACTTTGATTTCCTGAAATATCCGAAACTATTGGATAACAACTACAAGCCATTGCTTCAAACAAAGATGCCGAAACACCTTCAGTCACAGGCATGCTAATATAAAAATTAGATTGTTGTAGTAATTTTGGCAAAGCGGTATTGTCGATTCTTCCTGTGAAAAATACTTTATTTTCAATATTTAACTCGCTTGCTAATTGTTGTAAAAAAGAAAGTTGCTTGCCATTCCCTACGATAGTTAATGAGAAATCAATTCCTTTTTGATGTAAAATGCCAAAAGCTTTTAAAATAACTTCATGACGGTATTCTGGTAAAAGCGAACGCGTAACAATTGCATGAATTTTATCAGAATTGGTAGTGTTTTTATTTTCGAATGAGCCTAAATCAATTCCTTTTGGTAACACTAAAACTTTAGCCATATCGACTTTCGATTTTTCCATGTGTTTCGTCATTATTGGTCCCCAGGCATGAATAAGCGTAGCTTTTTTAAAAGCATAATTCTGAATGATTTTTTTTAATGGAATCGTAATCGAATTTTCCGGCCATAAATCGGTTTTGCCTTGCTGGGCAATTGCACTTGGTTGTAAACCTGAAAGTGCCGCCAGAAAACCATAACTGGTCGTTCTTTCGGCAATAATCATATCGGGTTTTTGCTGACGAATTATTTTTCGAATACTTATAGGAGCAAAGAAAAATTCCAGCGTTCTCAGGATTCTATTCAAAAACGAATTATTGGATGTTTTTAATTCCCAATAGGTGATTTCGAAATTACCAAATTCCTTTAAACCATTTGTCCAGGTAATGGCATCGGCGCGATAGGATTCTCCAAGGAAAAGTATTTTTCTTTTTTCCATTAAAATAAGTTGATTTTTTGCCACAGATTAAAATGATTCTCACAGATTTTAGAAATCTTTATAATCCGTTTAATCTGTGGCTAACTTTTTCTTAAAATTCTTCTGTTTCTAAAGCACGATTCATGAATTCGTTTAAAGGCTTTAAAAGAATTAATTTCTGGCTCATTTTTGCAACAAAATCTTTTTTAGTCACTTCTGAAATATCGAATTTCTGAACGGTTTCAAAACTTTTCAGTTTTAAAAATTCAATCGCAGGATGATCTTTTTCATAACCTCTTGGTGGATTTTTTAGCATGCTTCTTTCATCCCGGTTAAAATCACCAAATTCTTTTTTGAAACCAGGCTCATTTAAAATAGCTTCTAAATCGTCGTAGAAAAACGCAATTTCTTTGCGTATTTTTTTGAGATCATCGGCTTCGGGCGAATAAAAACCACCGGCAATAAAGGAAGCTCCTTTTTCGATATGAACATAATAACCTGCACGATTAAGTCCTTTAGCACCCGAAGAAAGCCAAACGCCCAAATGTGATTTATAAGGTGATTTGTCTTTAGAAAAACGAATGTCACGATTGATTCTAAAAGTACAATTTTTTACTTCCAGCATTTCTAAGGCAGGATCCAGCGGTTTCATAGCATCGAGAAAATCACTAACTAACTGATGATAATCTTTCTTGAAAATCTCATAACGTTTTTTATTATCCTGAAACCATTCTCTATTGTTATTGGTTCTTAAATCGTCTAGAAATTGAAGTGATTCTTTTGTAAGCATTCGTGGTGGTTTTTGATTTTTATTTCGCTGTTTTTGTTGATTCGGCATTCCATTGAAGATAGCCGCCATCTAAATTGTAGATTTTTTTGAAGCCTAATTCCTCTAATTTTTCAGATGCTTTTAAACTTCTTTTTCCGCTTCGGCAATACACATAAACGGGTTTGTTTTTGTCTAGTTTTTCCGTGTTTTTAACGAAATTTTCGTTTTGCCAATCTATGTTTGCAGCATTATCAATATGTCCTCCGGCGAATTCTTCGGGAGTACGAACATCTAAAATTTGAGGTTTTTGTGTTGTCTTTATTTCTTTTGCGAAAGCATTGACTTCAACAGTTTTGATTTGGGCATAACTAAAGAATAATGTGAAAAAGAATATTGTTGAGAATAAGATTTTTGATTTCATCAAATTTGAATTTTTAATAAAATCAAAAATAGTGAAAAACGATAGAATTTGATTTGTTTTATATGTAATGTTAATGAAAGTTAATAAAGGCAGGCAATATATTTAAAATTTATTAGTTTTAATTGTATTAAAAAAATTACGTTAAATTTTAAAATTTTAAAAAATGAAAAAAAATCTCAGTAAAATTTTTGTATGTCTATTGGTAGTAATGTTGTCTGGATGTAGTAGTGATGATGATTCTAATACAGACTCAGGTTCAGATAATCTTGGTACATTTTCTGGAAATATTCAAGTAACTGATGATCCTCAAACAGCTTTAGGGTATATCTATAATGCGAAAGTTACAGTTTTAAAATCGGGCAATAATGCTACTATTAAAGTTAAAGGAGATTTAAATGTTGATAGAGAATATACTGGTACAGTTGACTCTTCTGTTGATGATAGCTATGTAATAACTATAAAAAAGCAAGAAAAGCCTAGTTCTAAAATTGCTACCGATAAAGTTATTATCAGTAACAATCAATTAACAATTTCTATTGGTGTTGCAAATGATTCTGAAACGGTAAGGACGGCTCCAAATAATACAGCTAGTATTGTTATTTCAGGAAAGCTTCAAATGATTGGAACTGGAATGATAAAAGAATAATTTTCTAATTATTCATATTCTTAAAAAAAAGCTGTTTGAAAATTCAAACAGCTTTTTTTAAGTTTTTAGAATGAGCTGTTTCTGATTTTTTGCAAAATAGCTTTTTAAAATTATAAGTTGAATATCTTATAAGATTGTAATGTTGATTTTACAATGGCTTCGGTGCGTTCCGGATGGGTGTCTGAAATAAAAAGTTGTCCAAAAGTATCTGAATTGACCATTTCGACAATTTTAGCAACACGGGTTTCGTCTAGTTTATCAAAAATATCATCAAATAAAAGTATAGGTTTTACGCCACTTTGTTTTTTTAGGAATTCAAATTGAGCTAGTTTTAAAGCAATTAAAAAGGATTTTTGCTGACCTTGAGAACCAAATTTCTTGATAGGATGATTGTCAA
This sequence comes from Flavobacterium seoulense, assembly GCF_000695795.1. Taxonomy (GTDB): domain Bacteria; phylum Bacteroidota; class Bacteroidia; order Flavobacteriales; family Flavobacteriaceae; genus Flavobacterium; species Flavobacterium seoulense. The sequence continues at coordinate 62,862 of NZ_JNCA01000024.1, read as the reverse complement.
TCTCAAAAGACAAATCGTCCTTGTGAATTCCCATGCTGGTGTAATGTAAAGCTCTGTCTTTATTGATGTTTTCCTGTAAAAGTGTCAATAAATCTTTTTCGAACAAATGACTTTCATATACTAATTGAACCGATTCCTGTGAACCTGTAATAGCATGATGATGTTCGTTAAAAATAGGAATAAACTCGGCAATGAATGCTTTCCTCTTTTCGAAAATGTATTTCCCAAAATCGTCGAGTTGCTCATTATATATAGAAAGCGTGTCATTGTCAAAAACATGATTCAAAGCAAAATATTTCAATAAAGCATTACGCTGACTCATTACTTTTTGGTATTGAATCAATTGCTGTAAATATTGCGCGTCGAGTTGGGATATGATACTATCAATAAACTTTCGGCGGGTTTCACTGCCTTCAATAATTAAATCCCTGTCGGCGGGAGAAATAATAACCAGCGGAATAAATCCAATATGATCTGAGAATTTGTCGTAAGCTTTTCCGTTACGTTTTAATACTTTTTTTTGTCCTTTTTTCAGGCTGCAAACCAGCTGTTCGCTTCTTTCGTTTTTGATAAATTCGGCATCAATTACAAAAAACTCTTCGCCGTGTTTAATGTTTTGAACTGCCAGCGGATTGAAATAGCTTTTTCCGTAAGACAGATGGTAAATAGCATCTAAAACATTGGTTTTCCCAATTCCATTTTTACCTACAAAACAGATGATTTTGCCATCGAATTCAAAATTGGCTTCTGAAAAATTTTTATAATTGAATAACGAAATTTTTTTTAGATACATTGTTGTAAGGTCTGCTGGAATTGAGGTATTTGCTGTTTTTGTTGGTGATTTTAAAAACGACCGCAAATTATTGAAAAATATCCATATAAAAGACTTTTGGTGCTTTTCTATGTTAAAAAGTTTACGATTGAATTTATAGAAAAAAAGGCAAAATAAAAATATTTTCGATTTAGATATAAAATATCAGTTTTTATGTGTGGGTTTGAATAAAAATTTTATTTTTGCGGTTCACTAAATTATTTTTAAATGGCTACATATAATAAAAGAGGATATAAAGCACCAAAAGAAAAAGAAGTAAAAGAAGCAGTTGAAGAACAAGTAGTAATTGATGAAAAAAACAGTACAACAGCTGAGGTTTTTTCTAAATTAGACGAAACTGCATCAAAAACGGAAGACTGGGTTGCTAAAAATCAAAAAATTATTATTGGTATAGTAGGAGCCATCGCTTTATTTACTGTAGGTTATGTAGCTTATCAAAAATTTGTTGCCGGCCCTAAAGAGGATGAAGCAGCCAGCGAAATGTTTGTTGCTCAACAAAATTTTGAACAAGCAGCTAATGGTGTTGCAAGTGATTCATTGTACAAATTAGCATTAAATGGTTCTGAAGGGAAATTTGGATTCGTTAAAATTGCAAGTGAATATTCAGGAACTTCGGCAGGAAATTTAGCTAATTATTATGCTGGTGTTGCTTACTTAAACACTGGAAAATATACTGAAGCTATTGATTATTTAAGCAAATTCAAATCGGATGATATTGTATTGAGTGCTTTGGCAAAAGGAGCTATTGGTGATGCTTATTCTGAAAACAAGCAACCTAAAGAAGCTTTAGAAAATTATGTAAAAGCGGCTGAATCAAATAAAAATGATTTTACAACGCCTCGTTTCTTATTGAAAGCAGGAAAAACAGCTTTGGCATTAGGAAAAAAAGAAGAAGCTTTGAAATATTTTACAGATATTAAAGAGAACTATGAGAATACTCCAGAAGGCGCTACTGTTGATGGATTGATAGGATTATCTCAATAAATTATAAAGTTAAGTTTTTTAAAAATTGGTGATTACAAGGATAGAAAGACTTGTAATCACCAATTTTTATTTTTAAATTCATATTCTAAAAATAATACTAATTTATATGGCAACGATTAATAAAAATTTGTCCGTTTATGATAAAAGCACACTTCCTAGTGCAAAAGATTTCCGTTTTGGAGTAGTAGTTTCAGAGTGGAATGATACAATAACAGAAGGTTTGTATAAAGGTGCAGAAGATGCTTTTTTAGACAATGAAGTTCCTGCTCAAAATATCATCAGATGGAATGTTCCTGGAAGTTTTGAGTTGATTTATGGTGCAAAAAAAATGTTGCAAACTCAAAAAGTTGATGCCGTTATTGTAATAGGCTGTGTAATTCAGGGACAAACTAAGCATTTTGATTTTGTTTGTGAAGGCGTAACACAAGGAATTAAAGACCTGAATGTACAAACAGATATTCCGGTAATCTTTTGTGTTTTGACCGATAATACGATGCAGCAATCTATTGACAGAAGTGGAGGGATTCACGGGAATAAAGGAACTGAAGCTGCTATTGCAGCAATAAAAATGGCATACATTCGTCAACAGGCTTCATTGACACACGATTATGCTAATCAGAATTTGTTGACTTCAGGAGCATTACAGCTAGATGAAGGAACACCATTAGAATTAAAAGAGTAAATACTAAATAATTCAAAATGAAACCTATACTATTCTAGCCAAATAGTATAGGTTTTTTTGTTTTATTTATGAATTGTAAAAGCAGGAAAGCCAGCCGAAATTTATTAAATTTGCTGGGCTTGGTTATTTTCTAAATACTAATTACTGAAAACGAATACAAAAAAATGTCGAGTATCATTCAATTACTTCCTGATCATGTTGCTAACCAAATTGCTGCCGGAGAAGTGGTTCAAAGACCTGCTTCGGTGGTCAAAGAACTGCTTGAAAATGCTGTCGATGCTAATGCAACAGATATTAAATTGATTATCAAAGATGCGGGGAAATCATTGGTTCAGGTAATCGATAATGGAAAAGGAATGAGCGTTACAGATTCGCGCTTATGTTTTGAACGTCACGCTACTTCTAAGATTCGTCATGCCGAAGATTTGTTTTCTTTGCACACCAAAGGTTTTCGAGGTGAAGCTTTGGCTTCTATTGCGGCGATTGCTCATGTAGAAATGAAAACCAAGCAGGATCAGGAAGAATTAGGAACACAAATAGTTATTGAAGGAAGTAAATTTGTTTCTCAGGAATCGGCGGTATTGCCTAAAGGGACTTCATTTGCTATTAAAAATTTATTTTTTAATATTCCTGCCCGACGCAATTTCTTAAAATCAGATACGGTAGAATACCGCCATATTATGGATGAATTTCAGCGTGTAGCTTTGGCTCATCCTAATATTCATTTTACTTTTTATCACAATGGAAGCGAAATGTATAATTTACCTATTTCGACTTTAAGACAACGTGTGGTGAATGTTTTTTCGGGCAAAACCAATGAAAAATTAGTTCCCGTTCAGGAAGATACGGAGATTGTAACGGTCCAGGGATTTGTAAGCAAACCTGAATTTGCTAAGAAAAATAGGGGAGAGCAGTTTTTCTTTGTCAATGACCGATTTATAAAAAGCGGTTATTTGCATCATGCGGTGATGGCGGCTTACGACGGAATTTTGAAAGATGGAGCACAACCGAGCTATTTTTTATATTTATCGGTTCCGCCTAATTCAATTGATATCAATATTCATCCTACTAAAACCGAAATCAAATTTGATGACGAAAGTGCTTTGTATGCTATTTTAAGAGCTTCAATAAAGCACAGTTTAGGACAGTTTAATGTCGCGCCGGTTTTGGATTTCGAAAGAGACGCTAATTTAGATACACCTTATCATTACAAGGATTTAGAAGGAGCAACACCTACGATTGAAGTTGATCGAACTTTTAATCCGTTTTCTGATGATAAAGTCAATAAACATTATTCGGGGTCTAATTCAAGTTCAAGTTCAAATTCGGGTTCGGCTTTTGCTTATAAAAAACCTGCACAAACTGCCAGTTGGGAAAGCTTGTATGTGGGTTTAAAACAAGAAGTTGAAACTGATTTTACAACTGAAAACACCGAATTTTCATTCGAAAGCGAAGAAGTTACCGCTTCGTTATTTAATGATGAAGAAGTAGAGCATGCAGTTCAGAATGTATATCAAATTCATAAAAAATATATTGTTTCGCCTATAAAATCAGGAATGGTTATTGTTGATCAACAGCGCGCGCATCAGCGGGTTTTGTACGAACAATTTTTGACTAATATGACGGTGCATCAGGCATCGAGCCAACAATTGTTGTTTCCGTTGAATTTATATTTTTCGGTTAACGAAATGGAATTAATCGAAGAATTAAAACTTTCGTTAGTCAATACAGGATTTGTATTCGAAGAAACCAATGATGATCACGTAGTAATTTCAGGAATTCCGGTAAATGTTACCGAAAGCGAGGTTTCTATCGTTTTGGAACAATTATTAAGTGATTTGCAAGATGGAATTCCGGAGAATAGTTTTAGTCAAAACGATACTATTGCTAAGTCGATGGCAAAGAGTTTAGCTGTAAAAACGGGAACAAGTTTAACAATAAAAGAACAAGAAAATTTAGTAAACGGACTTTTTGCCTGCAAAGATCCTAATGTTTCTCCTTTTCAAAAACCAACTTTCATTACCATGCGTGTGGAAGATATAGATAAAAAATTTGCACTATGATGAATATCACACCTACTGTTAAGCAGTTGTTAATAATCAATATAATATTTTTTATTGGCTCTTTATTGGTTCCAATATCTAATCAGTATTTAGCATTATATAATCCTGAAGATGATTTTTTTAAAATTTGGCAACTTTTTACCCATATGTTTATGCATGGGGGATATATGCATATTTTTTTCAATATGTTTGCTTTATATTCTTTTGGTTCAGCATTAGAACATTTTTGGGGTAGTCAAAAGTTTTTATTCTTTTATATTTCTTGTGGTTTAGGAGCAGCTTTAGTGCAACTAGGAATAAATCATTTAGAAATTCAACATTTATTAAATGATACAACATATTTAAATCTTTCAGAAAGTACACTTAGGCAAATTTTGAATGCAACTATTAGTGATGGAGATAATTATAGACCAGATTTATTTGAAAAAGAAATAAGAGTAATTTTAGAAAGCTCATCAAAATTAAATTTGTTAAATCAGGATTCATTTAATGCGCTGTATAAAGCAGCCCAACAAGTTCAAATCCCTATGGTTGGAGCCTCAGGTGCAATTTATGGGCTTTTAATCGCTTTTACTGTTATGTTTCCTAATGCTGAATTAGCTTTAATGTTTATCCCAATACCTATAAAAGCCAAATATTTCGTGCCTGGACTTTTAGTTTTTGATTTGTATTCAGGCGTTACTGGACAATCTATTTTCGGTGGAGCTAGCGGAATTGCTCATTTTGCTCATTTAGGTGGTGCAATAGTTGGTTTCCTGATTATGTGGTATTGGAAGAAAAATCAGTTTAATGACAATCGTTGGAATTAATAGAAAAAGTAAAATTTAATAATTAAGAAATGGGAATTTTAGACGATTTAAAATTGCAATACAAACTAGGAGGAGTAGCTCAGCGATTGATCTATTGGAATATTGCCTGTTTCTTGATTTCATTTGTTTTACCTAAGATATTGTTGCTATTTACTATTGATGTCAATGTACTTGAATATGTAAGTTTGTCGTCTAATCCATCTGATTTTTTATGGAAACCCTGGTCCATTATTAGTTATTCTTTTTTTCATTCTGACTTTTTCCACATATTATTCAACTTGTTAGTTCTTAATTTTGCCAGCCAGTTGTTCTTGACTTTTTTTACTCAAAAACAGTTTTTAGGTCTTTATATTTTAGGAGCTGTTTTTGCTGGGATTATTTTTGTTGCCAGTTATTATTTTTTAAATATAACTTCGGCTATGGTTGGAGCTTCGGCAGCGATTATGGCTGTTTTAGTTGCAGTTACCGTTTATCAGCCCTTAATGCAGGTGCGTTTGTTGTTGATAGGAAATGTAAAATTGTGGCATATAGCGGCGGTATTGATAATACTAGATTTGGTTCAATTGCGTTTGGATAACATGGGTGGACATATTTCGCATTTGGCAGGAGCTTTTTTTGGATTTGTGTATATTAAAGCATTGCAAAACGGTACAGATATGAGTATCTTTATTACTAAAATTATTGATTTTTTTGCTAATAGTTTTAGAAGACAGCCGTCAACACCATTTAAAAAAGTACATAGAAATTATACTAAAAAGCCTGTAGAAAAACGTACTTCCAGAATTGTGACAAAAGATAAGGTACAACAGCAAATTGATGAGATTTTAGATAAAATTAGTCAGTCAGGTTATGATAGTTTAACAAAAGAGGAAAAGGATTTTTTATTCAAATCAGGAAAATAATAGTTCTGAATGTATTAGGGTTTTACTTTTAGATGTAAATAAAAATGAAAAATCTTTCGTGGTTTAACAGAGGAATGTTTTTCTTAAACATTGTTCTTATAGTCGTTACTTTTATCGCTTATGTGCTGCCTTTTTTGGCGCCAAAAATATTCCCTTTTTTGTCGGTACTGACTTTGTTTATGCCATTGTTCTTTATTTTGAACAGTCTTTTTTTTGTGTATTGGGCTATTCAATTCAAAAAAAGAATGATAATGTCGGGATTGGTTCTCCTGATGGGAATTACTTTTATCAATAAATTTTATAAGTTTTCGGCTAAAGAGTATCCGCCAAGTGACAAGGATTTTGTGGTAATGAGTTATAATGTTCGTTTGTTCAATTTATTCAAATGGCAGGATAAATCAGATATTCCGGAAACTATTTTGGAGTTTATAAATGATAAAAACCCGGATATTTTATGTGTTCAGGAATATTCAAATTCAGCTCATGTTGATTTAAAAGTATTCCCACACCGAACTATTTTTACCGAAGGAAACCAAATTAAAACCTCGCAGGCTATATTTTCTAAATTTCCAATAATTGATCAGGGGAAAATTTCATTTCCTAATTCGAGCAATAGTGTGGTTTATGCCGATATAAAGAAAGGAAAAGATATTATCAGGGTGTATAATATGCATTTGCAATCGATTAAAATTTCGCCAGATGTTAACGAAATTTCAGAACATATTGATGTAATGAACAAAGAGAAATCGCAAATGATGTTTATTCGAATAAGTAAAGCTTTTAAGCAACAACAGCAACAAGCAGAGATTTTGCGAGAGAATTTAAAGCAATGTCATTATCCGGTAATTATTTGCGGAGATATGAATAACAGTGCTTTTTCTTATGTGTATCGCATCATTAAAGGTCCTTTAAAAGACGGATTTGAAGAAGCAGGGAAAGGTTTTGGTAAAACCTACCGATTTAAGTATTATCCGGCGCGAATTGATTATATTTTTGCCGACAAAACAATGACCGTTAAAAAATTTGAAACTTTTCCAGAATTTGATAATTCCGATCATTACCCAATAATGGCTAAACTTTCGATTGAATAAATTTAGAGCAAATTCTAATCTTTAAAATTCCAAAAATATACTATCTTAATTGCTGTGATTTTAAATAATCTACGGTAAATTTTCCTTCGTTAAAAAGCAAGTCTAAAATGCTTAAATTATTGATGAAACCATGTTTGTCATCAAAAACCTGAGTGTAAGATTCGAATACCGAAGTGTCTTTTTTTCCGTTTACTAAAAAACGATAATCCTTAATTTCATTCGAATCTACTTCATGGAAATATTCGGTGGTAGTTTCGAAATTGAATTTGGTACGCATACATTTTGAGATAATTTCAAGTGCATCAAAATTCAAATCCATTAAAAAAGTATGCTTTTTTTCGAAAAAAGGAACAAAATCATCTTCGAAAAATTCAAAGAAAGGCGAACTTCTATAAGCTGCTTCCAATGATTTAAAATGTTGTTTTTGCCAGTCAAAATCATTTTCAACCTGAATATCTTTTGTTTTTTGATGACTGGTTTTAGAATGTTTTATAGGAATATTTAATAGCTGAATTCCGTTTGGGCTATAAATATAAGTTCGGTTTCTATTAGTTTGTTTCTGAAAATTATCTTCCATTTCAAATACGATACTTTCTGATTGCAACATGGCAACAAAATGACTAATCGATGGGAAATAAGAAGGATGTAATAAGGTTTTCATTTGTTTGTTTTGGTGCTATTGGATTAAAACTAATATTAATTACAGATTCATTTTAGATCTAATATTATAAACTTCTAGTATTGTTTTTTTTCTTTTCTTTTTTTCCAAAAATATTCTCCTATAAAGAAAACGGTCAGTAGAATTAGGAATATTTTAAAATAAGATTGTGGTTGACCTTCACCGTTAACGGTTGTAAAAATTCTGTTCCACCGTATTTTGTTTAATCCTTTTGCATTAGAATCCCAACTCATCCAGATAAATATTGGTTTTCCTACAATGTGATCTTCAGGAGTATAGCCAAAATAACGTGCATCTAGTGAATTATGGCGATTATCGCCCATCATCCAGTAATAATTTTGTTTAAATGTATAAGTTGTTACTTTTTTATTATTTATATAAATTATGTTATCTTTTACATCCAAAGTGTTTCCTTCGTATTCAGAAATAATTTTTCGATAAAATGGTAAAGATTTTAAATCTAAATTTACAGTTTCTCCTGCTTTTGGTATATAAATTGGACCAAAATTATCATTAGACCAATTGTTTGTTATAGAAGGTTTATTGTCCTTAAAATCAGGAAAAATTCCGTCTTCAGAACCGTTATTAATTATTCTGGTTACAGAAGTAATTCCAGGTACTTTTTTAAGTTTTTCCGCTCCGGAAAAAGTTAATGCGTATATTATTAAAGTATCTCTTGAGCTATTTATGAAAGATGCTCCGTCTGTTGCATTTAATTCTTTTAACAAATATTCGAAATCAATTGGTGTTTTACCATCATAAACTGCATGGTAGGAATATTGAGGTTTTGCTCTTTCAGGTAAAATTAATTCTTTTCCATTGATAAAAACAATTCCACTTTTTATCTCCAGACTGTCACCAGGAATTCCTACACAACGTTTTACATAATTTGTTTTTTTATCAATAGGTTTATAATATTTTTTATCAGCAGGAAGATACATGTTGAATAAAGTATCTGTAGGCCAATTGAAAACAACAATATCATTATTGTTTATTTTTTGATAACCAGGAAATCTTAAATAGGGAAGTTGAGGTTTAGGAAGATAGGATTTAATATTAAAGAAAGGTATAGTGTCATGAACCATTGGAGCAGCAACTGTTGTCATTGGTACTCTAGCACCATAGTTGAATTTGCTCACAAATAAAAAATCGCCTATTAATAATGATTTTTCTAATGAAGCAGTTGGTATTGTGTAAGGTTGTATGAAGTAAGTATGTACTAAAGTAGCAACAATTATGGCAAATAATAAAGAACTTACTGTATCGGCGGATTTGTTTTTTGAATCTAAATTTCGATCGCTATTGTAATTTAATTTTTGAGTGTAATTAACGTAATAGATATATAATCCGCAAGTTATTATTCCTAAAATAGTGTCAAGCTGACTGTTTTTTCCAAAACTTCTTAATGTTTCTACCCAAATAACCGGAAACATAATCAGGTTAATAATTGGAATAAAAAGCAATAAAGTCCACCATGTAGGCCGACCGATGATTTTCATCAAAACAATAGCATTATATACAGGTATTGCAGCTTCCCAGCTTTTTCTACCAGCGGCTTTGTATAATTTCCAAGTTCCTAAAAAATGAACTACTTGAATTATGAGAAAAAAAATAAACCACTGGGTTAGTGTCATGATAATTTTATTACAACTTTATGAACTTTGAATATAAACTATATGTTATTTTTCTCTTTTCTTTTTTTCCAAAAATATTCACCAACGAAGAATATACCTAACAGAATTAAGAAAATTTTGAAATAAGATTGTGGCTGACCTTCGCCACTTACAGTTGTGAAAACTCTGTCCCAACGTACTTTATTTATTCCTTTTCCGTTAGTATCCCAACTCATCCAGATGAAAACAGGTTTTCCTACGATATGATCTGCAGGAACGTAACCCCAGTAACGACTATCTTCAGAATTATGGCGGTTGTCTCCCATCATCCAGTAATAATCCTGTTTAAACGTATAGCTATTAATTACTTTTCCTTTTAATCTAATTTCGTTTCCAGTAACTTTTAAGTCATTTGGATTACCGTTGTCATCCTTTTCATATGTGGTGATAATTCTTTCGTAAAAAGGTAAACTTTCTAATGTAAGTGCAACTGTTTTTCCTTTTTGTGGAATGTAAATTGGACCAAAATTATCTGCATTCCATTTATTTATGTGAGGAAAAATGCCAGCTTCTGGTCCTCGTGAAATTTGTCTTTTGACAATAGTTACTCCTGAAGTATTTTTTAATCTTTCAGCTCCTGCAGCAGTTAATGCTCTAAAATAAATAGTATCTCTCGAATCATTAATGCCTACACCATCTGTAATATCCATTTCTCTAATTAGATTTTCTAAATTAGCAGGAGGATTTTTAGTGTCAATTCCTACTGCATATGAGAATTGAGGTTTAGCACGTTCTGGAAGTTGTAAAACCTTTCCATTAATATAAATAGTTCCGTCTTTTATTGCTAAGCTATCGCCAGGAATACCCACACAACGTTTTACATAATTTGATTCCTTATCAATAGGTTTGATAATACCAGGTATTCCGATAGCTTGGCGGAATTTGTAAACGGTATCAACTGGCCAGTTAAAAACAACTATATCAGTACGTTCAATACGATCTTCAATTCCCGGTAATCTTAAATAAGGTAATTGTGGCCAACTTAAATACGATTTCCTTTTAAGCATAGGAATAGAGTCATGCACCATTGGTAAAGCAACTGTTGTCATAGGAACTCGGGCTCCATAATTTACTTTACTCACAAAAAGAAAATCACCTACTAGTAATGATTTTTCTAATGAAGAAGTTGGAATTGTATAAGGTTGTATAAAATAAGTATGGACTAAAGTGGCTACTATTATAGCAAATAATAAAGAACTTACTGTATCGGCTGATTTGTTTTTTGAATCTAAATTTCTATCTCTATTGTAGTTTAATTTTTGAGTATAATTAATATAATAGATGTATAATCCGCAAGTTACAATTCCTAAAATAGTGTCAAGCTGACTGTTTTTTCCAAAACTTCTTAATGTTTCTACCCAAATAACCGGAAACATAATCAGGTTAATAATTGGAATAAAAAGCAATAAAGTCCACCATGTAGGTCGGCCGATGATTTTCATCAAAACAATAGCATTATATACAGGTATTGCAGCTTCCCATTTTTTTCTTCCTGCTGCTTCATATAGTTTCCAAGTTCCTAAAAAATGAACAACTTGAATAATAAGAAAAAATACAAACCATTGATATAGTGTCATAGTTCTTTTAAATTAAAGATTAATTTTTGTTGGATTATTGAATGTTAAGCACATCTCTCATGCTGAAAATTCCTTGTTTTCCGGCTAACCATTCGGCAGCGATTACTGCTCCAAGAGCAAATCCTTCACGGTTGTGTGCAGTATGCTTAATTTCGATACTGTCAATACCGGAATCATAGGTTACAGTATGTGTTCCCGGAACTTCACCTGTACGAACCGCTTCGATATGAATGTCATTTTCAGTTCCGTTTTCAAGAGTCCAGTTTTTATATTTAGTGTTTTCAATAACACCTTGCGCTAATGAAATGGCTGTTCCGCTTGGTGCATCTAATTTATGGATATGATGAATTTCTTCCATACTAACATTATATCCGTCAATGTTAGCCATCATTTTTGCTAAATATTCGTTTAGACCAAAGAATAAATTTACTCCTAAACTAAAGTTTGAGCTCGAAATGAAACCACCATTTTTTTCTTTGCATAAAGCAATCATTTCGTCATAACGGTCTAACCATCCTGTAGTTCCTGAAACTACAGGAACATTGTTGTTGAAACAAGCTGAAATATTATCAACGGCTGCCATAGGAACGCTAAAATCAATAGCAACATCAGCATTTGAAAGTCCGTCGTAAGTGTTGAATTCGTCTTTTTTCAAAACAATTTCATGACCTCTTTCCAGAGCAATTCTTTCAATTACCTGACCCATTTTTCCGTATCCTAAAAGCGCGATTTTCATTGTGTATTGTATTAAATTATTAAAAAATTGAGTGTGTCAATTTTTTTGTATTCGATTAAAAGTTATAACTAAGGTTTAGCCCTACATTAGTTTTATAGTTAAGATTGTTTTGATAAATAGTAGGCTTTATCGATAATCGATCGTCTACGTTAAATTGCATTAAAGCTGCATCAACATTGGCATCAATAATATTGAGAACATAAAAACCAACGACAAATAAAGAAGATAAATCACGATTACGCTGATAGAATTTTTGTGCCGAAATTAATCTGGAATCATCCAAATAGTCATATTCTGCAGAGGGTTTTCCTTCTAATCTGCGTTTGTATTCATCTCTAAATTGATGGTACTTTTTATTACTGTCTAAATAAAAATAAAGACTCGTTCCTATAGCACCATAAACCAAAGGAACTTTCCAGTATCTTTTATTATAAACCTGACCCAAACCAGGAATAACAGCTGAATAAAATGCTGCTTTGGCGGGAGTTAACGGATCAATATCTATTGACTTTAAAGTATCCTGAGCAACTTCATCTGATTCGGCTTTTTTTTGTGCCAATGCAGCGGTATTGCTTAAAATAATAAGAAATAGTGCTATGGAAATAAATTTATTCACTATCCCTTGATTAATTCGATTATTCGATTAAAATCGTCTTGAGACTGAAATGGAATCGTAATTTTCCCTTTTCCGTTAGTCGCTACTTTAATATCAACTAAGTTTCCAAAATAGTTATTGAAAATCTTTTTCTGACTATCATCAATGTCAAAAGAAGCTGCTTTTGCTTTTACAGCAGGTTTTGGTTTTAAACTATCGTGATAATTTTTAACCAAAGCTTCGGTGTCACGAACAGAAAGATTCTGACTTACAATTTTTTGATAAATATCAGTTTGTGCATCTAAATCTTCGATATTAATAATTGCTCTACCGTGTCCCATACTAATAAAACCGTCGCGAATACCAGTTTGAATAATCGGATCCAGTTTTAAAAGGCGTAAATAGTTAGCAATTGTAGAACGTTTTTTTCCCACACGCTCGCTCATTTGTTCCTGAGTTAACTGGATTTCGTCCATTAAACGTTGGTACGAAAGCGCAATCTCAATAGGATCTAAGTCATGACGCTGAATGTTCTCTACCAATGCCATTACTAATGATTCATTGTCATTAGCAATTCTGATGTAAGCAGGAATAGTGGCAAGACCTATTAATTTAGAAGCACGCAAACGGCGTTCTCCGGAAATTAACTGGTATTTATTAAAGTCTAATTTTCGAACAGTAATAGGTTGAATTACGCCTAATTCTTTGATCGAAGTAGCTAATTCTTTTAAAGATTCTTCATTGAAATTGCTTCTGGGCTGAAACGGATTTATTTCAATAGATTCAATTTCAAGTTCAATAATATTCCCAACAACTTTATCTGCATTTTTATCGTCTACAGATTTAATATCGTTGTCCGGATCTTTTAATAATGCTGATAAACCTCTTCCTAAAGCCTGTTTTTTTATCGCTTTTGTCATACAATTATTGAATGTTTTTCTTTATGATTTCCTGAGCCAGGTGTAAATAATTAGTTGCACCTTTGCTCGTAGCGTCATAGTTTATAATGCTTTCGCCAAAACTAGGAGCTTCACTTAATTTTACATTTCGTTGAATGATAGTTTCAAAAACCATATCGTTAAAATGCTTTTGAACTTCTTCAACTACCTGATTTGACAGGCGTAATCTCGAATCATACATGGTTAATAATAAACCTTCGATGTCTAATTCAGGATTATGAATTTTTTGGATACTCTTTATTGTATTTAATAATTTCCCTAAACCTTCTAATGCAAAATATTCACATTGAATAGGAATAACTACTGAATCAGCGGCTGTTAAAGCATTTAAGGTTAATAAACCTAGAGAAGGAGCACAGTCAATAATGATATAATCATATTCGTCTTTTACGCTTTCTAATGCTTTTTTAAGCATGTATTCTCTATTTTCCTTGTCTACTAATTCAATTTCGATAGCCACAAGGTCAATATGAGCAGGGATAACATCTACGTTTGGAGCTGAACATGTTATAACAGCTTCTTTTGGTGTATTACTGTGTTCCAGAATTTGGTAAGTACCAATTTCTACAGTTTCTACATCAATACCTAACCCAGAGCTGGCATTAGCTTGAGGATCAGCATCTATTAATAATACTTTCTTTTCTAAAACACCTAGGGAAGCGGCAAGATTTACAGATGTTGTAGTCTTTCCAACGCCTCCTTTTTGATTAGCAATCGCGATGATTTTACCCATTTATTTTCTATAATTTTGAACGGTAAAAATACAATTTATTATGGTTTCTGAAAATCTATTTTGTTAACATTTGTTAAAGCTTGATTTGTGGTGTTTTGAGAAAATCTGGTTCGTAATTCTGGCTAATTTTAAAAATGAAATTTTATTTTTGATTTATAGCTTGCATAAGCAAAAAAGAGTTGTATATTTGCACCCGCGTTACGGGGTGTAGCGTAGCCCGGTTATCGCGCCTGCTTTGGGAGCAGGAGGCCGCAGGTTCGAATCCTGCCACCCCGACAAAAAAGCCGTTTCAATTTTGAAACGGCTTTTTTAATTTTTGTCTGAGACAAATTTTTCAGATTTTTGAGCAATTGGGATTTAGTACTTTCAAAATTTGGGATTTATAGACTTATATTATGTAGGTTTTTAATCTCCGCCATTACAAAAGAACTGTGCGTACTGCCAATACTTTCCACGGAACCTAGTTTGTTAAATACGAAATTCTGATAATGTTTCATGTCTCTGGCAAATACTTTCAGAATAAAATCATAATCTCCGGAAACATTATAACATTCGATTACTTCGTCTATTTTCATGATATCTTCCACAAAATTGTGACCAATGTTTTTATCATGTTGTTTGAGTTTTATATTGCAAAAAACGATAAATCCATGGCTGAATTTTTCATAATCGAGTAAAGCAATGTATTTTTTAATGTAACCATTGTTTTCTAATCTTTTTACACGTTGTAATACTGGTGTTGGTGACAAGTTTACCTGCAAGGCTAACTCTTTAATGGTTTGATTAGAATTATTTCCTAGTATTTTTAATAATTGTAAGTCTATTGTATCCAGTTCTTCCATGGCGTAAAAATCTTTTATGATGTCAAAAATACCTATAAAAAAGTTAATAATGCTTTAATATGGGTTTTTGTGGTTAAAAAGTCTTATTTAACGTTATTGTTTAGTTATTTGTGTATATGGATTAACTTTGCATAGAATATTAAACTAGTTGAAAGATTTAGTTTCTTATATATTTTTTCGATTGGATTCGGTTTTACTTAGCTGTAAATTAAAAGGGAATCGTGTGTAAATCACGAACTGTCGCGCAACTGTAAGTAACATTTAAAAGGTTTTATCCAAGTGCTCCACTGCTAAAAGCGGGAAGGACGATAAAAACTGTTACAAGTCAGGATACCTGCCTAATCCGTATAGACAATGCTTTCGCGATATGAAGCTTAGGTCAGATCAATGTGTTTTATATAGATACTCAGAAAATAGTTAGGTTTCTTGTATCACTATTTATCTATTCACATTTTCTTCCCACTTTTTCGCTTAACATTTCAACAAAACTGTTTAACACAAACATAAAAACAATTTTATGAAATTTTTAGTTACTGGAGGTACAGGATTTATTGGAGCACGCGTAGTAGTTAATTTATGGGAGCGTAAAATTCCCGTAGTAGTTGCCGATTTGAGTTTAAATATAGAATGGACAAAACAAATAGCGCTTTTAAAACATCAAAAAGATGAGACGAAACTTGCCGAAATAAAGAAACAAATTGAACAAACTTCATTTATTAATCTTGATGTTTCAAACCGAGATGAGGTTAAGAATGTATTTGCTCAATTCGCTGATATAACTCATGTCATTCATTTGGCTTATCTGATGAGTGCCGAGGTTGAAGCTGATCATCATCGTGGTGCTTCTGTCAACATGTTAGGAATGATTAATATGTTTGATATGGTATTCGATCATAAATTAGCTCGTTTGGTTTTTGCGAGTAGCGAAACCATTTATGGAGCTAAACACAGCGCTTATGGTGACGAAAATTATGCGGTAAAAGAAGAAGATTATTGCTCTCTTGATGATCATTTTTACACTTATGGAGTGATGAAAATGCTTAACGAGTTTACAGCCCAAAAGTATATTAAAAACAAAGGAGTGAGTATTGCAGCAATGCGTCCGCCTATTGTTTATGGCGATGGACGCATGAGAGGATCGGTTCTTTGGGCTTGCGAATTTGCTACAAATCCCGCACTTGGTAAAAAAGTAAAATTACCTTTTTCGAAAGATTCCCGCGACTGTTGGATTTATGTGGATGATGTAGCAGAGCAGTTTGTACGTTTGGCTCTAAAACCAAAATTGAATCATTTTGCTTATAACAATGGAGGACATTCTGTAACAGCTGAAGAGTTAATGCAGACTGTTCAAAGCATTGTTCCTGAAGCTGAATATGATTTTGAAGAAAGTGTTCCGCGTACTTCATTAATCGATCGTTGTGATAGCAGCCGTTTAGAAGAAGAAATTGACTTTATTCCACGATCATTAAAAGACGGAATAAGTACACAAATTGAGGAAGCCCGTAACAGGCAATTACAGCTCAATTATTAAAAAAGTTTTACATTTATTGATTTTTAAATATTATATGATATGTCAGGATTTCGCAATACAGTAGTGGGAAGTTATCCCCGTCCGGAAAAATTGGAAGATACAATGAAACGACCGGTTATGAATCAGGAAGAAGTAGATAATTATATCAAATGGGCTGCTAAAGACCAAGCCGATTTAGGATTAGATACTATTACTGACGGAGAAGGATACCGTGAAAATATGTATTATTTCTACCAAAAACGTATTGATGGTATTACTTTCGAAGATATGCCAAAAGTTACTTTCGGTACAGCCGGTTTCGGAATTGAATGTCCAAGAGTTATTGGCGAACTTAAAAACCCACGTTTTGGAACTGCCAGAAACTGGAAAATTGCCCGCGATGCTGCTCCGGGAGGGGTTGATGTGAAATTAACCGTAACAGGACCTCACGTTTTGTACCGTTTTAGTGTTAACGAACGTAAAGATTTGTATCCTGATGCACAGTCTTTATGCCGTGCCTGGGCTAATGTGTTGAGAGAAGAAATTGTAGAGGCTATCAATTTAGGATGTGAGCATGTACAATTTGATGAACCTATGTGGACTGAATCTCCGGAAGAAAGTCTTTGGGCTGCTGAAATTCTTAATGAATTAATCGAATCATTACCTAAAAAAATACGCATAGGATTGCATGTTTGCGGTGGAAATCCAAGAAGAAAAAGAGTTTATTTTACTAAATACACTGATTTAGTGGAAGCTTTTAAAGCCGTTCCTGTTGACGAATTGATGTTAGAGCATTGTACACTTAGCTACAATATGTTGGAATTATTCGATATTTGGGATTTCAAAGGAGATTTGGCTTTAGGAGTTATCGATCAGCGTAGTGATGAATTAGAATCTGTGGAGGAAATTCGTGAGCGTATTAGACCAGCTTTGGATTATTTTCCGGCGGAGCGTTTGATTTTGACAAGCGAATGTGGTTTTGGACACGTTCCTATCGAAATTACGCATGCCAAGTTGAAACGTTTAGTAGAAGCTTCTAAAACGTTGTCATAAAAAGTAAGACTTAAAAAAGTTGTATAAAAGTCTGTTTGGAAAGGAATTTTCGAACAGACTTTTTCATTTATAGAATAGAGAAAATTTGTAATTAAAAGATTGAGTTGAGATTAAAGATAATTATGTTAAGATAATAAAAACTGATTAATCATATTTAGTTATCCAATAATAAAAACTTATTTTTGTGCTGTTTTAAAAACTAAACCTAAATTATTATGTCTGATACAATCGAAAAAATAAAATGTCTTATCATAGGTTCTGGTCCTGCAGGTTATACTGCAGCAATTTATGCAGCCAGAGCTAATATGAATCCAATATTATACCAAGGAATGCAACCAGGTGGACAATTGACTACTACAAATGAGGTAGAAAATTTCCCTGGATATGTTGATGGAGTTACAGGTCCGGAAATGATGATTCAGTTGCAACAGCAGGCACAACGTTTTGGTGCTGATATTCGTGATGGATGGGCAACTAAAGTTGATTTTTCAGGAGATATTCATAAAGTATGGATTAATGATAAAATCGAATTGCATTGCGAAACGGTAATTATCTCTACCGGAGCTTCGGCTAAATATTTAGGATTACCGTCTGAACAACATTATTTACAAATGGGAGGCGGAGTTTCGGCTTGTGCGGTTTGTGATGGATTTTTCTATAGAAATCAGGAAGTAGTGATTGTAGGAGCAGGAGATTCAGCTTGTGAAGAAGCACATTATTTATCTAAACTTTGTAAAAAAGTAACCATGTTAGTAAGAAGCGAGAAATTCAGAGCTTCAAAAATCATGGAAGAGCGTGTTCGTAAAACTGAAAATATCGAAATCTTATTAAATCACGATACAGTGGAAGTTTTAGGAGATAATCAGGTGGTAGAAGCAATCAAAGTATTTAACAAAACTACAAATGAAACTTATGATATTCCTGCAACTGGATTTTTCGTGGCTATTGGTCACAAACCTAATACAGATATTTTTAAAGATTATCTAAATTTAGACGAAACAGGTTATATTATCAATACTCCGGGAACTTCAAAAACTAATGTTGAAGGTGTTTTTGTTGCTGGTGATGCTGCTGATCACGTTTATCGTCAGGCAATTACTGCTGCGGGAACTGGTTGTATGGCTGCTCTTGATGCCGAAAGATATTTGGCAGCTAAAGAATAATTAGCCTATTTTCAAAATAAAAAAAGCTGTTTCATGAACTTGAAACAGCTTTTTTTATGCAATTTTAAAACGATTATTTCTTCGATAATTTTGCTTTATCAATAAATTGTTTCATTTCGATTTTTGCAAGACCATACAAATCTATTTCTGATTTTTCATTGGCACTAATGTTGATGTTTTTTATAGCATTTACAGCACTTTTACTCTGACCTTCGGCGAATAAATTAATGCTGCCAATTTCTAATTTAGAAGCTTCCAGTTCAGCATTATTTTCTAATCGAATGGTACTCGTAACGGCTTGTCCTTCAATTTTAGCTTTCGTTTTTTGGTACATATCAAATGCCAAATCAGTAGTTGTTACCAGCGATTTTATTTCGGAATTTTTAGTTAGTGCAATTTTCGCTTTTTCGCTTTTTAAATTCAGTTCAATTTTCGAATTTCCATCAGCTTCTAATGTAAAATTCTTTGTATTGGCATTGATGAAAAGTTTCGAATTATCGAATGATTTGATACTAATTTGCTCATTTTGGATTTCCTGAATGGCTTTAATTACAACATCATTTTTTGCCGTAATGCTATTTAATTCAGCCGTGTAAGTAACTTTTATTTTTAAAGCTTTACTTTTTGTTACTTTTTTAGAAGTTGATAAATGCAATACACCATCATTAACTTCAATATCAATGATATCCATAAGATTATCATCACTCTCAATTTTTATTTCGGGATATTCACCTCTTTCTAAAGAAATTTCAAAGTTATCTTCGACTTCAATCGCACTAAAATTGCCTATATTTTTTTGCTTTGTAGCAACATTTTTAGAACCGCTTATTTTTTCTTTTTTCTGTGCAAAAACGATGGTTGTAGATAAAAAGACTAAAAGAAGTATACTGATTTTTTTCATAATCATTTTTATTTAGGTTGCCTGCAAATATAAAAAAATCGCTCCTTGTGAGAGAGCGATTCTTAGTATTTTAAAGATAATTTATGTTAATCTTGTTTGATGCTTCCACCTGAGTTAGTGCTTTGTTGTAATTGTTTAGGAAGCGAATTGTACTTAATTTCGCCAGCACTATTGGCTTCGGCTTTTAGACTCACAATAGGATGGGTACTAATTTTTGAAGCACTCGAAGATTCTGCTGTCACCAAATTTGCAAGTAAATCATCGGCATCAATTTTACTGGAACTTGATGCATTTGCAATTAATTCAAGCGCCATTCCTTCCAATTCAATTTTACTGGCACTGCTGGATTCGGCAATAATTTTTTCGAATTCTAATTGCAGTTTTATATGACTGGCACTCGATGATTTTAGTGTAATTGAGTTGCCTCTTAAAATTCCTTTACTTTCAATTTTCGAAGCTGCATTGGCTTCTAATTCGGTTAGTGATGGGGTTTTAATAATGACTTTTTTAGTTGCTGCATCATAAATTTTAGTGCTTTTGTATCCAAAAACTGAAAAAGTAGTTTTACTGGTGCTGTTCGAAATGTATAAAGTACCATTTTCTACTTTTGTGCTGATGCGTTTTTGAAAATCTTCATTGGTAACAACCGTAACTTCGGTATTTTTTCCTTGTTCGATAATAACTTGAATGTCACTGCTCACCTTAATTTTATTGAAACTCTCGTTAAAATGTCTGGATTCATGTGTAACATTTTCAGACGTTTTTATGGTTTTTATCGATTCATCTCTTTCACAATTAATGCAGGAAGTAAAAGACAATAGTACAAAAGAGAACAAAATACAGCTAATGAATTTAGTTTTTTGCATGATTAATTGGTTTTAATAATGATACCATCTTTACCTATTTTTAATCGGGAATGACTGTTTACGCTGTCATTTTTTGTTGTAATTTCTACATTCCTGCTAGTTGTCAAAGTCACATTAGAATATTCGCTGTAAGAACAGTTTAAACAAGATACTTCAGAATAGCCTACTTTGTACAACGGATTATCAATATCATCTTCAAAATCAAAAAAATCATTATCAGACTGATTATAATGACGTGCACTTGAATCAATTTTGAAAATAGTTCCTTCGGTTAAAAATATAGTAATTTCTACTTCTTGATTTCTGAATTTATTTTTTAAATTAGTTAGTAAATAGTTATCGAAAATTAATTGATTGCCCACAATTTTATATTGGTAACGAATTTGTTCTGCTTTTTCTTTGGCTTCTGCAAATGATTTTCCTTTTGATTCTTTTTCGATTTGGATGTAAGAATGATTTTCGTTTGATTTTTTTATTTGAAAACGAACTTCATTCGAATAGATAACATCATTATTGGTTGCATCCTGAGTGATTTTAAACTCTGAACGATCATCGATATCTTTTGCATAATAATCATTGTGTACAAATTTAATTTGCAAAGTATCCTGTATCGGAATAGTTAAGGCTTCTTTTTTAACTACACGGCCGTCCATTGCAAAGGCTGAAGCTTGTTTTAATCCCAATGAAACGGCTAAGGCAATAGCGATGATCCAAAGCGCCAGCAAAGTATATTTGGCAACAGACCCAATCGATTTTGTATTAGGAGCTAATAATTTGAATCCTAATAATGTCAGGAAAAAGAAAGGAATCCCGATGGCAAAAAACATCAATAAACCAAAAGTCCAGATAGGATAATCAGTGAAATTGCTCGTTTCTACAAAACCCTGCCACGGAAAATCAACGAAAGTATTAGTTCCAAAAGTAAAAATACCTATTAGTAAACCTAATAATGTTGCTATTCCTGTAATGATTAGGATTATTCCTAGGAATTTAGCTATGATTTTGAAAACGCTTAGAATAAAATTGCCTAATGAATTCCCTACATTCGAAGCATTTTTTTTTATCTGATTACCGTATTTATCGTAATCTGCATTTTTAATTTTCTCCGAAACACTTTCAAATTCTTCTCTAACTTTTTTTTCAATATTCGAAATATTTACCGGTTCTCCAGTCATTTCTATTTTTTCAGAAGTAGTTTTTGCTTCGGGAGTTACAATCCAAAGAATGATATAAGCAATGATTCCTGTTCCAAAACCAGCAAAAACTAATAAAAGTAAAACAACTCTAATCCAAACCGTATCAATACCAAAATAATGACCTAAACCAGCAGCCACACCGCCCAGTATTCCTTTTTCGCCATCGCGGTACAATTTTTTTGATTTGTAAGTTGCGGTATGTTGGTACTTATTGTCATACGATTTTGGTTCGTCTTCGATGATGTAATCTTCGGGTTGTCCCATAATTGCGATTATTTCATCTACTTCTTTTAAACCTACTACATGTTTGTCGCTTTTTTGTTTTTCGTTTAACAATTCAGCAATTCTCATTTCGATATCTTTAATTACTTCATCCTGACCCGAAGAATTAGTAAGAGAACGTTTTATAGCGTCAAAATAGCGGGATAATTTTTGGTATGCATCTTCGTCTATATGAAAGAACATACCGCCTAGGTTTATATTTACAGTTTTGTTCATGACTCTTTGTTTTGATTTGTTATTAAATTTACAGCATTTGATAATTCAGTCCAAGTGCCATTGAGTTCGTTTAAGAAAATTTGTCCGGTTTCAGTTAGTCCATAGTATTTACGTGGCGGTCCTGAAGTAGATTCTTCCCAGCGATAGGTTAGTAGTTCGTCGTTTTTTAGTCGTGTTAGCAAAGGATAAATTGTTCCCTCAACAACTAATAATTTTGCGTTTTTTAAGGTTTCTAATATTTCGGATGTATAAGCATCTTTTTCTTTTAAAACTGATAAGATGCAAAACTCGAGAACACCTTTACGCATCTGTGCTTTTGTGTTTTCAATGTTCATGATATGTCATTTTATTACTTAATAAAGTTTATTGTAAGCGGATAAGTAGTTTTTTCTCCATTTGAAGCATTTATTGATTTAATGATGATCAGGAAAAATTCAGCTACTTTTAATAGAAAGATTGATAATACTGCTATAATTCCGATTGTTAAAAGACCAATATTATCTGCCATATTAACTTTTTCTAAAATGAAATCCTGATCATTTATTAGTTCGTTCCAGTTTACATTGCTAAATACTACAGTAGCAAATATTGGTATAGCAATCAAAATGAATAATACTGAATAAAGTAAAATACTAAGTTGGAAATTGATGACCTGTTTTCCGTGATAATCAATAAACTCCGATTTTTCTTTTTTACTACTCCAAATTAATATTGGAAATATAAAATTTCCAAAAGGGATAAAGTACTGTGATAGTGCACTTAAATGCGTTAAAGCTGCTGTGGTTTGTTCGTTTTTTGTTTCCATATTTTGTAGTCTATAGTAATTTCTTATACAAATATATGTTTTAAAAAAGGTATTATGTATTGCAAAGTACTTAAAATTAACACAAAATTAACAAAAACAAATCTGATTGAACTAATGAA
This sequence comes from Flavobacterium seoulense, assembly GCF_000695795.1. Taxonomy (GTDB): domain Bacteria; phylum Bacteroidota; class Bacteroidia; order Flavobacteriales; family Flavobacteriaceae; genus Flavobacterium; species Flavobacterium seoulense. The sequence continues at coordinate 39,594 of NZ_JNCA01000024.1, read as the reverse complement.
TATTTTTGTATATTAGATTTAAAACCAATGAAATGAAACTTACAGCGGCAAAATTAAATCGTTTTTTATTATTCAAATTACCGTCAGCATACCTTTGCGGAGTTCGGGTAAAAGAGATAGATTTTAATTACTGTAAAGTAACAGTAAAACACCGATGGATTAATCAAAATCCGTTTAACTCTATGTATTTTGCGGTCCAGGCAATGGCTGCCGAATTGACTACAGGATCTTTAGTAATGTTGCATATCCAACAAAGTAATCGAAATATAGCCATGCTTGTTGCTAACAATAAAAGTAAGTTTACTAAAAAAGCAACGGGAAGAATTACTTTTGAATGTAGAAATGAAAATCAAATAGAATCTGCAATCCAAAATACGATTGCAACAGGAGAAGGGCAGACGTTTTGGTTAAAATCTATTGGAACTAATGAAAATGGAGAAGCTGTTTCAGAAATGGAATTTGAATGGACAATTAAACTGAAATAATTATCGGTATTTTTTTAATTGTCGTTTAGGGAAATTCTTTGATTTAATCATTTTACCAGAATCGGTGATGAAGATAAAACTGTAATCAGGATATTTATTGAGTAATTTGATAGCTTCATCTTTTCCTAAAACCATGGCTGAGGTGCTAAAACCGTTTGCTATTTCAGCATTAGGACCTAAAACCGTTACACTACATAATCCCGTTGCAGGATAGCCAGTAACTGGATTAATAATATGAGAATAGCGTTTACCGTCAAAAACAACATATTTTTCATAAGAACCAGAAGTGGTTATTGCAGTATTTTTTAAAGAAATAACTGCTGCGATATCTCTTGGACGAAACGGATTAGTAATACCAATATTCCAGGGTTTTCCGTCGGGCTGAGTTCCCCAGACACTCATATCGCCTGTGGCATTTACAATTCCGGATTCGATACCTTTTGCAAGCATCATTTCCTGGCATTTGTTGGTTGCATAACCTTCACCAAGAGCGCCAAATCCGATTTTCATTCCTTTTAATTTTAAGAAAATAGTCGAATTAACACTGTCTAAGATGATGTTTTTGTAGCCAACTTTTTCTACGGATTTTTTTATTGCTTCCGGTGTTGGCATTTCGGTCATCGAACCGTCAAATTTCCAAATGCGATCCATGGCAGCAAAACTAATATCAAAAGCACCATTAGTAATTTCAGAAAAATGAATAGCTCTTTTGGTTAGTTCAAAAACTTCTTTGTCTACTTTTACTGGACGAATTCCTGCATTTTGATTCACTTCTGAAACTTGAGAAGTCGGTTTCCAATCGGAAATTAAATGCTCTATTCTGCTAATTTCAGCAATAATGATATCAATATTTTGTTCAGCCGAAAGCGAATCCTGCGCAACAATACTAATATCAAAACGACCGCCCATAAGCATTGTTGCTCTTTTTCTTAAAACCTGCGAATGACAAGACAATCCAAATAACAGGAATGTAAAAAAGCTTACAATGGATAAGTGTTTGGTTTTCATTCGAAAAGAAATTTAAAAAATAGATTAATAACAATCTGTAAGGATTTGACCTTTGGATTTGTATTCTGAAATTGTGGTGTTATTTTTTTCAATGCAAATAGTATCTAGTACTTTTTCGACATCAAATTGCATTGCCAGTGCGCCACAAATCATAATTACACCATCATTTTTCAATAAATTAGCAAAGAAATCAGCATCAATTCGGATCAAATCTATCACATAATGATGATTTGCCTCACGAGAATAAGCCAGATGAAATTGTTTTAGATATTGCTTTTGGATCATTTCATTGGCAAAATCCTGATAATATTTGGTAATTTCAGTTTCCTGACGGAAGCCCGAATACAAATGAACATCAGTTTTTTTCTTGTTTTGCGCAATCATTCCAAGGAAAGGAGCAATACCTGTTCCATTTGAAATTAAAACGACTTGTTTTGCTTTTTTTGGAAAATGAAAAGCATGATTACTAATGATTTGCGATTTAATGGTGTCACCTGGATTTAAATTGTATAAAAATCCTGAACCTAAACCTGATGGATGCAACTTTACTGCTAACTGAAGATTACCGTTGTTTTTTCCAATAGAATACAAACGTTCGCGATTATCATTAGCTGGATAAATTGCCAATAAATCTCCCGAAGTGAATTTGCTTCGCATTCCGGCTCTTAAAGTCAGTAAAAAAGTTTGATCGGTTTCTGAAACAGTGGTTTTGTCTAAAACCATTAATTGTTGTAATCCTTTAGGAATATGATTGTAAACTGATGGAGTAGTGCTCAGTGAAATTCCAGTTTTGGCACTCCATAATTGTACCCAATTCACAAATTCTTCGGCTGATTTATCATTTACAGTTTGGATTTCTAAGAAACGATTCGCCCAGGTTTTATTTGCTAAAAGAGTATCAATTTCTTTGGCATAACCGCAAAAATCAGGATACGATTTAGAACCAAACCCTATTACAGAATAATTAATTTGTTGTTGCTGATTGTGTTTTTCTAAAAGCGATACAAATTTTCCAGCATTAGAAGGAGCATCACCCAAACCATAAGTTGAGGTAAAAATCAATAAATGTTCTGCTTTTGGATAAAGTGTATAATTATTTAATTGTGCAAGATGTGCTTTCTTGCCCTGATCATTTAACTGTTTCAGGATGGCATTGGCAAAACGCAACGAACTTCCGTTTTCTGAACCTACTAATAAAATGTATTGACTTTCGTGGGCTTTGAACTTGTTTTTGATACGGCTTGCTCTTCTTTTAAAAGTCATTGCAAATCCGGAATAGATAAAAAACAAAATGTTTAAAGAAGCTAATCCGAGGATAAATGCCCAAAATACATTTGCTCTCCCGGTATGTAAATCCAAACTCAAATCAGACATTAACTTAGTTGTCGGGAATTGTTCCTCAGAGATTATTTCATTCGAATATTGCTCAACTTCGATTTTTCGGTCTTTTAATTCAAAAATGTAATAATCTTCAGGATCGTCTGAAAAAGGGAATTCAATTTTAGTAATATTGGCTAAAGGAGTAGTTTTTAAATCAAATGTTTTCTTGGTATTAGTTGCTGTTGTTTCAGTTTGTTTTTCGTCTTTATTTTCGAATAGATGAAAGCGTTCCATTGATAAGAACGTTCCGGTGAGCGCTATAATCAAAATAGGAATTAACGCCAGTCGGCCTAATAAAACATGATAATATTGGGCGAGATATTCTTTTACAATTTTCGAAAAGAAATTACGTAAACCTCTTTGTCTGTTGAGAACAAGAACAAAACCTGAAATAGCAATTAATACTAATAAAAAGGCATTAATGCCAATAAAAATACGTCCTGTTTCGTGAAGAAACAAAGAACGGTGCAAACTGGTGTTCCAATTAATAAAGTCACTTTTTTTAGTTGGTGTACCAATAATTTTTCCTGTTAAAGGGTCGATGTATCCATTGACGTCGTTTCCATCATTATCAATAGCCTGTAAGGTTACAAACTGCTTGTGATCGATACTTAATTCTGTTATTTCGGGATAGATTTTACGTAATACAGGCAGTGTTTGTGCCAGTGTAATATCTTCGAAATTTGCCACCCGATGGGATGGTATTTTCTCCTGAATCGCATCTACCGCAAGGATTGTACCTGTTACGGATGCAATAATTAAAAATACAGAAGAAAATACCGCCAAAGCGAGGTGTGAATACCGCCAAAAGGAAAGAGTCATCGGGTTATGCTATTATATTTTGCTTAATCTTACGTAACGGATGTATCCTTTTCCTTCTGTTTTTTCAGCAATTCCTGCAGTTGTAAGAGGAATTTCTACATCAGAAATATGGTATTTTTGATCTTCTACTGCTGATTCAAAACGTAATTTATAACCACTGTTAATTTTAGTATTGTCAATTTCGATAGTTGTAATACTACGGTCACCTCCAGTTACAGAAGCTCCTGTAATGGCACTAATATTAGTTGGTTTTTTAGTTTGGAATTTATTCCATTCTTTTAAACTGCTATACCATTTTTTATCGTCTCCCATTACGTAAAGAGTTTTTTCGTATTCCCCTTTAGCATTAATTAAAGAAACTACTACATAAGCACCTTCGCCAACATAATTAGACATTTGAAGCATGCATTTGTATTTGCTACTTTGAGCTGTAGCCTGAAAAGAAAGAAGTAAAATAAATGCGCCTGTTAGGGCAGTTTTAATTAAAGATTTCATTGTATTATTTTAAAATTTCAACAGAAATGTTGTTTTGGGTTAGGGTTTCATTTTCTTTAGCTAAGTCGTAAGCGCTTTCGTCAAACTCAGTTTTGATATCTTTTTTAGCGCCATTTGATAATAAGTATTTCAATACAGTATCGTTTTTTGCAATCATGGCAGCTCTGTGCAAAGCAGTTAATCCGTCTTTGTTTTGACCATTGATATCGATTTTTAAATCGGCTAATTTATTAAGCAAAGTTATATCGTTTTTTACAACTGCAAAATGATACAGGTTGTTTCCGTCTTTTTGTGCTTGAGATAAATTCAATCCGTTGTCTTGTAATAGTTTTAATTTTACTGCAAAAGAATCTTCTTTTGGAGCATTACTTTCAGCTGCAAGACCACGTCCCATCATCATAAATGGACGGTAAGATTGAATTAAATAATAACCTAAATTATTACCATCTTTATCTAAAACAGCAACATCAGCTTTGTTTTTTAGCAAAAGTTCAACTGCTTTAGTACTTCCTGATTGTACCGCTACTGATAAAGCCGATTCTCCTTTAGCATTTTGAGCATTAATGTTTTTTACTTTAGTAAGTAATAATTCTAATGCTTCAGTATCTCTACCAGCTGCAGCATTAATTAAAGCAGTATTTCCATCATTATCAGCTTTATTAACATCAACGCCTTTGCTTAAGAAATAATTGATAATTTCATTTTGATTAGCCTTACGTGCTAAGTTATGTAATACAGTTGCTCCTTCAGGTGAAACGGCTGTTGGTTTTAATTTTAAATCTTCAATTAAATATTTGTAAACTTCTAAAGTATTTGATTCACGACGAGATCCTTCAGAAGCAAGAATTACAGCATTATCAGTAGCTTTTACTCCTTTTTGTAAAAGTGTTTTTAATAAAGGAATATTACCAGTTCTTGCAGTATAATTAAATGCCGTATTTCCTTTATTGTCGGTATCTTTAAGAGATAAACCTTTTGTTTCTAAATATTTACTCAAACTTAAATCTTTGTCATTTGAAACCCCTAAAAGTAAAAGATTAGCACCATCTCTGTATTTTTTCTTCGGATCAACACCAGCTTTAAAAAGCGCTTCACAAATAGCAATATTGTTTTGACTATATAAAGCTGCAGTTATAGGAAAGCTACCGTGGCTATCTTCAAGATTAATATCTGATCCTTTAGCGATTAAATAGTTTACTAATTCTAAGTTACCTTTTCCGGCAGCCCAATGTAAATAAATACGGTTGTCATGTGTAGGTTTGCTAACAGAATTTCCAGGTTGTTCAATTAGATATTTGATGGTTTCTGTAGGAGCATCGCTGTTTATGGCATATACAACTGCATCAAAAGCATTTCTGGTACTTTCTGCAGGATTATTTCCTTTAGCTATTTCAGCTTTTAGTGCTGCCACATCTGGAGAAGATTTCCAAAAGGATTGGTCTAATAGTGAATTTTTTTGTTGCGCCGTAGCAAGAAGAGAAGTTGCCAAGGCTAGAGAAATAAATAGTTTTTTCTTCATTATATATTATTTTACGATTAGATAGATATTATTCTAATTGGTTTAATGTAAATATTCTATTTAGAATAAATAAAAATAATGCAAATGTAGAGATAAAAATTATAGTATCGATTTCTTACTTAATTCTTTTTAGAAAATTTTAAGAAATGATTTTATTCTTCATTAGTTAATTTTCTAAAACACAATTGAATGTATATATTCATTAAAATAAATTACCCTAAATAATCATAGAATCATTTAGGGTAATTGAGTTGATTTAGAATGTTATTTATTGAATGATTATTTTTTTAGTATACTCACCATTTGTAGTTTCAGCTTTCACTATATACATTCCTGTCGTATTCCTTTTAATATTCATTATTATATTAGACTGATTTTTATCTTCTGTGATTTTCAATTGGTCTATTTCGGCACCTGAACTACTATAAAGACTTAACTTTTTGATTTTGATGTTATCACAATTATTAGAAATACTAATATAATCTGATTTTTGAGTGTAAGTAATAACAATACAATCTTTGCTTGGATCTTTTAAAGGTGCTTCAGGTTCTATAATTGGGCTATCAGCTGGATTAATGAAACGTAAAGAAAATCGAGTTGTATTTATTCCAGGAGTCAAATTAACTTCGAACTGTTTTTCTCTAATATTATAATACTTATTAGTTTCATTGTCGAATATGTAAACAGCTTGATTGTCATCAAAATTTTCTAGTTCATCAATCATAAATTTTACAATTCCTTCAGCATTAGTTTTTACACCAAGCGGATATGAAGCATTTTTATCGAAAGCATCAACACCTTGAATAATAAATTGGTTGTCTTCAATTTGGAAAAACATATCATTAGGGAAATTATCCATGTTTTGAGCATCGTAACCATAATCTATTTTATTGGTAGCTTTTCCATCAATGAACCCTAATAATAATTGTCTGTGATAATCATTGTGGGAGTTAAAACCTAAGCGAATTTTTTTGTGTTTTTCTTCAGTAATAGTATCATTATTACTGTTTCTCCAAGCAGTTTTGTTCGAATTTGAAATTTTGAATATTACGTTAGAATTGCCAGAATCATCTTCTTTATGAAACGCTCTTTGATTATTGTTATAAGTAATTGTGCCTCCTGCTCCTGTTTTTCCAATTAGTAAGAAACCTTGGCCAACAGGAATAAAACGGTTTGGAATTCCTCTGGAAGGAGTTCCTAACTTGCTTATAAAATCAACATTAGCAGATGATGGTGCCACACCTCCAGTTTTATTTCTGATGGCATAACCTCCTTGATAGTCTTTTAAAAAGTGACTATTATTACTCGCATAATGTTCCCAAAAATAAATACTTCCGTTAATTGAATTTTCATTATCGTTAATAAAGGCTTCGCTATCTAATGCAGATGGATATGGATTTCCAGCTAATAATAGTTGGCTAGCACTTACAGAATTAGAATTTATTAATCCGTTATTGGGTTTACCTACAAAGGTATAGTTTTGAGTAGCTGTAGAGGCTCCACTGCCTTTCATTGTGTATCCTTGTCCTACTCGAATTGCTGAGTTTTCATTAATTTGTACCCAACTAGCATAAGCATTAACATAGTTATCAAATTTAAAAAGCCAATAACGTGGAATACTTATAGGGGATGTAGGAGTTCCTCTGTCTCCCCCAATCCATCGTATATTTTGTGGGGTAGTAGTCGTTCCATCTTTCATTACATTTCCAACAGTATAATTAACATTATTTGCTGTAGTATTTACTGTGCCAACTGGTGAGCTCCAGTAATTGTAGTTATATAAATTAGATTGACCTTGTTGGTCTCTTTCAATAAAACCACTACTAGTAACGTCCAAGACACTTTCGAGGGGTTGTATCAATTGAGATTTATTTACTAAGTCAATTTTTCCATTTAATTTTAAATAATGGGAAATTTCTATTTTATTATTACTGTTTGCACTTAGAGTATTGTTGTTAACTAATAAACCTAATACAGTTTTATTTCCTGCAGTAGTGATATTATTAGCTGTTTGAACAATATTCCAATCAATAAAGGTAGTATTATCTATACCTTTAGTATTTGGAATATTCCAAACAGTACCATTTGTCCAAGTGTTATTTGCTTCCCAAGTTCCGTCATTTTTTGAGGTGTAAGGCAAAGGAGCTGTTTCTGGTTGTGGAGTACTAATGTTTAATAATCTTCCATTTCGGGCATTAGGGCTTTTATCTAATAGATAACCATTAACTAAATCAGAGGTCTGAATCATTGGGTAATAACCTTCTAAATTAGCCCATGTTAGTCCGGAAACCGCTAATGGAACTGTAACACCAAAAACTGAATTACTATTGTTAATGATCCTTTGATTCATCATTTGACGTATTTGGGCAGCTGTTAAAGCGGTATTCCAAATGCGTAATTCTTCAGTCCATCCATCGAAAAAGTTAATCGGGGTGTAAGGGAATGTAATGTTTTGAGCCATTGCACCCAGAATGAATTTTGCATTACTATTAGCAATTGGATTTAATCCAGCAACTTCATTGCGAATGCTTACCCCATCAATGTAAAGATTATAATTTGAACCATTAAAAGTAACAGCAACATGATACCATCTTCCTGTGCTAATTGGATAGCTAGAACTAATCGAGTTACCGTTATTCCAATTAAAAGAAATTATATTATTTACTAACCTTAAATCATAACCGTCGTTTATTGCCGTATTTCGTTTAGATAGTATAGTTTGAATGTTGTTATTTGTAGCCTCTGATTTGATCCAGACTTCAATACTAAAAGAGCCGTTATTTAAATTGAAATTATTTTTGAAATCAACATTATCATCTGTTCCGTCAAAGTCAAGATGAGCACAAGGATTTAAGGTTATTTGAACTTCATCACTAATGTCTGGGCAACTTCCTCCTCCAGAAACAGTCCATCTTAAGGTATAAGTACCATTATTAGGACTATAGAATTCAGAACTAGGACTTGAGCTATTAGAAAATAATTCACCACCGCCACCTGGTCCATTAACTATTAACCAGGTTCCTGTTGAGCCTGGTGTGGCTGCTAGTTTTACTGATTCTAATCCGCAAGAAGCTATTTGGTCAGTACCAGCCATAGTAGTTAAACAGGAAGTACCATCTATAGCAACTATTATTGAGCCTTCAATAGGTTTTTTACATGCAGTATTGTCATATCCCTGAAAGAAATTGACTGTGGTAGGTGTTCCTGATGTAGCTCCGGTTCCTGTTATTGTTCCTGTTTGTAATGATACTCTAGTATTACAACCTTCGTTAATTATTATGTTACAGTCATTAGTAACGTTAAGATTAAAACTTAGATTAGCATAAATATATTCAGGATGCCCAGCAGTAGTAGGTAAAGTACCTAAATTCCAAATTATTCTTTTATTCGTGGAGTCATAAGTTGGGATATTAGGTGTAGAAAAACCATTATGAGTAGAGTAGGAAATACTACCTGAGTTAAAAACCGCTGTATTAGGAATAGGGATACTAATAACGGTATTATTTATGGCTTCGGTTCCTGAATTACTAACTGCTAGGGAATAATTAATTGCCTGTCCGGGTAGTGCATTTAAAACTGCTGGATTGGTAACATTATTAATTGAATTAACGCTAATTAATCCTTTAGGTTCAGGAATATAAGCGTCAACAGACATGGCGAATCCAAAAATAGTAAATACCTCATAAGTAGAACCAAATCTAAAATTTGTTGAGGTTTGATTGTTTTTAATTATGGAGTTTCCAGAATTTGGAACTGTAAACATATTAAAATCTATTCCTGTATTATTCTTATAAATGGGGTTACTTTTCCCGGCTGCAGGTTGTGGAAAAATTGAAGAATTAAAAAAGTTGTTAGTTACCGGAGGAGTAGCAGTATTATTAAAAACTAAATAATTTCCAGGATAAACTGTTGGATTTAAATCTTGTTTTTGAACTGCTAAATAATCACCATTTGAATTAACATCACCTTCGGCAGCCATTACTCCTAGTTTCATATTGACTTGTCCTGAAGCAACTGTTGTAAAACCAGAAATAGGAATGTTTCCATATTCACCCCCTCCACTTCGTTGTCCATTAACATAGGCATAACCATCAAATAGAGTTACGGCACGGCTCTTCATTGTAGGATTTTCATATATTACAACCATTACCCATCCTCCAAAAAAACCTGGATTTTGTGCACTGGTTCCATTGGTTCCTTCTTTTAAAGCAATATCGGCAACTGTATAAGCTCCGGGACCTTGAGCCTTTACATATTGTGTAACTTCTTGAAATCCAACAAATATTCCACTTTGTGCGCTTCCTGGGAAACGAATATCTGAATTAGCTGTTATCGTAGTGTAAGAAGTAGCTTTTGGTCCTTTTAGAGAGATAGTTTTTTTATTATAATTTTTTGTTAGAGAATTTTTTGTTACGGAAAAAGTTTCATTAGCATCATCTGATTTTCCTGTCCAGTATAGTCCAGCAAAAAGAACAGTAGAGCAATTTTCATTAGCGCTATTTTCTCCGGAATTAGAAAGTTCAAGTGTAGCCATTGAAGAGTTTAATGTAGTATTGTTTCCATCTATATCAACATATACCATTGCATTACCTTCATTATTTTTATTATTATCATAGCTACTTAATGTCAAGTTGGTATTTCCTAACATTGTAAAATCACCATTAATGTTATAAATCGTTTTACCTGGTGTAGCCGCAGCTGTTCTTTGCGAAAAATTTACCTGTGGAGAAGTAAGTGTTTGAGCATTAACAGAATTATAAAATGCAATAAATAATAGTATTGCATAGAAGAGATAATTATTTATTCTTTCAAAGTAAAATTTTACCATAAGCTTGTACAAATATTATATCAACCATATAGTTGATTGGGGGTAAATAATTATTGAGCTTTTTTTGGGATAAAAATAACTATTTTATTTTCAGAATATCGATAAAGTGCTATAAATGTCGTTTAAATACATATTTTTAATTTAAAAGAAAGTTTTTAACTACTTTTTACGCGAAGGTTTAAATGGAATTGTTTTAGCGATAATTTTTTGCTGGAATAGGTTTGCTAAAAGAAAAATAGAAAATCATATTTAATATTTGTAATAGGAACTATGTTTTGTAAAATAGTTTAATTAAAGCTGTTACAATTCACTCAAAAAAGTCCAAAACTATTTCGGTATTTTGTCATTACATTTTTAAATAAATCCTTGTTTGAAGGAGGTGAAAGCACAATAGCCATTGCGCCAGCTTCAATCGATTCTTCTATACTACTTAAGCTTTTGCCACCTGTTGCCATTATTGGAAAACCTGGAAATTTAGTAGCAATATCCTGTACAATTGCATTCGTATATATTCCTCCTGTGACATGAAAAATAGTTGTACCTGCATCAATTCTGTTTTTTAGAAAATTATAATCGGCAGTAGCAACACTGGCAATGATAGGAAGAGTAACTTTTTCTCTTATTTTTTTTAAATCTTTATTTTCAAAAGGAATATTTACAATGATACCAGCGGCTCCTATTTCCTGAGCGTATATTGCCATTTCTAAAGATTTTTTTCCTTTGGTAACTCCGCCACCAACACCGCAGATTACTGGTTTTTCGGAAAAATCAATTAGCGTTTTAATTATTTTTGGCGATGGCGGAAAAGGATAAACGGCTAAAATAGCATCGGCATCATTGTTTTCAATAAGCGCCATATCGGTAGAAAAAAGAAATGATTTTAAGTTTTCTTCTCCCATTGTAATTCCTTTACAACGCTTACTAATTATCTCAGGGGTATTTAATGCTTTGTTAATCGTTTTTTTACCGAAAAATCGTTCCCAAAACGGAATTTTCTTTTTGATTCCCCAAAAAAAATCTGAATTGATTTGCATGTTTTTTCTATTATTTAGTACCAAATTTACTATACTCCATTTTAAAAAATTATAAAAAATGCTATGAAAAATTAACTCATGTAATGAAATAAAGAAAAATTGTAGTGAAATTGGTAAAATTGTATCCGAGGATTTTTTTTAGTTACAATTTTAATAAAATCAGGATTTAATTCATTTCTTAATCTAGGTCAAGTTTGCGTTGAGATTGATAGTGTAGTTTTGCATAAGAAAATCAGATGAAGTCGAAAAAATAAATGACACCAATTTTGATAAAAAGTAAAACCAACTAAAAAAAGAATTAATATTATGGAAAGAATAACAGTTATTTTAAACGATAAAAATAGAGGAGAAATTCAATTGTTCTTTGACGAAAATAAAGCAGGGAAAATGGATATTTCTGTTTCAGGTAACTTACTCACAGTATATCATACCGAAGTAGATGAAATTTATAACGGAAGAGGTTTTGCAAAAGTTTTATTGGATAAATTAGTAAGTTATGCTAAGGAAAATAATATGAAAATTGTGCCGCTTTGTCCTTATGTTCATGCTCAGTTCAAACGTCATCCGGAAGAATTTGAGGAAATTTGGTACAAAAGATAAAAGATAATAAAATGAAAACATTGAATTTTTTAGTTATCGGAAAACATAAAGAAATTGTAGCTACGCTAAAGAGAATCATCGAAAATAATGAAGGATGGTTTGCCGAAATAACGCATAGCGAAACATTTTGTTATGAATATTTAGAAAAGCATAATCCAGATATTCTTTTACTTAGCTCAGGCTTAGAATTAACATTCGAAAAAGAGATAAAAGAGTATATTGAAAACTCACAAAAAAGAATAAAAATTATAGAACATTACGGTGGTGGCAGCGGATTACTAAAAGCAGAAGTATATCAGGTTTTCCCGGAGTTACATCCTTAGAAAAACTTTAACTAATTTAGATTTTGTCAAGCTTAATTACCCAAATATAACCAATTTAAAACATGGCTCATTTACCAGAAATAATAAAAGATTTAGCGCTTATCCTTTTAGTAAGCACATTTGTTACCATAATTTTCAAGCGTATTCAACAACCTTTGGTTTTAGGATATATTATTGCAGGATTTTTAGTAGGTCCGCATTTTAGTTTCCTGCCCACCATTGTCGATCACGAAAACGTAGAAATTTTTGCCGAAATAGGAGTAATAATGTTACTTTTTAGTTTGGGCTTGGAATTTAGTTTTAAAAAACTGGTAAAAGTAGGAGGGCCGGCATCAGTCACGGCGGTTACCGAAATTGTTTTTGTAGGTCTGGGCGGTTATCTCACAGGACATTTATTAGGTTGGGGACAAATGGATAGTCTCTTTTTGGCAGGAATGTTAGCGAGTTCATCAACGACAATTATTCTTCGTGCTTTTGACGAAATGGGATTGAAATCCAAACAATTTGCCAGTGTGGTTTTTGGAGTATTGGTAGTAGAAGATATCATTGTGATATTGTTGATGGTATTGCTGTCTACTGTAGCTGTAACACAGCAATTTCAAGGTTATGAGATTGTCTTTACGGTTCTTAAATTAGGTTTCTTTTTAGTTTTATGGTTTTTGGTTGGAATTTACTTATTGCCAGGTTTTATCAAAAAAACTAAAAAATGGATGGACGAAGAAACGGTATTAATTCTGGCAATTGGTCTTTGTTTTGGAATGGTATTACTGGCTACTATGGTAGGATTTTCTGCTGAATTAGGAGCTTTTGTAATGGGATCCTTAATTGCCGAAACGATATTAGCAGAAAAAATCGAACATATTACACAGCCTATCAAGCAATTATTCGGGACAATATTTTTTGTTTCGGTAGGAATGATGATTGATCCAAATGCAATGTATACTTACGCAGGACCAATTTTAGCCGTTACTTTGTTAACTATTGGAGGGAAATTTTTATTTAGTGGAGTAGGAGCATTGATTTCTGGACAACCATTAAAACAAGCGGTGCAAATTGGTTCGAGTATGGCACAAATTGGTGAGTTTGCTTTTATTGTGGCTTCCTTAGGATTGTCGCTAGGCGTAATTTCTGAATTCTTATTTCCTATTGCTGTAGGAGTCTCAGCAATTACGACCTTTACAACACCTTATTTAATTAAATTTTCAGGACCACTTTATAACCAAATTGAAAAAACGCTTCCTGCAACATGGCTGGCTCGTTTAGATGCTTACAGTGCTGAAACGCAAAAAAATAAAGACAATCCGCTTTGGAAAAAAATGCTGAAGGAATACAACCGAATTTTGATGATTAATAGCATCATTCTTGTTGCGATTGCATTGTTGTTCAAATACACTTTTATACCTTATTTGAATACTCATACAGTGAGTATATTATGGCGAAATGTAATTTTAATAACTTCAGCTACCTTATTAGCAGCGCCATTTCTTTGGGCTATTCTTATCAAAAAAGTGAACATTAAAGAAAATGGGGAAACGATTAACTCCTATTATTTAAATTATTCGGCAGCTGGAATTACACTTAATGTGATACGTTGTTTGTTAGGCGTTTTTCTTATCGGATTTTTTATTGATCAAATTGCTACTACGCGTTACGCATTATTGATCGCTTTGCCAATAATCGTGGTCTTGCTTTGGTTTTTCTCGGATAGAATTCGAAAGATTCATCAGCATATTGAACAGCAATTTGTTTCAAATTTGAACGAAAAAGCGCGTTTAGAATATTTGCAGAACAAAGATATTTTGGCTATTCAAAGTAAAAATGAAGAAGTTAAAAATCATTTGCAGGAATGGAATGCCTATGTTACCGAGTTAGAAACAACCGATGACATTACTTTTGCAGGAATGACCTTGTATGAACTGAACTGGAAAGAAAAATTTAATATCGATGTGGTTTACATCCGCCGAAATGACAAAATCATTCATTTGCCTAATGGTAAACAACGAATTTTACCTTTTGATAAAGTAGGTATTTTAGGAACTGAAGAACAAATTTCGAAATTAAAAGTTCTTTTTGACCAGAAAGATTCACAAGAAGATAGCGAAGAAGAAATTGATATCAATAATATAAAATTGATAAAAGCCCGGGTTACCGAAGCTAATCCTTATTGTGGAAAAACGATAAAGACATCTGGAATTCGTAAAGATTTAAGAAGTCATGTTGTAGGAATTGAAAGAAGTGGTACCCGAATTCTAAATCCAGGCTCATCAGAAAATATATTTGTGAATGATATTGTATGGCTGGTAGGTGATACTGATAAAATAAAAGAATGTTTAAAAAATCATAGTGAAAACTTTCTGGAAGTATAAGTTATCATTTTGAGGTTTAATAAAGATAAAAGGCTTGTGTGAAAATAACTTATAATCAAGCCTTTTTTATTTTTATAGTGCGATTTTAAAGTCTGAATTGAATTTTAAAAACAAAATATAAAGACCTTTGGTTAAGATTTTGTCTTTTGTAAGACATTAATTCTATTTTTTTTAATACTAACTCTATAGTATTAGTATAAATTAATCGTTATATTTGATGCTAAAATTAATAAAATGAGCAAAAAAATGAAATCGTATGCTTTAATTACCGGTGCCAGCAAAGGAATTGGTAAAGCGATTGCTTATGAACTAGCTAAACAGGGTTATCCGCTATTACTTGTTGCCAGAAGTGAAAAGGAATTAAAAACGCTGTCTGATGATCTACGGGTAAAATACAGTATCAATACTTCAATTTTAGCAATTGATCTTTCACTAAGTGATGCATCGCGAAAAGTAACCGACTGGATAAAAATGAATAACTATCCAATTGCTATTTTAGTTAACAATGCTGGTTATGGTGTGTGGGGCGATTTTAGTCAGTCTTCTCTAAACGATCAACTTGGTATGATGCAGCTTAATATGAATGTGGTTGTAGAACTTTCACATTTATTAGTACCCCTACTTTCAAAAGAAAAACAGGCTTATATTTTAAACATATCCAGTACTGCCGCATATCAGGCTGTACCTACGCTGGCTGTTTATTCGGCTACAAAGGCTTTTGTTTTATCATTTACACGTGCCTTGCGTTTCGAATTGACTAAAACTTCCATTTCAGTAAGCTGTTTTAGTCCGGGACCCGTTGCTACTGGTTTTGCAGAAAGAGCTGGTCTAAGTGCTCTTAATAAAATGGCCGAAAAGTTTAATATGCAGCCTGAAGAAGTGGCAAAAATGGCTGTAAAAGCGATGTTCAGCAAAAAATCAGAAGTTATTCCGGGGGTTACAAATATCATTTCGGTTTACGCTAATCGCTTACTACCAAAGGCTTTTATCGAAAAAACAGCAGCAGGGATTTATAAAATTTAAATTTTTTTCAAAAAAAATAAAAAAGATATGCATTGTAAAAGAAAAAAGTTTTTACATTTGCATTAAATATCGACTAATTTGATAGAATATGTATAGTAAAAATAATTTGTTTAATTTTCCTAAAGGTCAAATGCACAAAAACATGCGAATGTGTTGCTGTTGTTGCTGTTGCTAATCTTTTATATAAAATTTCAAACTCTTTATTTCATTTATTAAATATATTTATCATGGTATCTTCTTATAAAACATTTACCCTAGCTAATCAATTGACTGATGAGCAAATCAACTTTTTTAACCAACATGGTTTTATCCATTTCAAAAAATTTATAAATCCTGAAACTGTTTCATCAATCATTGATGCTTCTAAACAAGTAGAGCAAAAATGGATTGACAATGACCTTCAAAAAGTAAATGGTGTTCCTATTAAATATGGAAAAGATTTAGATGGATCTCCTATTGTACAACGTTTTGCTTTCATCAATCAACATCATCAAACCTTAAGCGGTCTTTTACTTGATCCAAGATTTAATGGTTTATTACCATTGGCAGGTGAAGGTGCAAGATTAGGTACTGAAGAAAAAGACGGAATGGTTTTCAATCATTACATTAATGGACCAGAAAGTAAGTTTGCAAAAATGGGCTGGCATACAGACGGTTTGAGAGATGTTTTTTATGGAGCAAAATTAAATCCGATGCTAAATGTTGGTATCCATTTAAATACTTTAAAGCCTGAAAACGGTGGTCTTAAAATTATTCCGGGGACTCACAAGCAAAGTGTTTACCAAATGCTTTTTCGTAAAAAATACTTTTTAGATCATAAAGCAGATCCAGATGAAATTTCCATCATTCCAGAAGCAGGAGATTTGACCATTCATGATGGCCGTTTGTGGCATAGAGTTGCTGAATCATCCATTCGTGGTGAGGAAAGTAGAAGAAGGGTTATTTATATTCCTATTATAGCAGGAAAATATGCTCCTAAAAATGAGAATAGTCCAACGGTTTTCTATCAGCGTTTTGCTGGAATTGTTAAGTAATCATGTTGTTTATCATTGCATATAGTTATCTGGTTAGATCAGGTAAACTAAAAGGTACCACAGATTTTCTTAAAAATACCCGAAGAAAGATAAAGTTGAAAATTGTAAAACTAGAATTGGGTTATTAATGGAAACGGAAACGCAAGTTGAAGGTTATAATGCAATTACACAAAGAACATTTTCTGATCGTAAACGAACTAATATTTTAAAAAAAGCCGAACAGTTAACCATTGTGTTTTTGCTTCCAAAGGTGCCTAAATTCATTTCGCCAAACATACTTACCTTTATTGGTACACTTGGTTCGGGATTCGTTTTTTTAGCTTTTGTTTTAGGAACTTATTTCACCAATTGGTATTTACTTTTGGGTATTATCGGTTTGGCTATAAATTGGTTAGGCGATTCTCTGGATGGAAGATTGGCTTATTATAGAAATATTCCACGTCGGTGGTATGGTTTTGCACTCGATATTATTGCCGATTGGATTGGTATTGTGTTTATAGGTTTTGGCTACTATATTTATGCTGAAAATGGCACACAAATAATAGCCTTTGCTTTTGTCGCATTGTATGGATGGTCCATTATTATCAGTCAGCTGCGCTACAAAATTACAGATGAATACAGTATCGATTCCGGATTTGTTGGTCCAACAGAACTTCGATTTATTATTGCTTTAATTTTAATTTCAGAAGTTTTATTTCAGGGAGCAATAACTTACTTGGCTGGATTAATTACTGCTATTTTATTTGTAATTAATGTTATAGATAGCTTGAAGCTTTTAAAATTGGGTGATTTGAAAGATAAAAACCAAGACTAATATGTTCAATAAAAAATCCATTTTCACTTTTCTGCAGGCGCAAGTAGCTGCATTTGTAGGTGGTATTACTGATTATGGAATAATGATTTTGTTAACAGAAGTCTTTAAGTTGCATTTTAGCTTTTCTATTCTAATCTCAGGAACTGTTGGTGCAGTTATAAATTTCAGTATCAATAGGTTTTGGGTATTTAAAAATCAATCGGGTTATAGCAGTCACATCAATAGTCAGCTTTTTAAGTTTGCGTTAGTTGTATTGGGAAGTATTTCCTTAAAATCATTGGGCACGCTTATTTTTCAAAAAGCATTTCAAATCGATTATAGAATCGGAAGAGTAGTCACGGATTTATTTGTTTCCTATGGTTTTAATTATCCATTAATTAAATATTGGGTCTTTAAGATAAAAAAAACAGATGTAGTTAAATCCAATTAGTTATAAATATTATTGTTATGAATAAATTACTATTTAAAAAAAATATAAAATCACTAATAATTATAGTGATTTTAATAAATATAATTCCTGAAAATGTACTAGCACAATCAAAAAATCCATCGCTATTACATTTTCCAACGCCTAAAAATATAGATAATATGTTATTCTATATTCAGCGGGACCCAAATACTAACACGGCTATTTATGCCTTAAATTATCAGGAAAATGGAAAAATAAATAAAAGTAATCCGATCAAATCGTATTGGATTCGATATGCTGAGAAAGGAGAAAAAAAAGATTTTAGTTATGTACAACGCAAGTTTGCCTATGGCATAGAAAGTAAAACGGTAAATGATGATGAGTTTGAACTCCAATTTGTGTCGTATAAAAAACTGCCTTTAACCTTAAAAAAGCTGGATTCAGATCAAAAATACCATGTTTTTGTAAATCTAAATCAGAAAAAAATACAAGTAGAAAAAATATTTGTACGCATTGAAGGGGGCTCCTTTTGGTTGCCCAATGTAAAGTATGCCGAAGTGACCGGAATTGATGCTTCCTCAAATAAAGCAATTACAGAAAGAATCGTATTAAAATAAGAAGGTAAGATACTCTGATGTGAAAAGCTTAGCTTTATATATTTTATGCTTTAAAAAGTAAAATATTATTCATTTTTTCTATGTATCCTGTGAAATGGATTTCAGAAAAAAAAATATACGTATCGGCACTTTGATAAATTGCCATCACCGTCATAAATTTCTGGCTCTGAATATCTTACTTTTTCTTTCAAATCGTGTTCAATTTCGTGTTCTAAAAGTAATGATTTTATTTTTGAAGGCACAAAAAAAGGGATTAAAATTGCTTCTAATCCCTTGAAAAACTTATGTTTGATGTTTTTTAAAACTTGTAGCGAAGACGGGAGTTGAACCCGTGACCTCAGGGTTATGAATCCTGCGCTCTAACCAACTGAGCTACCTCGCCAATTCTCATGAACAATAGTTCCTGATTGCGGGTGCAAAGATAGTAATAAAATCAAATTCTGCAAGCATAAAATGAAGAAAAAAAATATTTTTCAAAAACGTTTTTTTTTAGGCATTATATTCTATATATTCGAAAAAAAATAAATCTGCTCCTATGGATGTTAAAGTACGTTACGAAATTGAATTTCCTATAAATTCTTCGCCACAATTATTATATCAATATATATCTACTCCTTCTGGTTTATCTGAATGGTTTGCTGACAATGTAAACTCAAGAGGTGAATTTTTTACTTTTATCTGGAATGACTCTGAAGAAAAAGCAAGACTTGCATCTAAAAAATCAGGTGAAAAAGTAAAATTCAAATGGGTTGACACAGCAGGAAAAGATACCGACTATTTTTTTGAATTACACATACTGGAAGACGAACTAACCAAAGATGTTTCATTAATGATAATTGATTTTGCCGAAGAAGACGAAATTGTCGAAGCTAAGCAATTATGGGAAAATCAAATCTCAGATTTAAAACATCTCTTAGGATCTGTCTAGTAAAATTCTATTTTATGACTTATATTTGCCCTGAACAAAAATCAGGGCTTTTTTTATGATTAATTTTAATGGTACTTTAGTAACTCAAGACTCAAATATTTTAACACAAAACCGAGGTTTTTTATACGGTGACGCTGTTTTTGAAACCGTTAAAATTGTCAATTCTAAAGTACTTTATTTAGAAGATCATTATTTTAGACTAATGGCTTCCATGCGCGTGGTTCGAATGGAGATCCCAATGAATTTCACAATGGAGTATCTGGAAGAGCAATTACTTTCACTTACTGATGAATTGTCAATTTCGAATTCAGCCAGAGCCAGAATTACTGTTTTTAGAAACGATGGTGGGTATTATTTACCAATTGACAACACCGTTTCATTCTTAGTTCATGCCACAGCTTTAGATACAACCTTTTATTCTTTTGAAGAAAAAGAATACGAAGTAGATTTATACAAAGATTTCTACATTACAAAACAGTTATTATCTTCGATCAAAACCACCAACAGAATACTGAATGTAGCAGCAAGCATTTTTGCTAACGAAAATGCCTTAGATAATTGCTTATTATTAAACGACAGCAAAAATGTTGTAGAAGCAATTCAGGGAAATCTTTTTATGGTAATTGGTAATAAACTGATAACTCCACCAGTTTCTGAAGGCTGCTTAAATGGAGTAATGCGTAAACAAATTTTGAAAATAGCAAAAACTATCCCAGGAATTGAAGTTGTTGAAACGGTAATTTCTCCTTTTGAACTTCAAAAAGCAGATGAATTATTCATTACTAATGTGATAAAAGGAATTCAGCCTATTACAAAATACAGAAAGAAAACTTTTCAGCATAAAATAGCTCAAGAATTATCAGTGAAAATTAATGAGCTAATTAGTGCTGTTTAATTCAAATAAGGATTCTCAGGGGCATTTGACCAAATAAGGTAATCACCACCTAATTCAATAATTTGTTCTTTCCAAAAATGAGCAGGTGATTTACCTAAGATTTTGTTTTTATAACTATTTGAGGTAATAATCCAGGAATTCGCATTCATTTCTGATTCAAGCTGACTTTCTGACCAGCCGGTATATCCTAAAAAGAAACGAATATTATTTTTGTTTATTTTCCCGCTATTAATCAATTCTTTAGTCGATTCAAAATCACCTCCCCAATAAATTCCATTCGAAATTTCGATACTATTAGGAATCAAATCCGGGACATTATGAATAAAATAGAGATTATCCTGCTCTACAGGTCCTCCATTGTAGATTTTTAAACGAGACTCAATATCTGGAATTAAGTCGTTTATGGTGTATTTTAACGGCTTGTTGATGATAAAACCAACTGATCCATCTTTATCATGATCGGCCAATAAAATTACAGCTCTATTGAATGATGAGTCTCCAATAATGGAAGGCTCAGCAATAAGTAATTGTCCTTTTATTAATGTTTCTGAAATCATGACTTTTTAAGTTTTTATTAAATTTAAGAAAAAAAAATAAAAAACTCCAAACATAATCGTTAAAAAGCACAAAAAAACCCTCTATTGAGGGTTTTTATATTGATAAGGTTTTGTAAATAATTCTTAGTTTACAGCACCTTCTAATTCAGCTCCAGCTTTGAATTTTACAACATTTTTAGCCGCAATTTGAATTGTTTTTCCAGTTTGAGGATTTCTTCCGTCTCTAGCTGCTCTTGCAGATACAGACCAAGATCCGAAACCTACTAGAGAGATTTTTCCACCTTTTTTCAAAGTTTCACCTACATTCCCTAAAAAAGACTCTAAAGCTAATTTAGCAGCTGCTTTAGTAATTCCTGCGTCAGCAGCGATAGCATCGATTAATTCTGATTTGTTCATAATAAATAGTTATTAATTGTTGGTTAAAAATTATTGTCCTACACAAATTTAGCAGTAAATACAGACCTTGCAAGCGTTTTTGTTATTTTTACGATATTTTGTTAATAACTTTTGTTTTTTGTTCATAACGCAACACCTTTTTAGCTGTTTTCAGGCTTCATATCCCATATTTATTGGGTTTAGACCGCTTTTGCTTCTTCAGAAAAAGAAATACCGTTGAGTAGTTCAGCAGTTTTCATTTTCTTTTTCCCAGGAAATTGCAAATTCAATACTTGTATGAAACCATCTTTTACTGCAATTTTTAATTCTTTCTTAGAACTAACAATAGTTCCAATAGTATAACTGTGATTTTCTGAAATTATTTTAGATTCATAAATTTTAACATTCCATTCTTGCTCTTTATCTTTAAAAAAACACCAGGAAGCCGGATACGGACTTAAGCCTCTAATAAGATTATGAATTTCAGAAGCTGATTTTGTCCAGTCTATTTTACAATTTTCTTTATTGAGTTTGTAAGCAGTTTTAATATCGGCGCTTTCAGTTTGAATAGTTGTATTAACTTTTCCTTTTTCGATTAAAGATAAAGTTTCAACAACAGTAGTACTTCCTAAATTCATTAAACGATCATGAAGTTGTCCTGCATTTTCATCAGGATCAATTTCAGTTTCTGAACTCAAAATCATCGCACCAGTATCAATTTTGTCATCAATGAAGAAAGTAGTAACTCCCGTTTTTGTTTCTCCGTTAATAATTGCCCAGTTAATTGGTGCAGCTCCACGATAATTTGGCAACAATGAAGCATGAAGATTAAATGTTCCTAAACTTGGCATTTCCCAAACTACTTTTGGTAACATTCTAAAAGCTACTACAATTTGTAAATTAGCATTCAAGGCTTTTAATTCGTCAAGAAACGATTCGTCTTTTAAGTTGGCAGGCTGTAATAAATGCAAATTATTAGCCAAAGCATATTCTTTTACAGCCGAATATTTTATTTTTTGTCCGCGACCCGCAGGTTTATCGGCAGCAGTTATTACTCCTACTACATTATATTCGTTTTTTAATATGGTATCAAGGATTCCAACAGCAAAGTCTGGAGTTCCCATAAATACGATTCGTAATTTTTCCATTATTTGTTTAAGCTATATTTATTGTTCGATTTTATCAGAATATATTCGTTTTCTAATAACTCCTGAAGCGCAAAGATAACATCGTTCGAAGGATTATTAAGCTCCATTTGAATTTCTCTCGAACTTAAATCGGTTGTTTTTAATAAATCGAGTATTTTTTCTGAAACAGAAATACTGTTTTCTTTTTTAGTTTTCTGCTGAACACAATAAGAGCAAATTCCGCAATTAGATGTTTTAGTTTCTCCAAAATACTCCAAAATCAATTGACTTTTACATCTTTTATCATTCTTGATATAATGTAAAACAGCTTCAAATTGTTCTTTTTTAAGCTGGTTTTGATTTTCAAGATATTTTGCAACTCTACTAATAGTTCTATTATCTTCACGAATTTCGTTAAAAATTAATGTCGTGTCATTATTTTTCGAATGATAATCAATGATGTTTTTTTCTTTTAATTTTTCTAAAACATTTAAAACTTCGATTTCTGTATGTTTTGATTTTTTAGCAATTAATGAAAGATTAAAATTCGTCTGAATATCATAAACTCCGGGATAAGTTCGTAAAATAGCAAGAATAATTTCTTCGTCATTAGGATTCAGGCTAGTGTAACGAATTACTTCTTTCGAAGGAATAATAAACTGAATGCTTATTTTTTCTGAGAATTCCTGAGACAAACTAATAATTCCTTGTCGGTCTAAAAACTGAATAGCATTGTAGGTCTTTAAAACAGGAAATTTATAGCGAATGCAAAACTGATTTAAGTTAAACGAAAATTTTTCATTAATTCCTTCACCATACGCAATTTGAAAATAAGTACACATTTTAATAAAAACTTCCTGCAAAAACTTTTTATCAGGCAAAACATAAATAAACTGATTTTCGGTTTGAGCAACATCCGAAGGGCTTGTGAGCAAAAGAGCAAATGCTTTTTCTTCATTTCTTCCCGCTCTTCCTGCTTCCTGATAATAATTTTCTAAATTTTCAGGCAATTGCGTATGAATTACCGTTTTCACATTGGCCTTATCGATTCCCATCCCAAAAGCATTGGTAGCAACCATAACCTGAACTTCTTCGTCCATCCAGAGCTGCATATTTTTGTTTTTATCTTTTGTCGCTAATCCGCCGTGATAAAAAGTAGCTTTAAATCCCAAGGAATTCAATTGAGCAGCAATATCAATGCAGGATTTTCTATTTCTTACATATATAATAGAAGGTTGTCTGTTTTTACTAAGAATTTGTTTGATTCTAAAAAGTTTGTCCTCAATTTCAAAAACCATATAGGCAATATTTTTTCTTTCGAAAGATTTCTCGAAAGACTGAGGATTTTCAAGACCTAATTGCGTAATAATATCTTCTTTAACTCTCGGAGTCGCAGTTGCAGTCAGTGCCAGAAAAGGAACTTTAGGAAAATGCGTTTTTAGATTCGAAATTTTCAAATAAGCAGAACGAAAATCATGTCCCCATTGCGAAACACAATGTGCTTCATCTATGGCAATTAAGTTGATTGGAAGATTTTTTATTCGTTCTAAAATCCAGTCCGATTGTAAGCGCTCAGGAGATAAATACAGGAATTTGTAATTCCCAAATTGGCAATTGTCTAATAAATCAATTAATTCATCTGATTTTATTCCGCCAGTAAGGGCGATGGCTTTGATATTACGCTTTTGTAAATTTGCTACCTGATCTTTCATTAAAGCAATTAGAGGTGAAATAACCAGACAAATTCCTTTTTGCATCAATGCAGGAATTTGGAAACAAACAGATTTTCCGCCACCTGTAGGCATCAGCGCAAAAGTATCATGACCTTCTAAAACTGCGTTGATAATTTCTTCCTGTGGTAATCTAAAACTGTCGTGGTTCCAGTATTTTTTTAGAATTTGTAAAGCTTCAGACATGCAATATTGAAAAAATTAAGTCGTTTTTACACAATGAAAACGACTGTTTTTAATGTAAATAGAGTTCTTTTTTGTTCGAAAAAAGGAGTATTTAAAACAAACTTACTCAATCTAATTTAGATTTTGAAAAATACAGCGAATCAAAATAATGATTTTACTAAAATTCACAATTAGAGAATACGTATTTTAGAATTGAAAACGTATATTTGCTTTTATTTTTACAGACAAAATGGATAAGAAAACTGAAGAATTTTTCGATAGATTAAAAGGCGAATTAGAAAAAAGCAATACCTGGCCAGCGATATATTTGTTTAAATTTATTGTACCTACAGATAATGAAAAAATAAAACAGGTAGAGCAGGCTTTTAATTGTCTGGGTGCAGTTATTAAAACTAACCAATCTAAAACTGGTAAGTTTACCAGTGTTTCTGTTGATGTTCAAATGGAAAATCCACAGGCAATTATTGATAAATACATCGAAGTTTCTACTATCGAAGGAATTATTTCCCTATAATTTTTGCTTACTAAAGCGTCAAAAAAAATCAACTATGAATCAGAAATATATTAAAGAAAATGCGAATGATGTAGTACATCACTTAGAATATAATGCCGAAAGATCGCATTTGATTATTCCTGAATACGGACGTCATTTGCAAAAATTAATCGATCAGGCAACAGAAATTAAGGATGACGAGGTAAGAAACAAAGCCGCTAAATACATTATTCAGGTAATGGGAAGTTTGAATCCGCATTTAAGAGATGTACCTGATTTTCAGCATAAATTATGGGATCAATTGTTTATAATGTCTGATTTCAAATTAAATGTAAATTCTCCTTACCCAATTCCTTCGAGAGAAGTTTTACAGTTAAAACCAGATGTTTTAAAATATCCGCAAAATTTCCCTAAATACCGCTATTATGGTAACAATATCAAATATATGATTGACGTTGCTAACAAATGGGAAGAAGGCGAAATGAAAAATGCATTAGTAAAGGTAATTGCTAATCACATGAAAAAATCTTACCTGAGCTGGAATAAAGACACTGTAAAAGATGATGTTATTTTCGAACATCTTTACGAATTATCAGATGGTAAATTAAATTTACTGCAAAGCACAGAAGAACTTATTAACACAACCGATTTATTGCGTACCAATAAGAGAATGTCTAACAAGATTTCTCCAGCTGGTCAGCCTAAAATTCAAAACAATAAAAACAATAAAGGTCAGGGAAAAAAGACTTTTCAAAAAAACAATAATCAAAAAAATCAATAAATAAAGTTGCTAAGCAGCTAAGTTTCTAAGTCTTTTTTCGAAAAAATTAGAAACTCAGAATCTCAGAAACTCAGAAACTCTAAACAAAGAATATGGGAATTTTTAAAATTGAAGGAGGAATCCGTTTAAAAGGAGAAATAACTCCACAAGGTGCAAAAAATGAGGCATTACAAATTTTATGTGCCGTACTTTTAACTTCTGAAAAAGTAACAATCAACAATATTCCCGATATTATTGATATCAACAAATTGATTACACTTTTAGGAAACTTAGGTGTAAAAATTCAGCGTAACGGACCTGGTTCTATTACTTTTCAGGCAGATGAAGTAAACGTAGGCTACTTAGAAACTGAAGCTTTCAAAAAAGAAGGTGGCGCTTTAAGAGGTTCTATTATGATTGTTGGACCACTTTTGGCTCGTTTTGGAAAAGGATATATCCCAAAACCGGGTGGAGATAAAATTGGAAGAAGAAGATTAGACACTCACTTTGAAGGTTTTATTAACCTTGGAGCAAAATTCAGATACAATAGAGAAGATCATTTTTACGGAGTAGAATCTCCTAAAGAAGGCTTACAAGGAACAGATATGCTGCTTGATGAAGCATCTGTAACCGGAACTGCTAATATTGTTATGGCAGCCGTTTTAGCAAAAGGAGTAACTACAGTTTACAATGCGGCTTGCGAACCTTATTTGCAGCAACTTTGTAAAATGTTAAACTCTATGGGAGCTAAAATTACGGGCGTAGGTTCTAACTTATTGACTATTGAAGGAGTTAAGGAATTAGGAGGCTGCGAACATAGAATTCTTCCTGATATGATCGAAATAGGTTCTTGGATTGGTCTTGCTGCTATGACAAAAAGTGAAATCACAATCAAGAATGTTAGCTGGGAGAATTTAGGTTTGATTCCAAATACTTTTAGAAAATTAGGAATTACAATCGAAAAACGTAATGATGATATTTACATTCCTGCTCACGTTGATGGTTACGAAGTAAAAACAGATATCGATGGTTCTATTTTAACTATTGCCGATGCACCTTGGCCAGGATTTACTCCTGATTTATTGAGTATCGTTTTAGTGGTAGCAACTCAGGCAAAAGGAGATGTTTTAATTCACCAAAAGATGTTTGAAAGCCGTTTATTCTTCGTGGATAAATTGATTGATATGGGAGCTAAAATTATGTTATGTGATCCGCACAGAGCTGTGGTTATGGGACATAATTTCGAATCTATTTTAAAAGCAACTACGATGTCTTCGCCAGATATTCGTGCGGGAATCTCTTTATTGATTGCTGCGCTTTCTGCAAAAGGAACCAGTACGATTCAAAATATCGAGCAAATTGATCGTGGATATGAACGTATTGACGAAAGATTGAGAGCTATTGGAGCTAAAAT
This sequence comes from Flavobacterium seoulense, assembly GCF_000695795.1. Lineage (GTDB taxonomy): Bacteria > Bacteroidota > Bacteroidia > Flavobacteriales > Flavobacteriaceae > Flavobacterium > Flavobacterium seoulense. The sequence continues at coordinate 12,372 of NZ_JNCA01000024.1, read as the reverse complement.
CGTTCGTGTTGATTAAAAAAACACATGAGTAAAGAACAACAAGCCATATCGGCAACTTACTTTAGTATCATAGGAAATACCTGCTTAGCCTTAATTAAAGGCTTAGCGGGTTTTTTTGGCAATTCTTATGCCTTAATTGCTGATGCGATTGAATCTACTACAGATATTTTTTCTTCCTTTTTAGTATTATTTGGAATCAAATACTCAAACCGTCCTGCTGATGAAAATCATCCTTATGGACACGGCCGTGCTGAACCTTTAATTACTTTCTTAGTTGTTGGATTTTTGATGACTTCGGCAACAATTATTGCTTATGAAAGTATTATGAATATCCAAACGCCACATGATTTGCCTAAATCATGGACATTGATTATTCTTGGAGCAATAATTATTTGGAAAGAATATTCTTTTCAGTTAGTCATGAAAAGAAGTATTGAAACCAACAGTACTTCACTAAAAGCAGATGCATGGCACCATCGCAGTGATGCTATTACTTCGGTAGCGGCGTTTGTTGGAATAACTATTGCATTAGTTCTCGGAAAAGGTTATGAATCTGCCGATGATTGGGCAGCGCTTTTTGCTTCCTGTTTTATATTTTATAATAGTTATTTAATTTTCAGACCTGCTTTGGGCGAAATTATGGACGAACATCTTTATGATGATATAATCGAACATATTAGAGAAGTTGCTTTAAAAGTCGATGGAATTATTGATACTGAAAAATGTTTTATAAGAAAATCAGGAATGAAATATCATGTTGATTTACATGCTGTTGTAAATGCCGAAATCTCAGTCAAGGCAGGACATAGATTAGCACATATATTAAAAGATACTTTACGAAAAGAAATCCCGGAATTAGGACATGTTTTAATTCATATTGAACCAGATGATGAATAATAGCTCATTAAAGATTTCGCAAAGATTCACAGAGAAAAATCACACAGAGATATACACAAAGTAATTTAAATCTTTGTTTATCTCTGCGTTAACTTTGCGAATCTCTGTGTAACGATTAAATATTTTATTAATCTAATTAATAAAATGATAGGTATTTTTTTTCAATTACAAAAATGATTGTATCGCCAAATCATAGCTTTTTAGACCAAAACCTAAAACCACACCTTTAGCATTTCCAGAAATATATGACTGATGCCTAAAACTTTCTCTTGAAAAAGTATTCGAAATATGTACTTCGACAACCGGAGTTGTGATTCCTTTTACAGCATCGCCAATACCTACAGAAGTATGTGTATAAGCACCCGCATTCAGGATAATTCCATCATAAGAAAAGCCAAATTCCTGTATTTTATCAATTAATTCGCCTTCAATATTGCTTTGATAGTAAGTAAATTCGATAGATGGGAATTTTTTCTTAATGTCTTCAAAATATTCTTCGAAAGTTAAACTTCCGTAAATTTCAGGTTCTCTCTTTCCTAAAAGGTTTAGGTTGGGGCCGTTTATAATGCTTATTTTCATTTTATAACTTTTTGTAAAAATAAAAAAAAACCGCTCTTAAAGAAGAACGGTTTTAATTATATTTTCTAAGTTTTTTTAGAACATGATACCAGCAGATAACTGGAATGTTGAATTTTTAATATCAGCTTCTTTAGATGCTTCTGTTAGTCCAAGACCGTAACGCGCCTGTACAAATAAATTTTTAGTGATGTTAAGTCCTAGACCGCCAACTACAGCAAACTCAAAAGTTTTTGCGTCTTCAACGTCAAAATCATTTCTTTCGTTTAATAAGAATGAAGCTTGAGGACCTAATTCTAAACTTACACTTTCACTTAGATAAATTTTAGCTAATACCGGAATAGATAAATAGCCTAATTCATTTTTAAATTCTTCAACTGCATTTTTATAAGTAGCTCCTTGCGTAGAATATAATAGCTCAGGCTGAATAGCAAAACGATCCATTAATTTAATTTCAGAAACTAAACCAGCATGATAACTAGTGATTCCTTCTTTGTCAACATCAGGAAAACCATCTCCATATTGGTTGGCAAAATTCACCCCACCTTTAACACCAAAACGAATAGACTGTGCTTGTAGTGCTGTTGCTATGCTAAAAAACATGATGACAGCTAAAATTGATTTTTTCATAAGATTCTCTTTTAATTTATTTAAAGTTTGAGACTGCAAGGTATAACTATGCTAAAACAAAAATATTATATAATTACTTATTTTTATTTCATTTTTTTCATTTCTAAAATAAAAGAAAGTAAATTACTGTTAATTAAGCATGCTTTTCTAGACAATATAAATCACTAAATTTAGTGATTAAGCGTGCTATTAACATTTTGAAAACAAACAACTTGATAAAATCCTCTATTAAATCACTTCTTCAAAACAGACCTTTTTTTAAATCGGAGATTTTTTTTTTTAACCATAACTATAGTATGTTTGCAACTCAAAAAAAAAATATATTATGAAAAAAGTTGTTTTATCAGTAGTTGCTTTATTAGCAATTACATTTGCAAATGCACAAGATGCTAAAGATTTTAGTTTTTCTCAAGGAGATGTTCTAGTTGAAGGAAACTTAGGTTTCGGTTCTACAAATGACAAAAATACTGAAGAAAAAACAAATACTTTTAGTATTACTCCTAGTGTAGCTTATTTTTTAACTGATAAATTTGCAGTAGGTGCTCAATTAGGTTATACTTCAGACAAGAGAGAAGTAGCTGGAATTGATACAGACAAAGAGTCAGAGTTTGATGCTGGTGTTTTTGGGCGTTATTATTTCTTAGACTTAGGCCAAAGATTTAAAACTTATGCTGATGCAGGTGTAGGTTTTACAACTATTAAAGATGATATTAATGACACTAAAGTAAACGGTTTTGGAGCAGGTGTTGGTCTTGGTATCAATTATTTTGTAACTGAGCGTATTGTTTTAAATTTTGCTTTGAGAAACATTATCAGTTATCAATCAGTTAAACCTGATGGAGGAGAAAATGTTTCGCAATTTGGTTTTGATTTAAATGGAAATATTGCTAACCCATTTTCGGCTGCAAGCTTTGGTGTTGGATACAAATTCTAATCAATTTTAAAATATATTACTTAAAAAGACTATCTTAAAGGATAGTCTTTTTTTTATACTTTAAATTGTGTTCTTACAAAATCGATGTTAACAGCTTTGTTGATAAGTTTTTAGTAGGATAAGTTTTTTGGTTTTGTTGTTTCGGTAATTTTATGTTAATAAATTACTAATCTAATAATTTAAACTATGAAAAAAGTCATTTTAACAGCGGCGGCAATTTTCGCTTTTGGATTTGCAAATGCACAAAGTGGTGCTTTTAAACTAGGAGCTCACGTAGGTCTACCTACAGGTGATATTAAAGATGTTTACTCTGTAAACTTAGGTGCTGATCTAGCATATACCTGGAGTGTTGCCGAAGGATTAGATGCAGGTATAACTACTGGTTATACTACTCATTTATTAAAAAGTGATTTTGAAGGTGATGCTGCTGGATTTATTCCTGTAGCTGCAACTGCTCAATTTACTTTGACAAACAATATTTTTTTAGGAGTAGATTTAGGATATGCAATTGGTGTTAGTCCTTCTGAGAATGATGGAGGATTTTTATACCAACCTAAATTTGGATACCAAATGGGAGATACAGGTTTGTATGTTGCTTACAAAGGAATTTCTGTAGATGGTGGAACATTTTCTTCAGTTAACCTAGGAGTTAATTTCAAATTGTAAAAAAGTAATCTTTTTAGAATAGAACCTCTTCTGAAATGAAGAGGTTTTTTTATGCTTATAAAAGTTGTTTATTTGTAGTATGAATTGGGAATACTATATTAAAAGTTATCAATCTTATTTAAAAATAGAGCGTGGTTTATCAAAGAATACGGTTACTAATTATTCTTTTGATATTGAAAGGCTCTGTTTATTTCTTACTGAAAACAAAATAGAGGTATCTCCTGTTAAGATTAATGAGGAAATTGTTCAGCAATTTATATATTTTGTTTCTGGACAAGTGAATGCACGTTCTCAGGCGCGAATTATTTCAGGTTTGAAAAGTTTTTTTAGTTATTTGATTTTTGAAGATTATCGGGCTGATAATCCAATGGAATTGATAGAGGCTCCCAAAACAGGCAGAAAGTTGCCTGATACTTTAGCTGTTAAGGAAATAGATGCTTTGATTTCGGCGATTGATTTAAGTTCGAAGGAAGGGGAGCGAAACAGAGCAATGTTAGAAACATTGTACAGTTGCGGATTGCGGGTTTCGGAATTAGTTTCTCTTAAAATATCCGATTTGTTTTTTGAGGAAGGATTTATAAAAATTACAGGAAAAGGAAATAAGGAACGATTTGTTCCTATTGCTCATTCGACTCAAAAATATATTCTTCTTTATAAGGAAAATGTCAGAATCAATGTTGCTGCGAAAAAGGAATTCAGTGATATTTTATTTTTAAACAGGAGAGGAGGTCAGTTGACTCGTGCGATGGTTTTTACTATTATAAGTAATTTGGCTTCTAAAATTGGTTTAACCAAAAAAATTAGTCCACATACTTTTAGGCATTCTTTTGCAACTCATTTATTAGAAAATGGTGCTGATTTAAGATCTATTCAGTTAATGCTCGGACATGAGTCGATAACAACTACTGAAATTTATTTACATCTCGATCGAACATTTTTAACAGAGGTAATCAATAATTTTCATCCGAGAAAATCCAAATAAAATTCCAAATTTTCTAAATTGATTTGTAATAAAAAAATCCAAATTCCAATCATAACAATTGAAATTTGGATCTTTTAATATTTTGTAAACTAGAGTAATTATTTCGCAATATTAACAGCTCTGGTTTCTCTAATTACAGTAACTTTTACCTGACCTGGATAAGTCATTTCTGTTTGGATTTTTTGTGAAATTTCGAAAGATAAAGTTACAGCATTATCATCTGATACTTTTTCACTTTCAACAATTACACGTAATTCTCTACCTGCCTGAATAGCATAAGCGTTTTTAACTCCTGTGAATCCGTAAGCAACTTCTTCTAAGTCTTTTAAACGCTGGATATAAGAATCTAATACCTGTCTTCTGGCTCCAGGTCTTGCTCCTGAAATAGCGTCGCAAACCTGAACAATTGGAGATAATAAAGATTTCATTTCGATTTCGTCGTGGTGTGCTCCAATGGCGTTGCAAACTTCTTCTTTTTCACCATATTTTTCAGCCCATTGCATACCTAATAAGGCATGTGGTAAATCACTTTCGGTATCTGGCACTTTTCCAATATCGTGTAATAAACCAGCTCTTTTAGCTAGCTTAACATTCAATCCTAATTCGGCGGCCATCAATCCACAAAGTTTAGATACTTCGCGAGAGTGTTGCAATAAGTTTTGTCCGTAAGAAGAACGGTATTTCATACGTCCAACCACTTTGATTAATTCCGGATGCAAACCGTGAATTCCTAAATCGATAACGGTACGTTTTCCAACTTCGATAATTTCATCATCAATTTGTTTAGCTGTTTTAGCAACCACTTCTTCAATACGTGCCGGGTGAATACGTCCGTCAGTTACTAATTTATGTAATGAAAGACGGGCAATTTCTCTTCGAACAGGATCAAAACAAGAAAGAATAATAGCTTCCGGCGTATCGTCAACAATAATTTCTACTCCTGTAGCTGCTTCCAGAGCTCTAATGTTACGACCTTCACGGCCGATGATTCTTCCTTTTACATCGTCAGATTCGATGTTGAATACCGAAACGCAGTTTTCTACCGCTTCTTCAGTTCCAACACGTTGAATAGTGTTAATGATAATTTTCTTAGCTTCTTGTTGAGCTGTTAATTTAGCCTCTTCAATAGTATCCTGAATATGAGACATTGCCTTAGTTTTAGCTTCGGCTTTTAAGCCTTCAACTAATTGTTCTTTGGCTTCTTCAGCTGATAGACCAGAGATTAATTCTAGTTGTTGTAATTGGCTTTTGTGTAGTTTATCTACTTCGGCTTGTTTCTTGTCTAAAACGTCAATTTTTGATTCGATTTCGGCTGTTTTTCTTTCAAAATCATCGTTGATCTTTTTAGCTTTAGACAATTCGTTAGAAACCTGAGATTCTTTGTCTCTGGTTCTTTTTTCTACTTCGGCTACTTTTTTATCGCGGGCAAGAATTACTTGTTCGTGTTCTGATTTTAATTCGATAAATTTCTCCTTTGCCTGAAGAATTTTGTCTTTTTTGATGTTTTCGGCTTCAAAATTAGCGTCTTTTAATATTGAAGCAGCTTCTTTTTTAGCATTTTTGATAAGATTAGAGATGTTGCTTTTTTCTATGATTTTAGCTATGGCAAAACCTACTGCAATACCTATAATTCCCGAAATAATAATCGTTAATATGTCCATGTGTGTTTAAAAATTAATATATAAAAAAAGCCTACATTAAGTTGTTTGTATAAACTCGTAAAGACAAGTTTTGAGCTAACTCGCTGTTCAAGCTTCCAAACTGAATTGGCTTGCTATAGTAACGATGATTTGCTCATTCTAAATTGTTAGTGTTGAGTTTACCAAATTATTAACTAATGTAGGCAGTATCTTAGTTGTTAAAGAACGTTGTTTTTTAAAGATTTTCGTCTAAAAGTGCATTAATTTTTTGAATTCTGTCAATGGTTTCGTCTCCGTTGATAGCATTGTCAATTTGTTTTTGCTCTACCTGCGATGCAAACTGCAAGGCACACATGGCTAAAACGTCTTGTTTATCGCGAACAGCATAATTTTCTTCAAATTGCTTTATCATCGTATCAATTTTTTTAGAAGCACTTCTAAGTCCTTCTTCCTGAGACGGGTCCACGGTTAATGGATACACTCTGTCTGCTATTGATATTTTAATTTTAAGCTTTTCGTCCATTGTTTATACTAATCTGATAACTGTGCGATACAGTAATCAATTTCTCGAATTAATGAATTTATTTTAAGCTTTGTATCTCTTTTATTGTCGTCACTGCCTAATAATGAATTGGCAATCTTAAGTGTTTCATACTGTGCTTTTAAGGCTTCAATCTGTTGAGACTGATTTTGTATGATTTGGGCAGATTTATTTAATTCGATAGTTAAATCTTGATTATTTTGTTCTAAATTTCTTAGTTTTAGAATAAGCTTTCCAACTTTATTTTCAAGAGTATCAATTATTTCTGCAATTACACTCATTATAAATCCTATTCATTACTTAATATTACAAATTTAGTATTAGTTTTTATTATTCCAATATTTTATCGGTTTTTTTATTATAAAATAATCAAAATGTTGTACTATAATTGGTTACAAAAAAACTTTTTTTATAAAACATTCCGAATTAGTTTTTTTATATTAGCCAAAACGATACGCATGAGATTTTTACTTTTTTTTCTATTGATTTCTAGAGCAGTGATGGCTCAAACTACTTACCCTAAAGATTATTTTCAAGCTCCCTTAGACATTCAGATGCAATTGTCTGGAAATTTTGGCGAATTGAGACCAAATCACTTTCATGCCGGTTTTGATTTTAAAACCTTGCAAAGAGAAGGTCTGGAAGTACGTGCTGCTGCCGATGGTTATATTTCGAGAATTAAAATTTCTCCTTTTGGAAACGGAAAAGCTATTTACATCAATCATCCTAACGGATTTACTACTGTGTATTGCCATTTGCAGACTGGTGTGGGCGAAATTGAAAATTACATCAAAAAAACGCATTACAAAGAGCAGAATTTTGAGATTGAAATGTTTCCAAAGCCAAATGAATTAGTCGTTAAAAAAGGACAGCTAATTGCGCTTTCAGGAAATACGGGTTCTTCCGAAGGGCCGCATTTGCATTTTGAATTCAGAGATACAAAAACGGAGAAAATTATTAATCCAATGTTTTTTGGTTTCGATAAAAATTTCAAAGATACTAAGACACCAATAATTTCAGCAGTCTATGTTTATCCGCTGGCGGGTGCAACAGCTAATAAATCCAAACGACCATTGTTGCTAAATTTAAGTTTGCAAAAAGATGGAACCTATTTAGCCAATAAAGTTTTGGCGAATGGAAACATTGGTTTCGGAATCACTGCCGATGATTATGATAACAATTCGTTCAATAAAAATGGTGTTTACAAAGTACAGTCGTATTTGAATGGAAAAGCTGCTTTTGGATACCAATTTGATACTTATGCCTTCGACGAAATGCGTTATGTAAATGCTTTGATTGATTATTCACGTTATAAAAAAACGTCTCAAAGAGTGCAGAAACTTTTTATGAATACGCCTTATAATTTGAGTATCATTAAAACTGATGCCACTAACGGAATTGTAAATGTACTTCCTAATATCAATTTAGTGTATCGAATTGAAGTTGCTGATTTTTTTGGAAATACAACTACAGTGAATATTCCAATTGCTTATGATGCTTCGAGTCCAGTTGTAGAACAAGAAGCTACAGTTTCTAATTATTTTGTAAAAGCCCAAAAAGAGAATATTTTTTCGAAAGATAATATGACGGCAACTTTTCCGGCTAAGACATTTTATGATGATTTTGCTATGAATTTTGCAGCAAATGGAACCGTTTTAACACTTCATGATGATTCGGTTCCTGCTCATACTAATTTTGAAATAGCTATTGAAAGTGATAAATATACCGAAGAACAAAAAAGCAAAGTATATATTGCAAATCTTAGTGCTAATGGAAGATTAGGTTATAACTCGACGAATGTAAAAGGAAATGTTTTTACGACAAGAGTACGAACTTTAGGGAAATATACTTTGGCTATCGATAATGTTGCTCCTGTAATTAGTATTGCAAAATCTATTGAAGGCCGCTGGCTGAGTAATGAAAAAACATTACAGCTTTCTATTAGCGATAGCGGATCAGGAATAAAATCCTATAATGGTTATTTAAACGGAAACTGGATTTTATTCGAATATAATTCTAAAACCAAAAAGATTACACATTATTTTAGTGATGGAATTGTTGCCGAAGGAGCGAATACTTTAAAAGTTGTTGTGACAGATCAGGTAGGGAATTCAAAAACATTTGATACTCAGTTTTTTAGAAGTCAAAAATAATATCAGGTGCTTTGAGTAGTAATAAATTAACTTACGTTTTTATTCTGTTTTGGATTAGTTTTTCTTCTCTGGCACAATTGGTTAGGGTAAAGGGAGTCATTCTTGATACTCAAAATAATCCTGTTAGTAATGTCAATATTTCGTTTTCAGGGCATGCAACCCAGTCGGATGTAAAAGGTTTTTATTCGATTAAAGTTCCTGTCAATAAAAAAGTAAATCTCGTTTTTAGCCACCTCACGTTTAAAAAAACGACCCTTTCGTTGTTCTTAAAAAGTACTTCAGATTACGAATTGAATTTGGTGATGAATGAACAACAAGAGCAAATAGGAGAGATTATTGTTTCTAAGGATAAAAAAAGTCAAATAGAAGGAATAACAACTATTTCGGCTGATGTTATCAAGAAATTGCCGGGAGCTAATGCCGGAATTGAAAATGTTTTGAAAACTCTGGCAGGAGTTAATTCGAACAATGAATTGAGTACGCAATATTCAGTTCGGGGCGGAAGTTATGATGAGAATTTGGTTTATGTAAACGATATTGAAATTTATCGTCCTTTTTTAATTCGTTCAGGACAACAGGAAGGCTTGAGTTTTACCAATACTGATTTGGTACAAAATGTCAATTTTTCGGCAGGAGGTTTTCAGGCTAAATATGGAGATAAATTGTCTTCGATTTTAGATATTACGTACCGAAATCCGACAAAGTTTGGAGCTGCTTTTGAGGCAAGTTTTCTTGGTGGAAGTGTTGCTGTTGATGCCGTTTCTAAAAACAAAAAATGGACTGCGGTGACTGGAGTTCGTTATCGAAATAATAGTCTTTTAGTGAACAGTCAGGATACTGAAACCAATTATACACCTACTTTTATTGATGTTCAAACGAATGTAAATTACAAAGCATCGGATAAATGGCAATGGAGTTTTCTGGGGAATATTTCTCAAAATAATTACAATTATCAGCCTTTAACAAGAAAGACAAGATTTGGAACCATAGATAATCCAATGGAGCTGAACGTAGTTTATAATGGTCAGGAAAAGGATAAATACAGTACGTATTTTGGTGCTTTAAAAACTACTTATCAGGTTTCGGATAAACTAAAATTTAAATTTATTACCTCTGTTTTCCACACAATAGAGCAGGAGTATTTTGATATTTTGGCACAATATCTTTTAACGAATACTAATACGGCAATTGGTTCAGAGCAATATGATGCTTCTTATGCTAACGGAATTGGTACGCAACTCAATCATGCCAGGAATGATTTGGATGCTTTGATTGTAAATTCGGAGATTAAAGGTTTTTATGATTGGAAGCAAAATAATTTAGAATTTGGAGTAAAATATACCCGCGAATCCATTCGAGACCGATTAATGGAATGGCAGCTAATCGATTCGGCTGGATTTTCAATTAATCCGCCCATTCTTGATTTTTCCAGAGATGATCAACCTAATACTTCTTTTACAGGACCTTTAGCGCCTTATCAAAGTGTTTTTGCAACTAATTTTAATACCATTAATCGTTTTTCGGGTTATTTTCAATGGAATTCGAAAACCAATTTAGAGAATGCTGAACTTTGGTACACAGCAGGAATCAGAATGCAAAACTGGGCAGTCTCAGGGACCAATGCTTCGGGTAATTCACAAACGGTTTTTAGTCCAAGAGCTCAATTAGCCATAAAACCGAATTGGGAAAAAGAAATGATTTTTAGGATTTCAGGAGGCTATTATTACCAACCGCCGTTTTACAGAGAATTGAGAGATGCTTCGGGAGCAGTTCAGGACAATGTAAAAGCGCAACAATCTATTCAGATGGTTCTTGGGAATGAATATGGTTTTAAAATGTGGAATCGTCCTTTTAAGTTGGTTTCAGAGGCATATTATAAATCCTTAATTGATGTCAACACTTATACAATAGATAATGTTAGGATGCGTTATGCTGCTAATAATGATGCGAAAGCCTATGCGCAAGGTTTAGATTTTAGATTAAATGGCGAATTTGTTCCCGGTACAGAATCCTGGGTGAGTTTTGGTTATCTTAAAACTGAAGAAAATAGTAATAATCGGGGATATATTGCACGACCAACAGACCAGCGATTGAAATTTGCTGTTTTGTTTCAGGATTATATGCCTGCAATTCCAAGTATGAAGTTGTATTTGAATTTGGTTTATAATACAGGTTTGCCTGGAGGTTCACCATCTTATGCTGATGCTTATCAATATCAAAATCGATTGAATGATTACCGAAGAGTCGATATTGGTTTTTCTAAAATTTTAATTGACGCTAATTCGATGAAAGCTAAAAAGAATTGGTTAGGGAATTTTAAAGAGTTGGCTATTGGTCTGGAAATTTTTAATTTATTTAATAATCAAAATGCAATAACGAATACCTGGGTGCGGGATGTGTATTCGAAAAACGAGTATGCAATACCTAATTATATGACTACAAGAGTGTTTAATGTAAAGTTGAATGCTAAATTGTAGCCAGGCTTTAGTTTTAGGAGATTTTGTTATATCATAAAATAAGTTTAAAATTCAAAACCATTTTTAAAAATCATTACATTTGAAAATATTTAAATAATACAACCGTATGAAAACAGTACATATCGTCTTAGTAAATATCGCAGTCTTGCTTTTAGCGAGTTGTAAAAAGGAAGTAGAAAAACCAAAAGTAATTTATGATTCTTCTGCGAGAGCAAAACAATTAACTAAGGTTGATTCGACTCAGATTTCGATTGCTGATTTGCCAATACAAATGGACGGAACTGATTATTTAATTCATCCGGTTGGAGATTTACGAGTTTATGAGCGAGGAACAAAGGCAAAATATGGTTCTTCAAGTGTGATTGATTTGAGCTTTACGATTTCAAATTTAGGGGATGACGAATTGACGGGGTATTTGCAAAATTTAAAATTTCAAAAAGTAGATTCAGATTCTATAAAACCATTGACTGATAAACCAGCATTAATTTTAACAGCTACCTATTTAAAAGCGCTTGCCAATAAAACTCAAAAACAAATTTTAGTCTACACCATGTATGATGTAGATACGAATAAAGATGGAAAACTGGATACCAGTGACATTAAATCATTGTATTTAAGTGATAGTAGCGGAAATCATTTTACCAAAATTTCTGCTGATTTTGAAGAATTAATCGACTGGAGTTTAATTGATTCGAAAAATCGTTTGTATTTTAGAACTGTTGAAGATACTAACAAAAACGGGCAATTTGATAAAAATGATGTAGTACATTACAATTATATCAATTTGTTAGATAAAGAATGGGAAGTTAAAAGTTACCAGCCTATTTAAGATTCTAAGATTTTAAAAATTTTTCAATAAAAAAGACATTTAAAAAT
>NZ_JNCA01000023.1 GCF_000695795.1 Flavobacterium seoulense | reverse complement strand
ATTTGTGTAATTTGCGGTTAAACTTTTTCTAAAAAAGCTATCCACCTATCGCAATCATACTTCGATTATCCTGATTTAAAATCGGATTATCAACATCTTCAAGAGTTGTCATTCCAGCTCTAACTTTCTTTTTGTTTTTAATTGCTGAGGCAATGGTATTTTCGATGGCTTCACCATTTCTGTAAGGAGTCAATAAATCGGTTTCTGAATTGGAGAACAAACAATTCTTGATTTTTCCATTTGCCGTAAGGCGAATTCTATTACAGCCATCACAAAACGGATTCGTAATAGAACTTATGATTCCAAAGCTTCCTAAATAGTTTTTAATTTTGAATTCTCTAGCTGTGAAGTTCTTTTCATCCTGTAGCTTTTCCAAATTGGATTCCGAAAAATGAGCCGAAAGTTGGTCTAAAATTTCCTTTTGAGAAACCATTTTGCTCCTGTCCCACTCATTTCCGGCAAAAGGCATGAATTCGATAAAACGAATTGAAATAGGTAAAAACTCGGTCAGATTAATGAAATCAATGATTTCATCATCGTTAAAACCTTTAATCAAAACCACATTTACTTTTACCTTAAAATCATTATTCAATAGTAAATGCAAATTATCAATAACTTTTTCGAACTGATTGCGAAGTGTAATATTATTGAATTTGGTAGCAACTAAAGTATCCAGACTCAAATTGATTTTGCGGACATTAAATTGCTTTAAAACATCGATATGTCTGTCAATTAGAATTCCGTTTGTAGTAATCGAAATTTCAGTTTCTAATTGGGATAGTTTTTCTATAATTTCAGGAAAATCTTTTCGCAACAGCGGTTCTCCTCCTGTCAATCTTATTTTGTTAACTCCATTATTTACGAATGTCTGGGCGATAGCAAAAACCTCATCGGCAATCATCAACTCTTTTTTGGGAGTCAATGCAATTCCTTCGGCAGGCATGCAATAAGTACAACGTAGGTTGCATTTTTCAATTAATGAAATACGCAAATAGTTGTGTTTACGACCAAAATCATCCGTCAATATGGTGTTATTTGGTATCATGATTACTCCCTTTTAGGATGTGAAAAACATGCAAAACATGCGGAAAAACAGCATCCATAGATTCTTTAGCTCCATTTACAGAACCCGGCAAAGCCAGAACTAAACTGTCCCCGATAGTTCCCGCCACCGAACGCGAAAGCATCGCATACGGCATTCTGTCCTGTCCATAATTGCGAATAGCCTCTTCGATTCCCGGAATTCTGTTTTCCAATAATGGTTCTAATGCTTCCGGAGTAACATCTCTTGGCGAAAGCCCGGTTCCGCCGGTAAAAATCACCAATTGGTTATCGGCAACATATTTTTTAGTTCTGTCCTGGATAAAATCAACCTCATCAGGAATGATTTCGTAATGAGAAGTTTCTACACCATAAGATTCCAGTTTTTCAACAATAACTTTTCCGGAATGGTCTTCTTTATCTCCTGCAAAAATAGAATCGGAACAAACAAAAACAGCTGCAGTTAAAACATCACGGAATCTGTTTTTATACGAAGACTTCCCTCCTTTTTTCTCTACTAATTTAATAGTCGAAATTTCGATATTCTTATCAATGGGTTTCAGCATATCATACATCGTCAACGCCACAATAGACGCGCCGTGCATGGCCTCAACCTCAACTCCTGTTTTATAAACGGTTTTCACCGTAAAAAAAATATCAATCGTTAAATCCTTAATTTCATAAGCCACGGCCGTATATTCAATTGGTAATGGATGGCAATCAGGAATAGATAAATGTGTATTTTTTACAGCAAACAAACCAGCGGTTTTAGCCATTTCAAGCACATTGCCTTTGGGAACCAAATTTTTCTCAATAGCTTCAATCGTTTCCGGCAAACTAACTTTTACAGTTGCCATGGCTGTTGCCGAACGTAACGTACTTATTTTATGGGTAATATCAACCATTATTATTTATTTTGCTTCCAAACGAAATCTTCGTTCTCAAATATTTCTTTGCCAAAGATAGGCACTTCGGTTTTAATCCAGTTTACAATAGCCTCAGTAGCCTCATAAACCTGTGGGCGATGTCCAGCCGAAACAAAGACAAACAAACAAATCTCACCCGCTTTCACCACGCCTAAACTGTGGTAAATATGCATGCAAACCAGATCAAATTGAGCAAAAGCTCTTTCTCTGATTACAGCCAAAGCTTCATTAGCCATTTCTTCATAAGCGGTATATTCAATTGCTTTTACCACATTTTCCTCATGTACATCGGCACGAACCTGACCTAAAAAAATATTGTGTGCCCCAATCGTGTGCTTCCCCTGGTGTTTAGCAATCGAATCGGCTATAAATTCAGGAGTAATGGCTCCTTTTATGAAAACTTTTTTACTCATTTTTTTTATTTAATTTACCGCAGATTCGCAGATTTTTAAATAATTATAATCTGTGAATCTGTGGTTATTTCTTTTAAATCGAAACAGCATCAGTAGCTATAATGGCTTGTAGTTTTAAAGCACCTCCGGCAATACTTTGTACTTTTCGAAATTGATTTTCTTTAAGTATTTCCACTGCTCTTTTACTTCTTATCCCCGATTGGCAATAGACTAAAATCTTTTTAGCAGCATCCAATTGATCTAAATTTTCTTCTAAATCAGAAAGCGGAATCTGGATTGCATTTGGCAAACTGATCTTTGGCATTTCTTCTTCATTTCTAACATCCAGAAAAAGAACCTCCAAATCATTAATTTGTTTCAAAGCTTCACTTGTAGTTATTTCAAGAACATTATCTTCAATTGTATTATATTTTTTTTCAAAATCCAATTCGCTTATTGAAGTTTCATTGGTTCTAACCAAATCAAATTTCTGTTGGTCATTAGTAAGCATATTGTAGATTAACAATTCACCCGAAAGAACATTGCCAATTCCAAGAACCATTTTCAAAACTTCATTGGCTTGAAACATCCCAATAATTCCCACAGAAATTCCCATCACGCCTGTATCTACACAGTTTTTAGTATTTGATGATTCATCTGGAAACAGACAGCGGTAAGTAGGTCCATTTTGATAATTAAATACCGAAACCTGACCTTGGAATTTATAAATTGAGCCGTAAACAAAAGGTTTATTGGTTACTATACAGGCATCATTAATCAAATATTTGGTATGCAAATTATCGGTTGCATCAACCATAATGTCATAATATTCGAATAATGGAATGGCATTTTTAGCATTCAAAGTATCGGTAATAGCATTTATTTGTATCGAAGGATTCAAAGACAAAGCCATTTCTTTAGCCTCCAAAGCTTTGGATTTTCCTATCGCATCACTTTTATAGATTACCTGACGCTGTAGGTTACTGATTTCAATGGAATCATCGTCAATAATTCCTATTTCTCCAATTCCGGCTGCTGCCAAATACGGCAAAATTGCCGCACCCAAACCACCGGCACCAATAATCAATACCTTAGCCAGGCTTAGTTTTTCCTGGCCTTTTTCGCCCACTTCAGGAAGTATAATTTGTCGATTGTATCGCATAATTGCTACCAATTAAGAAATTGTTTTTTTTAACCTCCGGCAAATGGAGGTAATAAAGCAACAACATCATTAGTCATTAACATGTAACTGTTTTTGTCTTGTACCAGTTTTTGATTGACCGCAATACTATAAGAAAGCGAAGCCAAATCGTATTTTTGTTCTAATTCATCTACTAATTCCTGTAAAGATAAATTAGAAAAAGGAATATTCTCTCCTTGAACCTTTGTTTTCTCGGCTACAGCACCAAAATATTTTACACTTAGCATTATTCGATTACATTTAAATTTTGAAAAATAAATTCGTCTTCAGTATAAGCCGCTTTAGTAAAAACAGCAAGTTCAGAAGTATGATTCACCACCTCACCTATCACAATAATTGCCGGCGAAGCCAGTTTGTGTTCAGCAACTAATTTATTAATGGTACTTACCGTTCCTATTACTTTTTTCTGAGTATCCTTGGTTCCGTTTTGAATGATAGCAACCGGTAAATCATCGGTTCTATTGTTTTGATAAATAGATACAATTTCGTCCAGTTTATTCATTCCCATCAAAATCACCACTGTAGCCGACGATTGTGCTGCCAAACTAACGTCTGTAGATAATTTATGTGCCGAAGTGGTTCCTGTAATTACCCAAAAACTTTCTGAAATTCCGCGTTGTGTTAAACTGATTCCATTTGAAGCCGGAACTCCTAAAGCCGAAGATATTCCCGGAACAATAGCCGTTTGCAAACCATGTTTTTGAGCAAATTCAATTTCTTCACTTCCTCTACCAAAAACAAACGGATCTCCTCCTTTTAATCGCACCACATGACCGTGTTTTTGCGCCATAACCACAATCAATTCGTTTATTTGATCCTGAGTATATGCGTGACAACCAAAACGTTTCCCCACAAAAACTATTTCAGTTCCTGCAGCAGCATATTGCAATAAGTCTTCATTCACAAGTGCATCATAAAGCACTACATCAGCATCTCCTAAGGCTTTGATGGCTTTGATGGTAATTAATTCCACATCGCCGGGACCAGCCCCTACAATTGTCAACTTTGGTGTGTTAGCATTCTTCATATTCTTCAGTATAAATTGGTATTCAGTTCATTTAATTCGGCAGGCGAATTCACATTTCTAAATTGCTTGCTTTTCTCTCCCACAACTTCAATTATTTGGTGATTCACTTTTTCTAAAAAGCGCATCATTTTTAAATCATTTTCTTCTATCGCCTTTTTCAAAATCGGAATTATTTTCTTCGAATAAATTCCTATCAAGGGATGGATTTTATTAACATCTGAAAAAACAGAAATTTCAAAATCCGTTGTATGTTTTGTTATCAATTCCGATAATAATTCAGTCGAAATTAAAGGAATATCACAACTTAATATCAAATTGATTTCTGATTCCGAATGAACCAAAGCCGAGTAAATTCCGCCAATAGGTCCTTTATCTAATTCAATATCTTTTATTTTTTTATAGTGCAAATAATCATAATAAGATGTATTTGTCACTAATTGTATTTCCTTACTAATGGGCAACGCCGCTGCAATAATATGTTCAATAAACGGCCTCCCCTGAAAAAGCACCAATCCTTTCTCCGATTGCATTCGGCTGCTTTTACCTCCACAAAGAATTGATACCGTTACTTTTTTCATTTTCTTTTAATTAAAAGGCAAAATTACAACTTCTTCCTGAGCTTCAATAGCTGTAACATAATGTGGCACAACAATTAAGCCATTCGCAACGGCAAAAGTATTTAACATGGCCGAACTCTGACTTTCTAAAACAGTCACATTATCATCATCATACAAGGCTTTTAAAAACAAGGTTTTTCCAGATGTATTTTTAAAAGGCGTATTTATTTTTCGCTTTATTTCCTGCAAGTAGATAATATCAAATCCCATTAACTTTTTCAAAGCCGGCAAAGTATAAACATAAAAACAAGTCAGTGACGAAGCCGGATTTCCCGGTAAAGCAAAGACAATCTTATTTTCTTTTGTTCCAAAAAACAAAGGCTTCCCCGGTTTTTGATTAATCTTATAAAACAACTCGGTCACTCCGTTTTTCAACAAAGCTTCTTTGACATAATCATAATCACCAACTGAAATTCCGCCTGAAATTAATACTACATCAAAATTAGCCAAACAGCTTTCTACTGAGAGAATTGTCTTTTTTAAACTATCTTTAACCTTGAAAATACTCGTTTTCTTAATTCCAACTGTTTTCAAAGCAGCTTCAATCATTAGCGAATTACTTTCGTAAATCTTTCCTTTTGGTAATTTCTTTCCAGCCGGCACTAATTCATTTCCCGTAACCAAAATGGCTACTTTTGGTTTATCATATACTTTGATTTTTGTAATTCCCAAACAGGCTAAAAAACCAACAGCCGCAGGGCTAATTACTGTACCCGCATCAAAAACCAATTCGCCTTTCTTGATTTGCTCTCCTTTTTCACGAACATTTGCCCCTGCAACCGGCATTTTTTCAATTTGAAGCAAATGATCCGTTCTTCTGGTATGTTCCTGCATCACCACCGTATCAGTATCATCGGGAACAAAAGCACCGGTAAAAATGCGAACAGCCTGATTCTTTTCAATTTTTTCATCTAAGAAATCCCCAGCCTGAGATGTATTTACCACTTCAAATTGTTTTAAATCACTGTGTGTAAACGCATAACCATCCATCGCCGACTGACGAAAAGGTGGCATATGTATTGGAGAATAAACTGCTTCTGCCAAAACATATCCTAGTGATTTGCTCACTTTGATTTTTACAATTGGCATTTTAGAAATATTCTCAGCGATTATATTTAAAGCCTCGGCTACTTGAATCATAAAATCGAATTTTAAAACTAAGTATTAATACTTATGCAAATATACGTAATTCTGATTAGTATTGTTATAAAATAACGGTTTTATACAGCGAAATGTAATATTTTAAATTAACTCTTCATTATTTGCGAAAAAACAAATAATTCACTGTTTTTTGATATAAATTCTTAAAACGAAAATAGAAGTTAGTTTAAAACATTTAGAATTATATTGATAAACTACTCATTAGGTAAAACCAAACTGGACGTGATTTGCTCTAAAATCTCAAAAGCAGTTTCAGCCATTTTGTTGCCTTTAGTATCCAAAAGCGGATTGATTTCGCAAAATTCGATACAAATTACTTTTCGGGAAGCGATAATCTGATTGATAATAGAGATTACTTCATGCTCATCAAATCCTTTCGAAACAGGAGTTCCTGTACCATTCGAAATTAAATCACAATCTAATGAATCGACATCAAACGAAATATAAATCATATCACAATTTGCCAATTGCGTCAGGGCTTTCTCTACAGAAGCTTTAACTCCTTTATAACGAACTTCGTCAACCTTGAAATTTTTTATTTCGAGTTCCGCTATTTGTTTGTCTTCGGCTTCTTCAGTATCACGAACGCCAAAATAAATTAAATGCTCTGGATCAATTTTAGTGGCTTCAATCGCTATGTGTTTCATTTCTTCCCAATGTTGTTGGGTTTCAGGAATAACTTCATTGATTTGGCATTTCAAATTATCCAGAGACAAGGCCGCCGCCAATGGCATGCCGTGAATATTTCCCGACGGTGAAGTATAAGGCGAATGCAAATCGGCATGGGCATCAATCCAGATTACACCAAGCGTTTTATGCGGATAAACAGCCTTAATTCCGCTAATAGTCCCTAGTGCCGAAGAATGATCACCCGACAAAACGATAGGTAAAAAATTAGCTTCTAAATTTCGTTTCACAGCAAAAGAAACACGGGTACATTGCTCTAAAACAAATTCGATTCGTTTAGCAAATGTATTTCGGTTTTTATCATAAATACTTTCGTTGTGCGTTTTAACATCTTCAAAAGTAAACTGATTAAAATATTCGCTTCCCTTATTAATCGCAGCAATTTCTAATGCATCGATACCTAAATCGGCACCACGAGTTCCTCCACCAATATCTGAGCGATTCTTGATTAACTTAACAACCCGATCCATAATGATTTATTTAAAATCGTTTAATGCTTTTTCGATAATAGAAAGACAGTCCTGAATTTGATCTTCGGTTATTACTAATGGAGGTGCTAAGCGAATTTTGTTTCCGTGAGTAGGTTTGGCAAGCAAACCATAATCTCTGAATTTTAAACAAATTTCCCATGCCAAATCCGATTCTTCATCACAGTCAATCACAATAGCATTCAGCAATCCTTTTCCTCTTACCAGAGAAATTAGAGGATTTCTGGATGCAATAGCATTCAATCCGTCTCTTAAAACTACTCCTAGACGTTCGGCGTTTTCGGCTAATTTTTCTTCTTTTACCACTACCAGCGCTGCAATGGCTACAGCTGCCGCTACAGGATTTCCTCCAAAAGTAGAACCGTGTTGTCCCGGTTTTATGACATTCATAATGGCATTATTAGCTAAAACTCCGGAAACAGGATAAACTCCTCCTGACAAAGCTTTTCCTAAAATTAAAATATCGGGTTGTACATTTTCATGTTGTACTGCTAATAATTTTCCGGTACGTGCAATTCCTGTTTGTACTTCGTCAGCAATAAATAAAACATTGTGTTTTTCACACAATGCTTTGGCTTTCGCCAAATAACCTTCGCTTGGAACATAAACTCCTGCTTCGCCCTGAATAGGTTCTACAAGGAATCCGGCGATATTATTCGATGATTCCAATGCTTTTTCCAAGGCATCAAGATTATCATATTCAATTTTGATAAATCCATCTGTAAAGGGACCAAAACTCTTGCGGGCCGTTTCGTCATTCGAAAACGAAATAATAGTAGTGGTTCTTCCGTGGAAATTATTTTCGCAAACAATAATTTGCGCTTGATTTTCGGCAATTCCTTTTACTTCATACGCCCATTTTCTACATAATTTCAAAGCCGTTTCTACAGCTTCAGCTCCAGTATTCATTGGCAATATTTTATCAAAACCAAAATACTTAGTTACATATTCCTCATAAACTCCCAATTGATCATTGTAAAAAGCACGTGAAGTCAGTGTTAATTTCTGTGCCTGCTGCACCATCGCCCCAACAATTTTTGGATGACAATGTCCTTGGTTCACTGCCGAATAAGCCGATAAAAAATCATAATATTTTTTCCCATCAACATCCCATACAAACACACCTTCTCCTCTTTCAAGAACTACTGGTAATGGATGGTAATTATGAGCTCCGTAATTATCCTCTTTATTAATTAAGGCTTCTGATTTTGAAGAAAGTATTTGCTGTGTCTGTTCCATAAAATTTATATCGCTTCTAATGTTACAAAATTACGCATATTTTACGGCCTATCAAAACCATTAACAAAGCCTTATCGTATTATTGAAACGCGATAAACAAAGTATTTTATCAGGCTTTTTTTGAATATGAAAAGTTAATCTCAATTTCTATTAAATTAATTTTTCAGATATTTGTAATTCTACCTTATTTAATTGTTTAGTTTCAAAAAATGAAAAACCTACTTTATCTCCTTGCTCTTATTGGTTTAACTTCTTGTCAGGGAACAAAAGACATCAAAACGACCAAAGCAGCATTTGAACCTGTAAAATACAGTAAAACAATAACCGCCGAAGAATTAAAAAAACACCTTTACATTGTAGCAAGTGATTCAATGGAAGGAAGAGAAACAGGTTCTATTGGACAAAAAAAAGCAGGTAAATACCTGATTAGTGAATATCAAAAAGATAAAATTTCTTTTCCTAAAGGAGCGCAAAATTTCTATCAACCCGTTCCTGCCACTTTTTTAAATGCTAAACGCAATCAAAATTTAGCCGATTCAGAAAATATTTGGGCCTACATTGAAGGGACTGAAAAACCTGATGAAGTTATAGTAATCTCGGCACATTACGATCATGTGGGAACTAAAAAAGATGCCATTTTCAACGGAGCTGACGATGATGGCTCAGGAACAGTGGCTTTGCTCGAAATGGCTCAGGCTTTTCAATTAGCTAAAAAAGACGGCAACGGCCCTAAACGTTCTATTTTATTTCTGCACGTTACTGCCGAAGAACATGGTTTACACGGTTCACGTTACTACAGCGAAAATCCATTATTTCCTTTAAAAAATACCGTTGCTAATATCAATATCGATATGATAGGACGTCGTGATGATATTCATCCTAACACGAATAACTATGTTTATTTGATTGGAGCAGACCGACTTTCAAGTGAATTACACCAAATATGTACTTCGGTAAACGAAAAATATGTTCAGTTAGATTTGGATTTCAGGTTCAATGCCCGCAATGATCCAAATCATTTTTACGAGCGTTCTGATCATTACAATTTTGCAAAAAACGGAATTCCTTCTGTTTTTATTTTTAATGGCGTTCATGCCGATTACCATCGAAAAACCGATACTCCTGATAAAATCGAATACGATGCTTTAGAAAAAAGAACGCAACTTGCTTTTAATATTGCCTGGGAATTAGCTAATAGAGAAAATAGAATTACAGTCGATAAAAAGTAATTTATTTTTACGCAAAGATTTACTAAGTGATTTTCTTTCTGAATTTTTGCAAAATAAAAATTGATACACTCCCAACTTCTAACATCTAACCCTTAACATTTAACTTTCAAAATCATGAAATTCAAAGCAGTCCTGTTCGACTTAGACGGAACACTTGTTAACTCACTAATAGACATTGCCGATTCGATAAATAAAGTACTCAGCGAGCAAAATTTCCCTACGCACAGTTATGAAGTTATTAATGACTTTATAGGCAGCGGACTTAGAAATCTGGTTACAAAAGCGCTTCCTGAAAGCTGTAAAGATGAAATAAGTATTAACACAACTTTTGAATCAATGGTAACTGTTTATCGGGACAATTGTATTCATAAAACCGCTGCTTATGATGGAATTATAGAACTTCTGGAGGAATTAAAATCAAGAAATATTAAACTTGCTATTTTATCGAACAAGGCTGATGAACTGACAAAGAAAATAGGACTTTCACTATTTCCTGATTATTTCGAAATTGTAATGGGTTTAAAAAGTGAAGCTACTAAAAAACCTAATCCTGCAGCTGCCATTCAAATCAGTGCCGATTTAGGTTGTTTGCCTGAAGAAGTACTTTATGTAGGCGATTCAGGAATTGATATGCAAACAGCCAAAAACGCAAATATGTATGCTGTAGGCGTGCTTTGGGGTTATCGTCCAAAAGAAGAATTACTTGCCGAAGGTGCTCAAACTATTATCAATCATCCATTAGAACTATTGGAACTTTTATAATTAAAAACATGAAATACAAATGTATTATTTTTGATTGTGACGGTGTGCTGGTGGATAGCGAAGCCATTTCGATAGGTACTTTAGTCCGAATGGCTGAATCACACGGTGCAAACATTGATGAAAATTATGCGCATCAATTATTTTTAGGAAAATCACTCGAATTTTGTTTTGACTACATTGCTGAATTAGCTAAGAAAAAATTGCCTGATAATTTTGAAATAGATTTCAGAGACCGCACTTTTGAAGCTTTTCAAAAAGAATTACAGCCTACAAAAGGAATTCATGAATTATTAGCAAAAATCAAAGTTCCTGTTGGCGTAGCATCGAATGGTCCTGCCGATAAAATCAGACTTAATTTAACCACCGCTAAATTGATTGATCGTTTTGACGGAAATATTTTTAGTGCTTACGACATCAAAAGCTGGAAACCCAATCCTGAATTGTATCTTCATGCAGCCAAAACTATGGGATTTCAGGTTGAGGATTGTGTCGTAATTGAAGATAGTCCCGCAGGAGTTCAGGCGGCATTATCAGGTGGTTTTGATGTTTTTGGTTTTACCAATGAGGCTAATTTTCAGATTTTACAGCAAATGAACATTCCGTTATTTGATGATATGGCTAATTTAGATTTACTTTTACAATAAATTATTCGAAATAAAAATGACTACACACCTAGCTTTACTTCGCGGAATCAATGTTTCGGGACATAACATGATGAAAATGGAAGCCTTGCAAAAAATGCTCGAAAACATTGGTTATACTAATGTCAAAACTTACATTCAGTCCGGAAATGTATTTGTAACCACCGATGAAGAAAATCCGGCAGCAGTAGGTTTCAAAATCAAGCAGGAAATTTTCAAAATTTTTGGTCACGATGTTCCAGTTGTAGTTATCAATAAAGAAGATTTAGTTTCCTGCTTGAACAATAATATTTTTCTAAAAGAAAAAGAGCCCGATACTAAAAAACTATATGTTGCTTTTGTATCTACAGAATTACACAAAGACCGCATTCATGATCTTAAAATGAGTCAGGTAAAACCTGATGAAGTGCATATTGATAAAAACAGAATTTATATTAAATATGCAGTTTCGGCTGGAAAAACCAGATTAGATCAAAAATATATCGAAAAGAAATTGAATCTTACTGCTACAATTCGCAACTGGAATACAGTAAATCAGTTGTTAAAAATGTATGAAGAATTCGAACAAGAATAATTACTACTAAGAATCTCATCAATTTTTTATTCAAAAAATAAGATTCTCATAAAAAGAAGCAAGCTTATTTTTAAATCAACAAAAACGCTTTTTTCTAAGTAATTTTAATTTAAAAATAAGTATTAATACTTATTTTTAAATTACATTTGTTTTATTCAAACCTGAGTTCAACTCATCAAACAAAGAACAAATGAGAGGAATTATTACTGACTGTGCTAACTGCCTCAACACCAATTGTTTTATTAAAAAACATTTGCACTTAGAGAAAATGCAGGATTTTGTTTTAGAAAAAACCAATTATACCTGCAAAAAGGGACAACAATTCATGATTGAAGGTGCTCCTATGCAAGGCTTGTATTTTATTAACAAAGGAAAAGTAAAAGTTTTAAAAACAGGTATTTATGGTAAGGAACAAATTGTTCGCCTTAGCAGCGATGGAGATACCATTGGTTTTAGAGGATTTGGTACCAGTAATCGCTATCTTATAGCTGCTTCAGCAATAGAAGATACCGTTTTGTGTAATTTCAGTAATGATATTATGCATGCTATCTTGAAATCAATTCCCGAATTCACTTATGATATGATGCTCTTTTATGCCGAAGAACTGAATAAAAGTGAGAACAGAGTTAAAAAAATTGCTCAGATGAATGTACGCGAAAGAGTTATTGATATCCTCCTGTATTTGCTAAAAAAATTCGGACACACAAATAATTTACTCAATATCAATCTTTCGAGAAAAGAAATCGCTGATTTTGCAGGAACGACTGATGAACAAGTAACACGTATACTTTCTAGTTTAAAAAAAGAAGGCGTAATTAAAATTGTCAATAAGAAAATAGGTTTACTACAAGTTGACAAACTCAATGCCGAAATTATTGAGCATAAATAATACAATTCTCTTTTAGAATTTACTGTGTTAAAAATATTAAACCATTAAGAAAGTTAAGGAAATTAAACATAAGCCTTAATGAAACTTAACTCACTTAATTGTCAATAAAATATGGTACTTTTTAAAGCTTAGATGGTGCAACTCATTCTAAATTTTTCAAAATTGCTTTTCGCTTGATTTTGCCGCTTTCGGTAGTTTCAAATTTTGGAACAAAAAATACCTGTTTTGTTTTTTCGAATTTATCTAAAATGTCAAAAATTGATTTGTCTAATTGGTATTTAGTTCCTTCGATAACCAAAACTAATTTTTCACCTAAAACCTGATCCGGAATTCCACCAACAAAAAAACGAGCCGAAATCGCATTGGCTAATTTTGCTTCAATTTTTTCAGGAAATAATTTAACACCGCCACTATTTACTACGTTATCAATTCGTCCTAAAAGCACAAACTGATTATCGTTAATTAATTCGACCAAATCATTCGTAAATAAACGTTCATCGCTTACCAGAGGCGCATCAATAACCAGACACTCTTTTTCATCCTGAGAAATAGTGACATTCGGTAAAATAGAAAAAGCCCGCTCGTCTATTTTCTTAGCTGCAATATGAGTAATGGTTTCTGTCATTCCGTAAGTTTCGTAAATTTCGGTAGTTACGTCTTCAAGATTTTTTTCTAATGAAGCATTCATTTTAGCTCCGCCAATAATTAGTTTCCTGACCTTATGCAATTCATTCAGGGAATTTTCTACCTGTAAAGGAACCATCGCCACAAAATCGTATTTCTTATCTAAATTTTCCAAAGGATTTGAATTTGGCGCTACAATATCAAGTTGTAATCCTAAAATGAAACTTCGCACCAGCATCATTTTTCCGGCTATAAACTGGGCAGGCAAACAGCACAAAGCGGTATATCCAGGTTTTAATTCGAAAAAATCTCCTGTTGCCAAAGCAGAATTTACTAAAGCCTGTTTACTTTTTCGAATAATCTTTGGAATTCCCGTTGTTCCCGAAGTCTGTAAATCGATATACCAATTATCATCAAACCAATCGAGTAAAAATTGTCCAATAGCTTTTTCGTATGCTTCTCCTTCTTTTATCAAATAATAAGCAGCAACTTGCAATTGGCTGCTATTGAAATGAACTCCGTTGAATCTAAAAAAATTATGTATGTTTTTGTAAGTCACTTTTCTCATGAACTAATTCTTTATTTCGATGCTACCAGTCAATTTTTCTTTCCAGTTGGTCCATTGATACTTTCGACTAAAAATAAATAAAACAACAGGGTAAACCAGAGCAACTGGTAAAATAATATCTAATCCCGCCTGCGGTTCAGACATGTCTTTAAAAATAGAATGTGTTTGAAAAGCCGACCAATCGGAAGTGACTAATAAAGCTCCAATTAAATTATTTGCCGCATGAAAACCAAGCGCTAATTCCATTCCTTCGTCCATCAAAGTAATAATTCCCAGAAATAATCCTGTACCAATATAATAGACAAAAACGATGTTTCCAATTTTTGTAACCTCAGGATTAGAAAGATGCATAGCTCCAAAAATAACCGAAGTCATCAGCAAAGGAAACCATTTATTAAGAGCTAAATTTCCAAAACCCTGCATCAAATAACCTCTAAAAACATATTCTTCGGTACTGGTTTGAATAGGAACCAAAGCCACAGCAATGACAAATAAGATAGCGAAAGGAACAGGCTTAAAATCCAAGACATACAAAGTGGGATTCATAAAATAATACACCAAAGTAGAAACGATAGAAAACGCAGCCCAAAGTCCGAAAGAAAAGAAAACTCGTCCCCAATCTACTTTTTTTCTGGAAGTTGTAACCGATAAAAAAGTTTGTTTATGCAAATATTTGACAACAAAATATATTCCGGCAAAGGCAAAAACAAATGATATCAGCAATAAAAAGAAAGTCAAATTAGGTTCAAAAAAATGCATGATCTCATCATTGGTCGAAGGATAAACAGCTCCTGAAGTCAAAATCTTACTCATAACAGCCAGCACTAGTGGAATTTGTCCCACAAATGAAGCTGAAATAATAAATACAGATCCCAGTATATATTTCCAAAATTTATTTTCTGAACGAATGCCTTGTTCTATAAACATCTATTTTATTGATTTAAAGTAGTACAATTCAACTTGCAAAAGCTATTTTTGTTTCTTCGAAAATACCCATTTATTTTAAACTAAAAAAATAGAACTCATGATTGAAGTATATCATAATCCGCGATGTGGAAAATCAAGAAATTGTCTGGCTTTTTTAGACAACGCTAATCAGGAATACAAAATCATCAAATATCTGGAGGAAGTTCCTACTGCAGAAGAACTTACAGATTTACTAAAAAAATTGAATTTGAAACCAATTGAGTTAGTACGCCAAAAAGAGAAAATATGGATTGAGCAATATAAAAATCAGGAATTGACCGATGAAGCTATAATTCAGGCAATGGCAGCTAATCCTATTTTGATAGAAAGACCTATAATTGTAAAAGGAAACAAGGCGATTATTGCCCGCGAAGCGGATAAAATCGAAGCTTTCTTCGAAGGAAAATAAACAATTTAACATATATTTAGTATATCGCTATTAAACCAAATTGAGTTATTCTATTCCAAATAAAAAAAAACCTAAAATTATAGAAATGCGACAACCATTAAGATTCATTTTAAGCCTCACATTCATTTTTACTTTCCTGAGCAGTTTTGCTAAAATAGGCGATCCTATCATTGATCCGGCAAAAGAAAGAGTAAAAATTTCGGGGACTGTAATTGAAAAAACAACCAAACAACCTCTTGAATACGCTACTGTTACTATTACTGATGCTACAAATCCTAAATCTATTGCTGGCGGAATCACTAATGCAAAAGGGAATTTCTCTATAGAAGTCACACCTGGAACTTACAACATCAAGATTGAATTTATTTCGTTTAAAGCTGTTGTATTCAACCAACGTAAACTTGACAAAAATATTGATTTAGGAACAATTGGATTAGTTGAAGATGCAGCACAGTTAAACGAAGTTGTGGTGCGTGCCGAAAAATCTACTGTCGAAATTAAATTAGACAAAAAAGTCTATAATGTAGGTCAGGACATGATTGTAAAAGGTGGAACAGTAAGTGACGTTTTAGAAAATGTACCTTCAGTTTCTGTAGATGTCGAAGGAAATGTAAGCTTACGTGGTAACGAAAATGTACGTATTTTTATTGACGGACGCCCATCAAACGCATTGAATATGGCAGAGGCTTTACGCCAAATTCCAGCCGATGCTATTGATAAAGTAGAAGTTATCACCAATCCATCTGCACGTTATGACGCCGAAGGTGGTGCGGGAATTCTAAATATTGTTTTGAAAAAAGGAAAAAATTTAGGCTTTAACGGAAGTTTTATTGTTTCTACAGGAATTCCTGAAACTTATGGTGCGAGTGCCAATTTGAATTACAAAACCGAAAAATTAAACTTTTTTACCTCTACCGGATACGATTACAGAACAAGTGAAGGAGCTGGAAAAACCAATTCTACTTACTTCAATACCGATAAATCTATCTCTAATTTTATAGACGAAACTAAAAATACCGAGCGTGTTAGAAAAGGAATTTCGACTAAAACAGGTGTAGAATGGACAATCGCTCCTAATACTTTCTGGACAAATTCGGTTAGCTACAGAGACAATAGAGGTAGCAGTACTGATAATGTAAACTACGATTCTTTTGATGCTAATAGAATTTTTACATCTACTCGTAATCGTTTAAACGATGTAGCTGATTCTGGAGAAAATCTGGAATTTGCTTCTAATTTCATCAAAAACTTCGATGACAAAGGACATAAATTAACAGTTGATGCTATTCTTTCAAAAGAAAAAGATGTTGACAGTTCTATAATTACCGATCAAATTATTGGCGGAACTAACGCTCCTAAATATGATTTTACTTCAAATGATGAAAAACAAAATCAATTTCAGTTTCAGGTAGATTATGTATTACCTGTTGGAGAAACTGGTCAGTTTGAAGCCGGTTATAAAGGAAATTTCAACAATTTAGATAATAACTACAGTATTATTACAAGTAATAATAGCACTAATAATTTTTTATCAAACACTTTAGAATATAAAGAAAGATTCAATGCACTTTATACACAATATGGTTTTAAAGTTAATAAGTTCTCTTATTTATTTGGTTTACGTTGGGAAGACTCAAAAGTCATTATAAATTTATTAGATGAACCTGATAGAAGTTTCAATACTAAAAAGTATAACAATTTCTTTCCAAGTGCCTTTATCAACTATGAAATATCAGATGAAAGCAGTATTTCTTTAAGCTATAGTAAACGTTTATCAAGACCTAGAGGACGTTTCTTAAATCCGGCAACAAACTACTCCAGTAACATTAACTTGTTTAGAGGTAATCCTGAATTAAATCCTTCTTTTACAGATAAATTTGATTTTGGTTATCTAAAAAAATGGGAGAAAGTAACATTCAATACGTCACTATATTTCGAAAATACTAAAAACGTATTCTCATTTATACGTTATCCAAATGGAGACGTTGTCGAGCAAGAAGTGGATAACACAGATGACGGTATCGATAATCCCGTTACAACAGAAACACCAGTAATTTTAAGTACTCCTATCAACTTAGGAAAAGAACAAAAAATTGGTTTCGAATTTACTTTAAACTATACGCCATTAAAAATTTGGAAACTAAATAGTAGTTTCAACCTTTTTAATTCTAAAACAACAGGAGAAAATAAATATATCGATATTGACGGTGTAGAACAAACTCAAAAATTAGATAACGAAGCTTTCTCCTGGTTTACCAGATTAAGTTCGCGTTTAACACTTCCTGCAAAAGTGGACTGGCAATTAACTGGAATGTATTTTGGACCAAGAAATACTGCTCAGGGTAGAAACTTAGGAAATTATGTGGTAAATATGGCTTTCAGCAAGGATATCTTAAAAGACAAAGCTACTCTTGCTTTCAATGTAAGTGATCTTTTCAATTCTAGAAAAATGATTTCAAGAACTAATCTGGAAAGTGTTTCTTCATACAGTGAATTCCAATGGAGAAGAAGACAATTTAATTTGTCTTTCACTTACCGATTGAATATGAAAAAGACTGAGAAAAAAATGCCAAAGAACGGCGGTGGCATGGAAGAAGGTGGAGATGGCGGAGAATTTCCAGGATAATTATAAGTAAAATTCAAAAAAATTAAACTCCTAATTCCAAACGTAAAAGTTGGAATTGGGAGTTTTTTTATTGGGATTTGATTTTTTTAGCATAAAAAAAGGATTCATTTTCATGAATCCTTTTTTATTAAAACCTCAATTTATAGAGATTCTTGTTTTTTTGCTCTCTTTTCTTTGAAACGCTCCCAAGCAGCACCTCCTACCCAGTAAGATACGAAGCTAACAAGGAAAAACATTAACCAAAATCCCATTGTAAGGATGGTTAAGAAAAGTAAAAAGCCTAAATACTGTGAAAATTCAAACATGTTTTCCGGAATTTTTGAATGTAATGACAAATGTAGGTTTTATATTTTTTTTCAGCAATAAAATCCAAATCAATTTTCAAGAAATAACATTTATACGTATATTTATACTCATTTTAAATAAGCCTCTTTTTAAAAGCGAATTCCTTTTAAACAAAGACTTCATTCAATCCGCAATAATTTTATAAACAACTATTTTACAAACAAAATGAAATACCGAATAGAAAAAGACACTATGGGAGAAGTGCAAGTCCCAGCCGATAAATATTGGGGAGCACAAACAGAACGTTCCAGAAACAATTTCAAAATAGGAAACTCAGGTTCGATGCCTCAGGAAATTATCGAAGGTTTTGCCTATCTAAAAAAAGCAGCTGCTTACGCAAATTATGATTTAGGTGTTTTACCCATCGAAAAAAGAGATGCTATTGCCGCCGTTTGTGACGAAATTCTGGAAGGAAAATTAGACGATCAGTTTCCATTGGTTATTTGGCAAACCGGTTCCGGAACACAAAGTAATATGAACCTTAACGAAGTTATTGCTAATCGTGCGCAGGTATTAAAAGGCTTTGAAATTGGCGAAGGCGAACAATTTATCAAAGCTAATGATGATGTCAATAAATCGCAATCGTCCAACGATACTTTTCCAACTGGAATGCACATTGCAGCTTACAAAATAGTTGTAGAAACAACTATTCCAAGTGTAGAAAAATTACACGCAACCTTAGTAAAAAAAGCTGCCGAATTTAAAGACGTTGTCAAAATTGGCCGTACTCATTTAATGGATGCTACTCCTTTAACCCTTGGGCAGGAAATTTCAGGATATGCCGCACAATTAGCCTTTGGATTAAAAGCACTAAAAAACACTTTAGCTCATTTATCTGAAATTGCATTAGGCGGAACAGCAGTTGGAACCGGACTAAATACTCCAAAAGGTTATGATGTAAAAGTTGCCAAATATATTGCTCAGTTTACAAATCATCCGTTTGTAACTGCCGAAAATAAATTTGAAGCTCTGGCAGCACACGACGCAATTGTTGAAACACATGGTGCCTTAAAACAATTGGCTGTTTCTTTAAACAAAATTGCCAATGATGTTCGAATGCTCGCTTCGGGACCGCGTTCTGGAATTGGAGAAATCCTGATTCCTGAAAACGAACCAGGTTCGTCTATTATGCCAGGAAAAGTAAATCCTACGCAATGTGAAGCCTTAACAATGGTTTGTGCTCAGGTTATGGGAAATGATGTTGCGATAAGTGTAGGCGGAATGCAGGGGCATTATGAACTGAATGTTTTCAAACCTTTAATGGCTGCAAATTTCCTGCAATCAGCTAGATTATTAGGTGATGCCTGTGTTTCATTTGACGAACATTGTGCACAGGGAATCGAGCCAAATCATAAACGTATTAAAGAACTGGTTGATAATTCGTTGATGTTAGTTACTTCATTGAATACCAAAATTGGCTATTACAAAGCCGCCGAAATTGCTCAAACTGCCCATAAAAACGGAACAACTCTTAAAGATGAAGCCGTACGTTTAGGTTATGTAACTCCCGAAGATTTTGATGCCTGGGTAAAACCTGAGGATATGGTTTAGAAAAAGTTATGGGTCATGAGTTATGTGTTAAGAGGCTCTGAAATGATAAAAAACGATAGAGTGAGATTTTTAGATGTTTACCTTCTACACTCATAACTCATAACCTATTTACCTTCAACAAAATCCTGTAAATAAGAAAACCTGGGTGTCAATTTACCATTTTCGGTGATTTTTGCTCTTGCTAAAATTCCATCTTTATCACCATTAAAAAAAGCAGGAATTACATGTTCTATAAACATTTCTCCAAAACCTTCACTGGCATCCTTAGGTAATTCGCAAGGTAAATTATCAACTGCCATTACTACAATTGCTGCAGGATGAAAAAGATCTACTTCTTTATTTTCTATTGGTAAATAACCATAAAAAGGCTCATCAATAGTCGAAGAACGTAATGTACAAGCCATTGGACCATTAATATCACACGAAATATCAGCAACTATTTTTATGGCACAATCTTTATACTGAAGCATTTCTTTTGTCAGAATCTGAGGTGCTTCATTGGCATGAAAATGCGCAGTAATCACGATGTCAGATACTTTTGTAAAACGTTCAAAATTGCTTTCGTACTCTTTCGGATTTTGAAAAAAGTCAATTCTTTCTAAAACAGTATTATCTTTTCGACTATTATAATCTAAAACATCGATTTGGGTATAAACAGGCTGTGTGTATTTTTTAGTCAAATAATTATCTACTGTAACTGATTTTACTTTGACAGCATCTAAAATTTCTTTGACACCACTACCCACTTTTCCTTTTCCGGTAAACACAAATTTAATTGGCGGCAAAATGATTCTTTTTAAATGACGAATCAAATCTTCTTTTCCTGAAAGCGTTTCGGCTTTGGGTAATTTAAATAATTCAAATTTTATTCCGAAAGCCCTAATACTATTATAGGCCCCAACCATTCCGGCATAATATCCAAAACCTATTAAACGCTGATTATTTTCATTCACTATGGTTTCGTGATCATAAAAATCAATATTTTTAGCTAATAAACCTTGTAATACAGCTCTGTTATGCGGTTGTTTTTTTATTGTATGCGAAAAAAAGAAATAAGTCTTATTCGGGATTAAATTTGCCTCAGGAATTTCTTTTACACCAAATAACACATCGCAATCACTAATGTCATTTGTAACTTCAATACCTGAATTTTGATATTCAGCATCACTAAATGTACGCACTTCTGAACTTTCTACTTTTAATTCCAGTTCTGGATAAAGTGATTTTAATTTGACTAATGCATGAGGCGAAAACACCACTCTTTTATCAACTGGAGTTTTGAGCTCTTTTAGTATTCCAAATTTCATATTTTGATATTCCTTTAATTTCTAGTGCTTCAAACAGTATTTTACTACAGAGAAAAACAATAATTTAATTTATTTTTTGAGTAGATTTTCATGTCAAAATCATTAAAAGCTGAAAGCCAAAAACATAGAAAAAAAGTTCTTTATAAACTTTCAAAAAAATCTGTTAAGGTTAAAAAAAATACCGACCAAAAACATTTGATTCTATATATTTGCCAATATAGCCCTATAATAATGATTTTTATAAAAAAGACAAATATACTACAATTCCTCATGCTGATGTTAGTTTTGAGTTCTTGTAACCAAAAGAATAAAGAAGGAATCCTGGGAGAAGATGAATTACCTAAAGATACGCTACCCCACATGGAACCTTCAAAGAATCAGCTTCCAAAATTGACTGCTCAATATATTAATTCGAAGAAAAATTCGATTGAGCATTTTTATAATAAAAACTGGCCAAACAACAGTATGAATGGCAGTTTTCTGGTCGCTAAAAATGGTCAGATTATCTATGAGAAATACGAAGGAATGGCCAATTTTAGAGACGAGAGACCTATTACTGCTACTACTCCATTACATTTAGCTTCGGTTACTAAAGTGATTACTGCATCGGCAATTTTGAAATTAATAGATGCAAAAAAAATTGGTTTAGACCAAAAAGTAAATACCATAATAAAGAATTTCCCTTTTCCTGAAGTTACGGTTAAAATGCTTTTAAATCACCGTAGCGGAATGCGTAATTATGCTTATTTCACCGATAAAAAAGATGGTGTTTGGGATCGACATGATATTCTGACTAATAAAGATATTGTGAATTTAATGGCAACAAAAGACATTGGTCTGGAAGCCAGAACTAATACTCGTTTTGCTTATTGTAATACCAACTATGCTGTTTTAGCCCTTATTATCGAAAAAGCAACAGGACTTAGTTATAAAAAAGCTATGGAACGCATGATTTTTAAACCATTAGGAATGAATCACACCTATGTTTTTGATTATGAAAAAGACAAAGACTCAGCTGTTACTTCTTATAAAGGCAATAAAGTCGAAATTGGGAAAGACTATCTTGATAAAATTTACGGAGATAAAAACATCTATTCTACTCCAAGAGATTTATTAAAATTTGATATGGCTAGAAATTCACCAGATTTTTTAAGTCCAAAATTACTAAAACTGGTCTATACTCCTTTTAGTCAGGAACGTAAAGGTGAGAAAAATTACGGTTTAGGAATACGAATGATTAATTGGGAAACAGGACAAAATTTCTACTTCCATAATGGCTGGTGGCACGGAAACACCTCTTCTTTTATTACATTAACAAAAGAACATGTAACTATCATTGCCTTATCGAATAAATTTACGACTAAGACGTATCAGGTTAGAAAATTAGCACCATTATTTGGAGATTATCCATTTAAATTAGGTAAAGACGACAAAGAGGAATAATTTTTGCAGTAAGATTAGTATTCTAATTGCAATATTCAACTAGAAAATTGTACATTTGCGCACTCAATTTTTTTGAGTATTATAAAACTGGGGTCGACTGGTTTTGACAGCAAGTCGAATTGAACAGTAAGCACGTCGAGCATGGTACTTTTTGCTCGTAAATCCAAGGGTACAAACTTTTACACGGCGAAAATAACTACGCTTTAGCTGCATAATCTGAATTATAGTACGATTAGCCACGTCCCTACAAGGTAGGGAAGCTGGATTCTCCTTGAAAGCCTTGGTTTGTGGCGTTCTGTTTAGGGGAACCGTAAAAATAAACCTAGATCTCCATGAGCTTCGGGTGGATTTCAAAAATTAAGAAGATAAGTGTTGAGTGGTTGTTCCTGACCTAGCTTAACATCGAAAATCTAATCAGGAAATAAGCGTGTAGAAAGCTCTTTAGTTGCTTGTTTGGACCCGGGTTCGATTCCCGGCGACTCCACAAAGGCAGAAAATCATATAATTTTCTGCCTTTTTTTATGTTAAAACCTAATATAATCAATGCATAATAAGGGTTCGATTGATAAATTCATTTTATTATCGAAAAAAATTAATAATCAACACTTTACACACAATACACTTTTAATAAGTATTTGGGATTGTCGAACTCTTTTATAAGATGCAAAAGTATATCCAAACAGGTATCGTATAATTTTATTATTTACTATTCTATAATAGAATTGTTTAACGTCATATCAAACGTTTCAACTTCATAAAAATAGATAACTTCCTTTTCTCCTTCTCATTACCACGTTCAAAAACTCTTTTGATAATAGCTTTTTTCTGTTTCTCCCAGTCAATTGTATTTATTTTAGTATCCCAAAATAATACAGGTCTCAACTGAGGTAAATCAGTACGGAGTTTATTCATCTTTTTTTTCTTGCTCTATGTTATAATAAACCTGTAGAATCATGAAATAACCTTCTTCTAAACCAAGTGCTTCTTCTATTTTCAAAGCCGGCGAAGTATTCATTACTCTCTTACCTTTTGTAATAGAAGTTAACATTTGTACTAAACAGGAAATACTCCACAAGAGTTTAGAAATTTGAATTAGATAGATAAACTAATTATAATTCAAATTGTTAGTTAAAATATATAAAAAGTAAGCATCAAGAAAGAGAACTTTAGTTTATCATAACTAAAGATTCAAAAAGATGATGCTTACCAAAGATAAAGACTAGCAATAATAAGCTATTGAATAGTAACTTTTATTACTTTTAAATCTTTTAAATCTGAACTTTTTCCATATAAAACTTCATAGTCCCCAGATGCAACAATTACTTTTGCTTGAACCGAATCAAAGAATTCAAAAGTAGAAGGTTTTAACGAAAGTTTTACGTCTTTTGATTTTCCAGATTCAATTTCTACACGTTGAAATTCTCTCATGGTTTTAAGAGGACCATCAGTATCATTAATTTTTCTAACATAAATCTGAACTGTTTCTGAACCATTGAGTTTACCTGTATTAGATATCGGAATAGTAATATCTACTGTCTCATTATTTTTTATAGTTGTTTTATTGAGTTTAGCTTTACCAATTGTAAAATTGGTATAACTCAATCCAAATCCAAATGGGAAAAGTGGATTAGACATAAAACGATAAGTTCTGCCTTTCATAGAATAATCTTCGAAATCAGGCAATTGATTGCTATTTTTATAAAAAGTTACCGGCAAACGACCTGATGGATTATAATCTCCAAAAAGTACATTGGCAATAGCTGTCCCACCAGCCTGTCCTGGATACCAAGCCTGTACAATTGCTTCACAAGATTCAGTTTCAGGAACAAATCCCATTGCTGAACCAGAGAAATTTACAAACACTACTTTCTTTCCAGCAGCTTTTAATGCTTGAAGCATACGGCGCTGAATAGATGGTAGTTCAATATCAGTACGGTCACCGCCTTTAAACCCTGGAATTGTCACGCGCATTTCCTCTCCTTCCAATGATGGAGCGATACCACCAGCAAATATTACAATATCGGAATCTTTTACTCTGGCAATACTGGCAGCCAAATCTACAGGTATTAATGATCCAAAATCAAAATTTAGTGCTGCATCTGCATTTTTTTGAGAAAACAAAATTTCAATAATATATGATTTACCTGCCTCGGCTTTTAATGTATAAACATTAGTGGTATTGTTTGCAAAAACATTTTTTACTACATTTTCTCCATCAATAGTTAAAGATGTTCTTCCATTCGTTTGAAATTGGAATGCTACATCTCCTGATTTAGTTGGTTTGAAAATTGTTTTATAACGAGCTGAAAAATTCTGAATATTAACTCCTGCAGCAAAAGCTGTAGCTCCCATAGTAGTTAAATGAAACGGACTTGAAAGGACATCTGTTAAAACAGGATTTCCTTCAGCGGTTGTGTTATTCCAGTATTGAGCAACAAAACCTTTTTTACCATCAATACTACATTCTGAAAAAAGACTGCTAATGGCAACGTCGTTGGTACGATCACATCCCCATTCATAAATTAATTGGGATTCTGGTAATACTTTACGAACTGCCTCTAGCAAAGTAACTGTATGAGCAGGAAACCCATTGTAATTTCCCCATTGCATTACAGAGTCTTTTGCATTAGGTCCCATAACTGCCACTTTGAGCTTTCTATTCAATGGTAGGATATTATTCTTATTTTGTAATAATACAATACTTTCTTCTGCCATACGTAGTGCTAATGCCTGATGCTCTTTACTATTAACTACTGAATAAGGAATTTCCCAAACAGGTTTTTCATTCATTTCTCCCAATTCAAAACGGGCTTTTAACAATCGTAATAACGAAACATCAATACGTTTTTCATCTACTAATCCATTCTTAACAGCATCTGGCAGATTACGAAAATCACTACCACACTCCAAATCAGTTCCATTTAAAACTGCATTGGCAGCTGCATGGGTAGCATCAGGTTGAGTTGCATGTGCATTTGTATGATAAAAATCAGAAATAGCCCAACAGTCTGACACTACCAATCCGTCAAAGCCCCAGTCATCACGAAGAATTTGGGTTAATAAACGATTACTTCCACAGCAAGGCTCCCCCTCAAAACTATTGTAGGCACACATTACTTCCTTTACATTAGCTTTTTGTACTAAATCTTTAAAAGCGGGTAAATAAGTTTCCCATAAGTCACGAGGTTTAATATTTTCGGCATTAAACGAATGTCTGTTCCATTCAGGACCTGAATGAACAGCATAATGTTTAGCGCAGGCATGTAATTTGTCATATTCACTACCTTCAGGTCCCTGCAAAGCTTTAACCACTGCCACTCCCATTCGACTGGTTAAAAAAGGATCTTCTCCATAGGTTTCCTGCCCTCGACCCCAACGAGGATCACGAAATATATTTACATTTGGAGTCCAATAAGTCAATCCCTGATAACGTTTTAATCCTCCTTGTTCACTAAATTTATTTGATTTTGCTCTTGCTTCATCTGCGATAGCTGTAAATGAATTAAATAACAAGGTTTCATTGAATGAGGCCGCCATACCAATAGCTTGTGGAAAGACAGTTGCTAATCCTGAACGACCTACACCGTGAAGGGCTTCATTCCACCATTCGTATGCCTTAATGCCTAATCGTGGAATAGCTGGTGAATTATTTTGCATTAATGCTGCTTTTTCCTCAAGTGTAAGACGGGATAATAAATCCTTTGCTCTATCATTAGCATTCAATTTAGTATTTTGATAAGGATATTGTTGAGCCAACAAAGTCATTGAGAATAGAAAACTGAGAAGATAAAAGAATATTTTTTTCATAAATCTATATTTTATTAATTAAGTGGTCTGTTAATAGAATAATACCTTAGTTCATGGTATTAAGTATTTTTAACATTCTTAAATTTAAAAATGATTATTGATGGCTTTATTTGTTTGTAGTAAATGGTGAAGCTGGTAAACCTTCTTTATTTTTTAAATTGGCAAAAGCTGGATTGTCATCCCAGGCATATCGAATGACAGTTGGATTAGTTACTTTTTTGTTCCAGACCTTAACTTTATTGTCTGAAATTACTACGGCATTTGCCCATTCAAATTTACCATCTGAGCCTGCAATTTGAAATCCATCTAACAAATTGTTAGTAAATAGTCCACTACCTACAGACTTAAAATTAATTACAACACTATTGTCTATAATTTCCATTGTATCAAACAAAGGACCTGAACTAATTATAGATTTATCATTATAAGCTACTCGTGCAGCTTCCAGGGCTAATCTTCGTGCTACCTCCTTTTTATTTAAAGGATGAATATCATTCCATTCTCCAAGATCAGTGGTAACCGCCATACCAGTGTTTGCTACTTCTAAAGTACGTCTTTGTGCTTCACGTATATTTGCTATCCCGCTTTCGCCTGGCTGTTTATTTGGTACACCTAAATTAGCCAACTGAGCAAAAACAAACGGCATATTAGGTAAATTAAATTTAGTTCGCCAACTACTTATCAAATTTTTAAATAGATCCTGATATTCTTTTGTTGGCATTCCTGTATTTGATTCTCCCTGATACCATATTATTCCTTTTATTTGATAGCCAATTATCGGACTTGTAAGGCTATTGTACAATCCAGACGGACGCGTTCCTACACCTCCTCCAGAAGTTTGTGCAGCTTGCGGTTTAAGATTAGCACCAATGTGGTATTTCCATTGTCCTGTTAAATCTATTTTTTGAGAACCTAAACGAAGTTCATAGGTTTTATCTTCAACAAATCCGCCTTTTCCATTGGGTAAAATTACTCTTACCATTAGTTTATTTATACCTGGTTTTAAAATTCCTTCTGGCAATTTATAATTCCGGGGAGGATATTGGTACGAAATTGTTCCAACAAATTTTCCATTTACAAAAGTAGAATCGCTCTCAATAATACGTCCCATTCTAAGTACAGCATCTTTTTGATTTACCAGCGAGTCCGGAACATAAAATTCTTTATAAAACCACATCGACCCCATGCGCATATTGACTCCTTTGTCTGACCAATACCCGGGAAGAGCAATCTCAGACCAATCAGAAGTATTCACATCATTTTTTGACCAACGCCCTAAACCTGGATCATTTTTCGCCAATTCGGCATTAAAATTAAATCTAACCGGATTAGCTGTTGAAGGTCTAAGTGCACGAATAGAATCAGACTTCGCCTTTGATTTATTCCATTTATCCATATAGGAATTCATAAAATCTTCACTCACCCAAGATTCTATAGCAGTTCCTCCAATAGCATTATTAATAAGTCCAATAGGCACCTTATGCTTTTGATACAGCTGATCACCATAAAAAAATGATAATGAAGAAAAATTCATAATATTTTCCTGTGTAGCAGGAAGCCATGTTCCTTCTTTAAAATCAGTTTGAGGCGTTTGTGATTCAGTACGTATTGATGGTTTAAAATAACGAATATTAGTATTATTGACTTGCTTTATTTCGTTTTCGTATAAATCAAGTACTCTATTTACCATCAATTCCATATTAGACTGTCCAGAACATAACCAAACATCTCCTATCAAAATATCTTTGATCTCAATCTCATTAACTTTCATTGTGTAAGGACCACCAGCAGCTATTGAAGGTAAACTTACTTTCCAGTTTCCTTGTTTATCTGTTTTTGTTTGGTATTTTTTGCCCAAAAACTCAACTTGTACTTTTTCACCAGCTTCTGCCCATCCCCAAATTTTCAGTGGAGCATCACGTTGAAGTACCATTCCGTTACTTATTAAACGAGGTAATCTAACTTTTGCAACAACATCGTTTGCCCCAATTATAGTAATTAGAATTATTATTACTTTTTTAAATAATTTCATTTGTCTGTGTATTTTACTTTACAATTGGACTTTCAGGAGCTCCGAGATAACTTGGTTTTAAACCACCTGTATTAATTAATATTTTTTGCAATACAAGTCCTGCTTCTTTTACTGAAAAACGTAATGTATGTTTTCCAATAGTCTCTATTTTATGCTTAGTTACTGATTTTATAATATGTTCGGATTGCCAACGTCCTAATTCTCCTTTGTAATGACCATTTAAATTGATAAGTTGTGGTGTCGTTTTATCAAAACCAATGGTATATCGAAGTCCTTTGTTAGAATTAAAATTTAATGTTGGTGAAAACAACAACTGAACTTCAAACTCACCAGTGGTTGCAAAATCTACATCATATTCTACATAAATATCCTCATTCTCTTTAGGATATGCATTTTGAGGAAAAGTCGTTATAGCTGATTTAGTTTTTCCTAAAAAAGGAATAATCTCCCAATTAATTCTGGAAGAATTACTGGTTCTGCTAAAATTTTCTGCTTCAATAGACACATAACCATCTTTTTCAACAAATGTTTTTTGTATCAAAGTATTTTGATTTTCAGCAGCTACACGAAGTACTTCTGGCATTTTCGCTCTGCGGGGTTCTTGCCAGGAAGTATATCCAATGTGTACTTGATCCATCATGTGTTTCCACTTTCCATCTGCAATAATATTATTATACGAATAAGCTAAATCAACATCTCTTTTAAAGCATTCTTCTACTTTATCTGCCCAATAATTAGCCTGAATATCATTTGCTTTAGCACAAACTTTATTTTTTGCTACTGCATAATACATTTCATAAAGGTTACTACAAGCATTTACGGGATATAAAACTAACTGATCAAAAGCATCTTTGTAATCTGCAGGGATTTTATAATACAATCGAAGTGCGTCTAAGGCCAGATTACGATAATCTGCTGTTACTTTTTCAAATTCATTGTAGTTATCTAAACTATAGGTTTTATCGTCTAGCATTTCAGGTGTTACCCTTCTGTTATATTTTGCATACAAATTAATAATTCGTGCAGCCTCTTTTGCATATTGTTCTCCAAATTGCTGAGTACACCAATTTTCTGTATGAGATAATAAATTTTGAGTGTTAAATTTAGAGGGATCCCATGCCATATCTAAAAAGAAACTAATTGGATATTCCATTGGTTTTAAATCTCCTACATTTACTACCCAAAGTTCCTGTACACCATGAGTATAACTCAAATTCATTTGTTCCCAAACACGTTGAATTGGACTAATATTAATCCATTTTGAATTACGAGGACCGCCTACATAATCAAAATGATAATACATCCCGTATCCTCCTTTACGAGATTTTGCATTAACTTCTGGAAGCTTACGAACATTGCCCCAATTATCATCACAAAACAATAAGGTTACATCATCTGGAACTTTCATACCATGGTCATAATATTCCTGTACTTCTTTATACAATGCCCACACCTGAGGCGTTTTCTCTGCTTTTTCACCTGTGACATTTTCTATTATTTTACGCTGATCCTTTACAATCTGCTCCAGCAAACCGATATTCGTACCTTCGCCCATAGCTTCATCCCCATCTCCACGCATTCCTACAGTAACTATTTTGTCCCAGTTTTTACTTCTCTCAATACCAAATTTCCATGATTGCTGTAAAATATCTTTATTTTTAGTGTAATCCCAAACCTTTGATAATTTATTACGTGAAGTGTATCTATGCCAATCTTGTTGTGCCATTGCCATAGGTTCATGATGAGAAGTTCCCATTACAATCCCCATTTCATTTGCCAAGATACCATTGGCAGGATCGTCATCATAAAATGCACTTCCCCACATAGCCGGCCAAAGATAATTTCCTTTTAAACGAAGTAATAATTCAAAAACTTTTTCATAGAATTTACTGTTAAACCCTCCAAATTTCTCTTTAGACCATCCACTAAGAGCTGGGGCTTCATCATTAAGAAAAATACCTCTGTATTTTACTTTTGGACTTTCGATTACATAACGGCCATTTTTAACGAATAATGATTCTTGTTTTGCAACAGGTACATCTGCCCAGTAATACCATGGAGATATTCCGATATTTTTTGATATATCATAAATACCATAAATGGTTCCTCGCTTATCACTTCCAGCAATAACAAGTGCTTTTTCCACTCCTGGAAATGGAGATTCAATAGTTTGTATTACAAAAGATTCCCATTTACCAGAAACATTTTTCACATCTAATTTTTTACT
The DNA here is from genome assembly GCF_000695795.1 of Flavobacterium seoulense. Taxonomy (GTDB): domain Bacteria; phylum Bacteroidota; class Bacteroidia; order Flavobacteriales; family Flavobacteriaceae; genus Flavobacterium; species Flavobacterium seoulense. The sequence goes on along the minus strand of NZ_JNCA01000023.1, from coordinate 31,510 downwards.
TTTAACTAATTGGTCAATAATAGGACTTTTTCCAATTGTTCCTACAATAATTACTTCTTTAGCATCTGGTTTATTAGTGTATTTAATATCAGGTTCACGACCAGTAACTTTTCCTATATCAGATTTTAGATTTTTAAGTGCCGAAATTACTCCTGTATGATCTTCTGAACTAACAAACAAAGTAGTTGAACCTTTAGCAGCTGAAGACAATGTAAATTGGTTTTCTGCAATTTTTGTACTTATGTAAGTAGGTTCTCCAATGGCAAATCCATTAAGAGACATCAACAACATAAACACATTAAAAATTTTAAACAACTTTCTATTTTTCATATTAACAATATTTGGTTTAATTATTTTAGAAATTTTAAACCAGACTATTATTAATCGAATGATTTTCATCATTTAAATTATTCTAATTTATTTATTAAAATAATTTAAAAGAAAGAATACTCACTTTTAGATTTTAATCCTAAATCGGATTTAAATTAAAAGATAAATCGAAAAGTAATACAAGTGGTTGGTTTAATAGCATTAAATTATATGTAACAATTTATTCTTTTTTACAAAAAGATATATTATTCAATAATTTATAAAAGCAAATATATTAAAAAACATGATATACGCAATCGGTTGTTTTACTTTTTAGCAAAATTTATATAAACAAAAAGACAGTCTAAAAATATTTTTAAGACTGTCCTTTTGTTATAACTATTCTATAATTCATTTCTATGTTTAGAATATTTTTAAAATCTATTTTGAAACAAACTGCACGTAATAAGTTTTTACAACACCATTATAATCAAATTTCACAATAGCTTTACCTGCCAAGGTAGCTGCTTGTTCAACGGTAACTTTTACTTTAGGATTATTAGTAGAAGCTGATACTACTGGAACTTTTGTTGCGTCAGATTGAACACTATAAGTAGTTTCATAAATATCATAACCAACAATACCATTAGCTTCTGTAGATCTTACTGGAGTTGGAGGAACTGATATTGATTTTCCATCTACAATAATATTTACAACAGGTGGAACTGGACGAGATATTTTCTTGTTTTTTGAACTAAAACCAAGTCCCATAAAATCAAAGAGCGATTCCTGATCATTTCCTTCTGCAACCAGAAATATAGCATGTTTTTTATCTAATTCATCTACAAACTTTGAAACATCTACACTAAACTGTATCGTTTCTTGTTTTGAATTTTCAGGAACTGTAATTTCTCCTATTTTCTTTCCTTTCCAGGTATCATTATCCCAAGGTCCATCTAACCAGATATTGACTTTAAATGATTTAGTGCTCTTAGGAGTAAGAAATACTTCAAGCTTAGTGTTATTTCCTTTTTTAGTACCTTCAAAAGCTTTTAATCCATTTTGCCCTTTTTTAAGTCCTCCAAAACCGAAATATTTATATCCAATTATATTAGCATTTTTAACGTTTGTAATGGGCATGTGATTATCCCATATATCCCACGAATCTTGTTGACTGCTGTTATTAGAAAGATAACTGGCGTATCCTGATGAATAATATTTATATGGATCAAGCCCATAAAAGTGAAAACCTTCAGATGTAACTTCAGCTCCTTTGTATTCACGACCTTGTTTATCTTTTACTGACAATAGTTTATCCGGAGTGTAAGGATCAAAAGCACTAATATGAACAGTTCCTCCTTCTGAGACAGGTTTTTCATCCCATTTTACTGTAACAGGAGCCACCATCGCCTGACGTGCAAAACCAAAACCTCTAGGAGGCCTGTGATAAAAAGCATACCACTGCCCGTTTATTTGTTCAATACTACCATGAGTATTATGTCCAGCATTAGAAGTTATTATTGCTGTACCATCTTGATTAAGTACAGGAGCACGGGAATCAACTAAAACACCTCCCGTTTTCCATGGACCTAAAGGAGAATCACCGACAACATAACGTAAAGTTGAATTAGAACTGCCAATTCCATATTCTGGTCCTGAATAGCCACTATAAATAGACACATACTTATTCCCTACTTTTCGAATAGAAGATGCTTCGAAAAAATTGAATGAACCTAAATCTTCTCCCGGATAGACTTGGGTAAATTCTGTACCTTCAGGAGCTCTGGGAACTCCATATCTCGAACTGGCAGGTAAAAAGTTTTCAATTAATTTGGTACCTGGTCTAAGCGAATACATGGTATTTTGATCTAATTGTGCAGCTGATGATTTTTGAAATCCCCAGTAACCATAAGCTCTAAAACCAATTTCAAAATCTGGATCTTTTGGATCAGTAATATATTCAATATAAACAGCTGGATCAAATCCCAGAATACTTCCAGGTACAGTACGCTTTCCATCAACAGTTAAATTTACTGGTGTAAAAGGCCCAGTGGGTCTGGTTCCCTTAGCAACCATTGCTTCTCTATTTTGCCCACGACTGTGAGGATACAAATAATATTCCTTTTTACCGTCTTTTCTTTTAATTTCGACAATATCAGGAGCATACATAACATCCCATTTTCCATCTACTTCATAAGTAAAAGCAGGTCCTTCATCACGCCAGCTGGACAAATCTTCCACTGGAGCTGACCATATTCTTATATCTGTACCACAATAACTTGAGAAACGCGCATCATGTGAGCCAATAATATAGGCTCGATATTTTCCAGCATGATCAGGATCTTCAAAAACTCTGGGTTCACCATCAGGCAAATGCTCCCACAATGGTAAATAAGGATTTCCTATTGATTGATGCACAAATGCTTTATCTGAATTTTTATTTGAAGTTGCACTATTTTGACCACTCACTGCAGTAATACTCAATACCAGTAGTCCTAAGGTTACTAAAATTCTATTTTGTTTTTTCATTTCTACTTTTTATACTTTTGAAATACTATTTTATTTTAAAACTTTAATTTTTATATTTTTGAAAAACACTTCATTTCCATGATCCTGCAATAAAATATTTCCCTCTACAGCATTTCCAAAATTTGGCCAGTCTTTGTATTTACTGTAAGCTACTAAAGCATTCCACATTTGGTTATTTCGAGTATATTCTACCAGTTTTATTCCATTCAGCCAATGCTCTACTTTTTCATTTTGAACAACAATGGTAGCGGTGTTAAAACTATCTTTATCAAACTTAAAATTCTTATCTCTTTTAGAAGTTATTAAATCATATAATGAACCTAGAGTACGGTTTCCTTTTACTCCATTTTTTGCATCAGGATGATTTTCATCGTCTAGTATCTGAAACTCACAGCCTATTGCTGATCCTGCTCCTTTATTTAAATCAGAGTCTACAAAATATTTTATTCCGCTATTAGCACCTTTAGTGATTTTAAAATCTACTTTTAAAATAAAGTTTTTGTATTTCTTAACTGTAACAATATCTCCTCCATTAGAAGATTCCCCTCCATCAGTACTGTGTACTTTTAAAGTACCATTTACAATACTCCAACCTTTAGCAGGAAATGTTTCCATTCTCGCCCCTCTCCATCCATTGGTTGTTTTTCCATCCCATAATAGTTCCCAACCTTCATTAATTTCATTTTTTGTTAAGGTATTTGAATTATTACTTTGAGCTTGTAAAACAAATGTGCTCAATAAAACTACAGCTGATAATATTATTTTTTTCATGGTTTAAATCCCTTTTTGATTATTAAATTTTATAGAATTCCTCCCAGCCTTTACGTGGTGGAACATCTGTCAATAAAGCATTAGCAAACTGATTGTTTGTAATCGTTTTTGAATCCCGATCAAACTTAATAGGAGTATTTAATCTCTGAGCAATCACTCCCAAAGAGAAGACCTGACTTAATGGACCAAAAATTTCGAACGGTGATCTTGTTTTTTCTTTTCCTAAACAGGATAAAAGAAAATTAGCAAAGTGATTCGAAGTACTTACAGGAACTTTTGGTAATTTTAATTCCACTGCTTTGGCTTTTTCACTTGGTATAATACTTAAAGTACTTCCATGCGAACCGCCTTTAAAAATGAGATCATCACTGTAAATAATTTTTCCGGGATTTAATTTTGCTTCCTGTAACTTTGCTCCCGCAACTGTTGGAATATTTGCATTCAGTTCTGAAGTACCGTATCCAGATGGTAAAGGTGGCATGTTATTTACACCATCATACCAAGTAATATTCATAGGAGGCATAGCACCTCTTTTAGGAAATTTAAATTGGATTGTAGAGGACATAGGAAAGAAATAATCATTGTGTCCTTCTAATTTAATTGGATTTACTTCATAAGGTAACCCAAGATCAAGAAATTCATGAGCTGTATCTAAAATATGAGCTCCCCAATCTCCTAATGCTCCCATTCCAAAATCATACCAACAGCGCCAATTACCCTGATGGTATTTATCACTATAATCATGGTAGGGTTTAGCCATCAACCATGTATTCCAATCCATTCCTTGCGGAATGGGTTGTCCTTCTGGAAGCTTATATATGTTTGGATCCCAACCATGCCACCGTCGAGGAGAATTCATGTGAGCTACTACTTCTCTTATATTTTTAATAATTCCAGCCTCTTTCCATGCTTTAAACTGAAAATAGTTAGCTTCAGAATGCCCTTGATTACCAACTTGAGTTACCAAATTAGGATGCTTTCTGGCTGCCTTCATCATCAATTCTATTTCATAAAACGTACAAGCCATTGGCTTTTCAACATAAATATGCTTTCCTAAAGATAATGCCATCATGCAAATAGGGAAATGAGAATGATCTGGTGTTCCTACTGAAACAGCTTCAATATCATTTCCTGATTTATTAAACATTTCCCGAAAGTCTTTGAATTGTTTTGCTTTTGGGAACATTGCCATAATTTCTTGTGTATGCTTTGCTCCCATATCTACATCACAAAGAGCTACAATTTCACATAAACCAGTTGCAAATAAATCCTTTGCAATCTGACCTCCACGATTACCAATACCTATTAAAGCTAATTTTACCCGTTCTTTCTCTAAAGGCGTATTAGATTGTGCAAATAATAACGGAGATATTGAAACAGCAGCTGATGCTAACATAGTTTGTTTTAAAAATGTACGTCTTGAATTTTCTCTTTTACTCATATTAAAATTATTTTAATTGTGTTGAATAATCTCATTGTGTGTTACTAATAGCAAAATCAAATACTGCTTACAATAATTCAAATAAACTCTACATATTTGAAGGTATAAGTAATTATTTCTTTTATCGGAGATATAATATCTTGTATTAAACTAAATGTGAATTATTAGTATTCAACTGTTTGTTTAGTCCAGCTTGCTTCTTTTATAAAAAATCTTCCATCTTTATAATATACTGGCTCAATTCCCATTTGCGGCGTTTTTTCCCATTCTTCAAAAGTTTGACTATACGGATAAGGTCTTTTTTCATCCATAAAATAATGACAAGAACTCCATAACTGATTGTCCGGTCCTATAAATAAAGCATTATGCCCAGTCTCTTGGTAAGGATCAGCAGTATCTGAAAATTTTAAATGAGAATAACCTCCACCTTGAGCAAGTTCAGGACGATAGTGTTTTTTTCGAGTGCCAAAAATAGGTTCTTGTGAAACTAATTCCCATGGTCCTAAGGGTGATTTTGATTTTAACAAGCCTACTTCATAACCGCGTGTCCAGCTAGAAAAGAACATGAAATAAGTTCCTTCTCTTTTTATTACAAATGGTCCTTCAATACCTCCTATCATCCATTCCGGATATCCAGGCTGTTTTTTATCTAAAAATTTTTCAATAGGAGTAGTTAACTTACCTGATTTTAAATCAATTTTAGCCTGAAATAATCCATTTCCACTACAATAAAAATAAGTTTGCCCATCTTCATCTTCAAATAAAGTTGCATCATTGTTGTATTGAGGCGTTAATGGTCCGTTGACTAATTTATATGGACCTGTAACTTTATCTGATGAGAACAACCAAGCACTATGCGTATTCATTCCTTTAGGATCTTCGGCGGTTACTTTTCCACTGTTAACAGTTAACCAATATTTATTTTGTATAAAATGAATCTCAGGAGCCCAAAAACGTCCATTATAAGGACAATCGGCTGGTAATTTGCTGGAATCTATTATAAACGAATGTTGCTTCCAATTAATAAGATCATCAGACACTAACATTCGTACTCCTGGATTATGTCCTGTCCAAACAGGATTAGATGTACCTACTGCATACCATTTATTTTCAGCTTTTATAATAAAATGATCACGCATTGAAATTGCTGTATCCCTTGTGACAGGATTGGTATAAATAAAAACTTTTTTAACCTTTTGAGGATTTAAAGCTATTTGTGTTTCTTTTGTCTTTTGAGCAGTAGATACGGTTACAACTAGCAATAAAATCCAACTAAAACTTATTTTATTAATCATTTTTTATTGCTTTTTATATTGACTTTCAGGCATTTTTAAATGAGTTTCTTCAAAACCTCCAAAATCTACTATTACTTTGTAGATAACAATCCCTGGATCCAACGGTTTTATTTTTAATGTGTATGATCCATCATTTGTATTTTTTGGTAATTCCAAGGTTACAGTAGTTTCAATCATACGCGCTGCTCCCGCTGGATACATTTTCGAATAATTATTTTGCCAGGTCAATTGATCATTAATGTTCCATGATTCTTCTTTAGCACCGTTGAAAGATGCTGATACACTCTGTCCTCCTTTTTTAAATGGTAAAGTACAATCAAAGAATACTCTAAGTTTTACATTTTCAGCTGTTTTTGATTCAAAATTCATTTTGTATTCAATTTCAGTACCATTTACTGATTCATTGTATGGCATCAAGGCAATACCAGATAGTGTTCTTCCTAAATCAGGAATAACTGTCCAATTAGTCTTTTGGTTATTCTTAACAGCAAAATAATGCTCTCCTTCCATCACAACTATACGATTTTTTTCGTCAAAAACATAACCTCCTTTTTTAGCTTCATCTGGGGTAATTCTTGTAACTTTAGGTTTTACATTTCCTCCTCTTGGTTCATCCCAAGATTTATAACCAATATGTGTTTGATCCATCAAGTGGTTCCATTTTCCTCCACTAATATTTTGATTGTAATCTTTAGAAAAATCAGCATCTCTTTGGAAACAAACATCCACTTGATCAGCCCAATAATTGGCTTTTATATCCTTTTCGGCAGCTAGTTTTTTATTCATAGCTAAAGCATAGTACATATCATATAAATTAGCCATGGCCCTTACTGGATGTAAGATCAACTGTTTATAAGTATCTTTATATTCTTGAGAAAGCCCCATATATTGTCTTAAAGCTCTGGTTTCTAAAGCTAAATAAGCATCTTTAACCTGAAGAAACTCGCCGCTTTCAAGATTATAAGTTTTATCATCCAGCATTTCTGCAGTGATAAGGCTATTAAATTTACAATACATACTTAAAATCTCGGCAGCTTCGGTAGCTTCGGCAGCAGTAAATTGCTCTTCACAAAATTTTCTGGCATATTCCTGTAAATTATTTTCATTAAAAGAAGTTGGATTCCACGCCATTGTTAAGAAGAAATCCAAAGGATACTCATTTGGTTTTAAATCTCCCACATTTAATATCCAAATTTTATCTACTCCATAGCTATAAGTTAGCTGCAATTGTTCCCACATGTGCGGAATTTGGGTCATATTCAACCATTGGTAAGCTCGAGGAGCACCGTGTAAATCAACATGATAATAAATACCATAACCTCCCGGATGTTTTTTAGCACCAAGCTCAGGCAACCTTCTTACATTACCCCAGTTATCATCACAAAGTAAAATAGTCATATCATCCGGAACTTTCATTCCTTGATCAAAATATTCTAAAACCTCACTATACAATGCCCAAATTTGAGGTGTTTGGTTAATCGGTTTTTTAGTTACTTTTTTTATAATTTCACGTTGGTCATTCATAATTCTTTCCAACTCCTTAAAGTTAGCTTCAGCACTACCTAAATCCTGCATAGGCAAATCTCCATCACCACGCATACCCATTGTTACGATATTTTCGTAGTTTTTATTTCTTTCTAAACCATCTTCCCAAAATTTCTTTAAACCGGCTTCATTCGTTTTATAATTCCATTCTCCATTTCCGTAGTTTTTACGGTGCTTACCCCATTCTTTTTGGGCACGCATCATAGGCTCATGATGAGATGTTCCCATTACAATTCCATATTCATCTGCAATACGTGGGCTTTCCGGATCATCCTCATTAAAAGCATTTCCCCACATAGCCGGCCATAAATAATTAGCACGCAAACGCAACAATAACTCAAACATATGTGAATAAACTTTGCTATTTGCCCCTCCAAATTTTTCTTTTGCCCAGCCAGAAAAACAAGGCGCTTCGTCATTAATAAATATACCTCTGTATTTAACCTTTGGTTCACCTGAAGCATATCTTCCTGGTAATACATAAGCAACTGCACGTTTTTTTGCAGGTACATCAGCCCACCAATACCATGGAGAAACTCCTAATTGTCTGGATAATTCATAAATACCATAAATAGTACCTCGCTTATCACTACCAGCAATTACTAAAAGTTTAGGTCCTGATTTTTTAGGATTATCAATTGTTGTAATAACAAAACTTTCCCATTTACCTTTTAAGTCTTTAGTATTCAGTTTTCCTGATGATGCTAACTGATCGATCTGTTTATTTTTACCCAATGTCCCTACTAAAATTTCATATCCTCCTTGGCTAGGATTAGTAGTAAGTAATTCTGGCTTTATTCCAGTAACACTGCTAATATCGTTTTGCAAATCTTTTACAGCACGAATAACTCCTATAAAATCAGAAGCATCGTATCGAATAGGTGCTGCTACTTTTTCTTTACTTACCACGGGAAATCCAGAATTAATCCCTTCTGTTTTTTCTGAAATAATGTTTGTCATTAAACCCGTTGTTTGTTGTGCTGAAGCAACATTAAAACAGCTAATTAATAATAAAACAACAACTAAATTTAACTTCACTAAATCTTTCTTCATATCCAAAATATCTTAATAGATTAAAAAATGTATAATTTTTATTTAAAACTTATCCAATCAAATTCTACTTCTTTATTGCTTTCAGTCATTGTCACGGATAAGTCTTGAATTCCTGTCTGAAATTTTTTAAGAGGTACTTCTATATTCTGCCATTCAGTATTGACAGGGATTTTGACCTCTGCAATTACAACTCCATCCTTACTTTGGGTACGTATTTGTATCGTTCCTCCACTTCTAGATGATACTTTTACCACAATTGATTTTAAAGGTTTCTTACCGAAATCAACAGTGTTATATCGTATCCAGGCACTTGAATCATTTAAAATTGTTTTCCAACCTTTAAAACTATTAAGTGGATCTAAAAAAGCGATAGATGCTCCTTTATCACTTATCTTACTGTATCGATCTATCTGAATTTCTTTTGTAGCATTAGTAACACCAATACCTCTTAAAGTTGGAATTACTTTTTGAATAGTCCCATCAGCATTAAAAGAAAGACTATCAGCCCTAATTGATCTTGCTTTATCAAAGGTTGGTGAATAATCATTGTGATGATAAAACAAATACCATTGATTTTTAAATTCTATAATAGAATGGTGATTTGTCCAACAGCCTGTAGGAGATTCGTCCATAATTACTCCCATTACTTTAAATGGCCCTAATGGATTATCACTAATCGCATATTCTAGGCGTTCGATTTTGTTTTCGACATGTGGATAGGTTAAATAATAAATACCTTTGCGCTCAAAAACATACGGACCTTCTTTCAGCCCTTTGGAGGGTAAATCGGCTAAAGTTTTTACTTCGGAATCTAATTCAAGCATATTCTCTTTTAACTTTGCTCCAAAAATATCACGAGCAGACCAATACAAATAAGCTTGTCCATCTTTATCTATAAATACATTAGGATCAATTCCTTTAACTCCTTTAATTGGTTTTACTTCAGGTATAAAATTTCCTGACGGCTTATCAGATACTGCAACACCAATTGAAAATCCTTTTCCATCAACAACAGTATCCTTTGGTGTAGATGGAAAATAAAAATAATATTTTCCATTTCGTTCTATACAGTCTGGTGCCCACATACTATAACTTTCTGGGCGAACCCACGGCACTTTATTTTGATGTATTATCATACCGTGATCTGTCCAATCAATAAGATTATCAGAAGAAAAAACGTGATAATCTTCCATACAAAACCAGTCTTTTTTACCTTTTTCTTCGGTTGCTAATATATCATGTGAAGGGTAAACATAAACTCTATCACCAAATACTCTCGCAGATGGATCTGCAGAGAATTGATTCCTTACAATAGGATTTTGCGCTATAGTGATATAATGACATAAAATCAAAATTGATAATGAAAGCTTACAGATGTTTAGTTTTTTCATTTATTATTATTTTCAATTCAAGTTTATTTACTTTTTCACCAATAACCCAAATCATCTAGTTTTTAATGATTTTATTTATAATCTACCTTAAACCAATCAACATCAACATAGCCTCCCTTTTGTTTTGTGGCATAATTGAAAATGGCATATTTAGTCCCCATAAAAAGTTTTCTGTAATCAAAAATCATTTTGAATTCAGTTCCTATTGCAACCCAATTTTTATTGTCTAAACTATAATAAAACGTTGCCAAATCTTTGTTCAAATTAAAATCACCATCGATACGGAGATAAACCAGATTTTTAGATAATTCAACCCGCGCTTTTTCTTCAGCCTGAACTCCAAGTATAGCTTTTGATTTATTATCCAGATCAACAATATTAGTTGACATTGTCAGGTATTTTTTGTTGCCTTCTGCAACTACAGATAAAAGTGCTGAATGACCATTAAATACACTAAAACCAGCAACATCTCCCTCTTTCATTTTAGAAATATCCATAGCAATTACACCCTGACATTTTGGTCCTTCCATACGTTGCGTAATAGTATTGGGTGCTTCATATAAATTCTTAACAATTCTGTCTGTTTTCAATCGAAGAAAACCTTTTCTATCTGTTAGTGACCAAGCTTTATCAATAGGATTATGATTCCATTGCCAATTAATTTTTAATTGTTTTCCAGAAAAATCATCACTTTCTACAATACGCTTTTCTGAATCAAATGGCTTAAGTGGAACTTCAGCAGTCAATGGCACTTTACCATTTTTATCACCTAACATAGGCCAGCCATCTTCCCAACGAACTGGCATCAATAATGGAACACGTCCTACTGCTCCTCTGTCCTGAAAAATTAAAGCATGCCAATTGCCATTTATATCATCAATAATACATCCTTGTCCTGCATAAGGAAAGCCTGCAAAATTATCTTCAAGAATTACTTTTTTCTCATAAGGACCGGTAATATTATCAGCTCTGTAACAAACCTGTCTGCGTGGTTTTCCTCTTGGCCAGGAAATCATTAACAAATAATATTTTCCTTTATGTTTTATTACCTGATTTCCTTCTAAAAGACCTGTTTCTTCTTCGTCTTTTTGAAAAATATTTTGATCAATACCTCCTTTTTTCACATCAGATAAATCTTCATTTAACTCCGTTATCTTTGTACCTGAAAATACAAAAACACGATTATCATCATCAAAAAATAATGAGGCATCATGGAAATGTTTTGTTCTGGTAACCAATTTCCAATTTCCAGTTTTAGGATCGTCAGTCACATAGATGTAAGACTTAAAAGGCTCGTCATTAGGTGAAAAAAGAACGTAATATTTTCCTTTATGATAACGAATAGATGCCGCCCATTGTCCTCTTCCGTAAACGGTACCATCTAATAAATCATATTTAGAATTATCGGTAAGTTTATCAAATACATAACTTGATATACCCCAATGAACCAAATCTTTAGAGGTCATAACTGGTGCACCTGGCATCAAATGCATAGTAGTACTAATAAGATAATAATCACTTCCCGATCTTGTAATTGACATATCGGGTACATCTGCCCACATAACTGGATTAGTATAAGATGTACGGTTTTTAGTAGCTTTCTGTGCAATACAACAACTACAATACATAAAAGCAAAAAATAATAAAATTGAATTTTTATTCATGGTTTTGATTATATTAATTTTCAAAAGAATTGTAATAGCACCAAATAACTTTAATGCCTATTCGGACTAGACAGGATAAATTAATTAGAAAAGCATATAAGACCCCTAAATCAAATGATTTAGAGGTCAATTACAGTAAGTACTTGATAAAGCTAATTTACTAGCTAATTATTTATACTTATTCTGGTTGGGCATCATTACTGCCAGTAGCATACAATCCTAATAAACAGCCTGTAAATCCTCCAGCAACATCTGTTGATAAAATATCTCCGGAAACTGTTCCACCTACATTATTAAAATCAGTTCCATTGGTAGAATAACTAAATGTATAATCATCACCATTGGCTTTCATTTGTAATTGTAGGGGTTTCTTTAAATCAATTTTTGTACTTGCTATGATTGTAGAAGCTGTTTTCTCATCTCTTCTAGCTTTGTGATTTTTTTGTAATACTACATAATAGTCATTTGCTTTTTTTGTAATTCCAAAAACATAATTAGCACCTTCATTTTGCAAGGCTACAACACCTGCCAGTTCTTTATCTGATTTTGGTTTGAAATCAACAGTAGTAGTAAATGAGAAACTATTATGTTGTTGACGATAAAATAAAGTTGATGTAGGTTTTAAATCTTTTATATTAGTATCAAACGGATTAATTTGCAATCCTTTTTTGGTAACTGTAATAAATTTTTCACGTGGTCCTCTAAGACCAATCCAACGGTTATCTAATTTTTCTGAAGTAAAATTATCCTGAAAAGTAAAATTACCATTTGGGAAGAATCCGTCTTTTCCTGTTTTATTTTCAGTAACGCCTTTTGGCATTTTTAATTTTGGTTCTAGCGGAATTAACCCATTTTCGAATACTGGAAATTCACCAGACCAGTCTACAGGTAAAATAAAAGTTTCACGACCTGTATTTACTCTGTTTTTTTCGTTAGGTCTGACAGCCAAGAAAACACCATAATACTTGTCTCCAGGTCCTTTAACTAAATCAGCATGACCAGCCCAGTCCACTTTATTTTTTCTGTCTCTTCCAAAATATCTTTGCGTCAAAATTGGATTGCTTGGTGCTGGAATAAATGGCCCTTTAGGACTATCACTTTTAAAAATCACCTCACTATGATTTCCTCCTGTTCCACCTTCAGCACACATTAAAAAATATTTACCATCTTTTTTGTAAAGATGTGGAGCTTCAATCCAAATTGGTTTTTTCGATAAGTCCACTCCTCCATCAACAATAATTTTATCAGACCCAGAAATTACTTTATCATTTTGAACATCGTATTCCCATATTTTTATAACTCTATGTCCATTATAAAGCTCTTTTCCTTTATCGGGAGCGTCATTATGAACGATATAACCTTTACCATTATCGTCAAAAAATATAGAAGGATCAATACCACCAAAACCTAATTTAATTGGGCTTCCCCATCCTTTTTTAGGATCTTTTGTTTTTACAATGATATTCCCCATGTTTCCCGTAAAGGCAGTTACTATCATATAGAATGTGTCATTATGAGGATTATAGGTTATCCCTGGAGCGTACACACCTGCACTAATACCTGTATCATGAGGATTAAATTCCTCAACATTATTTAAAACTCCTCCTAAGTCTGTCCAGTTGACCAAATCTTTAGAATGAAAAATAGGCACACCTGGAAACATTGCAAATGAAGAACATACCATATAATAGTCATCTCCTTTTCTGGTAATAGCCGGATCAGGATAACATCCTTGTAAAATAGGAGTATAAAACTCATCTGATTTTAGGGGATTATCTTTGTAAACCTGATCATTTCCCTGATAAGTAAAATTAGAAAACAATGGAGAATTACTTTTTTGCTTATTTTGACTGTTAGCTTCAGTAAAAGAGAACAAAACTATATTTAAAAATAATAGTAGTACTTGCGTTTTTTTCATTAGGTTAATTTTTTAATTATTTATTGATTGGTGATTTATTTAATTCTGTTTTGAGATTATTTAATTTTCTCTTGTTAAATAGCATAGCCTAAATTAAGCTTTTTTAAAACAACCGATTGTTTTTTTTGCAAAAAATTTATTTTGAAACTTTCCAATAGTCAAAATACATAATATCATTTTTAGCTTTTCCTTTAAAAATAAAATAGACATCATGAATGCCAAAAACTTTCTTAATATCAATGGTTTGTATTGACCACCTATCGTCACCTCCTGTCATGGGTACTTTGACCGTTCCTAACAATTCTCCATCTTTACTATCTAAGCGAATTTCCATAGTTACATTACTATTATGAGTAGTACCTAATCGGGCTGTAAATTTTGAAGCGCCTTCTTTACGAAAATCCACCTCTTTTACTTTTGTATAAGCATCATTGTATTGGGCTGTAATAAAATTTTCAACTACATTATTCTTAAACGATTTTACACCTTCTGACCATGCTATAGTTTCTGCTTCTGTTTTGATATAAGGATTTAAAGGAACTAAACTTTGTTTGATTCCCTCTGTCATATTCATTTGTACGATTGTACCGTCTTTATTAAACTTTACTTCTTCTACACAAACAGATCTATTAAAACCTCCACCTCCTGGTAATGCACCATTATGATAGAAAAAATAACTTTTCCCTTTAAAATCAATTAATGCAGGATGATTAGTAAAAGAAGCTCCTTGTGTAGGCATTACAACACCTTGATATTTCCATGGTCCTGTTGGACTTTTGCTAGTAGAATAACCTATATGTTCCGAAATAGGACCTGCTGCAAAAAGTAAATAATATAAATCTTTTCTTTTGTATAACCAAGGACCTTCTTCATAGGTAGTTGGTCTTTTAGGATCATCAACGCTACGTTTACCAAAAGCTTCAACTGTATTCGGAACTTGTTTTATTTCACCTTCTGTAGAAATCATATCTTCATTTAGTTTCACATAATAACATCCTGGATTTCCCCATGTTAAATAAGCCTGATCATCATCATCAATAAAAACTGTAGGATCAATATCCGCACTACTATTAGAAATAAGTGGTTTTCCTAAAGGATCAATAAAAGGACCATAAGGACTATCTGCAACGGCTACTCCTATTCCATTTTTCCCTTGACGATCGGTAATTGGTACATACATATAAAATTTCCCTTTTCTTTCTATACATTGAGGTGCCCAAGCATTCATTTTTGCCCAGTCAAATTCTTTATAAGACAATACGGCTCCGTGATCTGTCCAGTTAACCATATCCTCAGTAGTATACAATCGCCAATCGTTCATAGTAAACCAGGTAGAATTATCTTCATCATGACTAGTATATAAATATACTTTACCATTATAAACCATAGGAGCCGGATCGGCTGTATAATTGGTTTGTATAATAGGATTTTGAGCTATTCCTATTATACAATTTAGACAAATTAGTAGTACTACTAGAATTTTATGATTTTGCTTCATTTATTAATTATTTAAAACAAATCCTCCGTTAGGCTGGATTACTATTGATAATTCTCCATTTTTAGAAACCTTTGAACTTGCCGTGTTTGTTTCTCTATTAGCATTGTCATTCAAAATAATAACATTTTGACCAGCCAACATTGGAAGTTTAATTTTCAATGTTTTAGCTGTCTTTTCTGCATTTACACCAGCAACATACCATTTTTGCCCATGTCTACGAGCTACAACACTATATTTTCCTGGATATCCGTCAATAAAAACAGTTTCATCCCATGTAGTTGGAACATTTTTCAAAAATTCCAATTCAAAAGCAGGAACATCAGTCAAATTATTAGGTGTTAACCCAAACATTTGAACCGGATTTTGAAATAAAACAGATGTTGCTAATTGAAAACCATCTGTTGTTAATCTTTCTTGTCCCTTTTGATTACCTTTATTTAGAAATTTATTCAATAATACTCCTCCAAATTCCATACTTCCTACTGCATTTCGAATAAATGGATGTAATGATGCATAATAAGCTTCTTTATCACGTGCATCCTGCGAGAAAATCAACATTTCTGAGGCCAATACCGCTTCACTTCCCATAAAATTAGGATACATTTTTTCCCATCCGCGAGGTAAGGTAGCACCATGAAAAACAATCATTAAACCATAGTCATTAGCATCTGAAAGAATATCTTCATACAATTTCATGGTTTCTTGTTTGTCTCCTCCAAAGAAATCTACTTTCAATCCTTTTACACCAGCTTCTTTAAGCCATTTCATTTCGTTTTTTCTGGCAATAGCCGTATTCATTTTATTAAGCGGAGTCTGAAAAGCATCATTTGCAGAACCATTTGAATTGTACCATAAGAAAACCTCAACATTTCTAGATTTGGCATATTGAATCAATTCTTTCATTTTATCATACCCTATTCTTTCATCCCACCAGGCATCAATCAAAATGTACTCAAACTTCATAGCAGCAGCCAGATCAATATATTTAACCTGATCCTCATAATTCATACTATTGTCTTGCCAAACTATCCAGCTCCAGCTGCTGCGACCCGTTTTATAATCTTGTGAAGCTTTGTAAAGAGGTTTAACAACATCAAAAGGAATAGTAGTTTCAACAATAGGCTTAAGCGTTTCGCCTACAGTAATTGTTCGCCACGGTGTTACTCCAGGAAGACTTATTTGTGCTGACGAACTTCCGAAACCATTATTCTGTTTAACATTTGGATATTCAACAGTATATAATCCATTTTTATAAGAACTTAAATGTGATGCTGTGTAAGAACCTCCAACACCAGTTTCGGATAACAAAACCCAGGCTTTATTGCCTAAATTAAAAAGCCCAGGAAAAACATACCCTTCAGAAGAAGTAGTTTTACTCATTGGTGCATCAGCTTCATAACCGCTTTCATAACTTGGTGCCGTACGGGCAAATCCCGTCATTGATCGCATCATAGGAGAAAGAAATGTTGTTGTAGATGCTGGAAATTTAAACCCTGTTTTTTCTTCTGAAATGACACAAACTTTTGTATCTCCTAATGCCGGAAGTTCGTATCGAAATGCTATATTATTATTACTTACCTGAAACAAAACAGTTATTTTTTGTTCTTTAGCATTAGAAAATACGCAGTTTAAAATATTAGCATTATAGTTTACCTGAGACTGTTTAATTTTAGTCTGATGGTAAGTTTCCTCTATTTTAGCGGATGTAGAATTTACAAATTTTATATTAGTAGCAAAATCAGCTGCATTAGCAATTAACCCAAGCGGAGAATCTTCTAATACAATTCCACCTTTATAAATTACCGAATAAGAAGCTGTGCCATTTTTAACTAATACATTTAGTTTTAAGTTTCCATCAGGGCTAGAAACCGACATGTTATCTTGTGAATAAGCTGCTGAGAAAATTATAAAGCAGCATAAAAAAATTATTTTTCTCATTTCTATTTATTTACTGAATTTCCACGCATCAAAATTGAATAACTCTCCTTGTTCTCCTTTAAAAACAAAAAACAAATCATGTACACCATTTACTTTTTTTACTTTAGTTTTAAATGTTTTCCAATTTTGCCATCCACCCGTATTTTCTATTTTACTAGTACCAATAATAGCACCGTCAACAGTATCCAAACGTATTTCAATTGTTCCTCCATTTAAAGAGGCTGCTATAAGATCTATTTTTTTAGCGCCTTTTGCAAAATCAACTCCTCTAAGCTGAATAAAATCACCATTATGAATTTGAGTTATATACACTCCCGATTCTTTATTTTTATCAGCTTTAACACCTTTACTCCAAGCCATCGTTTCTGCTTCTATACGTCTAAAGGGATTTAAAGTTTCTATCTGTTCTGGTCCTTCTTTTGTAAAATAACTGTAGTTTTGTATTGTTCCGTCTTCGTTATACACCATCGTTTCAGCATCTACAGAACGCCTTTCATAAAATGTAGAAGTTTCACTTTTAAGCAAATCATAAGTATGTCCAAAAACATAGGATTTACCCTTGTAGTCAATAATTCCGGGATGATTTCCTCTTGTCTTTTCACTCGCATCTATAATCATTCCTTTGTATTCCCAAGGTCCTGTAGCTGAATTACTCATAGCATAACCAATTCCTTCTGGGCAACAGGTAGAAGCATAAGACAAATAATAATGATTTTTTCTTTTCCAAACCCAAGGTCCTTCCTGATAGTTTTTGGGCTTTGAATCCACTTTTACAACTTCGCCTGAAGTAGAAATCATATCCTCATTTAGTTTCACATAATACAAATGTGGATTTCCCCAATACAAATAGGCCTGACCATCATCATCAATAAAAGGACTTGGATCTATATCGTCCCAAATGTTATGATCGGAATAAACTAGTCTCTTACCTAGAGGATCTTTAAATGGACCGTAAGGACTATCTGAAACTAAAACTCCTATACCCCCACCGTGCATAGGACAATATAAATAAAATTTACCATTACGCTCAATACACTGTACTGCCCAAGCTCCATTATCCTGCTTAGCCCATTTAAAATCTTTTAAAGATGCAACTGCTCCATGTTCCGTCCAATTCACCATATCGGTTGATGTATAAAGCAACCAATCTAACATTTTAAAGCCCTTAGCATCATCTTCATCATGCGATGTATAAAGAAATATAGTATCATTGTGTACCATTGGTGCAGGGTCCGCAGTATATTTTGTTTGAATTATTGGATTTTGAGCTTTTATTGTTGAAAGGTTTAAAAGAAAAAATACTCCCAAAGCTAACAATGTTTTTGTATTATAAAATTTTGAATAATTAGTCATAACTTTTTTAAATATGTTAATAATATATTTTTTGAATTTTAAGCTGATAGTTAATTTGTAATTATTTCCCAGTCGAAGTATTATTTAAAATAGTGTATTGCCCCAATGACGAAACATCAACTGGTTTAAACAAAAACTGAGAGAACATATACAAACCATTTTTCCAAACTTTAAAATCATGTCCGCCTGGTTCCAAATAATACACATGCGGTACATTGTTTTGAAGTAAATAATCGTGTGTACGTTTACTGTAAGTTATTAAGCCATCTTTGTCTCCACAGGAAATCCAAAGCAATTTTATTTTTTTCTTTGCTTCTTCTGGATTTGGCACTAAAACTTCTGGTAATTTGGTATTTGGCGCAGATGAAAAACCAGCAACCCAGGCAAATTTGTCTAAATTCCCTAAACCAAAATTAAGTGATTGACCACCTCCCATTGAAAGTCCGGCAATAGCACGATGCTCTCTGTCAGTCAGAGTTGGATATGTTTTTTCGATAAAAGGAATTAAATCGTCTAAAAGATCTCTTTCAAAAGTGGCAAAACCCTGAACCTTATCTGGAGCCATAATATTTCCTGTAGCACGGTCATCTTTAATAGCGCGTCCGTTTGGCAACACCACTATCATTGGTTTAATTTTTCCTTCAGCAAATAAATTATCCAAAATTATTTGTGGAGTTCCTCCCTTTAACCATTCTTTTTCATCACCACCAATACCATGCAGTAAATAAAGTACAGGATATTTTTTGTCTTTTGAAAATCCCGGTGTAGTGTAAACTAAAGCTTTTCTGGTAGTTCCTACTGTTTTTGATGTATATGAAATAGTATCAATTTTTCCATGAGCAATCGCTGCTCTTTCCTGATCAAATCCTTTTGGACCTTCTTTTTCAATTTTTTGTGCAACAATTACTAAATTACACATAAAAACCATTACTGCTGTAGTAACTTTTTTTTTCATTATTTTATTTTTAGGTTGATTGATTATTGTTTTTTATTTAAATATTTTAGATGCAAATTGATTTAAGCATCTTCTCCAGGTTAACCATTCATGAGCTGTTTCAGGAGATTCATAATACACATATTTTATACTTTGTTTTTCTAACATTTTTCGAAATGCTCGCACAGATCCCGGAAATGGACTAGGCTCTTTGGTTCCTAATCCCAGCCAAAAAAGTTTTATTTTTTTATTAATTGTTTCACCATCTTTAAATTTTCCATCTAAAAAACTGTTCACGTCAATGGCATCTGCACTCGGATAGTTTGAAGTTCCGCTGAATCCTCCATAATGAGAAAAAATATCCAGATTATTCATCATGATTCTCATCGTTTGATTAGCTCCCATCGAAAGTCCTGCAATTGCTCTGTTTTCACGGTTTGCAATGGTACGAAACTTGGTATCAATCATGGGTATTATTTCCTGTATTACTACTTCCTCAAATACTGACTCCTGACGAGAATCATTACTTTGAGGTTTATACGCGTAGCCATTATCCATCACTATAATCATAGGAACAGATTTTTTTGAAGCAATTAAATTATCTAATATTAAATTGGCTTTTCCTTGGACTGCCCATCCTGTTTCGTCCTCAAAACTTCCGTGTTGTAAATAAAGTACAGGAAAACGAGTTTTTGAATCTTCATTATAATTGGCAGGCGTATAAACAAAACAGCGTCTAAACGAATTTGTTAACTTAGAAAAATAAATATTTTCGCTAACAAGTCCATGTGGAACATCTCTAATAGCAAAAAACTCCTGATCAGCAGCTGGAATTTCTATTGCACTTCCTAATCTTCCAGCACCATAGAAATATACTGTTCCAGGATCAGGAACTGATGCTCCGTCAATATTGAGTTGATAATAATGGAATCCCTCATCCTGAGGTTCAGATACGCCTGTCCAGATCCCTTTTTCATCTTTAACCATGTCATATTTTATACCACCCAAATCAAGCTGCACCTTATTAGCCTGAGGAGCAAGAATACTTGCTCTCACCCGTCTCTCAGAATTGACTTGTGGATATAGCTTCCCTTGTTGATTTACAGAAGACGGTTTAAAATCTTCTATAACTTTAATTTGGTTTGTTTGAGCGGTACAAATGATTGAAGCTAAAACATTAACCGAAAAAAGAATAGATTTGAAATTCATAAAAATCTTTTTTAATCCTTAAAAAGTAATGGTGCTAATTCTTTAAAACTACGACGCCAGGTTTGAAATTCATGCCCTGTTCCTTCTGAAACATAAGAAACTGCATTAAAACCTGCTTCTTTTAGGCTTGTAACTGCATTTTTTACACGATCCGGATTTTCTTTACTACCACAACTTATAAAAATAAGTTTCGTTTTAGATTTATCTTTAATCTCTTCTGGTTTATAAATGCCTCCGCTAAGCAATGCGAAGTGAGAGAAAATATGAGGCTTATTAAGCGTTATAGTATGGGTTTCCATTCCTCCCATAGATAGACCTGCCATTGCACGTTGAGACTGATTAGCAATAGTTCTAAAATTAGAATCGACATAAGGAATTAATTCATCTATAAGAACGGTTTGAAATGGTTCTATTTTAAAACTTGCTATAGTACCAAATTTAGCTTCATTAGTCATTCCGTAAGTCATTACTATTATAAATGGTTTTATTTTACCTTCAGCAATTAAATTATCCATGATTAAATTAACACGTCCCTGATTACTCCAGGCTGTTTCATCTTCACCCCAACCATGCTGCAAATACAAAACAGGAAAATGTTTTGACTGTTCTTTAGAATAACTTGGTGGTGTGTAGACATACGCACGACGTAAAATATTAGTACTTTTTGAAGGAAAAAGAATTTGCTGAACATTTCCATGAGGAACGTTTTTTAAAGCATAAAAATCCTGATCATGAGCTGGAATTTCAATTCCGCTTTCCCAACGGGTAGAACCATAAAAATTCAAAGCTCCTGGATCATTAAAAATGCCTCCATCTACCGTTACATGATAATAGTGAAATCCTTCATCCATAGGTCCTGCTGTAGTTCCTGTCCAAAACCCCTTCTCTCCTTTGGTAAGAGTAGTTCCTCCTTTTGCTCCTCCTAAACCAAGACTTACCACAACCGATTGTGCTTCTGGAGCTAAAATTTTGAATCGTGCGTATCCCTGAGAATTAACTTGTGGATATTCCTGTCCAGGCTGATTGACTGTGGAAGGCTTAAAATCTTCTACAATGGTTTGTCCTGAACAAACTCCAGATGAGAATACTATTGCTGATAAAATAATTACTAAATATTGGTGTCTCATTTGACTAAAATTTTATAATTAAAAAACAATTAATTAGTTTGAGGAATAATAATTTGATATTTACCACTAAGGTGCATTAAACTAAACAAATACATCAAACCATCATAATAAGGATCAAAATAACCATCATCATAAGGTTCTAATTTTGCTTTCCAAATAGCATGAACAAAATCTACACTTGCTTTATCGTTGTTAACTAATGAAGCTGTTGCTGCTGTAGATACTAATCCTATAGAATGTCTTAATTTTTTAACCGGACCTGCCTGAAGAATGAAATCAGGTGTAGATCCGTCTAAATTGTACTGATCCACATAAGTTTCCATCCCTTTGGATCTTAAAAAACTTTGAAATCTCTTGGTATAATCTTCCTGCCATTTTTTATCTTTTCCATACCAGGTATAATCCATTGCTATATTCATAGGAACACGCCAAGAATCATAACGAAAAGCTGCAGGCATCCAACTTGTAGAATGCGGTGCGCCACTAAACTCAGTATAATCAGCATTTAATCCTGTTATAGGATGACAGGCTCTGTGTAAAAATTCCCTGGAAACATCAGCGCATTCTTTATAAAACTGTTCGTGACCATCTTTGGCATACAAAGCCCATACTTCATAAAAAGCAGGTACATGATAAGAAGGGTCTGTCCAATTGTAACTTCCTCCTTCAGGAACAAAAGTGATTTGTTTGTGCTCAGTATTAATTAAATTATAGATATTCCCAGTTCCATCTTTTTTCCACATCGCATCTAATATCCTGCGGGCTTCCTTGTAATAATTTATACCTGTATCGTTTCCCCATTTATTTGAAGCGAAAAGTAAACTCGTTATATAATAAAGTTCTCCATCAGAAGCGGATCCTGCTGAATTTTGCTTTTTTGTATGAGGATTTACGCTCCACGCAAAATATGCTTCTCTTGGTCCTGTTTGGTGTTGCATATATTTTACAGACCAACGCCAAAGACGATCAAACACCTCTTTTTTATTTAATTGTACCGCTACCATCATACCATAAGACATTCCTTCGGTACGGGCATCTTTATTTTTGATATCAGAAACATATCCTAAGGAATCTCCTTCTTCAAAATACACACGATTGGGTCCCTCAAAAATATCATAATATGCTTTAGCTAATTTCGTATCGATTTCAACCTGACTATATCCCACTTCTTTAAAAAGGTTGCGATATTTGGGAGCTTTGAATTCTGATTTATCCATTCTCTTTTTATTTTGACCCATAGTCAAAATCGGAACTAATAGAATAGCAGCCATTACAAAAATTTGGATCAAACTAAAACAAGACTTTTTGTATATTTTATTTATATTCACAACAGGTCTGTTTTTTAGCTTAATAATTAATTCTGAACCAATCAAAATCAGCATATCCTCCCACTTCTTTTGTCGCATAATTAAACAATCCAAAACGGTAACCCATAAAATGAGGAATTGTGTAGGTCATTTTTAAAGTTTTACCAATAACTTCCCATTTTTTACCATCTAAACTATAGTAGAAATTAGCTTCATCTTTTTTGTTAGTAAAATCACAAGCAATCTTTAAATAAACCTGATTTTGCTTTAAATCAATGCGTTGCTCTTCAGTTGATTTTCCCTTATTTGCGCCAATCATCAGTATTGATTTTTGACCATTTTCAATTTTTACACCTACTAATCCGTAATCTTTTTGTAAAGCGCTTAATCCTGCAAAATCACCTTCTTTCATTTTAGAAACATCTAATAAAGTCGAAGCCGTACTTGTTGGGCCAATAGTACGTTGTGTTAATGTATTTCTTGCTAAAAGAAAATCAGTATCAATTCTACCTGTTTTAAGACGTAAGTATCCTTTTCTGTCATTTATTGACCAAAGAGAATTATCTGGATTATGATTCCATTGCCATGTTAACGGTAGTGCTGGTTCACCTTTTTTTCTATTAAACTCGTCAGAATCAACTAAATTTGGAATTAAACTTTTATTAGCTGGTAAATCTAAAGTCTCAGGAACTTTACCGTTTTCACCTAATACTGGCCAGCCATTTTCCCATTTTACAGGAACTAAATAAGGAATTCTACCTACAGCCCCATAGTCACGGAAAAGATAAGAGAACCAGCGTCCATCAGGTGTATCAATAAGTCCTCCCTGAGCCACTCCTAAATCCTGAAAACCTACTTTTCCTTCCCACGGACCATTGATATTATCTGCTCTATGAATAACTACTGTACGCATTCCTCCGCTAGGCCAGCAAATATTAAACAAATAATATTTACCATTTACTTTCAATAATTGAGACCCTTCTGAAGGCAATCCTATTTTTTCTCCTGCAGGAGCAGTTGCATTCTCAATAAGAACTCTCTCAGTTCCTGGTTTCACTCCAGTTAAATCATCATTAAGTTCTACGATTTTCAATTTTCCGTTGCCATATATTAAATACGTTTTTCCATCTTCGTCAAAAAACAAAGTGTGATCATGAAAAGAAGGTTTAAATGAAACTCTTTCCCAGTTTCCTTTTTCAATATCTTTAGTTTTAAAAATATAGGTTTCTCCGGTAGTTTGAGCAAAAGTCGTTACATAATAAGTGCCTTTATGATAACGTAAGCTGCTTGCCCAAGATCCTCTTCCGTAAGTACTTTTACCTTCAGTCAGATTCAATTCTGGCATATCTGCCAATGTATCATAGGCATAATTAATAGTTTTCCAGTTTACAAGATCTGAAGATTTCATAATAGGCAATCCCGGACTCATATGCATTGTAGTACTGCTCATATAATAGTTTTTGCCAACCCTTATAACAGCAATGTCTGGAACATCTGAGAAAATTAAAGGGTTATGAGCTTTCTTCTCCTGAGAAAATGCCGTTTGCATAACTAAAATTAAACAGACACAAACGATACTAATTTTATTTTTCATTCTATTTTAGATTTTAAAAGATCATTTATTCGATTTTGCTTACACCTTGAGTGGTTTGTACTATTTTTTGAATAGTTCCATCCTCATTATAATACATATAATCTACACAAACAGAACGTCTGTAACTACCACCTGTAGGCAAAGTTCCGTTATGGTAAAAGAAGTATGATTTCCCTTTATAATCAATAATCCCCGGATGTGTAGTAAAACTGCCAGGTACATTTTCCTGAATAATGCCTTGGTATGTCCATGGTCCAGTTGGATTTGTAGCTGTACAATATTCTATCATTTCTGGTTTAGTTCCTACACTGGCATAAACTAAATAATAGAGACCTTTCCTTTTATATACCCAAGGACCTTCGATATAATTTTTAGGTTTAAAAGTAGTAATAGGTCCGTCGATTTCTATCATGTTTTCTTTCAACTTCACCCATTTACAACTTCCATTACCCCAAAACATGTAGGCTTGTCCATCATCATCCACAAATACGGTAGGATCAATATCATCCCAGGCATGAGGTAAATCTTTAGTCATTTCGTTAATCACAAGAGCTTTACCAATAGCGTCTTTAAAAGGACCTGTAGGATTATCTGAAACAGCAACTCCTATAGCTGCTCCGCCTCCACTAACATCATCTTTTTTATGAAATGTAGAAACAAACCAGTAAAATTTGCCGTTTCTCTCGATACATTGTGCTGCATAGGCATCACCCGTAGCCCATGAAAAAGTACTCGGCGAAAGTGGTGCACCGTGGTCTTTCCAGGTTGCCATATCGGTTGTAGAAAACACATGCCAATCGGCCATTTTATAATTAGTATCTGCTTCTGTAGCAACATCATGACCTGTATATAAAAACAGAGTGTCTTTATGTACAATAGGCGAAGGATCAGCAGTAAAAATGTGTTTTATAATGGGATTTTGTGCTGTAATTTCAATCATCGACAAACAACAAAATGCTAATAGAATCTTGGTATTCAATTTCATATTTATAGTTTTTTGGTTGGTTATTTTAATTCTTGGATAATAGTATTATCTCTTTTATTTCATTTCAAATTCAGTTTATTTATTTTTTTACCACTACTTTCTTACCTGTATATTTTATTGTTTTTACTACACTATCATTTTCTTTCCCTGATATCAATTTAATATTCATTGTGTAAGTAGTTGTTTGATCTTTATAATTTCCTATTTGATTTGCCAGAGTTAGGGTTTGATTTTTTTCGTTCCAAATAATAGCAATTTCACTATATTTTCCTTTTTCATAATTGTAATTGTCTCCTTCATCATTGTAAAGTGTAAACGTGGCATTTTTACCTGTATAGACACGAATTTCTAGTTCATCTTGCTTAGCTTGAGTACTCTGAATTACATTTCCCATAGGTATAATTGAACCTTCTTTTACAAAAACCGGAATTTTATCTAATGGAGCTGCCGTAGCTATAGTTTGTCCTCCTTCAAATCGTTTACCTGTCCAGAAATCAAACCATGCGTTTTGTTTTGGCAAATAAACATTCCATTCCGTAACATTAGCAGCTGTTACCGGAGCAATCAAAAATGCTTTTCCAAACATATATTGATAGGCTTGACTTACAGCAGTTGCGTCCTTATTGAAATCCATAATTAATGGTCGCATTAAAGTGGAATTATTCTTAGAAATTTGCCAGGCTTCTGAATAGATATAAGGCAACAATTGGTATCTAAGATTCATCATAGCACGCATATTATTCTCTACTTTTTCTCCATATTTCCAAGGTTCAGTTTCTGTTTGATATCCATGCATACGGAATATGGGATTGAAAACTGCCCATTGAAACCAACGAGTTAGTATTTCGTGATACTTTTCATCTCTATATTGTCCTGATCCCGGACGGAAAAACCCACCAATGTCAGTAGTCCAATAAGGCATTCCTGTAAGATTATAATTTAATCCTGCTACTATCTGGCGTTTGTATGTATCCCAGTCCCAACCTATATCACCCGACCAATTAATCGTAGCATAACGTTGCTGTCCTAAAAAAGCAGAACGGGTAAGAATGGCTACTCTTTTTTCAGGATTCGTATTTCTTTGTCCTTCATAAACGGCTTTACTAACAAATAATGGATAAGTCAAACGATAAAAATCACCTAATCCAAAATAAGTTTGTTTTCCTTTTAAAGCATCATTTTCAGGTTCAGTTGCATCCATCCACCAGGAATCTACTCCAAGAGTAAATAAATTTTTATTCAGTGCATTCCAATGCGTTTTTTGAGTTTCTGGATTGTAAATATCAATCCATGGACTATTAGGAATAAATAGATTTTTCGATACATATTCCTTACCAATTTCAGATTCTTTATTTAGATTTTCCCAAACAGAAACCGAAAAATGAGCATTCAAGTCATGAATTTCTTTGATGAATTTTTCTGGTTCTGGATAATGCGTTTCATCAAATTTTGGTACTCCCCAACCGTACTTGCCCCAATACTGCCAGTCTTGTACAATTACATCCACAGGCAAATTTCGTTTTCTAAATTCTTTAATTGTATTAACTAAATGTTCCCCAGAAGTATATCGCTCACGGCATTGCCAAAACCCAAATGCCCATTTAGGCAACATAGGTATGTTACCCGTTAAGTTTCGGTAATTAGCTATAATTTCATCGGTATCATTGCCTGCAAAAACTACATAATCCAGTGATTTAGCATTTGGAGAATTAAAAACGGTTTCATCATTAGAAAGTTTTAAACTAAGAGAAGGTGTATTACTTGATTTACAAACTACTTTTACCGTATGTTCTCCTGCTTTTAACTGAACTAATTTACTTACCGCCGGAGGCAGCCATAAATTAGATTGATTAATCACATCGATACCATCAATCAATACTAAATGGCGACTGTCCATATCTCCAAGGTCCAGCATCAATGAATATTCCCCATCTTTAGCTACTGAAAAACTACCCGAATAAACTGATTGTTGTTGTGATACTTTTTGCGTACCCGAAGTGGTTGTCACTTCCACTTCTCGCTTTTCTCCTTCGTTTACGGAATTCTTAACCAAAGAAATATTTTGATTGCTTGGATTAAAATAAGTCAAACCATACTGGTGCCACAACAATCCGTATCCTTTGTTAGACACTAAAAACGGAATTGCAATTTGTGTATTAACCTGAATTAATTTTCGAGTTGTATTTTTTAAATTATAAAAACCATCCTGAAACTGTCCTAACCCAAACAAGTATTCATCCTGAGGAGATTCAAAACCCTGTTCAGCTACAAAACAAGGTTCTCCCATAATAGTACTGGGTTTCATTAATCGGGTATTTGCTTTTTCACTAAGAAATAATTTTCCTGATTTATCTCTATACTGAAGCACTCCTGTATTTTTATCAAACGTAACTGTTATTGCTTTTGTACTAAGTTTTAAGCTGTTTACAGTTTCTTTCAATGAAAAACTAAGTACAGTCGGTTTATTAATCAAAACGAATTCTTGGGCTTCTTTTACATTTCCAATTTGATATAGTACCCGTATTGATTTGTCCGTAAGAGGAATTATGCTTAGCACTCCTTCTGATAAATCGATAGCTAATTTGTCTTTTGTAAAAACATATTTTTTATACTTCTGTGCAATAATTGAAGTACTCAGCAAACCTAAAAATAAAATGTAAACGAATCTTTGCATATTAATGCTTTTAAAATTAGGAACTATTTTTCCATTGGAATTAAAGAAACTGCAAAACCTCCTCTACGAAGTAATTTTATTTCAATAGTTGAATTTTTATTCACTGCCATAACCTGTGAAGAAAAAACCTTATCATGTTTACCATCAGCGATGATAACTGCACGATAATTTATTCCTTCTTTTAAAAATTCTAACTTGATCTTTTTGTTTATTTCTTTACGCTCAGATGCACTAATCCCTCCAATGTACCAAGTATCTCCTTTTTGACGTGCCATAGTTACTTCCTGACCTGGATAACCATCAAGAAGCTTTGTATCATCCCATACTGTGGGTACTTCTTTCAAAAAAGTTTTAGCTTCATCCGGTAATTCATAATAACCTTCTGGTCTGTCTGCTAAATGTTGCAAAGGAGATTCAAATAGTACTGAAAGAGCCAACTCATGTCCGTAAGAAGTAATATGTGGATATTGAGAATTAGTAAAAGTAACAGGAGTATAATCCATTGCACCTACTACGTTTCGGGTAAAAGGTAAAATTGTATTATGCTCTGGTGCTGTATTAGTAAATTCTGGAACATTATTATACCATTCTGCACCACGAACTCCCTCATAAGTCATTAGATTAGGATAAGTGCGTGACCAGCCACGCGGTACAATACAGCCATGAAAATATACCATCATATTAAATTGAGCAGCATCTTCTAAAATATCAAGATAATATTGTATCATATTTTGTTTTTCACTTTCGAAAAAGTCAATTTTAACTCCAACTACACCTAATTTTTTAAGTCTAGTAAATTCTTCTATTCTATTTTCATGAGTAAGCATTCTATCTTTTGGAGTAGAAGAAACCCAGGTATGATTTCCTCCTGAATTATACCACATTAATGGTTTTATTCCTTTTGAATGGATATACTTTAAGGCATCTTCCAGATTTCCACCATTACTCATAGCATCCCATTCCCAGTCTAAAAGTGTATAAGGCCAATTCATTTTTACTGCTAAATCAGCAAAATCACATACTGTTTTGTAATCTTTAGTCCCATGATTACTAGACCAGTAATTCCAGGATACTTTACCTGGCTTAACCCAGTCAGTAGTTTTAAAACGAGTTGGAGTTGACACGTCTTCCACCAATGTACTCTCAACAATATCAGACACACTCCCCATACTTATTACCCTCCAAGGCGATTGCCATGGTAGTGAGATACTTGGTTTTGATTCACCAGTACTTCTACCATCTTTAGGATCAGGAAAAGTAAGTTTGTAAGTATTGATCTCTTTTGTATTACTCAATTTTGTTCCACAATAATTACGGTCTAAATCGGCCTCATGTAAAAGAAACCAGCATGATTTATCCGAAGAGTTAAATAATGCCGGATAACACCACTCTTGTTGAATTATTTTATCTTCACTTGACTCAGTATATAAACCCTCATTGGCCGGATTCCATTTCTCTAACCATCGTTTACTTTCTTTTGGTATTTGGTAAGCCGTTAATTCATCATTAACAACATAAGAACCTTTTTTTTCAGGAAATTCATATCGAAATGTAATTCCATCATTATAAGCTCTTATAATTAGATTTAATTTGGCTTTACCAGGATTCTCAAACGAAATAACTACTTCATTCGCTTCATTATCACGCACTAACTTTTTACCAAATGGAAGTTCATAATGTTCTTTTATTAATTTTGGTTTCGTTGCTTTTAAAAAAAGGAGTTCTTTTGAAAAATCCTGATCATTCCTTGATATTCCTAAATTCACCTTTGGAAGTATTTCAGCTGTATTTTTATCGGTTTGATAAGATACTTTCAAATACCATTCTCCTTTATTATTTGAATCCATAGTATACAAGGCTACCACATTTTTTTTATTGGGAGACTGTAATACTATTTGTTGAGACCAAGCCTGACAAAAGCTAAGTACAATAAAACACACTAAAATATTTTTTAACTTCATGATTTTAAATGATTCATTTTTTAATAGGAAATCGAATATTTGTTGGCAAGAAAGCGAAATTTATTATTTATTTCTTTAATACCTCAAGCATCTTTGAAGCATATCGTCTCCCTAACATTCTATATCCTTCGGCAGTAAAATGAAGATTATCTGCAGCATCTGGACATCCGCTAGAAGAAATTACATAGGAATTTTTGATTGTTTGTGGCAAAGTTGCAATAATTTTGTTCATACTTGCACATACTCCATTTTGGTCTGCATGAACCACTTCTCCAGCCAATAAAGGTGTAGATTCTGCTTTAAGATTTAAATCCTTCAATAAATTATCATATACTACTTTTACCTTTTTTGTCCAAAGCGTATCATTTGTATTCGATTCTCCCTGATGTAATAATATTCCTTTTATTACTCCGTCTTTCTGAGCAATTTTAGCCATTTCTACCAATCTGGAATACGGATTTCCATCATATTGTGACACAGTTGATTTCAACCATTGTGGTGCTGTGCTCACGTAAGCTTCATAATTATCTTTGTCAAAAAGTTCAATTTTACATCCTCCCACAGCTACATTAATAACTCCAACTTTTACATCTTGCGGAAGATTAGCAATCATTTCTCTTCCAAAATAATCTGCTGGGGTAAGTCCTGTATTACAACGACTCAAAGGCGGAACTGCAGTATACCATTGTCCTTTTTTTCTATTCAAATTATCGCAATCTACAGCCTCTAAAACCTGAAAGCGTTTGTTTACTACTGTATCCTGAGGTTCAATTTTAGCACTTCCTTCCATATTAGATTGTCCTAAACAAAGATAGATATGGAATTTAGGATTTTGTGCAAATGTATTTGTACCAAAAAATAATAGTGAGACTGCAAAAAGTAGATTTAATTTTTTTTTCATTTCAGTTCTATTTTAGATTTTATAAATTATTTTATACATTCAAATAATTATATCAAAAAATAAATCAATTTTTAAATGTGTCCAAAACACACTTAAAATAATAATTAAAAAAA
>NZ_JNCA01000022.1 GCF_000695795.1 Flavobacterium seoulense | reverse complement strand
ACAAGACGCTTTTTTTAATCTACAAATTACATTTAGATTCTTACCTACTATATTAAGAATAACTATTTCTGATCTAAATAGGTTTTATTTCCATTTTTATTGATGTAATACTTACCTCCTTTTGGTCCTGTATATACTTTGTGACCGTTATGAGTTCCGGTAACTTTATCTTTAGTTACAGTAACTTTTTCTTTGGCAGTAACCGTTTTCTTAGTTGTCACATTAGTCACTGTTTCCTTCTTAGCTTTTACATCTTTTTTTGCATCAGCAGCCACATCCGTTTTTTTCTTTGCTGCTGCTTGCTTATTAGCCTTAGCTTCTTCCGCTAATTTCTTTTTCTTATCAGCTGCCGTTGCCGCTTTTTCTTTAGCATCTTTATCGATTTTTTTCTTTTCGACAATCACTTTTTCTTTTTTCACTTTTACAACTTTATTAGCCGTTTCCTGAGCATGAAAATGACTATTACAAACTAAAAGAAAGCAAAATAAAATTACATTTTTCATAACATAATAATTTTAAGATTAGTGACTTAAATATAATCAACTTTAAAATACAAAACACAAATTCTAAAAAATATTTTAACACGTAACAAAATACATTTTAGAGCGTTATAAATCTGAAACAGATATATCAACAACTTACAATTATTAAATCGAAATATTTTTTTGAAAACTATTGTAACTTTTTTCTATTTCATACGTATAACTATTTGTACACTTTAAAAATTGGGACAACAAAATCATGAGACAACTTAAAATCACCAAGCAGGTTACCAATCGTGAAACTGCTTCATTAGACAAATATTTACAAGAAATTGGAAAAGTTGACCTTATTACTGCTGACGAAGAAGTAGAATTAGCACAACGCATCAAAGCCGGAGACCAAAGAGCTCTTGAGAAATTGACAAAAGCCAATTTACGTTTCGTTGTTTCGGTAGCAAAACAATACCAAAACCAAGGATTAACTCTTCCTGATTTGATCAACGAAGGAAACTTAGGTTTAATTAAAGCAGCGCAACGTTTTGATGAAACGCGTGGTTTTAAATTCATTTCGTATGCTGTTTGGTGGATTCGTCAATCGATTCTTCAGGCATTAGCAGAACAATCTCGTATCGTACGTTTACCTTTAAACAAAATTGGTTCTATCAATAAAATCAACAAAATGTATGCACTATTAGAGCAATCTAATGAGCGTCCGCCTTCTGCTGAAGAAATTGCAAAAGAACTTGACATGACTGTAAATGATGTAAAAGAGTCTATGAAAAACTCTGGACGTCACTTATCAATGGATGCTCCTCTTGTTGAAGGAGAAGATTCTAACCTTTATGACGTATTGCGTTCTGGTGAATCTCCAAATCCAGACAGAGAGTTGATTCACGAATCATTGCGTACTGAAATCGAGCGTTCATTAGAAACATTAACTCCTCGTGAAGCTGATGTAGTTCGTTTGTATTTTGGTCTTGGTGACCAACACCCAATGACTTTAGAAGAAATTGGAGAAACTTTCGACTTAACTCGTGAGCGTGTACGTCAGATTAAAGAAAAAGCTATCCGTAGATTGAAACATACTTCTAGAAGTAAAATATTAAAAACATACCTTGGTTAATTTTTAAAATACAAATTTTAAATTCCAAATTCCAACTACAACTTGGGATTTGGAATTTTTTATTTGGAATTTCGTTTTATAAACAGAAAATAATATAATGAAAAAGAATACCCTTATTGCTCCATCAGTATTAGCTGCTGATTTTGCTAATTTAGAACGCGACATCAAAATGATTAATACTAGTGAGGCCGACTGGTTTCATATTGACATCATGGACGGTGTTTTTGTTCCTAATATTTCTTTTGGAATGCCAGTTCTGGAAGCCATCAAAAAACACGCTACAAAAACTATCGATGTACATTTGATGATTGTTGATCCAGACAGATATATCTCGACTTTCAAAAAACTAGGTGCCGATGTACTTACAGTTCACCTTGAAGCAACAACCCATTTGCACAGAACTTTACAAGCAATCAAAGCCGAAGGAATGAAAGCCGGAGTTGCTTTGAATCCTCATACTAATGTTGATTTATTAGAAGATGTAATCAACGATATTGATTTAGTTTGCATCATGAGTGTGAATCCTGGTTTTGGCGGACAATCTTTTATCGAAAATACCTATGATAAAATCAGAAAATTAAAAGCTTTAATCAATAAAAAAGGAGCTTCAACCATTATCGAAATTGACGGTGGAGTTACTAATAAAAATGCTGCACAACTAGTAGAAGCCGGAGCTGATGTATTGGTAGCAGGAAGTTATGTTTTTGGCGCTGCTGACCCAATTGCAACAGTAGCTGATTTGAAAAAAATCACTTCATTATAAAACTCAAAAAAGTCCCTTAATTGGGACTTTTCTTTTTTTTAAACTATTCTTTAAAATTAATCATTCTTACAATAATTTTAAACAATTCAGGATGATGCTCTTTAAATACCTCTGGTGTTTCAAAAAAATGTTCTAAAAGTACTGCCAAAAATTCGAATTGATTTTGATAAGCATACAATCGGAAATAAGCTTTAGAACGTAATTGAGCATTTAAATCTTCATCATTGTTATACTGCATTATTTTATTAAACTCATCAAAAAAAATAATTGCACTGGGATCATTACTCTTCAAACAATGAAAATGCAAAGCATGTGTAAATTCATGTAAACCCAAATTGAGATTATCATTTGAAACTTGATGCCCTAGAAGATAATCTTCCCAAGAAAAAACAATCGCTTTCATTCGTGGATTAAATTCTCCTTTGTGATATACTTCGTTTGAAGACGAATAATAACTGGACGGATAAATAATAATTCTTGAAAACAATTCAATCAAATACTTTCTAAAACCAAAAGTTAACATCACGTAATTTCCGGCAATGAGAATTTTCATAAATTGAGTAATCTCTATATCCTTGCCTTCAAAGTCATATTTATCAATAAATTTTTCTATTCTGTGTTCGAAATACTTTTTCTTTTTTAAACTAAGACGATTGTAGAACGGAAAATTATCCTTTAAAATCACTTTTTGCTCATTGCTTATTTTTTTCGAAAAAGGATAAGCATACAAAAACAATGGCTTTTTAAAAATTAGAATATAAATAGGTTCTATTATCCTAAATACAATTAAGACAAGAGCAAGTATTACAACAAGAAAAAGAAAGAAAAACTGAAATACCATAATAGGAACCTAAAATCACTTTTTAATTCAACACAATTTAAAATAATAAACCTCAAAAACAACCAATCAGCTTGATTATTTTTGAGGCTTATTTTAAGTGACCGCGGAGGGGTTCGAACCCCCAACCCTCAGAGCCGAAATCTGATATTCTATCCAGTTGAACTACGCAGTCAAAATATAAAATTACAATTTTTAAATTCCAAATTCCAATGTTGTTAATATGCCAAATTGGAATTTGGAATTTTTATTTTGGAATTTAAACTAATAATTTCTTTACAATTGTTGAAACTGTTTTTCCTTCAGCAGTTCCTCCTAATTGTGCTGTAGCTAATCCCATTACTTTCCCCATTGAAGCGATTCCTGATGCTCCAGTTTCGGCAATGATTTTAGCAATTACAGCTTCAATTTCTTCTTCACTTAATTGAGCCGGTAAAAATTTCTCGATTACTGCTACCTGAGCTAATTCCGGTTCAGCTAAATCAGGACGGTTTTGTTCAGTAAAAATTCTTGCACTTTCTTTTCTTGTTTTCACCAAGCGCTGCAACAATTTTATTTCTTCCTCTTCTGAAATTTCTTCTTTAGAACCAGATGCTGTTTGAGTCAAAAGCAATTCTGATTTCACTGCTCTTAATGCTTCTAAAGCTACTGTATCTTTAGCTTTCATGGCCGTTTTGATTTCGTCCATTATTTTTACTGATAAACTCATTCTTGTTTTTATTAAGTAAGCATCAATGCTTAGATTTTCTTTTATTTGTTTAAGTGACTTCAGAATTCTTAACAATTATTACCTAAAGTCAGACTCCGTGCGAAGGTAAAAAAAATAACCCGAAAATTAAATGCAATTTTCGGGTTATTGTTTATGAAACAAAATTCATTAATCTACATTATCGTGTAAATAAGAATTATTAGAACGCAATTGCAAATCATTGTTACTATCTGTACCAACTGAAATTCTTGAGTTAGCATTGTTAGTTTGATTGTTAGAAATATCGATACCTAATCTTTTGTAAGCAGGCTCTTTTTCATACTCATCAATTTTAGAAACATTATTATGAAACTTATAATTAAATTCTTTTAATTTTTTTCTTCTTTCATCAGCTCTCATTCGTAAAGTTTCCTCAATTGTCATTTCAATAGGAGAAATATCTTCAGCGTTTGAGAAATCTTCCGGAGCTAATTCAACTTTTTTCATCGTAATATTTAACTCTTCAGGAATTACTTCTTCCACTACTTTTGCAACTGGTTTAGAAGATAATAATTCATTCTCAGCATCCATATATTCTTCAAGAGAATACCTAATGACTCCTTTGTCTGACAATTCAGTAACAGGAACAAATTGAACCGCTTGATTCACTTTTATTTCTTTAGTCTCATTTGTCAATTCAAACAAAACTTTTTCTTCTTTTTCCTGAACTGGCTCTGCTTTAAACAAAGGCATATCAAATGAAATAGAAGTTTGTTCTTGTTTTTCGATTGCTTTTGGCTCTTCAACAACTGCCTTTGGCTGCTCAAAAATCACCTGCTTTACTTCTTCAGCTTTTGGTGTAGAAAAAGTAAACTCTTCTTCTTTAATTGGAGAAACTATTTCGAAAGTAACATCTATATTTTTAATAAATTCAGACATTGCCATCAACTCTTCGTTTCCCTCAACAGGAACTACAGGAGCTGTCTCAGTAACAACCGGAGCAACAGCAACTACTTCTTCTTCGTCATCAATTAAATCAAAAACAACGCGATCTTCAGTAATATTACTTACCGGTTTATCAATATCTAAATCAAAACCTGCAACAGTATTATTAATTAGATTATGAACAATTTTTTGCTCATCTTCTAAGGTATGAATGATTTTTTTAGGCTCTGTATTTACAATTCCGTTTTGTTGTTCAATATCAAATCCTGTAGCAATAATTGTTACAGCAACTGCATCACCTAATGACTCATCTTCACCAACCCCCATAATGATATTAGCATTATAACCAGCTTCACTTTGAATATGGTCATTAATTTCTCCAATTTCATCTAAGGTAATTTCGTTAGATCCAGAAACGATGAGCAACAATACGTTTTTGGCACCTGTAATTTTGTTATCATTCAACAAAGGAGAATCTAAAGCAGCAACAATAGCCTCTTTAGCTCTGTTTTCACCTGAAGCAACCGATGAACCCATAATAGCTGTTCCGCTATTAGCCAATACCGTTTTAGCATCACGTAAATCGATATTTTGCGTATAGTGATGTGTAATTACTTCAGCAATTCCTCTTGAGGCTGTTGCCAAAACTTCATCTGCTTTTGAGAATCCTGCTTTGAAACCAAGATTTCCATATACTTCTCTTAATTTGTTATTATTGATAACAATTAAAGAATCTACTTGTTTACGTAATTTTTCTATCCCGATAAGCGCTTGTTCCTGACGTACCTTTCCTTCGAAACCAAAAGGCAAAGTCACAATACCTACGGTAAGAATTTCTCTTTCTTTAGCCAGTTGAGCAATTACAGGCGCTGCACCAGTTCCGGTACCACCACCCATTCCGGCTGTAATAAAAACCATCTTAGTTCCGCGGTCTAACATCTTTTCGATATCAGCAATACTTTCTATAGCCGATTGCTGACCTACATCCGGATTAGCACCAGCTCCAAGACCTTCTGTCAGATTTACACCTAACTGAATTTTATTCGGAACGCCACTATTTTGTAACGCTTGTGAATCCGTATTACAAACAATAAAATCAACTCCTTTGATTCCTTGCTTGAACATGTGATTAATTGCGTTACTTCCGCCTCCACCTACACCTATTACTTTGATTACATTTGATTGATTTTTTGGTAAATCAAATGAAATACTTCCAAATTCTGAGTTGCTCGTCATATTATTTGGTTTTTGATATTAATATATTTTATGCTTTATTCTTCTTTTTCTACTACTCTGCGTTATCTAAAAAATCTTTGATTTTATCAACATAACGATCAAAGAAAGATCGCTTAATCTTTTCTCCTGTTGACTCTTCTTTTTTAGAAAAAACAGGCACTTGCGTTTGTACTTCCTGAACTTCCTGCTGATATTGCTCTACAACTTCAACAACAGGTTCACGATAGTAAACCGCTTTTTGTGCAACAACTTCTTCTTTTCTTATCGCACTTTGTGTATTATTACAAATACTATTCATTACTAATCCAACAGCAGTTGCATACAACGGACTAGAAAATTCTTCATCTGAATTACCTGCTAAATGCTCATTTGGATATCCAATTCTGGTATCCATTCCAGTAATATATTCTACTAATTGTTTAATGTGCTTCAATTGAGCTCCACCACCAGTCAATACAATTCCTGCAATTAGTTTTTTTCTTGGATCTTCATGACCATACGCTTTTACTTCATTAAAAACTTGTTCAATTATTTCTACCACACGGGCATGAATAATTTTAGACAAATTTTTCAAAGAAATCTCTTTAGGCTCTCTTCCTCTTAAACCTGGAATAGAGACAATCTCGTTGTCTTTATTTTCTCCTGGCCAAGCTGAACCGAATTTCACTTTCAATAATTCAGCCTGTTTTTCTATAATAGAACAACCTTCTTTGATATCATCAGTAATTACGTTTCCTCCAAAAGGAATTACTGCTGTATGACGAATAATTCCGTCTTTGAAAATAGCCAAATCAGTTGTTCCTCCACCAATATCGATTAAGGCAACTCCGGCTTCTTTTTCTTCCTGACTTAAAACCGCATCTGACGAAGCTAATGGTTCTAATGTTAATCCAGATAATTCAATACCCGAACTTTGAATACAACGTCCTACATTTCGAATAGAAGATGCCTGTCCCACTACAACGTGAAAACTGGATTCTAAACGTCCACCATACATTCCGATAGGTTCTTTGATTTCAGATTGCCCATCTATTTTAAATTCCTGAGGTAAAACATGAATGATTTCTTCCCCAGGCAACATTGCCAATTTATTAACCTGATCAATTAGTAATTGAATATCGTTTCCTCCAATTACTTCTTCAGGATTACTTCTGCTGATATAATCAGTATGCTGAATACTGCGAATGTGCTGACCAGCGATACCTACAACAACATCTTTAATTTTATAACCTGAATTACTTTCTGCTTCATTAATTGCTTGCTGAATAGACTGAATGGTTTGTGTAATATTATTAACCACTCCTCTAGCCACACCTAGACTTTTGGATTTTCCAACACCCAAAATTTCTAACTTACCATACTCATTTTTCTTGCCTATCATGGCAACGATTTTGGTTGTCCCTATATCTAGACCTACTGCAATATTCTCTTTTTCCATTTTCTATTATTTAGTGCAAACTACTTGTTTTGTAAACCTGAGATCAATCTTTTTATATTTATACAATGTACTATCTAAAACTGCCTTTTGAAAAAAAGCTTTATAATTCTTAAATTTTGTCTCAAAATTCATCATACTTCCAAAATCAATCTGGTAATCAAAATTTCTATTGAACATTTTTAAGCTAGCATTGGGCATAATTTGAATGGCAATGATGTTTTTTTTCAAAAATTCATCTTCATAAATCACACGAAACAGCTGTGTGAATTTCTCCTTATCCTTAGTGTTTATATCCCCTGAAACCAGCGGAACCCTAGCTGTAAAATTATCGGATAGCGGCATCTTACCACCTTTATAATCAACATAAAAAGATCCAGAACCATTAATTACTCTAGCCACAGGAGTCTTTTGCTTTACAACCGCTTTAAGAACGCCATCGACACTTACAAAAACATCTGATTCGTCAATCATCGCATTTGAGTCCAGCTTTCTTTCCAGCTTATTCAAATCTAATTTATCTTTTCCAATAGCTAAGGGGTTGCCCAAATTTTCTATTAACAATTTATTAACCGCTTCTTCTTTTAAAAAAATATTGTTTTCTCCTACAAAAACAACAGCGATTTTAGCTATTTTTCGTTGTTCATTTCGCTTAGAAGTAAACGAAAAAAGAAAAATAACCAATCCCAACATAAGGATTAATCTGAGGTTTGTCCAGTTAACTATTTTTTTCATTTAAAGCTGTTTTAATTGCACTCACCATTTCACCAATATCACCCGCTCCAATAGTTACAACAACCGGAGCATCGCTTTCTAACATCGTTGCTATCAAATCTTCTTTTGAAACCAATTTTTTTCCTTCATTTTTCATTTTGGACATTAACCATTCAGAAGTTACTCCT
The DNA here is from genome assembly GCF_000695795.1 of Flavobacterium seoulense. Taxonomy (GTDB): domain Bacteria; phylum Bacteroidota; class Bacteroidia; order Flavobacteriales; family Flavobacteriaceae; genus Flavobacterium; species Flavobacterium seoulense. The sequence goes on along the minus strand of NZ_JNCA01000022.1, from coordinate 100,019 downwards.
TCCATAGGCAACTCACGAGCAGGGTAAATATCCATTAACAAAACTTCATCAAACTGCGATAAACTCTTTGCGAAATCATCAGCAAAATCCTTTGTTCTGCTAAAAAGATGTGGTTGGAAAACGGCCAAAACTTTTTTGCTTGGATACAATTCTCTTACCGCCTGATGAACCGCATTTATCTCAGTAGGATGATGTGCATAATCATCGATATAAACTAAATTTTCAGTCCTGATTTGGTATGAAAATCTTCTTCTAATTCCTTTAAATGAAGCTAAGGCTTTTGCAATTGCATCGGTTGGGGTTCCGTAATTTATTGCCATTGCAAGAGCCATTAAAGCATTCATTAAATTGTGTCGTCCTGGTAATCCAAAACGGAAATCTTTTAAAATTCCATCAGGCGTTTTTACATCAAAAACATAACTTCCGTCTTCGATTCTGACATTAAAAGCATCATAAACTGCTTCTTCATTTACTCCAACTCTAATTCCTGAAAGCGGCAAATCATTCGCAACAAATATTTTTGACTTATCTTCTACCTTATTAGCAAATTCCGTAAAAGACTCCTTAATTGCCTCATCTGTTCCGTAAATATCCAAATGATCGGCATCCATTGATGTCACACAGGCAATATTGGGATGCAAATGCAGAAAGGAACGATCAAATTCATCTGCTTCAACCACCGTTACCGTTTTTCCGCTTCCTATTAAATTCGAATTATAATTCTCAACAATTCCTCCAATAAAAGCCGTAACATCGGCTCCGCTTTCATGTAAAATATGGCCTAAAATACTAGATGTAGTTGTTTTACCGTGCGTTCCCGCTACTGCAAAACAAAAAGTATCTTTGGTAATAATTCCTAAAACTTCGGCTCTTTTTTTAACCTGATAATCACGCTCTAAAAAATAATTCCATTCAGCATGACTTTTAGGAACTGCCGGTGTAATGATAACTAAGGTATTTTCGACAAAATAATCCTTTGGAATCATATTAATATCATCATCAAAATGAATATCAATTCCACTTTCGATTAACTCATTAGTTAAAATCGTTGGTGTTTTGTCATAACCAGAAACTTGTTTTCCAATATACTTAAAATAGCGCGCCAAGGCACTCATACCAATACCTCCGATACCGATAAAATAAACGTTTTGTATTTGGTTTAAGTTCATTTTTAATTTCAATTTCAATGGCAATTGTCAAAAAATCAAAATTGAAATTACCATTGTGTTATTATTTTATTTCTACTTTTCTATTGTCATTGCCAATTGCTATTAGCATTGTTATTGCTATTTGATCAATTTCACAATTTCATCTGCAATTTGCTTTGTTGCTTCTGGCAAAGCGAGCTGTTTTATATTTTCACTTAACTGTTTTTGTTTACCTTCATCTTTTAACAAAGCTTCAAAAACCAAACTGAATTCTGTATTCAAATCTGATTCTTTTATAAGTAAAGCACCTTTTTTATCTACAATAGCTTTTGCATTTTTTGTTTGATGATCTTCGGCAACATTAGGCGATGGAATAAAAATTACAGGTTTCCCAACAATGCATAATTCCGATACCGATGAAGCTCCTGCACGTGAAATAATCACATCAGCTGCAGCGTACACAAAATCCATCTTTTCGATAAAAGCTACTACCTGAACGTTATCTCCATTATATTTTTTATAATCTTCGAAATATAATTTTCCGCATTGCCAGATAATCTGAACATCCTGAGCCAAAATATTTCCCAGTTCTTTTTCAATTAACTGATTGATTCTTCTGGCACCTAAACTTCCGCCAAGAACCAAAAGTGTTTTTTTATTGGCGTCTAATTTAAAATGTGCAATTGCTTCGGCTCTTTTACTTTCGATAGCAATCAAATCCTGACGCACCGGATTTCCTGTCAGAATCATTTTCTCTTTTGGAAAAAAGCGTTCTAAATTTTCGTAAGCGACACAAATCGTATTTGCTTTCTTACTCAACAGTTTATTGGTAATTCCAGGAAAAGAATTCTGCTCCTGAATTACTGTTGGAATTCCAAGCGAATTTGCTGTCTGCAACAAAGGACCACTTGCAAAACCGCCCGTCCCTATAACTACATCTGGCTTAAATTGTTTTATTATTTTTCTTGATTTCCATAAACTATCAAGTAATTTAACTGGAAACAACATATTTTGTAATGTCAATTTTCTTTGCAATCCGGCAATCCACAAACCTTTTATAGCATAGCCGGCCTGAGGTACTTTTTGCATTTCCATTTTATCCTGAGCTCCTACAAAAAGGAATTCTGCATCAGGAAATCTGGATTTTAATTCATTAGCAATCGCAATTGCAGGATAGATATGTCCTCCAGTTCCTCCGCCACTTAATATGAATTTATATTGTTTCATTACTATCAAATTTATTTGTTCAAAACAGCATTCATCGGATTAGACATTTTATCTTCTATCGAATAAGTCTCATGTTGCTTTTCTTCTTCCGCTGCTAATTCTGCATCTATCAATCGTTGCAATGCTTCTTCTCTTTTAGCCGCTTCTTTTTTCTCTTGTTCGATTTCTTCTTCTTTTTTGGTTACACCAATGATGATTCCCAATGCAATACAAGTCATCCAGATAGAAGTTCCTCCACTACTTATTAACGGCAGCGTTTGTCCTGTTACCGGCAATAATTCAACTGCAACAGCCATATTAATCATCGCCTGAAAAATCATTGGAAAACCAAGCCCTATAACGACTAATTTCCCAAAAAGCGTATTGGCTTTATGCGAAGCCACTACAAAACGGAAAAGCAATAACAGATACAAAAACAATACTCCTAAACCGCCTATTAATCCATATTCTTCAACGATAATGGCATAAATAAAATCAGAAGAAGATTGTGGCAAAAAGTTTTTCTGAACACTTTTTCCAGGTCCTAATCCGTAAATTTTACCTGAAGCAATCGCAATTTTAGCTTTTTCAATTTGGTAATCATCTTCATCCGGTTTATCGGTGCTAAAGTTTTCAATTCGGCTTTCCCAAGTTCTAACCCTGCTAAAGAATTTAGCATCTGGAAACGCCTTAGACAATACCCAGAAAAAACTAAGAAATACAATTCCAGTACCTACAATAACTCCAATATATTTTATTGGATATTTCCCAATATAAACCAACATTAATATCATTGAAAAAATTAATGCCGTAGTAGAAAAATTTGAAGGCAGAATAAATATCAAAGTGATAAAAACAGGCAACCAAAGTTCTCGCAACGAATCTAAAAACACGATTGGTTCTGTTCTGGTTTTCGATAAATAACGTGCTACAAACACAAACAACACTAATGCTGCAAATGCCGAAGGCTGGAACGAAATACCCACAAACGGAATTTGGATCCATCTACTTGCGTTAGCTCCGCCGATTACTGTTCCTTTGATCATTGTAATGGCCAGAACTACCCAAACTACAGGCAATAACCATTTAGAAATAGATCTAAAATAATGGTAAGGAACTTTATGAACGTAATAAATAATAGCAAAACCACAGCCAATATGCGCCAAATGTTTCAACAAATACCCTAAAGTATTTCCTGTTCCATGACCCAAATAAGCCAAATTACTACTAGCACTAAAAACAGGCATAAAGGAAAACAAGGCCAATAAGGCCACAAATGACCAAATACCTTTATCTCCTTTTAATCTGCTAATTAGTTGTTTCATTTCTTTTATGTGTTATGAGTTATGAGTTGTGAGTTATTTTATGTGAACAAAAAATTCACTTCTAACTTCCAACACCTGACTTCTAACTTTTTTTACAAATTATGTACTGCCTCTTTAAATTGACGTCCTCTGTCTTCATAGTTTTCAAACAAATCAAAACTTGCACAAGCTGGTGACAACAAAACCGTATCTCCTTTTTCAGTGATACGCTGCGCCATTCTTACGGCATCAACCATATTATTTACTTCCAGCATAATATCAACCACATTACCAAAAGCATCAATAATCTTTCTATTATCTACACCCAGACAAATCACCGCTTTTACTTTCTCACGTACTAAAGCCATCAGTTCGTTATAATCATTCCCTTTATCAACACCACCTACAATCCAAACTGTTGGCGTAGTCATACTATCAAGAGCAAAGAAAGTAGCATTTACATTAGTCGCTTTAGAATCATTGATATATTCTACATTTTGGATTTTCAATACTTTTTCAAGACGGTGCTCAACACCTTGAAAATTAGATAGACTTTCGCGAATTGTTGCTTTTCTAATTTGCATCAATTTAGCTACAGAAGTTGCTGCCATTGCATTTTTAAAATTATGTTTTCCTTCCAAGGCAATTGATTCTGTTTCCATTTTAAATTCCTCTTGATTGATTATTGCTTCCATTGTGTTATTTTTTATAAAGGCTCCTTCTTCGAATGTTTTTGTCAATGAGAAAGGAATTAATTTTGCTCTTGTTTTATTCTTTTGTAACCATCCTGAAATTGCTTCGTCATCTGCATCATAAATGAGATAATCTTCTTCAGTCTGATTCATTGTGATTCTAAATTTCGAATCAATATAATTCTCATATTTATAATCGTATCGATCCAAATGATCCGGACTTATATTAGTTATAATGGCGATATGCGGCTTATAATTGATAATTCCGTCCAGTTGAAAACTACTCAATTCCAACACATAACTATCGTATTTATCCTCGGCAACCTGTTCAGCAAAACTTTTCCCAATATTACCTCCAAGTCCTACATTCAATCCTGCCGATTTTAGCAAATGATAAGTTAACATTGTCGTAGTGGTTTTTCCGTTACTTCCTGTTATTCCTATCGTAATTGCCTTAGTAAAAGGAGCAGCAAATTCGATTTCAGAAATCACCGGAATTCCTTTTTCAATCAGCTTTTTTACAATGGGCGCTTTCTCAGGAATTCCCGGACTTTTCATCACCACATCGGCATTTAAAATCAGGGATTCAGTATGTTTTTCATCTTCCCATTCGATACCATTATTTACAAGAACTTCTTTGTAATTATCTTTTATTTTTCCAAAATCAGATACGAAAACATCGTATCCTTTTTCTTTTGCCAGAATTGCTGTTCCAACTCCGCTTTCGCCTCCGCCTAAAACTACTAATCTCATACTATCTTAATTTTAGGGTCACAATTGAAAGAATGGCTAATAAAATAGCTACAATCCAAAATCGGGTAACAATCTTACTTTCATGATAACCTTTCTTTTGATAATGGTGATGTAATGGCGACATCAGGAAAATTCTTCGGCCTTCGCCAAAACGCTTCTTAGTATATTTAAAATAACTCACTTGTAACACGACTGAGAAATTTTCGACCAAAAAGATTCCGCATAATAATGGAATCAATAATTCTTTTCGAACCGCAATGGCTAATACTGCAATGATTCCTCCAATGGTTAAACTTCCTGTATCTCCCATAAAAACCGAAGCCGGATAAGAATTGTACCAAAGAAATCCTATCAGTGCTCCAACAAATGCGGCTATAAAGACGGTCATTTCTCCCGAATTTGGGATATACATAATGTTGAGATAATTAGAAAAAATAATATTCCCTGAAACGAATGTAAAAATCGCGAGCGCCAAGACCGAAATCGCCGAAGTTCCTGCTGCGAGTCCGTCAATACCATCAGTTAAATTAGCTCCATTTGAAACTGCTGTAATGATAAAAATTACTACCGGAATATAGATTAACCAAGCCCATTTTTCATATCCATCACCTGTCCAGGCTAAAACTTCGGCATAATCAAATTCATTATTTTTGAAAAACGGAATTGTAGTAGCTGTCGATTTTTCTTCAATACCTGCAGGAACAACAACCGTTTCTGTTGTTTGTCTAAAAACGTCTATTTTCCCAGTATCAGTTCGAACAGTCACTTGTGGATTGAAATACAAAACACAACCTACAATTAACCCTAGTCCAACCTGTCCAAAAACTTTAAAAATTCCTTTTAGTCCTTCTTTATCTTTTTTGAAAATCTTGATATAATCATCTACAAAACCAATTGTCCCCATCCATAAAGTGGTAACAATCAATAAAACCACATAGATATTATGCAATTTAGCAAACAGAAAAACAGGAATTAAAGTCGCAAATATGATAATCAATCCCCCCATAGTAGGAGTTCCTGCTTTCTCATTTTGTCCTTTTAAACCAAGTTCTCTAATCGTTTCACCTACCTGCTGCCTCTGTAAAAAGCTAATCACTCTTTTTCCGTAAATTGTAGATAACAATAACGAAAGAATAAAGGCTAATGACGATCTAAATGTGATGTATTGAAAAACTCCTGTTCCGGAAATATTCAATGTTTTGTTCAAATAATCAAATAAGTAATACAGCATCTTTTTACTATTTATGAAGTTCTTCTAAAATTTCCTTAACCGTTTCCATATCATCAAAATGAGCACGAACTCCTTTAATTTCCTGATATGTTTCGTGTCCTTTTCCTGCTATTAAAATAATATCATTGGGCTTAGCCAATTGACAAGCAATTTTTATTGCCTGTTTTCTATCGGTTACAGCAAATACTTTTTTATGATTTTGCGGAGCGACACCTTGCTCCATTTCGCTAATAATTACATCCGGATCTTCATCTCTTGGATTATCAGAAGTTAAGATGGTTTGATTACTCAATTCAGAAGCAATTTGCGCCATTACAGGTCGTTTTGTCTTATCTCTGTTCCCACCACAACCTACAATCGTAATTAGCTGTTCGTTATTAGTACGTACTTCATTAATGGTTTTTAATACATTATCTAAAGCATCTGGTGTATGCGCATAATCAACTATTGCAGTAATATTCGAATCAGAAACAATGTATTGAAATCTTCCTGAAACACTTTCTAATTCCGATAGCAAACGAAGCGTTTCTATTTTATCCATTCCTAATTCGATAGCTGTAGCATAAATTGCCAAAAGATTGTAAGCATTAAAAACACCTATCAGCTTTACCCAAACTTCATTACCTTCAATTTTCAGTAAAGATCCCGACAATAAATTTTCAAGAATTTGTGCTTTATAATCAGCGTAAGATTTTAGTGCATACGTTCTTTTTTGAGCTACGGTATTTTGCAACATTACCGCTCCATTCTTGTCATCTATATTAGAAATGGCAAAAGCAGTTTTTGGCAAATGATCAAAAAAAGATTTTTTAACATCTCTATATTCAGCAAAAGTGGCGTGATAATCTAAATGATCGTGTGATAGATTAGTAAAAACTCCACCTTTAAAATGCAAAGCTTCGGTACGTTTTTGATGAATTCCGTGCGAACTCACTTCCATAAAACAATATTCTACACCTGCATTAAGCATTTCGTTTAAAAAATGATTAATTGTAATTGAATCTGGTGTTGTATGGGTTGCTTTATACTCTACATCATCAACCAATATTTTTACTGTAGAAAGTAAACCAACTTTAAATCCTGCTTTTTTAAATAATTGATACAATAAAGAAGCAATTGTTGTTTTACCATTAGTACCTGTAATACCAACTAATTTTAATTTTTCAGATGGATTTCCAAAATAATTAGCTGCCATAAAAGCCAATGCTTTATTAGTATCATTAACCTGAACATAGCTAACTTCGCTAACAAATGTCTCCGGAAAAGTATCACATATAATTGCTTTTGCTCCTAAATCGATAGCTTTCTGAATATAATCATGTCCATCAGAAATTGCCCCCCGAATAGCAATAAACACATCATTAGCTTCGATTTTTCTAGAATCAAAATCCAATTTCCCGATGGCAATATCTGTCGATCCATGAACCGCTTCAATTGCTACTCTATATAATATGTCTTTTAATTTTATCACAATAATTCTAAAGTTATAGTTGTGTTTTTTATAATATTTTGACCCGCCTGAAGCGATTGTTTTTTAACTTTTCCTATACCGTTGGTTCTTACTTTCATTCCTAAGTTTTCTAACAAGGCAATCGCATCCATTCCCGGCATTCCCTTTACATCAGGAATTCTTTGTTGCGATTTTTGAAGCTTTGCGTAATACTCGTTGTAATTTGCTTCCTGCTTTGGAATCTTTTTATCCAGTCTCTTGATTTCATTTGTCGAAGGAACTTCGGTAAATATCTTTTGTGCTATTCGTTTAAAAACCGGACCGGCAACATCGGCACCGTAATAATTATTTTTTGCTGTATTAGGTTTATGAACCACTACGATACACGAATATTTAGGATGATCGGCTGGAAAATACCCCACAAATGACGACGCATAATACAAACCTGTTCCGTCTCTTTTACCATAATTTACCTGAGCTGTACCCGTTTTTCCTGCCATAGAAAAATCTTTAGAATACAACTTAGAACCTGTTCCTTTTTTAACCACGTTTTTCAAAACTTCTTTCAGTTTCAAAAGAGTTTCCTGCGAGCAAATTCTAGGATTAATAACCTCAGGTTCCATCTTTTTAATGGTTCTGTTCCATTCCTTAATTTCAGAAACAAATTGTGGTTTTACCATCACTCCATTATTAGCAACAGCATTATAATAGGCTAAAGTTTGCATTGGCGTAACCGAAACCCCATATCCAAAAGCCATCCAAGGCAATGAAATATTAGACCAGTTTTTATCTGTGGGCTGCGGAATAAATGGACGTCCTTCTCCTTTAAAATCCATGTTCAATCGCTTATTCAAACCATAAGAATTGACACGATTTACAAACTTAGACGGATTGTTTTTGTAATTATCATACACCGCCTGTACTAAAACAGTATTTGACGATAATTCGAAACCACGTGCCAAAGAAATTTTACCATATCCTCCTTCATGTGAATCTCTTACTGACTTACCCGAATATTTTATAATTCCTCCCTTAGTATCATAAACTGTACTTGTATCGGCAACTTTATCTTCCAGAATCGTCATTAAATCAACCAATTTAAAAGTTGAACCTGGCTCGTGCGATTCGGCTACAGCATAATTAGTCGTTTCATAATACGTTCCGTCATTAGCTCTTCCTAAATTAGAAATTGCTTTTACTTGTCCTGTATGTGATTCCATCACCACAACACAACCGTGATCTGCCTGATAATCCTGTAATTGTTTCAATAAAGCATGATGCGCAATATCCTGAATATAAACGTCAATGGTTGAAATCACATCGTATCCATCCTGAGGATCTACCTCATTAACATCACGAATAGGCTTCCATTGTCCTTTAGCGATTTTTTGTTTTAAAATTCGCCCATCTTTACCATTCAGGTAATCTTTGTATGCCCATTCGATTCCTTTTCCATCTGAATGTCCTTGTTGATATTGCCTTTCATAACCAATGGTTCTTTCTGCAATTTTACCAATAGGATGCTCACGCACAGTTTTTTGATCGACTATAATTCCGCCTTTGTAAGGTCCAAGTTCAAATAAAGGAAAACCCTTTATTTTCATATAATCAGTATAGCTTAAATCTCTGGCAACTAAAAAATAACGGTTTTTATTTGCTCTGGCTTTTCTTAATTCATTTTGATAAAAACCTGCTGATTTTCCTAAAACAGTTGCCAATGAATCAGATAATGCATTTACATTTTCATCAAAAGCAATTTTGCTTGGCGCCAAAGCATCAAAACGAATGATATATTTAGGAATTGAAGTCGCCAGCAAACTTCCGTCAGCAGAATAGATATTTCCTTTATTAGCAGGAATAACAAAATTTTTAACGGTTCTTTCCTTAGCTAATTCTCTGTAATAATCTCCTTCAACCCATTGAATATTGGTCAGTTTAACAGCAATTGCTAATGCCATCAAAAAAATAGCAAAAGCAACCAGATAAATTCGGTACGATATGTATTTATCATCTACTGCCATAATTTTTCCAGGAAACTTTTTTCTTCTACATCTTTTACTTTTATCTTAACAGGCGGTACTGTTGACGGGTAAATTTCTTTCTCTAACATTTTTTCAGAAACAGTCGATTCCATTCTCAATTTCATTAATTCTGAGCGTCTGTCTACAAATTCAGAACGCATTTCCTTTACTTCCGAAGTTAATTCGGCTATTTTAAACACTTTTTGTTCGTAACGCTGTGTGTTTGCAATCATTATAATTGCCAGAGCAATCAAAAAAACAATAAAACGCCAATTCTTTATCGCATCTTCATCGATTAAAAATCTTGCTTTTAATAGATTATAAATACTCGTTTTCATGGTTTATCTAAATCTTTTCGGCAATTCTTAATTTGGCACTTCTTGCTCTATTATTAATTTTAATCTCTTCGTTATTCGGAACAATTAATTTCCCAACAAGCTTAAACGGAACTGAAAAATTTCCAAAAAAATCACGCTCAGGCTCTCCTTCAAACATACCGTTTTTCATGAATCTTTTTACCAGACGGTCTTCCAGAGAATGATACGAAATCACACTTAATCTTCCTTGTGGATTCAAAATTTCTAATGATTGTTCTAAAAATTCTTTTAAAACATCCATTTCCTGATTTACTTCAATTCGAATGGCCTGATAAATTTGAGCCAAAACTTTATTTCGAACTTTTTCAGGTAAATATTTCGCTAAAACTTCCTTCAATTCATCAGTAGTTTTTATAGGTCGACGTTCTCTTGCTTCAATAATTGTTCTTGACAGAGCAGGTGCATTTTTCAATTCGCCGTAATCAAGAAAAACTCTTCTTAAATTAGCATCATCATATTCATTAACTACCTTATAAGCATTAAGATCATTTTTCTGACTCATTCTCATATCTAATTCCGCATCAAATCGGGTAGAAAAACCTCTTTCAGGCACATCAAACTGATGAGAAGAAACTCCTAAATCTCCTAAAATCCCATCCACCGTTCTTGCTCCGTAAAACCGCAAGAAGCGTTTTATATGTCTGAAATTTTCATTTATCAAAACAAATCGTTCATCAGGCAACGCATTAGCAAGCGCATCTTCGTCCTGATCAAAAGCAAATAATTTCCCATTAGGACCTAACCTACTCAAAATCTCTTTCGAATGACCACCACCGCCAAAAGTCACGTCTACATATACTCCATCAGGCTTAATATTTAAGCCATCTACCGTTTCTTTAAGCAAAACTGGATTATGATATTCCATTGTTGTCATCATTTATATTACCCATTACCTCTTCAGCCAAATCTGCAAAATCAACTCCATCATCTATTGACTGCTCATACAAATCTTTATCCCAAATCTCTACAATATTTACCGCCGATGAAAAAACAACATCTTTAGCAATACTGGCAAATGTTACCAAATCTTTTGGAACCAATAAACGTCCCAAAGCATCAATCTCAACTACCTTAACGCCAGCTGTAAACTTGCGAATAAAGTCGTTGTTCTTTTTAACAAAACGGTTAAGCTTGTTGATTTTTTGCATCATTAAATTCCATTCTTCCATTGGATACAACTCCAAACACGGTTGAAACAAGGAACGCTTCAAGACAAAACCGTCCTGAAGAGAGGAAGCCAATTGCTTTTTTAAAGGAGCAGGCAACAAAATCCTCCCTTTAGCATCAACTTTACACTCGTATGTCCCTACAATTGTATTCAAAAGAATCGCTTTAAATGATATACAGCAAAAATATAAAAAATTTTACCACCTTTTACCACTTTTTACCACTTTGTTGATAAGTTTACCCACTTCAAACCTAAAACCGGTAATTTTTAGACTATCAGAAGATTAGCTCAATTCTCTTTTCTTACAAGACCTGCTATTTATTTAGCAAAAGTTACCATTAGTACACTCTTTTTACAACCCATAAAGACTAAGTTAATTTTATAAAAAAAATGCAGTAATCGACAGAAACAACAAACCTGATTGTTAATAAACCCAAACAAAATCCAGAATATTAACCTCAAAAAAACTTGTCAAAAATTCTTTTTAACTGAATATATACTATATTTGTCGAAATTGAAATTCGCATCCAAACACATGGACAAAAACTATAAAAAAGAAGGCAAATACAGCTATTACGAGGCAGGAGAAGGAATACCTATTGTCATTTTACATGGCTTAATGGGAGGTTTGAGTAACTTTGACGGAGTAGCTAATTATTTCTCTGACAGAGGATACAAAATTGTTATTCCCGAATTACCTATATACACTCAAAGCCTACTAAAAACTAACGTAAAAGCTTTTGCTAAATACGTAAAAGACTTCATCACTTTTAAAGGTTTTGACAGAGTAATTCTTTTAGGAAATTCTCTAGGAGGACACATCGCATTATACCACACAAAAGTATATCCTGAAAAAGTAGCAGGACTTGTAATAACAGGAAGTTCAGGACTTTACGAAAGCGCCATGGGCGATAGTTACCCAAAAAGAGGTGATTATGAATACATCAAGAAAAAAGCGGAAGATGTATTTTATGACCCAAAAATCGCTACTCCGGAAATTATTGATGAAGTATACGCTACAGTAAATGACCGCATCAAATTAATCAAAACTTTAACCATTGCTAAGAGTGCAATTCGTCACAATATGGCTAAAGATTTACCAAAAATGCACGTTCAAACCTGTATCATTTGGGGAAAAAATGACAAAGTAACACCTCCGGATGTAGCAACAGAATTCAATAATTTATTACCAAATTCAACCTTATACTGGATTGATAAGTGCGGACATGCTGCAATGATGGAACATCCGGATGAGTTCAACAATTTACTGGAAGACTGGCTGACAAAAACCAATTTAAAAGCTGCTTCGGTATAAAATAGCTTTTTTTAAATAAGAAAACATGAAAATCAATACCGCCGAATTCGTAATTAGCAACTCAGATGTAAGCAAATGTCCAAAGGATTTTTTGCCGGAATATGCTTTTATAGGCAGGTCTAATGTAGGAAAGTCATCATTAATCAACATGTTGACTAACCATAAAAGTTTAGCAAAAACTTCTGGAAAACCAGGAAAAACACAGTTAATCAACCATTTTTTAATTAACAAAAACTGGTTTTTAGTGGATTTACCCGGATATGGCTACGCCAAAGTTTCTAAAAAAACTAAATCTGTTTTCCAACAGTTTATTACTGATTATTTTGAAAAAAGAGAACAATTAGCCTGTGCTTTTGTACTGATTGATATTCGACATGAAGCACAAGCTATCGATATTGAATTCATGAGTTATATGGGCGAAAGCGAAATTCCTTTCTGCATCATTTTCACTAAAGCTGATAAAATCAGTAAGGTAAAAATCGACTCTCATGTAGCTGCTTACAAAAAACAAATGTATGCTAACCACTGGGCCGAAATGCCTCCTTATTTTGTAACTTCCTCAACCGAAGGAACCGGAAAAGAAGAAGTACTAAGCTACATTGACGAAGTAAATCAGGAAATTTTTAACAACAACGGATTCTAAATTCCAATTTAAAAATTCCAAAACCCAAACAATAATCAATAAAAAAATCCCAAATTCCATTTATAAAACTTGGAATTTGGGATTTTCTTTATTGGAGTTTAACTATTTTGTCAACTCTAATTTTTCTGCAAAATATTCACAAAAATCTCTCATTGTTGCCGTCATCTTTTCGTCACTTGTAGCACGCTGAAAAGTATCCGACATAGCCACTAAAGTTTGGTGAAAGAAAATTTTCATTTCATCAACAGGCATATCTTTCGTCCACAAATCAATACGCATACTTTCTTTTGCTTTGCTGTCCCAAATAGACAACATAATTGCTTTTGATTCTTCTAATTCTATTCCGCCGTCTTTTGCAGTCCAAAACAATTTTTCCGGAATACGGTTTTCGTCTAACTCTACTAGAAAGTTTATTTCTGATTTATTTTTATCTGACATTACTTTATTTCTTGGGTTTATATTTCGATTTTTCAAAAATTTCTTTTGCACTTGTGTGCATTAACTGCTGCAAAGATACTTCATTATTTTTCATATACGAACGAACAATTTGCCAACCTATCCACGCTCCTACCTTTCCCGGTGATTCATTATCGATCTCTAAATAAAATTTAGAAAAAGGCGCAGGACTTATAAATCTTGGAATCAATTTAGGATCATCATTATACAACAATTGATCTTCAATAAAATAACGCCACATATAACTTTCATTTTCCTGACACCAAAGCAGCTGTGCCGGCGTATATCCTATTTTATCTTCATCAGTATAATCATCTGACAAAAGCATATCTTTTAAATACAATTGCTTTCCTGAATAAATCATTGCTGCCAAGAAGTTTTTTTCTGTATCTGGTGCCATTTGTCTTTTAGAAAAACTCTCAACCGCATCAGGCAACAATTGCTTTGGTTCGAAATTTTGCTTTAAATATTCCGGAAACTGATAAAATTTATGTTCTTTACCTAAATACATTTCAAGAGAAACAATCAATAAACTATCAGCATAAATTACTTTATTATTATAATCCATTTCGGAAATAACCGTATATACTTTAGGCATTTTAGTTCTTGGAAAATAGTATTTAATTCGCTGAAAAGTAGTTTCCAATTCTTTTTTATAAGGATCAAAATCAGAGAATTTCTTTTGAACTTCAGCATACAATTCACGCCAAAGCGGATTTTGCATTTTTTCTAACCAAACTGCATTATCATTTCCCGCAGGAAAGAAAAACGGAAACTCTTTTTGAATCTTAGGTAAATCCTGAGGCGGTGTTTCGAAAAATATTTTATCAAATCGAACCACTTTAAGTTCCACCGGAATAGCTTCAATCTCTTTTTCTGTATTATTTTTAGTATTACAAGACAAAAAAAAGGAAAATAGAACTAAGAAAATTACACCGCTTTTCATTTTATTTTAATTAAATTTGCAACATTAAATTAGGATAATCAGTATGTTACTTCAGATTTCGTGCAAAGATACATTCCTGACAGCTAAAATTTGAACTATTTATGACTAAAATAAGCACGATCAACGTTGATCAAGTAAACACTCAAATTGTCAATTGGTTAAAAACCTATGCCGAAAATACAAAAGTTAATGGTTTTGTAGTAGGAATTTCCGGAGGAGTTGATTCGGCTGTAACTTCCTCTTTATGTGCTCAAACCGGATTTAAGGTTTTATGTGTAGAAATGCCAATACATCAGCATGCAAGTCATGTTAGTCGTGCCAAAGAGCATATCGAACAACTAAAAAAACGTTTTCCAAACGTAAACAGTGTTCATACTGACTTAACATCGGTTTTCGAAACTTTTAAAAGCGAAGTTCCTACTGATTTTGAAGATAGCAAATTAAATCTAACATTAGCTAATACCCGCGCCCGATTAAGAATGACTACTTTATATTATTACGCTGGAGTTCACGGACTTTTAGTTGCAGGAACAGGTAATAAAGTAGAAGATTTTGGCGTAGGATTCTACACAAAATACGGCGATGGCGGTGTTGATTTAAGTCCGATTGCCGATTTGATGAAATCAGATGTTTTTGCTTTGGCTAAATATTTAAAAGTTCCTGATTCTATTTTGACTGCACAGCCTTCTGATGGTTTGTTTGGAGACGAAAAAACAGACGAACAACAATTAGGCGCAAGTTATGATGAATTGGAATGGGCAATGCTGGAAGATGCAAATAACGCCCCATCAGACAATTACACTAAAAGAGAAAAAGAAGTCTTTAAAATCTACAAAAGACTCAATACAATTAACCAGCACAAGATGAATCCTATACCAGTTTGTGTAATTAATCGGATTTAATACGATTTTATCCATAATAAATAGTACAGTTCCTTTTTTTTACCTAATTTTATATATATAATTCACACAAATACAACCCTAAAAAAAGAAAAATTATGATTAAAGTTTGTCTTGCCGATAATTTTCCGGTAGTGCATTTTGGAGTAAAATCGTACTTCAAAGACCATTCAGACATATCAATCGCTGCTAATGTAGGTAGCTTTTTGATGATTCGAGATATACTTTTAACTAAGGAAATAGACGTTTTAGTCTTAGACTTAGAATTAGAAGGACTTTCGAGTATTTTTGAAGTAAAATCGCTTTTAAAGAATTTCCCTAAAACTAAAATTATCATTTTTAGTGGACTTTCTGAACAAATTTATGCTCCAAATGCTATTAAAGCCGGAGTTTCTGGATATGTTCACAAAAAAGAAAAGTTAGAGACATTAGGACAATCTATTGTTAAAGTTCATCAAGGTAAAATTATCATGAATGAAACAGTTAAGAAAAACCTGGCTCTAATTGCTAAACAAAGTAAAAGCGAACGTTTATACCGTAAACTTTCTAACCGTGAAGTAGAAGTTTTACGTTATTTAAGCGGTGGAAAGAAAAACCACGAGATTGCAGAAATCTTAGGTTTGAACGAAAAAACCATTAGTACGTACAAATTACGTTTATTAACTAAACTAAATGTTACTAACTTAGTTGACTTAGTAAACAAAGCTAAAAGTTTAGAGATCGTTTAATTAAAAACGAGACATAACTCTACCTAGTTTTTTTGAAAAAGCACGGGTAAGTTCGTTATAATCTCTAATCATCATTAAAGACTCCATATTATCTGCTTCAGGTGATATGGAGTTTTTTAATTCTTCTATAATTCGCCCTACTAAATACCAACGCATAGTTAGTATCGTTTCTGAAACATTTTGACTGATCGTATCCTGTTTTGTTTTTGGAAAAATATTTTGACCTTCCCAATTGTGCATTACCAGTCGTTCATCTTCCATCAAAATATCGGTTACTTCCTGAGCGTAATCTGGTGATAAATGCATCAAATACTGCTCTAAACTGAATTTTTCGTTTTGCAAATAATAATTAATCAAGTCATTAAAAATTCCACGAAACAAAGGATTTGCTAATTCAACCTCATCTTCCTGCAGACTTAAATAAATGCGCTGAAAAACTTTATACGTTTTCATTTCAGTTACATTCACGATTTCTCCATCATCATTAGTCTTCATTAAAACATCTTCGAACTCTTCAGTTTTATTACCATATAAAAGCAAAATTTCGATTATTTTTCGCTCTAAACGATACAAAACATCTACTTTTTCTGTAGCCTCATTTGCATATCCCGGTTCTCCCGGATAATCTTCTGGTGGTCCAAATCTAGGATCTTCCGGATCACCACCTGAATATCCCGCATTTTTAGGAGCCTGATTTCTATGAACTTCAAAAGGTTTTTGTTCCTGTTTTTGTTTTTTGGCAACCTCAGCAACATCTTTTTGAATTAACTGCGCCAAAGTACTAACAAGCACCTGCTCAGAAATATCCATAATACGCGAACATTCCTGAATATAAACCTCACGCTGAATACGATCTGGAATTTTAGAAATACTTTGTACCATATCTCTAATTAAATCGGCTTTCTTGATAGGATCATTCTTAGCTTCATCCATCAATAACGAAGCTTTAAACTGGATAAAATCTTTCGCATTGTTTTCTAAATAAGCAACTAAATCATCATAGGAAGTTTTTTTAGCAAAACTATCAGGATCATCACCATCAGGAAAAGTACACACTTTTACGTTCATGCCTTCTTCCAGAATCAAATCAATCCCTCGAACAGAAGCACGAAGTCCAGCGGCATCACCATCAAAAAGAACAGTAATATTTCGGGTCAATCGGTTGATTAATCGAATTTGATCGGGCGTTAAAGCAGTTCCGGAAGAAGCCACTACATTCTCAATCCCCGATTGGTTAAACTGAATCACATCAGTATAACCTTCGACCAAAAAACAATTATTAAGTTTAGCAATAGATTGTTTGGCCTGAAAAATACCATACAAAACCTTACTCTTATGATAAATTTCACTTTCCGGAGAATTCAGGTATTTTGCCGCTTTTTTATCATTGGTTAAAATCCTACCTCCAAAGCCCAAAACCCTCCCTGACATACTCTGAATAGGAAACATAACACGACCTTTGAATCGGTCAAACGGTCGGTCTTCTCTAGGAATGGTCAAACCGGTTCCTTCTAAAAATTCCAGTTTATATCCTTTACCCAAAGCTTCTTTAGTTAAAGCATCCCAAGATTCAGGCGAGTAACCTAACGAAAATTTCTTTATTGTTTCAGAAGTAAATCCTCTTTCTTTAAAGTACGAAAGTCCGATGGCTTGTCCTTCTTCAGTATTTAAAAGTGTTTTATGGAAATAATCTTTGGCAAATTCCGAAACCAAATACATACTTTCACGAACATCTGTTATAGCTTTTTCAGCATCAGTTTGTTCGGTTTCTTCAATCTCGATATTATATTTATTAGCCAAGTAGCGAATGGCTTCCGGATAGGTAAACTGAGAGTGTTCCATCAGAAATTTAACTGAATTCCCCCCCTTTCCTGTACTAAAATCTTTCCAAATTCCTTTAGCCGGCGAAACCATAAACGATGGCGAACGCTCATCAGAAAACGGACTTAATCCTTTAAAATTACTTCCTGCACGTTTCAATTGCACAAAATCACCAATTACCTCCTCAACACGGGCAGTTTCGAAAACAGTATCTATGGTCGCTTTTGAAATCATTTTTTAAAGACTATAATTTTGGAAATTCAAAGATACAATATCAAAGGCAATGGCAATAGCAATTTTCAACATCAATTTAAAATTTGATATTGTCATTGATTTTTGAAATTGACATTGAAATGATTTTATTTTTTTCTTTCAATCACGTAATTTACCATCAAAATTAAAGCATCTTTAAAGTCAGAATTAGGGTAATTCTCTAGTAACTGAAGTGCTTCCTGCTGGAATTCGACCATTTTATTTTCGGCATAGGTCAAGCCGTTATTATTTTTGACAAAAGCAATAACTTCTTTTACTCTTTTTTTGTCTTTGTTGTGGTTTTTAATCGAATTAATCAACCATGATTTTTCTTTAGAAGTGCAAGTATTCAAAACATGAATTAAAGGCAAAGTCATTTTTTGTTCTTTAATATCAATTCCGGTTGGTTTACCAATGGCATCATCAGTATAATCAAACAAATCATCTTTTATTTGAAATGCCATTCCAATCAACTCCCCAAACTTTCGCATATTTTCCACCTGAACTAAATCTTCAGAAACTGATTTGGCACCAAGAGCACAACAAGCAGCAATAAGTGTAGCGGTCTTTTTTCGGATAATTTCGTAATAAACGCTTTCGGTAATATCTAATCTTCGGGCTTTTTCGATTTGGAGTAATTCGCCTTCGCTCATTTCGCGAACAGCAACAGAAATAATTTGAAGTAAATCAAAATCGCCATTATCTATAGAAAGCAGTAATCCTTTTGACAATAAATAATCGCCTACAAGAACAGCAATTTTATTCTTCCAAAGTGCATTTATCGAAAAAAATCCACGGCGACGATTACTATCATCCACCACGTCATCATGAACCAAAGTCGCCGTATGAATCAACTCAATAACCGAAGCTCCACGGTAGGTTCTTTCGTTTACAACTCCGCCAGAAATCATTTTTGCAGTTAGAAAAACAAACATCGGCCGCATCTGTTTTCCTTTTCGGTTTACAATGTAATAAGTGATTCTGTTCAACAAAGCCACTTTTGAAGTCATCGATTCGTAGAACTTTTTTTCGAAAAGTTCCATTTCATTAAAAATGGGCTGTTTTATTTGTGAAGTAATATTCATTCGAGACCAAATATACTGCTTTCAAAACAAAAACAGCAACTTTTTTCATAAACTAAACCTCTTTTTATGCTTCTTTATTGGCTAATTGTCCACAAGCGGCATCAATATCTTTTCCTCGGCTTCTTCTCACTTTCACTACAACTCCAATTGCTTCAAGTGCTTTGATATAAGCATTGATTGACTCTTCCGAAGCCTGCTGGAATTCACCATCATCAATAGGATTGTACTCAATCAAATTTACTTTGCAAGGAACATATTTACAGAATTTAACCAAAGCATCTACCGAAGCTTTATTATCATTAATTCCTTTCCAAACCACATATTCATAGGAAATTTTGCTTTTAGTTTTTCGATACCAATATTCTAAAGCTTCACGCAAATCAGCTAATGGAAAGTTTTTACTAAAAGGCATGATTCTGGCTCTGATTTCATCAATTGCCGAATGCAACGAAACTGCCAATTTGAATTTCACCTCATCATCGGCCATTTTCTTAATCATTTTTGGAATTCCCGAAGTAGAAACCATAATTCGCTTTGGAGACATCCCTAAACCTTCTTCCGAAGTAATCATAGAGATTGCCTTAATAACATTATTATAATTCATCAATGGCTCTCCCATTCCCATAAAAACGATATTTGACAACGGATGGTTGTAATACAAACGGCTTTCGCGATCGATTGCCAAAACCTGATCATAAATTTCTCCAGGCTCCAGATTTCGCATTCTTTTCAATCTTGCTGTAGCACAAAAATTACAATCTAAACTACAACCTACCTGACTGGAAACACAGGCAGTAGTACGTGTTTCAGTAGGAATTAATACTGATTCGACCACCAAACCATCATGTAAACGCACGGCATTTTTCACCGTTCCATCTTCTGAACGCTGCATGGTATCTACCTTGATATGATTGATTACAAAGTTAGCTTCCAGCATACCACGAGTTCCTTTAGAAATATTAGTCATATCCTCAAAACTGTGCGCACCTTTGCTCCACAACCATTCATAAACCTGATTTCCACGAAATGCTTTATCCCTGTTAGTCACAAAAAAATCGCGTAACTCTTCTTTAGATAAGGCTCGTATGTCTTTTTTCTCAATCATGATGCAAAGTTAATTACAATTTTGAATTATACTTAATTTTTCTAAGCAACAAACTTATATTTTGTAACTTTGTTTTGTAAAACAATCAGTTATGGGAGTTGCGGAATTAAAACATAAAATTCAAATGCAAATTGAAAATGCTGACGAACGTTTATTACGTATCGTTTCATCTGTTTTTGATAATTATTTAGAAGATACAGCCTTTACAGACAATCAAAATAACATTGTATCTGAACCTATTGTAGCTTACGATTCAACTGGAAAACCTTTAACTTTGAATCAATACAACCAAGAAATTGACAAAGGAATTGAAGATTTTAAAAATGGAAGATTTATTTCGCAAGAAGATTTAGAAAACGAAATAGATAGCTGGTATAATGAATAAACTCAAAATAATTTGGTCATTAGAATCAAAATCAGATTTAAATAAAATTAAAAATAATGTTTCAAAAGCTAAGTTAAAAAACATTGTTGCAGCTCCAAAACAAATTGTTTACCCTGAACAATTTCAAATTGATGAATACCGAAAAGATTGCAGAAGAATTATTGAAGGTAATTATAAAATTTTATATCAATTCGAAAACAACGAAATTAGAATAATTAAAATTTTCAATTCACTGCACAATCCCATAAAAAGTTTAGAATAATGCATTTCATTTCCCAAGAATTAGAAGATTACATCGAACAGCATTCTGAAAAAGAACCTCAATTATTAGCTGCATTAAACAAAGAAACCTATCAAAAAATTCTTTTACCCCGAATGTTGAGCGGACATTTTCAAGGACGCGTTTTAAGCATGCTAGCTAAACTAATTCGTCCTGTAAACATTCTCGAAATAGGTACTTACACAGGATATTCTGCTTTATGTTTATGCGAAGGAATGCAGGAAAATGGACAATTGCACACCATAGACATCAAAGAAGAGTTAGTTGATTTTCAAAGAAAACATTTTGACAAATCACCTTGGGGAAACCAAATTGTTCAGCATTTAGGAGAAGCAATCGATATTATCCCAACACTCGATATCAAATTTGATTTGGTTTTTATCGACGCTGATAAAGAAAACTACATCAACTATTTTGAATTAATTGTCCCAAAAATGAATAAAGGCGGAATTATTCTTTCAGACAATGTATTATGGAGCGGTAAAGTTTTAGAGCCTTTAAATCCAAAAGACGCAAGCACTAAAATATTACTCGAATACAATCAACTATTAAAAGACGATCCTAGAGTAGAAACGGTTTTACTACCTATTCGCGATGGGTTAACAGTAAGCCGAGTTCTTTAATTTAGTATTCTAAAGAAAAACGCCTATTATAAAATTTTATAATAGGCGTTTTTCTGTTTTATAAATCCTTAAAGCGGAAAGTATTTTATTTGTGTAAACTGATATACTCTAAAGACAAACAATCCTGTTAGCATCCCAAAAAGATAACCACAAAGAATATCCAATGGATAATGCAAACCTAGATAAATACGGCTGTATGCAAAAATTAACGGCCATAAAAACAATAGAAAAGTATATTTAAAATATGGTTTTAGCAAATGATAGATAAACATTGCTGCTGCCATACTATTAGCAGCATGCCCGGAGAAAAAGCTAAACGATTTTGAACTTTTCACAATCCTCATTACCGATTGAATATCTGGATTATTACAAGGACGTAATCTTTGAACCGTGTATTTGACCAAATTAGTACTTTGATCAGTAATAAGTATAAGAACTGCTATTGCTAAAATGACATACAAAGTTTGTTTTATACCAATTTTGCTATAAATAACATAAAGCAACAATAGAAACAGTGGAGTCCAATGAGTTTGTTTAGTTATAAAAAGCCACAAGCTGTCAAATGACTCAGAACCTAGTCCGTTTAAAAAAACAAAAAGCTGTACGTCTAATGAAACCAGTTTTTCTAACATTATCGGCTACGTTTTACTGGACCTGCAATATCTTCAATATCTTCTTTTATTTTAGTAGCCTGCGTAAGACTATCTCCTAAAAGATCTTCTTTAACCTTATTAATTTGAGAATTAACACCGCCTGTCATTTCTGATAATGATTTTACATCAAGACCATTATCCTCAGCTCCTTTTTGAATTTCATGCTTAATGTCATTTGTCGCATTTTTTAATTGCGCCATAGCTTTCCCCATTGTTCTTGCTATTTCTGGTATTTTATCCGAACCAAACAGCAACAATACCACAAACATTATAAAGATTAATTCTCCTCCTCCAATACCAAACATATTCTATATTTTTTAAATGCAAATATACCAAAATTAAAAAAGTGTACTTTTAATTTTTTCATAAATAAAAAACAGTCTACCTCTCAAAAAAAACAAATTAGTGCTTTGTAATTTTTTGATACTCCTTGTTTTTATTAATCAAAAAATCAATCAATCTAAATTCTTCATTAGGCTGCATTAGCTCTCTGGATTTAGAGTCATTTTCGCAATAAATCAAAAATAATTTAATCTCGTCATCTTTTAAATGCAGCGTATTTGAAAAGAAAGCATAATTAATCTTATGCAATGCAAATTCAGAAAAAGTTGTTTCTTTATAAAAATCGGTTTTTTTAGGATTCTTTTTTCTCAAAACGCCTACTACATCCTTATAAAGCCTTACAAAATCAGTTCCATTTTCTACTCCGCCTATAGGTGGCATTGTTCTATTTTTAGGAGACGATTTGGCATCATCAAAGAATTTCAAATCAACATATCTTTGCGAATTTCCTTCAATAGGATTCAATTCTTTTTTGGCTCTAACCAAAACTTCTGCCAGTTCATTAGTAAACACTTCTAAAGGAACAATCAATCTGGGAGCAATAAAATCAGCTTCACTTAACACTATTTTTTTGGACTTAAAGGACAAACTAGAAAAAACCAAAGTATCATTTACTTTTGCTAATATCTCAAACGAACCAAATTGATTTACTACAACCCCATCATTATCATTCACATTAAACACAATAACATTTTCAACAGGAACCAAATCATTTCGAACCTGTCCTTGCAATTTTTTTCGTGTTTCAATTTGACCAAAGGAAATTTGAGCTAAAAAGAGAAAAAATAAAACACCTACTTTAGTTTTCATACACTGTAATTTTATTATAATTTTTAGCCAAAGTTATAATATAAAACTTTGACAACGTTTTGTTTTTGGTTTTTAATGAATTTGCAAAATCGGCATTATCAATACAATACAATTGAAAATCCCTGATATAATCTTTATTAATTTTTAAAGTTTCAATATAGAAATTTTCTTCGAAAAGATATTCCATTTTTGCCATTAATTGCTCTTTTTCCGAAACTGCCAATTCTTTTCTTAATTGTTTAGTTCTTCCTGACATCCAGTTCAGCGGACGGTCTAACAATCCTGATCTGGCGGTATACAACCTTCTTTCGGCAACGGTATATTTTTTTGCCGGTTTCGAAAGAATTCCCAAATTTTCGGCTGAAATTTTAGAATCTTCCTTGATGATTACTTCCTTAAGAGGAATACTTTCTATTTGCATTTGAATTTGTAAAATCGGATTATCTAAATCCGATTTTTGCAGCTTTTTACGTAAAGTTACAAGATTCACTGCCGAAAACACCAGAACATCGCCTTCTTTTAGAAAAAGTAAAAAAAAGCCGTTTTTATCGGTTACAGCATACTTTTGGGAAGTTTCATTAACAATATTAACCCCTTCTACCGATAAGGAATCGGCACGAACAAAACCGCAAAATTCTTTTCTGTCATTATTTTGACAAAAAACAAACTGACACAGTAAGAGCAGTAAGAATAAATAAGTATTATTGATTTTCACGGGCAATTATCGCTTTGTATTTTTGAGCTAATTCTGCCAATAAAAACTCAATGGTTGTCTTATTTTTCATTTCTAATATTTTTGTGAATTTTTGATTATCCACCACATAATATTCAAAACCTTTTATATAGTCCAAAGGCAGTTGCAATTTAGTAATAAAATGCTCTTTACCGAACATTTTTTCCAGCAGAATCATATAACCTTCTTTTTTCTCAATAGCGATTTCTTTCTTTAACACAGCACTGCGACCCGAAATAAGATTCAAAACAGGATCTAATCCCATTGGATTTAAACGTGCCGAACTTGCAGTAGCATATTTTCTTTCTGCAGGTGTATATGCTTTTTTGTTTGCCGAAATTATTCCTACCGAAACCGCATTAATATTACTGTAATTTCGAACTACAACTTCATTCAGCTGAGTAACTGTAGCAACCAAATGTACTTTGAAATTTTCATTTGTAAAATCTTCTTCACACAATAATATTTTCTTTTGCTTAAACAGAACTCCTGAAAACAACAATGTATCTCCTGCATTTGCTTTTATAACAAAATCACCATTTTCATTTGTAGAAACAGATTGTTCCGACTGTAAGTTGATTACATATATTCCTTCCAAATTAGAAATATAAGAAGCAACCTTTCCTTTTAGCTCCAGCGAATTAGTTGACTGGCCAAAAGCAATAACAGAGAAAAAAATAAAAAAAGAAATTAAAATTTTACTCATTTTACATGATTCCAAAGGGTAAAAATAAACTAAGTCTATCCCAATTTGCTACTAAGAAGCTGATAAAAATTTGTTAATAAAACAAAACAATTCGCCAACTGATTTTATATCTTTAAGTCCACAAAAACAGAGAAAATGAAAAACCTAATCCTGGCAAGTACCTCAACCCTACACGGAAGCGATTATTTAGATTATTTATTACCCGAATTACAATCACTTTTCAAAAACTGCGAAACCGTATTATTTATTCCCTACGCAAGACCCAGCGGAATTTCTCATGAAGAATACACTCAAAAAACAGCTTTGACTTTCGCCAAAATAAATATCAATATAAAAGGAATTCACGAATTTGAAAATCCGGTACAGGCAATTCAAAATGCAGAAGGAATTTTCACAGGTGGCGGCAATACTTTTTTACTGGTAAGCCAATTGTACTATCACAAAATCATGATTACTCTAAAAGAAACGCTCGAAAAAGGCATTCCTTATTTAGGCACCAGCGCAGGAAGCAACATTGCAGGATTAAGCATGCAAACCACAAACGACATGCCTATTGTTTATCCTCCAAGTTTTCAAACTTTAGGACTAATTCCGTTTAATTTAAATGTTCATTTTATAGACACTGATTTATCATCTACACACATGGGAGAAACCCGTGAAACCAGAATCAATGAATTTTTACAATTTAATAATTTTCCCGTTCTGGGATTAAAAGAAGGCAGCTGGCTCGAAATTAAAAACAATAAAATAATCCTGAAAGGAAACTTAACAGCTAAATTGTTTCGAAAAAATTACGATGCCGTTGAAATTACAGCAAACTCAGAGTTGAGTTTTATCCAATAAAAAAACCGAAACTTAATAAGTTTCGGTTTCTTAAGAGCGAAAGACGAGGCTCGAACTCGCGACAACCAGCTTGGAAGGCTGGAGCTCTACCAACTGAGCTACTTTCGCATTACGGTTGCAAATATACAAATTATTTGCTTCCCTACAAGTTTTATTTCAAAAAATCAAAATTACTATTTTGACTCTTTTTTAGAGCGAAAGACGAGGCTCGAACTCGCGACAACCAGCTTGGAAGGCTGGAGCTCTACCAACTGAGCTACTTTCGCATTGCGGATGCAAATATAAAGAATAAGTTAAGTTTAAAACAAATTTTTTAAGTAGAATTTTCATTTAAAATTAGAATTAAATTCTAACTTTTTTAAAACTAAATTGTTAGACTTTCATTTTTTTTCAAATAAAATTGACAAAAGCCTACTTTACCTATTCTTTTCTTACTATTAAATCAACTTCGAAGATTGTTTATACGATTCCGAAGGAAAGTAAATAAACAAACATGACTTATCTTTTATCACACTAATTAAAGCATCGGTAATTTCAACAGGAATTGCAGGACAACCTAAACTTCTTCCTAATCGCTTATTATTTCTTATAAAAGAATCTGAAACATAATCAGCACCATGAACAACAACTGCTCTTTTACGTGCATTATCATTAATGCCTGGTTCTTGACCATCTAATTTTAATGATCTCCCGTGTTTTCCATTATACAGCTCACCTGTAACATAAAAACCTAAACTGCTTTTATAAGACTCCGCAGCATTTGAAAAACTATTAGCAAATTCCTGTCCCGTATTTCGACCGTGAGCTACAAGAGAATGAAACAAAACTGTTTCAGAATCCAAATCAATTACCCAAAGTCGCTTTTTATTTGCTGACAAACTAAAATCAATTAGCGTCAAAATGTTTTTACTAACAACACCTTTTGCTTTTAGTTTATTAAAGCCTTCTAAGGCTTCTTTAAAACTTTCTAATTTTGGTAAATTAGAATTTTTTGAACTCAAATTATTATAAACTCCCTCAACACCTAACTCTTTATTGATTTTCAACGTATTACTTTTTAAAACCGTAACAGCACCTGAATTGGCTTTAGACAAAAATACATTTGAAGACATTAATAAAAAAGCCAATACCATAAAGAACACACACCTTCTATAAATCATTGATTACTATTTAATTAAACAAAAATAATTGGCTGCAAAAATAGCCAAAAAGCACAGTTTAAAAAAATCAGAATGCCATTATAAGATGTTTTTAACTCGTTAGTAGTTTTTAAACTACAAAATGCGCTGTTAAAAAATTGTTAATCGTACTTATTTTACTATTTTTGCTCGACAAACTAATCCCCCCGTTGTGCTGTTTCGACTATCCATTTACTGGCTATTTGCGCTATTGAACTTAAGTGCTTTTGCTCAAAAGAAAATTCTTTTAGCAAAACCTAGAGGCGGCAATATCACGATTGATGGAAAAGCAGAGGAAGAAGAATGGCATAAAAATGCTGAAATCGCTTCTGATTTCATTATGTTTTCTCCTGATAATGGTAAGGTTATCAGTGAGGATAAAAAGACAGATGTAAAAATACTGTATGATAATGATGCTATATACATCTTGGCAATCTTAAATGACAATGAACCAAGTAAAATACAAAAAGAATTAACCCAACGAGACATTTTTGGCGTTGCTGATCATTTTGCAGTTTATATTAACGGTTTTGATGACGGCCAACAGGATTATCGTTTTTTTGTAAGTGCTGCCGGCACACAAATGGATTGTTTAGCTACCGAAGAAACCGAAGATTTTTCATGGGATGCCATCTGGCAAAGTAGTGTAAAAATAACTGCTACAGGCTGGACAGTCGAAATGAGAATTCCGTATGCCGCACTTCGATTTCCTAAAAACAAAAATCAAAAATGGGGAATTAATTTCATGCGGGAAATTCAACGAAAAAACCAAAAATACACCTGGAATTATGTCAATGCTAAAATTGGAGCCGTATTAACACAATCAGGAAAACTAGAAGGAATAGAAAACATCAACCCTCCTACCAGATTATTCTTTATCCCTTATGCCTCAGCTTATTATCAAAAAGACTCATTTAATACTGATAAAACATTTAAAGCCGGATTAGATATTAAATACGGAATTAATGACGCCTTTACCTTAGACGCTATCTTAGTTCCTGATTTTGGTCAGACTAAATTTGACAATGCCATATTAAATCTGGAACCTTTTGAACAGGAACTTAATGAGAACCGACCTTTCTTTACCGAAGGAACAAATCTTTTTAATATTGGAAATCTTTTCTATTCGAGACGAATTGGCGGAATTCCGACTCAAACACCAAATGTTGCCGAAAATGAAGAAATCACTAATTCTCCAAGCAATGTCGATTTAATCAATGCTGTTAAAATTTCAGGCAGAACTAAAAAAGGTTTGGGAATAGGTTTTCTAAATGCCATAACTGAACAAACTTTTGCAACAATTAAAAATAACGATTCTAATATTGATCGAAAAGAAGTAATTGAACCATTAACAAATTACAACATCCTGGTTCTTGATCAGCGTTTCAGACAAAATTCGTCAGTGTCTTTTATTAACACAAACACGACTCGTAATGGCGGTTTTAGAGATGCTAACGTTGCCGGAGTAGTATTCGATTTAAACACAAAAGCAAACACATACAGCCTAAAAGGAGATTTTAAATACAGTAGCATCAACGAAGCTAATAATTACGATGGATTTAAAACCTATCTTGATTTTGCCAAAACAAGCGGAAAATACAGATATAACGTTTCCGGAAAATACATTTCAGAAAATTATGACGTAAATGATTTAGGTATCATTTTTTATACTAATTACCATAATTTTTACGCCAATGGAAGTTACCGAATTTTGAATCCAACCAAGGTTTTCAATACTTTTAATTTTGAACAGGAAATCAATATCGAAATTCAAAACAATACTGGAAAACTTCAGGAATCATGGTACAAAACTATATTAAAAGCAACTACTTTAAAAAATCATTATTTAGAATTTGGAATTATCACAAGTCCTTATGAAAATTTCGATTTTTATGAAGCACGAACTTCGGGCAGATATGTGTATATCCCTAGCCGATTTGAAAGTTACATAGGATTGGAAACTAATAAAAACAACAATCTTACTTTTGACCTTTATCTTTCAGGCATTAAATACAACGAAAAAAACCGAACTACATTCAACATAAATACCGGGCCAAAATACCGTTTTAACAATAAACTTTCATTGGCTTATTACATTGACTACACTTACAAAAGAAATGATTTAGGATGGGTCGCTTTTGATAATGCTGATATAATTTTTGCGAAGCGAAATACCGAAACGTTTCAAAATAATTTTACCGGAAAATACTCTTTAACAGATAAGATGACTATTAACCTGACCGCACGTTACTATTGGTCTTATTCGTCTAATAAAGAATTCTATACTTTAAATAGTATCGGTTATGTTGACCCAAATGATACTTTTAAAATGAATAAAGATCGAAATTTCAATTCCTGGAATCTTGATTTATCCTATTCCTGGTGGTTTGCCCCCGGAAGTCAATTATCAATATTGTATAGAAATTATGCTCAGGAAGAAACAAATAAAGTTGAACAAAGCCTGAACAGAAACATTGGCAGTATATTTAATGCTAATATGACCAATATTTTTTCGGTTAGTTTGCGGTATTTTATTGATTACAACTCTGTAAAAAACAAATTTTAGAAAAATGTCTTTACATAATAAAATTGTTATTTTTTCCTATTCCTTCATTTTTCCACACATAATAGTCATTTTATTCCTTACGAAGATTTTAGAAATAATTTATCTTTGCTGAAAATTTAAAAACAATGAACAAAAAAGTAATCCTAATGATTTTGGATGGTTGGGGAAAATCTCCTGAACCTAAAGTATCTGCAATTGATAATGCAAATGTTCCTTTTATAAACAGTCTTTACAAAACATATCCTAGCGCACAACTTAGAACCGATGGCCTAAATGTAGGTTTGCCAGAAGGTCAGATGGGAAACAGCGAAGTAGGACACATGAACCTTGGTGCCGGAAGAATTGTTTACCAGGATTTAGCTAAGATTAATTTGGCTGTAGCCAATAATACTTTAGCCGAAGAGCAAGTTTTAAAAGACGCTTTTCAATATGCAAAAGACAACAATAAAAAAGTTCATTTCTTAGGATTAGTTTCTGACGGTGGAGTTCACTCTCACACTTCTCATTTACGTGGATTAATTGATGCTAGCCAGGCTTATGGTTTAGACGAAGTTTTTGTTCACGCTTTTACTGATGGTAGAGATGTTGATCCAAAATCAGGAAAAAAATACATTCAGGATTTAGAAAACTATATCGCAACTACTTCGGTAAAAATTGCTTCGGTAGTTGGACGTTATTACGCAATGGATCGTGACAAACGTTGGGAAAGAGTAAAACTTGCTTACGATTTAGTTGTTAACGGAATAGGAACACCAACACATGATATTGTTACTTCTATAGCAACAAGCTACGGAAACGATATTACAGATGAATTCATCTTACCATTAGTTGCTGTTGATAGCAGTCAAAAACCATTAGCTACAATTCAGGATGATGATGTTGTAATTTTCTTTAATTTCAGAACTGACAGAGGTCGTGAATTAACAGAAGCGCTTTCGCAACGTGATTTCCACGAACAAAATATGCATAAATTGAATTTGTACTATGTTACATTAACAAATTATGACGAAACTTACCAAAACGTAAAAGTAGTTTACAACAAAGATAACATCACTGAAACATTAGGAGAAGTTTTAGAAAAAGCGGGCAAAACACAAATTCGTATTGCCGAAACTGAAAAATATCCGCACGTAACTTTCTTCTTTTCCGGTGGTAGAGAAGTTCCTTTTGAAGGAGAATCACGTATTTTAAGAAACTCACCAAAAGTAGCTACTTACGACTTACAACCAGAAATGAGTGCTTATGAATTAACCGATGCCTTAGTACCGGAAATTGAAAAAGGCGAAGTGGATTTTGTTTGTCTGAATTTTGCCAATGGAGACATGGTAGGACACACAGGAATTATGGAAGCAGCAATAAAAGCCTGTGAAGCAGTAGATATTTGCGTTCAAAGAGTTATTAGTGCAGCATTAGCAAATGGTTATTCTACTATTGTAATTGCTGACCACGGTAACTGTGAAACAATGATTAATCCTGACGGAAGCCCTAATACGGCACACACGACTAATCCTGTTCCATTTATATTAGTTGACAATGATCAAATAGGCATTCAGGACGGCGTTTTAGGCGATATTGCTCCAACAATTCTGGACTTAATGGGAGTAGCACAACCTATAGTAATGTCTAGACATTCTTTATTAGTAAAATAATAATTACGATATATTTCCCAAGCGGCTGTTCTTTCGAATAGCCGCTTTTTTTTGCTTTAAACCCAAACGAAATGTTTGATTTTCTTATCCTAACGAAAATCCTTTTTCATTATTTAATACGAATTTAGATGATAAAAAGCGCCAACATTAAACCAACATTAAAATAACATTAGAATTACTCTTTTTTTCGTATAATTAAATGTTAAAATCACAATCCTAAAAGCATTACTATTAAATTTGTTCGGATAAAAAAGCAAATAATGGATTTGTTCGAAAATTTAAAAATAAAAGTCAACGAAAAATTGTACCTGAAAGATCCCGAAACATCCGTTTTAGGAAAAAAGATTCTTCAGGAAAGCATTTTATTAATTGACGAGATTGGATTCGAAAATTTTACATTCAAAAAGTTAGGCGAAAAAATCAATTCTAACGAAAGTTCGATTTATCGCTATTTTGAAAACAAACACAAACTATTATTATATCTTTCTTATTGGTATTGGAGCTGGATAGAATACAAACTCATTTTAGCTACAACCAATATTACAGACGCCAAAGAAAAATTAAAAAAAGTAATAACAGTTGTAACCGAAAAAGTTACCATAGATACTAATACTGAATATATCAATGAGAGTATTTTAAACAAAATTATCATTGCCGAATTCACTAAAACATTGCAAACAAAAGAAGTAGATCAGGAAAACAAAGAAGGCTTTTTTTTAATCTACGAAAGAATAATTAACCGTATTGTAACCATTGTAAATGAAGTAAATCCCGAATATCCTTATGCCAAATCACTGGTTTCAACCATTGTTGA
Organism: Flavobacterium seoulense; assembly: GCF_000695795.1. Classification (GTDB taxonomy): domain Bacteria; phylum Bacteroidota; class Bacteroidia; order Flavobacteriales; family Flavobacteriaceae; genus Flavobacterium; species Flavobacterium seoulense. The sequence continues at coordinate 67,837 of NZ_JNCA01000022.1, read as the reverse complement.
AGGAAACTTGCACCAGCATTTTCTTAAAGAGCATTTAAAAACAATTACAGATTGTGGTGAACCTATTAGCACAACCCAATTTTACCTGAACCTTACTGAGAATGTTCTCAGATAAATGTAAAATTAAAAAAACAAAACAGCCATTATGACTCCCTTAAAACGTTTTTACAACTTACTTAAACTAGACAAAAGAGATGTTTCTCAAATATTTTTCTATGCAATTTTTGCAGGATTAATCAGTTTGACGTTACCATTAGGAATCCAAGCCATTACAAACCTTATACAATCAGGAAGAGTAAGTGCTTCTTGGGTAGCATTAATTATCTTTGTTGTTTTTGGAGTAATCCTTGTTGGTATTTTATCTTTAATGCAATTGCGTATTACAGAGAATTTACAACAAAAAATCTTCGTTAGAGCTTCGTTTGATTTTGGAGCGCGTTTACCAAAAATCAAAATGAATCAAATATACAACAGCTATCCGCCAGAATTAGCTAATCGTTTTTTTGATACATTAACGATCCAAAAAGGAACTTCAAAATTATTGATTGATTTTTCGGCAGCTATTTTACAAATTATCTTTGGATTGGTTTTATTGTCTTTATACCATCCATATTTTATTATTTTCGGAATTCTGTTATTCATCTTTTTGTATTTTATTTTCAAATTTTCTTATGCTGACGGATTGGAAACGAGTTTAAAAGAATCTAAATTCAAATATAAAGTAGCTAACTGGTTGCAGGAAATTGCCCGTAACAATTCTAGTTTCAAGAATGATTTGAACTACAATTACGGTTTACAAAAAAACAATAATTTAGTTACTGATTACCTAAATTACCGCGAAAAACACTTTAATGTAATCAAGAATCAGTTTTCTCAGCTTATTGTTTTCAAAGTTGTAATTACGGCTTGTCTTTTATTAATTGGAGGTTTCTTAGTACTATCTCAGGAAATGAATATCGGACAATTTGTTGCTGCAGAAATCATCATTTTATTAGTAATTAATTCGTCAGAAAAAATAATTTTTGGATTAGAAACCTTTTATGATGTTCTTACTTCTATTGAAAAAATAGGACAGGTAACTGATTTAGAATTAGAAGAAGAAGGCGAACTTCAAAGCGACACTTGCTATTCTAATATTTCGATAGAAACAGAAAATCTTTCTTTTAAGTTTCCTGATCAGGACACTAATATATTAAATGGCATTTCTCTAAAAATTGAACAAGGAGAAAAAATATTAGTAGAAGGTGAAAATGGCTCTGGAAAAACAACACTTCTTCGGGTTTTATCAGGTTCATTGCCAAAAACCTCAGGATCTTTTTACATAAATGATGATACCTTTAAAAAAATAGACTTAAAACAATATCGTTCTCAAATAGGACGCATTACTTATAACGAAACACCATTTGAAGGAACATTATTCGAAAACATAACCTTTAATGATCCAAGCATAACGACCGAAGATTTAAAATGGGCATTGGATGGCGTACAGCTTTCAGCATTTATAAAATCATTACCAAAAGGTTTAGATACACGTATTTTCCCTGAAGGAAGACAATTATCTTCTTCTAATTCCCAAAAATTATTATTAGCAAGAAGTATCATTCATAAACCAAGAATTCTGTTTTACGAAGATCCAACAGACAAAATGGATGAGAAAGCAGCAAATGAAGTTATTGATTTCATTACTTCTGAAGAAAATAAATGGACCATTATTGTTTCTTCAAGAAACCATTATTGGAAAACCAAATGCAGCAGAAGAATTATTATGCAAAACGGTTCCGTTCAACTTGATTTAAAAAATAATTAGCCATGTTAAATATATCTGACAACAAAACAAAACTGCCTTCATTAGAAAGATTTCAGACAGTAAAAGACTTAGCTAAAAGACCTCACTATAAAATTTTAAACAGAATTATAGCAGGAGTTTCAATAATAGGCTTATTAGCATTGCTTTTGCCTTGGACACAAACTATTTCCGGATCAGGAAGTGTAACCACACTTAAACCAAACCAGCGACCACAATCTATTCAGAGTGTTATTGCCGGCCGAATTGAAAAATGGTACGTTCAGGAAGGTGATTTTGTTAAAAAAGGTGACACTATATTGTTCATCTCTGAAACAAAAGAAGACTACATGGATCCTAATTTAGTTCAAAACACTAAAAACCAAATGATTGCTAAACAACAATCATTACAATCTTATGATTCAAAAGTTGATGTACTTTCTAATCAAATTGCAGCGATTGAAAGAGAAAAAGTGCTAAAACTGCAACAAGCTCAAAATAAAATAAGACAAGCTGTTTTAAAAATAGAAAGTGACAGTATGGATTTAGCCGCTGTAAAAACACAGCTGCGCATCGCTAATACGCAATACAATCGTTCGGTTCAATTAAACAAAGAAGGATTAAAACCTTTGACTGATATTGAGGAGAAAAGATTAAAATTACAGGAAGTTGAAGCTAAAATCATTACGCAGGAAAATAAATATTTAGCCAGTCAGAATGAATTAATTAATGCTAAAGTTGAAATTAACCGAATTAGCGCTGAATATGCTGAGAAAGTTTCAAAAGCAAATAGTGATAAATTTACCGCTTTAAGCAGTCAGTTTGATACAGATGCACAGGTTAACAAGCTTCAAAATCAATATACGAATTACAGTATTCGTAATGGCATGTATTATATCAAAGCATCACAAAGCGGTTATATCAACAGAGCTTTGCAATCAGGTATTGGAGAAACTATCAAAGAAGGAACTCCTATTGCTACGATAATGCCTTCTGAATATGATATTGCTGTAGAAACTTTTGTAAACCCTATTGATCTTCCGTTAATTAACAAAGGAGAAAAAGTAAGAGTTTGGTTTGACGGATGGCCTACAATTGTATTTTCGGGATGGCCTAATATGTCTTATGGAACTTTTGGTGGTGAAATTGTTGCCATCGAAAATTTTATTAGCGACAATGGAAAATACCGTGTTCTAATTGCACCGGACAAAAAAGAAGACAAATGGCCGGAACAATTAAGCATAGGTGCTGGAGCACAAACTATTGCTTTATTAGAAAATGTGCCAATTTGGTTTGAATTATGGCGAGTTTTAAATGGATTCCCTCCTAATTATTACAAACCGACAACTAAAACAACAAAAGAAAAAAAATAATGAAACATGTATTTTTAGCATTTTTATTTTTTGGTGTTTCTGTAACCGCTCAACAAACTGTATCTAAAGAACTTAGTTACAATGAATTTTTGGGCTTTGTAAAAAAGTATCATCCATTAGTTAAAAATGCCAACTTAGAAATCAGTAGATCGCAAGCTAATTTAATGATGGCGAGAGGCGGATTTGATCCAAAAATTGAGGTCGATTTCAGCAAAAAGCAATTCAAAGACAAGGAATATTATTCTATTCTAAACAGTAGTTTTAAAATTCCTACCTGGTACGGAATCGAAATTAAAGCCGGATTTGATAACAATGAAGGTATTTATCTAAACCCGCAAAACACCGTTCCTAATCAAGGATTGACTTCGCTTGGAATTAGTGTTCCTCTTGGACAGGGTTTGTTCATTAATCAAAGAATGGCCGATCTTCGAAAAGCAAAAATTCAGATTGAATTAAGTCAGGCTGAAAAAAAATTACAGGCAATTGTTGTTCTGTATGATGCTTCTGTGGCTTATTTTAATTGGAAAAAAACTTTTAACGAAGTTGCATTATATAGCGAATATAATAAGAATGCCGAAATTAGATTCAAAGGAATTAAATCGCTTATTGAGCAAGGTGATAAACCGGCAATTGACAGTATCGAAGCCGGAATGATTGTAAAAAACCGTTCATTGAATCTAATTGATTCTCAGCTTAAATTGGCTAAAGCCAAATTAGAGCTTTCAAATTTCCTTTGGTTAGAAAATAATATTCCGCTGGAATTAGCTGACGGATTAGTTCCCGAAGCACAATTAGAATTTACAATTCAGGAAACATTAAAAACCAATGATTTACTGAATTCTGAATTTTCGATTACAGATCATCCTAAAATTAATGCATTGCAAAGTAAAATTGACATGCTTAATGTGGACCAAAAATTAAAAGCCAATATGCTTTTACCAAAAGTAGATTTAGCTTATTCTTATTTATCGGAACCAAGTTATATTGACAATTATCAGTTTGAAGATTACAAAATTGGTTTAAATTTTTATTTCCCTTTATTTTTAAGAAAAGAACGCGGAAGTTTGAAATTAGCCAAATTCAAAGTGCAGGAAACACAATACACAATGGATTTGGAAAAAGTGCAATTGACCAATAAAATCAATGCTCAAAAAATGGAAATTGAGTCTTTATTGGAACAAAGCAAATTAATTAAGAGTCTGGTAGAAGATAATTCGGTAATGTTAAAATCAGAAGAAAAGTTGTTTTCTTTTGGCGAAAGTTCACTGTTTTTAATCAATACCCGCGAGAATAATTTAGTCAGTGCACAGCTTTCAAGAATAGCTTTAGAGAACCGTTTTTTCATTTCAAATTCAGAGCTTTTTAAAATAATGGCTAATCCGGATTAAATAATTTATAAAATTGTACTTTTGCCAACTGAAAATACAAAATATGATTATAGTAAAATCACGTGAAGAAATAGAATTAATGCGCGAAAGTGCATTAATCGTATCAAAAACATTAGGAATGTTGGCTTCTGAAGTTAAAGAAGGAGTTACTACTTTACACCTTGACAAATTAGCCGAAACTTTTATCAGAGATCATGGAGCTGAACCAAGTTTTCTTGGCTTATATGGTTTTCCAAATTCTCTTTGTATGAGTCCAAATGCTCAGGTAGTACACGGAATCCCAAACAATACTCCTCTTGTAAGCGGAGACATTATCTCTATTGATTGTGGTGCTTACAAAAATGGTTTTCACGGTGACCACGCCTATACTTTTGAAGTAGGCGAAGTAGCTCCGGAAACTAAAAAATTATTACAGGTTACTAAAGAATCTTTATACGTAGGAATGCGCGAATTCAAAGCTGGAAATCGTGTAGAAGATGTTGGTAATGCTATTCAAAAATATACAGAAGGTCATGGTTACGGAGTAGTTCGTGAGCTTGTAGGTCATGGTCTTGGACAAAAAATGCACGAAGATCCTGAAATGCCTAATTATGGTAAAAAAGGTCGCGGAAAACTTTTTGTTGAAGGAATGGTAATTGCCTTAGAACCGATGATTAATCAGGGAACACGCAATATCAAACAATTAAAAGACGGCTGGACAATCCTTACTGCTGATGGAAAACCATCGGCTCACTTTGAACATGATGTTGCGCTTGTTGACGGAAAACCAGAATTACTTTCTACTTATGCTTACATTTATAAAGCTTTAGGAATTGAAAGCAATGAAGAAGATGAGTTTAGAAAAATTCCATTAGTGATCTAAATACATCAGATACAGATTTCACATAAGCTATTTCGCAGAGACCATCAGAGGAAGCACAGAGATTCGCAAAGATTTAATAAAAGATTCGGATAAATGGAAGAAAATACCAATTTAGAGTTAAGCGAAGAATTAAATGCACTTTCTTATAAAGTTATTGGATTAGCAATTGAAGTTCATCGAGAATTAGGACCAGGACTTTTAGAATCAGCTTACCAAGCATGTTTATTTTATGAACTGCAAAAAGCAGGACTAAAAGTTGAAAAGGAGTTATCATTACCTATTACATATAAAGAAATTGAACTCAACCAAGGTTACAAAATTGATTTACTAGTTGAAGATAAATTAGTAATTGAATTAAAAATAGTCGAGAATTACACATCTGTGCATTTTGCTCAAATACTTACCTATCTAAAATTAGGGAATTATCCATACGGACTATTAATCAATTACAATTCAAAAATTTTAAGAAATAGTATAAAACGTTTTATTAATTCGAACACAAATATTTAAAAAACTCTGCGAATCTCTGTGATAGCTTTGCGAGTCTCCGTGTAATAACCATGAAAAAACTCTTCAAATTAGTTTTAAATACTATTCCTCGTCCATTATTAATTCGTTTGAGTTATGTGGCGCGTCCCGTTATTGCTTTTTCATTAAGAGGTACTAATTTCACTGATCCTATTGATGGAAAAAGCTTCAAATCGATGTTGCCTTACGGATATGAAAAGCAAAGAAACAATGTGCTTTCGCCAAGTACACTTTCATTAGAAAGACACCGTTTACTTTGGTTATATCTTAATGAGAAAACTGATTTTTTTACAGCTCCAAAGAAAGTTTTACATTTTGCTCCGGAACAAGCTTTCTATAAATTGTTTCGAAAGCAAAAAAATCTTAATTATACCACTACTGATTTATTTTCGCCTTTGGCAGATGTAAAAGCAGATATTTGTAACCTTCCGTTTGAAGACAATCAATACGATGTAATACTTTGCAATCACGTTTTAGAACACATTCCAGATGATACTAAAGCTATGCAGGAATTGTATCGTGTTTTAAAACCGGGCGGAATGGCTATTTTACAAATTCCGCAGGATTTGAATCTCGATGTTACATTTGCAGATGATTCTATTACTGATCAAAAAGAACGTGCAAAAATTTTTGGACAATACGACCACGTACGTATTTATGGCCGTGATTATTTTGACAAATTAAGAAGCATTGGTTTTAAAGTAATCGAAGAAGATTACACGAATACAATTGCTCCCGAATTGGTAACCAAATATTGTCTGGCACCAGGAGAAATTATCCCAGTTTGTTTTAAATAAACTAAAGATCATCTTAAAAGGCATACTAATTCCTTACTTAATTTGTTATATTTACACTATAGCAATCGTATTATTATGCCTAAATTTTTCATTTGTAAGATTCTCTTTTTATTTGTTTTTACTCAGCTAACAGCTCAGGTACAAACCGAAATAATTCCTCCATACCATATAAAAACAGTTTCTTTTGTACAAAACAGTCAAAATGTTGTCCCTATTTTCGAATTAGGAAGTAATTTTCAATTTCAGTTTGATGATCTTTTTGGTAACGAAGCTAATTATTATTACGAAATTGTTCATTGTGATTATAACTGGGTTCCGTCGAATATTCCAAAAAACGAATATTTACAGGGATTTGACAATCAGAGAATTCAAAACTACCTGAATTCATTCAATACCTTACAAATTTATTCGCATTACAATTTAAGTTTCCCAAACCAGTTTACACAACAATTAAAACTAAGCGGAAACTACATTCTTAAAATCCTTAATGAAGACAGAGATATCGTTTTTTCAAGAAAATTTATCCTTTTTGAAAGTGTTGCAACTGTGCCTCTACAAATAAAAAGAGCTAGAAATGTTAGTATTATCGAATACAAACAAAACTTAGACTTTTCGGTAAAATCAGCCAGTATTAATTTTCAAAATCCTTTGAAAAATGTAAAAGTGAGCCTGATTCAAAATGGTGATTTTAATACCGAAATAAAAAACATCAAACCCCAATACACCATTGGCAACGACCTAATCTATAAATACGATACTGAAACGCAATTTTGGGCTGGTAACGAATATCTTTATTTCGAAAACAAAGACATCCGAATAGCAGCAAATAATATCGCCCGTGTAGATTCCAGCACTGACATTTATAATTGCTTGCTACATACTAATAATTCCAGAGCCAATTCGCCTTATACTTTGTTTGAAGATATCAATGGAAATTTTGTTGTAAAAAACACAAATGCCACTAACAATGATATTGAAGCTGATTATGCCTGGATTTATTTTAGTCTTTCGACACCCACTTATCGATTAAATAATAACATTTACATTAACGGAATGTTTAATAATTTCAGTCTGTCACCAGAATATAAAATGGATTACAACGAGAAAAAAGGAATTTATGAAAAAGCCATTTTGATTAAACAAGGTTTTACTAATTTCAAATATGTTGTTGCTGATAGCAAAGGAAACATTGATAATGAAAATGCGATTGACGGCAATTTCTATCAAACTGAAAACGAATATACTGTTTTAGTTTACTATCGGGAAAACACAGGACGTTATGATAGAGTAATTGGAAAAGGAACAGCTAACTCGTTAAATATCATAAATTAAAAAAAGATTTAAAAATAAACGAAAGCAAATGAAAATTTTGTAATTTTGACCCTATTAAACACTGATTTAATACTTTATTCATGGTTTCTCAAATAACAAGAGGCATAAAAATTACGGTTTTGACTAGTTTTGAAGGCACTTACTTCAAAAACTACAAAATCCACTTTGCCTTTAGTTACCATATCACAATCGAAAACCACAGTAAAGATTCAGTACAGCTAACTTCCCGCCATTGGGAGATTTTCGATTCTTTAAACAATATCGAAATTGTCGATGGTGAAGGAATCATTGGTAAAAAACCAGTTCTAAAACCTGGAGAAAATCATACTTATAGTTCAGGCTGTTTACTTTCATCTCCTTATGGCGCCATGAAAGGACATTTCAACATGATTAACTTTACCAATACAAAAACTTTCAAAGTAATCATTCCTAATTTTAGACTGTGTGCTCCTTTTGCATTGAATTAATTTAGTTTTTTATTTCGATTACCTCATCTTTTATAAGAGCATATACCTTGTCATTTTCTTCAGGAATTAGATGAAAATTGCCTGTAAATTCTCCAAAAGCGGGAAAAATTAACTGATTCGGTTTTTTAAAAAAACAAGACAAACTTAAAAATTGTTTTCCCAAACCTTTTAGTTTAATTCCGGGATGAATGTGTCCGCAAAAATTAAATAAATTTTCCTTTTCTGTTGGATGATGCGTCAGCAGAAAATCATCGATTATAATTTCTGAACGAATTTCGATATTCAAATCGGTATAATATTTTTTCGAAATAATGTCGTGATTCCCTTCTACCAAAATAAGTTGTTGGGTAATTGTTCTGGTCCAGTCTGAAAATAAATTCCATTCATTATTGATTTTACTATGAAATAAATCGCCAAGAAAAATAATAGTTTCAGCATCAAATAATTCCAAAATATTGTTTAGCCGGTTAAAATTTTCCGGAATCGCCCGCTCCGGAATCGCCATCCCGTATTTTCTGAAATGCGCAATTTTCCCCAGATGCAGATCAGAAATTAGGAGTATTTTCTTTTCTTCCCAAAAAGCAGCACCACAAGGATGTAAAACAAAATTTTGATTATTAATTATAATTCTCATATCTGATTATTTCATGTAACTGGCTGTCATTTTTTTGATTCTTTCTGCCAATGTCTCGCTGGATAATTTTTCTCTTAATCGGTCTGTAATAATCGGAAAACTAAACGGCGTTGGTTTTTTACATTGTTTCCAGACTATCGTTTGCTGATTCACTCTTTCCAAAGCCTGAATCAAACGTCCTTCTTCCAGCTGATGTTCAAATGTTTCTATGTAAGCCTGCTGGAGCAATAAATTATCAGGTTCATAATCCCTAAACACTTCAAAAAGCAATTGGGATCCACTTTGCAAATGTTTGGTTTTAACTGGTCTTCCGGGCATTCCAGTAAAAACCAATCCGGCGATTACGGTGATATCCCTGAATTTTCTTCTCGCCATTTCGGTTAAATTGAGACTCTTCTGCAAATCATGGTGTACATATTCGGTAGAAAACAAATTATTATCAAAAACCGACTGCATGTCAATTTCCTGATCAGAGAGCAACTCAAAACCATAATCGTTATAAGCCAGCGAAAAAGTAATCGGAGACAATAAACTAATTCGATACGACAAAATACTCGCTAAAGCTTCATGCACAAACCGACCTTCAAAAAGATAAAAAACAGCATGATAGCCTTCTCTGGTTTTAAAAGTTTCTATGAGAAATTCATCAGCATCCGGAACAATACTTTCTTTTCGCTGTCTTTCAAAAATAGGCTGCAAAGCTTTTAATTCCGGAGTTAGATTATCGCTGTTTGCAGCATACAATTCTTCCCGAAGCAATTCGCTCATTTGCACTGAAAGTGCCATCCTTCCACCCATCCAGCTTACTGTTCTGGATTCTTTTTTGGGATCTGCTTTTCGAACTAATACCTGCATGTTTTTTACACGAAACAATTCCAATCTTTTTCCGGCAAAGGTAAAAACATCTCCCGGTTGTAATTTTGAAGCAAACCATTCTTCAATATTTCCGATATAACCTCCGCTTAAAAACTTCACGTTTAATGAAGCATCGCCTACAATAGTTCCTATCTGCATTCGGTGATGCATCGCAATTAGTCGGCTGTTGATTTTATAACGACCATCTTCTTCTATTTCTACTTTTTTGAATTCATCATACGCCTGAAGGCTCTGACTTCCGTTAGTAATAAAATTCAGAATCCAGTTCCAGTTTTCTTTTGTAATGTTTTGATAACAGAACGTTTGCCGAACCTCTTTAAAAATTTGATCAGGAAAAAATCCATCAGAAACAGCCAATGTATTCAGATATTGTACCAAAACATCCCAACTGTTTAAATACGGAATTCTGTCTTCAACAATAGTTTTGGCAACCGCTTTTTTAAGTGCAGAAGCTTCAATCAATTCTATGGCGTGAGTTGCCAAAAAGTAAATCACACTTTCTTTTCCCGGTTGGTGACCGCTTCGTCCTGCTCGTTGTAAAAATCGTGCAACACCTTTTGGTCCGCCAACCTGAATAATGGTTTCAACAGGAGCAAAATCGACTCCTAAATCCAGACTTGACGTACAAACTACGACTTTTAATTCTTCATTTCTGATGGCATTTTCAACCCATAAACGAGTTTCCCTGCTAATGCTTCCGTGATGCATCGCCATTTCTCCGGCAAATTCCGGATATTTTTCTAATATCGCCTGAAACCACATTTCGCAGGCAGAACGAACATTGGTAAAAATTAAAGTCGTTTTGCTTTTCCTTATTATTTTAGCAACCTCATCAATCAGATGTAATCCCATATGACCACGCCAGGGATAACTGTCCATTTTTTCAGGTAGTATCGAAAGCACTTTTATTTTTTTATTGATGTGGGCTTTAATCAAAACCGAATTATTGTAAACTTCCGAATTTACACCTAACAATACCTGTTGCGCCAATTCCAGATTTCCTATTGTTGCCGATATACCCCAAATTCGCATTTTGGGAGCAACTGTTTTTAATCGGGACAAAGCCAGTTCCATCTGAACACCACGTTTTGTTCCTAATAATTCGTGCCATTCATCAACTACAATCGCAGAACAACTGGCAAAAGTCTTAGCAAATTCTTTGGATGCCAAAAGTAATTGCAGGCTTTCAGGCGTTGTAACGAGTAAATCAGGCATTTTTTTGCTTTGCTTTCCTCTTTCACTTTGCGAAGTATCTCCTGAGCGGATTCCAACCGTCATTGGCAAATCTAAATCTTCAATAATTCTGTCCGCAGCTTGCTTTATTTCAACAGAAAGTGCCCGTAAAGGCGTAATCCAGATGGCTTTCAATCCGGGCTTGTGTTTGGTTTTATAATCCGGATTTTTTTTCATGTAATCAAGAACTATCGGAAACCATAAGGCATAGGTTTTTCCGCTTCCTGTTGGTGCGTTTAATAAACCGTTTTTCCCCTGCAAAAAAGCAGTCCAGGTCTGGGTTTGGAACGGAAAAGCTTTCCAACCCTGATCATGAAACCAGTTTTCGGCAATTGCATATAGTTCGTCTCTGTTCATCAATTATGAAATCATATTTTTTAAATCTTCAATTGAATTAGCATCTTCAATTTTTTTATCGTGTCGCCATCTCAAAATTCTTGGAAATCTTGTTGCCACTCCACTTTTGTGCCTTTTCGATAATGCAATTCCTTCAAAGCCTATTTCGAAAACCAATTCCGGGGTTACACTACGCACGGGACCGAAACGTTCCAAGGTATTTTTCTTTATAAAGTCATCTACCTTTCTAAATTCTGCATCGGTTAAACCGGAATAGGCTTTTGCAAAGGTTACTAATTCTCTTTCGCCATTATCATTGGTCTGCCAAAGCGCAAAAGTATAATCAGTGAAAAGATTAGATCTTCTACCATGACCTCTCATCGCATAGGTTAAAACAGCATCAATTACCAAAGGTTCAATTTTCCATTTCCACCAGTCACCTTTTTTTCTTCCCACCTGATAAGTTGAATCGTTGCGTTTTATCATCAAACCTTCGCTTTTCATTTCGCGGGCACGCATTCTCTCAGCCGTAACATCTTCCCAGGAATGGAGTAAAACTCTTTCTGACAACTGAAAATGAGGAGTCCTATCTTTAATCGAATCATACAATTGTTCCAGTAATAATCTTCTTTCTGAATAGGGTAAACGTCGAATATCCTGACCTTCCCATTCTAAAATATCGTAGGCTTTCAAAATCACAGGCACTTTTTCAAGTAAAGATGCCGAAATAGTTTTACGTCCAATTCTGGCTTGTAAATCATTAAAAGTTCCTATTTCATTTTCTGGAAAAGCTAAAATTTCAGCATCAATTACAGTTCCGTCCGGAATAATTCCGATGAAAGATTGAAACTCGGGATATTTATCGGTAACCAGCTCCTCGCCTCTTGACCAGACGTAAATTTCGTTTTCACGAATAATGGTCTGTGAGCGAATACCATCCCATTTATGTTCAATTGACCAGTCTTCCGGATTTCCCAGACTATCGACTTCCCCTTCAATTGGATACGCCAGATAAAATGGATAAGGTTTGGATAAATAATCTGAACTTTTTTCATCCAGAATCAATTCCTGAAAAGTGATTGTATTCGGATCCCAATTTCCCATTAATTTATAAGCCAAAGCATCTTCATCAACATCTTCTGCTTTCGACAATGCTCGGGTCATTAATTTTTGGCTTACGCCGATTCGTAAACTTCCGGTAATTAATTTGGTAAAAACAAAGCGTTCATAATAATTCAGCGCTAGCCAATTCTCGTGTAAATATTCTTTTTTCTCAGCATCTGATTTCTTTTTTAAGGCAATAATTTCCTGAAGGTATTCAGTTAAACTTTTATCCGAATGTTCTTTGGTTGTTGGAATAATCAAAGCGATAGTTTCGGCTAGATCACCCACAATGTGATAACTTTCCTCAAAAAGCCAAAGTGGAATATTCGCCAATTCATTTGCCCAAATTCGCAATAAAGTCGTATTAACAGGTCTCGGTGGACGACGATGTGACAAAATCGCAATTGTCCATACTTTATCTTCCGGCGATGCATTTTTAAAATACGTCGTCAGTGCATCAACTTTTACGTTTGTTTTATTTGAACTGTCGAGTGTCTTTATGAGTTGGGCAAAATTTTTCATCTACAGTTCCTTATTTTTAGAAACATCCGGAGTTTCATTTTTTTCGAATACAACTTCTTTTTCATCTTTTTCCATTTCTGCCGCTTCGCCTTCGTATTGTGTTTTTTCGGTTCTGGCGTCGTAGCCCAATTCCCTTAAGTATTTGGAAAAAATATCCGTATAACCATGTGTACAGATTACTTTTTCTGCTCCGGTCGCTTTGATACTGTCCAAAAGTGAATACCAATCACAATGATCGCTCAAGACAAAACCTCTGTCAATGGCACGTCTTCGTCTGGCTCCGCGAAAAGCCATCCAACCACTTGCGGCTCCGGTTACAAATGGCGTCATTTTCCTGATCCAGATACTTCCATGTGCACTTGGGGGAGCAAGGACGATATTACCTAAAAGCTCTTCTTTTTTGGTTTCGCGGGTTATTAAAGTTGTTGATGGAAAATCAACCATCGGTCGTAAAACATTAGTCATATTTTCAATCGCACCATGTGTGTAAATTTTTCCAATATCGGTATCTAAATATTTTAAAAGCCGTTGTGCTTTCCCTAGAGAATATCCAAAAAGAATAGAGGTTTTTCCTTCTGCCTTATTCTCCGCCCACCAATTATTGATATCTGTGATTACTTCTGCCTGTGGTGCCCAGTTAAAAGCCGGTAATCCAAAAGTACATTCGGTAATGAAAGTGTGGCATTTTACGGTTTCATACGGCGTAGAAATCCAGTCATTTTCCGTTTTATAATCTCCTGTAAAAACCCAGACTTCGCCTTTATGTTCAACTCTTATTTGTGAACTTCCAATAATATGTCCGGCAGGATGCAGAGAAAATTTTACATTATTAATGACAAAAGTTTCTCCCCACTCTTTTCCGGTCACATTTATTTCGCCCAATCGATGACGAATAATCGGAATATTAGTATGATGCGTAATATAGTTTTGATGTCCCCAGCGAGAATGATCGGCATGACCGTGTGTGATGATGGCATTTTTTACAGGACGCCAGGGATCAAGATACACATCGGCCTGCTGGCAGTAAATTCCTTTGTCGTTAAAAGCTAAAAGCGGAATTTTCATAAACAATACTTTTACAGCAAACAAATTGCCCTCATTTCTACCAAATTTACTTCTTCCCTACTTTAATTATTTTACAATTTCGCACGATTAATTTATTAAATTACAATATTTAATATTGTGTTGTGATAGAATCAAAAACAACCTTTGTACATTTGAGTACATTACTATTTCAATAATTTAAAATACCTCAATATGCTAAAAGGATTTTTTAAAGTACCTAAAGCTATAAACGAACCCGTAAAAAATTACGCTCCTAATTCTCCGGAAAAAGAAGCCGTTTTAGCTGCATACAAAAAAATGTGGAATGAATCAGTTGATGTTCCGCTATACATTGGAAACAAAGAAATCAGGACCGGAAATACCAGAAACATTACTCCTCCTCACGATCATAAACATATAGTAGGAAGTTATCATCTGGCTGAAAAAAATCATGTCGAAGAGGCTATTGCAAATGCACTGGAATCAAGAAAAGCATGGGTAAATATGGCTTGGGAACAGCGTGCAGCTATTTTTCTAAAAGCAGCCGAGTTAATTGCCGGACCTTACAGAGCGAGAATCAATGCAGCAACTATGATTGGGCAATCTAAAAATATCCATCAGGCCGAGATTGACGCTTCCTGTGAGTTAATTGATTTTTTGCGTTTCAACGTAGAATTCATGACCCAAATTTATGCCGATCAACCTACATCTGAATCTACTATATGGAATCGGGTAGAATACCGTCCGTTGGAAGGTTTTGTTTACGCCATCACTCCTTTTAATTTTACCGCCATTGCTGCTAATCTTCCTGCGAGTGCTGCTATGATGGGAAATGTAGTAGTTTGGAAGCCAAGTGACAGCCAAGTTTTTTCGGCAAAAATTATTATCGAAATTTTCAAAGAAGCCGGACTTCCGGATGGCGTCATCAATGTAGTTTTTGGAGATGCAGCTATGATTACCAATACTATTTTGGCAAGTCGTGATTTTGCCGGATTACATTACACAGGATCGACCTTTGTATTCAAAGATCTTTGGGCAAAAATTGGGACAAACATTCATCATTATAAAACCTATCCAAGAATTGTAGGCGAAACTGGCGGAAAAGATTTCGTTATAGTACATCCATCTGCCAATGTAAAGCAAGCTGTAACCGGAATTGTACGTGGTGCATTCGAATTTCAGGGCCAAAAATGTTCGGCAGCTTCGAGAGTTTATATTCCAAAAAGTTTATGGCCTGATGTGAAAGAACAATTGACAACCGACATTCAATCGATGAAAATGGGTTCACCTGAGGATTTCAGCAATTTCATTACTGCTGTGATCCACGAAGCTTCTTTCGACAAATTAGCTTCTTATATTGAGCGTGCTAAAAAAGATGCCGATGCCGAAATTATCATTGGAGGAAATTACGACAAATCGGTTGGTTATTTTGTTGAACCTACAGTAATCCTTACGACAAATCCAAAATATGTTACTATGGAAACCGAATTATTCGGACCTATTTTAACCATTTACGTTTACGAAGATGCAAATTGGTTAGAAACTTTGGAATTGATAGACCAAACTTCAGAATATGCACTTACAGGAGCCATTTTCAGTCAGAATCGTTATGCCATTGAAGAAGCAACAATGAAACTCCAAAATGCTTCAGGAAACCTATACATCAATGATAAATGTACCGGAGCCGTTGTAGGACAACAGCCTTTTGGTGGTGCCAGAGCTTCGGGAACGAATGACAAAGCGGGTTCGGCAATGAATTTATTGCGTTGGGTTTCGCCAAGAACAATTAAAGAAGTATTTGTTTCTCCGGAAAATTACAGATACCCTTTTTTAAGAGAATAGAATCAGATTTCAGAATTGAGAAGTCAGATTTTTAGAGTATAAAAAATGCCGATTTTTTTAATTAAGTTTCGGCATTTTTTTACCTATTTAATATGAAAGCTGATTAGAATTTATTTTCCACTTCAGCTGCCTGCAGCATTAAATAATGCAAATCGGTATTTTTCACAAAAGGCTTTAAAAGTTCACTTCCGGGACCAAACATCGCCATTTCAACATAATCCGCAGAATGATCCATACTAATCCAGCCTACCGAATTTATTTTTCCCTGCATTTCTGCGAAAGCTTTATAAGGCAATTTTTTGTAATTATATAATCCATCTTCTTTATGTAATCCGTCGTAGTAACTCAATACATATTTAGCATCTTCATCAGAAACGGAATGCCCATTTGCTTTTTCAATAATTTCTTTGACCTGTGAAATTGAGGAATCTGGTTTTATCTGATTCAAAATCCACTCATTCGTTTGCGTATATTTCTGAATGCTGTCAAAATTATCATTGGCATTTTTGCCATAAATAATTCCGGGATTTGCATTTCCATGATCTGTAGTAATAATTACTAATGTTTCTTTATCTTTTTCGGCAAAATCTATCGCCACTTTTACCGCTTCATCAAATTCAATCTGATCGTTAATCAATCCTGCAATATCATTACCATGAGCAGCCCAATCCACTTTTCCACTTTCAATCTGCAACACAAAACCATTTTTATGATCTTTCATTCTGTCGATTGCTTTTTGAGACATTTCAGCAAGACTCGGAATCGTCTTTTTTAAATTATCATCACTATTTCTATCCACATAATAAGGAAGCGCATCATCTGAAAAAACACCAAAAACAGGTTTTGAATTCGATGCCAATTCCATCTCTGCTTTTGTTTTTACAACCTGATAACCTTTTGCCGTATAAGCAGCATACATATCTTTCTTGTCCTTTCTTAATTCCGGGCTGAAATAATTAGCTCCGCCTCCCATCATAATATCAAAACCTAGTTCTAAATATTGTTCAGCAATATCGTCCTGTGCATTTCTACTTTTACTATTAACACAAAAACCCGCCGGAGTTGCATGCGTTATGGGAACTGTTGTTACACAGCCCGCCATTTTTCCTGCTTTTTTGAATTTTTGCCAAATTGGTAAATGAGATTCACCACTCGGACTCACATTCAAAGCTCCATTATTTACTCTAAAACCTCCGCCCCATGAAGAACTTCCTGCAGAAGAATCGGTCACAATAGAACTTGCCGAAGCTGTATCCATCAAAGCTCTGGAAACTTTATTGTCTTTATATAATTGTAACCAATTAGAACCTTTAGCTGTTTTTCTGTTTAAATACAAATCGGTCATATTAAGCGTTCCGGTACTCATTCCGTCACTTACCAGAAATATAATATTTTTGGCTTTCTTATTTTTATTTACAGAATCTATATCTAAAATAGCAGCCGAACTCTGAAAAGGATTAATAACTGCCGCACCTAGTGTAAACAAAGAGCCACTTCTGAAAAATTTTCTTCTATCCATTATTATTTATTATTCTATCTCCAAAGATAAAAATTTGTACTGTCTATAATATTAATTTAACGTTACTACTAAAATTAGTCTAATAAAAAAGCCCCACTTTTATTAAAATGGAGCTTTCAAAACCTATCTTTAAAAATCTATTATACTGTGAATTTTAATGGCAAATGCACCACTTTCTTAGTTTCAAAAAATTCATCTTTAAAATGTTCGGCTAGATCATATTGTGTTGCTTTTGGAAAGTCTTTTAACTCTTCGGTTAAATCACCACCTTTTAAATACAGAATTCCGTTTTTCAGTTCGTGTTTGTGTTGTTTTTTGATTTTGGTTTTTATCCAGGAAACAAAATCAGGCATATTTGTTACCGCACGGCTTACAATAAAATCGAAATCACCTTTTACATTTTCGGCTCTGATTTGCTCTGCTTTTACATTTTTCAAACCTAAAGCATCAGCAACTCCCTGTACCACTTTTATTTTTTTAGCAATTACATCAATCAGATAAAAACGGGTTTCCGGAAATAAAATCGCTAACGGAATTCCTGGAAATCCACCTCCAGTTCCTACATCAAGCACATAAGTTCCGGGTTCAAACTTCATGATTTTAGCAATTCCTAAAGAATGCAGTACATGTTTTGTATATAATGAATCAATATCTTTTCGGGAAATGACATTTATTTTTTCGTTCCAGTCGTGGTATAAAGAATCCAGTTTTTGGAATTGTTCTTTTTGAGTATCGGTTAAATCTGGGAAATAGCTTAGAATCTCGTCCATCGTTTTAAATTTTTAACAAAAGTACTATTTTTAAGTTTGAAATATTTAACTCAATTTTGCCAAGTTAAAATTTATAAATAATTATCTTTGAACGCTATTTTGAATAATTATGAATACGACCGCACCTACATTTGCTAAGCAAGACAAACTAAAGTTCTTTAGAACGCTTAACTCGCGGGTAAACAACTATTTCAAAGAAAATAATATTTCAAAAGCAGGTAACTGGAAACTCCATTTAAAAGCGGTTATTCTTTTCACCGTTTTCTTAGTTCCTTATTTTTTAATTCTTACGCTTGATATGCCTTTTTGGGCACACCTGCTTTTAACCATTGTTATGGGAATAGGCATGGCGGGATTAGGAATGAATGTAATGCACGATGGTAATCACGGTTCTTATTCGAATAAAACCTGGGTCAACAAAATAATGGGTGGGACTATTTATGTTCTTGCCGGAAATGTATATAACTGGCAGGTGCAACATAATGTTTTACACCATACTTACACTAACATTCCGGGACATGACGAAGATTTAGAAGCCGGTAGAATTATCCGTTTTACTAAAAGTGCACCTTGGTATCGTTTTCATCGTTTTCAACATTATTATTCTGTTTTTCTATACGGTTTATTAACTTTTAATTGGGCAATTACAACTGATTTTAAGCAAATGAAAAACTATATCAAAAGAAAATTATCGTATGGTGAACCTAAAAGTCCTAAAATTTTATGGACTACTTTAATTATTACTAAGATAATTTACGTTGCTATCTGGATTGTAATGCCAATTTTAATTGGAATTGTGTGGTGGAAAGTTTTAGTGGGATTCTTTGTCATGCATTATACAGCAGGACTAATTTTGAGTATTGTATTCCAATTAGCTCATGTGGTTGATGAAGTAGAAAATCCTACTCCAAATGAATTAGGCGAAATGGAAAACACCTGGGCGATTCACCAATTGTTTACCACTACTAATTTTGCTCCAAAAAACAAAATCGTAAACTGGTACACCGGAGGTTTAAATCATCAGATTGAACATCATATTTTCCCGAATATCAGTCATATCCATTATGGAAAAATTGCAAAAATTGTTCGTGAAACGGCACAGGAATGTAACCTGCCGTATTACGAATACAAAACCATGAGAAGTGCTGTGATTGCGCATTTCAGACATTTAAAAGAATTAGGAACGAAACCAGAAATGGCTTAAAAATAAAATAAACAGACACTTTTTGTGTTTTCAATAATAATTAATTAAAACAAATAA
Organism: Flavobacterium seoulense; assembly: GCF_000695795.1. Classification (GTDB taxonomy): domain Bacteria; phylum Bacteroidota; class Bacteroidia; order Flavobacteriales; family Flavobacteriaceae; genus Flavobacterium; species Flavobacterium seoulense. The sequence continues at coordinate 48,166 of NZ_JNCA01000022.1, read as the reverse complement.
TTAACCTCCCTTGGTTCAAAAAAAGGATTTTAGGGCAATCAACACTTTATTAATGAGTAATCCACTTTCAGACAGAATTAACAATCTTGCTACATCACAAACATTAGCAATGGCAGCTTTGGCTAGAGAATTAAAAGCGCAAGGTAAAGACATTATCAGTTTAAGTTTAGGAGAACCTGACTTTAACACGCCGGATTTCATCAAAGAAGCCGCTAAAAAAGCGATTGACGAAAACTACAGCACATATTCTCCGGTTGACGGATATGCTGAATTGAAAGATGCTATCTGCAGAAAATTCAAAAGAGATAACGGTTTAGATTACAAACCATCTCAAATTGTAGTTTCTACAGGAGCTAAACAATCTTTATACAACATTGCACAGGTAATGTTAAACGATGGTGACGAAGTAATCTTACCAGCACCTTACTGGGTTTCTTACTTCGAAATCGTAAAATTATCAGGCGGAGTTCCTGTAGAAGTCCCAACTTCTGTAGAAACTGATTTCAAAATCACACCAGAACAATTAGAAGCTGCTATCACACCTAAAACTAAAATGATGTGGTTTTCTTCTCCTTGTAATCCTTCAGGATCTGTTTACAGCCGTGAAGAATTAACTGCACTTGGTAAAGTTTTAGAAAAATATCCAAACATATACATCGTTGCTGACGAAATCTATGAGCATATCAATTTCTCAGGAACTTTTTGCAGTATCGCTTCTATCCCGGGATTATTCGACAGAACAATCACTGTAAACGGAGTTGCTAAAGCTTTTGCTATGACAGGATACAGAATTGGATACATTGGAGCACCGGAATTTATTGCTAAGGCTTGTACTAAAATTCAAGGACAGGTAACTTCAGGAGCTAACTCTATCGCTCAACGTGCTACTATTACTGCTGTAGATGCTGATCCATCTGTATTAAACCACATGGTTAAGGCTTTCCACAGCCGTAGAGATTTAGTTGTTGGATTATTAAAAGAAATCCCAGGAATCAAAATCAACGTTCCGGAAGGAGCTTTCTATGTATTCCCAGACGTTTCTTCTTTCTTCGGAAAAACATTAAAAGGAACTGAAATTAAAGATGCAAACGACGTATCGATGTATCTTTTGGCTGAAGCCAATGTTGCTACAGTAACTGGTGATGCTTTTGGTAACCCTAACTGTATTCGTTTTTCTTATGCAACTAGCGACGAATTGTTGAAAGAAGCATTAAAAAGAATTAAAGATGCTTTGGCAGGATAGTCAAAATGTTTTCATTTATATAAAGCCTCAAGGAAACTTGAGGCTTTTTTTGGCATTAATTTTGTGATAAATGCGCCGAAATCAACCAACCCTATAACCAATTATGAATAAAAAAATTACTTCCAATTTTCTTAGAAAATTATCATTTCTACTCTTATTAGTTTTCGGAATTAGTTCGCAAATGCAGGCACAGCGAATAGTAGAAAAACTCAATCGTGGTCTCGTTGCCATGCGCTTAAATCCGAATCAGGTGTATGTGAACTGGCGTATGCTGGGAACTGAACCGACTGACGTAAGCTACAATTTGTATTGCAATGACAAAAAAGTAACTGGAAGTCCATTTACTTCTACTACAAATTTCACTCACGAAATCACTACTGATGGCAAGTATTACATTCGTGCTATTATTAATGGTGTCGAAGAAGCCGCTTCAGAAACTGTTTCCGTTTGGGAAAATCAATATTTAGATATTCCTATGCAAATTCCCGCTGGCGGAACCACTCCTGACGGTCGTTCGTACACCTATAGCGTAGGCGATTCCAGTGTAGGCGATGTAGATGGCGACGGACAATATGAAATTTTTGTAAAATGGGATCCATCGAATGCTCATGACAATTCGCATAGCGGATATACAGGGAATGTATTTATTGATTGTTACCGCTTAGATGGAACTTTGCTTTGGCGAATTGACTTAGGCAAAAACATTCGTGCCGGAGCTCATTACACCCAATTTATGGTATATGATTTAGATTCGGATGGTAAAGCCGAAATAGCCTGTAAAACTGCCGACGGGACTATCGATGGTACAGGAACAGTTATAGGATCAGCAACCGCCGATTATAGAAATACGAATGGTTTTATTTTATCCGGACCAGAATTTTTAACCGTTTTCAATGGATTAACCGGAAAAGCGATGGCAACTACCGACTATCTTCCTGCACGCGGCGGAGATGGTTCAGAGTGGGGAGACAATCGCGGGAATCGTGTTGATCGTTTTATTGCTGCCGTTGCTTACCTTGATGGAGAAAAACCTAGTTTAGTAATGGGACGCGGTTATTACACCAGACTCGTACGTGTTGCCTGGGACTGGAGAGATAACAAACTTTCTAAACGATGGATTTTTGACAGTAACGATGCTGAAAACAGAGATGCCCGTGGACAAGGCAATCACCAAATGACTGTGGGCGATGTAGATGGTGATGGAAAAGATGAAATATGCAACGGTAGTAGCGCTATTGATGACGATGGAACAAAATTATACGCGAACGGATTAGGTCACGGCGATTCTTTACACATGACCGATATGGACCCTGATCGTCCCGGGCAGGAAGTATGGCAGTGCCACGAGTCACCACGCAGTTATAAAGGTTACGGACTCGAATTTAGAGATGCTAAAACAGGAGAACCTTTATGGGGCGTGAATGGAGAAAATATTGATGTAGGCCGAGGTTTGGCTGCCGATATTGATCCCCGACACAAAGGTTATGAATGCTGGGGAGCTGTGGGAAATTTATACGATTGTAAAGGAAATCAAATTGCCACCAATAAACCATCGATGAATTTTGCGATTTGGTGGGATGGCGATTTAAGCAGAGAGTTATTAAACTCAAACCGAATTGACAAATGGGATTATACCAATTCTAAAAGCGTTAATTTGCTGACCGCTACTGGTTTTAGATCAAATAATGGTACAAAATCAACACCTTGTTTAAGTGCTGATCTTTTTGGCGACTGGCGCGAAGAAGTAATTTTCCGAAAAGACGATAATTCTGCTATTCGAATTTATACTACTAACATTCCTACCGATCATAAATTATACACTTTGATGCACGACACTCAATATAGGCTTGCTATTGCCTGGCAAAACTCGGCTTACAATCAGCCACCGCATCCGAGTTTTTATTTGGGAACAGATATGGAGCCACAAGCCCAGCCAAATGTTGTAACTCCTAAATAAATATTTCCGATTAAAAAAGCCTCAGTAATTCATACTGAGGCTTTTTTAGATTCCGAAATTCTATAAAAACAATTGAAAATAGTGTAAAATGAAGACAGCCACTATTGTCATCTTTGTGATATAACAATAATTAAAAATCAACATTATGACAAATACAGAAGATACTAGAAAAGAAATTGTAAGCACATTAGAGGGATTAATTGCTATTTTGGAAGACGGAAAACTAGGATACACTAATGCTGCAGAACATGTAGAAGATGCAATGATTAAATCGAATTTCACCAATTATGCCCGCGAGCGTGCATCATTTATTACTGAACTTCAGGATGAAATCAACAGACTAGGAAAATCAACTGATACTGCCGGAGGCGGACCATTAGGAGCCTTACACCGTGCCTGGATTGACATAAAAGCTACTTTTACAAGTAATGATACGGAATCTATTATTAATGCCTGCACTACTGGAGAAGAAGCGGCTATTGAAAAATATGAAATGGCTTTAAAACAAGAAGAACTTTCTCCAAACCAAATTGAACTTATCAGAAAACAACTAGGCTCAATTAAAGCAGTTTTAATGAAGTTAAAACTAAATAATTAAAACTTAAGCATACTACAAATGACAGCATACTACAAATGACCTCAGGTTTGCTGAGGTCATTTTATATTTACTAAACTTTATTTTTTAATACACTACTTTTAAAAAATGATATGAAAACCTCATTATTTCAAGATATTTTCAAAATTATCCTTGGCGCCTTTATGATACTTGCAGGAGTAGGTCATCTCACTTTTCAGCGTCAGGAATTTGTCGCTCAAGTGCCACTATGGTTGCCTAGAGATCCCGCTTTTGTAGATTTTGTAGTAGTGTCGTCGGGAATTGTAGAAATTGCTTTGGGACTGGGAATGATTTTTATAGCTAAATATCGTATTCAAATCGGGATTGTATTAGCGCTATTCTATGTGCTTGTGTTTCCAGGAAATATCTCCCAATACAATAATGGAATTAGTGCTTTTGGTTTAGACACTGATCAAAAACGTTTTATACGATTGCTATTTCAGCCCGTATTGATTTTATGGGCACTTTGGTCAACCAATGCCTTGAAATATTTAATCTTTAGAAATAAATAAACTTCTTAAAAAAATTTTAGCAATAAGTTGGATTCAATATTACCGCTCAGTTTCAAGACCAATAATCTCATTTTATCCATACTGGTGCTCGTTTACAACGAGTACCTACGTACAGACAAAACACAAAACCGAGCGTTTGCAACGCGATTCGCTTATACTTAGAGTTGTTCTGCTCTGTGAAAATAGTTTAAAATTTGAAGTAGCAACACTCCAAATTTTAAACTATTTTTGTTTTTCAAAATTTTGGACTTAACCTTATTGAAAAAATGAAACCATTCAGAAAGTTAAGTTTTATAAGAATACAATAAACTTCAATTTCTTAATTCCTTAATGGTTTAAAAAAATAAAAATGGCAAAAATCCTTCTTCTCGGCTCAGGCGAACTTGGTAAAGAATTTGTAATCGCTGCACAACGCATCGGACAAACCGTAATTGCAGTTGACAGTTATGAAAATGCACCTGCTATGCAAGTCGCTCATGCTTTTGAAGTGATTAATATGCTTGACAGCGATGCTTTAGACAAAGTGGTTGCCAAACATAATCCTGATTTCATTGTTCCCGAAATAGAAGCTATCCGTACCGAACGTTTTTACGATTACGAAAAACAAGGTATTACAGTTGTTCCATCGGCTAAGGCGGCCAACTTTACAATGAATCGTAAAGCCATTCGTGACTTAGCTGCTAAAGAATTAGGATTAAAAACGGCCGAATACCGTTATGCCACAACAGCCCAAGAGTTACGAAAAGGCGTTCTCGAAGTTGGGATTCCTTGTGTGGTAAAACCATTAATGTCTTCGTCAGGAAAAGGACAATCTACAATCAAAACCGAAGCTGACATTGAAAAAGCCTGGGAGTATGCCGTTGCAGGTTCGCGTGGTGATGTGGTAGAAGTAATTGTGGAAGCTTTTGTAAAATTCAATTCGGAGATTACTTTATTGACTGTAACACAAAACAATAATCGTACTTTATTCTGTGCGCCAATTGGTCACCGACAAGAACGTGGCGATTATCATGAAAGCTGGCAACCTGCCCGAATTTCTGATAAGGATTTATACGAAGCCCAGGACATGGCTGAAAAAGTTACCGAAGCCTTAGGTGGCGCTGGACTTTTTGGTGTTGAATTTTTCTTAGCCGATGATGGCGTTTATTTCTCTGAATTGTCCCCACGACCACACGATACCGGAATGGTTACGTTGGCAGGAACGCAAAATTTCAATGAATTTGAATTGCACCTCAGAGCGATTTTGAGTTTACCGATTGCCGAAATTACCTTAGAAAAAACGGGAGCAAGTGCTGTGATCCTGGCTTCGGAAAACAGTGCAAATCCAACATATACCGGAATTGAAAAAATTGCTGCCTTAGCTAAAACCGATTTCAGAATCTTTGGTAAACCATCCTCAAGACCTTATCGAAGAATGGGCGTAGCTTTGACAAACGATTCTTTAGAAACTCCTGTAGAAGAAGTGGTAGAACGTGCTGTAAAAGCGGCGGATTTAGTGACTGTAAATTCTTAACCTGTTGGTTGAAATTGTTTTTGATTATTGACTGAGGTTTAATCTTTTTTCAATAATCGAAAATTTGTAGGCGTCATTGTGGTGTGTTTTTTAAACAATCGGGTAAAATAAGAGTAATCTTCGTAACCTAACTCGATGGCGATTTCGTTCACTGTCCAGTTTTTGTCTAACAACATACGTTTTGCTTCGAGCATCACCCGATCTACAATCACTTCGGTGGTTGTTTTTTTTAGGATTTCATTACAAATGCGATTCAGATGCTTCAAAGTAATATTCAATTCGGAAGCATAAAAAGCCGCCGATTTTTGTTCTTTGTATTTTTTTTCTAAAAGCGTTTCGAAGTTTTTGACTTTAATATTATACGAATGCGTTCCATGAATATTGATTTCGTTATACTTTCGGGCCAATTCAATGTGAATAATATCCAATAGGTTCATTATTTTGTCGCGTTTCAATACTTTATTGGTTTGCATTTCGGCAATCAAATTTTCGAAATAGGGCAAAATGGATTTTGTTTCTTCTTTTTCCAATACAATTTCAGGACTATTTTGCACCGAAAAATAAAACGGATATTCGTCGATCGTTTTTTTACCAAAGTACAAATTGTACATTTCGGCAGCATAAAAAACAATAAACCCTTCGATATCTTCCGATAAAATCCAATGATGCATTTGTCCCGGCTGCAAAACAAAAACACTTCCGGGACGAATATCAAAACGATCAAAATCGACCTCATGAATTCCCGAACCATTGGTAAAAAAAACCAACAAATAGAAATTATGGCGATGTGGTTTTTCTACAAAACTATGATTAAGTAAATGATTTTTGAACGTATTGATATATAAATCACTGTTTACCGAATTGCAATTGAATTGTTCAATACTATAAATGGGGTATTTTTTCATCTAAAGAATGTCTTTTTTGTCCTATTATTAGCGAATATAGAAAATAGTGGGCAGATGGATAATAAATACCTTTGAAAAAAAATAGAAATCATGTCAAATACACTGCTTCACATCCTGAATAACGATTGTCCTCATTGTCATCAAGGGAAAATTTTTAATGAAAAAAGCATTTTCTTTAAATTTAATTTTCCAAAAATGAATGAATATTGTACGCATTGTCATTACAAATTTAAAAAAGAACCGGGCTATTTTTTTGGTGCTATGTATGTTAATTACGGACTTACGGTTGCTCAGGGAATTACAACTTATGTTATTGCCAGCTTCTTTTTTAAAGAAACATTCGACTTAAGAATTATTCCTATTATTATGGCGGTAATAGTCGCTTTGTCTCCTTTAAATATTCGTTTATCACGATTATTATGGATTTATATGTTTAAGAATTATTCCAGTTAGTAATACCAAACATAAATACAATACAGTCCAATCGATGTGGTATAATGCCGTTGTATATTTCATTTGGACCAATTTTTATTGGTCTATTTTGAAATAAAAAACAGTATAAAAACAGAAAGACCGCTTCCTCATCTATTCGACAAGAAAACAGCCTTTCTCCACTAACCAAAACTAACTCTAACTCTATATTATTTATTATTTGTAAGCTTCATTTTGAGTAATTACACCCGGATTTTGGTTAATTACTAAAAACGGAATTGGCAACAATAAGTCATCCTGAGTAATAGTAACGTTTTTGCTACTGTTCTTAATTACTGTAATGGCTCTTCCTGTTCTTATTAAATCAAACCAGCGGTGAAATTCAGATGCAAATTCTACTTGGGCTTCGTGTTCTAAAGCTAACTCAACAGTATTGTATTTAGCCGGATAACCCGCAGATCCATAAAGTGGTAAACCAACACGGGCACGAACTTCGTTTAGGTATTTTGGATCAGAAGTGGCTTCGGTAAGCATTAAAAGCACATCGGCATAACGAAGAATCATAAAGTTATTATCCGCAGCTTCTCTTAGACCAACAACAGGAGCTTTCGTATCTCTCCATTTAATTGGGAATTTCACCTCAACACGTGAACCATTGGCAGTTTGATATCCATCCTGAATAGAGATTGCTTTTCTTGGATCGCCTGTTTCGTAAGCGTTCCATAAGTCAGTACTAATTTGGTTAAATCCTCCTCCCCAGGCAGTAACCACACGGTTATCAACTGGCGAAAACATAGCCCAATACAAACTATACGGACTTGACAAACCTCCTTTGTACTGGATTTCAAAAATAGAAGACGCACCATTTTTCTTAGTTAAATCCCATAAATCAGCATACGGCACTAAGCTTAATTTTCCATATACTTTCAATAAGGTTTCGGCTGCTTTAGGTTTATTTCCCATAGTTAAATATACTTTTCCAAGCAATGTATTAGCGGCTTCCTGAGTGGCAGCACCTACAAAACGCTGACTTGTTTTTACAGGTAATTTAGCAGCTGCAAAATCAAGATCAGTAACAATTTGAGCATAAACCTGATCTTTTGGTGTACGTCCTTGTGCATAAGCATCGGCAATACTTAACGGAGTAGTTACCAATGGCACATCGCCCCAGGCACGAACCATATCAAAATAATACAGAGCACGTAAAAACTTCGCTTCCCCAATTAAAACATCTCGATTAGAAAACTCCAATTTTTCGGCACTGGCAATAATATTATTTACAACATAGATGGCTTTATAATAATTGTTCCAAAAATTAAGTACCAATTCATTATCAATAGCCATGGTATGCAATTCAAAACTTTCATAGTCTTGCACTCTTCCGGCAGCATTATCACTATAAGCATTATCAGACATTAATTCACCGTAAAGTGATGGCAAACTTTCTGGTCCGTACAAGGTATAAAGTGAATTATAAGCAGACCACATTGCTGTTTCAATGTCTTTTTGAGAATTATAAAAATTCTCTTCGTTAGCATTTGAAATAGGCGCTTTATCTAAAAAATCTGAACTACATCCTAACAGGAATAAGTTGCAAAAAAGGAGGATATATGTTAATTTTTTCATTTTCTTAAATTTTAAAAGATTGATCCCAATGTTAGAAACTAATATTTACTCCAGCAGTTGCAGTAAATGGATTTGGATAAGCACCATAATCAAAGCCAACCAATACACCTGATTGATAGGTACTACCTTCCGGATCATAACCTAGATAATCAGAGAATACATGTACGTTTTCCATATTCACGTAAAACTTCACATTACTAAGTTTGAATTTTTCAACTACTGACTTTGGTAAATTATAACCTAAACGGATATTTTGAATACGAACAAATGATGCGTCTTCAACCCAGTAACTAGATCCAAAATCATGAACAGTTGTTGGCAACATACGTGGTTTAGGAATCTGTCCGTTTCCAGGATTAGCGTCTGATTGCCAATAGTTATTTACAACAGAATACATATTTCTGTTTCCTCCACCTACTCCTGATTTTAGGTATCTCGCATTGTGATTTAAAATTTCTCCACCTTGTGAACCACGTATTAAAATAGAAAGATCAAATCCTCCATAAGAAAAATTATTGGTCATACCCCATTGAAAATCGGCTTGATTATTCCCCAAATAAGTACGGTCATTAGAATCGATTTTACCGTCATTATTCACGTCTCTTACTCTTGGATCACCCGCTTCACTGCCTGGCCATACCGGATAAGCATTACTATTTAATTCCGCTTGTGACATAATCACACCGTCAATAACATAACCATAGTACATTCCTATTGGTTTTCCTACGGCTGTACGAGAGGTCATACTGCTGACATTAATATCAATTGGAGCATCATTAGTACCCAGTTTCAAGACTTTATTTCTGTTGGCAAAAACATTCAAATCAGTACTCCACTTAAATTTACCATCGAAATTTTGTGTGTTAATATTAAGTTCTGCTCCTCTGTTTTCAAGTTCTCCAATATTTGTCAAAGTAGAAGAAAAACCGGAAAGAATTGGAATAGGCACATTCAACAATAAATCTTTAGTTCTTGAATAATAGATATCACCTGTAAATTTCACACGACCGTTAAACATGCCAAAATCAACACCAAAGTTAGTCTGACCTGTTTTTTCCCATTTCAAATTCTTATCAGCAAAATTTGATGTATTGATTCCTTGTTGTACAGTTCCTGAACTAACATAAGGGCTGTAACCTAATACTCCGATGGAACCGTAATTTGGAATTTGATTATTACCCGTTGCTCCATAACTCAATCTCAATTTTAAATTACTAACCCAAGAAACATCTTTTAAGAAAGATTCCTCAGAAATACGCCATGCAAGTGATCCCGATGGGAAATAACCCCATTTATTATTCGCTCCAAAACGAGAAGAACCGTCGGCACGAATTGCAGCTGTTGCCAAATACTTTCCTTTATAAGAATAATTGGCTCTGGCCAAATAAGAAACTAACGACCATTCTTCTGCAAAAGTATTTCCTGAATTCACAACACCTGCATTCAAAGTATGTACTAAATCATTCGGAAAATTACCTGCCGTCATAGTACTTGTATCTGTACGTTGTCCCTGAGCTGAATAACCTCCCAATAAATTTAATGTATGCGCTTCATTAAATGTTTTATTGTAAGTAAGCGTATTTTCTAAAATCCAGTTATTCGATTGTAATGTTTTAAAATCAGCCTGTGCCGGAACCCAACCTGAGTAACCCCAGTTTTGTCCTGCATTCCAATAGAAATTATGAGAAGTATTATCAATATTAGAACTCGCTGATGTTTTAAATGTCAAATCTTTTATAATATCCCACTCTAAATAAGAAGTAATAGTAGATACATTCATTATTTTCTTAGTCGAAGCTTCTCTTGTTAATGAGTAAGGATGCCAGAATTGCAAACCATATTTAGCAAATGTATTCCAGATAGATGCCGGATCTTTAAAACCTAAACTTCCGGTTTCAACATACAACGGAAAAATAGGCGCACTTTGCAAAGCCAAACTTACTACATCACTTTTTCCACCCGTTCCATAAGGAGCTTCCTGTGCACGGCTAAGTCCTATGTTCATAGCCATACGAACATTGTCATTAAATTTGTGCTTAATATTGGATCTTATGTTAATTCGGTCATAAGTATTTCTGTCAACAACACCTTCAGAATCCAGATAACCTAATGATACCATGAATTGTGTTTTTTCGTTACCACCAGAAGCTGATAATTGAAAGTTTCTGTTTTGTGCTGTTCTAAAAGCTACATCCTGCCAGTCCGTTCCATTTCCTATACGTGCTAACCAAGCTGGATCAGAATATTCCACAGGAACAGTTACATTAATTCCTCTTGTAGCCGATGGATTTGCAGCTACAATAGTTGCCCATGAATTATTTCTGGCAGCAGTGTTGTATGCAATAAATTCGGAAGCATTCATCACATCCGTTTTACGGTTTACATGAGAAAAACCAGTTTCGATAGTGGCATCAATTTTCGTTTTTCCTGCTTTTCCTTGCTTAGTGGTAATAATTACAACTCCATTTGCTCCTCTCGAACCATAGATTGCTGCTGATGAAGCATCTTTTAAAATATCAATCGATTCAATATCATTAGGATTAATGAAATTCAATGGATTTCGATTAAAACTTAAATTACTTCCTGTGGTAATTCCAGTATCTGTTGAATTTGTAGAACTATCTTCTAACGGAATACCATCAATAACATACAAAGGTGTTGTTCCTGCATTAATCGAAGATGCTCCACGCACTTTAATTGTAGGCGCAAGACCCGGAGCTCCCTGAGATTGTGTAATTTGAACACCTGTTGCTTGTCCTGCCAGCGACTGAAGTACGTTAGAATTTGACCTGCCTTCTATTTTTTCTGAACCTATAGAAACGATAGATCCTGTTAAATCTTTTTTCTTAACAGCTCCATACCCTACTACCACTACTTCCTCTAGTTTAGCAGAGTCTTCTTCTAGTTTTATCGAAAGATTATCCTGTCCGTTTAATGCAATTTCTTTGGTTTTAAAACCAATGTAAGAAACCACTAAAGTTCCTCTTTCATTATTTACTTTTAATGAAAATTTACCATCAAAATCAGTCTGAACCCCGTTTGTAGTTCCTTTTTCTACAACATTTACTCCAGGAATAGGCTGTCCGAAATCATCAGTAATTTTTCCGGTTACTGTTTTCTGTTGTGTTTTCTCGTTAACAATTACACTTTTTTCTTTAATAAAAATGGTATTATCAGCTGTTAACTCAAAACTGAGATTATTACTGGACAAACATTGTCCTAATAATTTAGTTACAGCGATAGTTCCTTTTTTTAATTTTACTTCGGGAATGTCTTTGAAAACTTTTCGGGGATAAACAAAATTATAATCGGTTTGTTCTTTTATAATTTTAAATACCTCATACACTGTTGCCGATTGATCTTTTTCAATAACTACGTTTACTTGTGCAAATGTTTTGTCTATGGTGAGGCAAAAAACATTGGTACACCATAAAAAGATAAATACTCGCATAAAAGTTTTAAATAGTCTCTCTCTAGCAGAAACAGAGACATTAGGCGCTTTAATTTCCATAATTTTTGGTTGGTTTGGTTTGGTTACACAATAGATAAAAAAGTTAGCTTTCCATAACAATGCTAGACTTTTTCCTTTTTACTCCAGAATTACTTGCTTGTCTTTTATTTCATAGTTTTTTATAATTTTAAAATATTTAATACTCTTTAAAATTTCATCCAGGGTTTGGTTTTTTCTTAAAACACCATCAAAAACTTCGTTTTCAATTGCTTTATTTTTAAATACAAAATCAAAATCATACCAGCGGGAAAGTACTTTTGTCATGTCTTTAAGTGTAATTTTTTCGAAACTAAAAACACCTTCTTTCCAAGATATTTCATTATAAACATCTACATTTTTCAAAACCGAATTGTTTGTAAGACTATTTAAACTTAGTTGTTGATTTGGCACTAATCTTTGTTTTACTTTTCCAATGTTGACATCTACTTTTCCTTCGACTAAGGTGGTGTAAATAGTAGTTTCATCTTTGTAAGCTTTGATATTAAATTCAGTACCTATAACATCAACTTCTTGTTTATTAGTAAGTACTTTAAAATGGGCTCCCTTATGTTTGGTACTAGGCGAAACCTCAAAATAAGCTTCTCCATATACTAATTCTACTTTTCTGGTTTGTCCTTCAATAAAAGCGACCGGGAATTTTAATTTAGTTTCTGAATTCAACCAAACCTGAGTTCCATCAGATAATTTAATAACAAATTTCCCTCCTCTTGGAATTGTCAAGTAGTTGTATGTTATTTCAGCTGGATTTGCTTCTTTAGCATTATAAACAATTTCTTCACCATTGCTTTTTGCATTTTGCGTTTGCAACGAAGCACCGTTTACTAAAGCTACTTGCGAACCATTTGCCAGCGTAAGTGTCGCTTTGTTAGAACCTGGCTCAAGAACATTTTCCTTAACAACTACAGGAGCAGTTGGAATTGGCTTATCAGAATTTACATCTTTTAAGAAATAAGCTGTGGTTAAAGCTCCCACAAGAACTGCGGCGGCGGCATATTTTATAAAATAAGATTTGATTCTGAATGTTGATTTTGATTCTTGAGAGGTTGCTAATATTTTGTTTTGAATACGAATAACATCAAGTTCATTCAGCACCGGTTTTTTATCCAGAATTACCAAGACTTCTTCTACAGATGGAATTCCGCTAGAGTCTGTTAATTCCTGAATATACTGTACCACCTGATCGACTTCTTCCTTAGAACATTGATTCAGGATGAACTTTTTTAATAAATTTTGAATATGAGTATCGTGTTGCATAATATACTTTCTTATATATAATACAGATGAGAAAATAAAAAGTACTACTCTATATTATTATTTTTTTCGAAAAATAGAAAAATAACAATAAAACAGAAACAAACAAAAGGAATTAAAAAATAAAAAAGAGAAGAAAAAACAATAATTAGTAACTAATAATTATTCTAACCAACGAGAAGATAACAGTATTATAAGAAGTGTAACATCGCCATGAGTCTCTAAAAAAGTCCTGATTTCAGCCAAAGCTTTACTCATTTGACCTTTTACAGTACTTACCGAAATATTCAATTCTTTGCTTATTTCTTCGTAACTCATTTCTTTATTACGCGACATTTCGAAAATAATCCGGCGTTTAGGAGGCAATTGTTCAATAGCTTTTTGCTTGATAGCATCATAATCGGCATCAGCGAGAATATCTTCAATAGGACTGTATGACTTTTGGCTTACATAAAAAACTTCGTCTTTTAGCTTATGACTATTGGCAACTTTACTAATAAGATTGAATGTTAAATTACGCGTAATAGTAAACACATACGATTTGAAAGATAAATCAACATTAAGCCTTTCTCTATGCAGCCAGATATTTAAAAATACATCCTGAACAATTTCTTCGGCAAGAATTTGATTTTTAAGCATACTTAAACTGTAGGCATACACATCATTACAGTACATAGTAAAAAGCATACCGAAGGCTTTCTCATTGCCTTCCATAAGTGCTGTAACCAATACTTTATTATTTATTGCTTTTGTTTCAGACATTATGAATCGCTTCTAAAAGATGTGGATTATTAATCTATTATAATTTTCTGTGTTTACTTTCGAAATTCTTGTTTTAAAAGTTGCTCCACACTAAAGTAGTAATTTGGATTACAATAATAACTAAATTAAATGTATAAAAAACACCAAATTCAAAGACTAGTCTAAAATTTTTATTTGAAACTAAAACCAAAATAATAATTCAAATTAGAAAAAGAACAAACCAGGCAAAATGGCTATATTGCAAAGCAAATTTTAAAAAAGAACAATGTCTCTAATAATACAAAATATTGAAAAGCACGTTCAGCTTACTGCCGAAGAAAAAGAACTTTTTTTAAGTAAAACCGAAATTCATCATTATAAAGCCAAAAGCATTTTGCTGAGTTCAGGCGAAATTTGTAAATATTCTTATTTTGTAAACTCAGGTATTTTAAGAAGTTTCAACATTAATGACAATATTGTAGAACACGTTTTGAACTTTGCCTGCGAAGGCTGGTGGATTGGAGATATGTACAGTTTGCTTTCGCAAAAGCCGGGCAATTTATTTATTCAGGTGTTAGAAGATGCCGAAATTGTTTTGCTTTCGAAAAAAAATCAGGAAGAATTGTATCTCGAAATTCCAAAGCTGGAACGTTTCTTCAGAATCCTTACCGAAAACTCATTAGTAGCTAATCAGGAAAGACTGATGGATGGTTTGAGCTTATCAGCCGAAGAACGTTTTGAGAAGTTTTGTAAAAAACACAAAGACCTAATTCATAAGGTTCCTCAAAAACAAATCGCTTCTTATCTGGGGGTAACACCTGAATTTTTTAGTAAGATGAAGGCTAAAATGCTGAAACGTACTTAGTGACTAGTAATTAGTAAAAAGTAATTAGGCGAAAAAGTCTTTGACTTTGCGATTTATAATCACCAATTACTATCACTTTTTACTTAAAAATAACTTCTTAATCTAGGTTAAGTGCAAAACGCTTGCGATGGTTCTACCTTTGTAATGTAATAATTAACAAATAAAAAAATATATCATGGCAACTACAATTTTTCACAAAGCAGATACAAGAGGACACGCAGATCACGGATGGTTAAACGCTTACCACAGCTTTAGTTTTGCAAGCTGGTACAATCCTGATAGAGTACAATTTGGTTCACTTCGCGTTTTAAACGATGATACTATTGCAGCCGGAATGGGTTTTGGTACACATCCGCACGATAATATGGAAATCATCACTATTCCGCTTGAAGGTGATTTAGCGCACAAAGACAGCATGGGAAATGCGGCAACTATCAAAACCGGTGATGTACAGGTTATGAGTGCCGGAACCGGAATTCAACATAGTGAATTTAACCCAAATGCAGATCAACGTACTAAGTTATTCCAAATTTGGTTGTTTCCTAAAACAAGAAATGTAACACCTCGTTACCAACAAATTACTTTAGATACAACTGAACAAAAAAATAATTTTGCTCAGGTTTTATCTCCTAATCCAGATGATGCCGGAGTTTGGATTCATCAGGATGCCTGGTTTCATTTGGCTGATTTTGACAAAGATTTTTCAAAAAGCTACGAAATCAAAAAAGAAGGTAACGGAATCTATATTTTTGTAATTTCAGGAACAATTACCGTTGACGGACAAGAATTAGCAACTCGCGATGGTTTAGGAATTACTGATTTTAAAACTTTGGATATCAAAGCAACAAGCGATGCTAAATTTTTATTAATGGAAGTTCCAATGACTTACTAAAAACATAACATTATGAATGAAGTTATAGGTTTAGAATTCAACGAAAGAAAAGGTTATTTTTACGTAGAAATAGACGGCAAAACCGAAGCAAAAATGACCTTTGTTTTCGCTGGACCACATAAAATAATTATTGATCATACTGAAGTAAATCCGGGACATAATGGTAAAGGCTTTGGACAAAAAATGGTAGAAAAAGCCGTTTCATTTGCGAGAGAAAAAGAAATCAAAATTCTTCCTCTATGTCCATTTGCCAAAAAAGTTTTTGACAAAACTCCTGAATTTAGCGACGTATTGTAATTTTTTCACCACGAATTCACGAATTATTTTTTAAATTCAATGTCTTGAATCTCACCAATTACAATCAAAAAAAATTGATCATTTGTGTAATAAAAAATTTAATTATTCGTGAATTAGTGGTGAAAAAGTTATTGATCTAAGCAATTGAAAATTATAAAAATAATATGGAAAAATTATTAGAAAAAGACATTGTAGGAACAATTGGTTCTCAAAAATATTTATGCACTATTTCCTGGCGTAATGGCCAGTTGATTATGGACGAACCTGAAATCAACGGAGGAAAAGATCTTGGACCAGATCCTTATTCGGCACTATTGGCCTCTTTAGCGGGATGTACATTAGCCACATTGCGAATGTATATTGACCGTAAAGGCTGGGACATTCCTGAAATCAATGTTGCTGTAAATGCCGAGCAGGAATCAGATGGTGAACTAGAAACTATTTTTTCAAGACACATTACTTTTTCTAATGAAATTACCGTAGAACAAAAAGAACGATTATTATTGATTGCTAATAAATGTCCTGTTTCAAAAATATTGAA
This sequence comes from Flavobacterium seoulense, assembly GCF_000695795.1. GTDB lineage: Bacteria > Bacteroidota > Bacteroidia > Flavobacteriales > Flavobacteriaceae > Flavobacterium > Flavobacterium seoulense. Next base: position 31,264 of record NZ_JNCA01000022.1, on the reverse strand, counting down.
AGGAAAAATAGTAATGAAAACACAATTGTAATTATCATTTAAAAAAAACGACAACAAAAGAATTGTTCATCTCATAAATACATTAACTTACATTTAAACTAATAAAAAATGGCAAAAAAAATTATTGCTTTTGGTGCTTCATCGAGCACAAATTCGATTAACAAACAACTGGCTCAATACGCTGCCTCACAATTTAAAAATACTGATGTTGAAGTTTTGGATTTAAACGATTACGAAATGCCTATTTTTTCTCTTGATAAAGAAGCTAAAAATGGTATTCCTGAGTTAGCAAATCATTTTTTTGAAAAACTGGGAACTGCTGATTTAGTTGTGGTTTCACTTGCTGAACACAATGGTGCGTATTCTACGGCTTTCAAAAATATTTTTGACTGGACTTCGCGTATTAATCCTAAGTTTTTCCAGCAAAAACAAACCCTGATTTTAGCAACTTCACCAGGACCAAGAGGCGGAAGTACTGTTCTGGAAATTGCAAAAAACCGCTTTCCTTTTCAGGGAGCTGATGTAAAAGGAAGTTTCTCTTTACCTAATTTCAATGACAATTTTAACAGCAACGAAGGAATTACGAATAAAGAAAAGAAAGACGAATTACTCGAAATCATACAATCAATAGAACTTTAATTCTCTATAAAATCATCTAAAAGCGTTACAATTGTAACGCTTTTTTTATTCGAAAAAAACCAATAAATATCATAAAAACGCAGCATTCGAGAAAATAAAAATATTAAACATTTTTTTTGTATAATTTTAAGAAGACAATATATATTTTTGGTAAAATATAAAATCTGCTTTATGAACTTACTCATTGTTGAAGACGAACCTAATCTTTTATCGATTATCCGAAAAGGACTTTCGGAAAAAAACAATGAAGTAAGCGTTGCTCTTGATGGAACAACAGCGCTCGAAATGCTTACAAATTACAACTTTGATGTTGTCATTTTAGACATCATGCTTCCGGATATTAACGGAATCGAAATTTGCAGACGACTGAGAGCCGCTAAAAATTTTGTTCCCATTTTACTTTTAACTGCTTTAGGAACTACCGAAAACATTGTTACCGGATTAAATTCGGGTGCCGATGATTATTTAGTAAAACCATTCAAATTCTCAGAACTGGAAGCCCGAATTTCGGCTTTAGCCCGAAGATCAAGTCAGGAACACAAACCGAATAATCTCATTCAAATTGACGATTTAGAAATTGACACCAGAGCAAAATCAGTGAAAAGAAACGGCGAAACCATTCAGTTAACTGCTAAGGAATTCAAATTATTATATTATTTGGCCAACAATGCCGAAACTATTTTGTCGAGAGAAAAAATATTAGAAAACGTCTGGGACATCAATTTTGACATGAATACTAATGTTGTCGATGTTTACATTAACTATCTAAGAAATAAAATAGACAAACCTTATCAAAATAAATTAATCCACACTATCAAAGGTTTGGGCTATATTATAAAATCATAATCTATGCAAATTAGAAAAAAAATAACCATTACTTATATTGCGCTTTCCTGCTTTAGTACTTCGCTTTTATGTATTGTTATTTTTTCTTTGTTTAAACAAAACAACGAATATTACTTTATAAAAAGACTTCAGGACAGAGCTAAAGTGGCTTCTTCTGCCTATTCTCATAAAAACAACGAGAAAAAAGATTATTATAAAAAATTAAAACAGGGCGGACTAGAAGAATTATTTGAAGAAAAAGATTTTATTCTAAAAGTAAATGACCAAAATACTTTTGAACAAAATAAAGAATTACAACTTCCTCCAACATTTTATTCTAATGTATTAAAAAAAGGATCGGGCTGGATAGAAGAAGATTACCGTTATCATTATGGTCAAATTTTTAACGAAACAGGAGAAAAATATATTGTAATTGTTACAGCCAAAGATCTTCGGGGCAGCACCAGTATGATTTATATTTTGCAAATTTTAATCTTTGGAGGTATTGGTTTTATTATTGTAGCTTACTTTTTTGGTCAGTTTCTAGCCCGAAGAATCATAGACCCAATTGCATTAATTACAAAAGAAGTACATAGAATTAGCGCTTCCAACTTACACAATCGTCTGGCTGACACTGATGGTAAAGACGAGATTTCAGATCTTACCAAGACTTTTAACGACATGCTGGATCGATTAGAAACTTCGTTTGAAATTCAGGCAAATTTTACTAATAATGCTTCGCACGAGCTCAAAACTCCCATTACAACTATCATTGCAGAAACCGAAATTATGCTTCTCAAGGATAGGGAAAAATCAGAATATATTCATTCATTAGAGAACATAAATAATCAGGCTTCCAAACTGGGAAATCTTACCGAAAGTCTTTTAAAACTGACACAAACCGGCTACGATGGCAGAAAGCAAGTATTAGATTTTGCCCGAATGGACGAAATGTTATTAGAAGCAAAAGCTACAATTGACACCTTATTTCCTGACAACCGCGTTAATATTAAATTCAAATCTATTCCTGAAGACGAATCGTTGTTGACTATTCCATGCAATCGTCCGTTGTTAGAATTAGCGTTGAATAATATTATTTCGAATGCTGTAAAATATTCTAATAACGACGAAGTTTTTGTAACTCTATCAGTAGATCAATCGAAAATTAAAGTTGATATTACGGATATCGGAATCGGAATTCCACCTGAAGATATTCCTTTTTTATACGAACCTTTCTTTAGAGGAAAAATTGCTTCTAAATATAATGGCTATGGTTTGGGCTTGCCATTAGCTATGAAAATCATCAGAATGCACAATGGTGAACTCCAAATTCAGTCAGAAACAGGAAAAGGAACTGTCGTGAATATTACTTTCGAAAAAAAGCAATAATACAATATTGAAAAATTGATTATTTTATTCAAAGGCAAAACTTATTCAAAATCAGACAATAAAAAGTTTATTATTGAGGTTTTAATTTCTTAATCTAGGTTAAGCGATACATTTTTACTGTTGCAGTAAATTTGTCTTATCAAAATGAAATAACAATTTAAAAAATACTATTATGGCAACTACAAAATGGACTATTGACTCGACACATTCAGAAATTGGTTTTAAAGTAAAACACATGATGTTTACTAATGTTTCCGGAAAATTTGATTCTTACGAAGCAACAATTACTACCGAAGACGATAATTTTGAAAATGCAAGTATTGAATTTTCTGCCGACATCAATTCAATCAATACCAATAACGCAGACAGAGACGATCATTTAAAAAGCGGTGACTTTTTTGACGCAGAAAATCATCCTAAATTAACTTTCAAAGCTACTTCTTTTACTAAAAGAGGCGATGATTTCGAATTGGTAGGTGATTTAAGCTTGAGAGGAGTAACAAAATCAGTAAAGCTGGATACTGAATTTAGCGGATTAATGAAAGATCCTTGGGGAAATACTAAAGCCGGACTGAACATTTCAGGAAAAATTAACCGTAAAGACTGGGGATTAAACTGGAATTCGGCACTTGAAACAGGTGGCGTTTTAGTAGGTGAAGAGGTAAAATTGAATATTGAATTACAATTAATACAAGCATAAAGAATTTCAACAACTGATTTTCATACTCATAAAAGCGGCTAAATTTCATGAAGAAATTTAGCCGCTTTTATCTTTCCTGATAAATCCTAAAAAAATACTATTTTTGCATCCCGATTGAGTAAACTTTCAATCGTTCAAACAAACGTCACCCTGAACGCAATCGAAGGGCTAATCATTAAATTAAAAATATGAAATGCCTTAAGGCATTACATCTGACAAATAAAAAACAATAAAACTACTACAGATGAAAGCATACGTATTTCCGGGTCAGGGAGCACAATTTACAGGAATGGGTAAAGATTTATATGAAAACTCTCCATTAGCCAAAGAATTATTCGAAAAAGCAAACGAAATATTAGGTTTCCGTATTACAGATATTATGTTTGAAGGAACTGCCGAAGAATTAAAAGAAACTAAAGTTACGCAGCCTGCTGTATTTTTACACTCGGTAATTTTAGCAAAAACCTTAGAAGATTTCAAACCGGAAATGGTAGCAGGACATTCACTTGGAGAATTTTCAGCTTTAGTGGCTAATGGTGCTTTGTCTTTTGAAGACGGATTAAAATTAGTTTCTCAAAGAGCTTTAGCTATGCAAAAAGCCTGCGAAATCACTCCTTCAACAATGGCTGCCGTTTTAGGATTAGCAGATAATGTTGTAGAAGAAGTTTGTGCTGCTATCGACGGAGTTGTCGTTGCTGCAAACTACAACTGCCCTGGACAATTAGTAATTTCTGGAGAATTTAAAGCTGTAGAATTAGCCTGCGAAAAAATGAAAGAAGCAGGTGCTAAACGTGCTTTATTATTACCTGTTGGTGGCGCTTTCCACTCACCAATGATGGAACCGGCAAGAGAAGAACTGGCAGCTGCTATTGAAGCAACTACTTTCTCTACTCCTATTTGCCCTGTTTACCAAAACGTAACGGCAAGCGCAGTTTCGGATGCTGACGAAATCAAGAAAAACTTAATTATTCAATTAACTGCTCCTGTAAAATGGACGCAATCTGTTCAACAAATGATTGCTGACGGTGCGACTTTGTTTACCGAAGTTGGTCCTGGAAAAGTATTAACCGGATTAATTGGAAAAATCAATAAAGAAGCTGCTACTGCAAATGCTTAAATAGTATTCAGTGATCAAGTGATCAGTCTTTAGTCATCAGTCAATAAATTATGAATCCTCATCAACTTAGGTTTTTGAGGATTTTTTATTTTTAGAAAAAGTGAATTTAGCACAACAAATGTCATCCTGTAATTTATCCCAAACAAATTTATATATTAAACCAATTGATTCTGGTATAATGCCGATGTAATATGAAAATAGTACAATGCAATTGAACTATATTGAATATACAATTGGTATTGGCTATCTTTGTTAAAAGAATTCCAAGATTTATGAATTTAGATTTACGAACAGTAAACGTTACCCGATATATTACGCCGCTTCGGGAAGGTGGCTCCTTACCTGCTCTGGCTGAAGCTGATGATGATTTTAAATATGTATTAAAATTTAGAGGAGCTGGTCACGGAGTAAAAGCCTTAATTGCTGAATTTTTAGGCGGTCAAATAGCCAAACAATTGGGTTTACCCGTTCCCGAATTAGTTTTTGCAAACTTAGATGAAGCCTTTGGAAGAACAGAAGCCGATGAAGAAATTCAGGATTTATTAAAATTTAGTCAAGGCCTAAATCTAGGATTACATTACTTATCAGGATCTATTACCTATGATGCCGCTGCCAATGATTGTGAAGCTTTATTAGCGTCAAAAATTGTTTGGCTTGATGCATTTATTACTAATGTTGACCGAACATTTAAAAACACCAATCTTTTAATCTGGAAAAAAGAACTTTGGTTAATCGATCACGGTGCATCGTTTTATTTTCATCATTCCTGGACTAACTGGGAGAAAACTGCTCTTACGCCATTTGCATTCATTAAAGATCATGTTTTATTACCAAAAGCATCAAAACTTGAACAGGCAAATCAGGAATGTATTGCAATCTTAAATGATAATATCTTAAAAGAAATTGTAAACCAAATCCCCGAAGACTGGTTGCAATGGGAAGATCAAACCATAACTCCGTTAGAAATTAAAAACGTCTATTTCCAGTTTTTAAGCTTACGCCTGAAAAATGCAGAATTATTTTTAAAACAAGCTCAAGATGCAAGAACAACACTTATATGATTACGCCGTAATTCGTGTTGTGCCAAGAGTAGAACGCGAAGAATTTATAAATGTAGGTTTGATGCTCTATTGCAAACGTCAAAAATATTTACGAATTCAATATCAGATTCCTGAGGCTAAAATTAGTTGTTTTTGCAGCGAATTTGATCTCGCCCAACTCAAAATCAATTTAGAATCTTTTGTAGCCATTTGCGAAGGCAAAAAAAATGCAGGACCTATTGCTCAATTTGAAAAAGACGAGCGTTTTAGATGGCTAACTGCAATTAAAAGTTCGAGTATTCAAACTTCAAGACCGCATTCAGGATTCAGCAGCGATTTAGATAAGACTTTCGAAAAATTATATTCTGAATTAGTTTTATAAATTAAGTTCTCGTAAATTAAAATCCAGGAAGATTTTTTTTTATATTTAAAACAAGATTCAAACATTAATTATAAAACAGTACAAATGAAAAAAACAATTTTAGCAATAGTTTTTATGGCTGTTGCAATGGTTTCCTGCCAAGATAAAACTAAAGACAAACTTGAAGATGCTAAAGAAGCTGTTGGCGCCGAAGTAGATCAAAAATTAGACACTGTATCTCAAAAAGTAGAAAAAGCAATTGATTCGACTCAGTCTAAAACAGGTCAGTTACTTGAAAAAGGAGCAAAAAAGTTAGATAAAGCGGCTAACGAATTAAAAGAAGCTGCTAAAAAGTAATTCAATAAAAAATCCCAAACTATCATTTCGACACTTTGGGATTTTTTTATAAATCTTTTGCTTCTTCACAATGATTATTTAAAATAGAAGTAATCAAATAATTATGATTCTTTTTTTCGAAGAAAATATACCAGATGGTTCTTTTATTGGATTTATAAAAAATGTAGTTTGAACCTAGATATTTTAATGATTGTAGGGTTTTCTTATGAATCCCTAATTTTATAATATCTGGAATTACATAATAAATCTTTATTACATAATCTTCAGCTGATTCAATAAATCCAAAATATTCTTCTTTATACAAAATCTGGACTAAATTATCTAGAAAATCGATTACCTGTGGAGTAAAAATAATTTTTATTTTCCCCACCATTCTCTAATTCTTCTAATAGATTCAGCTTTGGCTTCTTCTACTGTCAATCCTTTTTCGAATTCAGCATCAAAGTCAAATGTCGCGTGATCAATTCCTTGTTGCTTCTGTTTAGAGAACTCGTAAGCAGCTGCAGCTTCTTCTACTTTATCTATTTTAGATTTTTTCCCTTTTGCATTCATGACCTTTCTTTTTCTTCTAACGAATTTACAACTAATACTTTAAAACAAAAAATCCCAAACCATCAATTTTGACAATTTGGGATTTTTACTATTTGTAGTTTTTCTTATTGAGGTAACTTAAAAGCTTGTCTTGCTATTAACAACCATTTGTTTTCTTGTTTTTGCCAAACAAGTACGTTTCCAATTTTAATATCTTTTTCAACACCACTATCTTTAGTATGTGCTGCCAAATTATGTCTTACAATTGCAACATCTTCAACAAGCTGAATACTTTGATTTTGAAATTCGATGGTCACAAAATCAGATTCTCCACTAAGTAATTTTTTAATAAAAATTTTTTGATCTTCAAGTACGCCACTTGAATGTCCGTAACTTAAATCTTTTGAAGTCAAAGCCTTCAAATTACTTTCTGTTGGATCAATTAATGCTTTTCGAAAAGCTTCAACACTGTTTGCAACAGCATTTTCTGATTTAGTTTGTGCCCAGTTTGAAAATGAAATCAAAACTAAGGTTAAACATAAAAAATACTTTTTCATATTTTATTTATTTAAAAATTCTAAAACACTATCAGTAATAAATTGTATTTGCTCATCATCTAATTCGGTGTGCATTGGTAACGAAATCACTTCTTTGACCAATTGATTAGTTACTGGAAAATCTTCTTCTTTATACCTTGCATCCAAATATGCTTTTTGCGAATGCAATGGAATTGGATAATAAATAGCACAAGGAATTCCTTTGTCTAACAAATGTTGCATCAATCCGTTTCTGTCAGCATTAATGATTCGCAATGTATATTGATGAAAAACATGGTCGTTTTCATTTGCATCAAATGAAGGCGTTATAATATTTGCATGAGCAGATAAAGCAGCATTGTATTTTGCAGCAGCATTACGACGAGCGGTATTATAATCATTCAAGAACGGCAATTTTGCATTTAAAACAGCTGCCTGAATACTATCTAAACGTGAATTTACCCCTACTACATCATGATGGTAACGCTCGTACATTCCGTGATTTACAATTCCGCGAATGATGTGCGCCAAGGCATCATCATTGGTAAAAATAGCTCCACCATCACCATAACAACCTAGATTTTTAGAAGGAAAAAACGAAGTTGCTCCTACATGACCAATCGTTCCTACCTTAGTTTTTGTTCCTGAAGCTGAAATAAAATCAGCACCAATAGCCTGTGCATTATCTTCGATAACATACAAATTATGTTCATTGGCCAAAGCCATAATTTCGTCCATATTAGCCGCACGACCAAACAAATGTACCGGAACTATCGCCTTAGTTTTTGGAGTAATCGCCGCTTTGATTCTTTCTAATGAGATATTCATATTATCCAAATCAACATCGACTAACACCGGAGTCAGTTGTAACAAAGCAATAACTTCAACAGTAGCTGCAAAAGTAAAATCGGCAGTAATAACCTCATCACCTGGTTTTAAATCTAATCCCATCATCGCAATTTGCAAAGCATCAGTTCCATTCGCACATGGAATTACGTGTTTTACGCCCAAATAATCTTCGAGAGCTTTTTGAAATTGATGCACCTGAGGTCCATTGATATAAGTATTGGTATCCAAAACTTCCTGAATAGAAGTATTTACTGTAGCAGCAATTTTATCGTATTGACTTTTTAAGTCAACCATTTGAATTTTCTTCATTTCAACTTTATTAATAGTTAGAAAGCTGTTGTTTTTACACTTCTTCGGCAACGACAAAACTTTCATAAAACGGAAACAAAAATAGGTATTATTGATTTCAAACCAATGATTTTAAGCCAAAGAAAATGTATTTTAGCGCCAAAAATTATCCGAATGCTTTTTCTATACAATATCATCATAACATTAGCCGATTTTTTATTGAAAATTATCGCATTGTTTAACCCAAAAATGAAACTTTTTGTTGACGGAAGAAAAACAGTTTTTGAAATACTTTCGCAAAAAATAAATCCTCAGGACAAAACCATTTGGTTTCATGCGGCTTCACTTGGCGAATATGAACAAGGACTTCCTGTTATCGAAAAAATCAAAGAAAAATATCCTTCACATAAAATTGTTGTAACTTTCTTTTCTCCGTCTGGTTATGAAGTTCGAAAAAACAATAACGTTGCAGATGTTACCATTTATCTACCTTTGGACATCAAAAGCAATGCTCAAAAATTCATAAAATTGGTTCATCCGGAAATAGCGTTTTTTATCAAATACGAATATTGGCCTAATTATCTAAACGAATTAAAAAAATACAACACACCAACTTATCTAATTTCGGGAATTTTCAGAGAAAATCAGCTCTTTTTTAAATGGTATGGTCAGTTTTATAGAAATGCATTAAACACTTTTACTCGTTTTTTTGTACAAAATGAAGCTTCAAAACAATTATTACTACAATTAGGCAAAACGAATGTTATCATTTCAGGCGACACCCGCTTTGATCGCGTTGCCGCCATTTTAGAAAAAGACAATTCACTGGATTTTATTTCAGAATTTAAAAATAACACGCTAACTATTGTTATTGGAAGTTCCTGGCCAAAAGACGAAAATCTATTAGTTGACTACATCAATTCAACTTCCCTAAATGTAAAATTTATCATTGCCCCTCACAATATCAAAGCGGAACAAATACAGCAATTACAAAACAGTATTACTAAAAAAACAGTTCTTTTTTCGGAAAAAGAACATAAAAACCTTGCCGATTTTAATGTGTTTATCATTGATACTATCGGCATTTTGACAAAAATATACAGTTATGCTGATATTGCTTATGTGGGTGGTGGTTTCGGAAATCCCGGCGTACATAATCTTTTAGAACCCGCTACTTTTGGCGTTCCAATTGTTATTGGACCTAACTTTTCTCATTTTGCCGAAGCTATCGATTTAGTGAATCTAAAAGCCTGCATGAGCATAACTGATGAAAAAGAACTTTCAAATGCTTTTGACACATTAATTACAAACCAAAATATCCGTCAGGAAAAAGGTCAAACAGCAAGTGAATTTGTAAACACAAACAAAGGAGCGACGAAGATGATTTTAGAAAACATCAAACAAAAATAAAATCTACAGTTTTAAAAAAAATTTTCTGATTTTGTCTTTCAAGATAAACCTTTAAAAATCAAATGATTTAAAATACGAATTCAAAAAAAACAAATGTTTTGATAAACTATTTTAAATAAATACTATTTTGATTGTTAAAGCGAACTTTTTGGCAAGAAAATATAATCGAATAATATTTTAAAAAAAAAATGAAAAAATATTTTACATATCAAAAATTTTATATCTTTGCCTCGAATTAATAATTAACCTTTTATAATAAAGTAAGATGAAAAAAGTATTTTTAAGTTTAGCTGTTGTTGCTGTTTTAACTGTTGTATCTTGTAAAAAAGCTGAGGCTCCTGCTGAAGAAGTAGCTGTTGATACTACTGCTGTTGTTGTTGATACTACTGCTGTTGTTGTTGACTCAACTTCTACAACTACTGATACTGTTGCTGCTCCAGCTACAGAAGAAGCTGCTAAGTAATTTTAAATTACAGTAAAAAATAAGCCGTTCACATTGTGACGGCTTTTTTTATACCCAAAAACGAGATTTAAAAAAAGCAATTAAAATTTAGCTAATCGATAAATTCAAAATCATTATTAGCAAAATCTAATATCTCAGCTTTTGCCCCATACTTAACAATCTCATCAATTCCTTTCTGAACCATCAATTCTGTACTGTATTTTCGACTCACAGCCACAACTCTACCCTCAATTACCACCCTAAAGAAAAACTTCCCTTTAGACGTTTTAAACTTAACAAAAGAACAGCTTTCAAAAACAGTTCGTAAATACTCAGCATCAGCCTCACAATCCATTCGCAACTCATAAGCATTACTTGTAAAAATAGTCTTTCCTTTTCTAGAAGTAAATTCAAACTTATAATCACCGCTAAATCTTTTACTAATAACAAAAGTTCCCATATTTTTTTATTCTAAATTCCAATTATCCAGGATTCAAAAAACAAATTACAAACGAATTTAATACAAATAAAAAAAGCTCCAAACATTTGTTTGAAGCTTTCTTTGTACTCAGAGCGGGACTTGAACCCGCACGAACATTGCTGTTCACTGGATTTTAAGTCCAGCGTGTCTACCAATTTCACCATCCGAGCGTGATGTTAATCGAGCGAAAAACGGGGCTCGAACCCGCGACCTCGACCTTGGCAAGGTCGCGCTCTACCAACTGAGCTATTTTCGCACTTATCAATTCTAAAAAAGAACCGCGATACTTGTTCTGTATTGCGGATGCAAATTTAAGAGCTTTTTTCGATTACACAAGCGTTTTTTCAAAAAATAATCAATCTTTTTTTTAAGCTTTTGATTTACTTCACTTTAAAAAAGTAAAAAAATTATTTTCTGGTAAGCATTCTTTTAATTTCGTTTAACTTCATCAAAGCCTCAACAGGAGTAACCGTATTAATATCGATATTTAAAATCTCTTCTTTAATTTCTTCTAATAATGGATCATCAAGATTAAAGAAACTCATCTGCATTTCTTCTTTCTCCGATTTGATTCCGTTCAAAGCATCACCAGAATGATCTTTCTCTAGTTTTTTCAAAATCTTCTGCGCTTTCGAAATCACAATTTGAGGCATTCCTGCCATTTTTGCCACATGAATACCAAAACTATGCGCACTTCCGCCTTTGACTAACTTTCGAATAAAAAGCACATTATCTTTTAATTCTTTTACCGAGACATTATAATTCTGAATTCGGGACAAAGATTCGCTCATCTCATTTAACTCATGATAATGCGTAGCAAATAATGTTTTTGGTTTCGAAGGATGTTCGTGCAAATATTCGGCAATCGCCCAGGCAATCGAAATTCCGTCATAGGTACTGGTTCCTCTTCCAATTTCGTCCAATAAAACCAAACTTCTATCGGAGATATTATTCAAAATCGAAGCCGTTTCATTCATTTCGACCATGAAAGTAGATTCTCCCATCGAAATATTATCACTCGCTCCTACTCTGGTGAATATTTTATCGACAAGTCCCATTTTAACGCTATCAGCAGGAACAAAACTTCCCATTTGAGCCAAAAGCACAATCAAAGCTGTTTGACGCAAAATAGCCGACTTACCCGACATGTTAGGACCGGTAATCATAATTAACTGCTGGGTTTCTCTATCTAAGAAAACATCATTAGCAATATACGGCACACCTACCGGCAATTGTTTTTCAATAACCGGATGTCTTCCGTTTTTGATATCCAGATCAAAAGTTTCATCCAATTCTGGACAAACATAATTATTCTCGATAGCCAATTGTGTAAACGAACACAAACAATCCAGTTGCGCCACCAAATTAGCATTCAACTGAACAGGTTTGATATATGTCGAAATCCAAGCTACTAATTGCTCGAATAATTCCGATTCAATTTTGTGAATTTTTTCTTCGGCACCCAGAATTTTTGCTTCGTATTCTTTTAATTCTTCGGTAATATAACGTTCCGCATTTACAAGCGTTTGTTTTCTTATCCATTCTGACGGAACTTTATCTTTATGTGTATTTCTAACTTCAATATAATAACCAAAAACATTATTAAACGAAATCTTCAATGAAGAAATTCCAGTACGTTCTGATTCTCTTGCTTCAATTCCTTCCAAGAACTCTTTTCCCGAAGTCGAAATCGCACGCAATTCGTCTAATTCCTCATTTACTCCTTTAGCAATTGCATTTCCTTTGGCAATAGCCACCGGCGCATCCTGATTTAAAGTGGTTTTTATTTTTTCGCGTAATAAATCACAGCTATGTAAACTATCACCAATTACCTTTACTGCTTCCTGTTTACTTTCTAAAGCCAGGCTTTTTATTGGAATAATAGCATCTAATGATTCTTTTAAATAAACTACTTCCCGAGGCGATACTTTGCCTGCTGCAATTTTAGAAATCAATCGTTCTAAATCGGAAACTTGCTTGATTTGGTATTGCATTTTTTGCAACACTTCCTGATTTTCTTTCAAATACGCCACTACCTGATGACGGCTTTGCACTTTATTAGCATCTTTTAACGGTAAAGCCAACCAACGTTTAAGCAAACGCCCACCCATTGGCGAAAGCGTTTTATCAATTACATCCAAAAGCGTAACTGCATTTGGATTATAACTATGATACAATTCTAGATTTCGAATCGTAAATCGGTCCATCCACACATAAGCATCTTCGGCAATACGCTGAATTGCTGTAATATGTTGTACTTTGTTGTGTTGTGTTTCGGACAAATAATACAAAACAGCACCCGAAGCTATAATTCCTTCTTTCAAATCTTCGACTCCAAAACCTTTTAAAGAAATGGTTTGAAAATGTTTTGTCAAAGTTTCAAAAGCATAATCTTCTTTATAAACCCAGTCTTCTAAATAAAAACAATGATAATCTTCACCAAAGTTAGTTTTGAAATCATTCTTATTATTTTTTTGGATCAAAACTTCTGATGGATTGAAATTCTGCAATAATTTGTCAATGTATTCAGCATTTCCCTGAGCTGTCAAAAACTCACCTGTAGAAACATCGAGAAAAGAAATCCCTATCGCTTTATTCGAAAAATAAACGGATGCTAAAAAGTTATTTGTTTTAGAATGTAAAACCTCATCATTCATAGAAACTCCCGGAGTTACTAATTCGGTCACACCACGTTTCACAATAGTTTTAGTCATTTTAGGATCTTCAAGCTGATCGCAAATAGCAACGCGAAGACCGGCCTTGACTAATTTTGGCAAATAAGTATTAATAGAATGATGTGGAAATCCCGCTAAAGCCGTTTCGGTTTCTGAGCCCGCACCCCTTTTTGTTAATGTAATTCCTAATATTTTTGCCGAACGAATGGCATCTTCACCAAATGTTTCATAAAAATCACCCACTCTAAACAATAAACAAGCATCAGGATACTTTCTTTTTATCTCATTATACTGCTTCATTAATGGTGTTTCCTTAACTACTTTCTCTTTAGATGCCAATTTATTTTGTGTTTAATTTATTAGAAAATGAGAGGCGAATTTAAAAATTTTATAACGAATAACTATCACTTCAAAAATTAAAAGTATTTTTAAGGAAAAATTAAGTCAATGGCATGATTTTTTCTTTAGTTTTGTTCTACTAAATACTAAATTTAATTTTAAGATGAAAAAGATAATTTTACTTGCAGCACTAGTTGTTTTTGGAGTGACTACTTCTCAGGCACAGGAAACATCTAAAAAAGCAAAAGCTACAGTTTCTAAAGCTGTGAAAGTTAACGGAGCCGGATTAGTTTTTGAAAATGAAACTATCGATTACGGTACAATTCAACAAAATGCAGACGGAAAACGTGAATTTGTTTTTACAAATAACGGAAACAAACCATTAATCATTACAAATGCTGTAGGATCTTGCGGATGTACAGTTCCTTCTACACCAAAAGAGCCTATCGCTCCGGGAGCTAAAGGAGTAATTGGTGTAAAATATGCAACTGACAGAGTAGGTGCTTTTACAAAAACAGTAACTGTAACATCTAACGCAGCTGGTCAGCCTACAAAAACTTTGACTATCAAAGGAACAGTTCTTGCAGAAGACAAAAAGAGCTAATTTTTAAATTACATATCATATTAAAAGCTTCCTTTTCCTAAAAATCGGAAGCTTTTTTATTAGAATAAATTTCATCCTTAAAAATGAGAAAACTAGAAAATAACGAACTCGAACGAAAATCTATTGAAGATTTTAAAAAATCGGAGAAGACACCTTTAATTTTAGTTTTAGACGACGTACGCAGCTTACACAATATTGGATCGGTTTTTAGAACTGCCGATGCTTTCCTGATTGAAAAAATATATTTATGTGGCATCACTGCAACGCCACCTAACAAAGAAATTCATAAAACAGCTTTAGGCGCAACCGAAACTGTAACCTGGGAACATAATGAAAATGTACTTGATACTATTACCAACTTAAAACAAGAAGGCATTATTACACTAGCCATCGAACAAGTGGAAAGTGCTGTTTTTTTACAGGATTTTAAAGTTGAAAAAAATCAAAAATACGCTTTGGTTTTTGGAAACGAAGTACACGGCGTGGCGCAGGAAGCAGTAGCTTTATGTGACGGCTGCATCGAAATTCCGCAATTAGGAACTAAACATTCGTTGAATATTTCAGTTAGTGCCGGAATTGTTGTTTGGGATTTATTCCAGAAAATAAATTGGCAGCACTAAAAACCATAAATTCGCAAATTATTCCAAAAAAGTATAACTAAAAAATTTGCGAATTTGCGGTAAAATCAATGATTGATTCTCCTTTGAATTTCATCCAGAATAAAAAGATAATCTGATTGATTATTTACAAAATCCCGATTAGCAACATCAAGTATCAGAATATTCAAATCTGTTTGGGAATTCAAATAATCCAAATAGGCCTTATTGATTTTTTCTAAATATTCAACCGTAATTTCCTGTTCGTAATCACGTCCTCTTTTTTGAATATTTTTTAATAATTCTTCCGGATTTTGCAATAAGTAAACATACAAATCTGGCTTGGGAATTTCTTTGTAAACAATCTCATAAAGATTTTTATACAATTCATATTCTTCGTTATCCAAAGTCGCTTTTGCAAAAATAAGCGACTTAAAAACATGATAATCAGAAACTAAAACATCATTTTGCAAATCATACTCAGCTAAAGTTGCTGAAAGCTGCTGGTAACGATCAACTAAAAAAGATAGCTCTAACGGAAAAGCATAACGCTCCTGATTTTTGTAAAATTTAGCCAAAAACGAATTTTCAGCAAAGCGTTCAAAGAGTGTTTTGGTATTAAAATCTGATGCGATTTTTGTAGCCAAAGTGGTTTTTCCTGCCCCAATATTCCCTTCAAAAGCAATATAAAATCCTTTATTAGAAAAAAGTTCTGGCAAAGGATTTTCTGTATCGGCAACCGCAACACATTCTCCTGTATCGGAACAATTTTCGACTAATTCTGAAATGGTTTTATTTAAAATGGGATGCCTCCAATTGATTTTTAAATCCTGAAAAGGCAGCAGGACAAACTTTCGATCCTGCATTAATGGATGTGGAACAGTGAGTGTTTCAGTTTCAATAGTCGCTTCGTCAAAAGCAATCATATCAATATCGATAATTCGGGATTGATAACCGCCTTCTTCTTTTCGAATACGACCTAACTTTTTTTCGATTGCTAAAGCTTTCGAAAGCACTTCTTCTGGTGAAAAATGAGTATGCAAAACCAATGCACAATTATAAAAAGCATCACTGCTAAATCCCCAGGCAGCAGTTTCATAAACCCTGGAAACCTGAATTACCGTTCCTATTTCCTGATGGATTAGTGTAATGCATTCTTTTATTATTTCAAGACGATTACCTTGATTACTGCCAATGGATAAAATAACCTGATGTTGTGCTTTCATATTAAGCACAAATTAACTAAAGAATTTTAGAAATAACAATATATTTGCATAAAGTAGCCGTACTTGAATCCAATAAAATCAAAGAATTCGGCTGTTTTTATCCTCAAAATCAAAGTATAGTACTATGAAATTTTTAAGCAATGTAATCGCTACGGTTGTAGGTCTGTTTGTTTTTATCATGTTATTTTTTTTCGGAATTATTTTTATGGCAGCGCTTTTTGGTGGCGAATCAGAAACAGCTTCTCTTAAAAGCAATTCTGTAATCGAATTGAACCTAAAAGATGTAAATTATGATTATGCCGGAAAGTACAAAGATCCATGGATGAGTTTTTTTTCGGAAGAAAAAAACATTGGTTTAAGTGATGTAATTGATGCTATCGAAGTCGCTTCTATAGACGATAATATTAAAGGAATTTCTATTTTAAACAACAATTCCCGTTTAGGAATGGCACAAAGTAAAGATTTACGAAATGCCTTAGAGAACTTTAAAAAATCAGGAAAATTTGTGATGGCTTACGCCAATAGTTATTCGCAAAAAGAATATTATTTGAATTCAGTAGCCAATAGCATTTATCTGAATCCTGTAGGCGAATTGGATTTTAAAGGATTGTCTTCTGAAATTATGTTTTTCAAAGATTTACAAGAAAAAACAGGTGTAAAAATGGAAGTCATTCGACACGGAAAGTATAAAAGTGCTGTCGAACCTTTTCTGGAAGATAAAATGAGTGATGCTAATAGAGAACAAACCACAGCATTATTACAATCGGTTTGGAATTCAGTATGCACTGACATTGCAAAGAGCAGAAAAATTTCGACTTCAAAACTAAACGAAATAGCTAATGGTTTGCTTGCCCGAACTCCTGAAATGGCAAAACAACAAAAATTGATTGACCAAATTGCTTATGAAGATGTTTATCATAACGATATTAAAAAAGCACTAAAAGTAAGCCCTGACAAAGACTATAATAAAATATCGATTAGTGATTATACTAATAAAATGACTACAACGGCTATTGTTTCTGAAAGTGATGATAAAATAGCAATTATTTATGCTCAGGGCGAAATTCAAAGTGGCGAAGGCGATGTCAATACCATTGGCGAAGGTTCGATGCGTCGCTCATTACAGGAAGCCAGAAAAGATAAAAAAGTAAAGGCTATTGTATTGCGAATTGACAGTCCGGGAGGAAATGCTCTGACTTCTGATTTAATCTGGAGAGAAGTTGAATTAACTAAAAAAGTGAAACCAGTAGTGGTTTCTATGGGAAATTATGCTGCTTCCGGAGGTTATTATATTGCTTGTAATGCCAATACTATTTTTGCTCAAAAAAATACTATTACAGGTTCGATTGGTGTTTTTGGAATTCTACCAAATTTTAGTCAATTGACAAAGAAAGTTGGAATTAATGTTGAACAAGTAAGCACACATCAAAATGCGGCTGAATACAGTCCGTTTGTTCCATTAGATGATACTTTTAAAGCTGTAACACTTGAAAGCATTGAACACGTTTACAAAACATTTGTGAGTCATGTTGCTCAAGGCCGAAAAATGAATTTTGCTGCTGTCGATTCTATCGCACAAGGAAGAGTTTGGTCAGGTTCAGAAGCTGTAAAAATTGGTCTTGTAGACAAAATTGGCGGATTGCATGCTGCCATTAGAGAAGCTGCACGTTTATCGAAAACGCAAAATTACACCACAAAAAACTATCCTGAATACGAAAAGGATTTTAATGATGTAATTTCAAAATTACCTTTTGCAAGTACAAAACAAGACATCATTAAAGAAGAAATTGGTATCGAAAATTATGAGTTATTACAACAAATAAAAAAATTCCAGTCTCGTAAAGGCATTCAGGCGATAATGCCTTTCGAAATTTCGATTTATTAAAATTCGCAAAATAAACATTTTAAAAGTCCGTTTAAGAAATTCTTGAACGGACTTTTAATTTTACCAAGCCTGAGAAATTATAATATATTTTGAAAATATTATAAAGCTCTTACAGCTTATTCCATTATTTTTGTAATAGACACTATTTATAATCACGAAAAATTCCACTGCCATGTTAAAGAAAACATTAAAAATTGCAGGAATTATAATCCTCCTCTTAATAGCTTCATTATTTGCCATTCCTATTTTTTTCAAGGACCAGATAAAAGCTAAGATTGTTAATGCAATTAATCAAAAAGTAGATGCCAAAGTTAGTTTTGCAGATGCTGATTTAAGTTTGTTTAAAAACTTTCCAAATGCTAATGTTACTATCGAAAAATTAGCCATCATTAACAAAGCTCCTTTTGAGGGCGACACATTGGTTTCACTTGGCGAACTGAATTTAAAAATGTCTGTAAAAGAACTTTTTAAAGGCGATAACGAACCCATAAATATTGATGGAATTAGCTCTAAAGATGGTTTAATTAATATTATTTTCAATAAAGACGGAATTGGGAATTATGACATTGCGATAAAAGACGACAAACCATCAACTAATGATTCAAAAAGTAAACCACTGTCACTTACGGTTCAAAACTATAAAATCGAAAATTTCCAGTTTCGCTATTTTGACGAAAGATCAAAAATCAAAATGCTTATTGACAGCCTGAATCATGAAGGAACCGGAGATTTTGCAGCATCTAAATTAGATTTAGACACCAAATCAACTGCCAAAATTAGTCTGGACATGGACAAAGTCAACTACATGAACAAAGTGGCTTTAACACTTGATGCCGTTTTAGGAATTGATTTAGAAAACAGTAAATATACTTTTAAAGAAAACAAGGCTTTAATCAATCAATTACCATTAGAATTTGATGGTTTTATACAATTAGTCGATGCTGGTCAGGAATATGATTTAAAATTTAAAACTCCAACTTCTTCATTCAAAAACTTCTTGGGCGTGATTCCTGCTGCTTATGCTGCCAGTTTAGATAACGTAAAAACTACAGGTGATTTCTCTATAGTAGGTTTTGCTAAAGGATTGTATTCGGACACAACTGTTCCTAAATTTAATGTCGAAATTGCATCCAATAACGCTTCATTCCAATATCCTGATTTACCAAAATCAGTACAAAATATTGTTATCGACACTAAAATCATCAATCAAACCGGAATTCTAAATGATACTTACATCAACTTAGACAAACTTTCGTTCCGTATTGATCAGGATGTTTTTAATGCAAAAGCTAATATTAAAAACGTTACGCAAAATGCTTTGGTTGATGCTATGCTAAAAGGAACTATCAACTTAGGAAACTTATCAAAAGCGTATCCAATTAAATTAGACAAACCTCTAAGCGGAATTCTAAAAGCCGATGTAGAAACTAAATTTGATATGCAATCTGTAGAAAAAAGTCAATATCAAAATATCAATAATACCGGAACAATGAGTTTGTCTGGCTTTAAATATACCGATGAAAACGGAAAAGCATTGAATATTAGTAAAGCCGAAATTGCATTTAATCCTTCAAGAGTAAGCTTAAAACAATTTAATGCTTCGACAGGAAAAAGCGATTTGAGTGTAACCGGAGTTTTAGAAAACTTTTATGGTTTTATCTTTAAAAATCAAAATTTACAAGGAAATTTCAATTTGAGCTCTAATCAAATTTCAGTTGATGATTTTGTTACTACCGAAAAAGAAACTCCTAAAGTGCAAACAGAAAGTACAACAACTCAAAAAGCAGCTACTAAGAAAACAGAAGCGATGAAAATCCCGGCTTTCTTAGATTGTACGCTTACTGCCAAAGCAAATACTGTTTTGTATGATAATCTGACATTGAAAAATGTGACGGGAAAACTCACCATCAAAGACGAAAAATTGACTATGGAAAATGTCAAAACAGACATTTTTGGCGGCGCCATCGGATTGAGCGGCAGTGTTTCTACAAAAGGAAAAACACCTACTTTTGACATGGACTTAGGATTGAGTCAGGTAGATATTGCACAATCTTTTACTCAACTGGATATGCTGAAAAAATTAGCTCCTATTGCCGGAATTGTAAACGGAAAACTAAATTCTACCATCAAGTTGAATGGTAATTTAGATTCTAATGAACTAACTCCTGATTTAAAAACAATTTCGGGCGATTTATTAGGTCAATTTTTATCTACAACAATTAATTCGAGTAATTCAACTTTATTGACTGCTTTAACTTCAAATATTAAATTCTTAGCCCTTAATAAAATTAATTTGAATGATATAAAAGCAGCAATTACTTTTAAAGACGGAAAAGTAAATGTAAAACCTTTCAATATTAAATATAAAGATATTCAGGCTAACATTGGCGGAACACATGGTTTTGACCAAAGCATGAATTATAATATTAAGTTTGATGTTCCTGCAAAGTATTTAGGAACAGATATTAATAATTTAATTTCGAAATTATCAGCATCTGATGTACAACAACTAGAAAGCATTCCTATTAATGCTATTTTGACTGGTAGTTTTTCGAAACCTAAAATCACAACCGATTTAAAAGCAGCAGCGACTAATTTAACAAACCAATTGGTTAAACAGCAAAAGGAAAAATTAGTAAGTAAAGGAACTTCTGCCTTAACAGACATCATCAATAAAAATAAAAAAGCAGGCGACACTACTAAAACGGCAATTCCTGCCACTAAAGCCGAAGCAGAGCAAAAAGCAAAAGAACAGGTCAAAGCAAAAGCGACTGATTTATTAAATGGTTTATTCAACAAAAAGAAAAAACCAGCTGATACTACAAAAACGAATTAGCATTGGCTATACAAACGAAAAAAAGGACGATTTTCAATTAAAAATCGTCCTTTTTTTGTTTTATTTTTGGTTTTACAAAAGTGCAAATTTCAATATGTAACATAATTGTAGGTAGAGTGAATTGAAGGATAAGTATAAACAAAATCTAAATTAAACGAATTCAACTTTTTAACTGATTTTGCCCAAAACATGTCTTTATTATCTTTTAACAAATGATATAAAGTTGCAACATCATCAGATTCCATCTTTTGACCAATAATAATTCCTTTCAATGATTTTGGGTTATATGGAAAAAGTCTTCTTGAATTCTTATTAAAAAAATTTATAAATAATCGAAGTTCATCTTCAATTTCCCAACACGAATTTTTAAGATTTACAATATCATCAATTTTTGGCACTGACAATTGTATATCATTTTCGAATCCTACAATCTCAATCTCAATCAAATTATTTAAATATTTAACTTCTTCCAACTTTACATTTTGAAGACTACCAATTAGTAAATCTTTGTCAAAAACCATGCATATTCCTTTGTGAGAATCTGCATAATGTGCCCACATTTTTATATCATTATAATTTTTAGAAAAAGAACAAATTCCAACATTATCAATAGCACTTTTCAATATTGCAGATCTAATATCTTCAAGAAAAAAATCAATATTAACTTTGTTTCTAGCAATTCTTTCAATTATAGCATCACGAATTTCTAATTTCTCAATATAATATTTTTTCAAAAAATTATCATTTGGAAGCACTCCGCTAAATTTTAATTTGAAATCACATTCAAAAGGATCATTTAGATTTATTGGCTTACCAAACCATAACTCATTTTTAATCAAACTTTTTAAAGTATTAAGATTAAAAGGAACAAATTTGTAAATATAATTTGGTTTATCGTTTAACATGATTGTAATGTAATTTTAAATCTTTAAACCTCAATTCGTACCACATAACCTTCTGAACCGCGAACATTAAAAACAGTTCTGTCTTCAAACAAAAGATACTGTCCTTTTACACCAATTAATTTTCCTTGAAAACTAGGCGTTTTATCTAAACTCAAACTTTTCACTTTGGCAGGAAATTGTAAAACCGGATATTCCATTTGATACAAATCGTTTTTCTCTAAATGAAAATATTGCTGAACTTCAGCAGGAATCAAATCCTGTATTTTTAGTTTCTCTGCCATTAAATCTATGGCTTCAATATCATTGGTCAACATTTTACGCCAATTAGTTTTATCAGCATAATGATTTTTCAAAGCCACCTCAGTAATTCCAGCCAAATAACGATTTGGCACCTCTACAATGGCAATAGCCTGATTTGCTCCCTGATCAATCCATCGGGTTGGAACCTGTGTTTTTCTGGTTACGCCTACTTTTACTTCGCTTGACAAAGCCAAATAGACAATATGAGGCTGCAACTGTACTTTTTCTTCATAAGCTAAATCCCGATCGGCAATTCCTAAATGCGCTGTACTCAATTCAGGTTTCATAATCCAATCGCCCACAGCTGCACTGGAATAAAAACAATCGTAACAAAATCCCTGACGGAATATTTTTTTCTTTTTACCACAATTCAAACATTGGTAACCTACAAAATCAATAGCAATATCTTTCCCAATTAACTGATTTACATTTAAAAAATCACTTTCAAAAACCAAATAATATTGAATTGGTGTTCCGTATTCGGTTTCCATTTTAGTAAGTACTCCTTCGTATTGCATTAAGTTTGGATTTTAAAAGTTTGCTATTTCGTAAATTTTGTTATTTTTGGTAAAGTTATTATTCCTAAGGTAAATTTCATAACCCTATTTTTTAAAAAATGCCAATACAGCTTATCAATTCATTTGCGTCATGGGTTTTAAAACAACGAATCCATCAGATTGAACTTTTCTTAAAATACCCAAACGAGGTTCAGGAAGAATTACTTATGAATTTAATTGCTGCTGCAAAAAACACAGCATTAGGCAAACAATACGATTATGCTTCGATTCATTCTTACGCTACTTTTGCCGAAAGAATTCCTATTTCTACTTACGAAGAATTACAACCTTTAATCGAAAGAACACGTCAAGGGGAACAAAATGTATTTTGGGAAACACCAATTAAGTGGTTTGCAAAATCAAGCGGAACAACTAATGCTAAGAGCAAATTTATCCCTGTAAGCAATGAAGCACTTGAAGATTGTCATTACAAAGGCAGTAAAGATTTACTGTGTTTGTATTTGAACAACAATGAAAACTCCGAACTTTTTACAGGCAAGAGTTTACGCTTGGGAGGAAGTTCCCAGATTTATGAAGACAACAACAGTTTCTTTGGTGATTTGTCGGCTATATTAATCGAAAACATGCCTATTTGGGCTGAATTTAGCAGTACGCCTTCCAATAAAACCTCATTAATGAGTGAATGGGAATCTAAAATGGCTGCTATTATCCAAGAAACCAAAAAAGAAAATGTAACCAGTTTTGCCGGAGTTCCTTCCTGGATGTTGGTTTTAATGAATCGAATGCTGGAAGAAACCGGCAAAGGTAATTTATTCGAAATTTGGCCTAATCTCGAAGTCTATTTCCACGGCGGTGTGAGTTTCAATCCGTATCGTGATCAATACCAAAATTTACTACCTAAAAAAGAGTTTAAATATTATGAAATCTACAATGCTTCCGAAGGTTTTTTTGCCATTCAGGATTTAAACAATTCCAGCGATTTATTACTGATGTTGGATTATGGTATTTTCTATGAATTTATTCCAATGGATACTTTTGGCACTCTGAACCAAAAAACAATTCGCTTAGCTGATGTAGAATTAAATAAAAACTATGCTGTTGTAATTACTACTAATTCGGGATTATTCCGTTATCTGGTGGGAGATACTGTTCGTTTTACTTCTTTAAATCCATATCGAATTAGAGTTAGTGGAAGAACAAAACATCATATTAATGTTTTTGGCGAAGAATTAATGGTTGAAAACACCGATCAGGCTCTTGCCAAAGCATGCCAACTTACTCAAGCCGAAATAGTCGATTATACTGTTGCACCCATTTTTATGGAAGGAAAAGAAAAAGGAGCGCACGAATGGATGATTGAATTCAAGAAAAAACCAACTGACACAACTGTTTTTCAAAAAGCGCTTGACGAAAGTTTACAATCCTTAAATTCCGATTACGAAGCAAAACGCTACAACAACATGACCTTAAACCCTTTGGTAATTAATGTTGCAAGAGAAAATTTATTTTATGATTGGTTAAAAGACAACAATAAACTTGGTGGACAACATAAAATTCCAAGATTATCTAATGAAAGAGATTATCTGGAACAGTTGAAGAATATGCAGGAAAAAGTAATTTTATAAAAAAAACCTCAACTCAGCGAGTTAAGGTTTCTTAGTTTTTTTATTCCTCCAATATCTTTTTCAAATTCGCTAAGTTTTGAGTCTGAGCATCAGTTATAAATTTCTTCCCAATAACAGACATGAGATTCAGAGGATAACTAGAATGACCATAAAACTCATTAGTAACTTTGGTTTGATTGGCTGAAATACTTTCTACAATTGTTGCCGCTTTATCATCGCCTTTCATAGGGCGTTCAAAGTGTAAATCAAGATCAATTCTGTCATCAGATATAGCTATAATTTGTTGCGAACCTTCGCCCACATTATCATCTTTACTATTCCATGCAGCTTTAAAACCTACTGTTCCATCAACTCCTGTGTAATTCATGACAATATTAGGATCCTGCATTACCCAAACACTATATTTTTCCTGATTTTTTATCAATTTCACATAGTCGAAAACGACAGTTTTTGGCTGGTTTATAGTTGTCGAAACTGAAACGGTATAATCATTAGGTATAAACAAAGCCACCACTAAAAGTAAGGCTATAAAAGCCAAAAATCCGATGATTATTCTTTTTACAATTTTCATAATTTATTGTTTTTCGTTTTGATCAAAATTTACCATCCAGTTGATTCCAAATTTATCTACAAACATCCCATAATAAGCTCCCCAAAACATGTCACTCATTGGCATGTGAATATTTCCTCCAGCTGACAATCCGTTAAAAATTCTATCAGCTTCTTCCTTACTTTCGACATTAATCGAAATGGAAACATTGCTTCCAAAAGCGACATCTCCGCTAACCGAATTACTATCGCTGCCCATTAAAACCATTTTGCCAATAGGCAAGCAAACATGCATCACTCTATTACCATCTTCTTCGGATAATTCAGGTGTATTTTCCTCTTTAGGCATGTCTTTAAATTTTCCAAGGTATGGAAATTCTCCTCCAAATACGGATTTATAAAACGTAAAAGCAGCTTCGCAAGTACCATTAAAAATTAAATACGGATTGATTGTAATCATAATTTTTGATTTAAGTTATATATAAGTTGGTTATTCTTCTGAAAGTTTTTTTATTGTGTGTAAAGCTTTTAAAAATGCTGCATTAAGGTAATCAGCATATTCCTCTACTGTATCAGTTGTAGCTTCTAGAGTAGTTTTTCCGTTACTTTCTTTCAATCGATACGTTTCCATCGCGCCTGCCCATTCTTCAGTTGCAGCGTCAACGGGAACAATTTTAGAATCTTTGATCATGTTCAAATGCTTGAAAGCAATATATTCATTTTCTACTTTCTCATCAATAAGACTATGCATTCCTTCGCCTTCGGGCGTAAGAAACTGTATTGTACTTCCTTCTTCCCAATTGCTTACTGCATAAGTGCCTTCGCAAAAAGCAGTTGCCCATTTTCTATAAGTTGCATCCGCCCATAAAACAGTCCAGACTTTTTCTTTAGGAGCATTAATTTCTATTGTAAATTTTAATGTTTTCATATTGTATCTATTTATGGTCATTTGCTGTTCTTAAAAAAAACGCAAAGTCCTGATTTAAAACATTTATACTATAAAAATACAATTTAAAATTAACTCACAATAAAAAACCTTAACTCAAAAGAGAGCTAAGGTTTCTTAAATGTTATTATTTTCTTTTGACTATTCCATCATATCGATGTGTCGGTCATGATAACCTAATAAGTACAATACCCCATCTAATCCTAAGCTCGAAATAGAAGTAGCAGCACTTTCTTTAACAGTAGGCTTGGCATGAAAAGCAATTCCTAATCCTGCCAGATTAATCATTGGTAAATCATTAGCACCATCACCTACAGCAATTGTTTGATTGATATGAATTCCTTCTTTTTCAGCAATTGCTTGTAAAAATTCGGCTTTCTTTTGACCATCAACAATATCTCCAATATAGTTTCCTGTTAACTTACCGTCTTTAATTTCTAATTCATTGGCATGAACATAATCAATACCTAATTCTTTTTGCAAATATTTTCCAAAATAGGTAAATCCCCCTGACAAAATAGCTGTTTTATAACCATAATATTTCAGGGCTTTCATCAATCGGTGGGCTCCTTTTGTTATAGGTAAATTGATTGCTACATTGTGCAACACATCTTCGCTTAAGCCTTCTAACAAAGCCATTCGTTTTTTAAAGCTTTCGCTAAAATCAATCTCACCGTTCATTGCCGATTCAGTAATTGCTTTTACCTGCTCACCAACTCCAGCTAACTCCGCCAACTCATCAATTACTTCAGTTTGAATCAAGGTAGAATCCATATCGAAACATACTAAACGACGATTTCTTCTGTAGATAGTATCTTCCTGAAATGAAATATCCACATCTAAAGTTCTGGAAATAAGCATAAAACTTGCTGTCATGACTGTTTTATCTACAATTTCTCCGGAAACTGACAATTGCACGCAAGAACGAGGATAAACTTCGGTTTCTACAATAGAAGTTCTTCCTGTTAATCTTTTTATCGAATCAATATTTAGATTTTGATCTGACATTATTTGAGCTACCGCAGCAAGTTGTGATGCTGCTAATGTTTCGCCTAAAATATTAATAATATAACGTTGCTTTGACTGTGCTTTTACCCATTTTTCATAATCTTCAATGGTAATTGGAGTAAATTTTACTTTAATTCCTAATTCATAAGCTTTAAACAACAAGTCTTTTAAAACGGGCGCTGAAGAAGAACCTGCTTCAATTTCGAACAAAATTCCTAACGAAAGTGTGTCGTGAATATCGGCCTGACCAATGTCTAAAACAATGGCATTATAGGTTGCCAACACTGATGTTAAACCAGCAGTTACTCCTGGTTTATCCTGACCAGAAACTTTTAATAAAATAATCTCTTTATCCTCAATTGCCATTTTTAATCTATATTGATTTTAGAAGCGACAAAAATCGACAATCTATTGCTTATAAAAAAGCAGTTTTAACATTTTTTACAAAGAGATAATTTTAAACAAATCATACATATAAAAAAAACCTGCTCAAACTAATGAACAGGCTTTAAGTATTGTAATAAAAATAGACTCTTTTTAAGATGCAATTTCTAGACGCTTTAATAAATTTTTATTTAAGGTTTCCTTTGCATAATCAACATCAATTTCTAATATTTTATCATCAGAACTTGGCAATTCATACATTGCATCGGTTAAGATAGCTTCACAAAGAGAGCGCAATCCACGGGCTCCTAATTTGTATTCTAATGCTTTATCTACAATAAAATCCAAAGCTTCATTGGTGATAGAAAATTCCACATCATCCATTAAAAACAATTTTTGGTATTGTTTAATTAAAGCATTTTTAGGCTGGGTTAAAATAGAACGCAATGTTTCTCTATCCAAAGGATCCATATGTGTCAATACCGGCAAACGACCAATAATTTCAGGAATTAATCCAAAATCCTTAATGTCTTTTGGAATAATGTATTGTAAAAGATTCTCCTTATCGATATTATCTTCATTTTTTGAAGTCGAATACCCCACAGCCTGTCGATTCAATCGTTTAGAAATAATTCTTTCTACACCATCAAAAGCACCACCTGCAATAAACAAAATGTTTTGGGTATTTACCTCAACAAATTTTTGATCCGGATGTTTACGTCCTCCTTTTGGCGGTACGTTAACCACAGTTCCTTCTAATAGTTTCAATAAAGCTTGCTGAACACCTTCACCAGAAACATCACGAGTTATCGATGGATTATCGCTTTTACGGGCAATTTTATCTATTTCGTCAATAAATACAATGCCACGTTCGGCTTTAGCCACATCATAATCCGCAGCTTGCAAAAGACGAGTCAAAATAGTTTCCACATCTTCTCCTACATAACCCGCTTCAGTTAAAACCGTAGCATCTACAATAGCTAAAGGAACGTCTAACATTTTAGCAATCGTTTTTGCTACCAATGTTTTTCCCGTTCCCGTTTGTCCCACCATAATGATGTTACTTTTTTCAATCTCTACCTCATCGTCCAGTTGCTGTTGCATCAAACGTTTGTAGTGATTGTAAACCGCTACCGACATTACTTTTTTAGTCTGGTCCTGCCCAATAACATATTGATCAAGGAAAGCTCTGATTTCTTTTGGTTTTTGCAAAATCAAATCACCAATTAAATTTGAACTTCCGCTTGATTTCAATTCTTCAAGAACAATTCCGTGAGCCTGTTCGATACATCTGTCGCAAATGTGCGCATTAATACCAGCAATCAATAAATTGGTTTCCGGTTTTTTCCTTCCACAAAACGAACACTCTAATACTTCTTTTGCCATCTTTTTAAGTTAGAAGTCAGAGGTTAGAAGTTAGAAGTTTCTATTCGTACCTCTAACTTCTAACCTCTAACTTTTTTTTTATCCTCTTATTAAAACCTCATCAATCATTCCGTATTCCTTAGCCTCATCAGCTTTCATCCAGTAATCACGCTCACTGTCTTTATGTACTCTTTCAAAAGATTGTCCTGAATGTTGAGAAATAATATGATACAATTCATCTTTTAGTTTCAACATTTCGCGTAAGTTGATTTCCATATCAGTTGCAACTCCTTGTGCTCCTCCTGATGGTTGGTGAATCATAACTCTTGAATGCGGTAAAGCCGAACGTTTTCCTGCTGCTCCTGCACATAACAATACTGCTCCCATAGAAGCTGCCATTCCTGTACAAATTGTTGCTACATCTGGCTTGATGTATTGCATAGTGTCATAAATTCCTAATCCTGCATAAACACTTCCTCCCGGAGAGTTCAAGTAAATTTGAATATCCTTAGAAGCATCTGCACTTTCTAAGAAAAGCAATTGTGCCTGAACGATGTTTGCAATTTGGTCATCAATTCCTGTTCCTAAGAAAATGATTCTGTCCATCATTAATCTTGAAAAAACGTCTAATTGTGAAATATTTAATTGGCGTTCTTCAATGATGTAAGGCGTCATATTAGTAGGATTCATTGCCGCTACGATTTTATCATAATACATAGCATTTACCCCTTGGTGCTTTGTAGCAAACTTTTTAAATTCTTTACCGTAGTTCATATTTATTGGTTCTAAGTTTTACGTTATATCTTGTTCTTTATTACTTACACAAAGGTTATACCTCTTTGTAAACAATGCCATTCTGTCTTATTTTATTCAAAAACAAAAGAGCGTCAAAAAAAACTTCTGACGCTCAAATATAACTATTTTTTTAACTTTTGGCTAATGCCTCAGCTTATTCACGAAATTATTTATTCGCCGTAAGAAGCAGCGATAAATTCTTCGTAAGTCACCTCTTTAGTTGTTGGATTTGCTTTTTCTTTAAACAATTCCAATAATTTTTCAGCAACTACCTGATCAGAAAGTCTTTTTACTTCATCCTGGTTAGATAAAACTCTGGCAACAATTCCCTGAACTTCTTCGTCAGTTGGGTTTGTTTGACCAAATTGAGCCATTTGAACTCTGATGTTTCTAGCTGTAAATTCTTTTAAATCTTCAAAAGTAATTTTGATATCGTTTTGAGATAATGCTTTTCCTTCGATTAACTGGAAACGTAATCCTTTCTCAGAACGAGCATATTCTACTTCAGCTTCTTCCGGAGTTAATTTTTTCTCTCCTACAGTTTGTAACCATTTTTTAAGGAATTCAGCTGGTAAATCGAATTTTGTGTTTTCGATTAAAAACTCAGTAACATCTCCTAATAATTTTTGGTCCGCTTGTTGAGCAAATTGAGATTCAGCATCTTCTTTAATTTTTCCTTTCAATTCTTCTAAAGAAGCTACTTTTCCTTCTCCGAATAATTTATCGAATAATTCCTGATTCAATTCAGCTGGCTCAGAAACAGTGATTTCTTCAATAACGAAATCTACATCAATTGCTAAATCATGAACATTATCATGCCCTACTTTTAAGTAATCCATTAATTGGTGATCATCTTCAAATAAACCTTTAGTGTTTACAGTCACAACATCTCCTACTTTTTTACCAATGAATTTATCAGCAGTAGCTTTGTCTTTGAAAACATCCAAAGAAATTGTTGTAGTATTTCCAATTCCTTCCGCTTCGTTTGTAAAAACTCCTTTAATATCAGAAGTAGCTTCAACAACTTCCTGAGGAATTGCGTTACCAAATTGTTTTTGGATACGAGCTACCTGTCCTTCGATTAATTTATCATCAGCAGTAACTACATATTTTACGATTTCGTTTTTAGCATCTAAATCTAATTCAAAACTTGGCACTAAACCAATTTCAAATTCGAATACTAATTCTTCAGCAGACCAATCTAAATCTTCATTTACTTTAGGAAGCGGAGTTCCAAGTAAATTTAATCTTTCAGACTGAATGTAACGCTCTAAAGCTAAGTCAACTACTTTCTTAATCTCTTCTTGCTTAATTGCTCTTCCATATTGTTTTTCAACAAGATCTTTAGGCACAGCCCCTTTTCTAAATCCTTTTACTTGTGCCAAAGGCATTTTTTCGTTGATTCTTTTTGCTACCTGACCTTTGTAATCCATGTGAACAACTGTCATTACAATTGTCTCGTTTACAGCGTCTATTGCTACTCTTTTAATATCCATCTTGTTCTTTAATTTACATAATAAAATTGGCTGGCAAAATTATAAATTTTTTACAAGTTCAGCAAGCTTTTTTATTTATTGAATTTCAAGGAGTTCAATATATTGAAAGTAAAAATTAATATTAATTATCAGATTTGAAATCAGCTGGAAAATTTTGTAAGAAAAAATGAATATATTTGAATGACAAATAAAAAAATAATTAATACATATATCTGGATAAATAGACATTCTTTAACTAATGTATAAA
>NZ_JNCA01000021.1 GCF_000695795.1 Flavobacterium seoulense | reverse complement strand
ATATATAATGCATTCTTTTCTCAGGAAAAAATGTTTCTTAATTGAAATCTTAAGTATTTATTTAATAAGTATTCAAAGTGAACTGAATGACAGTGTATTTTATTAATGAGATAATATATGTGTTTCGTTATCAGTAAGTAACCGCATGTCTTTGATGAAAGTAATACCTAAATTAATATAATCAGTTAGAGTTTTGTCAAGATTTTTAATAATCATTTTATTGTTGCTAGGTAGAAAAGTCTGGTGCACAATAGGATTTTCGGATTCATCTAAATAAACAAAAGAAAAAGATTCGCCTACACCATAAGCGGCAATTACAAAAAAAGGTTTTTCAATTGTTATGTTGTATTCTTGGAGCCATTCTCTAGATAGAGTTTGAATTTCTTGTTGGTTTTTGTACCAAATTCGCTTTAAAGCATAATAAGAATCGCCTGCTAAGAATAATAATTCTCTAAGTACTTTTGGAAATAATTTACCGTTATTATACACTTTTTCAAGTTCTTCAATTTGGCTCAAAGAAATTCCAATGATTGAAGACTTGTTATTGATAATATTATTTTGGGAGAAATTTTTTAAAAATTCTATTTCCATTTTTGATTCATTTTTATTATTTCCGACTTATTTTTTCTTTCCATCCTAAATAACCATTGTTTGGTAAATCATTATTTAAATTGGCAAAAACCTGTTCGGTTTGATTTTTATTAATTTCCGAAAGTTGTTCAATGCTGCTGTAAACACCACTTTTAAGTCCTGATAAATAAGCGGCTCCTAAAGCGGAAACGTCTGGATTTCTTTGTTTGTTTAAAGGAATACCTAATAAATCAGCCAGAAAGTGAATCACAAATTGGTTTTGAGTCATACCTCCGTTTACCGAAATAGATTTTAATGCGGCTTGCATGTCTTTTTTCATAGCTTCCACAACGTCTTTTATTTGGTACGGAATACTTTCCAGAGCTGCTCTTACAATATGATTTTTAGTCGTGCCAAAAGTCATTCCCTCAATAGATGCTTTTCTGCTCATTTGCCAGTGTGGCGCTCCCAGTCCGCTGAAAGCAGGAATCAGATAAACGCCCGCATTGTCTGGGATAGATTTTGCCATAGCTTCAGTTTCGGCAGGAGAGGAGAACAATTGCAATTCGTTTTTCAACCATTCGATAGTGGAACCACAGGAAACAATAGCACCTTCTAGTGCATAATCTACTCGGTCTTCGGTACTCCAGCAAATGGTGGTCAGCATTCCGGAATTAGATAAAACAGTTTCATTACCAATATTCATCATGATTGAACTTCCCGTTCCCAGAGTAACTTTGGCAGTACCTTTTTCGAAACATCCTTCGCCAAAAGTAGCTGCATGCGAATCGCCAATCATCGATGTCATTGGAATCGAAAAGCTTTCGTTTAGATTTGAAATTTCACCCCAATTCACTATTCCAAAATCATGTGAAGAAGGGCAGGGTTGAGGTAAATTCAAATTAGATAATCCCCATTTTTCAAGAATTTCAGCGTCCCATTGTAAGGTATGAATATTGAAAAGTAAAGTTCGGGAAGCATTGGTATAGTCGGTTTTGAAATGCGTTCCGTTAGTTAATTTATACAAAAGCCAACAATCCACTGTTCCAAAATAAACTTCTCCGTTTTCTATTTTCTTCTTTAATTCAGTATCATTTTGTACCAGCCAAAGTAATTTAGTTCCTGAAAAATAAGGGTCTAATAATAAACCTGTTTTTTCTTTGATTAAATCATTTTGCCCTTCGGCAATCAAATCATTACAAACTCCAATAGAACGCTTACAAGCCCAAACTACCGCCGGAGCTAAGGCTTTTCCATTTTTGTCCCAAAGAATGAATGTTTCTCTTTGATTACTAATTCCGCAGGAAACAATGTTTGAAATAGCCAGACCTTTTTGGGTAAAATCTTTCAGACATTCATTTACAGAATCGAGAACATTTTGATAAATATCTTCTGGATTTTGTTCTACAAAACCATTATCAAAATAATTCGTTTTTAGATCCACACTGCCTTTAGCCGCAGCCTGACCTAATTCGTCAAAAAATATGGTTTTGGTACTGCTGGTACCTTGGTCAATAGCAAGAATATATTGTTTCATTAATAAAATTAAAAAATTAGGTTTAATCATTTTCTTTTTTGCTTGATCAAAAAAGAAACAAAAAAATCAAGTCTTACGCTTCCTCGTCGGTCAAATTAGTTTTCGAATCTTAAAAGAAAAGAACTCTCCGCCGCGGCGGATCAAACAGCTTTTCTTTTTACGGATTCTTCAAACATTTGACACTCGACTGCGAAAGCTAAGGACAATTAAAAAAGTATTTAATTATCTTAAATCCCTTAATGGTAAAAAAAACTTATTTATTCTTCTGATTCATTTTATCAATAATAACAGCTAATAAAATAACGATACCTTTTACCACCTGTTGCCAAAAGGGAGATACATCGAGTAAAACTAATCCATTATTTAAAACCCCAATAATTACCGCGCCAATTACAGTACCAGTAACAGTTCCCACACCACCAGATAATGAAGTTCCTCCAATAACCACAGCGGCAATGGAGTCTAATTCGTAACTCATTCCCGCATTTGGTTGTGCTGAGTTGAGTCTCGAAGTTACTAAAACACCACCTACAGCAGCCATCATTCCGGCAATTCCGTAAACGGTTAATTTGATTTTATTAATGCTGATTCCTGATAAAAAAGCGGCTCTTTCGTTGCCACCAATAGCATAAATGAAGCGTCCAAAAGTGGTTTTATTGGTTAGAAAAACAACGATTAAAACCATAATTAACGAAATCCAAACAGGAACAGGAATGCCTAAAATCCAGCCTGAACCAATAAACTCAAATTCAGGACCTAAATTAGAAATAGGAATTCCTTCGGTATATAGCATCGTCAATCCACGGGCAATAGTTAACATGGCTAGTGTTGCCACAAAAGGCGGAATGGCAAACTTAGTAATGACCCAACCGTTGAATAATCCTAATGCCATACCAATGAGCATAGCAGCTAAAATTGCGCCCAAGACGGTAAAGCCAACAAATAGGTTCATGGATTCAAAAACGAGTCCGTTTTTTAATAATCCGGCACAAATAGCGGCGGTAAGTCCTAAAATAGAACCTACAGAAAGATCAATTCCTGCCATTAAAACCACTAAAGTCATCCCAACAGAGATACAAACATTGACAGAAATTTGTCTTAATACATTCCAGAGATTAGTGCTGGTCATGAATTTATCTGACAATAGACTGATAAAAAGACATAGAATAAACAGTGCAATTAAGGATTGCGATTTTTTAATAAGAGGGTGGTTCAATGATATGTTCATAATTATTCAGGTAAGGCTGATTTTAATAATTTATCTTCGTTGGCTTCTGAGGCTAAATAGGATGCTTTAATTTTACCTTCGGCCATAACTAAAATCCGATCCGAAAGTGCTAGTATTTCGGGGATTTCAGAAGAAACTAATAGAATACTCATTTGGTTGGCTGCGAGTTCTTTTATTAGATTATAGATTTCGTTTTTAGCATTAATATCGATTCCGCGGGTTGGCTCATCCATCATTAAAATTTGTGGATTGGTTGTGAGCCATTTTGCTAAAACCACTTTTTGTTGGTTTCCTCCACTCAGGTTTTGGCATAATTGAGTTTCAGATGGAGTTTTGATTCGTAATTTTTCGATATAATTTTGAGATGCTGCCTTGTCTTTTGTATTGTTTAAAAGGCCAACAGATTTAAGACCGGTTAAACTAATATTAGCCGAAATATCCATACCTAAAACGAGTCCTTCGGTTTTGCGGTCTTCGGTTACAAAAGCTAATCCGTTTTCAATAGCATCTTTTGGTTTTTTATGGAAAGTATTGGTTCCATTAACTTCGATAGCATACTGACTATTATTAGGATGCATCCCAAATATAGTTTCTAAAAGTTCTGTTCTTCCAGCACCCATTAAACCAAAAATTCCAAGAATTTCGCCTTTTTTTAATTCGAAAGAAATATCCTGAAGTAATTTTCGGGTTTTATTATTTGGGTTGCTAAGGTTTAAGTTGTTAACTTTTAAAATACTTGTGTCAAATTGACTTTCAGAATTTTTTTTCTCAATAAGTACTTCACGGCCTACCATTTTTCGAATCAAATCCTGCTCTGTAGTGGCTTTCATTTCTCCGGCATCAATGGTATTTCCATCTCTTAAAACGGTGTAGTTTTCGGCAATTCGAAATAATTCGTCCATTTTATGAGAGATGTACACAATTGTTTTTCCTTCAACTTTTAATTGTTCAATGATGCGGTGTAAATTTTCAATTTCCTTGTCGCTTAGTGCCGATGTAGGTTCGTCCATTAAAATAATATCTGCATTCGATAATAAGGCTTTAGCAATTTCGACTAATTGCTGTTCGCCCACTTTTAATTTTTGAACTAAGGTTTTAGGATTAACATGCAGTTGAATTTTTTCAAAAATTTGTTGGGCTTCTGCTTCCATTTTTTTAGTATCCAAAAGTCCTAATGGAGTTAGCATTTCTCGGCCTAAAAATAAATTTTCGGTTACGCTAAGCTCAGGAATTAGGTTTAATTCCTGATGAATTATTGCAATTCCGGCATTTTGAGCTTCTTTAATATTCGAAAACGAAACGGTTTTTCCATTTAGTTTTATTTCACCATCGTATTGGGTATAGGCGCCTGTTAG
Organism: Flavobacterium seoulense; assembly: GCF_000695795.1. GTDB lineage: Bacteria > Bacteroidota > Bacteroidia > Flavobacteriales > Flavobacteriaceae > Flavobacterium > Flavobacterium seoulense. The sequence continues at coordinate 140,882 of NZ_JNCA01000021.1, read as the reverse complement.
AATTTTTAACAAAGTCGATTTACCCGCACCATTTTCTCCTAGTATGGCATTGACTTTTCCTGGGTAAAATTTAAAATTTACCTCATTAAGCACTTTAACGCCAGGGAATTCTTTTGATATCTTAACAGCTTCTAACAATTTATTGCAGTTTTATTTGAGATGGAGTAATGATTATATCTTTAAACAAATTTTGTTTTTTGCTTAATTTAATTGCGCCTGAAAATGAAATACTATCGCCAATTTTTACTTTCTTGATTTCTTCCGGCAGCACTTCATTGCGAATAATATCATTTAAAGATTCTGATACTTTGTTAAATTCAGCATTCGTTTTAAAATCAGTCAATTTTACTAAGCCTGAAGCATCACGAATGGCGTTGCCAAAAATGTACTTAGTATCAATGTAAACAATGCCGTTTTTTTCATCGGCAATGGTGTAAATTCCGTCTTTTATATCAAGGATTTTCCCGGTGCTTTTAATCATAAAATAAGCCGAATTTCCTATTCCAAGGCGGTTTCCATGATTTTTAAAAGCTGTTTCCGGATTAGCTTGTACTAAGGCTATTAAATCATTCAAATAAATGTTTTTCTTGCTTTTTAAAATACCTTTATAATAAATAGAATCAGCATAAGCTTTGAAATTAAAGTTCTCTTTTTTGGCTTCTTTAACAACATTTAGTTTCTTAAAATAAACCGATTGATATCCTAAAAAAGCGACTATTAGGATTGCTAAAGTGATGTACGCATACTTTTTTTTCATATTAATAGTCTTTTATGTTTGCTGCGTTTACTAATTCTACTTCTACAGGAACTCTTTGAGGAAAAATACGTCTGCCTTTAAAATATTCATCAGCATATTGAGCGGCAGTTTGCGCCATTACCACAGGAAATTGCATTCCTGTAGCTACAATTTTCTTTTCACGAATTTTTTCGATTACATCACCAGCACCATCAAAACCAAAAATCTTCACCTTATAGGCTTTTCCAGCCGATTGTAAGGCCTGAAAAGCCCCCATAGCCATCGCATCATTACCACAAAAAACAGCGTCAATATCAGGATTAGCCTGCATAATAGTTTCTAAAACTTCCATGGCTTTATTTCGGTCAAAATTGCCACTTTGTTGTGCTACCATTTTTAAATTAGGAAATTTATCTACAACTGAATGGAATCCTCCTGAACGTGCCCAGGTATTATTATCGCCTACTAATCCCAGAATTTCTACATAATTCCCTTTTTCTTTTAATTCTTTTACAAATTCGATTCCGATAGAAACACAGCCCGAATAATTGTCGGATAAGATTTGGCTTGTAGCCGCATCATCAGCATTAATTTCTCTATCCATACAAAAAACCGGAATTCCTGCTGTTTTAGCTTTTAGGACATTAGAAATTGAACCATCAGAGTCTGTTGGATTCAATAAAATGGCATCGTAACCAGAGGAAATCAAATTTTCGAAATTGTCTGATTCTACGGCAGGATTGTTCTGAGAATCGAATATTTTAGCTTCATAACCTAATTTTTCGGCATTTTTAGCTGCTGATTCGGCTAACATTACAAACCATGGATTGTTGAGTGTCGAAACTACAACGGCAATTTTTGGTTTTTCAGATTTATCGTTTGAAGAACATCCAAAAACAAAAACCAATGTTAGCAGTATTAAAGAGAACTGTTTTACTTTCATAGTTTCAATAGGTTTAAAACGGTGTTTTTTAATCCTTCACCAGAAATACCATAATGATTAAAAATCTCAATTTGTGAACCTGAAACCGTGTGATCATCAGGTAGTCCTACAATTTTGAATTTATTGGTAAAACTATTTTGGAATAACAAAGAAGCTACGGCTTCACCAAGTCCGCCATTTATCGAATGTTCTTCCACTGTAATTACTGGTTTTCCGTTAGATGCAGCAGCCAGTAATAATTCGGTATCCAAAGGTTTTATAGTATGTAAACTGATTATTTTACAGGAAATTTGATGTTCTTTCTCCAGTAATTTTGCTGCTTCAGTACAAGGTAAAACAGCTTCGCCTGTGGCAATAAAAGTAAGGTCATTTCCTTCCTGAATAATTCGTCCTTTACCAATTTTAAAATCAGTTGCATCTGAATTCAGGTTAGCAGGCATCGCTTTTTTTCCAAAACGAATGTAAACCGGGCTTTGCATTTCGGCAGCTTCTTTAATGGCTTGAGCAGTTTCAAAATTATCAGCCGGAGCCACAATACTAATGTTATTAATGGCTCTCAGTACTGCATAATCATGCAAACTATGATGTGTAGTTCCTAATGCTCCATAACTTACCCCCGCGCTAATACCTATTAATTTTACGGGATTGTCTGAATACGCTACATCGTTTTTAATTTGTTCCAATGCGCGGGCTGTAAGAAAGCAGGCAGGAGAAACAGCGAACGCTTTTTTGCCCATACTCGCTAATCCTGTTGCAACACCTACAAGATTTTGTTCGGCAATACCCACTTCTACAATTTGGTCTGGATATTTTTGTCCAAACGGAACTAATTTTCCTGAACCACGGGAATCGCTTGTAACTACTATAATGTCTTTGTCTGAGGCAGCTAAATCCTGAAGTACTTCTGAAAAGACTTCTAAATTTGCTGCATTTGCTGTTTTAATATTTTCCATTATTTTAAAACGGTTTCAAGTTCTTGTAATTGTTGGTCTAATTCTTCAATAGCTAAATCGTATTGTTCTTTTGAAGGAACACCATGATGCCATTTTAGTACATTTTCCATATAACTTATTCCTTTACCTTTAGTAGTATGTGCTATAATAAAGCTTGGTTTTCCAGCGACTATTGGTAAATTATTAAATGTATTAGAAAGCTCTTCCAGATTATGACCATCTACATGTTTTACTGCCCAGCCAAAGGATTCCAGTTTTTGATCAATAGGTTCTAAGCCCATAACATCAGCATTGGGAGCTGTAATTTGTAATTTGTTATAATCTAAAATAGCGCATAGATTGTCCAGTTGATAATGAGCAGCAAACATCATGGCTTCCCAGTTGGATCCTTCAGCCATTTCTCCATCGCCCAGAACAGTAAAAACTTTTACAGCCGAATTATCTTTTTTAGCAGCTAATGCAGCTCCGGCAGCAATAGGTAAACCATGACCAAGTCCACCGGTATTTTGTTCAATACCGGGAATCGATTTTGTAGGATGTCCTATATAAGGAGAATTGTATTGGCACATAGTCAATAAATCTTCTTCAGGAAAAAAACCTTTGTCGGCTAAAACAACATACAAGGCTTCTACGCTATGTCCTTTACTTTGAATAAATCGGTCTCTATCATTAGAATCAAAATTCTCTGGAGAAACATTCATTACATCATTGTATAATACATTCAGAATATCTAAAATAGACAGGCTTCCTCCAGTATGTCCAGCTTTAGCATTATAGATGTATTGAATTACTTTCTTTCTGCTTTCGATGGATTTTCGCTTTAATTCTTCTAGCTGCATTTTGTAAAATTTTAATGTTTATAAACTTCCCAGCCCATATAATTTCCTAGTGCTTCTTCTAGTATTGCGGCTGTTTTTGAAGCATTCATCACCACGTGATGTTCGAATCCGTTTTTGCAAATGTATTGCATCAATCCTTGTAGGTCAGGAATTTGAGCGACTGCTCTGTTTCCAAAAGTGTTTAAATCATCGTTTGTTAATTCGCCTTCGCCAATGTAAACTTTAATGATTCCTTTAGGATCATCAGTACTAATTCGACCATAAGTCAATGGCATGGCTGGTGTTCTTCCGTCAAGGGCACCATAAGTATTTTCGACACCTACAGTTGTTCCTAAGATAGGAGCAGTGCTTAACTGGATATCCGGAAGGAATGATTTTGCCCAGTTTCCGCAGTGGAATAAAACGCATTTTTCAGGATCGTCGGCATAGTTGTTATTCCAGTCCACTAATGCACTTGGAGAACCAGAAGCTAATTGCATCGCATACATACTCAGGGTTCCTGTTACGTCAACTTCGCAGGCACTTGGCAGCATGTTTTCACTCATGATACTCATACTCGTACATACATTACAGCCGTAATTTTGTTGTAATGAAGTCCAACATTGAATAGCTGTAGCATCTAATGCATGTTCTTCCATGAAATCTTTCAACACCACATCTAGTTTTGCAATTTGAAGCATGGCTTCGTTAGGCGTTTTTCCCTGAGCAACATAAGCGTTGATGGATTCCAGATGTTTTTTTACAGCAGGGCTTTCAGCTGTTAATTTGTTGGCTTTTCCTAAAATTTCAGATAAGTCTGCAGTAGTAACCGTAATTCCATTTCGTTGTAATATTTTTTCAGAATAACGAACGGTATTAAATGCTCCCGGTCTTGCACCAATAGCTCCAATACGTACATTTCGCATTCCTTTAACTACTCGGCAAACGGCAGTGAAATCTAGTAAATCTTTATGGAAAACAGGATCTGACGGACTCATCACATGCTGAGAAGTCAACGAATATTTGATTCCGTATTGGTACAAATTGTTGCAAACAGAGATTTTTCCGCACCAGGAATCACGTCTGTTAGCTACATTCATTTTAGTCAGTTCGTCAGGATATGCCTGAATTAAAACCGGAACATTTAGATTAGCTAATTTTAAGGTGTCAGCAACTCCTTTTTCATCTCCAAAATTAGGCAGTAATACTAAAACTCCCATAATTTCTTCCTGATGTTTCTTGAATAAATCAGCACATTTTTGCGCTTCTTTATAGGTTTCTACACCACCTAATTTAGTATCAGTACTGTCTAATAAAATAGGTTTGATATTTAGTTTTGCTAAGACGTCAATAATTTCAGTTCTTGCTTTTTCTACTAAACTGTCAGGAAAAAAATCTCTGTTTCCTATAATTACTCCTAATGTTGATGTTGTCATTTTGTTTTTTATTTTTTTGTGTGTTTTCTTTTGTTTGTTTTTTTATGCTACGATAACCTCAATTTCATTGTCTCGAAACACTTCTTTGTGTTTTTCTTCAATTCCATTATCGGTAATGATGTAATCAATGAGGGATAGTGCGCCTAAACTGGCCAGAGCACTTTTGCCTATTTTTGTGCTGTCGGCTACTAAATAAGTAACTTCGGCTGCGTCAATCATGGCTTTTTTTACTACTAAATCACTAATACTTGGGTAGGTGAGTCCTGATTTTAAAGAAATTCCTGCGGTAGCCAGGAATAATTTCTGAACATTTAAGCCTTTAAAGAAATCGGCGGCTTTTTGACCGGTTAATGATAATGTAGGCGGTTTGAATTCGCCTCCTGTCATAATTACTTCAATATCAGGATCAGTTCCTAATAGTAAAGCGATGTTTAAAGCATTAGTAATTACTGTTAGCTGTTTAAAACCTTTTAGTTTTTTAGCAATTTCAGTAGTAGTAGAGCCCGAATCCAGAATGATAGTATCCCCATTATCAATAAAGTCCAGACATTTTTGAGCAATAGCAGATTTTTGATCTAAATTTTCCTGACGCTGTAATGAAAAACTTCTTACCTGATCTTCAACGTTTTTTATACTCGCCCCTCCATGTTCTTTAAGGATGAGTCCTTCACTTTCCAGTTTTTCAAGATCCTGTCGTATTGTAACTTCGGTTACTTTGAATAAGCGGGCGAGGTCAATAACTTTTGCAAATCCATCTTCTTTTAAAAGATCTAATATTTTTTCTCTGCGTTGATTAGGCAACATAATTTGTTTCTTTTTGTTAGTGTTAAAACAAATATAAAAGAAAATAAACGAAAGAAAAAGAAAATAAACGTTAATTTTAATTGAATAGGCTAGATTTTAAGAAACAATTTAATTATTCGAAAAAATAATTGGATTTTGTTGGTGTTTTTATTATTTATTGAGAAATAATTATTGATTAAAGAGATTCCAATGCCGTAAATAAAAAAAACTCTTTGATAATGATTTCAAAGAGGTTTCTTGTTTTTTCGAACGGAAAGATTATTTGTGTTTAGTAAACCGCATTACAAATACTATGATTTTTTTTGTTTACGTATTTAGGCACTCGTTGCAAACGAGCGCCAGAGATTGCTATACGCAGTTTTTATGCAATTTGTTTAATTTCAGCATTTTTGCACAAAGGATATTCTTTAATAAAACTATCAATCTCTTTTTTCATTTGTATAAATGACTTACCATAAAAATATAAACCTGTTTTTTCTGGAAATTCCTAAAATCTAACTAAGTCAGTATTGTCTTGAATTAGACGTTTTATTTCCGAAACAACAAAGTTAGAATCAAAATTTTGATAAGTATCGATGTCTAAATTCACTCCGTCTAGATATATTCCAATTCCTTCATATTTTCCGAAAACAGTTGTTTTATCTGTTCCTTCAATACGTAATGATGAATTTTTAGGAGCTCCTTTCGATTCTAGAAATTCAATTATTTTTAATTGAGCACTTTCAATATCTATATTTGAGTTAATTTGTATTTCTATATCGACAAATTGAATTTCTCCATCATTGGCTTGTTGAGTTCCGCCTCCTACAATTTCACCAATCTTATTTTGTTGGAGATATTTGTCTAAAGGATCTTCGTAATATTCTCCTCTATCAATCGGTTGTATTTTATCATTTAGAGTAATTATGAAATATTGTAATGGTTCGGATTTAGTTTTAAATAACTTCTTTAAAAAATTCATAGTTTTAAGGTTTGCTTATTTAAAATTGCCGTCCACTTGTTTTTACTCACTATAAAGTAGCGGCAATCAATTTAATTAGATCTGTTTAATCGCTATTTTACTAGTTGATAATAACAAATATATAAATACTATTTGTATTACAAAAAAAAGAAAAAGCTATCGTTTAGAAAGATTACGAATTTATAGAAAAAACAAAAAAGCTGCCCGAAAAATACTTTTCGGACAGCTCCTTTAAAAATTACTTATAACCTCTGAATCGAATTAGGCTTACGAAATATTAGCCTTTTTTACTCCAAGGACCATGGTTTTTGTATGCCGGTCCTGTTAATTTTTGTGATTCACTACCAATTTTTACTTCAACTAATTCTTGTTTTGAAGTCTCTTTCCATGGTTGAGCATTTTTATATGCCGGACCTTGAAGTGATGTTTTATTAGCTTCTGAATACACTTTAGTTGGAACTGCTTTATGCATCCAATGTTTGAAATTTTTAAAAGCCGGACCTTTCAAATCGCTTTGTTTTACATTGTTTTCATCTTGTGCAAATGCACCAAAAGAAATAAATAAAACTCCTAAAATTAATGCTATATTTTTCATGACTATTACTTTTTATTGTTTCTATAAAATTACAATCAGTAATAGCTTTTTAGAATTATGTGAATTTACCCAATTTGTATCCGTATTTATACGGATATTTTTGCTCGATGAAATTTATATTAAATTCATTTTTGTAGCTTTTTTAATGAGTTCGGCGGTGTTTTTTACTTCTAACTTTTTTAAAATATTGGCACGATGAGTTTCTATGGTACGCGAACTCACAAATAGTTTAGTCGCTATTTCTTTAGTTGTTAAGCCTTTAGAAAGTAATCCTAAAACTTCGGTTTCTTTATTAGACAAAACATTTTCACTGATGCTTTGCGTTGACATAAAGTTGATCATTTTTTCGGAAATCTCAGCGCTAAAATATTTTTTTCCATTGTTAACGCTTCGTATTGCAAGGATTAATTCAGATTCATCGGTGTTTTTCAATAAATATCCGTAAGCGCCCATTTTTGCACATTTTGCAATGTAATTACCATCATTGTGCATAGAAATTACAATAGGTTTTATAGTAGATGCTAAGTTTTTTAACTCTTTTAAAACCTGAAAACCATCCATATTAGGCATGGTGATATCGAGTAATACAATATCGGCTTCAAATGAATTGTTCATAAGTTCGATAAATTCTAAGCCATCAGCTACAGTTTTTACTATTTTGATATCGTCATGTTTTCTTAGTAATTCGGCAAGTCCGTTTCTAAAAAGCTCATGATCATCAGCTATTATTAATTTAATTTCGTTCATAATTCTATAGGTAATTCGATTTCAAAACTTGTATTTCCGGGAATAGCATTGATTGTAATAGTACCATTGCAAATGGCTACACGTTCTTTGATGTTAATGATTCCTAAGCCTAATTTGACGGTGTTAATATCAAATCCAATTCCGTCATCAAAATAAAAAAGAGAAACAAATTCATCAAATTCTGAAAGCGTAATCCGGATATTTTTTGCCTGAGCATGTTTTAAAGAATTATTAATCAGTTCCTGGCATATTCTAAAAAGATTAATAGCCTGATGATTTGTAATATTTGAACTTTCCTGCTGGGTTAAATCTTCGTATTCAATGGTTACAGTTGTCGACTTTTTTAAACTTTCGATAAAATTAGTTAAGGTAACTCCAATTCCAAAATCGTCTATTGAAGCAGGCATTAAGGCGTTTGACATTAATCTAATTTCAGAAATGGTCGCATCAACTATTTTTTTCATTTCTGTTTTTTGCAATTCATCTTCAACTCTGTTTTCAATGTAGTGTTTTAAAGATGTTAAATACGGACCTATACCATCATGAAGTTCTCTCGAAAGTCGGCGTCTTTCGTTTTCCATACCATTTACGAGCATTCGTTTTGAGAGGATTCGGGTATTTTCTTCATTATTTCTAAATTCTATAAGTTTATCTCTCATCGCTAAAAGACTTTTTCCTAACATATCATTAGCACTTTTAGGCTTGAAATTGGTATTTAAATTCATTTTCCCAATATCATCTGAGAATTTTACCGCACCTTGTAAAGAGGCCTTTAAATTAGCCAGCGCTTCAAACATTTCGGTTATTTCGCTGGAATTTTTTATAAATTCATTGGTTTGATTATAGTCTCCTTCTGCCATGATTTTGAGACTTTTTTGCATATTCTTAATCGGATTGGTAATAATTTTTATCAGAAAAAGCGAAAGCATAACAGCTAGTAAAAAAATGGCGAGAGTTAGCCCCAAAAGTCTTTCTTTCAATTCTTTTAAGGGCATAGTAACTTCGTCTACATCCATTTCAGACAGAATAACTAACTTTAAGTTTTTAACTGTTATAAGGCTGTACACGCTATATACATCAATACCGCGATAATCTTTAAAAACACCTCTGCCATTTATTTCTTTAAAAGCATTAGCAGCACCTTTTGTTTTAGCAAATAAAGTATAAGGAATTTTATTAGGGTAAAAACGAGATTGAGAACGCATTCTAAAATCTTCGCCCACGAGATAGGATTCGCCGCTATCACCCATTCCGGTGCGTTCCAGAAGGATTTGTTTTATTTTATTGTAATCTAAAATTTTAATCATTGTACCTCTTTTAGAAGTAGAGATAAAACCTATTGTTGTTTTTTTATCAACATGGTAGGCTGTCAAATCATAAATTCCGGTCCCGGTTTTGATACTATCAGGCAGTTTTATTACAGTAGTATCAATACTTTGCGTGTACAATTGAGAAGCTTCAAATCGCTCCCATTCTGATTTTAATAAATGCTCAATTTGGTTTTGCTTGAGTGTTTTAATAGAATTTAATTGCAGTAAAATACGGTCATTTAATACGCTTGAAAACTGCTTGTAGGATGAAAAAGATAATAAAGCAATTACCAGAGCAATTAAACTATTAATTATAATTAATATTAATGTTTTTATGTGCATAAAGCTATTTTAAAAATCAAGTTGGTTGAGTTGCATATTAAAATTCTAAATACAACTTTTTCTAGTTGATGTAAATATACTTAGCTTTTAAAAATATTTTAGCTACAAATGATACAAATTAATAGTTTAATTCGTGTATTGTATCTGAAAACGGGATTGCTTTTTTGAAAAAATGATCATCTTAGAAGAAAAAGAAAATCTTAAATCATCTTTTTAAGTTGGGGAATATTTTTAAGAGTAATTTTTTTTCCTTTTAATTCAATCAAACCTAATTTATTAAAATCAGATAATAAACGAATGCAGCTTTCGGTAGCCGTACCAATCATGCTGGCGAGTTCATCACGGGTAAGATGTATTTTTAGGGAATCATCCTCATTTTTCCCAAAAGTATCCTGAAGATAAAGTAAGGTTTCGGCAAGGCGTTCTTTTACCGTTTTTTGTGCCATGTTTACCACATGATCATCCGATTCTTTGAGATCACCACAAATGGTTCTCATAACATTCATAGAAAACTGATTATTTTTGTCAAAAAAGCCCATGATTTCACTTTTTGGTATAAAACAAACCTGCATATCATCAAGTGCAACGGCGCTAAGGTTTACAGGTTCGTCGCTTATCATCGAGCGTTGTCCTAAAAGTTCGCCCTTAGTGACCAGTTTTACAATATGATCTTTACCATTAGGACTTAATTTGGTCAATTTACAAACACCATCTTTTACACAAAAGATACCGTTGACATTTTCTCCTTCTTCAAAAATAATTTCTCCTTTTTTTACTAAACGCGACGTCTTGCACTCGGCAAGTTTTACCAGTTCATCTTTATTCAGCGCTTTCAAAGAGCTAAATTCCCTAACGATACATTGTTCGCATTTACTCATTTTGAGAATGATTTGATTGACTGCAAAATTAATCATTTATATGATATATGTCATATTTTACGCCATATTCATTTAAGAGCTTTGCATTAGGTAAAACGAGTAAAGTTATGGATACACAAAATTGTTTCCATTGTGGTTTAGACATTGTGGCGGAAGCTGAAATTATTTTTGACGAAAAAACATTCTGTTGTAACGGTTGTAAAACAGTGTACGAAATTTTTAGTCTTAACGATTTGACTTCTTATTATGATTTCGAAAAATCACCAGGAGCGACTCCGCAGGAGAGTAAAAATAAGTATGATTTTTTAGAGAATGTAGCTATTGTTTCAAAGTTATTAGAATTTGAAGAAGATTCTACAGCTATCATTTCGTTAAACATTCCGCATATACATTGTAGTTCATGTATTTGGATTTTAGAGAATTTGCAACGTCTTCAAAGAGGAATTAGTATTTCTCAGGTGAATTTTATTGATAAAAAAGTACGAATCACTTACAATCCTAAAGAAGTTTCTTTAAGCAAAATTGTTCATTTGTTGAATTCTATTGGTTACGAACCTTATATCAGTTTAGAGAATTATGAAACCAGCAGGCAAAAAGTAGATCGAAGTTTAACGTACAAATTAGGTGTTGCTTTTTTTTGTTTTGGAAATATCATGCTGCTTTCTTTTCCTGAATATTTTGAAGTGAAAGAATTTTGGCTCGATAATTACAAACCATTTTTTCGCTGGTTAATTTTTATGCTGGCCTTGCCAAGCTTTTTTTATTCGGCTAGTGGTTATTATGTTTCGGCATATAAAAGTATCAAATCAGGGATGCTCAATATTGATATTCCTATTGCTTTGGGAATTATTGTTATGTTCATTCGAAGTCTTGTAGATATCCTGTTTGATTACGGTCCTGGATTTTTTGATAGTTTAGCAAGCTTGGTTTTCTTCATGCTTTTGGGTAAAATGTTCCAAATTAAAACTTATAGCTTTCTTAGTTTCGAAAGAGACTTTAAATCCTATTTTCCGGTTGCTGTTACCCGAATTAATGCAAATGATTGTGAAGAAAGTGTCGCTATTTATGATGTTCAAAAAGGCGATCGTTTATTAATTAGAAATCAGGAGTTAATTCCTGTTGACGGAATTCTAATAAGCGAAAAAGCGGCTATTGATTACAGTTTTGTAACCGGAGAAGCCATTCCGATAAACAAAAATTCCGGCGATAAAATATTTGCAGGCGGAAAACAAATTGGGAAAATAATCGAAATGGAAGTACTGTTTTCGGTCTCTCAAAGTTATTTGACCCAATTGTGGAGTAATGATGTTTTTCAGAAAAAAGTAAAGCAAAAACACAAAAGTATCACCGATCAGATTTCCCGCTATTTCACACCTATTTTATTATTAATTGCCTTTGTAGGTTTTAGTTATTGGATTTTTAGAGATACTAATACGGCATTTAATGTCTTTACTGCGGTATTAATTGTGGCTTGTCCTTGCGCATTGGCTTTAACGGCTCCGTTTACTTTAGGAAATGTTTTGCGAATTCTGGGAAAACAAAATATGTATTTAAAAAATGCTTTGGTTATAGAGCAATTTGCTCAGGTAGATACCTTAGTTTTTGATAAAACAGGAACAATTACAACCAATGAAAAATCGAATATTTTTTATGAAGGCAAACCGCTTTCGGAGACAAATTTAATCAGGATTAGTTCATTGCTTCGGGCATCAAATCATCCTTTAAGCCGAATGTTATATGATTTTTTACCTCAAAAAGGAAAAATTAAAATTCAGGATTTTAAAGAGTTAACGGGGCAGGGAATTCAAGCCAAAGTAGAAGATGATTTTATAAAGATAGGATCAATCCTTTTTTTAGGAAATACGCAAAAAAGTATGCTATTACAAACGGCAATCCATATTCAAATTAACAATGAATATTATGGTAAATATGTTTTTAAAAATCAATATAGGGAAGGCTTAGCCGAACTTTTTAAAAGCTTAAAAAATAATTACCAGATTAAAGTTTTATCAGGAGATAATGCAGGTGAAAAAGAAGCTTTAGAGCAACTGTTACCGCAAGGAACCGAGTTGATTTTTAATCAAAAACCCGAACAAAAACTGGAATTTATTAAGCAATTGCAAGATGCTGGAAAAAATGTAATGATGGTAGGAGATGGATTGAATGATGCCGGAGCTTTAGCACAAAGTAATGTGGGGATTTCTATTTCTGAAAATGTGAATATTTTTTCACCTGCTTGCGACGCTATTTTAGAAGCCAGCCAATTTAAAAAGCTGCATTATTTTCTCCGGCTTTCAAATAAATCCATGTTAGTGATAAAAATGAGTTTTGGCTTGTCATTACTCTACAATATTGTAGGATTAGCATTTGCAGTAACAGGCAATTTAGAGCCTTTAGTTGCAGCAATCATTATGCCTTTGAGTACTATTACCATTGTGGGTTTTGTAACGATAATGAGTAATTATTATGCGAGGAAGCTGGGAGTTAGGATTAAGAAGTTAGAGGTTAGAAGTTAGAGGTTAGAAGTTGGAAACGTTGGAGTATGTTTTTTTTGATACTGCATTCTGAACACTGAATACTGCTTTCTTTTTTTTAATAAAATCCAAAGCATGATAAATATCATAGAATCCCCGAAACTGAGAGGCTACTTTTGAACTATAAAATTTAAGGTATGAGTGTCATTTATTTATTAATAAGCATTAGCATATTCGTTGCGGTTGCTTTTTTTATCGCCTTTGTAATTGCGGTCAAAAGTGGTCAGTATGACGATGATTACACACCATCGGTTAGAGTTCTTTTTGATGACGAACTTAAAAAAGTTAAGAGTGAGAAGTTGAAAAAGTTAAGCGACTATAAAAAAACTTCTGATTCTTAATTCCTAACACTTAACGTATAACTTATAAACTTTTAATAAAAAAAATATGGAAATGCAGCAGTTTTATTACGACAACAAAATTGTTAAAAAGTTCATTTATGCTACCATTCTTTTTGGGGTAGTAGGAATGGCAGTCGGACTCTTATTAGCAATCTTATTTTTATTCCCTAACCTTACTGATGGTGTTTCCTGGTTGAGTTTTGGCCGATTAAGACCTTTACATACTAATGCCGTTATTTTTGCTTTTGTTGGTAATATCATGTTTGCAGGAATTTATTACTCTTTGCAACGATTATTAAAAGCAAGAATGTTTAGTGATTTTTTGAGTAATCTTCATTTTTGGGGATGGCAATTAATTATAGTTGCGACAGCGATTTCTTTACCATTAGGATACAGTACTTCAAAAGAATATGCCGAAATGGAATGGCCAATAGATATTGCTATTGCTTTAATCTGGGTGATTTTTGGTATTAACATGATTGGTACTATTTTAAAAAGAAGAGAGCGTCATTTATATGTTGCTATTTGGTTTTACCTCGCGACTTTTGTTACGGTTGCGGTATTGCATATTTTTAATAGTTTGGCTTTGCCAGTTTCGGCTTTAAAAAGTTATTCTGTTTATGCAGGAGTTCAGGATGCTTTAGTGCAATGGTGGTATGGTCATAATGCGGTTGCTTTTTTCTTAACAACACCTTTCCTGGGATTAATGTATTATTATATTCCTAAGGCGGCAAATCGTCCGGTGTATTCTTATCGTTTGTCTATAGTTCATTTTTGGTCGCTGATTTTCTTATACATCTGGGCTGGACCACACCATTTATTGTATTCAGCATTGCCTACCTGGGCGCAGAATTTAGGAGTTGTTTTCTCAGTAATGCTGATTGCTCCTTCTTGGGGAGGAATGATCAACGGATTGTTGACTTTACGTGGTGTTTGGGATAAAGTACGCGTAGAACCTGTTTTGAAATTTTTTGTAGTTGCTATTACAGGTTATGGTATGGCTACGTTTGAAGGTCCAATGCTGTCTCTTAAAAATGTAAACGCAATTGCCCATTTTACCGATTGGATTATTGCTCACGTACACGTAGGAGCCTTGGCTTGGAATGGATTTATGGCTTTTGGTGTAATTTATTGGTTGATTCCACGAATGTCAAAAGGACCTTTGTACTCTCTTAAATTAGCTAATGTTCATTTCTGGTTAGGGACATTGGGTATCATTCTTTATACTTTGCCATTGTATGTTGCCGGTTTCCTGCAAGCATCTATGTGGAAACAATTTAATCCTGACGGAACGCTGACTTATGGTAACTTTTTGGAAACCGTAACTCAAATTATACCAATGTATTGGATGCGGGCAGTAGGAGGAACACTGTATATCATTGGGATGTTTATTTTAGTTTATAATGTTTATAAAACAGTTAAAATCAACGCCACAATTGAAGACGAATTAGCCGAAGCTCCGGCGTTACAAAAAATAAGTAATGGTAGAATTAAAGGCGAAAAATTCCATCCCTGGTTAGAAAGAAAACCTATCCAATTGACTATTCTGGCTACTGTAGCGATTTTAATAGGTGGAATTATTCAAATTGTACCGACCATTATGGTAAAATCAAATATTCCAACAATTACCAGTGTAAAACCTTATACACCATTAGAGTTAGAAGGACGTGATTTATATGTTCGTGAAGGCTGCGTGGGCTGTCATTCTCAAATGGTTCGTCCGTTTAGAAGTGAGGTAGAACGTTACGGACCACAATCTAAGGCAGGAGAATTTGTTTACGATCATCCATTCCTTTGGGGATCAAAAAGAACTGGTCCTGATTTGTTAAGAGTAGGTGGGAAGTACAATGATAACTGGCATTTTAACCACATGTGGTCGCCAGAGAGTACTTCTGCAGGTTCTATTATGCCGGGTTACAAATGGCTATTCGATAATAAGGCATTAGATATTTCAGATATCGAAAACAAAATGAAAGTCATGAGAACCTTGGGAGTTCCTTATACAGATGCTGATATTGTTAATGCTCAAAAAGCTATAAAAGAACAATCTAAAGAAATTGAAAACAATCTGCATGCCGATCCTGACTTTGTAAAAAGCTATGAAGAAAGTAAAAAGAAAGCTGCAGCCAGAGGCGAAGAATTTGTACCAATGCAGGACAGAGAAATTGTAGCCTTGATTGCTTACATCCAAAGATTAGGAACTGATATTAAAGTGAAAAAATAGTTTTTTGAAGGTGCTGAGATGCTAAGTCACTAAGTCGCTAAGATTTAGAATTACAAAATGACTTAGAATCTTAGCATCTTAGAACCTTAACAACTTAAAAATATGTTTGAACAAATTAAACACAACATGGAAACTATTGCGGGAGTAGCAATATATCCTATACTATCCTTATTGATTTTCTTTTTCTTCTTTGTGGGATTAGGTTTTTGGGTTTTCTCATATAAAAAAGAGAAGATTAGCGAATTGAGCCAAATTCCTTTGAAAGACAATTTATAGTATAATTTCAAAATAATTAAAATGAAAAAATTAATTCCAGCATATCTAAGAGTACCGATATTTTTCTTTATCATTTTTGGTCTCGTAGAATATTTTATCGATTCAGGCGATCGACCAGCATTTATAAAATACCCTATGGTAAATGTTATAATGCTAGTGGTTTTAGTACTTCTAATCGCAGTAGAAATTGTTATTAGTGCAGCTGATAATATTGTTTACCAAATTTTACCTGAAGAGGAAAAAGCCAAATTAACAGCTCAGGAACAACTCAAGTTGACAGAGAAAGCTTGGTTTAAAAAATTAATAAACAAGCTAACCCGAACCGTTCCTATCGAAGATGAAGCTAGCTTGTTATTAAATCATGATTATGATGGTATCAAGGAATTAGACAATAATTTACCGCCCTGGTGGGTGTATTCTTTCTACGCTTGTATTTTATTTTCAGCAATATATTTAGTGCGTTTTGAAATATTGGGTGCAGATGATCAGGAAATGGAACTGAAAAAAGAATTGGCTCAGGCCAAAATTGAAGTAGCAGAATACATGAAAAATGCCCCCGATTTAATGGATGAAAAAACGGTAACCCAACTTACTGAAGCTCCTGATTTAGCAATAGGGAAAACACTTTTTGAAACTAATTGTGCCGCTTGCCACAGAGCCGATGCCGGAGGGCAAATAGGTCCTAATTTAACAGATGAGCACTGGATATTAGGTGGCGGAATCAAAAATATTTTCCATACTATTTCTAATGGAGGTCGGGATGGAAAAGGGATGATTTCATGGAAAGGAACGCTGAAACCAAAAGAAATTCAAAAAATTGCCAGTTACATTATGTCTTTAAAAGGAAGTAATCCTAAAGATCCAAAAGCACCCGATGGAGAAATTTGGGTAGATGAAAATCCGGCAGTTGCCGAAGCAAAATAATAAGAATTATTATAAACCATTAAGGAATTAAGAATTATGAAGCTTTTAGCTTAATCATCTTCACTTTCTTAATGGTAAAAAAAGATACAAAATGTCAAAGTTAGCCAGCGAAGATTTTAGTCAGGATAGCTATCGTGATACTATTGGAACCATTGACAATGAAGGGAAAAGGAAATTTGTTTATCCTAAAAAACCTTCGGGAAAATTCTATAAGTATAGAAAAGGAGTTAGTTATTTTTTATTATTGATTTTAATAGCTAATCCGTTTATAAAAGTCAATGGTAATCAGTTCATGCTGTTTAATATTCTGGAACGACGCTTTACTATTTTTGGATTTCCTTTTTGGCCTCAGGATTTTTATCTGGTGGTGCTTTTTATGATTATAGGAGTCGTTTTTGTAATCCTGTTTACAGTAATTTTTGGACGTATTTTTTGTGGTTGGGTTTGTCCACAGACGATATTTATGGAAATGGTTTTTCGAAGAATCGAATATTGGATAGAAGGAGACCGTGGTGCTCAAATGCGCTTAGCCAAACAGGAATGGAATACCGAAAAAATCAGGAAAAAAACATTAAAATGGTCGGTTTTCCTGTTGATTTCTTTTGGCATAGCCAATGTGTTTTTGGCTTATTTAATAGGAAGCGATGCTTTAATTGAAATGATAGGAGATAATCCGGCAAATCATTTAAAAACTTTGATTTCCTTATTGATTTTTACAGGAATATTCTATTTTATTTTTGTTTGGTTCAGAGAACAGGTTTGTATTATTGCCTGTCCTTACGGAAGATTACAAGGAGTACTTTTAGACAATAAATCCATCAATGTAGCTTATGATTTTGTTCGGGGTGAAAAAGAAACTGGACGAGCCAAATTCAATAAAAAAGAAGACCGAACATTAAGCGGAAAAGGCGATTGTATTGATTGTAAGCAATGTGTTAATGTGTGTCCTACCGGAATTGATATTCGAAATGGAACACAATTAGAATGTGTGAATTGTACGGCTTGTATAGATGAATGCGATTCGATTATGGAAAGCGTAGGGTTTCCAAAAGGTTTGATTCGGTATGCATCTGAAGATGAAATAGAGAAAAAAGCCCCTTTTAAGTTTACAGCGCGAATGAAAGGCTATACAGCTATTTTAGTTCTTTTGGTTGGAATATTAATAAGTTTATTGTTGTTGCGTACTAATGTTGAGGTACTTGTTTTACGATTACCAGGGCAATTGTATCAGCATAAAGGCGATAAAATTAGCAATGTGTTTACCTATAAAGTTATCAATAAGTCGAATGATGATTTGGATAACATTAACTTTAAACTAAAGGATATTAAAGGAAATTTAAAAATGGTGGGAAGCCCCACTTTAAAAGTTGCAAAGCAGGGTATGAGCAGCGGAACTTTGTTTATTGAAATCAATAAATATTTGCTGAAAAGCGATAAAACCAAGTTAAAAATAGAAGTGTTCAACGGCGATAAAAAAATTGAAACCACGACGACAAGTTTTTTAAGTCCGCGAACTTTTGATTGAAACCAAAAATAAAAAGATTATGAAAATTAATTGGGGAACAGGATTAGTAATTGCTATAGCTTTGTTTATGAGTTTTATATTATATTTTGTAATCGAAGTACAGTCTAATTCAAAGTATGATAATGACTTAGTAGTCGAAGAATATTATAAATATGACGCTCGTTTTCAGGAAGAAATGGAACGGGTTCAAAACGCTCAGGATTTAGTTCAAAAACCTATTATTACCAAAACCGATCAGGGTATTACAATTGTTTTTCCTCAACAGTTTATCCCTAACCAAATTACAGGAAAAGTGTCCCTTTACCGACCGTCTAACAAGAAATTAGATTTCGATACTCCGATTTCGTTGTCTAATCCAACTTTGCTCATACCTAAATCAAAATTGGTAGGCGGTCAATGGGACATTAATATGGAATGGCAATATGAAGGAAAAAGTTATTTAACTAAAGAACCAATTTACATTCAGTAAAAAGTCATGAGTTATGGGTTATGAGTTGTTAGATGTTTTTTGAACTTCTGATTTTTGCCTTCTAACCTCTAACTCCTAACTTCAAACCTCAAGAAATGCTTTACACCGCTTTGATATTCGGATTAATCAGTAGTTTTCACTGCATTGGAATGTGTGGTGCAATTGCTATGATGCTGCCAGTAGATAGAAGCCATCCTGCAAAAAAGTTGACTCAAATTATAACCTATCATCTAGGACGAATAACAGCTTATGCCACTATTGGTTTTATTTTTGGGTTAGTTGGAAAAGGTTTTTTTATGGCCGGAATGCAGCAAAAATTGTCTATTATTCTTGGTGTTTTGATGATTTTAGTTGTTGTAATTCCAGAAAAAGTATTGGCACAGTACAATTTTTCAAAACCTGTTTTTAGATTACTTTCAAGAATCAAACAGGCTTTAGGGAATCAATTTAAAAAGAAATCGTATCAATCACTTTTTACTATTGGTTTGTTAAATGGTTTCCTGCCTTGCGGAATGGTCTATGTAGCATTATTTGGAGCTATTGCCATGCAGAGTACGAGTCTTGGAGTTTTTTATATGATTTTATTTGGTCTGGGAACCATTCCGTTGATGAGTACTGTAGTCTATATCAATTCATTTTTAACAGTGTCGATACGTAACAAAATACAAAAAACAATTCCGTATGTGGTGGTTTTAATTGGAATTTTATTTATTCTAAGAGGTTTAGGATTAGGAATTCCATATGTTTCTCCCAGTACTATGAATTTGTTTGTTCAGACAAATCCTAATTGTCATTAGGAAGTTTTAGTTTAAATAGTTTTTTTAATGAAAAAGCGGTTTCAGTTAGTTTTAAATCGCTTTTTTCGATTACATAAGTTTTGTTCTCAATTTAGTAGGCGGATAACCAAAAATTCGTTTGAATGCAATACTAAAATTCGAAACACTTTGGTATCCCGAAAGATTACTTATTTCCTGAATAGAAAGAGAAGTATCTACTAAATAATGCTTAGCCTTATTCATCCGGATTTCTTGTAAATAACCAAAAACAGTATCGCCAAAAACGGTTTTAAAACCTTCTTTCAACTTAGTTTGGTTTACACCAACTTTACGGGCAAGTCCCACAATAGTGTCGGGATTATTGATATTATCTCTTATTAATTGCGCCGCAAATTTTATTTTTTCGACATCATCAACAGATAAATTAGTGTACTCTTTTTCGTTGTCTAAATTATGATGACTTAAAGCA
This sequence comes from Flavobacterium seoulense, assembly GCF_000695795.1. Lineage (GTDB taxonomy): Bacteria > Bacteroidota > Bacteroidia > Flavobacteriales > Flavobacteriaceae > Flavobacterium > Flavobacterium seoulense. The sequence goes on along the minus strand of NZ_JNCA01000021.1, from coordinate 120,821 downwards.
ATAAGCTCATAAATTTTAGATTCGATGTAAATTTTTCGGGTAAGCCCTTTGTAAAAACAGTTTTTAATATCCTGTATTACGCTGTATATTTTTGCTCCTACTTTAATTTCATTTTTGGCCAAAGTAGTACTGGTATTCTTTTGGATGTTATTAAGGAAATCATCCATAATTTTCGATTCTCCTTCATATTTAGCAAGCACATCTACCGGAAGATGAACATCAAAAGTATTGTAAATAATATCTTTTTTAAAGTCCATTTTAGCTTGATTTTCTTCAACGGTAAGGTAAGTGATATTACCAGACATTGATCCTGCAAAACCAGTTGTAGAAGTAGGACTTACACAGCCTATTTGTTGTTGGGAAAGATTAAAATGCATTTCTAATAATGCTGTTTCGCCTCGACCAGAAATACTCACATCATCATGTAATTGATAATTTCCTTCCAGTACTGATAAATCTTCGTTAATAGCATGTTCATGAAAAAGAATGTCTCCTTTAGGAGTAACAAATTTCATGTCTTTTTCGCCTTCAATTTCTATTTCTGACTGGACAATTTGGAGTTGTTGACCTTTTTCCAGAAAATCTGCAAAATCATTAGAGTCAATTTTAAATGCCATCGCTTATACTTCTATATTCATAATTAAAACTTCCACTTTCATAAATACATTAGTTGTTAATGTAAATACTTTTGCAGCTGCAAATATAATTCATAATCAGTTTAAATTAAAATAGCTTGGCAATAAAATTAAATATTCTCTTTATTTACCTAATGGGGATTTTCTATGCAAATGCTTGTCCTGTAAATATATATGTTGAAGACAGCTTAGAAAATTCGCTAACAAACATAAGTGTTTTTGTAGATAATAAGGCTATGGGAACTACTAACAATAAAGGAGTTGCTGCACTGTCGCTAACAGATGGAATTTACACCATAGAAGTTGTAACAAAAGAAGGTTTAAAATCAAGACAAACGGTTACTATTGATTGTAATACTAACAATTATTTCAAATTTATTTTAAATACAACTCAAAACGATTCGGCTAAGCTAAAAGAAGTTGTGATACAAAACAAAACCATTAGCAAACAGATTGAAGAGTCGCCTTTTTCAGTAGAAGTCATTGACTTTAAAAAACAGTATGATAAGGCTGGTGATGTGGGAGATTATCTAAATAGAGCTTCTGGAGTAAAGTTAAGAACAGATGGAAATATTGGTTCGCAGGTACAAATTAATTTGGGAGGTCTTCAGGGAAAAGCCGTTCGTATTTTTAAAGACGGAATACCTATTGAACTTTTTGGACATGGTTTTAGTTTAGGAACCATTCCGGTAAATATGCTCGACCGAGTGGAGATTTACAAAGGCGTGATGCCGGTTTACTTAGCTTCGGATGCTTTGGGTGGTGGTGTAAATTTGGTAACCAGAACTTCAAATAAAAAATTTGGCGAAGTGTCTTATGAAATAGCTTCGTTTAATACACACCGTGCTACTGCCAATTTTTATCTTCAAAATAAAAGGAACTTTTATGGCGGTTTTAATGGTTCTTTTAATTATTCTGATAATAATTATAAAGTAAATGCTCCAGTTCAAAATGAAACGAATGAAGAGTTTAAAGAAGTGAAACGTTTTCATGATATGACAAGATCTAATTATGGAGAAGCATTTATTGGATTAAAAGAAAAATCCTGGGCAGATGATCTTCGCCTAACTTTAATTTATTCTGATTTTTATAAACAGATTCAAAATGATGCTCAAATGCGTATTCCTTATGGAGAAGCTTACTCAAAAGAGCAAAATTATAGCGGAATGATTAATTATCGTAAAAAGTTTTTTGATGATAAATTGAAAGTAAACTTTTTAACCAATTATAGTTATTTTAATACCAAGTTCATTGATACGGCAACAGTTCGTTACAATTGGGAAGGTAAAATTATTGCCCAAAATTTGCAACCTGGCGAAATTACATCAGGTAACAACCAGCGGCTAAGATATAATTTTGTTTCTTCCAGATTGAATGCAGAGTATCAAATTTCTGATCGAAACTTTTTGGAGTTTAGCGAAATGTATTATTACCAGCAAAGAAAAGGAAGTGATCCATTAGGTGCTGTATCTGTGATTGAAGGAGTTGATGTTCTAACAGTTCCAGCACATTATAGAAAAGATAATATGGCATTTGCCTGGCGTTCCTTGTGGATAGATACTAAATTAGAGAGTATCATTGCTGGAAAATATTACCATTATAACACAAAAGGATATACCACAGATAATTATGGTTTTGCCTGGACATCTTCAAAAGATGATAGTCAGTTTGGGTACTTAGGAGCCTTAAAATGGGCAGAAAACAATTATTTGCTAAAATTCTCTTATGAATATGCAACACGTTTGCCAGATGAGTTTGAGGTTTTTGGAGATGCCAGAATGATAAAAGAAAATTTAGACCTTAATCCAGAAAAGAGTCATAATGTAAATTTAAACGGTCAGTATTCAATTATTAGAGAGAATAGTAGTTTAACATTTTCAGCTAGTTTGTTTTATAGAAAAGCAAAAGATGGTATCTTTTTACAGTATGATATTCCGTTTAGTAGGTACATCAATTATGAGCAAACTGAAGTAAAAGGTTTAGAATTGGAAACTAATTATTCACCTTCGAGATGGATAAGTACAGGATTTAATGCTACCTATCAGGATATTAGACGTATTGGAATTAATGAATCTATTTATAAATATTTAAGTGATTCAAGAGTACCTAATATTCCTTTTCTTTTTGGAAACTTTTGGATAAATACCTATTTCAATAATCTGTTTGCTAAAAAAGATCAGCTTAACCTAACTTGGAATGCTAATTATACCCACAGATTTTTCTTAGTACCTATTCCTAAAAATCAAGAACCTCCTTTGTTTGGATCTGTAAAAGATTTTCAAACTTCTTTAGTGATTCCGCAAGATGGAAGATTAGGTCAGTTCTCAAACGATGTTGGAGTATATTATCATTTTTCGAATCAAAAAACAACTGTTTCAGCTGAGTGCAGAAACATTGGAGATGTACGATTGTATGACAATTTTAATGTTCAAAGACCTGGAAGATCCTTTCATCTTAAACTAGTTTACAACTTTTTTTAAATCAAATCAATAATAATTTAATAACTATGAAAAGAAGCAATTCACTTCGTTCAATACTTGCAGGAGTAGCTGCTTGTATGTTTTTATTTTCTTGCAGCAGCAATAATGATAACAATAATGATGATAATGGTAATGTAGATGAAACTTTACCAAAAAATGAAACCTGGATTATTTATAATGGCGCAGCTGACTGGAGCGGTGGTATTTATGCATTAAAAGATAATAAATCAAGAGAAATTAACCTTTCGGGTTTACCATTTCTACAAGTAAAATCTTCTTTAGGAGGGATGTCGTTAGATAAAATACTTTACAAAGTAAATGATGTTTCAAATGCAAAGCAGGGAATTAATAAAATGGGAATTGATGCTACAGGTAAAGTAGTAGATCAGGGTTTTTTACCATCGCTTTCTAATGAGTATTTGACAAACTATTTAGTAGCAAGTGCAACAGAAGGTTACTACTGGGATAAAACAAGAGGTGGACTGAAATTACAAACGTTTAATCCAACTACAATGGAGAGAACAGGTGAGATTGATTTTTCTTCACTTTCAGAAGGACAGCCTTTAGAATCAATAGGACAATTAATTATTGCAAAAAGAGACAACAAATTATACCTTGATTTATTATTAGGTAATAAAACAAATTCGAGAGATTGGCAGGTAGCTCCATATATTAAAGAAGTAGCTATTGCAGTTTATGATTTGACTACAAAGAAAATTGAAAATGTAACTAAAATGGGTGGCACAACTAATTTAGGTGTATTTATTGACCACGTTTTATGGAGTTTAGATGCAGTTACCGGAGATTTATATTTTGCAACTGTAGGAGATATGAAAACGCAGCCATCTGATTATTCTTCAAAAATTCTTAGAATCAAAAAAGGCGAAGTTAACTTTGATACTACATTTGCATTGGAAATGAAGTCTTACCAATGGCCAGCTGAGTTCAATAGACTTTTTGCTTACAACAATAAAATTTACACTACCATTCCATCAAGAGCGGTTTCTTACTACAACGGCGGACAACACGGAGTGAAATATAGAGACGATGTTTGGTTCTGGAATGAGATTGATGCTAATACTAAAAAAGCAACTCGTTTAAATATGCCACCAGATAATTTCTACACAACACAAAATCCATTTTTCCATAATGGAGAAATCTATTTCTTGTCTAATAGTACTACTGATGGTTTCTCTGGAGTTATGCAATATAACCCAACTACAAAAGTGACTAAAGAAACTTTCCGTTTAAAAGAAAGTGGAAGAATTCAGGGATTCAATATTATTAAAGACTAATTATAGTCAAACATAAAAAAACAAAGCCTGCTTGTCTAAGAGATAAGCAGGTTTTTTTATGGCTTTTTTTCAATATTTAAATGCGAATTATGTAGTTATTATCATAAATCCTGTAAGCTATTGTATCAATAAAAATGATATTTTTAGTATTCGAATGTAAAACAAATTCAATTTAAAATAAATTAAAGATGGAAATAGAAAACACTCAGGGTTACAACTTATCAATCGAAGTAAATGATTTGAATTTATCGTATGATGATATTGGTGAAGGTAATTTTCCAATTATCTTTTTGCATGGTTATCCATTCAATAAAGAAATGTGGCAGGAGCAGCTTCAGTTTTTTAAAACATCACACAGGGTTATTGCTTTGGATATTCGGGGATTCGGAAAATCAACAGATGAAGAATCGGCTTTAAGTATCGATTTATTTACAGAAGATGTATTGGCGTTTATGGACGAATTAGACATTGATAAAGCAATTATTTGTGGATTATCAATGGGCGGATATATTGCTCTCAACGCACAGCATAGATTCCCTAATCGATTTGAAGCATTGATTTTAGCCGATACGCAGTGCATTGCTGATACACCCGAAGCAAAGCAAAAACGTTATAAAACGATTGATGAAATCGAAGCGAATGGTGTAGCTGATTTTAATGACGGATTTATTAAAAATGTCTTTCATAAAGATTCATTAACCAATAAAAAAGAAGTGGTAGAAGAATTGCGAAGTGTTGTTTATTCGAATTCAAAACACATTATTCAAAAAGGCTTAGTTGCACTTGCTGAGCGTCCGGAAACTTGTTCTTTTTTAGATAAAATAAATATTCCAACATTGATTATTTGTGGAAGAGAAGATGCTGTTACACCACTTGCTCAATCGGAATTTATGCATGATAAAATAAAAGGATCAGTTCTTAAGGTTATAGAAAATGCCGGTCACGTATCTAATTTAGAACATCCTGCGGAATTCAACAAGCACATTTCAGATTTCCTGACAATTATTATTAAAAAATTACATGAGTAGCCATTTACGTTTTAGAAAAAAAACCTCGTTTAATTATTTAAACGAGGTTGAAAATATAATCTGTTTATTAGAATTTATTCTGTTGGCATTTTTGACATATCCATATAGAAAACTTCCCAGGTATGTCCGTCAAAATCTTCAATAGTTCGCTGTTGCATAAAGCCATAATCTCTCATTTCATTAGGTTCAGTTCCACCGACATTCAAACCATTATTTACAATATTGTTTACTTCGTCAATACTGTCAGTCGATAATGAAAAAAGTCCGGCAATATTTGTTTTAGTATCAGCAATTGGTTTATTTGTAAAGTTTAAGAACTTTTCGTGAGTCAAAAGCATTACATAAATAGTGTCACTCCATAGCATGCATTTTGCAGTATCATCGGAGAATTGCGGATTATTTGTAAAACCTAATGCAGTATAAAAATCCATAGATTTTTGTAAATCGGTAACTGCTAAATTGATGAAAACTTGTTTTGCCATTTTTTTATGATTTTAGGTTTAAATTTTGTTTTTAGCTTCTGGAATAAAATAACTCAAAAATGAGATTTATAAAGATAAACAAAATTTCAACTTAATAATTATTTATATAGTCATAGAAAATAAAGCTGTTTCAGGAGCTTTTCGTTTTAAATGTAAATCGAATGCCATACAAACATTACGTACGTAAGGTTTTCCTTTATCCGTTACCTGAATTCCATTTTCTTTAATAACTAGAATTTTATCGTTTTCCATTTCCTGCAATTGTTTTACAACTTCGGGAAGTTCTTTGAAATAAGTTGTGGTTTCATCCCAATAAGTTTCAAATTGGCACATTAAATTCAGAATATGTTTTCTAATAATTAAATCTTCATAGGTTAATAAATGCCCTCTGGAAATAGGTAATTTATCCCATTCTAAAATTTGGTAATAATCATCAATATTTTTCTCATTTTGCGCAAAGCTATACCAGCTGTCACTAATTGATGAAACACCTAAACCAATCATCAATTTAGTTTTAGAAGAACTGTAACCCATAAAATTCCGATGCAATTCACCGTTTTGAAACGATTGATACAAGCTATCTGTAGGCAATGCAAAATGATCCATTCCTATTTCGTGATAGCCATTTTTTAGTAATAATTCTTTTCCCACTTGGTACAAAATTCTTTTTTCAGTGTCTTTAGGAATATCTTCGTCTTTAAAACCGCGCTGTCCATTGCCTTTTATCCAGGGCACATGAGCGTAGCTGTAAAAAGCCAATCGGTCAGGCTGGAGTGATTTTGTTTTTTCGATAGTATCTACGACATCTTCAATTTTTTGAAATGGTAAACCAAAAATAATATCGTGACTAATAGAAGTATAGCCAATTTCTCTTGCCCAAAAAGTAACTTTGGCAACATTATGAAAAGGCTGCTCGCGATGAATAGCTTTTTGCACTTTTTCAGAATAATCCTGAACGCCAAAACTCACTCTCCTAAAACCTAATTCGTAAAGTTTTTGCAAATGAGCATAAGTTGTATTGTTAGGGTGTCCTTCAAAACTAAATTCGTAATCAGCTGCTTTCACCGCATAAGCAAAAATACCATTGATTAAATCTTCTAAATTTTTTGTCGAAAAAAAAGTAGGAGTTCCACCACCAAGATGGATTTCTTTGATAACAGGTTTTTCATCGAATAGCTTGCTGTACAAATGCCATTCTTTTAAAACCGCCTGAATATAAGGAGATTCTACATTGTGATTTTTTGTAATTCGCTTGTTACAGCCACAAAAAGTACATAAACTTTCACAAAAAGGAAGATGAATGTAAAGACTAATTCCTTCTTCAGAATTACTTTCTATAAACGATTTTTTAAAAGATGAAATCCAGTTCTTATATGAAAAATCAGCTTCATTCCAGTACGGAACTGTGGGATAACTGGTATATCTGGGACCGGGAACATTGTATTTTTGAATTAAAGAATTTATCATGATAGCTCTTTTTAATAATTCAAAATTACTTTGATTTGGAACCAATTAAAATGACAATTATCATACTTGTGAAAGAAGGAGGTTAGAAGTTAGAGGTGGGAAGTTGGGAGAAGTAAGTAGTCAAACATTTTGTAAAAAAAAAACAGCGATTCTCAATTTGAAAATCGCTGTTTTTTTATCTAGTTTTTGGTGTCAGTTTTTTTTAACTTCTAACTTCCCACCTCTAACTTCTAACTTTTCCGGTTACTCTTGATTCAGGTTTCTAAGTTGTTTTAGTTTTTCTTTCCAGGTATCTAAACTTTCTTTGTGAATAGCAATGTTTTTGCGCACTTCTAATACAATTGAATTTTCTTTTTTAGCATTTTTAGTATTAGTAAAAAACTGAATGTTATTCTCTAATTGGAAAATTTCGTTTTGAAGATCTTCAATTTTTCGAATAATAAAAATCTTTTCGTTTTCAATTTTTCTATTATCGCCGCCTTCTGAAAGATTTTCGATTTTGTTAGTAAAGCGCATCATATCAGAATCTTTTTTACTCAAACTTAATTTGTCAAAAAGAGCGTCTAATATTTTATTGAATTTACCTTCGATATGTCTTCGGGTAAAAGGAACTTTTCCAAAGCTTTTCCAGTTTTCAATATGCTGTTTTATAGCATCCAGATCGGTTTTGTGTTCTCCAACTAATTGAAATTCTTTAATGCTTTCTAAATAAGCTTTCTTTTTATCGAAAGCCTCCATTTCTTCGGCATTACTTTCTGATTTTTGCTCTTTTAAACGATCAAAATAATGATTGCAGGCCGCTTTAAAATCAGACCAGACCTTATCAGAATATTTTCTTGGAACATGACCTATTTTTTTCCAATCTTCCTGAATTTGCTTCATGATTGGTGTAGTTGCAGCAAAATCGTTACTTTCTTTCAGCTCATTTGCTTTGGCAACTAAGGCATTTTTCTTGTTTAAATTTTCGTTTTGTTCTTTCTTGATGTCTTTGTAAAAAGAATTCTTGAAAGTATTAAAATTTCTAACCGCATTTTTAAACGCTGCCCAGGTCGCTTCGTTTACATCGGAAGGAACTTTTCCTGTTGAGAAAAACGATTCTCTCAAGGCTTCTACTTTTTCTATTTGAATCAGCCATTGCGAATGAGCATTTACTTTAATTGTAGCTAATTCTTCAATTTGAGCAATAATAGCATTCTTTTTTTCCAGATTTTCCTGTTCTGTTCCTCTTATTTTTTCGAATAAAATTTCACGTTTATCGTGCATTTTTTTTGTCAAATCACTAAACTGATTCCAGATATCATCACGAAATTCTCTTGAAACAGGACCTATTTCTTCTTTCCAGATACGGTGTAAATCCTGTAATTCTCTAAAAGCTTTATTGATATCCTGCTCCTGAAGCAATTCTTCAACACGCGCAATTATTTTTTGTTTTTGCTCTAAATTGTGTTTGAAATCTAAGTCTCTCGCTTCACGATCCAGGTGCAAATAATCGTAGAAATTTTCAACATGAAAATGATAATTGTTCCAAACGTGGTTGTATTTGTCTTTAGGAATAGCTCCTGCATTGTTCCAACGCTCTCTTAATTCGTTGAAGTGTTTTAACGTATCCTTAATGTTTTCATTAGGATTAATCAACTCTTTTAGTTCTTCAACAATTGCCAGTCTTGTTTCTAAATTGTTTTTTAAGTTGTTTTGTAAACTCTTAAAATGAGTGTTTTTATTGTCTTTGTATAAAGTATAAACCTGATCAAATTTTGATTTTAAAGGAAAATGATATTGAAATTCTTCGGTGCTTTCTGGATTTTCAGCATGGAATTCTTCTTTTTTCTCTTCGATAAAATGATTGTATTTAGACAAAAAAGCTTTTTTAATTTCTTCGACATGATCTTTTATAGACATGACTTTTTCATTCGAAACTAATTTTTGCAATTCATTGACTAATACTTCCATCGATAAAGTATCATAATCCAGCATCGGAATTTCATGACGTTCTTTTAAAGTTTCGTCTTCATTTTCTTCTGCGTTTGACGCTTCAATTTCATTTAAAGCTTGTTGCTTTTTAGAAATTACGGCATTTTCAACTGACTGATTTTCGGCTTGGTTGGTATCCGTTTCAGTGTTTGTTTTAGCTTGATTATCATTGGCTAAATTTCCTCCATCTGCCTCGCTAGTTGGTTGCGACAGGTTATCATTCGTTTCTTCTAACATTTTTTTAAATGTTTAAGGGTTCTGTTAAATTGGTTAAATCGATTTGGGAAAGATACTAAAGGTCTGTTGAAAATCAAAATAATTCCTTTATTTATTAGTTTTTAAAGGAAAAACGATTACCGTTTTTAAAAATGTAGAAAGCAAAAAAACTATTTAACAATAGTTCTAAAAGTAAGGTTAATTCTGGGTTTGAATATTTTTTTAGTAGGAGGAAGGCGGTGTAGCCAATTTGTTTGTGTTTCGTCTTTCATCACTAAAAGGCTTCCGTTTTCAAGGATTAAAGAAACGGTTTCTTTGGTCGTTTTATGTTTGAAAGCAAATTTTCTTTCGGCACCAAAGCTGAGTGAAGCAATTGCTCCGTTTTTTTTCAAATCTTTTTCGGCATCGCTGTGCCAGGCCATTCCTTCGTTGCCATCATGATATAAATTGAGTAGGCAGGAATTGTAAGTTTCGCCTGTTTTTTCTTCTACTAATGCTTTTAATTGCTGTAATTCCAGAGTCCACAACAGTGCTTCTTTAGTAATTTTCGAATAACTGTATTTAAAATTAGTTTCGCCGTACCAGGCTACTTTTCGTTTAGTAGTAATAAGTTGCCCAAAGATTATGGCCTCATCATTTTTCCATTCTATACTTTCTAACAAGCGATTATAAAAGTGCTGTGCCTGAGAATTATCCATGATTTTTCCATAGTACAATACTGTCCCGTCTTTTGGTAAAAGATTGGTATTTTCGTCAGAAGTTGTACTAAATAGATCCATCGTTAGGTTTTAAATTTTGTTTTAAAAATAAAAAGCCTGTACAGCCAGCAACTAATGAAGATATTAAAATAATAAATTTAGCATTGTTTATAATATGGTGGTCATCAAAAGCGAGTAAGGTTACAAATATAGACATCGTGAAACCAATTCCTCCCAGAAAACCAACGCTTATTATAGTTTTCCAATTTAAGTCATTGGGAAGTTTACATAAACCAATTGAGACGGCTATAAAACTAAATAGTGCTATACCTAAAGGCTTTCCAATAATCAGCCCCAGCATAATTCCTATACTATAATTCAAACTTAAGGAATCAATAATATCTGAACCTAAAACAATGGCAGTATTAGCCAAAGCAAAAACAGGAAGTATAATAAAGGCTACGGGTTTGTGCAGATAATGTTGTAGTTTGTACGAAATTGTTTTTTTACTTCCGTCGCCAAAAGGGATTACAAAAGCCAATAAAACACCTGTGATCGTTGCATGAATTCCTGAGTTTAGCATAAAATACCACATGATTATACCGCCAATAATATATGGAGTAAACTTATGCACTTTCATTCGGTTTAAAACAAATAGAAATAATAAGATTCCAAGAGCTATTGCAAGATTTCCCCAAAAAATAGTATTAGTGTAAAAAATAGCAATTACTAAAATAGCTCCTAAGTCATCAATGACAGCTAGTGCAGTTAAGAAAATTTTTAAAGATAATGGTACTCTGTTTCCTAATAAAGATAAAACACCTAAGGCAAAAGCGATATCAGTCGCCATAGGAATTCCGGCACCAGAATGTGTTATTGTTCCATAATTGAACAGTAGATAAAGCCCTGCGGGAACAAACATTCCGCCTAATGCGCCAAAAATAGGCAAAAGCGCTTCTTTTATATTTGATAATTCCCCAAGGTAGATTTCTCTCTCTAATTCCAGCCCAATAAGTAAAAAGAAAATAGTCATTAAACCATCATTAATCCAATATTCAAAACTTTCGTTAGCTATTTTGATATGCCAAATATGAAGATATTGCTCGGAAAAAAACGAGTTAGCAAGAAACAAAGAGATGATTGTACAAGCAATTAAAACCAATCCGCTGGATTTTTCATTTTCGAAAAAATCTTTGAATAAATCTGATTTGTAAAGGCGCTGAATAGTATTTTTCATTTATGGGAATAATTTAGACTGGCTTTTTGAAATTAAAATGAAGCAGTTAAATACAAAAATAGCGAAATAAAAAAATACCATAATTTTTTTGGTGATTTATTCAATGGTTTAAGTTTTATTCTGTTTTCAATTAGTATTTTTGAATTGAAAAAAAAAATGCCAAAAGTACTTTATGAAAATAGTAATATCTCCTGCCAAATCACTGAATTATGAGAAAGAATTGCCTACGACGCAATTTACTCAGCCTAAATTTTTAAAAGAATCCAGACAAGTTCATAAAGTACTCAAGCAACAATCGCCTAAAGATTTAGCTGAATTAATGCATATTTCAGATAAGTTAGCCGATTTAAACTGGCAGCGTAATAAAGAATGGAAAACGCCTTTTACGCCCGAAAATGCCCGTCCTGCGGTTTATACTTTTGACGGTGATGTTTATACTGGTTTAGATGCTTACACAATTCCGGTTGAAAAATTAGATGTGCTTCAGGATAAATTAAGAATTTTATCTGGTTTGTACGGAATTCTCCATCCATTAGATTTAATGCAGGCTTACCGACTGGAAATGGGAACAAAATTGCCTATTGATGACAAAAAAAATCTATATGATTTTTGGAAAACAACTTTAACGAATGCATTGAATAAAGAATTAAAAAAAGAGGAATTGTTTATCAATTTAGCAAGTAACGAATATTTCTCGGCAATTGATGCTAAAGCTTTAAAAGTTCCTGTAATCACTCCGGATTTCAAGGATTATAAAGATGGGAAACTAAAAATGATTAGTTTTTTTGCTAAAAAAGCCCGCGGAATGATGGTTCGTTATATTATTGATACTAATGCCGAAACCATTGATGATTTAAAAGGATTTAATTATGAAGGTTATCAGTTTGATGCTAATTTATCCAAAGGAAATCATTTGGTTTTTACGAGGTAATTTTTTTAAATTTTGGCTGGACAGATAAGGAAATAGAAAAGATCATATAAGAAAAAATGCCCTCTCGTTCTGAAAAACGAAAGGGCATTTTTAGTAATCTGAAATCTGTATTCTAAATTCTGAAATCTAAAATTTTAATGCATTGCATCGGCAGGATTGATTTTATTGTTTCCTTTTTTAATTAATAAAATAAAAGGAATACAGCATAAAAATAATAATCCCAAATACAGGAAAATATCCATATAAGCTAATACCGTACTTTGTTTCATTACTGAAAAATCAAGCACTTCATAAGCTTTTTTCAAAGATTCGTTAATCGAATAACCTTTAGCCATAAAACCTTGCTGTAACTGCTGAAGACGTTGTTGTACTTCTAATTTACTGCCATCTAAATTAGCTACTAGATTCACACGATGTGTTTGCGTTAATCGGGTAATAAATGTGGTTATAATGGCAATACCAAAAGAACCTCCTAATTGTCGCATCATTCCGGTAAAGGCTGCACCTTCGCCAATATTTTTTCCTTTTAATGTAGAAAGTGACAAAGTCGTAATAGGTACAAATAAAAGTCCTAATCCAATTCCTCTCAAAATTAAAGGCCAGTACATATGTTCGACACCAGTATCGGGTGTCATATTAAAATACATCAGTAAAGTAAAAATAAAGAACACAAAGAAACCTACAGCTACCATATAGCCTTGCGGAACTCCTTTTTGAATCATTTTGCCCACAAATGGCATCATAATAGCCGTTGTGATCGACCCCGGAATTAACAGTAAACCAGCATCGGTGGCAGTCCAGCCCAAAATGGATTGGGTATAGATAGGAATGATTAAGGTTGAACCGTACAATCCGAATCCCATGATAAAACTCATTACGGTTCCAATTCTTAAATTCCCGTCTTTTAGTACACTTAAATTCACAATCGGGTATTTGTACACTAATTGTCTCCAGATAAAGAGTATTAATCCAAATAATGAAACAATACTTAGTGTTACAATTAGATGATCATTAAACCAATCGTCCTGTTGTCCGTGTTCTAAAACAAATTGTAAGGAACCAATGAAAGTGGCTAAGAGGATAATTCCGTACCAATCCACCTGATTCGATTTTAATTTTTCACCATATTTCGGACTTCTAACAAACGTAAGTGTTAAAAGTGTAGCAATAATTCCCAGTGGAATATTGATATAAAAAATATAAGGCCATGAAAAATTATCTACTAAATAACCTCCTAAAGGAGGACCAAGAGTAGGACCTACAATTACACCCATTCCGTAAATAGCCTGCGCCATTCCTCGTTTTGCAATAGGGTAACTTTCGGTAATGATGGTTTGTGCTGTTACCAGCAAAGCGCCACCTCCAAGACCCTGAACAAATCGAAAGGCTACCAGTTCCCATATATTCGTTGCATTTCCACACAAAAAAGAAGCTACTGTAAATATTACAATCGAAACAGCAAAATAATTACGTCTTCCAAATTGTTGCGAAAGCCAACTCGTCATAGGGATTACAATAACGTTTGCAATAGCATAGGCAGTAATTACCCAGGCAACATCCGTTAGTGTAGCTCCAAGGCTTCCTCGCATATTGGTCAAAGCCACATTGACAATAGTGGTATCTACAATTTCGAGCAGTGCACAAAGTACTGCCGTTATTGTTATGATAACTCTTCTAAAGCCATATTCTACTAAATCGTCGTCAGCTATTACCATTTTATTTTATATGTACATCTACGTCTACATTCATTCCCGGACGTAATAATTTTACTTTTTCAATATCATTAGTCGTATCGATACTGATTTTTACAGGCAAACGTTGAATTGTTTTCACAAAGTTTCCAGTTGCATTATCAGGAGGCAAAATCGAAAAACGAGATCCTGTAGCAGGAGAAAATGAAGTTACCGTTCCTGAAAATTCATAATCAGGATAAGCATCTACTTTCAAAGCTACTTTTTGGCCAGCAACCATTTTGTTCAATTGCGTTTCTTTAAAGTTCGCAATTACCCAGGCTTCGTTGTTGTTGATAATGTAAAACAAAGATTGTCCCGGCTGTACTAATTGTCCTGGCTGAATATCAATTTTAGAAACCTGACCATCAATCGCTGCTGTAATTACGGTGTAACTTAAGTTCAGTTTAGCCGATTCTAATAAAGCCTGAGCTCTTTTAATATTGGCTGCAGCCACATCAGTTTCTTTATTTGAAACAACTGATTTTGCCTGAACTACCGATTTTTGAAAAGCACTTGCTTTTTCTTGTTGTTGTAAAATACGTACCTGATTTTCAGCTTCTTGTTTTGCTGCTAAAGCTTGCTCGTATTGTTGTTTTGTAATTGTATGATTAGCATATAAATTACTGTAACGGTTGAAATCATTCGTTGCCAAACCTAATTTGATTTTAGCATTTTGAATATTTCCACCTGCCGATTGTACATTAGCTTCCGATACTGAAATATTAGCCAGAATACTTCCAATATCTGCTTTTGATACTTCAAAATTTCCTTCGGCTGCCGCCAATGCTGCTGTAGCTTCGTCAATTTTTAACTGATAATCTTTTTGATCAATGGTAAACAAAGTATCTCCTTTTTTTACATAATCATTGTCTTTAATATACACTTTGCTCACATATCCCGAAACTCTTGGAATAATTGGATTCATGTATTTCTCCACTTGTGCATCATCAGTACCTTCGTGAGATAATGAATGAATGTATTTGTAAGAACCATACACAACGCCTAATAGGATTAATGAACCTATTATAACGATAAATTTTTTATTTGTTTTTTTCTTTTCCATTTTAGGTAACTATTATATTTTAGTAAGGTTGAAAGTTTGGTTTAATTGTCCGGTTACTGAAAGTAAACTGTAATATTTTTGAGTAACATTGGCTTTAGCCACGGCATCATTAATTTTTGAACTTAATTGTTCGACATCGGCTTCTAACAAGTCATTTGTATCAGCAAGACCATTGTCGTATTTGTCTTTTAAGATTCGGTAATTTTCAGTAGCTTGAACAACAGCTTCATTGTAAACTACTTTTTGTTTTACTGCTAAATCATAATCTTCGATGGCTTTTTGCACCTGAACTTTAATATGATCAGTAAGCATCATTTGTGAAGTTTGTACTTCTTCAGCATGACTTTTGGCTACTTTTACTTCGGTTCCGTTTTTTAAAATTCCGCTTAGATTATAAGAGATTCCCACCCCAAAATTCATTGCGTTTTGTACCGTGACCACATTTTTTAAATCTAAAGTAGTATAACCTCCAATAAGTGATAACGAAGGATAATAACCGCTTCTAGCTACTTTAATGTTAGCCAGACTTGCTTTTTCCTGAAAACGAAGTGCTTCTAAATCTTTACGGTTTTCTAATGCCGGATTTTCATCAACAGGAATGTTATTGGGTTCAAAATTGTAAAAATCACTTTCCGAAACTGCTATTTTTGTGTCAGGATTTAGCTTTAGCAAATTATTCAATTCATAGTTGATAACATTCAAATCACTCTTTGCCTGATCTAAAGACAATTGTACTTTAGATAATTGTAATTGTGTTTTTAGTAAATCATTTTTAGGAACAATTTCGTTTTTTTCTAATTCCGTAAAATCTTTTACACGTTGTTCAGCGCTTTTGTAATTTTCGTTCAGTAAATCAACCGTTTTTTGAGCTTTGTATAAAGCGACATAATAATTGATTACTTTCATCGCTGTTTCTTCTTTCGTTTGCAAAGCATTAGCTGTTTCTGCCTGATACAAATTGTCTGAAACTTTAATACTATTTTTTAGTTTAAAACCTGAGAAAATAGGCAGAGTAGCATTAATTTGTCCCAATACTAATTGATTTACCTTGGGTGTTTTTGACTCTGATTCATTGTTTTCACTACTGTTATTGATTTTCATATCAACATTAGCATTTGTCAATCGTTGGTATTGCGCCGAGGCTTTCAAATCAGGATAACGGTTATTTTTGACCGATTGTAGTTCGTATTTTTTAGTAGTTACTTTGGCATTTGCCAAATTCACTTCGTTGCTCTTTTCCCAAGCCAGATGAATGGCTTCGTCAAGAGTCAGACTCCTTTTTTCCTGTGCTTCAACGGATGTTATTCCTAGAAATAATACCCCAAAGAGGATTAAATAATTAGCTTTCATAAATGAGAAGTGCTTTGATTGTTTGTTGAATGTGAGTTTTAAGTTTTGTTTGAATATAATTTTCGAATGCTTCGTCAGTTTCCAGCGCCAAAAGCTTTTTGAAATACGGCTTATTCATGCTAAAGTGAAAAAAGGTCCCCAGAATAGTAGGCGATATTAACGGAATGATAATATCTTTTCTAAAAATTCCTTTTTGCTGTCCTTCGTGAATAATAGTTTCTAAGGATTTTAAATTTCGATCTCTTAATTGATTCAAAATTTTTAATTTATCTTCCTCTTCTTCTGATGAAAATTCAAAATGTAAAATTCTGTAAATTCCTTTATTACATCGAATACGGTTAATATACAATTCGATTAGTTTGTCAATCTTTTCAATAGGATCTAATTCTTCATGCGAAAGATTTTCTATTTGAATTTTTAGGTCAGAAGTACGATACAGAATTAGAGCTTCTAATAGTTTTTCTTTCGAACCAAAATAATAGGAAACCATTGCCACATTAATTTCGGCTGCTTTTGCAATTGTTCTAATCGAAGTTCTCTCGAATCCATTCTCGGCAAATAGCGTTTCGGCTATTAAGAGAATTTGAATTTGCTTTTCGTTAAAATCAGTTTTCAATTGGATTTGTTTTTAATTACAGTACAAAATTAAACAAGTGTTTAATTTAAACAGCTGTTTAATTTTTATTTAACGTAATATTAACAAAACGAAATGATTCTGTTTTTTGATTTTTTTAGTTGTAAAGTATTGTTTTTGTTGACTTAATAAGTGCTTCTGCTAATAAAATTATATTCAGAAGCAAAAAATGAATCTAAAAAATAACTTCATTTTTAGATTTTAAATTGCTGTAAAATTTGCGTTTTTTCTTTTCTTTGGTACCAGTCATTGAAGACTAATTCGAGTTGGTTAACTTCAAATTTTCCAAAATCGTGATTGCGGAATTTTTCTAAAACTGAAATCAATTTTGTGGTATTAGCAAGAGGTTTTCTAAATCGGCAAACGCTGGTATGTGCCGTAAATAAGGTGTAACGATTATCGATACTTTGTTGCAGATTTGTTTTTCTAAATGCTTCTCGAAGTGAATTTCGAAAAGTATTTAAACTATCATTCGATGGAAATCCCTGAATCATAATTGTCGAATTGGAAGCTGTAATTCCGCTGAACTCAATTTCTAAATTATTCAAAATGGCCATATTTTCCTTGATAACAGCTATGTATTGTTCAGGATTGATTTGGTTTAAGGAAAAACCATCATGACAGGAAATAATTGATAAAACGGTAATATGAATATCTGAATTAGGATAATAATATTGCGAAGGCTCTAATTCTTTGAGTTCATTTAAAAACGATTGCATCTTATTTTTTATAGCTTCGGAAGGTCGAATGAGCAGCGTAATTCCGAAACGATGATCTGATTTACTATCAATTTCAAAATCAATAACATAATTATTTGTCGAAATAGCCTGTTTCGAATCAGAGAATAATTGGTTGTAATGAGATGCTAAATCCATAATAAAAATGTTGTAAAATGTAAAATTAGCGAATTTTCAGCTGTCCATTTTGTAAATTTCCTAAAATAGTAATGATGAATGTAATAGCATTTTTTATTTAAAATTGTGAATATCTATTTTGTTAAAAATGGTATTTATTTTGCTCTAAAATCTATCTTTGGCATCCTTAAAAAAAGAAATTATGAGCGCAATTTGGTACGAATGCAAAGTAAAATATAGAAAAACTGACGAAACCGGAAATCAAAAAGTAACGACCGAACCGTATTTGATTGACGCCATTTCCTTTACAGAAGCCGAAAGTAGAATTAATGAAGAAATGAATGCTTATATTAGTGAAGAATTCAAAATTACTAATATAAAAGTGGCTAATTATGCTGAAATTCATCCTTTTGAAAATGCCGATCGCTGGTTTAAATCAAAGATTTCACTCTTAGCTTATGATGAAGAAAGTGGAAAAGAACGCAAGACCAATATGTACTTTTTAGTTCAGGCCAATGATGTAAAAGAGGCTTATGATAATACGGTTGCTACGATGAAAGGAACTATGGGAGATTATACGATTCCTGCTATTTCTGAATCGCCTATTATTGATGTTTTTCCTTATTTTAGTGGTGATGAAGACGAATTAGAGCAATTAGAAAAATTCAATGCTTTGAAAGCTTCTAAACCAGAAGTTGTAGCTGAGATAGAAGATCATATGGAATTTGTTACGGAAGAGGAAGAAACGGTTTCTTAAAGAAGAAGAATTTCTAAAAAAATAAAAATCGCTAATTATAACATTTATTTTGAGTTATAATTAGCGATTTTTTTATGTTGAAAACGGTTTAATCTGTAATTGAATTAAATTCTAATTCCTTACGATTACCGGCATGGGCAGCAATAAAGCTAATAACGAAAATTTGAAATGCATGAAAAAGCATAATTGGAAGTATAATAATTCCCATTGTACTTGGGTTTGGGAATAATATTTTAGCGAAAACAGTTCCGTGAACTAATGATTTTTTAGTTCCGCAAAATTGAGCTGTAATTTTATCTTCGGTACTGAATCCAAGTTTGTTACTAACGAAACCAGTAATAAAATAAACAACATAAAATAATCCCAAAACAGCAACTGCAATAAAGACAAAGTTTAAAGTGTCAATACCACTAAAAACCTTATCTTCAAACGAACTACAAAAACTTTTATAGATAATTAATAGAATGATTGATTTATCAAATAGAGTTAGGTAACTGTTGTATTTTTGGGCCAAACTGCCCCAAAAACGATGTAAAAGCAAACCTAAAATAACCGGAACAACGACTTCAATAATCAGTTTAGTATAAATTTCGCCTAAATCGTAACTAGCAGCTGTATCATTCAGGAAAAGTCCCAGCCAAAGCGGTGTAACAACAATTCCTATTAATCCTGAAATACTGGCGTTAAAAATTGCTGCCGGAATATTTCCTTTGGCCATAGATACCATTACGACAGATGAAGAAACGGTAGAAGGCAAAGCTGCCAAAAACAAAAAGGCAAGCCAGATATTTTTATCGTATTCAGAATGGATTAATGGGTAAAAACACAAAATAATAAGAGGGAATAGCAAGAAAGTACAAGTTTGCACTAAAAGATGTAATCTCCAGTTTCTTAAACCGGTTTTTATTTTTTCGGGACTTAGCTTAAGACCATAAAAAAAGAAGATTAGCGAAACACCAATACTTCCGATTTTGGCTAATGGTAACGGACTTGAATTTCCTCCTAATTGAGGAAAAAGATAAGCAGCAAGTACAACAATAATTATGGAAAGAATAAATTTATCTATTTTGAATTTCATTATAAATTAATCTGATTTGTATTTTTTTATAAGCCAGCAAAGGTAACAACTTATAAAAAATACATTATTAAAAGAGCGGCTAAATTTAGGATGTTTTTTAACTGTTTAAACCTGAATTACACCAAGATTAAAAGCTTTTTCGATAGGAGCGTGGTTAGCAGCTTCAATTCCCATCGAAATCCATTTTCTGGTTTCTAATGGATCAATAATAGCGTCTGTCCATAAGCGGGAAGCAGCATAATAGGGAGAAGTTTGCTCGTCGTAACGGGCTTTTATTTTTGCAAATAATTCAGCTTCTTTGGCTTCGTCAACCGTTTCGCCTTTTGCTTTTAAAGACGAAGCTTCTATTTGCGCCAAAACTTTGGCTGCCTGCGTTCCACCCATAACGGCCAATTCTGCACTTGGCCAGGCGAATATTAATCTCGGATCATAAGCTTTTCCACACATGGCATAGTTTCCAGCACCATAAGAATTTCCAACAATCACGGTAAATTTAGGAACTACCGAATTACTTACTGCATTCACCATTTTAGCACCGTCTTTGATGATTCCGCCTTGCTCTGATTTGGAACCTACCATAAATCCGGTAACATCCTGTAGGAATACTAGAGGAATTTTTTTCTGGTTACAATTAGCAATAAAGCGAGTGGCTTTGTCGGCACTGTCAGAATAGATTACGCCACCAAACTGCATTTCGCCTTTTTTAGTTTTGATTACTTTTCGCTGATTGGCCACAATTCCCACAGCCCAGCCATCAATTCGGGCATAACCTGTAATGATTGTTTGTCCATAACCATCTTTATAAGCTTCAAATTCTGAATTATCGACCATGCGACTGATGATTTCCATCATATCGTATTGTTCGGCGCGGGATTTTGGTAAAATACCGTAAATTTCTTTTTCGTCTAAAGCGGGTTTTTGCGCTTTGATTCGATTAAAACCTGCTTTTTCATAATCACCTATTTTGTCAACTATGTTTTTTATTTTGTCCAAAGCATCTTTATCATCTTTGGCTTTATAATCGGTTACACCTGAAATTTCGCAATGAGTAGTAGCTCCGCCCAGAGTTTCATTATCAATAGCTTCACCAATGGCGGCTTTAACTAAATAACTTCCGGCAAGGAAAATACTAGCCGTTTTATCTACAATAATGGCTTCGTCGCTCATAATTGGTAAATAGGCACCACCAGCAACACAACTGCCCATAATAGCTGAAATCTGTGTAATTCCCATACTGCTCATTATAGCGTTATTTCTAAAAATACGTCCGAAATGTTCTTTATCTGGAAAAATTTCGTCTTGCAATGGCAAATAAACTCCGGCACTATCAACCAAATAAATAATCGGAATTTTGTTTTCCATAGCGATTTCCTGTGCACGTAGATTTTTCTTAGCGGTAATAGGGAACCAGGCACCCGCTTTTACAGTAGCATCATTGGCAACAACAATGCATTGTTTTCCTTTGATATAACCTAATTTTACAACAACTCCTCCTGATGGACATCCGCCGTGTTCTTTGTACATTCCTTCTGCAACAAGTGCACCTATTTCAATACTTTCAGCTTTGGCATCCAATAAATAATCAATGCGTTCGCGAGCGGTCATTTTGCCTTCGCTGTGTAATTTTTGAATGCGTTTTTCGCCTCCTCCTAATTTAATTTTAGAGAATTTTTGTCGTAAATCAGAAAGTAAAAGTTTATTGTGATCTTCGTTTTTATTGAAGTTTAAATCCATGGTGTTTGTAATTGCAAGAAAATTGAAGGCTAAAATACAAAACCAATTCAAAATAAACGAATGTAGTTAGGCATTATATGGACGTAATTTAAAAGTCTTAATCCAAATTAATTTCTTTATTTTGTTTTTTATACCAACTAGTATTTTTTATGTCAAAAGCAGCTAATACACGACTTACAATTCTTCATAAGGCGTTCGAATTGATTTATACAAAAGGATATCAAACTACAAGTATTGATGAAATTATTGCGACTACTAAAGTAACGAAAGGTGCATTTTATTATCATTTTAAGACTAAAGATGAAATGGGAATTGCCATTATTGAAGAGATTTTAAAACCAACAATGATGAAACATTTTATTGAACCAATAGAAAAGTCTCAAAACCCAATAGATGATTTTTACAATATGATTTCATATTTATTGATGGACGATCCTTTTCTACAAGTAAAATATGGTTGTCCAGTCGGGAATTTAACACAGGAAATGAGTCCTTGGAATAATAATTTTACAGAAGCTTTAAGAGAACTAGTAAGCCAATGGAAATTGACGATTATTAAAGCAATTGAGAAAGGGCAAGAAGAAGGACTAATTCGAAGAGATGTTATTGCTGAGCAAGTAGCTCTGTTTATATTATCAGGCTATTGGGGAATTAGAAATTTTGGAAAACTTCAAAATAATAATTCTGTTTATGTTGTTTATTTACAAGGTTTTAAAAAGTATTTAAACAATTTGAAATAAAAATATCCAAAAAAACATACTGATTAGTATGTTTTTTTGGATACATTTGCATTGTTAAAATCAATAACAATGTATCAATCTATTTTAATTTGTCACTCTTTTATGAGATGGCTTGTATTGGCAAGTTTAATCTATTCGATTTACATTGCTTACAAAGGGTATTATTATAAGCGTCCTTTTACTAAAAAAGATAATCTTGTCCGACATTGGACAGCAACCATTGCGCATATTCAACTTCTGTTTGGAATATTAGTTTATGTTCAAAGTCCGATTGTGAAATATTTTTGGAAGAACTTTAAAGATGGGATTGAGAATATAGACATTGCTTTTTTCGGGCTTATTCATTTTATATTAATGTTCGTTGCAATTACTCTTATTACAATTGGCTCAGCTTTGGCAAAAAGAAAACTTTCTGAAGAGCAAAAATTTAAAATTATGCTTGTTTGGTTTTCAATAGCTTTAATTATCATTTTTATTGCCATTCCGTGGCCATTTTCTCCTCTTGTAAACCGACCTTATTTTAGATAATCATGAAAAATTTATTCCAAACAAATACCGGACGCTTACGAATTATTGGATTTTTAGAAGGAAGCTCACTTTTGATTTTACTTTTTATTGCCATGCCGCTAAAGTACATTTTTCATATACCATTTTTAACAAAACCAGTTGGAACGATTCATGGTGCTTTATTATTGCTTTTTATTTTTAATACGATAAGTGTTGGTGTTGAACAGAATTGGAAATTTAAAGATACAACCTGGAAAGTGCTCTTGGCATGTATAATTCCTTTTGGAACTTTTTATATAGATTCTAAAATTTTAAGTAAAATCAATAACTAAAATAATCCTTTAATTATGGTTTTTGTATTTAAAACAAACATAGACAGCGTTTCGAAAGTAAAAAAAGTTACACCAAAACTCAATCGTTTATTTCCAAATTCAAAGTGGAATTTTGATTTGGAAGATTGTGATAATATTTTACGATTTGAATGTAAAGATGATATTATTGAAAAAGTAATTTTTTTATTGAAAGTAATTGGTTTTGAATGTGAAGCTCTATAAATAAAAAAACAGAAGCCATAACTTCTGTTTTTTTATATGATTTTAAAATTTATTATTTCTTAGATTCGCTTACGAGTCTTTTTAGAATTGCCCATTGTTTTAATGCATCACGAGCTTCGACAGCAGGGTAGCCTAACATGGTTTTACCGGCAGGAATATCACAAGTAACTCCTGATCCTGCGCCAATAACTGCGCCGTCGCCAATAGTAGTATGATCTTTTATAGAAGCGCTTCCGCCAATGATTACTCCGTTTCCTAAAGTAACCGAACCTGCTAAACCGCTGTTTCCAGCCATAATACAAAATTTTCCTAATTTACTGTTATGTCCTATTTGAACTAAATTATCAATTTTACAGCCATCACCTAAAACTGTTGAACTGAATTTTCCTCGGTCAATACAACTATTAGCACCAATTTCGACATTGTTCCCAATGATTACATTTCCAATTTGTGGAATTTTCACCAAACCTCTTTCAGCACAAGGACGGAATCCGAAACCATCTGCTCCAATGGTAGCATTAGGATGAATAATACAGTTATTACCAATGAAACAACGTTCTCTTACTACCGTTCCAGACCAGATAACTGTATTTTTTCCAATAGTACATTCGTCTAAAATAGTTGTATTTGGATAAATTGTAGTGTTTTCGCCAATTTGAACCTTAGGTCCAATATAACTTCCTGCTCCAATTTTTGTTCCAGCTCCAATAATTGCTGTTGCATCAACAACTGCGGTAGGATGAATGTCAACATGAAAAACAGGTAATGGCGGTGCAAAAAGCTCTAATATTTGAGACATAGCCAAATCGGCATTTTTTACTTTTATAAAAGCTCTGTTTTCTCCCGGTTCAATTGAAATATCTTCGTTCACTACTGCAACACTTGCTTTAGAGCTAATCCAAAGTTTCTCATATTTTTTGTTTCCAATAAAAGAAATTTCATTTTCTGTGGCAACTTCAAGTTGTTCGGCTGCTGTAATTTTGTGCGAAGTATTGCCAGAAATATCACCTTTCAGTACATCATTTATTTCTTCAATTGAGTAGGATTTCATGTAGTTTTTTAGAATTAATTTAAATAGATACGTCAAATAAAGTAATTCTATTGGGATAATCCTAATGTTTTGTATTATGCTTATGCTAAAGTTGGTTAAAAAGTAACTTTTTTTGTTTTGAAAAAGAAAACCAGAATGTATATTTAAAAGAAAAAGCTGTTTCAGTAACGAAACAGCTTTTAGAATTATTTGTAATTATTAACGGCCTCTGTGTCCGCGATCATGATCTCTGTGGTAATCTCTTCGGTCATCACGATCTCTTCTGTTATCATACTTTCTGTGTTTGTCATAATGACGATCATTGTTGTAGTAATGACGAGCCGCTACATATCGTTTGTTATAATGTTTAACATGGTGATTAGTGTAGTAAGTGTAAGGACGACTTCCGTGATATCCTCTTAATTCCACACGACGTGCATGACTTAAATCATAATTTCTGTAATGTGTTGGAAGATATCTTGTACGACACCAGTTTCCATTGTCTAAATATACATAATGAGAAGTATGCACATCATAATAAGTCTGAATTTCTGGTAAATAATAAAAATCTACATTTACATGATTTCGTGGTACCCAGCTATCAACTATAACTGCTGGTCTTCCTATGTTTACATTAACTGAAACTTGAGCTTGTGAATTACTCGCTGCAAATAAAATGATTCCTGTTGCTATTAATTTTAATGTTCTCATGATTTCTATATTTTAAAATTTTTGTTGGGGTTTTTGAATTTTATTTTTTACTCTATTAAGCTGTTTTCAATTTGTGTGCCAAAAAACAGTTTGTTAACTTATTTTTAACTTAATGGATATGGAAAAATGATTTAATGATGTCTTTTCAGGTTAATTTTAATGATGAAAAAGAGATTGATTAGTATTAGTTCTATTTTTTATTTTATCATCAATTTATTTTCAAAAATGTATTTTATTTTTTTGTTTTAATTTTTTCAATTTGATGAAAATATTTTTTCTGAAATTGCGTTATATTCTAATTTGTCTTTGTGTTTACATGGTTTCAGTAATGTTTTTTAGAGAATTCTATTTTTGTAAATCAAATAACAAATTTGAGCTACAGAAATTGATAAGAGAAATAAAAGGATATAGTTAAGATTGAATTTTAAGGAACATATTTATAATTTGAAAAGAAATAGAAATGGTCTTTTACTGAAAATATTTTGAATAATGCTCATGTTGTAGATTTTCTATTTTTATTCGAAATAGAATTGTAAATTTATTTTAATTAACATATTTTTAACTTATTTGATTAGCAAAAAAAAAGAAACGCTAATTGCGTTTCTTTTAGTATTAAAGTTGAAAAAAATTATCTTCTTTTATCGTCATTTCCTTTTCCACGATGCGAATTATTGTGCTTCGAATTGTGTTTGTCGTAATGCTTATCTTTTTTGTCTTTTTGTTTGTAAACAACATGTTTATCATTATTTCGATAACCTATAGTTTGTTGTGGTTTTCCTTTGTATCCTTTATAATATTTTGCTTTATGATCTTTATAATAAATATAAGGAGTTCTTCCGTGGTAATCATTTAAAACTACTTTGTATCCACTGTACAAATCATAATTTCGATAGTGATGAGGTAAATGTCTTGAACGGATCCATTTTCCGTTGCCAAAATAAATAAATTGTGAATTACGAATATCATAATAGCTCTGAACATCCGGAATATAATAATAATCAATATTAGTATATCCTGCCGGTCCCCAGGCTGGTGGTGTACCTATGTTTACATTTACCGAAACTTGTGCCTGTGAAGTGGCACTAACTGCTATAAATATAATTCCTGCTGCGATTAATTTTAAAGTTTTCATGATTTCTATTTTTTAAGGTATTTTCAAATTTTTAATCTTATTAGCGGAAAGCCAATTATTGTGCCAAAAAAATAGTAGAATGTTTGATTTGAGTTAAAAAAAATAGCTCATTAATAAGTAAATGAGCTATTGGATAGAGTTATCTTGTTGATTTTTAAAGTAATAAAATCAATAAAAGAATGATGATAATTATAGCTCCTACAGATAAATAAACACCATGTCCTGTTGCTTTTAGATTTTTTTTAATAGTTTTTACTTCGGTTCTGAGTTCTTTTTTTTCAGAAGAAGATAAGTTTGACTTATCCATTTCTTTAATTTCGTTCAGGCGATTGAGCATTGTTCTCACTTCGGCAGGAACTTCTTTTGGATTTTCAGCAGGATTTTTTTCAGCTGCATAAGTATTAATTGGTAATGCGATTAATGATAGCATCATAATCATGAAATAAAAGCTTAATTTTCTCATATTTTTAAAATTTAAATTAAAAAACCTGATTTTTTATACATAAATATACTGATTAATAATGGATTAATCAATCTGTAATAGGTTTTATTTGAAAGGAACAATTTTAGGCTGTGCCAATTCAAAATTTTGAAACCCGAAATCAGTAGTTTCAAACGCATTTGTTTTAAAAATATTATCGCCCATAAAAGGAATAGTAGGGTAGTAAGACAGCGAAAGCTGAAAAGAACTAAAAACCAAATAATCATTATTAATGAGTAACCCAATTCCGATTTTAGAATAGGTTTTATTGGTATTTGTTGGATTATTTCTGTTACCAATTACTGCAATTGCATAATTGAAATAGGGGTTAAAACGAAATCCCCAAATTTCTTTAGGAGCATAGGATTGCGTTTGAAAAGTGAGCAATATTTTTTGTGTACCATAAGTAGGACTGTTAAATCCTCTGATGCCGTAAATTTCATTAATAGTCAATAAATCTGCCTGACTGTTTTGTCTGTTAAATCCAATAATTGCCTGCGGTTTGATAAATTGTCTAATTTTCCATTTTCCTATTTCTAAAAGATTGGTAAAATAATTGGCCTGAAAATGAATCGTACTTTGTTCAGTTTTTGATTGATTAAAGAAAGTGCCTATTTCGAAATTAGTACTTAAAAAGCCCCATTTATGATAGTTCCCAAAAGAAATTTGTGCTCCAATGTAAGAACGCCATATCTGATTTTTGTATTGATAACCTCCTGTGATTCCGTAAATTCGTCCTATGGGAACGTCTTCGGTTTGTCCGTTTCTAAAAATGTAACGGTCTTCAATAAATTGTCTGGTATTGATACCTACTCCAGCAAGAATCACTTTTTCAGAACTAAAAAAGCCGATAGAATCTAATTCTTTTGGCGGAGTGATTTTGTAATTTTTATTGGTAAACCCCAGAGTTGTAATTAAATTAGTAGTTCGTTCAGTAACAGCATCTGATTTTATTACAGGAAAAGCACGGCCTACCCAAAAATCCTGAGTGTCAAATTTTACATCATGAGGAATAAATTTATTAGGAACATTTTGAGGAATAATTGTATTATTCTGATCCTGAATACTATCTCTAATATAATTTTGATTAAGGATTATTCCTCCTGCCCATTTGGCTAATGGAGAATAAAAAGGACGCTCGATGGTAATTCCTTTGGTATAGTAATTTTCGAAGTCATTGTTATATCTTAATTGGGTTCTAACAAATGAATTCTTGATATTTGGAATTAAGTAATTGATGTTATGAGCATCTTGTTTATCGCTTTTTCGATTAGAATAATAATAATCTAATTGATGTCCTATTCCAAAAAAATTACGTTCCCTAAGTCCAAGTCCTGTTCTTGAACTTGAAATGGAGAATTTAGGAACAGAGCTCCAGGAATCTACAACACGAATGTAAACATCGACAGAATCAGATTGTGCAGAAACTAATTTTTCGCTAATATGAGCTCTATTGATAAAGTTTTGGCTTCTTAATAAACGTTCGGATTCTGTTATTTCTAATAAGTGATAAGGCTTGTTTTTTGAAAAAAGCAATATGTTTTTAATAGCAAATTGCTTTGACTTAAGATGAAACCAGTTTCCTGTTTTTTCGGTCCAGCGATCAGGAACTTTAGTCGAATCGATTTCAGAATACCCAAAAGGATCAAGAGTAACAATGTGGATATTTCGTATAATTTTACCTTCTACATCTAAATGTTTTGGAGTAATTGGCTTTTCTTTTACTTGCTTGCTTCTTTTTGTAGGTCGAAATACCAGACGATGAAAAAATCTGGACGTTTTATTTTGTCGCTGATTGTAAATAGCAGGAAGCGAAGTACTGTCTTTTACTACAGGTTTATTTTGTGAAAAAGAAAACTGATAACAAAAGAGTACAAAAAGAAAACCTATTATTTTACGACTAAATAACATTTAAAAATGGCTTTAAAACAAATACTCTTTTTTTATATCTCTTTTATAAAGTTACTATAAATACTCAATAAACAGCTTTTTCTTAAGTGTTAATCAGTAAATTCTTTTTCTTCATGATAGTTATGAAGAATAGAAATTCCTTTCTGGAACAAAAGATTGTTTGGGTAAATGACTTCTTCGCCTTCAATAGTTTTTATTACCACATGAAAAGCGCCAATATCTTCTATTTCTCCAATAATTGGAAAATCTTTGTCGTGAATTTTTATACTGTCTCCAATTTTAAATGGAAACGAAAAAAACAAAATAACTCCTGCGGTAATATTGCTTAAAATAGACCATTGTGCCACCATGGCAACACCAATGATGGTTACAGTTGATGATACTACAAGAAAAATATCGTTAACTTTCACTCCCCAAATTATAACTAACGCAATAAATGATAAAATATTGATAAGTAAATGGAGGTATTTAATAACCAAATTTGTGCGGTATTCAATTTTGTGCGAAGTTTTCGCATAGCGATGCACCACTTTTGTAGATATCACGCGTAAAACCATGAGTACAATAAGTACTACGCCACTTATAATTATTTCGTTTGTAAAATCTTTAAAAAAAGTCATTGCTATGTTTTTATGCTAAGTTACTTAAATATTGATATACTTTATCTACCGGAAGCCCAATAACATTAGCATACGAGCCTTCTATTTTTTTTACTCCAATAAACCCAATCCATTCCTGAATGCCATAAGCGCCAGCTTTGTCAAAAGGTTTGTAGTTTTCAATGTAATAATCAATGGCTTCGTCCGTCAGTTCATTAAAAGTAACTTTGGTTATTTCGGATAATACTTCTGTCTTTACATTAGTTTTAAAACAAACCGAAGTAATTACTTCATGAGTAGCATTCGATAATGATTTTAAAATAGCAAAAGCATCTTCTTTATCTTTTGGTTTACCAACTGCTTTTTCATTATGCCAAACCAAAGTATCGCTCGTAACCAGAATTTCGTTTTCGCTTAATTCTCCATCAAAAGCGCTGGCTTTTAATTCGGCTAAATAGTTGGTAATGGCTTCTCGTTTTAATTCCGCTGGAAATATTTCTTCGATTTCTTTTAATCGAATTTCAAAATCGATGTCTAAATCTTTGAAAAATTGTTGTCTTCTTGGAGAACCCGAAGCTAATATAATTTTATAATCTTTTAATTTATTTCTAAGCATGGTATTTAATATTTAAAGAGATAATTAGAATAGATAGTATTCCAAAAAATAAAATCCATTTTAAGACTTTACTTAAAATAGTAAAATTGTTTTTTGTTGCTGCTGTCCAGAGTTTTATACTAAAATAGAGCAATGGTCCTAAAACAAATAACAAACTGTAAATGGTGGCAGCAATTAAATGATTTGGCACCAAGTAACTATTAATATAATACAATAATGCAATTATAGGGGCAAAATTAAGGATAAAAACGAGTTTGGTAGTTTTTGAGATTCCTAAAACAATAGCGAGTGTTCGCATTCCTTGTTTGTTATCGCCATCAAAATCTTCTAAATCTTTTACTATTTCGCGTAAAAAATTAATCATAAAAGCAAAAATAGCATAGTCTAAAAGTATCGAAAATAATCCTGCCATTACATCCTGATTTGCTGTATCTGTCGCTGGGAAAATATCGAATATCCCAATGATTACAACACTTAAAGCCAATAATAATGCCACTACAAGATTACCAATAAGCAGCATTTGTTTTAAACTTGTAGCATAAATATAAAGTATTGCAGCTATTAGAACAAAGATGGCGGCAAAATTGGGCCGCATGATTACATTTGCTAAATAAAATCCAATGGCTACACCGCTAACGTTTAAAAACGCATAGATATTATAGGCTTTGGTTTCTGAAATACTTTTACCTACAATTACTTTATTTGGCTTGTTGATTTGGTCTGTTTGCTGATCAAAAATATCATTGATAACATATCCTGCAGCAGCGATTAAAATGGTACTTAAAACTAATAATCCGTACTGCCAGTCGGCTAGAGCCAAATCTATTTTTTGTAATTTCAAAAAGCCATACCTGAATAATAGCTGCATAAAAGCGAGCATTAACAGGTTTTTGTAACGAATTAGGTTTAGCATTTTAAGTTAGAGGTTAGAAGTGGGAAGTTAAAAGTTAGGAGTAGTAAGTTAGATTAAACACAAAGTAAAGAAACTTCCATCTTCTAACTTTTAACTTCTCACTTTAATCGTATTTTGCGTTAAAATTTTCCATCCATTTTCCTTGTACTTTCATCACCTGTTCGATTACATCACGAACCGCGCCTTTTCCTCCATTTTTATGCGAAATATATTTAGAAATTCCTTTGATTTCAGGACAGGCATCTTGAGGACAAGTAGGCAAAGCAACTAATTTCATTACTTCATAATCAGGAATATCGTCGCCCATATATAAAATTTGCTCCTGCTTGATTTGGTGAATATCAATGTATTCGTCAAAAGTTTCTACTTTATCCGGAGTTCCTAAATGGATATTTTTAATTCCGAGATTTCTTAAACGGATACGAACACCTTCATTACTTCCTCCCGAAATAACGCACACATTATAACCGCTATCTACGGCAGTTTTTAAGGCATAACCATCGCGAATATTCATGGTTCTCAGCATTTCGCCATCATTGTTTACAAATACAGAACCATCTGTTAATACGCCATCCACATCAAAAATAAATGTGGTAATGTCGTTCATTATCTCTTTATAACTTTTTGCCATTCTCTTGAATCGATTGTGTTAGTGTTTTATATAAGTGTAATTGATTGTCATTTTTTAAAAAAGCTTCATGAGCAGCAATGGTTTTTTGATCATTCCTGATGGCCGGTCCTGTTTGTGCTTCGGTAGGAGAGAGCGTTGACAGTTTCTCTATTGTTTCGTACATCAAAGGCTTTAAGATGTCAAACGGAATTTGGTTTTCAGTACAAATTTCGTTGCCAATTGCATACAGATGATTTGTAAAATTATTGACAAAAACTGCCGCTACGTGCAAGGCTTTTCGCTGCTCAGAATTTATTGCCTGTACTTTATCTGAAATTGTTTTGGCTACTTTGTCTAATACCTGATAATCGGGTGCATTTTCGGCTTCTAAGCAAATAGGAATCTGTTTGAAATCGACTGCTTTTGACTTCGAAAAAGTTTGTAAGGGATAGAAAACGCCTTTTCGATTATTATCATTCAAAATACTCAGATTAGTACTTCCAGAAGTATGTACAACTAATCTGTTTTTGAACGGAAGTGCAGTCGAAATACTTTCGATAGCATCATCAGACACGGCAATAATGTATAAATCTACTTCCTGTAAATCGTCTAAATTATCGATAATTTGTTCTGGACGGAGTAGGTGGCTGAGGCTTTCCTTTTTTCGGGAAAAAACCTGAACCAATTCTATTTCGTTTCCTGATTTTTCAGGGTTTTGAAATGTAGTAATCAGCTGTTGCGCTACATTTCCCGAGCCAATAATACTTACTTTAATCATAGCGTAAAATTAACAAAAAAATTAGCCACAGTTTACAATGATATCAAGAAATTAATCTATGAAAATCAATGTATGCTGTGGCAAATGTAACGGTAGATAATGATGTATTATTATAGTTTGATAATCAAATGGATTGATTTGCATTTGACTAAAAAACGAATGACATCATTTACTGTTTTTTCTTGTAATGTTTTTTGTATTTTGGATAAGTTATGGCTCCTAGTAAAGCAATTCCGCCTAGTGAATAATAAATCCAGTTCAATGAATGTGCTTCACCACTTGCATACGAATGTAATCCTACTAGGTGGAAATTTACTCCGTAATAAGTAAATAAAATCGAAATAAAAGCAAACATACTCATTAGGTTGAAAACCCATTTTCCTCTTAAAGCAGGTACAAAACGAGCGTGAATTACAAAAGCATAGACCATAATACTAATTAATGCCCAGGTTTCTTTTGGATCCCAACCCCAGTAACGTCCCCAGCTTTCATTAGCCCATTGTCCACCCAGGAAGTTTCCAATAGTCAACATAATCAATCCAATGGTTAATGACATTTCGTTGATATAAGTGATTTCCTGGATATTCAAATCCATTTTAGTTTTGTTCTTTTCGTTAGTAAAAAAGATTAGCAACAAGGATACAAAACCAAGTATAAATCCTAATGCAAACGGCCCGTAACTTGCTACAATTACCGCAACGTGAATCATTAACCAGTACGAATTAAGAACAGGCTGAAGATTAGCAATTTCCGGATCAATCCAGTTCATGTAAGCAGCCATTAAAATCATAGCCGTTACAAAAGCAGAGGATGCTACCGTTAGTTTTGATTTGATATCGAAAGCCAAACCAAAGAACATTGTTGCCCAAGAAACATATACAATCGATTCATAAGCATTACTCCATGGCGCGTGACCTGAAATGTACCAACGTGCAATTAATCCCAAAGTATGTAATGCAAATAATAATCCGATAACAATATGCATTCCGTTAACCAAATAATTCAAAGTTTTTCCTTCTTTGAATATTTTTAGGATGGTAAATAGAAGCATCAAAATTGCCGCAGTTAAATACCAATAAGGCAATTTTTGGAAAACATCGTATTTGTTGTATAAAATTTCTAAATCTACTTTGTCTTCTGAAGGCAATACTTTTTCTCCAAATTTCTTTTGGAAACCGTGAATACTTTCTAGTAATTCATCTGAATTTTTATAATCTCCAGAAACAGCAGCATTGGTTAACGAACCAAAGTACAATGGTAAAACACTCTTAGTGTAAGTAGAATCCATTCCTTTTAAGCCTGAAGTTGCCAGTTCATTAATCGAAATCCATTTGTTATTAGCGTCACCCGGAATTGGGAAAATTTTCAAAATATTTCCGCTTAAAGCCGATTCCATTAAGTTGACTTTTTTGTCTGTTTCCACAAAGTCTTTTTCAAACTGATTTGGATTTGCAGCCTTATAAGCAGCTTCTAGATAAGGAGATAATTTATAGTTTCCTTGTCCGTCAAAAAAGGAGATAAAAGGAGCATATTTTGCTTTAGAATCAATACCAATAATTTTTCGGATACTGTCGTTTCCGCTTTTGATGTAAATTAAAGGAACTTCAATCCAAAATTGTGCATATTGTGAAATCGATAAAAATACCTGATCAGAATTCATGCCTTTGTATTCATTGGCATGGCTTACTTTTCGCAACAATTCAGACGAAAAAGTATTGATAGGTTTCATTCTTCCGCCGGCATCCTGAATAATTAAACGACCAAACTGAGCTGCATGTTTTTCAGAAATCTTGTATTTGTTGATTAATGAATCAATTTGTTTTTCAGTAGGCGCCACTCTTGCAGGCATTTTTCCTGCTTTTGCCGGTTCAGCAGTGTGTGTGTGATTATGATCGTGATTATGATTGTGTTCTTGTTCTGTATGTTCATGGTTGTGGTCGTGACCTTCATGATCATGGTCGTGTTCCTGTGTTTGTGCAAAACCATTTAAGCTTAGCAATAAAACTAAAAAGGGAATTAATTTTTCTTTTTTAGTTTTTACGATTTCTAATTTTCGTTTTAAATCGGCAAAACGAGAATGCTTGGTAAACATGATTGCCATTAAAGAAAAGAATAATAAAAAGTAACCTGCATAAGTAATGTTTGTTCCCCAGAAATCATGATTTACAGAAAGTACAGTTCCTTTTTCGTCAGGGTCAAATGATGACTGGAAAAAACGATAACCTTTATGATCCAAAACGTGATTCATATAAATTCGGGCATCGAATGGTTTTTCTGCCGAATCCTGAACTGTTACTTTACTTTCAAATGAAGAATAACTTTTCTCTGTTCCAGGATATTTTTGTGCAATAAAATCGTTTAACTGGATTTTGAAAGGCAAAACATAAGCTTTACTGCCGTAGAATAAAGAATATTCGATGTTACCAATTTTGACAGTTTTTGGTTCGCCTGTTTTTCCTTTAGAACCTAAAAGAACCACTTCTTTTTCCTGTCCTTCGGCTTTAACGGTTAGCACTAAAGCATCTTCATGCGTTTTAGCTTTGTAATCATTATTCGATTCGTATTCGATAACTCCTTTTACGGCTGGATCAGGGAAAACAATTCGGATATCGCCAATGCTGTATAACGAACGCATCATTAACGGCTGTACTTTATCTTTTTCAACGCCACCCTGTAACTTATCAGCCATTCGCATAAAATTACCTTCAAATGGTGTTTGAATAGTATACTCTTTTCCGTCAAAATTAATATTGATAGCACCGTCAGTAGGTTTGTTTAAAGCAAAAAGAACGTTGTGAATGTTCTGAACTTCGCCTTCTTTCAGGAAATGTTCTTCACGTCCGCCACTTCCGGCTTCGACTAATTTCATGTATAAAATTCCGTTAGCATCAGGTTTTACATATTCCTTAGCTCCCATAATAAAGTTTTTGTATTTTACTTCAAACGGAGTATCGGCAAATTGTCCGGAAACAGTGAAATTATTATTGGTTACAGGCGAAAGCAATAGTGGTCTTTCAAAAACACGGCGTTTCATTTCGCCCTTATATTCACCATCTACAAAAACAGACAGAAAGGTTTTATCTGAATAAAATTGATTTTCAGCTGCGCCTTCGCGAATAGGCATTACGCCTTCATAACTGATATATCGGGTGATAAAAGCACCCAGAAGAATAAAAATAAAAGCCAAATGCAGTAATAAAGTAGCCCATTTTTCTTTTTTTAATAACTGATATCTCTTAATATTTCCAAAGAAATTAAGCATAAAAACCACCATAATTCCTTCAAACCACCAGGTATTGTAAATCCAGATTCGGGCGGTATCAGTATTGTATTTACTTTCGATGAAAGTTCCTGTTGCCATGGCTACAGCAAAAGCTATAAACAGAAAAGCCATTAAGCGTGTAGAAAACAAAAAAGAGTAGATTTTTTTATCCATTTTATAAGGGATTGTGTTTTGTAAAAGTGCGACAAAAGTACTTAAAAATGTTGATTTTAAAAGCCGTGCAATTGTTAATTAAAATCCAAAAAATACACGATTCTAAAGTCTGTTGATTTGTGCTTTTTTGAAATGTATTTTTTGTTTAATTATTTTCCGGAAAAATGGAAATGGAATTTTTTTTACAGAATTTTAAAAAATTAATATAAAATTGGCATTTATAAAAAAGATAGGTTTTATTTTTAGATTAAGATTATTTCAGTAGCCCAATCATCAGGCTTAGCCTTTTGTTTTACTACAATAATCAGGTTTAGTAATAATTAAAATTTACAGTTATGACAGAAGAATTCACAATCATTGAAAAAGAAGAGATCGGATCTCTTAAGTTTCCAACAACAGATGTGTTGGACGATGATAAAGAAATGAAAACGAGAATTGGCGAAATAAATCGTGCTTTATCATTGGGTAATTTAGAGCATTCAAAAATTAAAATTTTCTTTGAAGACAACGAGTCTAAAAAGATAGTAAATACGACAGTCTGGGCAGTTACCGACAAAAATGTTATTTTAAAACAAGGAGTTATGATTCCTATTAACAGGATATATAAACTATTTTAGAAAAGAATTACACTTAATTTTCAGAGATTCTGAAATGAAAAACGGCGCAAGTCTCTATAGAGTTTGCGCCGTTTTTTATGAAGTGATACCAAACAATTTATATATTAAACCAATTTATCCTGGTATAATGCAGATGTAATATGAAAATAGTACAATGCAATTGGACTATATTGAATATACAATCGGTATGATTTTAAAAACGATAACAGAATGTTAAATAATGGATTTTGAAATCGTCAATCCCTGATAACATTTTTTTATGGCTTACTTTTGCACAAAAAATAATCACCTACACGATTTTCTATATTTATGACTAAGGCTAAACATCTTCAACTCATTTTAATTTTAGGTTCCATGACAGCATTAGGACCTTTTTCAATCGATATGTATTTGCCTGGTTTTTCAGGAATTGCAGCCGATTTGAATACAACAGTAGCCAAGGTTTCGATGAGTTTATCGAGTTATTTTATCGGGATTTCAGCAGGACAATTGTTGTATGGTCCTTTATTAGATCGTTTTGGACGAAAAAAACCATTGTTTATTGGTTTACTGGTATATATTTTAGCTTCATTAGCCTGCGCTTTTGTTACAGATATTGATGCTTTTATAGGTTTTAGATTTGTACAGGCCGTGGGAAGTTGCGCTGCGACAGTAGCTTCGCTGGCGATGGTTAGGGATTTATTTCCTGCCAAAGAAACGCCTAATGTTTTATCTAAATTAATGCTGGTAGTAGGGCT
This sequence comes from Flavobacterium seoulense, assembly GCF_000695795.1. Taxonomy (GTDB): domain Bacteria; phylum Bacteroidota; class Bacteroidia; order Flavobacteriales; family Flavobacteriaceae; genus Flavobacterium; species Flavobacterium seoulense. Next base: position 83,806 of record NZ_JNCA01000021.1, on the reverse strand, counting down.
TTCGCCAATGTTAGCACCTACAGCCGGAGGCTATGTAACAACTTATTTTGGCTGGCACACGGTGTTCCTGATTCTGGCTGCTATGGGCGCTTTTGTACTTTTGGCTACACAATTAGGTTTGCCCAATACGCACAAACCTGATGCTTCGATTTCGTTAAAGCCAAAACCCATTATCACTAATTTTATTTCGATTCTAAAAGTTCCGCAATTTTATACCTATACTTTTACGGGAGCCATTGCCTTCTCTGGTTTGTTTACTTATGTGGCTGCATCGCCATTAATTTTTATGGATATTTTAAAGGTTGATGCCGAAATCTACGGATGGATTTTTGCATTGATGTCGGTGAGTTTTATAGGTTCGAGCCAATTGAATTCGGTTTTACTGAAGCGTTTTTCGAGTGAACAAATGATTTTTACAGCTTTGATTTCGCAATCCATTATCAGTTTTGTTTTCCTGATTTTGGCTGTTAATGATCTTTTAGGATTATATGAAACCATTGGAATGCTGTTTTTGTTTCTGGCTTGTTTAGGAATCTCCAATCCTAATACTGCTGGATTGTCTCTAGCTCCTTTTTCTAAAAATACCGGAAGTGCATCGGCATTAATGGGCGCTACGCAGTTAGGAATTGGTGCTTTGGCTTCTTTTGGAGTCAGTCTTTTTGTAAAAGATTCGATAACTCCTATGGTGGTTATTATGACTTCGACTACCATTCTGGCACTCCTTATTTTGTTATTGGGTAAACGAAAAACAAAACCACGATTGTAAATACCAGTGATGATGCTATGGCAATGGTGCATTAAAAAAAAACTCCGCAATTGTGGAGGTTTTTTTTTACTACTATTTTCTGATTGATGTTGTTTTTATATGGTGTCACGGTTTTGTTAGAATAACAATCTAATCTTTGCCTGTTCTTTAACTTTGTATCCAATCATTGAAATGAATTTTACCTTTTGTATGTGCTCCTTCTGGGACTAAACCGTTTTTAGGAAAATCATAAAACATATATTTGTTATCATTATCAGAAATTACAGTTTTGTGCTGTCCTGTGAGTTTTATATATCGCGAAACTAACTCATTCATTGGTGTAAGCTCAGGACCTGCGATTTCAATAATAGTATTTTTAGCTGATTCTAAAGCAAATTTTACAATCAACTGAGCAACATCTTCAGCGGCTATGGGCTGATAATCCATTGAAGAAACATGCACGTTATCTTCTGTAGCCTGTACTGCTATAATTGTATCTGTGTGTTCGTAAAATTGGGTAGCGCGAATGATTGTATAAGGAATACCAGAATTTTTGATAGTATCTTCCTGAATTTTCTTAGCACGCATGTATCCTATATTCAGGACTCTGTCAATACCTACAATAGATAAAATGATATGATGTTTAACTCCTGCCTGTTTTTCTGCTTCAGCGAGGTTTTGTCCGGCTGTTTTAAAAAAGCTGATTGCATTTTCTTCTTCCGGTGATGAAGAATTTGAAAGATCAATTACAATTTCAGTGTCTTTTAAAGCTTCAGAAAGTCCTTCTCCCGTTATAATATTAACACCATTTTTAGATGAGCCTATAACAACTTCATGCCCTTCATTTTTTAATTTTTTTGAAACATTCGCCCCAATTAAACCTGTTCCTCCAACTACTAGTATTTTCATGTCTTAAGTCTTTGTGTTAATAAAAAGTTTACTATATGTGCAAAGTTCTGTATTTTGATAATAGCTAAAGATATACAAAACCCAGTGTAAGGTGGACAAAACACTTTTACTAAAAAAAGATCTTTAAAAAAGGTAATCGTCTGGAGGTGAATTGTGTTTTCGATATTCAGTAGGAGAAAATCCGGTTTTTTTTCTAAAAAGACGCATAAAGTACTTTTCATCTTCGTAACCCAATAAATCCGATATTTCTTTTATGCTGGTATCGGTATAGTAAAGTATTCGTTGTGCTTCTCTCAAAATTTCTTTTTGAATAATTAAAGATGCTGATAAACCAGTTATTTTTTTTACAGTATCGTTTAAATAACTAACGCTTATATGTAATTTTTCAGCATAATCTGCAGGTTTTTTCAGCCGATGAAAATTATGGCGTACAAGATTTATAAATTTCTTTGTAATAATAACAGGGCGGGATGCGAAGTTGACCGTATTGATTTGTGGTTTGCTTTGATAGGTAAGACCTGCCTGTGCAACAAATGCAGAAAGCAACGGATGAGAAACCTCTTTGTATGGTATCTCATTCAATTCATCTAAAGCTGTAATAGACAGCAATACTGATTTAAACCAATTGTATTCTGTGTTTGTGAGTTCTATAGAGATAATTTCTTCCAAGAATTTATCAAGAGTTGCTCTGACAGATTCTTCGAAAAGATCATTTTCAAAAGAAAAATACCATCCGCTGGCTTGTGATGCTTTGTGAACCTGATGAATTTGCCACGGTGGCGAAATAAAAAGAGTTTTTGCAGGCATTCGGAAAGGTTCAAAATCTAAAAGGACTTCGACTTCTCCGTTTTCAATCAGCATACCGGTATAATGATCATGTCGATGAGGATAAAGAGCGTCTTTAAAATCATCTGAAAATTCATCCCATGCTTTCACGATAAACCCTTTGCTACTTTCCAGTTTACGCAGTATAACCGGAGTACTTTTATTCATTTTTGCAGTTGTAGCAGGAAGAATCATCGTTCAAAAGAATTTAGATATAAGAAGTTTAAAAGTAAGAAATATTTTTTTAGTTTTTATTCGTTTTTGTTTTGTCAAACTATTGTTTTTTTGAAGCAGATAACAGCATTTTGTAAATCTTATTTCATTTTTTTCTTTTCGAGTATTACTTTTTATAAGCAGAGCAACTTTCGCTTTTTAATCAAAAGAAAGTTGTTACAGCCTTATTGCTATAACAACTTTTATCAATAGTTTTCTTATCTTGTAAGAAGCTTTTGTAATTTACTCAATACTTGTTGCAGTTTCCTCAACGGTAGTTTTGTATTCCTCAAGCACTTTTGCAACTTCCTCAAAGGCTTCTGCAATTTCCTCAAAGGTAGTTTTATATTCCTCAAGCACTTTTGTAACTTCCTCAAAGGTTTTTGCAACTTCCTCAAAGACTTTTGCAATTTCCTCAAAGGTATTTATACAATGCTCAATAGCTTTTGTAACTTCTTTGGTGGTCTTTGTAGTTTAATTCGAATATTTTACAAATTCCAACTTGCTTATCGCCTTAGATTGCGGACTTGATGGACTATATACCGATTTGATATAGGTTTTAATCGTAGCAGCTGTGTCAACCACTCCTGTGCCGTCTTTATACAACAGCGTGTTTCGGGTAATTCGGGCATTGTTTAGCGGAATTTCGGCAGATATTACGGCAGTGTTTTTAGTTTTTAAATCGTTGTAGATTGCGGTTAGGGCAGTAATTTTTAAATCGGCTTCGTTAGGGGCGTATTGCGGAATGGCTGCCAGCATTTTTATCAATTTATCAAAGTTGTCTAAGCGGTTGTCATAGCTTAACTGAGAGGTTGATATTTCGACGATTTCTTCTCCTGCATCGGCGGCAGTTTTCTTTTCTTCATCGGTTTTTTTAGGGGTAGCACGGCGACCTTGCAGTTTACGGATTATAGTTTTGGCAGCGTCGTTTACTTCGGGTGTGGTATCAGATGCTTTTAGGGCATTACTCACTTTAGTAATCAATTTGTCCAGCGGTTTAAAGGCGGCGGTTCTTGCTGCTACTGCATTTTTATAAGCAGGAGTGAGGGTGTTTACAGCAGTAAGACTGTTCCTGGCTGCTGTTGCCTGTGCCTGGATAGCTGCAACTTTTATCGCTGCTTTGCTTGGGTTGTAAGCGGTACCATAAGATACGCAGTGGGTAATGAGTTTGTCAAAGTTAGCCGCATTGCGGTTGTGTCCTTGTTCAGATGTACTTGCCATAATGTAGGTTTTAAAGGTTTGGGTAAGTTATTTAAACTACCGAAATATACTACATTTTATTTAATAGTCAAAAAAATCTTTCAAAAAAATTAAGTTTTTTGTAAACTTTAGATTAGCTAAGTGTTTATGGGCTTTATCAGTGTATAAACAAAAAACTCCGCGAACGCGGAGTTTTTTGTTTATCGTTTTCTATGTACCACACGAAAGGATTCGTGCGGTAGCGGGGTATTTATTTTTTTCAATTGAGTATTTATAGAGTCAAGTTTCGAACTCATAGTTTCTAATACCTTGGTATTTGTTTCTATATTACTATTTTTTATAATTGAATCTAATCTGTTTTTAATTTCATAAAAACCCATTGATAGATTTTGGTGTTGGTCTTGATTTATTTTTATGCTATCTGGTGTAGTTTTAAATAAGTTGTAACCTACATTGAATAATAATGCTGAAATTGCTACAAATAATGCAGTTTGTGTAATTTTTATTTGTTTCTTGAATCTTTGCTCATCTCTTGGAACAAAACCGTTTTCGCAAAATCTTTTAAATTCGTCAGTTGAGTAAATTTCTTTATTTGTGTATTCACATAATAATGATATAATATTATCATCTTTAAAACTATATTCTACAGATGGTAAATTAATAACACATCTTCCAAATTTATTATCTTCTTTACTATTCGAACCTCTTTCCAGTAAAAGAATATATCCATCTTTTTCAAGCATTTTTAGTAAATTAACAACTTGTAAGATGAAAACTGAAAGTTCTTCAGTTTTATCAATAATATACTTTTTCTCTTCACTAGTTGGTAGATCCGAATTAATTGTAAATATTAATCCTGCTTTTTTAGGATTTCTTTTAACTTCAATACAAACACCTTTTAAATCATTATCAATTATATTGGCAATGAAATTATTTGATCCACTATTTTTTAAAATTCTTTTGCAAATTTCTTGTTCTAATTTACTTAGGATTCTCACAGGTTTTATTTTTAGATTATAGCTAACGTCCTGTGGCTTTGCGACAGTTGCGGAAATCTGGAACTGCGTACTCTCGGCTGGACGAAACGAAGTTATGAAAAAAGAAACGAAATTCTAGTACAAAACCAGCAAGTGCGCAAAACCGCTGTTACCAGCAGTTTTACTTTTTATTGATAACTTGTAAATTTGCTCCTGTTATTCTAGAAATTATATCAAAAGGAAACCAACGAAGTTTCATAGATGCTTTCTGTTCGGTTCCAGATACTTCTAAAAGGCATGGAATCCCTATTCCATTCGTCTTTGTTTGAACTAAGAGAATGAGGCTTAGTAAATTTTTTCCTTCTTCAGAAATCTTTTCCAGTAAAATCTCACTAAGATCTGAATTGATTTTTTTGAGAAGATTTATTTTCTTATCAAGTACAGGAAATACATCAAATTGTTCGTCTTGTTTTTGTAAATCTGGTTTGACTAAAGCTCCCCAAGCATCATAATTTTCAATTAGTTTATCTCTTACTAGCATTAAACTTAAACTTTGTCCATTTTGATCATCAGTTAAACTAATGGAACCCGTCGGTAATCCGCAATGTTGAGAGTAATTTCTTAATTTGACTAAAAATCTGTATTCAAAATTATTATCGAAAGCTTCTGATGTAGCTTTTTTAAAAAATTGAAATTCGGATGATTGCTCTCCATAAGTTTTTTTTAGTCTTGTTTCTGTATGATCTAGATAAGTACGGATTGAGGATAACAAATTTAAAATCAATCTATTTAAATCAAGGAATTGCATTGAAAATTCGTTTGAATCAATTTGTGGATCTAATTGGTATTGTTGCAAATAAAAATTCTCTCTATTTTTTAAATCTTCATGATTGAGTTCAATTATTCTGAATAAGGCCTCATCTGCTCTAAAATTATCTAAAACTCCAATCTGCTCAAAAAAAATTTTAAACTCTTCATGAGTAAGAGATTGAATTCCTGTAATGTTCGGACTATCGATTGCTGCTAATGAGTATGTTGTAGTATTCTCCATAGTGATTCAAAATTGCTGGTAACTCGTTTATATACGCATAAATTTGACATGTTTTGATCCCAAACCGCATGTTATGCGCAAGTTTTATTAATTATTGATGCATATTATTTATTTTCAAAAGTATTAAAATATTCTTACAAAAAAAGTATTGTTAAAAACAAAACTATTCAACAATAATATCATGTTTATACAGCAAGCCTTTTAATCCTTCGAGAGCAAATTGCGCTTTTTTTAGTTTGGTTTTTGAGGGATCGATGGTGTAGTTGTAGCTGCTTCTAAAATCAACTTTATTAGCAATGGCTTTTTCAAATTCAGCGCGGTACAAATCGCAGTGGTGGAATTGTGCAGCTGTTAAATCAGTCGCCATGAAGTCAACCGCAATCAGGCTGCAATTAGTAAAAGAAGTGCCTTTTATTTTTAAAGCATAGAATTTTGAGAAATCCAGAATGCAGTGGTTAAAGTGTATTTCGAATATGAGTTTGTCACTCATGGCAAAATTGACTTCTTTGATTTGGCAATCATTAAAATAGACGGTTCTAAAAGCCGTGTGATTGACTTTTGCATTATTAAAAACGCAATTATTGAACTGGCAATCGATAAAAGTAACGCCTATAAAATTGCATTCGGAAAAATTACAATTGGTAAACGTACAGCTTTCAAATTCTTTAAGGTTGAGCGTTTTCAGACCATAGTGGAGGTTGTTGTAATGCTGGTCAAAGAAGTACTCGGTCATTTTTTAAGTTAGAAGTTAGAAGTTAGAAGTTAGAAGTTAGAAGTTAGAAGTTAGAAGTTAGAAGGAAGTGTTCAGTGTTCAGTATTTAGTGTTCAGAATACAGATTTTAAAATCTGCATTCTGAGAACTGAACACTGCGTTCTAAAATTTGCAATCTACAAATTATCTATGTTTTTGTCTTTTGGATATTTCACTTTATAGCTAATTCTGATTTTTTTAGTCTCATTGGCTGCCAGTTTTAAATTCCAGTTGAGCATTCCGGTTTCCTGATTTACTTTGGCTTTGCCGCTGTCTGTAAGTTCTACTGTAATTTCTTTGTCTGTGCTTAATGGATATTGGTCTTTTAACTCAATTTCGATATCCTCTTTTTTATTGTTTTTAACCGTTATGTCATAGGTAAAAGTTTGTTCTTTATAAGAAGACAAGAATTTTGTTCCTGATTTATCGGCTACTTTTTCACGTTTGATGGCGATTTTTTTATCTCTTCCCATACTTAATTTCAAAGTATCGGCTGTTTGATTTGGGTTAATGTTTGTTTTTCCAACATACATGCCTTCAAAAATAATATTGGCTTCGCCCTGTAATAAATTGTATTTGGAGTAATCTTCTATTTCGGCTAATAAAAAGGCTTCTTTATCAGCTCCTGGCGCAGCATAATAATTGTAAGTAGCCGGTAATTTTATTTCTTTCAAGGATACGCTGTGTGCTTTCCAGTTGGATAAAATATCATAAGGAATGTCAATATCAAAGGATACATTGAGTTGGTTTTCGTTGATTGTGGTGTAGTTTGAAATACTGGAACTTTCTTGTTTAGTAGCTTTTTTTTGAGTTCCATAACCTACAACAACAACTTCTTTCAGAGCATCATTTTTAGGTCCTGAACCAGCGGGAGCTACACTTAAAATCTCTTCATGATATCTTAAAAACCAAGGCTGTAATTCAGGAGCCTGATTGTTTTGATTTGGGTTTCCGCTTGATAAAGTCAGCTTTACTTTTTTCCAGTCAATCCCTGAATTTTGGAAAACCTGAGCTTTATACATCATGTTAATTGGGGCTTTAATACTTTCGGCACGAAGATCATAAAAAGGTCTCCAGGTTGCGGAGTTAGTGATGTAAGTAATATCCAATGGTACTATTCCTGCAGTATTAGTCATTACTTGTAGAATTAGTTTTCCTGTAGAAGTTTTTTCTTCGTTTTTAGTATTGAATTCTAATTTACTATTTAAAGCAGTTAGTTTTTTGTTCCAATTTTCTTCTTTTTCCTGTAAATCGACTATTGTATTTTCCAGTTCGGTTCTTTTGGCTTTCGAATAATCAACAAGTTTTATTAATTCGGCTACATTTAAACCGGTATTTGCTCCTGTAACCGATTGATTGTTGTCTAAAAGTACGATAGCTTGTTTGTTTGAATTATTTAAAATTTGGATGCGTTTGATTTCTTTTTTTACCCAGGTAATGCTGTCTCTCACTCGTTTTATAACAGGATTGCTTTCGTCTATTTCGAATTCAGAGATATAATTATTAGTAAACTGAACCGATAAAACAGTCACCGAACTTGGCGCAGCAATTTGAATTGTATTTTGGTTCAAATGATTAGCTACGTTTTTAATGACAATTTCACTTGTTCCCGCCGGGAGATTTACAGAGGTGTTTTGGGTCAATTCGGCAGCATTAAAATAAACGGTTGCTGCTTTGATTTTTGCCGAAGTAAAAATGGGTTTCTGTGCAAATGATATTGCCGAAACCAATAATGTAATTAGTACAAGGGAAGTGTTTTTCATCGAAATCAAAATTTGAATTAATTTACAGTTGTAAATGTAATTAAAAAACTACAATGATGTTTGTTGTTGAAATAGGTTTGATTTTATAAAATAACAAACCCGACATTTTTTAAATTGTCGGGTTTGAATGTTTATTATTAGAATGCTTAATTCTGCTTCCTGATATGTTAACTTTTAATTGTTTTTCTTTTTTGCTTGATCAAAAAAGAAACAAAAAAATCAAGACTTGCGCTTTCTCGTTTGTCAAATTAGTTTTCGAATGCTAAAAGAAAAGAACTCTCCGCCGCGGCGGATCAAACAGCTTTTCTTTTTACGCATTCTTCAAACATTTGACACTCAACTGCGAAAGCTAAGGACAGTAGGAGTGCGTAAACAATGTAATCTTGTCTAAAATCTGCCTTCTGAATACTGACCACTGCAATCTACTCTTCCTCTTTTTGTCCCATCATCATTAGATAGGCTTTTAGGAATTCGTCGATTTCGCCGTTCATTACGCCATCAACATTACTGGTTTCTGTTCCTGTACGAACGTCTTTGACTAATTTGTAAGGCTGCATCACGTAATTTCGAATTTGTGAACCCCATTCAATTTTCATTTTTCCGGCTTCAATATCAGCACGTTGTGCCTGTTTCTTTTTCAATTCGATTTCGTACAATTGAGAACGAAGCATTTGCATAGCACGCTGTCTGTTGTCTTGCTGCGAACGGGTTTCAGAACACTGAATCTGGATTCCTGTTGGTTTGTGATACAGCTGAACTTTTGTCTCTACCTTATTTACGTTTTGTCCTCCGGCACCACTGGATCGGGAAGTGGTAATTTCGATATCAGCAGGATTAATGTCGATTTCAATACTATCATCCACCAATGGATACACATAAACAGAAGCAAACGAAGTATGACGTTTAGCATTACTGTCAAATGGAGAAATACGAACCAAACGGTGTACGCCGTTTTCACCTTTTAGGTAACCAAAAGAATAATCGCCTTCAAATTCCAGCGTTACGGTTTTTATTCCCGCAACATCGCCTTCCTGGTAGTTGAGCTCTTTTATTTTAAAGCCGTATTTTTCGCCCCACATCATGTACATACGCATTAGCATAGAAGCCCAGTCGCAACTTTCGGTTCCACCGGCTCCTGCTGTAATTTGTAAAACAGCACTTAAACTGTCTCCTTCATCCGAAAGCATGTTTTTAAATTCGATGCCTTCAATATGATTTTGAGTCAGTTGGTATTGTTCGTCCAGTTCTTCTGATGTGAGTTCGCCTTCTTTGTAAAACTCGTACGCCAGCTGTAATTCGTCAGTTAAACTAACGGCTTTGTCGTAGTCTTCAATCCACTTTTTTTTGTTTCGAAGATTCTTTACAATAAGTTCGGCTTCTTTGGCGTTGTTCCAAAAATCCGGAGCAAAGGTTTTTTCTTCTTCGTTAGCAATTTCGATAAGTTTAGCATCGACGTCAAAGATACCTCCTCAACGCACCAAGGCGCTCCACAATACCTTTAATTTGTTCGGTAGTTGTCATAAATTGTGTAATTTTGTTACGCAAAAATAGTAAAAAAAATCACGTAGGGACTACAGCTGCTGTATCTCTATTAAAAATATAAAAATGCAAATAAACTTAGTTAGTGATACGGTAACAAAACCGTCCTACGAAATGTTACAATATATGTTCAACGCCGATGTAGGGGATGATGTCTATAAAGAAGATCCTTCGGTAATTGAACTGGAAGAAAGAGTAGCTGCTGTTTTTGGAATGGAAGCTGCTTTGTTTTTCCCTTCGGGAACAATGGCAAATCAAACAGCAATCAAACTGCATACCCAACCTGGCGAACAATTAATAGCCGATAAATATTCGCATATTTTTCATTTTGAAGCGGGTGGTGTTTCTTTTAATAGTGGTGTTTCCTGTTGTTTGCTGGAAGGCAATCGCGGAATGATTACTGCAGAGCAAATTGAAGGTGCTATTAATAAACCTGATTTTTACCATAGTCCGTTAACAAGTTTAGTTTGTCTTGAAAACACAACTAATATTGGTGGTGGTGCCTGTTATGAAATGGAGGAATTGGAAAAAATAAAAGCCGTTTGCGAGGCCAATAATTTAAAGTTACACTTAGATGGAGCCCGAATTTGGAATGCTTTAGTAGCCAAAAGACAGAATCCAAAAGATTTTGGGAGAATATTCGATACTATTTCGGTTTGTTTTTCAAAAGGATTAGGTGCTCCGGTTGGTTCGGTTTTATTAGGTGATAAAAAGACCATTCAGCGTGCTTTACGAATTAGAAAAGTCTTGGGAGGTGCGATGCGTCAGTCAGGATATTTGGCTGCCGGAGCAATTTATGCTTTGGAAAACAATATTAAATTATTGACCGAAGATCATAGACGTGCGAAGGAATTAGCTAATATTTTAAAGAAAAAATCCTGGGTAGCTTCAGTAGAACCGGTAGAAACTAATATTTTAATTTTTTCATTAGTTCCAGAATATAATGATGAAACTTTTATTGAAAAATTAAAACAAAAGAATATTTCAATTAGCTCAGTAGGTAATAGAAAATTAAGAATGGTAACCCATTTAGATTACCGTGAGGTTATGCATACTTATGTGATTGAAAGCTTGTCTAAGTTATGAGTTAAAATTTAAGAGTTATGGGTTGTGAAAAACTCATAACTCTTAACCCCTAACTTTTTTACTTAAAAAGATTATCCATTCCAGGAATCATTGGCATATCCATTTTGGCAACCGCATCAAGTTCGGCTTCGTTTACTTTTGTTGCTTTTTCGATGGCTTTATTAAGAACTAAAATCATGTAATCTTCCAGTTGTTCTTTGTCTTCTAATAGTTCATCGGCAATAGTGATTGATTTTATTTTTCTATTGGCAGTAATAGTTACTTTTAGTAAACCATCAGTACTTTGTTCGTCAACAAGTACGTTATCCAGACGTTTTTTAGTTTCTTCAATTTTATTTTGGGTCTCTTTTAATTTACCCATCATTCCCATTAAATCCATTTTGATTTTTTTTAATTGATTAGTCCACGAAATTACTATTTTTACGCTGACTACAATGTTAAAATTGATGAAAAAGGTGTTCGTATTAGAAATGGTTTCAACTATTTTTGCCCGAACCATTACAAAAAATGTGAAGATTTAACTATAATGATAGAAAAATTACAACCGCCTGTTGCTAAAATTATACCTACTGAATTTGAAAAATTTGGAGACCGTAGAACGGATAATTATTTTTGGTTAAAAGACCGTGAAAATCCTGAAGTGATTGATTATCTTAAAAAAGAAAATGAATATTATCAGCAAATGACGGCTCATACGAAGGATTTTCAAAATGATTTGTATGAGGAGATGAAGTCAAGAATTAAAGAGCAGGACGAGTCGGTTCCGTATTTATACAATGGCTATTATTACATCACCCGATTTGAAACAGCCAAAAATTATCCTATTTATTCCAGAAAGAAAGGAAGTCTTTCGGCAAAAGAAGAAATTCTTTTCGACTGTAATGAATTAGCCGAAGGTCAGTCTTATTTTAAACTGGGCGGAATGAGCATTAGCCCCGATAATAAACTGGCTATTTTTAGCACTGATGTTATTGGCAGACGAATTTACACGATTCAGGTTAAGAATTTAGAAACGAATGAAATTCTGGAAGACCGAATCGAAAAAGTAACGGGTTCAGCAGTTTGGGCTAACGATAATAAAACCATTTTTTATTCCAGTCAGGACGAAGTCACCTTGCGTTCGGATAAAATTTTCAAACATAAATTAGGAACAAAACAGGCAGATGACGTATTAGTTTATTTCGAAAAAGACGATACTTTTAGCGTTGATATTGCCAAATCAAAATCCAGAAAATATTTAGCCATCGAGTCAGGAAGTACCCTGACTTCTGAATATCGAATTTTAAATGCTGATACTCCAGATGGAAAATTTAAGATTTTTCAAAAAAGAAAAAGAGGCATAGAGTATAGCATTAATCACTACAAGGATAGTTTTTATATTTTGACCAATAAAGATGATGCTGATAATTTTAAGTTGATGAAAACACCAGAAGATGCTACTTCAGCTGAAAATTGGGTAGAAATCATTGGTCATCGTGAAGATGTTTTATTAGAAGATATTGAAATTTTTTCCAACTATTTAGTTATCGATGAACGCCAGGGAGGTTTAAATAAAATTAGAATCATGGCATGGGATGGTTCGGAAGAGTATTATTTACCTTTTGGCAGCGAAACCTATACTGCTTACACTTCTACCAATGTTGATTTTGAAACCGAAATTCTACGCTATAGTTATCAATCGATGGCAACACCATCATCGGTGATTGATTTTAATATGCGTACCAAAGAAAAAGAAGTCAAAAAAGAACAGGAAGTTTTAGGAGGTAAATTCGATAAAAATAATTACATCGAAGAGCGTATTTGGGCAACGGCACAAGACGGCACTAAGGTTCCTATTTCAATGGTTTACAGAAAAGAATTGAAGAAAGATGGTAAAAATCCGTTGTTGCTGTATGCTTACGGATCTTATGGTCATTCTATGGATGCCTATTTTTCATCTACGCGTTTGTCGTTGCTAGACAGAGGATTTATTTATGCTATTGCGCACATTCGCGGAGGAGAAGATTTAGGCAGGAATTGGTACGAAGATGGAAAATTGCTTCACAAAAAAAATACATTTACTGATTTTATCGACTGTTCTAAGCACATTATTAGGCAAAAATATACTTCAGCCGAACATTTGTATGCCGAAGGCGGTTCGGCAGGAGGATTGCTTATGGGCGTGATTATCAATGAAGCCCCAGAGCTGTATCATGGTGTAATTGCTCAGGTTCCTTTTGTAGATGTAATGACAACAATGTTAGATGATACTATACCATTAACGACTGGAGAATATGACGAGTGGGGAAATCCAAATGTTAAAAAATACTATCAATACATGCGATCGTATTCGCCTTATGATAATGTTAAAAAACAAAAATACCCAAACATGTATGTTTCTACAGGATTACATGATTCTCAGGTACAATATTGGGAACCAGCTAAATGGGTTGCTAAATTGAGAGAATATAAAACAGATAGCAGCGTTTTATATTTAGATACCAATATGGATGCAGGTCACGGAGGAGCTTCGGGAAGGTTTGAAGCGCTAAAAGAATTAGCCAAAGAATTCAGTTTTTTACTAGATTTGGAAAAAATTAAAATCTAATTAGTTTTTTTTTGTTAAATTTGCTCCGTATCCAGATTAAATAATACGTAATCTTGATTAACTATTTTTTTATGAAAGAAGAAATAAATGCTTATAATAATGTTTTAGAATTGATAGGTAATACACCACTTATCAAGATAAACAAAGTAACCGAAAATTTAGAAGGTAATTTCTATGCTAAGGTAGAAGCTTTTAATCCGGGACATTCCTCAAAAGATAGGATTGCTTTGTACATTATTGAAGAAGCAGAAAAAAAAGGTATATTATCTCCAGGTGATACTATTATAGAAACTACATCAGGTAATACTGGTTTTAGTTTAGCTATGGTAAGTATTATAAAAGGTTACAATTGCATATTAGCAGTGAGTTCTAAGTCATCCAAAGATAAAATAGATATGCTTCGCAGTTTAGGAGCAAAAGTGTATGTGTGTCCGGCACACGTTTCTGCCGATGATGAGCGTTCTTACTATAGTGTAGCTAAGAGATTGCATGAAGAAACTAAAGGTTCTGTTTATATCAATCAGTATTTTAATGAGTTGAATATTGATGCACATTACAACACTACAGGGCCGGAAATTTGGAAACAGACTAATGGTAAAATTACCCACCTTGTTGCTTGTAGCGGAACCGGAGGAACAATCTCAGGAACAGCTAAGTTTTTAAAAGAGCAAAATCCAAATATTAAAGTTTTAGGTGTTGATGCGTTTGGTTCTGTATTAAAAAAGTACCACGAAACAAGAGAGTTTGATACTGAAGAAATTTATCCTTACAGAATTGAAGGTTTAGGTAAAAACTTAATTCCATCGGCTACTGATTTTGATGTTATTGACAAATTTATGAAAGTAACAGATGAAGAAAGTGCGCATTCAGCAAGAGAAATAACCAGAAAAGAAGGAATGTTTGTAGGTTATACTTCGGGAGCAGTTTTGCAGGCCATAAAACAATATGCAGAAGAAGGTGAGTTTGACGCTAATAGTAATGTAATTGCCATTTTCCCTGATCACGGTTCTCGCTATATGAGTAAAGTGTTCAGCGATGACTGGATGAATGAACAAGGATTCTTTGATAGTGTAAACGAAGAATATGTACAAAAAATCGAACTTATAAAATAGATTTATCTGTTTTCAAAATATAAAAAACTCTAGAGTAATCTAGAGTTTTTTTTTGCTCTTTTTCTATGAGAATTGATTTGGTAACGTATTAATATTCAAATGTTTTTAAGTGTTACATTAAAAGTGCTATTTTAGTTTTCTATTACCAACCAATAACCATTTATTATGATAAAATTATCCAATTACTTCTTAGCTGCGTTTTCATTTTTCTGTTTGATAGTACAAGCGCAGGACTCAAAAAATGAAAAAGCTTCCATCACAGTCGATTTAAAAAATAAAATAGCTCCAATGCAACCCGTTTGGGCTTGGTTCGGTTATGATGAGCCTAATTATACTTACATGAAAGATGGTAAAAAACTACTTTCAGAAATCGCCGAATTAAGTCCGGTGCCTGTTTATGTGCGTACGCACAGTTTGCTAGTGAGCGGCGATGGTGTTGCAGCCTTAAAATGGGGCTCTACCAATGCGTATACTGAAGATGCAAATGGAAATCCTGTTTACAACTGGAAAATTATGGATAGTATTTTTGATACTTATGTAAAAAGAGGAATGAAACCTCTGGCGCAAATAGGTTTTATGCCCGAAGCACTTTCTACACATCCTAGTCCGTACAGACATTACTGGAAACCTGGAGATCCTTATACTGATATTATTACAGGCTGGGCTTATCCGCCAAAGGATTATGATAAATGGCGCAATTTAGTTTACGAATGGGTAAAACATTCGGTGGAACGTTATGGAAAAAAAGAAGTAGAGAGTTGGTATTGGGAAGTATGGAATGAAGCCAATGGTCATTACTGGAAAGGAACTCAGGAAGAATTTTTTAAACTGTATGATTACGCTGCCGATGGAGTAAAACGAGCCTTGCCAACAGCTAAAATTGGAGGTTTGAATGTGGCAGGAACTTCAGGAAAAGGAGCGACGAGCTGGATGAATAATTTTATCAAACATTGTATTTCGGGAACTAATTATGCAACAGGGAAAACAGGTTCACCCTTAGATGCAATTCTTTTTCATGCCAAAGGCCGTCCAAAATTAGTTGACGGGACCGTAGTTATGGATATGGCGCCTCAATTGAGAGATATTAGAGCGGGTTTTGAAATCACAATGTCTTATCCTGAAACTAAAAAATTACCAATTATTATAGGTGAATCAGATCCTGAAGGCTGTGCTGCCTGTGGTATGGCTACTAATCCTGAAAATGCTTATAGAAACGGAACCATGTATTCCAGCTATACTGCGGCTTCTTTTGCCCGTAAATATTTATTAGCCGATGAGACCAAAGCTAATTTCTTAGGCGCGGTTTCCTGGTCATTCGAATTCGAAAATCAGCCATGGTTTTATGGTTTTAGAGATTTAGCGACAAACGGAGTGGATAAGCCGGTTTTGAATGTTTTTAGAATGTTTGGTATGATGAAAGGCGACCGAATTGCAGCTGAAAGTAACCGAATGTTACCTCTGAAAACTATTTTGGAAAAAAGTATTCGAGGCGAACAATCTGATATTGGAGTGTTGGCGACTGCTGATACTAAATCTTCGGAAGTTATGATTTGGAATTATCATGATAAAGACGAAATTTTAGCCGCTGAAACGGTTAATGTAACCATCAATAATATTCCTGCGAAAAAAGCTGATGTGACCATTTATTTGATCGATCAGAATCATAGTAATTCGTATGAAGTATGGAAAAAAATGGGGTCTCCGCAAAATCCAACTTCAGAGCAAATTACTACTTTAGAAAAATCAGGAAAATTAGAGACAATTTCGAATAAAAAAATTAAGATAGAATCAGGTAAAATTGCATTGCCGGTTGAATTGAAAAGACAGGCGGTTGCTTTAATTAAATTAGACTGGAAATAGCGTTAAAACCAAGGATATTTGTAAACGTTTTCATAAATTTGCTATCTCATAAAAAATAATACCATTTTTAATATTTTAAATTACATAATAAATGTTCTCATTAAAAAATAAAAAAGCAGTTATTACTGGAGGTGGAAGCGGAATAGGACAGGCTATTTCTGTTCTTTTTGCTAAGCAGGGAGCTGAGGTTCATATTATTGAATTAACAGTCGAAAGCGCTCAGAATACTGTTGACGAAATTACTGCCGAAGGTGGAAAAGTTTATGCTCATGCCTGCAATGTTGCTAAGCATGATGAAGTAGTAGCTACTTTTGAAAAAATTGGAAATATCCACATTTTAGTTAACAATGCTGGGATTGCTCACGTAGGTAAAGTAGATACAACTCCTGAAGCTGATTTTGACCGAATTATGGATGTAAACGTAAAAGGAGTTTACAACTGTTTGTTTGCATCTATTCCTCAATTCCGTAAATCGGGTGGAGGTGCTATTGTTAATATGGCTTCAATTGCTTCATGGGTAGGAATTCCTGATCGTTTTGCTTATTCTACGGCTAAAGGTGCGGTAATGTCTATGACTTTATCAGTTGCCAAAGATTATATCAATGAGAATATTCGTTGTAACTCAATTTCTCCTGCGCGTGTACACACACCATTTGTTGATGGATTTATTTCTAAAAATTATCCTGGAAATGAAGCAGAGATATTTGATAAATTATCAAAATCACAGCCTATTGGAAGAATGGGAAAACCGGAAGAAATTGCTACTTTGGCATTGTTTTTAGCTAGTGATGAGTCTGGATTTATCACAGGTTCTGATTATCCTGTTGATGGAGGATTTATCAAATTAAATAATTAAAAAAGAGTTGCTAAGATTCTAAGCTGGTTTCTACAATTGAAACTAACAAAAGGCTAAGAATCTAAGCTATTAAGTGATAAGATTAAATAACTTAGCAACTTAGCAACTCAGTAACTTAGTAACTTTAAAAAAAATATAAAGAATGAAATTAATACGTTTTGGAGCTGAAGGAAGCGAAAAACCAGGAATTTTAGTTGGAGAAAAAAGATATGATGTTTCTTCTATTGTAACTGATTATAACGAATCTTTTTTCGAAAATAATGGATTAGAAAAATTAAAAGCAGCTATCGATGCTGGAACTTCTTTTCCTGAAGTTGCTGATGATGTTCGTTTAGGTTCAGCAGTGGCAAGACCTTCAAAAATTATCTGCATTGGATTGAATTATGTGGATCACTGTCACGAAACTGGTGCTCCAATCCCAACAGAACCAATTATTTTCTTTAAATCGACAACTTCTTTATGTGGACCAAACGATAATGTAATTATCCCTAAAGGAAGTGAAAAAACAGACTGGGAAGTTGAATTAGCATTCGTTGTAGGTAAAAAAGCTAGTTATGTTGAAGAAGCTGATGCTTTAGACTACGTTGCTGGATATGCTTTATTAAACGATTACAGCGAAAGAGCTTTCCAAATTGAAATGGGCGGACAATGGGCTAAAGGTAAAGGTTGTGATACTTTTGCACCACTTGGACCAGTTTTAGCTACTCAGGATGAAATTGCTGATGTAAATAATTTAGGAATGTGGTTAAGTGTTAACGGTAAAAAATACCAAGACAGTAATACGTCTAACCTAGTATTCAAAATTCCATTTTTAGTACATTATTTAAGCCAGTTCATGACGTTACTTCCTGGTGATATCATCAGTACAGGAACGCCTCCGGGAGTAGGTTTAGGAATTAAACCAGAACCAGTTTATGTAAAAGCAGGTGACGTAATTGAATTAGGAATCGAAGGTTTAGGTTCTAGTAAACAACATGCAGTAGCTTATTCTAAATAAGAAATTGTTACCAAATATATTTCTAAAAAGGAGTATTGGATTTAAAAATTCAATACTCCTTTTCCTTTTAGTATTCTGCGAGTTTTTTTCGAAAATACATTTATACCAATTATATTTATAAACTAGTCATATTGTCAACTAGAATTGATGAAAGCTGTTAGTTTTTACACAAAGATACGCAAAGCTAACACGGAGACACACAAAGATTAAATTACCTTAGCGCATCTCTGAGTGAATTCCTCTGTGAATCTCTGTGAAACAACAATTAGGCTTATTTGTATTCATAAATGGTATTACAACAGCTGTTTTATTCTAAAAGTCTCAATCTGTTAGAGTTGTAATTCGTGTTTGTATTAGCTGAATGGATTATTTTTTATTATTGCTAAAATCATCCATGCATTAGCACAGAATATCCATATTGAACTTTGGTTTTGATTCTATTTTTGTGTAGTTAGTTACTATTAACTAAAAAATAAAACCAACCAAACCAACCCAACTATGAACCCCTTACAAACCGCAGATTACGTTGTTTTTCTTATTTATTTTATTATAGTTACCTCTTATGGGATGTACATTTATCGAAGTAAGAAAAACGCAATTACCAGTTCTAATGATTATTTTTTAGCCGAAGGTTCGCTAACCTGGTGGGCAATTGGAGCTTCTTTGATTGCTTCTAATATTTCGGCGGAGCATTTTATAGGAATGAGTGGTTCAGGATTTGCACTAGGCTTAGCTATTTCTTCTTATGAATGGATGTCGGCTGCAACTTTGATTATTGTAGCTGTATTTATTCTTCCGGTATATCTTAAAAACAAGATATTCACCATGCCACAATTTTTGGCAAAACGCTATAATGATACCGTAAGTGCAATTATGGCGGTCATTTGGCTGTTAATTTATGTATTTGTCAATCTTACTTCAATCATTTATTTGGGAGCTTTAGCTATTTCGTCTATTGCGCCGGTTAGTTTCGAATTTTGTATCATCGGATTGAGTTTGTTCTCTGTCATTGTTACTTTAGGAGGAATGAAAGTTATTGGATACACTGATATGTTTCAGGTTATCGTATTAATATTAGGAGGTTTAGTTACGACTTATTTGGCGCTAACATTACTTTCGGAGCAATTTGGATACGGAAAAGATATTTTAAAAGGGCTTACAATTATAGCCGATAAAGCGCCCGGACATTTACAAATGATTTTTGATAAATCCAATCCGCATTATGCCGAATTGCCTGGAATGTCAGTGATTATAGGAGGAATGCTTATTAATAATCTGGCCTATTGGGGATGTAATCAATATATTGTTCAACGCGCTTTAGGTGCCGATTTAAAAACGGCACGAAAAGGAATTTTATTTGCTGCTTTCTTAAAATTATTAGTTCCTGTTATTGCTGTTTTACCCGGAATCGCGATGTATGTAATGCATCAAAACGGCATGTTTCAAAGCGAAATGCTGGATGCAGCAGGAGTTTTAAAACCAGACCGCGCTTATCCAACCTTAATGAATTTATTGCCTCCGGGTTTAAAAGGAATTGCTCTGGCGGCTTTAACTGCTGCAATCGTGGCTTCATTAGCAGGAAAAGCCAATAGTATTTCGACGATTTTTTCTTTAGATATTTATCGAAAATATTTTAATAAAAACGCATCCGAGAAAAAACTGGTTCGTGTTGGCCGTGCCTGTGTTGTAGTTGCCATGTTTATTGGAGCTCTTGTTGCGCCTTCGTTAAAAACACTGGATCAGGCTTATCAGTTTATTCAGGAATATGTAGGTTTCTTTTCTCCGGGAGTGCTTGCCATTTTCATGTTGGGAATGTTCTGGAAAAAAACAACCGCTTCCGCTGGACTGGCAGGAGCTTTGTTAACGGTGCCTATTGCTACAGTATTAAAGTTTTTACCGGTTTGGACCAATGGCGCTTTTCCTGACTTTCCGTTCTTAGACCGAATGACGATTGCATTTTTCATCATTGTATTTCTGATGGTTGCTATTAGTTTATTATGTCCGGAATCTAAAGAACAGCATGAAAAACACCAAATAGAAGTCGATACCGCTATGTTCAAAGTGTCTTCCGAATTTGTGATTGGATCGTTTATAATCTGTGGTGTATTAGTCGCTTTATATACCGTTTTCTGGTAATCTTTAATTGTTTAGTTGTTTATAAATTGAAAAAGGATTTTACTGTTAAAGTAGAATCCTTTTTTGCTTTTCGAAATAATTACTCCTTATCTGTAGCGGGAATCGCTTTTAGTTTTTTCATGAATTGTCCAAAAGCAGGAGCCAGTTCTTCAAACAAAGGATCTTTTCGGTTTTTAAGCATTACTTCGCTAAATAATTTTAGTCCAATAGCAAATTCTGTTGCTTGTTCCAGATTATCAAATAATCCTTTGCTTTTCTGTCTTTCGATAATAGAGAAAATATCATCGTGATTTTCAAAATTAAGTTCGATGGGAGCTGCAGACTGGATTTCACCTTTTGCATCCTTTAAATATTCGAGTGTTAGCTTGTATTGATGAGCTCTTTTTTCCATGATTGTAATTGCTATAATTGTGTTTTATAAATTTAAAAAATACTAATCAAACAATAAAGTTAAATCGTCCAAATCAGGAATTGTAGCTATGAAAATGACTATTCCATAGACTTAAATTTTTCTAAAAGTTGCTAAAAATCACTTTTTATTCTGATGATTAGTTCAAATAAAAGTTTAACTTTATAAATAAGCATTTTTTTAAAGAGATTAAAATGCCAAAACCATTAATCGTTTTTTGTTATGGCTAAAGATAAAAAGATAAAAGCAGTATCGTTTGGAGAAGTATTATGGGATGTGTTTCCTACGCACAAAAAAATTGGCGGCGCACCCTTAAATGTTGCGTTACGAATGAGTTCGCTGGGTGCTGAAGTAACTATGGTAAGTAGTGTAGGAACGGATGAAGATGGAGATGCTATCGTATCTTATGCTGCAGAAAATGGTGTAAATACTGATTTTATTCAGCAGTCAAAAGGATACAAAACCGGAATTGTTCAGGTAATGATTAACGAAAAAGGAAATGCTTCTTACGATATTTTATATCCATCAGCTTGGGATAAAATTCAGGTGGAAGAACAATTACTAAAAAAGATTTCAAAGGCCGATGTATTTGTTTTTGGCAGTTTAAGTGCCCGTGGTGAAGATTCCCGTGCGACATTATTGCATTTACTGGAAAACACCAATACGTATAAAGTTTTTGATGTCAATTTAAGAGCGCCTTATTACACTTTTGATTTATTAAACGAACTGATGCAAAAAGCCGATTTTATCAAACTCAACGACGAAGAATTACTCGAAATCAGTCAGAAAATGAATTCGCCTTATCATTCTTTTGAGCAAAATATTCAATTCATCGCTGAGCAAACCAAAACCAAACAAATATGTGTTACCAAAGGTCCTTTTGGCGCGGTTTTGTATCATAAAGAAAAGTTTTATTATAATAGCGGTTATTTCATAAAAGTAGCTGATACTGTGGGCGCAGGTGATTCTTTTCTAGCTTCTTTACTTAGCAAATTGTTAAAGGGAAAATCACCTCAAAAGGCTTTGAATTTTGCTTGTGCAGTGGGAGCTTTGGTTGCCGGAAGCGAAGGTGCTAATCCTGAATTAACTAAAGAAGCCATCAAAAAATACATGATGTTGTAGTGATAGATTTATCTTCGAAAAGTAGAAAATAATACTACCTTTAAACCTGAATAAAAAAAATACCAGATTATGATTTCGATTACAGCCATTATAAAAAGCAAGAAAGAAAATATTGAAAAAGTTACCGAAATGGTTCAGCATATTGTGAGAGAGACCCGAAATGAAGCCGCCTGCATTCGTTATGATTTACACTGCACCGAAAATGTTTTTATCATTTGGGAAGAATGGACCGATCAGGCAGGACTAGACATTCACAACAGCCAACAATATTTAATCGATTTTATTGCCGAAAGTGAAGACTTATTAGCTGCTCCTATTCAGGTTTATAAAACGACGCAGGTTTTATAGTTTCATTTATTAAAAAGAAATTAAATAACGTTTCGTGGCTTGGCGATGGTGGGGCAATTGAAGCGAAAATTTTCATTTTTGCGCAAATGTTGAACCGAAAAAAAACATTGAACTTTGCAGTTTCGCCCCCACTATCGCAAAACCCTTGTTTATGTTCAGTGCTTTTTTACGCTGTCCAGTCTATTTCTAATTGTTCAAGTTTTGATTTTTCTTTCAAACCGTGATTATGTGGATTAAAATGGTCAGTGTTGAAATTACAAACTAAAGCTTCTACAACAGTTCTTCTGTTTTCAATACTTCCCCCATTATGATAAAAATGGTCTTTTGTCAATACATTGAATTTTTTCCAAAATTTTTCAATCATTTCGTTTTGTCTCCAATCGTTATGATGCCAAGTTGAAAGAATGAATTTTGCTTTTGTTTCACTCAAAAGATTAAATAGTAGTTCTTCATCTTGTTCTGTCCAACCATTAAAATAATCAACGTGTCTGCCATAATATGGTGGGTCACAATAAATAATATCATTTTCAGTTGCTAAAGGAATGATTTCAGCAAAGGATTTATTATGAAATGTCCAATCAGGTTCGGATTGAATTATTTGTGAAACCTTACTTACTTGATTTGTGATTTTGGTTACATAAGCTTGAGCAAAACGGTCTGGTTTTTTACAAAAAGGAATATTCCAATGTCCTTTTTTGTTAAATCTCATCATTCCATTAAATCCTGCTCTTGAAAGAAAGATAAAGTCGTAAGGTGAAAATTCTCCCGAATTGAAACGTGAACGAACTTCCAAATAATGTTCATATCCGTTATTTTCAGCTTTACTTAAAATTGCTCCTTCATTTTCAAGGTAATGCTTCATCAGCGGTGCGGTAATTTTTTTTTGCTGAATACCTTTATAGAAATTAATGATATGCGGATTTGTATCGTTTAAAATAGCTCTTTTATAACCAGAATTAAACGCAACAACGCCAGTTCCAAGAAATGGTTCTATCCATTTGCCTGGTACTTTCGGAGCAAGATCCATAATCCACGGAACAAGCTTGGTTTTAATTCCCTGGCTTTTTATGGGTGGAATAATTACTTTCATTTTGTATCTTTTTTATAAGGTTTTCTTGATACAATTTTATCCCATAAGTCCTTTCTGCCTTTGAATTCTAAAAAGTCTCTAAGTGTTGTTATTTTAGTAGGCTTTCCGTCTTTTACCATTGTTGCAGAGCCGTGATTTATCCAATATTCATCAAACCATTCTTCTCCCAGTTGGCTAAAAATACCATTCTCATTTCTCAAATCCTCAATACTCAAAGTTGAACCAATATTTGCTGTATTTCCAGAGCCTTGCTTGTCGCTTGCAATTTTCCATTTTTCTGCAACAAAAAAGTCGAAATCTTTAATTACAGAAGTTATTGATTTTAAGTTGTCAACAGTTGTGACTTTCCGTTCTCCAACTTTTGTGTTGGGAGTTTCATAGTCTTCTTGCAATTCTTGAACTTGATAGATTTCAGTATCAGTAGGGTCATCGGCATTGATGTCAGTACGAGTGTAAATAACTCCTAAACAGAAATGTCCCAAATATTGGTTGTATGGAAATTGAATATTTTTCTTTTTATCTCTTTCCTTGAAATAACTTCCGTGACTTCCAAGCGTAAAACTCGAAATTCCATTTTTCTTGCGGTAAGTAGTTTTTAAGTCTACAGCAAATTTCACTTGTTCATTTTCCTTGTGAATAAAAGTAAGGTCGGGATAATAGTTTTGGTGTTCGGTTAAAATAATATTGTAGTTATTTTCTTCTGCAAATTGTAAGATTTGTGGAAATATATGGATTTCAAGAATTTTAGAAACAATTTTAGTATCTGAAGAAATTGTATAAATATTTTTATAAACATCGATAAATCCTTTTACAGACCAATCACCGTTTTCAGTAGAGACGTATTTTTCGAGTTTTTCAGTAAAAGTGTCTAATGCCTTTTTGAACTCTGTTTTATATTTATTTTTTATTTTTAAATCCATATTACAAAGTTACAATTTTAATCTTGGTCAGTTTGTTGATAAGTTTGTTTTTTTTGTCAGATATTGATGTTAGCACAGTCGCTCATAGCATTGGGTATAACTCTCAAATATACACAATAAACTTTCGTAAATACACTAAAATATAGTTAGATATACACTATATAGTCTATTTTTAAATATAGTATTTTTATGTAATAAAGTATTAAGATTTGAAAATAAAAAACAAACCCCTAAACATCCAACTGTTTAAGGGTTTGTCAACAAATAATAAACCTAAATATAAAATTATAAAACTAATTCGCTTAAAGCTTCTTTGCTGAATCCTACTAATTCTTTGGTTTTTCCTGCTTTTATTTTGGCAACCCAATTTGGGTCGGACAATAATGGTCTTCCCACGGCAACCAAATCAAAATCCCCTCTGTCAAAACGTCTGGTTAGTTCATCTAAAGATGCCGGTTGCGAACTTTCGCCAGCAAAAGCACCAAAGAAATCAGAGGAAAGTCCAACAGAACCTACGGTAATGGTAGGCGCTCCGGTTACTTTTTTAGCCCATCCTGCAAAATTCAAATCAGAATGTTCAAATTCCGGTTCCCAGAAACGGCGTTGCGAGCAATGTAAAATATCGACTCCGGCATTAACCAACGGTGTCAGCCAGGCGTCTAATTCCTGAGGTGTTTTCGCAAGTTTATAGTTGTAATCAGAAGGCTTGAATTGAGAGAAACGCATAATCACAGCAAAATCATTTCCTACTTGTCGTCTCACTTCTTTCACTACTTCAATAGCAAAACGACTGCGTTCTGCCAGTGTTTTTCCACCATAAATATCAGTACGTAAATTGGTTTCAGGATTAAAGAACTGGTCAATTAAATAACCGTGTGCACCGTGAATTTCGATAGTGTCAAATCCTAATCTTTTGGCGTCAGCAGCAGCTTTTCCAAAAGCGATAATCGTATCTTCAATGTCTTTTTCGGTCATGGTATTTCCGTTAGAAAAACCAGGTCGGTTCAATCCTGACGGACCTTCAAACGGAACCGGAGGAACCCAACCTGAATGATGATTGTCCATAATCCCCATATGCCATATTTGTGGTCCCATTTGACCTCCGGAAGCATGGACTTCATGGATTACTTTTTCCCAACCTTTTAAAGCTTCATTACCATGAAAATGAGGAACATTCCCATCATTAGATGAAGAAGGACGATCAATAACGGTTCCTTCAGATAATATTAAACCTACTTCACCTTCGGCTCTTTTTTGATAATAAGCAGCGACTTCGTCCGTTGGAATTCCGTTTGGAGAAAAAGAACGCGTCATTGGCGCCATTACAATTCTGTTTTTAAGCTGTAATGTTTTTAGATTAAAGGGAGTAAATAAATTAGTTGTACTCATATTTTTATAATTTAAATTTTATTATTCTTTATTGTTTTGATATTGAAAACATTATTTTGAATTCTTTAATTGTCCTTAGCTTTCGCAGTCGAGTGTCAAATATTTGAAGAATGCGTTAAAAGAAAATCTGTTTGAGCGTAGCGAGTTATTTTCTTTTAGTATTCGAAAATTAATTTGACCGACGAGAAAGCGTAAGACTTGATTTTTTTGTTTCTTTTTTGATTAAGCAAAAAAGAAAATTACAATTCAAAATTTTATTTCCAGCCACCACCTAAGGCGCGGTACAATTCGATATTAGCAGCTAATTGCTCTCTTTTCATATTGGCTAATTCCAATTCGCTTTGCAATAAATTAGTCTGTGCCGATAAGACTTCCAGGTATTCTGCCATTCCGTTTTTGAATAATAAATTAGAATTTTTAATTGCTTGCTGCAGGGTTTTTACTTTTTGGTTTAAGAATGATTCCTGCTGTTCTAATTTTTCTACTTTTACTAAAGCATCCGAAATTTCGCTTACAGCAACTAAAACCGTTTGTCTAAAACTCAAAACCGATTTTTCTCTTTCGGCCAAAGCAATATTGTACTGCGTTCTTAGTCTTTTTCCGTTCAATAAAGGCTGGGTTAAACCTCCGGCAACCGTTCCAAATAAAGAAGCAGGCATGGTAAACCAACTGCTGGTTTCGAATGAGTTGGCGCCTCCTTGTGCGGTGATTTTAAGCGAAGGATACAAATCGGCTTTTGTGATTCCAACATTCGCATTGGCAACTTTTAAGGCTAATTCGGCACTTTTTACATCAGGTCTTCGGCTTACTAATAAAGACGGAATTCCAATAGCTGTATTGTTTTTCAATTCAATAGCATTCAAACTCGTATTTCTGGCTTTCGAATCAGGAAAAGAACCCGTTAAAACACTCAGCGCATTTTCCTGAATGGCAATGTTTTGTTCCAATAACGGAATCAATTGTGCGGCATTCAGCTGCTGTGCTTCTGATTGCTGAATCGCTAATGTAGTACCTTGTCCTGAATCGTATTTTAGCTGAATAATTTTAGTCGTACTATCATTTAATTTCAGGTTTTGTCGGGCAATATTCAATTGAGCATCCAGCATTAAAAGATTGTAATAACCTTTGGCAACATTAGCCACAATAGTAGTTTGCAATGCTTTTTTCACTTCTTCAGATTGCAGATAACTGGCAAAAGCTCCCTTTTTTTGATTTTTGATTTTTCCCCAGATATCTGCTTCCCACGAAAGAGAAACTCCTGCCGAATAATCGTCAATGTGTTTTTGGCCCAAAGCCTGATTTAAGTTCATACCAGTAAAACTATTGTCTGAAGGATTGCTGGTAGTGGCATTTACAGCAAAATTCACCTGAGGAATATTCCCCCATTTAGATTGTGTAAAACGATATTGCGCAATTTCGATGTTTTTAGTAGCAATTTGTAAATCGTTATTTCGGGTTACGGCGCTGTCAATTAATTGGATAATATCTTTTTCTGTAAAGAAATTTTTCCAGTCTAAATCAGCAATACTGCTGCTGTCTTTTGAAACCGATGCATTCCTGAAAGTTTCAGGAAATGCATCTTTTGGTGTTTCAATATCCTTTGTAATTTTGCAGGATATTAATGTGAGGAGTATAAAAGCACCCGTCACTGTTTTGGTTATATATTGTTTCATTATAGTTCTTCTTTATTTTTCTGAACAAAAATCTTTTTTAGTTTCCAATTCTTCCCATACTTTATAGGATAAGAATCCAATACTGATAATTACTCCTATCAGTACTATTGTGATATAGTTTTCCATATTTTATTTTTCTTCGTTATGGATAACCGCTATGGGTTTTCCTGAAATTTTTTCCTGTAAATGCTGGAATAGAATGAAGAGTACAGGGATAATAAATAACCCGATAATTACTCCTGAAACCATTCCTCCCGCAGCACCAATACTTATCGAATGATTTCCTTGTGCCGAAGGACCTTGTGCGCTCATCATCGGAACTAATCCTACCACAAAGGCAAGCGAAGTCATGATAATTGGACGCAAACGTAATTTGGCTGCTTCAATCGAAGCCTTGATTAAATTTTGTCCTGATTTTCTTTTTTGGACAGCAAATTCGACAATCAAAATCGCATTTTTAGCCAGTAATCCAATAAGCATTACCAATGCAACCTGTACGTAAATGTTGTTTTCGATTCCTGTTAAACCAATGGCTATAAATACTCCGAAAATTCCTGTTGGGATAGAGAAAATAACCGCTAATGGCAAAATGTAACTTTCGTATTGCGCTGCCAGTAAGAAATAAATAAAGATCAAACACAATAGGAAAATCGTTGCCGACTGACCTCCGGATGAAATTTCTTCTCTCGTTTGTCCTGAGAATTCGTAGCTGTAACCGGCTGGCAATTGCTGTGCTGCCACTTCTTCAATAGCTTTAATCGCATCACCTGAACTAAATCCTGTTTTCGGAATCGCATTAATCGAAATTGAGTTAAATAAATTGTATCTCGAAGCAGTTTCAGAACCATAAATACGGCTTAATTTTACTAAGGTGTTGATAGGCACCATTTCACCATTTTTATTTTTCACAAAAACACGATCGATTGACGAAGGTTCGGCTCTGTCAGCAATATCTGCCTGAACAACCACACGATAGTATTTTCCAAATCGGTTAAAATCAGAAGCTTGTGCACTACCAAAATACGCTTGCATGGTTTGCAGAATGTCTTTTACATTCACGCCCAATTGATCTGCTTTTTCATCATTGATATCCAATTGCAATTGCGGATAATCGGCTTTGAAAGAAGTAAAGGCAACCGCAATTTCAGGACGCTTCATCAATTCGCCAATGAAATTTTGAGAAATTCCACTGAATTTATCCAGTTTTCCTCCCGTTTTGTCCTGTAAAACCAAATCTAAAGCTTCGACATTACTAAATCCGGGAACTGTTGGGAAACTAAATACAAAGAAACTTCCGCCCGAAATGGCATCTAATTTACCACGAACTTGATTCATGATTTCGTCAATGTTTTTCACTTCGCCACGTTCTTCATTTGGCTTAAGCAAAACAAAAATTACTGCCGATGATGGACTTGTAGAATTTGTCAATAAGTTAAAACCTGAAACCGCAGTTACATCTCGGGATGCATCTAATTCACTTAAAATATTTTCGGCTTCAGTCATTACTTTTTGTGTTCCGTCAAGAGAAGTTCCTGAAGGCGTATTTACCGAAATAGCAATAAAACCTTGGTCTTCTGTTGGGATAAATCCTGCCGGAGTAGTATTTACCATTACAATTGTAGCTGCTGTAATTAGGACTAATCCACCGATACTCAACCATTTTCTGCGAATTAAAAATTGCAATCCGCCTACATATCTATTGGTTAATGAATTAAAGCTTTTGTTAAATCCATCAAAGAATTTTTCTTTAAATCCTCTTTTTTCATAAGGCTTATTGTCATCATTTACAGCATGATTGTCTTTTAAGAATAAAGCGGCAAGGGCAGGGCTCAATGTCAATGCATTTACAGCCGAAATTACAATTGCAATTGCCATCGTAAAAGCAAACTGACGGTAGAAAACTCCTGTTGAACCTTCCATGAAACCAACTGGTAAGAATACCGCTGCCATTACTAAAGTAATCGAAATAATTGCTCCGGTAATTTCGTGCATTGCTTCATGCGTGGCAATTTTTGGTGACAAATGTTTGTGCTCCATTTTGGCATGTACGGCTTCGACGACCACAATAGCATCATCGACTACAATACCAATCGCCAGAATTAAAGCAAACAAAGTCAAAAGGTTAATTGAAAATCCAAATAGCTGCATGAAAAAGAACGTACCTAAAATAGCCACAGGCACGGCAATGGCAGGAATTAAAGTCGATCTAAAATCTTGTAGGAACAGAAATACAACGATAAATACCAGAATAAAAGCTTCAATCAAAGTATGTTTTACCTGATCGATAGATTGGTCTAAAGATACTTTGGTACTATAAAAAATGTTTTTGTTGATCCCTTTTGGGAAATCTTTAGAAGCTTTTTCCATCAATTCGTTAATGGCAACCTGAATATCATTCGAATTAGATCCTGCCAACTGAATAACTCCAATTACAATTCCTTTTTTACCATTTAATCGGGTTAAACTGTTATAGGAGTAGGCACCCAATTCTACTCGCGCTACATCTTTTAATCTTAAGATAGAACCGTCAGCATTCGAGCGAATGGCAATTTTTTCATATTCTTCAGGTTTGGTAAGTTTCCCTTTGTATTTAATAACATATTCGAAAACTTCTTTACTTCTTTCTCCAAATTTTCCCGGAGCAGCTTCTAAACTTTTATCCTGAATAGCAGCCATAACTTCACTTGGCGTGATATTGTGAGTTGCCATTTGGGATGGATTTAACCAAACACGCATCGAATAATCTTTTACTCCACCAAAAATACTGGCAGAACCAACTCCCGGAATACGTTTAATTTCAGGGATAATATTGATTTGGGCATAATTAGCAACAAAAGTCTGGTCGTATTTTGATTCATCATCGGTGTACATACCAATTGCCATAATAAAACTGTTTTGTTGTTTGGCAGTGATAACACCTTGCTGAACTACTTCTGCAGGCAATTGGCTTGTAGCCTGTGCCACTCTGTTTTGAACGTTTACTGCGGCCTGATCAGCATCAGTACCTAATTTGAAGAAAACGGTGATGGCTAAAGTTCCGTCGTTACTGGCGGTAGAACTCATGTAAGTCATGTTTTCCACACCATTAATAGATTCTTCCAGTGATGGTGCTACCGAACGTAATACTGTTTCAGCATTGGCTCCGGGATAAACTGCTGTTACTAAAACCGAGGGAGGTGCGATATCAGGAAATTGCTGTAAAGGCAATTTTGTAAGTCCAAGCACTCCTAAAATCACCAATAAAATGGAAATTACCGTGGCGAGTACCGGTCTTTGTATAAATATTTTGAACATTGGTATAACTATTAGTTTTGATTAATTATTTCTGAGCAATTTGTTTTTTTGATTTTTCAGGCTGAATTAGCTGTCCTTCCTGAAGTTTGTCGATACCGCTTAATACAATTTGGTCTCCTGATTTTACTCCGTCTGCGATTAGATAATTAGTACCGCTTTTTCCGCTGATGCTAATAGGAGTTTTGGTTACTTTATTTTCTTTATTTACCGTAAAAACAAATACCTTATCCTGCATTTCAACCGTAGCCGATTGCGGAATTAAAATAGCATCATCATGTTGGATCCCTAATTTGATTTTTCCGGTATTTCCTGAACGTAAAGTCCCGTTTTTATTAGGGAAAGTTGCTCTTAAAGTAATGGCTCCGGTGTTTTTATCAAATTGACCATCGACCATATCAATTTTTCCTAATGTGCCATAATCAGAATTATCTGCAAGAATTAAGGTAACAGGAGGTAATTTTTTGATTTTATCATTTAGCGTAGTACCGTTATAAAGCGATTTGAATTTGATAAAATCAGTTTCACCTAATGAAAAATAAGCATACACTTCGTGAACATCAGATAAATTAGTTAATGGTTCAATATCTGTTGCAGAAACCAAACTTCCTTGTTTTTTAGGCAATCTACCAATGTATCCGCTTACAGGCGCAGTAACATTAGTATATCCTAAATTAATTTTAGCCGAAGCTACCATCGCTTTTGCCTGTTCGATATTGGCGAAAGCAATTTTTTGTGTTGCTTTAGCAGTTTTTAACTGATAATCAGAAACTACTTTGTTTTGAACTAACGGAGTCAGTTTATCAACTTCTAATTGTGCATTTAAATAAGTAGCTTCAGCGGCATGAAGATTAGCCAAAGCATTGTTCAATTGCTCACGAAACGGACGTTCGTTGATTTTAAAAAGCGTTTGTCCTTTGTTTACATAAGCACCTTCATCAACATAAATTTTTTCAAGATTTCCGCTTACTTGCGGACGAATTTCTACATCTACAGCGCCTTGTAAAGCTGCCGGATATTCGACATCAGTAACTGCATTACTATTTGTGATGGATAAAACAGGCAGGAGCGGAGCTGCGGCTGCTGGAGGAGCTGCATTCTTATCGTTACAACTAATAACGAATAATGCTATTATACTAATTAGGGTAATTTTTTTCATAATTGAAATTGGGTTAAAAATGGACTTAGAAATTATTGTTTTTGGAATAATCGTTTCAGAATTCATGCTATTTGTCATTTAAAAGGTTATTGTTTTGAATAGTTATAATTCTGGAACAATCATTTCAGAATCAATGCTGTAAATTAAAAATTGGTATGCGTATTCTATATTTTATCTGAAATAAACGTTCCAGAATTAAATAAAAAAAATGAAACTATTTAAATATATTCTTAATCAGAAATTCTGACATTTTTTTAATTTTGATTGGATTTCCATTTAGGATATACGATTGCTTCCAGCCTGTAAAAGAAGTTGCAATGTATTCAGCCATTAATGAAGCATCTTCTGTATTGTCCATGTCACCGTCATCCATTGCTTTTTGAACAATTGTAGCCATGAATTCAATAAAAAGATCATTGTTTTTGCTCATTTGATTTCGAACAGTGCAATCATCAGGAGCAATTTCGAAAATTGTTTTCATTCCCAGACATCCTTTGTCGCAATCTACAATCCAGTCTGCTTTGTCAGTAATAATCTTAATTAATGCTGCTTTAGCAGATTTTTCATTAGCAACTTTGTCTTTCACTTCCTGCATTGCATTATCAAAATAATTACAAATGCATTTCATGAATAATTGATGCTTGTCGCCAATGGTGTTGTATAAACTGCTTCGGTTAATCTGCATTGCATCCACAAGGTCTTGCATTGAAGTAGCATTATATCCTTTTTCCCAAAAGACATTCATTGCTTTTTCAATTTTTTCAACCTCGTTAAATTCTACACAGCGAGCCATAAGATTTAATTTTCACTTTGCAAATGTAAAAACTATTTTTGAAACAAGCGTTTCAGAATCTATTTTTTTTCATTTATTTTAAAAATGAGTAAATTTAGAACGATATAATTGCGTTTTTTTGCTAAAAAACCATGCTTTAAAAAATCGTTTTTATATATTATTATATTGAAATTGTAAAAATAATTAGTGTAATTATATAAAACCATTTTTGTTTATAAGTAATATCTTCACGAAGATATTTTTATCAATAACAACAGAATTCGTGGGTTCGATTTTTTATTATTGTTTTTTGTTGTAAAATATTGTAATACAGATTTTTAAATTGAATTCTAAAAATATATGATATCTCCAAAATTAAAAAAAGTAGCTAATTATTTTTTAGTATTCCTGTTGTTTTTGTTGTCACTTTTTTTACTACTTGTAATAGCATTTCAAATTCCTTTTGTACAAAATTTTGCCAAAGATAAAGCAGTTACTTATTTAGAAAAAAAGATAAAAACTAAAGTAGAAGTCGGAACTATTGAAATAGGTTTGCCTAAAAATATTATTCTTCGTGATTTTTATTTTGAAGATCAGTCTAAAGATACCTTGCTTGCCGGAAAAACTTTAAAAGTAGATATAAGTCTTTTTGAATTGCTGAATAATAAAGTTGAAATTAATTCTATTGATTTACAAAAAATCACTGCAAATATAGAGGTCAACAAAGATTCGGTTTTTAATTTCGATTATATCATTAAAGCCTTTGCATCTACAGATACCACAAAAACAGATTCCAAGCCAATGGAATTTTCGCTTAAAAAAATCAACTTTGATACGATTAGATTTAGTTACAAAGATGCCGTAGCTAAAAACAATATTAAAGTATTTATTAATCATTTTGATACCAAAATTGATAAGATTGACTTGAATCAATTGGCTTTTGATATTCCTAAAATTAATCTTGATGGATTACGATTGAATTTGAATCAGGATTTAGTAGAAACGACTAAAAAAGTAGCTGAAAAGATTGAAAAACAAGCGGAAACGAATGTGTTGAAATTGAATTTGAAAGATATTCAGCTTAAAAATATTGATTTGGCTTATAAAGATTTACAAACTAATCTGGATACCAAAATTAAATTCGAAAAGTTACATACCAATGTAAAGAAGATTGATTTAGAAAATCAGATTATTGATTTGAATTCGATTGAATTGAAAAAAGCAAACGGTTATCTTGCATTGACAAAATCAGAAAAAAATGTTGTACAGAAAACTGTGAAATCAGAAAAAGAAATAGCAGGTACTCTTTGGAAAATAGATGTTAATACTATTGTAATTAATTCTTTTAATTTCAAATTTGACAATGAAAATGCAGTAAAAACAGCAAGTGGAATTGATTATAATCATTTAGATTTAAAAGATTTATCCTTCAAAGGAAGTTCAATTGCTATTTGGGAGTCGTATAGTGGTACTATTAATTCGTTTCGCTTTAAAGATAAAAGTGGTTTTCAATTGGATGAACTTACAACAACATTTAATTATGCTCCAACAACTGCTTCACTGAAAAATTTATATTTAAAAACGCCTCAAACGACTTTACAGGATAATATTGTAGTTAATTATCCTTCAATAGAATCGTTAAGCAAGCATATTGAAAACTTGGCTTTAGACGCTAATTTAAAGGAGAGTAAATTAGGTTTTAAAGACATTTTATTGCTTGCTCCACAATTGAATACTAATCCGGTTTTTAAAAATTATCCCAACGCAATTGTTAATTTGGATGCGAATGTTAAAGGCAAAATTGGTGATTTAAAAATTAACCAATTCAATGCCAGTGGAATTGGTGCGACAAAAGTTAACGTAAGAGGAACGATTAAAGGTTTGCCAAATGCAGATAAAAGTGTTTTTAACCTTGCGATTCTAAATTTAGAAAGCACCGCAAGAGATATTTATGCTTTGACACCAAAAAATACAATTCCAAATACAATTCAGTTGCCTCAAAAATTCAATGTTAAAGGGAATTTTAAAGGTAAAATTGCTGCTTTTAAAACTGATTTGGCATTAAAAAGTACTTTTGGAAATGCAGTTGTAAAAGCAACATTCGATCAAACCCGAAAAAACAACGAAAAATATATTGCCTATGCCACAGTTACCAATTTTGATGTAGGGAAATTGATTAAGAATAAACAAATTGGGAAAATAACCGCTAATGCTACTGTTAATGGCAGAAGTTTAGATCCGGCAACAGCCACGGCAAAACTGACTTCTAAAATCGTGAAAGCGCATTATAACGCTTACGATTATAATAATATCAATATTAACGGAACTATTGCTAATGGAATTTTTGATGTCAATGCCAATGCTAAAGATCCTAATTTAACTTTTGATTTAGTGGCTAAAGGTTCGTCTAATCCTAAAAAACCAACAGTAGATTTAAAACTGAATCTGGATATTATTGATTTAAATAAACTGAATTTGCACGCTGGGCCTATGAAATTAAGAGGTGATGTCAATGCTAATTTTGACGATCTAAATCCGGATAATCTTAACGGAAAACTGGATGCGACTAATTTTACAATTGCTTTAGAAAAAGAGCAATTTTCGTTAGATACCATCAGTTTAAAAGCTATTTCTACTGCTGAAAAGGATTCCATTATTTTGAATTCGCAGTTTATTAAAGGATTAATTTCAGGAAATTATAAGCTTTCGACTATTGGAGATCAATTAATGAATTCGATTTCTAAATATTACCGATTAGATAAGGCTTATGCTAAAAAAGAAGAAAATCAATATTTAGATTTTCAGTTTGTGATTAAAGATCACGAAATCACTAAAAAATT
The DNA here is from genome assembly GCF_000695795.1 of Flavobacterium seoulense. Lineage (GTDB taxonomy): Bacteria > Bacteroidota > Bacteroidia > Flavobacteriales > Flavobacteriaceae > Flavobacterium > Flavobacterium seoulense. The sequence goes on along the minus strand of NZ_JNCA01000021.1, from coordinate 48,186 downwards.
ATTGCCTCAGGTTCAGGAATTATCTGAAATTAAAATTGACGGAAAATACAATTCTGCCAACGATACGATTGTACTGAATGCTTCAATTCCGAAATTGAAATATGCTAATAATGAAGTTTCAAATGGTGTTTTAAAAGTAAATACGCAAGAGAATGCTTTGCTTTACAATTTAACATTAGGCACAGTTAAAGCTAGTGCGTTTGAAATTCCGAAAACAACTTTAATTGGTAAGCTGGAAAATAATGTTATTGATTATGAGTTGGTTGTTAGTGATTTAGAGAACAAAGAAAAATATGTGATCAACGGGAATTTAAAAGATACTTTGGGCGCTTCGCTGGTACATCTTAATCCTGAAAGATTACTTTTAAACTATGAAAACTGGAATATTGATCCGAACAATTTTATCAAGTTACAGAAAAAAGGTCTTGTAATTTCTAAATTTATACTCGAAAATAACGGACAATCTTTTGGAATTCAGTCTGAAACAGAAGTTCCAAATGCACCTATTGTTGCCGATTTCAAGAACTTTAAATTAGAAACTTTAACCAGTATTGCCAAATCTAATTTTGAAGCTGGCGGTGCGATAAACGGAAATGCTACTGTTTCAAACCTCACTGAAAATCCTTTATTTGTTGCCGATTTAGCTATTGAAAATGCGAGTATCAAAAAAGATACAATTGGGAATTTAATAATCAAAGTAGATAATAAAACGGCTAATTTATACAATGCAAATGTGGAATTAACAGGTTTTGATAATCAGGTCAATATTGATGGAAATTACAATGTAAGCAATCAAAATTTAGATTTTATTGTTGCCATTGATAAGCTTCAAATGAAATCAGTACAGCCTTTTACCTTAGAAAATTTAAAAGAAAGTGAAGGTTTTTTAAATGGAAAATTAGAGGTAAAAGGACAGGCTTCGGCTCCCAATGTGAACGGAAATATTACATTTAATTCGGTTGCTTTTAATGTTACTCAATTGAATTCTAAATTCAAATTGGATAATGACAATATTACTTTCGACAATAATAAAATCATTTTCAAAAATTTCAAATTAGAAGATGAAAATAAAAATCCGCTAACAATAGACGGAACAATCAACAGCCAGGATTATACTAATTTGGGATTTGATTTGAATGTGGTTGCCAGAAATTTCAGAGCAGTAAACTCGAAAGCAAAAGACAATGATTTGTTTTATGGCGAATTGTATTTAGATAATAATCTTGAGATTACAGGAACTTTAAATAGTCCGGTAATTGGTGGTAATGTTAAAATCAATGAGGATACTAAATTTACTATTGTTTTGCCGCAAGACGATCCGTCAATTGCTGACAGAGAAGGAATTGTAGAATTTATTGATCAGGATCAGCCTGTTTTAATTAATAATATTGACGCAACAAAAGAATTGGCACAAACAGAAATAAAAGGAATCGACGCTTCGGTAAATATTGTGATTGACAAAAAAGCAGAAATTTCGATTGTAATTGATGAGGCTAACGGAGATTACTTAAAATTACAAGGAGATGCTGAATTGACCGGTGGGATTGATCCTTCGGGAAAAACTACCTTGACAGGTAAATACGAATTTACAGGTGGTACGTATGAAATGAATTTTAATTTAATCAAAAGAAAATTTGAAATCCAGCCTGAAAGTTATATTCTATGGACTGGAGAACCTACGGATGCCAATGTTAATATCACAGCTGTTTACAAAGTTGATGCTTCACCACTTGATTTAGTTGATGATCAACTGGCGGGAATTACTGATGAAGTAAGAAATACTTACAAACAAAGAATTCCTTTTGAAGCTAATTTGATGATGAAAGGAGAATTGCTGCAACCGGTAATTAGTTTCGATATTATTTTACCAGATGGAAATAACAATGTTTCAGCTGAAATTATAAATACAACTGAGGCAAAATTGGAACAAATAAGACGCGATGAAGATGCTCTAAATAAACAGGTATTTGCTTTGTTATTATTGAACCGTTTCATTGGTGAAAATCCGTTTCAGAGTGAAGCAGGAGGAACCAGCGGAAGTTATTTAGCAAAACAAAGTGTGAGTAAAATTTTATCACAACAGCTTAATAATTTGGCTGGTGATTTAATAAAAGGTGTCGAATTAGATTTCGATCTTCAAAATACCGAAGATTTTACTTCAGGCGAAAGAAGAGAAAGAACTGATTTGAATGTGGGACTTTCTAAACAATTATTCAACGATAGATTGAAAGTAACGGTGGGAAGTAGTTTTGGTGTTGATGGAGCTGCACAGCAAAATGAACAGACTACCAATATTGCAGGAGATGTTTCGGCTGATTATTTAATTACAAAAGACGGTCGTTATAAATTTAGAGCGTATCGAAAAAACAACTATCAGGTAGCATTGCAAGGTCAGGTGGTAGAAACCGGCGTTGCTTTTATTATCACAATGGATTATAATAAATTTAAAGAGTTGTTCAAAAAGAAAGGCAGAGGCAACAGAAAAAATCAGAAAAACAATGAAAATAAATAGCTATATCACTTTACTTTTTTCAGTCAGTCTACTTTTAGGATGCAGCGGTACGAGCAAAATTCCCGAAGGTGATTTATTGTACACAGGACATAATCTTAGTGTAAAAAAAGGCGAAGAACCTAAAAAGATAAGAAAAAGTATAAAGTCAGAACTGGATGATATGATTCGTCCAAAACCAAATAAATCTATTTTTGGGATGCGTCCGGGAATCTTTTTTTACAATCTGGCTGGTGATGTTAAAAAGGAAAAAGGATTTCGATATTGGTTAAAATACAAACTCGGTGCCGAACCTGTTTTAATGAGCAAAGTAGATCTGGATTACAACCAAAAAGTGATTCAGAATTTTGTAGAAAATAAAGGATTTTTTAATGCTAATTCTACTGCTGATACCGTTCAAAAAGGCAAGAAAGTAAAAGCAAATTACGAAGTTACCTTAAACAATCAGTACAAAATAAAATCAGTTATTTTTCCGGCAGATTCAATTGTTTTGGCAAAAGAAATTGGTTTACTGGAAAGTACAAGTATTTTAAAAGTGGGTAAACCCTATGATTTAGAAGATATTAAAAACGAACGTGCCCGAATAGATGCAAAACTAAAAGAACGCGGTTTTTATTATTTCAATGAAGATTATCTTTTAATTCAGGTTGACAGCACCGTTGCTAATCATGAAGTAGATTTGCGTTTAAAAATAAAAAACAACATTCCTGAAAAAGCGAAGAATCAATACAAAGTCAATGATGTTTATGTGTATCCGAGTTTCAATTTAAAAAGAGACACGGTTGCCAATAGAAAAATGGATACAATTAAGTACAAGGATTTGACTATAATTGACAATAAAACGGTTTTTAAACCTTTTATTTTTGATAAAACATTATTGTTTGACAAAGGAGAATTGTACAATAGAACCACTCATAATTTATCATTGAACAGGTTGATTACATTAGGGACATTCAAGTTTGTTAAAAACGAATTCAGAGAAAATAAAAGCGCTAAAAATGAACTGGATTTGTATTACTATTTAACACCATTACCTAAAAAATCGATTCAGGTAGAAGCATTGGCTAAAACCAATTCGGCGAATTATTCCGGTACCGAATTAAATGTAAACTGGAGTAATCGAAATTTATTTAAAGGTGCCGAATTATTGACAATTACTGCATTTGGAGGTCTTGAAGTTCAGGTTTCAGGACAAAACAGAGGTTTTAATGTGTATCGTTTTGGAGGTGAAGCGAGTTTAGTTTGGCCAAGATTTATTTCACCCTTCGAAATGCGTTCCGGAAGTGCTTTTGCACCAAGAACAAAAGCTTCTATAGGTTATGAATACCAATTACGAACTAAGTTGTACTCGTTAAAAACCTTCAATAGTTCGTTTGGTTATTTGTGGAAAGAGAATGAGAAAAAAGAGCATAGTTTAAGCATAATTAATATTGCTTATGCTTCGCCTAATAATGTTACTGATTTGTATCAGTCACAAATTGATGAAAATCCTTCTTTAGGAAAAGTAATTGAACGACAACTTATTTTTGGTACAACATACACCTATACGTATACCAATACCATGTTGAAAAATAAAAAGAATAATATTTATTTCAAAGGTGGAATTGATTTATCAGGAAATTCATTAGGCTTACTATTAGGAGCGAATGATAGTAACAATCCAAAAAGTATTTTTGGAGTTCCGTTTAGCCAATATTCAAAATTAGAATTGGAGTTTCGTCATTATTACAATTTTAGTAAAGAAACTACGCTTGCCAGCCGAATCATTTTAGGCGCCGGAATTCCTTATGGAAATTCGAAAGAAATCCCTTTTATCAAACAATTTTTTATTGGAGGAACCAGTAGTATCAGAGCATTTAGGGCAAGATCGATTGGTCCCGGAACATTTGATGGAAACACAGTAACCGATAATTCCTTTTTACCGGATCAATCAGGTGATTTGAAGTTTGAATTTAGTACTGAATTGCGTGCTCAATTGTACAAACTGGTAAAAGGAGCTGTTTTTGTAGATGCCGGAAATATTTGGCTGCTAAATAAGAATCCCGAAAAACCAGGTGCTGAATTTACAGGACAATTTATGAATCAATTAGCAGTAGGAACTGGTGTAGGTTTGCGTTTTGATTTTAACTTTTTAGTACTTCGAACTGACTTAGCATTTCCATTAAGAAAACCTTATTTACCTAAAGGAGAGCAATGGGTTATTGATGATATTAAATTTTCAGATGGCGGTTGGCGAAAAGAAAATCTAATCTTCAATTTAGCTATTGGTTATCCGTTTTAAAATCAATTTATTAGCTGATTTTAGCGTTAATTTCAGAATTGTTATTATATAATAAAAAGCTAAAATGTTATAATTAAAAACAGTGTAAAAGAGCATAACTTTATTTTAAATCTCAAAAATAACGTTATGCTTAAACCATTACACAAATCAGACGGAAATTCGCTAAATTCTGTCTTTACTCAGGTAAAAAATAGCAGTTTCGCCTTCTTTATAGATATGGCGAATGGTACTGAGTATTTAAAAACTGTGTTGAAAAATTTCGTTACTAAGAAATTTGAGTTTCAGGAATTCCTTAAACAATGTTATCAGATAGGTAACAAATCCCTTGGTTTAATTTCGATTACAGGTATTATTATTGGTCTGGTTTTAACCATTCAATCCAGACCGCCATTGGTGCAATTTGGTGCAGTTGCCATGTTGCCGGGTATGGTCGCTGTTTCTATTATTAGAGAAATGGGACCTGTAATTACGGCACTTATTTGCGCCGGAAAAATAGGTTCCAGTATGGGAGCCGAACTGGGTTCTATGCGTGTAACCGAACAAATAGATGCTATGGAAGTGTCTAATACTCATCCCATTAATTTTTTGGTGATCCCAAGAGTGGCAGCTGCAACTGTAATGATTCCATTACTTACCTTATATGCTGATGCTATTGGGATTTTTGGTAGCTGGTTAGGTATTAATATCAAAGATACCATGAGCTTACGCTATTTTATAAATCAGGCTTTTTTAAGCGTAGAATTTCTTGATATTATTCCTGCTGTAATTAAATCATTCTTTTTTGGAGCTGTAATAGGTTTAGTAGGATGTTACAAAGGATATAATGCAGGCCGTGGTACAGAAAGTGTTGGTGTTGCAGCAAATTCTGCTGTAGTAACCGCTTCATTATTAGTAATCATTGTAGATTTAATTGCCGTACAAATAACCGATTTAATATAATGGAAAAGCACAAAAAAAATGTAGTTATTGATGTCAAAAACCTTAAAATAAGCTTTGGCGATTTAAAGGTTCTTGATGGTATCAACTTGCAGCTTTATGAAAAAGAAAATCTCGTTGTATTAGGAAAATCAGGTTCCGGAAAGTCGGTTTTAATAAAATGTATTGTGAGTTTATTGCAACATGATAAAGGCGAAATTACAGTAGGAAAACATGAATTGACTGATATAAGTGACGAAGATTTAATCAAAGTCCGCAAGAAAACAGGTTTCTTATTTCAGGGTGCTGCCTTATATGATTCTATGACAGTAAGAGAAAATTTAGCATTTGCACTTTCAAAATCAAAAGAGAAACTTTCGAAAAAAGAATTAGAGGATAAAATTGTTCAGGCTTTAGATGATGTTGGTTTGCCCGATTCGATCGATAAAATGCCCTCAGAATTATCAGGTGGAATGAAAAAAAGAATTGGTTTAGCCCGAACATTAGTCGTACATCCTGAGATTATTTTGTACGATGAACCCACAACGGGTTTAGATCCCATTACTTCGAATGAGATAAGTAATTTGATTAATGAAACTAAAGCTAAATTTAATAATTCCTCCATTATCATTACACATGATATTGCCTGTGTAAAAAAAGTAGCAGACAGAATCGTAATGATTAAAGATGGAAAAATTTATAAAGAAGGAACTTTGGAAGAGTTCATGGACGATGAAGACGATTATATTCAATCATTTTTTAAATAGATAATTATGAAAACAACTAGCCGCGCATATAAAATAAAATTAGGAATTTTTGTGACATTAGGAATTGGTATATTATTTCTAATTATCTTTTTTATAGGAAGTAACCAAAACTTATTTACTTCCAAATTTAAAATTTATACTAATTTTCGTAACGTGAGTGGGCTACAGATAGGTGGTCAGGTGCGTTTTTCGGGAATTTCAGTAGGAACGATTGAAAATATTGTCATCATTAATGATTCGACTGTAAATGTTGAAGCTTTGATGGACGAAGATGTCAAAAAATTTATAAAAGTCGATAGTAAAGCTTCAATCACTTCTGAAGGTGTTATTGGGAGTAAATTATTGACCATTTCTCAGGGAAGTTCAAATTTGCCGGAAGTAAAAGAGGGAGGAACCCTTCGTTCATTTGAACCGGTAGAATTTGATAATATATTATCATCTGTAAAAGTTACCGCTGAAAATGCTGAGGTTATTACCGGAGAGTTAGCGCTTTTATTCAATAATATTAATAATGGCGAAGGAACAATTGGTAAGTTGATGACGGATAAGGAAATGGCTAAAGATCTTGATAAAACCATGGAAAATTTAAGAAAAAGTTCCAAAGGATTAAATGAAAATATGGAAGCTGCTAAGCATAACTTTTTGCTAAGAGGTTATTTTAAGAAAAAAGAAAAGGAAAAAGAAAAAGCACTGGAAGAACAGCAAAAAGCTAAAGAAAAGGCACAAAAAGAAAAAGAAAAACAGGAAAAAGAAGCTAAGAAACAGGCCGAAAAGCAAGCTGAAAAAAACAAAAAATAATCCATCCGGCATTTTAAAATGAAAGAAATGAATACTATAAGTCCGAATATAATTCGTCAAATTTTTACCCTTTTATTAATTCTCTTAATGGGAAGTTTAATTTTCAGGGAAATGCTACCGTATTTTTCAGGAGTATTAGGTGCTATAACCTTATATGTATTAATGAAAAGACCTATGATGAAATTAGTAAAAAGAGGCTGGAATTCCGGCCTTGCCGCAGGATCGCTTATGTTTTTGTCGTTTATTACCATTTTAATTCCTATTGCCGGAGCTTTGTTAATGCTGGGAAATAAAATAGGTGAGTCCTCTCAAAAATCAGATAAGCTTGTAAAAGCAGTCGAAACACAACTTAAAGATTGGGAAAAATCCTTAGGTTTTAGCATAACCGATCAAATTGATACAGCATCCATTTCAGGAGGAATTACAAACAGTATTAGTAATATATTAGGAACGACTTTGAACACTTTTATTGCCGTTTCAATTATGTACTTTTTATTGTATTATATGCTTACTCATCAAAAACAATTTCAAAAAGTTTTAATAGAATATATTCCAATAAAAAATGAAAATCTTGAAACTTTAGGACTCCGAATTAATGAAATGGTCTATTCCAATTCATTAGGAATTCCGTTAGTAGCCATTGCTCAGGGTGTGGTTGCCCTAATTGGATTTTTAATTTTTGGTGTCGAAAGTCCGTTTTTTTGGGCGGTAGTTGTTACTATCGGTTCGATGATTCCTTTTATTGGAAATTTTCTGGGAACTCTTCCTATATTTATAATTGCATTGACTAATGGTGATACATTTCAGGCTTGGGGAGTTCTATTGTATGGTGTAATAATCGTGGGAACTACGGATAATATTATTCGTTTGTATGTATTAAAAAAGATGGATAATGTACATCCATTAATTACGCTTATTGGTGTTATCATTGGGATTCCGCTGTTTGGTTTCATAGGTTTAGTTTTTGGTCCCTTACTAATTAGTTTATTCTTACTAATAGTACGCATTTACAAGCAGGAGTATGCCAAAGAAGGAATCGAAAATTCGAATGATGTTCAAATAAAAATTGAATAATAATTATAAAATATAAAAAAATGAAAAATCCATTTGACAAACACGAAATAGATTATATCAAAATTTATCAGGACAAAGGTTATACTGCTAATTTTTATTTTGAAGACAATAAATTTCTCAACACAGAAACCAAAACAGAATACGATCCAACTGATATTTTTATCGTTGCTGAGCACCGCTATGAAGGGATGAGCAATCCTTCGGATATGTCGATATTGTATGTTATCGAAACGACAAGCGGAGATAAAGGAACAGTTTTACTGGGTTTTGGACCAAGCGCCGATTTAGAATTAGCAGAATTTTTTAATGAAATTCCTAAAGGCAATATTTCTAAAGCAGAAGATATTGACGATAATAAATAGTCATAATAACAATCTAACTTAAATTTTTTTAAGTTAGATTTTATTTTAAGTATATGAAGATTAATAAAAAAGGTATTGCTTTAATTTCGGTTATTCTATTCATCATTTTAGGTGTATTTATAGGACAATCTTATGCTAAAAAATATTTGAAGGACATGATTACCGAAAAAATTCCTCCTCACTATAAGCTGAAATATACTGATTTAGATATCAATATTTTACTGGGAAATGTATCCTTAAATAATGCTTTGGTAAAAATTAAAAACAAAGAACAAGTTTCAGCCCAAAATGCTAAATACCATACTTTTATAAAAATCGAAAGTTTACAGTTAAACGATATTAATTATCGCGATTTGTTGTTTAACAAAACGCTTACTATAAAAACAATTAAATTAAAAAGTCCTCAGTTTCATTATTATCCGTACCAATTTATTGCTTCAAAAAAAGAAGTAAAAGACAATCTGGAAAAAGGATTAAAACTTTTTAATGTAAACAAAATTGCCATTACAAACGGGAGTTTAGCTATTATGCAAAAAAGTACCGATAGTATTAAAATGGCACTTTCGTCTTGTAATTTGACAGTTTCGGGAACTAGTCTTGATTTAAAATCAAAAGAAAAAATACCTTTCGTTTTTGATAATTATGAATTTGAAGCTCAAAAAGTTGTTTTAGACAATAACAAATTCGAAAAAGTTACCATTGACACAGTGTCAATTGTTAGTGATAAATTAAAATTAGCCAACCTTCAAATTATTCCTAAATACTCTAAAAAAGAACTTTCGAAACATTTAAAAAAAGAACGGGATTATATCAAATTGAAAATTCCGCAATTTAGTTTAGAAAAATTCAAGTTTGATATTTATCAGCCAAGATTAAGTTTTACTGCAGCTTCAGGTGAAATTAGAAATCCTGATTTAGAAATTTACAGAGATAAGTTAATAGATGATGATTTAAGGATTAAACCTTTGTACAGTAAAATGTTACGCAATTTATCTTTCAATTTGAAGGTGAATGAGTTAAAAATTAAAAATGGTTATATTTCTTATGCCGAATTAGTTGATCCGGATAAAGTTGCCGGTAAATTATTTTTTGACCGGATTCATGCTACTTTATATGAGATTTCGAATTTAAAAAAAGCTAAAAAAACCGAAATTAAAATCAAATCAAGATTGATGGGCGCTGCTCCGTTAACTTTAAACTGGACTTTTGATGTCAACAATACTGCCGATGTATTTGCGGTTAACGGTTCGGTAAGTAATTTGGAAGCCCAGTTGATGAATCCTTTTTTTCAGCCAAATTTGAATGCTTTGGCAGAAGGAACCTTAGAACAAATGTACTTTTCGTTTGATGCTACAAATGTTTCTTCTAAGGGTGAAATGAAAATGAAATACGAAGATTTCAATTTTAAAATATTACGTAAAGACAGTAAAAAAGTCAATAAACTGCTAACAGCAATTGGTAATATTTTCATTAAAAAAGACTCTAAAAAAGATCCCAAAGATTTTCGTTATGGAACAATTGAAGCCGAACGTGATGCAACAAAATCCTTTTTTAATTACTTGTGGATTAATGTAAAAAGTGGCGTTGTAAGTACGCTTACAGGTAATGGAAAAAAAGAGTAGGATTATTTTTAAATACAAAAAACTACAATTCGAATAGTTTACTGAAGTTTCTGAATGTGATTGGGTTAACAAATATCTTTTTAAGGATAATGTTAACGGTATTAAGAAGGTAAATTAGCTAAGGCATTATTAAAATCATAATAATGTAAAGTCAATTAAAACCAATCTTATGAAAACGAAACAAAATATACCGAGCCCGGTCAGTGTTCTTTTTAAAGAAAAAAGAAACGACTACAGAAGAAAATTGAGTATTCAAAAAAATCAAAACACTCCTTTAGCCAAAGTCATAATGGTGGCTACTTATCCTCCCAGAGAGTGCGGAATTGCTACATATACGTTTGACTTAAGAAGTGCTTTGGAAACTAAATTTGAGAATAGTTTTGATGTCAAAATTTGTGCATTAGAAACAAAACAAGATAAATACAGTTATAATGCCGATGAGGTAGCTATGATTTTAACGACTGATGATGTCGAATCGTATGAGTCAACTGCCAAAAAAATAAACGAAGATAAAGATTTAGAAATTGTAATGATTCAGCATGAGTTTGGATTATTTAAAAGTAATGAAGAAGCATTTATCAAATTCCTCAAATCTATTACAAAACCGATAGTTATTGCATTTCACACCGTACTTCCTGAACCTAATCCGGATTTGGAAAAAAACGTAAAAGAGCTTGTTGCCATAGCATCAAAAGTTACGGTGATGACCAAATCTTCGGCAGAATTGTTAATCAATACTTACGGAGTAAATCCAGATAAAATCAAAATTATTTCTCACGGAACCCATTTAGTAAAACATCTGGAAAAATCTATTCTTAAAGAAAAATACAATGTTTTTGATCGAAAAATTATTTCGACATTTGGATTTTTAGGTCCGGGAAAAAGTATCGAAACTACCTTAAAAGCTTTACCTGAAGTTATAGAGCAACATCCTGACATATTGTTTTTAATAGTTGGCAAAACACATCCTACTTTATTCAATGAACAAGGAAATGCTTATATGGATTCTTTACAAAAAATGGTTGATGATTTAAAAATTAGCAATCATGTTCAATTTGTAAATAAATTTGTGCCGCTTCCGGAATTATTAGAATATTTACAGCTTTCTGATTGCTATGTTTTTACATCAAAAGATCCTAATCAGGCTGTAAGTGGAACATTTTCGTATGCCATAAGCTGTGGATGTCCTATTATTTCGACGCCAATTCCACATGCAAAAGAAGTATTGCAGGAAGGTCAGGGACTGTTATTTGAATTTGGAAATTCGAAACAATTAGCCGAAAAAATGAACGGATTACTGAATGATGATGAGGCACTCGAAGGCATGAAAATGAAATCTTTGCATTCTTCTTCCTGTACCGCCTGGGACAATGCAGCAATTTCTCATGGACATCTTTTTACGGAGCTGATAAAAACTCCGCTACAGTTACGGTATAAAAAACCGGATGTAAATTTAGATCATCTAAAAGCGATGACTACTAATGTTGGTATTATCCAGTTTTCAAAAATTGATACACCTGATTTAGAGTCTGGATATACTTTAGATGACAATGCAAGAGCGTTAATAACCATTTGCGAAAGCTATAAATCAACTAAAAATCCGGAAGATTTAGAATTAGCTAAAATCTACATTAATTTTATTTTAAAATGCCAGCGTGACAATTGCCTGTTTTTAAATTATGTAGATCAATATAAAAATTTCACGACTCAAAATAGTGAAGTAAATCTTGAAGATTCGAATGGTAGAGCCATTTGGGCATTAGGATATGCGTACCATTTATTAGAAGAAGCTATCGATATCGACACGACATTGTTCCAAAATATAAAATGGTCAATTAATCATTTTAGTGTTCAGTTGAATGAGTTTCATTCTCCAAGAGCTTTGGCTTTTGCAATCAAAGGATTGTATTTTTACAATTTAATTGAAAATGAAGATGAAATTACCGAAACGATACATAATGCTGCCAGCAAACTGGCTCATTTATATCATTCGCATTATGAAAATGACTGGAAATGGTTTGAGCCGTATCTTACTTATGGAAATAGTGCGTTGCCGGAAGCACTTTTATATGCATGGAAATCTACAGGAGAGTATGAGTTTAAACAAATCGCTAAAGAATCATTTGATTTTTTAATTTCGAAAATTTTCATAGATGATGCCATCAGGGTAATTTCTAACAAAAACTGGTTGATGAAAGGTGTCGACGAAAATACGATTACTCCAGGGGGTGAGCAGCCTATTGATGTAGCTTATACTATTCTTGCGTTAAAACAGTTTGATATCGAATATCCTAATGAGGGATATGATGATAAAATGGAAACGGCTTTTAACTGGTTTTTAGGAAATAATCATTTAAAACAAATTATTTATAATCCTTGTACAGGTGGTTGTCATGATGGTTTAGAAGCGCATAATGTCAATTTAAATCAGGGGGCAGAATCTACAGTGAGTTATTTGCTGGCAAGATTTGCTTTCGAATAATGATACAAAATTACAAATCAAAAAAGCCTGTAATTGCATAGTTTACAGGCTTTTTTAATGAAAAAATATTTTTAAATTATAGTTTATTCACTTTTTAGTTCAGCTAATAATTCGTCCATATTTACGGTTACATAAGACGAAGCATAATCTGATACGGCATACGGTAAAATCAAGTGATTGTTGTGAATGATACTTCCGCAGGAATATACCACATTAGGTACATAACCATTTCGTTCTTCTTCTAAAGGCGTTAAGAGAGGTTCTTTTAAGCGCCCAATTTCTATTGTAGGATCTTCTAAATCTAACAAAGAAACGCCTATACAATAACGTCTCATAGAACCCACACCATGAGTGATTACCAGCCAGCCTTCATCAGTATAAATAGGCGAACCGCAGTTTCCTATTTGAGTAAATTCCCAGGGAAATTTGGGTTCCTGAATTTTGATAGGATCGTTCCATAAGGTAATTCTGTTCGAATAAAACAAATAATTATTTACGCCATCAATACGGGCAAGCATGGCGTATTTTCCTTTGATTTTTCGTGGAAAAAGAGCAAAGTTTTTGTTTTGCGCTCCGTTTCCGTGCATTGGCATGACTCTGAAATTGATAAAATCATTGGTCGAAAGTAACTTTGGAAGTATTGTAAAACCATCATAAGCAGTATAAGTGGCATACATTTTTTCGGTGCCGTCATCATCTGTAAAACGTACAAAACGAGCATCTTCGATACCACGGCTTTCAGAAGAAGAAATAGGCAAAATAGCACGTCCTGAAATTTTAGAATCCTTATTGAATTCGATATCATAATAAGAATTAACTAGCCAAGTCATTTCTCTTAAGGCTCTCCTTTTAGATTCATCAATATCTTCTGCCAGTATTTTTCTAACGGCTTCTTTTATAGTGTAATACTCAAATCGGTTCGGTAAAGTGTCCATGATAGGAGTAGAATATTTTTTAGGAATATTCATTTCTTCCATTTTTTTCATGAATCTTTTTTTGTTATATGATTTTTTTTTGATAATGTGCGGAAGATCAATGTGTTTATGTGCTTCAACCATTTTAAGATTATTAGAAGCGTCTAATATTCCTTTTCTAAAAACAATAGAAGATAAATGTCCTTCACCGGTAGCTCTAAATGATATAATGACTCTTTTTTCACCTTCGGCTAAAAATGATTGGTCGAAATCTTCTACTATTGATGGATTAAACAAAGCCGCGGCTTCAAGCGAATATTCTAATGTAGAATAAGAACCAATTAAAAGCCGTCTGTCTAAACTGAGTTCGTCATATTTAATCCCAATCGATTCAATAAGATGACGATAATTATTAGCATGTTTTAAAAAAATTTCAGAAATATTTCGATGCCTGCTTCTAAATTCATCAAAGGTAACCTGAAGTTCTTTTTTGACCATTTCTTCATCTAAGCCCATAATCCGGTGAACTAAATTTATAGTCCGGGCATCGCCATTATTAAAAAAACGAGCAACAACTCTACTTGAATCGGGTTTAAAAAAAAGGTTTTTTCTAATTACTTGTACTGGCATAGTAATAATGTATTTTAAGTTATTGTATGTTGAAAAATGTCAAGATGAAGAGACAAAGCCAATAATTTTTTTTTAAAACTAATTATAGCTGAATTGAATGATGATTTTTTTGTTTTTTTTACAAAATTCACTAAACCAAACTGACAACTTTTTGTCATTAAAATGATGACCTGTACTTTAAAGATATTTACAAAAACGAGGGATTATTAATCGAAAAAATATAATTCTTAACTCAAATGAATTTCAAAAGGCTAAGATTCTTTTTTCAGCATCATTTTTTTTCTCTTTTCAGTTAAATAAAAAAGAAATAAGTAGTTAAATTGAAATAATATACTACTGATTTTTAGTATTTAAAGAAATGAAATATGGAAACTGGAAAAGTGGATTATGAACAATTAATGTGTCATCCGGAAGAGGTGTTGTCTAACTATAATTTGATTTATGCCTATGATGAAGATTTGACAATTGTTAGAAAAAAGCAGGGTAAAAACTTTATCTATCTAATGAATGGTAAGCGGCTTAATGAAGCTAAAGCCTTAATGCGAATTAAAAAATTAGTTATCCCGCCTATGTGGGAAGATGTAAAAATAAGTAATCTTGAAAATAGCCATTTGCAAGCCGTAGGAAGAGATGCCAGAAACAGAAAGCAATATTTGTATCATACTAATTGGAATACGATAAGAAATTCAACTAAGTTTTATAAGATGTATTCTTTTGGGAAAAACCTTCCTCTAATTAGAAAAAAAATAGATTCAGATTTGAATAGGAGAGGTTGGCCAAAAGAAAAAGTGGTGGCTTTAGTCATTCGATTAATGGAGGAAACCCACATAAGGATAGGTAATAGTTTTTATGAAAAAGAAAATAAAACCTACGGTTTGACCACTTTAAGAAAACGACATGTGAATATTTTTAAAGACCAGATGAAAATAGAGTTTACAGGAAAAAAAGGAATAAAACATACCGTTACGGTGCGCAATAAAAAAATGATACGATTAGTAAGCCGTTGTGAAGAATTACCGGGCTGGGTTTTATTTCAGTTTATTGATGAAAATGGAGAAAGAAAATCGCTTAAAAGCAATCATGTTAACGAGTATTTACAAGAAATATGCGGAAATAATTTTACCGCAAAGGATTTTAGAACCTGGTCAGCTTCGTTGTCATTTTTCAATGCGTTGATGGAATTAGAAAAACCAACTTCAGAAACAGGTATTAAAAGTAATATTTTAAAAGCTTACGAATGTGCTTCGATAGCTTTAGGAAATACTAAAAACGTGTGTAGAAAATATTATGTACATCCTGTAATTGTCGATGCGTATCAGGATGGAACATTAGAAAAATCCTTTAACCGAGTGAAAAGAAGTACGACAATAAATCCTTATTTTTCAGCTTCTGAAAAGGAAATTCTAAAGCTTTTTAAAGCCTACGAACCTTCATTCTAAAAAATAAGTTCACTAAAATAGAATTATAAAATATCTATTTTAGTGAACTTTAGTTATACATTATCAAAATCAATTGATATTCTCTGTCAAGTGGGACTAATAAATAATCCTCTAATTGATAGGATTTAATTTTATATATCCCTTCTTCCTCTAATGAAAGATAGAAGAAATAATATGATGAAGATAAAGAATAAAATTTTAGCGATGCTTGCTGCACCTGCGGCAATTCCACCAAATCCTAATACTCCAGCTATAATAGCTAGTACGATAAATGTGACTGTCCAACGTAGCATAATTTTTGTTTTTTTGGGTTGATATTATTTTGTATTTATAGTGAGAAGGAAAAAATAGTGAAAACCATTATTTTAAATCTTCTATTTTTTTAATCGTTTTAAGATCGTTTTCAATAGCTTCTTTTTGTTTAAGCAATATCGAACGGATTCTTAACGGCAACGATGATTGATTAAGAATGTCATTGTAATCAGCTAATGCAGCTTTTTCGCCTATGATAGCTGCTTCTAACATTGATGACTGGTCCGAATTAGAAGAAAAAAGCGCTTTTAAATCCATCCAGGTTTGGCGTACTGTACCTGCAATAGTACCTGTGTTTTCAGTGTAAGCTGAACTATTTTCGTTTTGTATGCCAGACATGATGAATTCATTGTTTAATTCGTTTCCAAAATCATATCTTTCTTTAGATTTCTTCTCGAAATAACTTTTTAAAAAAACATGCTCAGTATGTTCGGCAGCCTTTTCAAAACCTTGTTCACTATCGTGAATTTTTTCTAAAAGATATTCTAGTTTAGTATTGAGAGGTTCTGTTTTTTTTTCCATCATTATCAATTTTTAAGATTAAAATGGTCTTTTTTTAATTGTTGTTTTTTTGTATAATTCTTTACAATTCAAATACTGTAACAATTACTAATTTCCAAAATAATAAGCATTTCTATTAACGCATATCATTATTTTAAGTGCTCAAATGCATAATTCAAAGCAAAATTCAAAAAAAAGATTTTTGAATTATATAGTACCGTCTTCTTCGTAAAGTTTTGTAATATTTTCAACAGATGTTTTAGAATCTGAATTTTCTTTATCTAATATAATCCAGGAATCAACCACAATAGAGCTTGTCGCATTACAAGCTTGTAAACCGTAAGAATAAGGCCGGCAGCCCGAAGTGTGTGTAAAAGTGATATCGTGTATTTTGTCTTCTGATGTTCCGTTTTTTCGAATGACTTTGTAAGTGGGATCAATATCAATTCCTCCAGTGAATAAAAAAGTTCTTTTGTTTTTATAAAAAGTATCTTTCTCAATATCCGGATTATCCAGTTTTTTAAAATTAGGTTTTCGTTTAAACTGAGCTCTTGCTTTTTGGATAATTCCAAATTTCCTCATCGAAGGAAAAGGATAATTTTCAATTTCTACTTTTTCTTGTCCGGAGCAATTGATAAACATTTTATAAGAAGCGGTTTTTACAGTTCCATTCTCTTTTTCAATTTCGATTTTTGTTTCTGTATCATTTTTGTCAGCATCAATTACAGTTACTTTTCCTTCGACCAAATCAATACAGTTTGCTTTGTGCATGGCTAACAAAACATTAGCCGAATTGATAGGCAATGCCGCAACAACATTCATTTGAAAAGGCATAATTTCTTTTCGAAAAAATAAATGATCTTCGGCAGATAATAATTCGGTATGGTAATTTAAACAATACATTAAATCGTCCAGCGTTTCCATCCAATGAATAGGTTGGTTATTTTTCAAAGCATTTAATGCTAACTTTTTTTCTTTTTCCATTCCGGCAAACGAATTCACGTATTCGTGTTTTTTACTCATTAAAGTGATAAATTCTTCGAAAGTAAACTTGGGATTTTGAAGCAATTTTATCGTTTCCTTTTTTCTATCTTTTTTAAAAGCTTCGATTAAAGCTGGCCGGCATATTTTATCATAAAAGGTATCGATGGTCAGAAAACCATTTGAACCAACTAATGATAATATTTCTTCACGATTAGTATGACGGTAAATTTCCCGCATAGGTTCTTCCTGCTCGTATTGTAAATGCGGTAACCAGCCTTGTGCCGAATGAAGAATGATTTTAAATCCGTTTGCCTTTTCATGAAGATGAAAAACCAATCCTTTTTTTGTTTTTTTGAAAATTCCATGACGATGTGCTAGTGAGGTAACAACATCAAAAGCGCTCAAAGAAGCACCCAGCGTTCCTATTGGAAAATTAAAGTACTCGTCTTCTTTTGGAATTATTTTCTGGATTGGCCAGGGTGAAGCATGATAACCTCTTTGTGGTTCATCTTCTGCTGACCAGTGATGTCCTGTGGCAATTACTACTTTGTCAAATTCATAAGTTTTGGAATTTTCGATAATCACTTTGACCTCGGTGTTGTTGTCTTCGATTACAATATCAATTACTTTATGATCTATCAATTCATTAATGATAAAACCCGAATCTTTTAGTTTTGTAATTAATAATTGATATTGTTCGTGAAAATACTGGCCCAAAGCTAAACGGCTATACACTTCAGAATCTTCAATAGGAAATTGAGTGATATTCCATTTTTTTAAGACTTGTTTTTTTTGAGTTCGAAGCCAGTCGGCAAAAGTTTGCGGGAGTTTTGGAATTTCTTCAGATGAAATATTAGCTAAATTATATTTATCGGTAGTTTCAGGATTATAAGGCATTCCCATACCCATGTGTTTTCCTTTTTCAAAAATACTAATACTCTGTATTTGATTTTGAAGTTGAATACTATTATCAGAAATATGTTTTAAGAGATATAAGGCTGTTGGTCCTGAACCAATTATGGCTAATCGCTTTTTATTCATAGAAATATTTTGATAAAAATAAAATTGAACAAGTGGAAATATTTAATTTTAAATAAAACAAAACCGATTGAAAAAATAAAAGCCAGTTTGGTAATAAACTGGCTTTGTATTTTGAGTAGTTTTTTAGGCAGTAATTACCACTTTATTTTGATGATTTTGATAATGTTTTGGACTACAATTGTATTTTTCTTTAAAAATTTTCGAAAAATAACTTCTGCTGGTAAGTCCCACAGTATATACAATTTCAGAAATATTAAGTTCAGAAGTTCGAATTAGATTTTCGGCAACTTCTACTCTGGTATTTCTAATAAAATCAGTTACCGTTCTGTCGTGCATAACTTTAAAACCTTCCTGTAATTTAAAAGGTGAAATGCCAAACTTCTTACATAAATATTTTAAACTGTATTGAATTTCAGGATTCATCTTAATATGTTCTGAAACTCTTTTTATAATTTCCATATCGACTTGGGTAAGTGCCGAATTGAAACAATTTTGAGCTTTAGTCAAATCATATTTATGCTGTTCAATTTCAAGAGCTAAAATTAAATAGACAGAGCTATTGATTAATAAATTTCTAACTAATCCTTTTTGATTAATTGAATTTAGAAGATTTATTTGTTCAACAATTTTTAAGTTTAGTGATCCTACATAAGAAAGCGGATGGTTTTCTTTGTTTTGAAAAAATGTACTTATTAATTGTTGTTTTAATTCCTGATCATGAACTGATAAAGTGTGAACCGTAATCAATGAAGCCTTTGTGGGCTGATTTTTATTAAAGCTAAAGATGGTATTTTTTTTGTTAAAAGAATTAGAGAAAATACCTGTTTGAAACTGGTTTAATCTATTTCTTTTTCCTTCTTCGCCAAAACTTTGCATAAGGCATCCATTTGAACAATAACCAAAATGAATTGAACTTGAATTATCTTGTTTATATACAAAAGATACATCTTCTTTAAAAATGATTTCATATTCAATATAACATATTGCAGGTTCAATCATGATTCCTGAAATGAATCCTTTTCCAGTATCATTGTTTATTTCTAATCGGTATTCTTTAGATTTTTTATCAAGATTACCGCCTAATTGAGCTTGTATTTGTTCAAAAATACTGTACAGATAATTTGATGTGATTGATATAGTTTTCATACTAGCATTTTTAAAAGTTACTTACTAATCATTTTTCTTAAGATTTAAACAATTACTCTTTTTTTAAAGTTTTTTTTAAATCAAAAGAGAAAATAATCTCTTTTATCTCGGCAGTAGATTGAGAAATATACTTTTTAATAAATTCTTCCAGGCTTAAAGTTTGTTTTATGGCTGCATTTTGCTTTGTGTTGAGGCTTAAATTTTTCATAGTCAAATATTGTTTGATTAATAAAAGTTGGGATGAATACAAATATGCAACAACACTACTCTCAATTTGTTATAGAATTAATTCATTATGTTACATAATTCCACTAAAATCAGTTTTATGAAATATTAGGACAAAGATTAGGAAAAGATATTTTCGTTATTTGTGGCTTTGATGTAATTGATTCGGTTAAAATAGATTCTGTATGAGTTAAGTCTATCTTTTTATAAAGTTCAACTTTACAATAACTTCATTACTTTTTTCAAAAAGAGAATCAATAAAATGAAGCCAGATACTATAAATAATTATTTAATCATTAAAATTTATTAAAGATGAAAAGATATGCAACAGCCATCTGGAGTGGCAATTTAAAAGAAGGAAACGGACATTTAATTTCAGAAAGTAAAGCTTTAGATAACACAAAATATTCTTATACAAGCCGATTTGAAGAAGGCACAGGAACTAATCCCGAAGAATTAATGGCTGCCGCTCACGCAGGATGTTTCACCATGCAATTAAGCGCCGATTTGACAAAAGCAGGATTTATGCCTGAAGTATTAGAAACAAAATGCACTATTTCGTTAGAAGACGGCCGTATCACAAAATCACAATTAGTATTAAAAGCTAAAGTTGCCGAATTAAAAGAAGAGCAGTTTCAGGAGATTGCAAATGGAGCGAAACAAAATTGTCCCGTAAGTAAAGCTTATGAAAGTTTAGAAATAAGTCTGGAAGCAAGTTTAGAAAATATTTCAAGCTAAAAATGTATTTAAAAAAAGACAGTTTTGCTAAGAATGGTAATTGTATAAATTTTCTAAAATATATTATAATGAAGTAAATACTAATGAATTGCATCTTTGTAACATAGAAATAATAAAATTAAATTATTATGGAAAATAAGATCGAAACATTTGTTATTCATGTATTTGTGATGGCATTTATGACTGTCCAACGTTTTAGTCCAATTTATAATTTGTTTTTCTACTAAAACTGTCTTAAAACTAAAACATGAATTTAAATAAGATTACTAATGAGTGATCCAAATCAAAAAATAGCAACTTAAAAAATTAACAATATGAAAACATCATCAAAAACAGTTATAGGTTTATTAGGGGGAGTTGCAGTAGGTGCAGCATTAGGAATTTTATTCGCTCCGGACAAAGGTTGTAATACCCGAAAAAAAATTGCCGATAAAGGAAACGATACTAAAGATTCTATAAAGAATTATGTTAATGATTTTATAGAAAACTTTTCAGAAAAATGTGATTCTTTATTAAGTAAAGCCGAAGAGTTAGTTAACGAAGGATTGAATAAAACAGATCAGTTTGCTTCTGAAAGAACTAACAATCTTAACAATATTAAAGAAATTAATAAAATAAAAAATTAGTATGGATACAATTGCAGAGAACATAGATTTACTATATAAGAAAGCTAAGGAATACGTAGATGTAAACATTGAATTAGTCAAACTCAATACGATTGATAAAATTGCCGATGTTCTATCCTCTCTAGTATCAAGGATTGTAATATTTATGTTTATTGTAATGTTTATCTTATTAGTAAATATTGCTTTAAGCTTATATCTTGGAGAACTTTTTGGTAAAGATTATTTAGGATATGGAGTAGTGGCTCTTATTTATTTGTTATTTATTATAGTTTTAAAAGCTAATAAAGACAGTATCATAAAAACTCCAATAACCAATTTAGTCATTGCCAAATTGTTAAAATCAAAATCAATGTCTAACGACTCTAAAAGTAAAGAAGATGGCGTCCTATAAAGATCAAAATACATTATTAGACCAGGCCATTGCACGCTTGGAAAGGGAAAGACAAGAGAAATATGATGATTTAAAAAATCAATTCGATGTAACTGTTCAGAGTTTTAAGCCAATGAATATTCTAAAAGGAACTCTGGATGATTTAAAACAATTTCCAGAAGTTAAATCGAATATTGTACAACTTGCAACAAGTCTTGCAGGTGGCTATTTGTCAAAGAAATTACTAATTGGAAAATCCAGCTCAATCTTTAAAAAAATTGCAGGCTATCTTTTACAATACGGAGTGACTAATTTTATTTCTAAAAAAGTACATCCTAATACATAGATTATGAAACAGATAACTAAAATTTTCGCTCTATTTTGTATTTTCAGTTTTTCTACTGTAGCTGTTGCTCAAATGAAATCAGATAATTACGAACGTAATTTTAAATTCGGAGTTGGGCTAAACACGGGATTACCGCTTAATAAGCCCTATAGTTTTAATTTGGGAGGCGATGTGAGAGCGCAGTACAATATTTCAGAAACTTATTCTATTACTTTTACAACAGGTTACAACAATTTATTTGTGAAAGACGATGGACCTAGTTTTGGATACATTCCTGTAAAAGTAGGGTATAAAACGTTCCTTTTTAGCAATGAATTTTATGCCATGGGCGAAATAGGAGGAGCATTTTCAGTAACTAAAAAACATTATAGTTCTAACTCAATGTTATTTTGTCCAAGTATAGGATATGCAGCAAAATCTATAGATATTAGTGTACGATATGAGTTTTTAAAAGATTTTCCAATGATCAAAGACGGCGTACCTGATAACGGTTTAGCACAAGTGATGCTTCGATTAGCTTATGGATTTGATTTATAACAGAAATTAATTTAAAAAATATAAAAAATCCTAAATAGTTTTTTAGAACTATTTGGGATTTTTTATTTTATCGAATGTAAGCTATTGTTTTACACTTTCATTTTATGTTCAGGACAGTCAATTCGTAAATCCCGAACATGTAAGTTCTGATTGAGTAGTTTACAAAAATGTTTTTGTCCGGATGCTGAAACTTCATGGTAAGCACAGGAATGACACATTCTTTGAATAGTAATTACTTCATT
Source organism: Flavobacterium seoulense (assembly GCF_000695795.1). Classification (GTDB taxonomy): domain Bacteria; phylum Bacteroidota; class Bacteroidia; order Flavobacteriales; family Flavobacteriaceae; genus Flavobacterium; species Flavobacterium seoulense. The sequence goes on along the minus strand of NZ_JNCA01000021.1, from coordinate 25,325 downwards.
CTGATTCAAATGCCTTATTATATTCATCAGACTCAATAACAAGTTTTCTTTATCGTCTGTACCTAATTTATCAATTGGTTTCCTGATTTGTTCGGTAAAAAGAGATGTTTTTCCGGCAATATCTTTGCCTTTTTCAGTTAGATTAATAGTATAACTTCTGGTGTCGTGTGCTTCATATTCTTTGGTAATCAGATTTTTTTGATCTAGCGTTTTAATGGTGTCGCTAATCGTGGCTTTGGTCATATTAAATTCTTCTGCCAGATAGCTTACTTTTCTTTTTTCATCACTGTGATGAAGTAAAAAAATCAATACCTGCACCTGAATAGGGCTTAATGAAAACTCTTTACTTTCCTGCCACAACAAAACACGAAAAGCCTGTGAAATGCGTTCCAGCGAAGCCACAATTTTACTTTCGTTGCTTTGGTTTTGATAATCTAAGTCAAAATCTGATTTGTTCATAGTTGTATTAGTCACAATTTTCCATTTCGTAAACGAAATAGCCTTTTTGTTTAATTTCGTTCTCCCATGCAGGATGAACTGTTTCAATATGGCAAAACTGACATTCTTTTGAATTCAGTGTTTGACCTTGCTGTTCTTTCGTTTTTAAATATTCGTTTCCGTAATCATAGATTACGTTGGCATCTTTTATCGTTTCGGGTGCAATAATATCAAAGTGCATTATTGTTCCGTCTTTTTTTGTTACATAGGTGTCCCAAACTGCTACCTGCATTTTATTTATAATTTTGAATTAATAAAACGCCTTACAAAGTTAGTAATCCTAACAATGTAAGGCAAATTTTTTTAAGCTTTTACATCTTCTAATGAGGCTCCAAAATTAATGTGAAGTACATTTCCATTTGGTGTAACCAATGCGGGAACCGATTGAATGCCTGCTTTTTCGGCTTCGTCAATTCTGTTTTTTTCTTTTCCAATGTTCACAATATCAACATTGTTTGCTCCAATAAGTTCGATAATGTCCTGTTCTGCACTAATACAAACAGGACAGCCTGCGTGATAAAAAACTGATTTTTTCATGGTAATTAAATTTAAAATTATTTCGGTGCAAAATTGCTGAAACAAATATAGTTAGTTATCCTAACTAAAACAAAAATAATTTGATTTTTTTAATTAGTGTCCAAAAAAAATACCACAGATTGAAAGATAATCAGCTGTTAATTAGCCTAAAACCCCTCAATCTGTGGTAAATAAAAACTTAATCTTGTGATTAATTTATTTTGATATTCTATTTCTTTTTAGTTATCCAGCGCATATAAATTGAGGATTGAAAAAAACGATGTGGTGCTTCAAATCCTGCTTCAATGCATAATGCTGACAATCGCTCTTCAGAAACAGCAAAAAGATCTTTTTCGATTCTGTTTAAACGATTAGTTACTTGTTCTTCATCTAAACCGGCTGGTAAAAGAAGTCTAAGAGTATTTAGATTTTGTTTAATTTAGGTTTCATTTCCGGTTATATCTAGTAATACCAATGGAGCTCCCGAAACTAATTTTTCGACAATATTTTAAGTAAATCGAGTTTGTTTCCGTTGTCGTCCAAAAAATGTAAAACTAATAATAGGGTGGCAGCATGGTATTTTTTTCGATACCAAGATCAGTTACTAAACCTTCAATAAGTGTAACATTCTCTTAATTGTTAAGTTTTTCATTGGTTTGCAAAATCATTTCCGGAGAAGGATCTATACCTGTTATTTGCCATTGTTCTGGAGCCTGAATAAAACGTTCTATCTCATTTCCGGTTTGGGATCCAACCACTAATAAATCTTTTTGCTCAGTTTCACTAAGTAATTGCGGTAAATGATTTAAGAATAATGATAGTTAGGTATTCAGGTAGTAACAAATTCATTGTAACCTAAAGCTCTTTCGTTTTCAAAAAGTTCAACTTTGTTCATTTTGATATATGATAATTTTTTAATTCATAGGGGTACAAATTTCAATTAGAAAACCGTCAGGATCTCTTAAATAAGCAACGGTTTGTCCCCAGGGTTTTGTTTTTGGATTTTCAACAATTAAAGCACCGGCTTTTTCTGCGGTAGCAATTGTTTCTATTACATTATCGGTTGTAAAACCAATTTCAATTCCGAATGGTTTGTCTTCTAAATTACTTTCAATAAAACCATTTTTCAGATTTGTTTTCGCTAATGCAACTGCAGCAAAAGATAGTGTTGTTTCACCAACTAAAAGTTCAGCGTAATCATTTCCCGGAGCTATAAATTTTCGTGTAAATCCAAATGCTTTTTCATAAAAATCTACTGTTTTTGTTACATTCTGGACATATAAAATGGTATAGGCAAATTTGATCATTGTATAAGTTTAAATATTAGACATTGTTGATGAAAAACGGATTTTATAATAAATTAAAAGTTAAAAAATAGTGGTATCCGCCTTGATTTAATAAAATCCATGCAATGAGTTTATTGCTTTTTTCTTCGAATAATAAAGTTCCTAATGGCGAATGTGGTTTTCGTTTATCAAAATAGACAAATACATTTTTCTCCGTTTTTTGAAGTTCATTTTCAAAAGGTTTGTAAACTTCGTTGTTTTTGTAAAACCGAACGGGTTTAGCGTCTAAATTTTTGATACCAATTCTATTTACAATATTTTTAAAACGTGAAAACAGCGAATCAAAATGTTGTATCCGGCTTTCTTTTCTTTCAACTACAGTGTCGTTCAATACATAATCAAAGTAGATGTAATTTTTAAATAAAACTTCTTTAGAGAGTTTATTATTTTTATGCTTTGAGACATAGGTAGCTAAATTGGCCAAAGTTTTATAATTAAGTAATTCTGTTTTAGTCCAGTCTGATTTTTGGGCGTGAAGACTGAAGTTTAAAAAGAATATTAGTGAGAGAAAGATAATTTTGTTTTTCATAAACAACGATTTGGAGGTTGAATTTCTGCCCTAAAACAGGACTAAACGAATTTAGGAAAAAAATGCTTATCTCTGATGTAAGGATAATATCATTTATGAATATAAATAAACCTAATTGTTGTTTCAAGATTCACAGAATAATTCACAGAGATGCGCTAAGTTAATTTAATCTTTGTGTGTCTCCTTCTTAGCTTTGCGTATCTCAGTGTAAAAACTAATAGCTTTCATTAATTTTAGTTGACAATACACTAGTTTATAAATATAATTGATTAAAAAGGCTATAAAAAATAAAAACCGCTAGTTAGAGCGGTTTTTGTTTATTTTAAAAGAAAGATAACTATTTTTTATCAATTTTGTATAGTCTTCCTTCATCGGTTACGGCATACAGCGCACCATCAGTTCCTTGTGTGATATCTCTAAAGCGTTGGTTTTCCTGAGCAAGAAGCCTTTCTTCGCCTGTAACACGATTATCTTTTATGGCAAGACGTATAATATGTTTACCGCTTAAGGCTCCTACAAAAAGATTGTTTTGCCATTCAGGAACACGATTACCAGTATAAAAAGTCATTCCGCTTGGAGATACAACAGGATCCCAATAATAAACAGGCTGCTCCATACCTTCCTGCTGCTGGATTCCAGTACCAATAACTTGTCCGCCGTATTCGATTCCGTAAGTTATGGTTGGCCATCCGTAATTCAATCCTGCTTGCAGTCGGTTAATTTCGTCACCGCCACGCGGTCCGTGTTCGCTTAACCAAATTTCGCCAGTATTTGGATGTATGGCCAGTCCTTGCGGATTTCTATGACCGATAGTATATAATTCAGCTAATGCTCCTGCTGTACTAAAAGATGGATTTCCGCTTGCTGCTTGTCCGTTTTTAGTAATTCTTACCACTTTTCCCAGACTCGCTGTAACTGATTGTGCTAATGGTCTGGTTTGAAGTACCGAGCGTTCTCCTGTACTAACAATCAGGTTTCCGGTTTTATCAAAAAGAATACGCCCACCATAATGAAGCGTACTGGAATTAGCCGGACTAGAGCGGTAAATTATATTAACACCTTCCAGCGATTTTTCGTCATTGGATAGTTTTGCTTTTGCTACTGATGTAATGTTTCCGCCTGCAACCTGTTCTGAGAAAACCCAGTAAATCATTCGATTTGAAGTATATTCAGGATCAAGGCATAAACCTAACAAACCTCCCTGATTTAATGAATTTACCGCAGGAACTCCTGTAATAGGATTACCAATTTGACCTGTTGCTGAAACAATACGTAAATTTCCTCCTTTCTCCGTAATTAAAAAACGACCATCAGGTAGCATTTTTACTCCCCAGGGATTTGAAAGCGCTGAAGTAATTATTTTTGATTCGTATTCGGTATTTGTTTGTACGCCACTAATACGGGTTTGTCCGGAAAAAGCAGGCTTGTATGCTGTATTGGCTGGATTGTTCTCAACAGGATTAGTAATTGTTCCCGGATCATTGTTGTCGTTATTGTTATCATTAGAACAACTCAACAGGAAAAAGAGTGAAACAGATAATAGGCTAATGGAATTTATAATTTTCATCGTAATAATTATTTAAGATTAAATTTCAACAACAAATCTCTAAAATTTAAAATACAAAACATTTACATAATTTGCGGAAGGATTTATATAATTAGTTGTTAATCAGTGTTTTTTTTGTATTTTGTAATCGTTTTGTTTTAAATTAATTATTAAAAATAAAAAATACCGCAAATTCACAAAATTTTAATCTGTGAATTTGCGGTAAAATAAATTTATAAGAAGTAAAAACTATCGAATTGCTTTTACAAAGTCAGCAATTTTACTACTTCCGTTTTCTTTTAAGTGAGTGATAAAAGCACTACCAATAATAGCCCCTTTAGCGTATTGAGTAGCTTGTTTGAATGTTTCGGCATTGTTGATTCCGAAGCCTACAATTTGTGGGTTTTTTAAATTCAAATCGGCAATGCGTTTGAAATAATCCTCCTGAGTACTTCCAAAACCTGCTGAAGATCCTGTAACACTTGCTGAACTCACCATATAGATAAATCCGTTAGAAACGCTGTCGATAAAACGAATGCGTTCATCAGATGTTTGTGGCGTAATTAAAAATACGTTAATCAAACCGTATTTGTCAAAAGTAGCTTTGTATTCATCAGCATAAACATCTACCGGTAAATCAGGAATGATTAATCCGTCGATACCAATTTCGGCACATTTTGCACAAAAAGCTTCTACACCATATTGTAACATTGGGTTAAAATATCCCATAATTACTAATGGAATAGATACGGTTTTGCGGATGTCTTTCAATTGTTCAAACAAAATTTCAGATCCCATTCCGTTTTCTAAAGCTGTAGTAGAACTGGCTTGAATTGTAGGACCATCGGCTAATGGATCGCTAAAAGGTAATCCTATTTCGATCATGTCAATACCGCTTTTTTCTAAATCCTGGATAATTTGTACCGTATCATTTAAGTTAGGATATCCCGCCGAAAAGTAGATGGAAAGTATCTTTTTGTCTTCTTGTAATTTTTGTTCGATTCTGTTCATTGTAAAGTTTCGATTTTTTCCAAAAATTGAGTTGTCAATTTAAGCTTGTTTTTTATGAACCATTAAGAAGTTAAGGTTAGTTAAGTCTAAATTCTCTTAATTTCTTAATGGTAGAATAGTTGAAATTTAATTAGTAACAATATACGCCCAGGCAGTTTGAAGCGATTCTAAGGTTACTTCGATACGTCTGTAATGCAAACCTTCGTAGGTATCAGCAAGATAAACGTCTTGTTCGCTAATATCATAGACTAATCCTTCAACAATATCGTCTGGATTTTCGGTAGCCACGATAATTGGGTATTTTTCTATTCCAAATTCTTCTTCAATTTCGATATAGTTAATTACAAAACCTATCAGTCTGTCTGGAACACCTTTTAGAGAGCGTCCAAAAATATTTTCCTGAATATCTTTGTCTTTTAAAGTTCCGTAAGCGAATAATTTTTCCATTGGTTTTGGTTTGAAAATTGAACGTTCTTTATTTTTATGCGTGAACGCCTTAATTAAAAATTAAAATGATCGATATAAGTATTTAAATCTTTGTCACCACGACCAGAAAGGCTAATGACAACAACATCTTCCGGTTTGAATTTTTTATCGTTTAAAACGGCTAAAGCGTGTGAAGATTCAATAGCTGGAATAATTCCTTCTAATTTACAAAGTTCCAGACCGGCTTTCATAGCATCATCATCGGTTACAGAGAAAAACTCGGCACGTCCTGTTTCGGCCAAATGGGCGTGCATAGGACCAACTCCGGGATAATCTAAACCAGCTGAAATAGAATAAGGTTCGGTGATTTGTCCGTCAGGAGTTTGCATCAACAAGGTTTTACAACCATGAATGATTCCTACTTTTCCTAGTTTACTTGTTGCAGCACTGTGTCCGGAATGAATTCCTTTTCCTGCTGCTTCTACAGCAATAATTCCTACTTCAGGTTCGTGTAAAAAATGATAATAAGTACCTGCAGCATTACTACCACCGCCAATACAAGCTATTACATAATCAGGATTTTCACGGCCTTCTTTTTCTTTTAACTGCCATTTAATTTCCTCTGAAATAACACTCTGAAAACGTGTTACCATGTCAGGATAAGGATGAGGTCCAATAGCAGAACCAATAATATAATGGGTGTCAACAGGATTATTAATCCAGTCACGAATGGCTTCATTAGTAGCATCTTTTAGCGTTCTGGAACCCGAAAGTGCAGCACGAACGGTAGCTCCAAGCATTTTCATTCTGGCTACGTTAGGTGCCTGACGCTGAATGTCAATTTCGCCCATATATACAATACATTCGAGTCCCATTAAAGCACAAACTGTTGCTGTAGCTACACCGTGCTGTCCGGCGCCAGTTTCAGCAATAATACGTTTTTTGCCTAGTTTTTTGGCAACCAGAATCTGTCCGATAGTATTGTTGATTTTGTGTGCTCCGGTATGATTTAAATCTTCTCTTTTCAGATAAATTTTAGTATTGTATTTTTCAGACAATCTTTTAGCAAAATACAAAGGGCTTGGGCGGCCTACATAATCTTTTAATAATTGGTCAAACTCAGCCTTAAATTCTGGTTCAGCTGTAATTTTTAGGTATTGCTGGCGTAATTCTTCTACATTTGGGTATAACATCTCAGGAATGTAAGCTCCTCCAAACTGGCCGTAATAGCCTTTTTCATCAACGTTGTATGACATTTTATATATTTTAATTGGCAACAATGCGTTGTAGCGCATCCTTACATAATTGTACGTTTTTTAATCCTGGTTCTATTTCAAATTTACTGTTTACATCAATAGCATAAACGGGCAAATTTGTTTTTATTATTTCATTGACAGCATCTATTTCATCAATTCCTATTCCGCCGCTTAAGAAAAACGGCTTTGTTGATGGATAATTTTCTAAAACTTTCCAGTCAAAAGTAGTTCCGTTTCCTCCGGGTAATTTTCCTTTGGTATCAAAAAGAAAATAATCACATGCATTTTCAAATGGTGTCAGAACAGAGAAATCAAAATCATCAGCAACCGAAAAAACTTTTATAATTTCGATATCAGCAGCTAATTGAGATTTCAAATTTAAACAAAATTCTACAGATTCTTTTCCGTGTAATTGTACGGCTTGCAAATCGTGTTTTTGCACTTTTTCGATAATGATTTCGATTGTTTCATTAACAAAAACGCCTGTTTTTTTAATTGACTTTGGCAAGTTAGGAATTATTCCGTCAAAATAACGGGCTGATTTTTCCCAAAATATAAATCCCATATAATCGGGCAGGAACGAGCCTACTTCGATAATATTATCGGGATATTTCATTCCGCAGATTTTTATCCCCACCCCAGCCCTCCCCGAAGGGAAGGGAGTCGTTATGTTATGTTTGACTGATTTACTCATTTTTATTTTTTTATCGCAAAGTTTTTTCTGCCTTCTGCCTTTTTTCTTCCAGCTTCCAGCTTCTAACTCCTAACTTCTAACTTTTCAATAAATTCCGTTGCAGCTTTTCCTGCATTATCGGTTTTCATAAAGTTTTCACCAATTAAGAATCCTTTGTAACCATAAGGTTTCAGTTCGTTGATAGCCTCAACTGAGCTGATGCCACTTTCAGAAACTTTTACAAATTCATTCGGGATTAAATCGACTAATTGCTTACTGAAATCCAGACTGACTTCGAAAGTTTTCAGGTTTCTGTTATTTACTCCAATCATGTCTAATGTTGGCATAATTGATTTTTCTAACTCTTCCTGATTGTGAACTTCTAATAAAACTTCTAATCCTAAACTTTTAGCAAATTCAGATAAAGATTTAATTTCTTCACGTGTTAGAACCGCTGCGATTAGCAAAATCAAATCAGCTCCATGCGCTTTAGCTTCTAAGATTTGGTATTCGTCAACAATGAATTCTTTTCGCAATAGCGGAATATTTACCGATGCTCTTGCTAAAAGTAAATCGTCCAAAGAGCCACCAAAATATTTTCCGTCTGTTAGTACAGAAATCCCACAAGCACCGGCACTTTCGTATCCTTTTGCTACTTCTTCTACTGTAAAACTGTAATTGATTTCTTTTTTAGAAGGAGAACGACGTTTGTGTTCAGCAATAATTCCAGAGTTACTGTTTCTTAAATTATTACTTAATGAAATGATCTTTTTATCAAAGAAAACCGAAGCTTCTAATTGAGAAACCGGAATGATTGATTTTTTAAGAATAACTTCTTGTTTCTTGTCGATTATGATTCTATCTAGTATGTTCATTTAATTAATTTAAAGATTAAAAAATTTAAAGATTGAAAAATTTGTCATGTTGCAACAAACTACTCTTTAATTTTAGTGTTTAAATATTTTATAAAGTTGGATAAGTTTTGAGAAATCTCAATGCTTAAATTATAACTTTTTTCAATTTCTAATTGTGATATTAATTCTAATTCTCTAGCTAAAACCAGCATACTTCTAACTTCGGCACAACTACCTTTAGAAATTTTGAGATAACGTATTAATTGCTTGTTATTATTGTATTCAGAACCTTCTGCAATATTATTTGTAATTGAAATAACGGCTCTTTTAATTTGATCTTTAAAACTGAATTCTTTTTCGAAAGATTTATTTTCTAATAATTTAAAAATCAATTTAGTTAATAAAATTCCCTTTTGGTAAACTTCAAATTCTTCAAATGATTTTGTCATAATCTTTCAATTTTTAAATCATTAAATCATTAAATCTTTCAATTAAAAACTTAACTCCTGTAATTTTTTCAAAGCTGCCAATCCTCTTCCAGAGAATAAACTTTCTTTGGCTTGTTCAAATCCTTGTAAAGGTGTACATCCGGTTACGGTAGCAATAGCAAGACCCGCATTGGCACAAACTACATTATTTTGGGCTTCAGTACCTTTTCCAGAAATAATATTCAAGAACATCTGAGCCGATTCTTCAACAGTTTTTCCGCCTTCAATTTCGCTTTGCTGGATCAATTGAACACCAAAATCTTCCGGATTTAATATTCTTTCTGTGCTGTGCGTAATTACTTTTGTAGCTCCGGTTAAAGATACTTCGTCATATCCGTCTAAGGCATGTACAATTGTAAAATTACTATCGGTGTTTTGATATAAATAAGCATACATTCTGGCTAATTCCAGATTGAAAACTCCTAGTAATTGGTTTTTAGGAAACGATGGATTGATCATTGGTCCCAAAATATTAAAAATGGTTCTCACTCCTAATTCTTTTCGAATAGGTCCCACATTTTTCATTGCAGGGTGAAATAACGGAGCGTGTAAAATACAAATTCCCGCCTGATCGACGCATTTTTTTAAGAAATCAGAATCATTACTGAATTTAATTCCTAGACTCTCCATTACATTACTTGAACCTGTAATAGACGAAACACCGTAGTTACCATGTTTAGTTACTTTTACACCTGCTCCGGCTGTTATAAATGATGCCAAAGTAGAGATGTTGAAAGTGTCTTTGCCGTCTCCTCCGGTACCAACTAAATCAATAGTATTATAATCGGCTAAGTCAATGCGAACGCATAATTCCTGAAGCGCTTCTCTAAAACCAGCTAATTCGTCAATACTAATGCTTCGCATCATGTAAACGGTTAAAAAAGCGGCAATCTGACTCGGATTATAATCTCCGTTAGAAATATTAACCAAAACATTTTTTGCTTCTTCTTTAGAAAGCAATTCGTTATTGATTAATCTATTTAATATGTTTTTCATTATTTTTTTAAAGTTGCTAAGAATCTAAGTGACTAAGGTTCTAAGTTTTTTTTTACTGAATACTGCAAACTGATTACTGCCTACTAGCTATTCACCCAGTTTTCCAGCATTTTCTTTCCGTTAGGAGTTAAAACACTTTCAGGATGAAATTGTACTCCACGAACATCAAATGTTTTGTGACGAAGCGACATTAGCTGACCGTTTTCGTCAAAAGAAGTAGCTTCCAGAACATCTGGCAAAGTAGCGTCAACCACCCATGAATGGTAACGGCCTACTTCAAATTCGTTTCCTAAACCTTTAAATAAAAGCTCATCGTTAACCGATGTTTTGACCATTGAAGAAACGCCGTGATAGACTTTATCTAAGTTAGAAAGCGTTCCGCCATACACTTCACCAATGGCTTGCTGGCCAAGGCAAACGCCAAAAATGCTTTTTGTAGCACCGTATTTTTCGATAACAGGTTTTAATAAACCAGCTTCATCAGGAATTCCAGGTCCGGGAGAAAGTAGAATTTTATCGAAATGAGCGATTTCGTCTAATTCAAATTCATCATTTCTATAAACAGTAACCTCACAATTTAGATCTTCCAGATAATGCACCAGATTGTAAGTGAAGCTATCGTAATTATCTATAACTAGTATTTTTTTCATTTTATATAAAGTTGTGTGTTATAAGTTAGAGGTTATGCGTTTTCGCTTAACATTTAACTCTTAACTTTTTATTTAAAGTTGTGTGTTATGAGTTAGAGGTTATGCGATTTGCTGCTTAACGTTTAACTCTTAATGTTTTATTTAAAGTTGAAAGTATGAATTATGCGTTTTCGCTTAACATTTAACTCTTAACTTTTTTTCTTTTTAAATTGTTTCCGCTAAATCTAAAGCGGCATTTAAAGCTCTTAATTTGTTATATACTTCCTGCATTTCGCTTTCTTCATCAGAACTGGCTACAATTCCGGCTCCTGCCTGACAATGCAATTGATGATTTTTACTCAGGAAAGTACGAATCATGATAGCGTGATTAAAATTGCCTTCAAAGTCCATAAAACCAATAGCACCACCATAAAAATTACGATTGGTTTTTTCGTAATCTTCAATTAATTGCATGGCTCTGTGTTTTGGTGCGCCACTTAAAGTTCCTGCAGGGAAAGTATCGGCAACAACCTGCATTGCCGTAGCATTATCATGTAAATGTCCGGTAACTTTAGAAACTAAGTGAATTACGTGAGAGAAAAACTGAACTTCTCTGTAACGCTCTACATTTACGTTGTGTCCATGACGGCTTAAATCATTTCGAGCCAAATCTACTAACATTACGTGTTCGCTGTTTTCTTTTTTGTCTTCGGATAATTTTTTAGCCAAATCAGCATCTTTTTCATCATCACCGGTGCGTCTAAAAGTTCCTGCAATAGGATGAATTTCGGCTTTACGGTCTTTTACAATAATTTGGGCTTCAGGTGAAGAACCAAATATCTTGAAATCGCCATAGTCAAAAAAGAATAGGTAAGGAGAAGGGTTAATGCTTCTTAAAGCGCGGTAAACATTGAATTCATCTCCTTTAAAACCTTGGGTAAACCTTCTTGAAAGTACTAATTGGAACACATCTCCGCGGAAACAATGTTTTTTAGCCAAGGCTACATTGTGTTTGAATTCTTCGTCAGTTAGGTTAGAATAACCTTCTCCTTCTTTCGAAAATTTATACGAAGGAATATTTCTTGATTGCATTAATTGCTCAATTTCGGCAATATTGTTGCGATCGTCTAAACTATGGCAGAAAATATATGCCTCATTCTTGAAATGATTAATGGCAATGATATTTTGGTAAACCGCATAATATACATCAGGAATGGTATTGCTGTTTTCTTTTTTTGCAATGGTTACTTTTTCGAAATAACGAACAGCATCATAAGAAATGTAACCAAACAATCCATTATTGATGAACTTGAAATTGTTTTTCTCAGACTTGAATTGTCCAGAAAATTGTTGGATTACTTCAGGAATATTCGTTTGAGCATCGATAGCAATTATTTCAGTAGTTCCGTCAGGAAATTGCTTAAAAATAGTTTCGTTTTCTATTTTAATCGAAGCAATAGGATTGCAGCAAATGTAGGAAAAACTATTATCGTTTCCGTGATAATCACTACTTTCCAGCAAAAGACTATTAGGGAATTTATCTCTTATTTTAAAATACACACTAACAGGAGTAATCGTGTCAGCTAGTATTTGTTTGAATTTTGTATTTAATTTAAATTGTTTCAATTGGAATAAATTTAAAAATTGGTAAGCATTTGTTTAAGTTGTTTGGCATAAAAAAAAGGCCTGTCGTGATGACAAGCCTTTTATATTTATAGATAATAATACCATAGGAGCTTAGTTCACGACTATTGACGTAAATTGTTCCACCACCAAGTATTATTTGTAATTGTTTTCATGTTGCAAATATAGTAATGTAATTTTAATATTCAAATACTATAAAATAAAAAAATGAATTTTATTTGGGATATTTTTTATGCTATAAAAAAAGAAACCCCAACAAATGAATGCTAGGGTTGTCTAAGTAATTATGAGTGTTCAATTAGAATTTTAAAGCAACTGCTAAATCAAATTCGTCATTGATAGTTTTGTCTCCTAAGTTTTGGAAGAAGTTACCTGAGCTGTATTTAATGTCATATTTAGTTCTGTCAACTTTAAATGCTGTTGTAGCGGAATTTGCGTTTACAGTAAGGTCAAAAGAAACTGGTTTAGTAATTCCTTTGATAGTTAAATCAGCAGTTACGGCATAAACATTAGCTGTTTTAGCTGCAATTTTTTTGAAAACTAAAGTAGCTGTTGGGTGTTTGTCAGTAGCAAAGAAATCGTCATTTTTCAAGTGACCATTCAATTTTCCTTGGTATTCTCCGGTTAAATCTGTAGCTGTTAATGAAGTCATGTCAACAGTAAAAGTACCACCAACTAATTTTTTTCCTTTTAAAACTACAGCTCCGTCTTTGAAGTTTACAGTTCCTGAGTGCTCTCCGGTTACTTTTTTACCTACCCATTTAATAGTAGATGCTTTTACGTCAATTTTTTTAGTTTGAGCGTTTACTGAAATACTAGCTGCCGCTACGAATAATGCAATTGCAATTGTTTTTAAATTTTTCATTTTTGTTGAATTTAAATTTGATTAATAATTATAGAGTGATAAACAATTCTTCTTCTGATTTTCTAACTTTTTTGTAATGCTGCGTGTCATCTCCTTCATGACGGTAACCTAATGTTGCAATAAGTGAAGTGTTAAGTCCTAATTTATCCAGACCTAAAATTTCATTTACTTGTTCAGGTACAAAACCTTCCATAGGAGTGACGTCAATTTTTAGTTCAGCCGCTGCATTTAATAAATTTCCTAAAGCTAAATAAGTTTGTTTTGCCGTCCAAATAGATTTAGCTTCATCTGATAAAGTTACCAATTTTGATTTCATAAAATCAGCATATCCAGATAACGCTTCTACAGGTATATTTCTTGTATTGCTGATGTTATTTATATAGTTGTCAATATTTTCGTTTTGCAGCTGTGTTTCATTTGCAAAAACGATAAGGTGCGAAGCATCAACTATTTGTGATTGTCCCCAGGCTGCAGGTTGAATTTTAGCTCTTAATTCAGGATTTTCAACAATGATTACTTTATAAGGTTGTAATCCATATGAAGAAGAACTCAGACGAATTGCTTCTTTTAAAGTGTTTAAATCTTCAGTTGCTATTTTTTTTGTTGCATCAAATTTCTTTGTTGCGTATCTCCAGTTTTGATTTTCTAAAAAGTTGCTCATAATATTAATGATTTCGGTATTTTTCTAATAATGTATTTAATTGTTCTAATTCTTCAGTATTTAAATTGCTTGTAAATGCATTCTCATGTTCAATTACTTTAGGATCTAATTCTTTTAAAACATTCAATCCTTTTTGAGTAATTAGTACTTCTATTTTTCTTCGGTTATCAGGGCAAACATTTCGGGTAACAAATTCCTTCAACAATAATTTATCAACCAATCGGGTAGTGTTACTCGTTTTAGCTATCATTCGCTCCTGAAGCACGCACATATTTGCCGGATTTCCTTTTTGTCCTCTAAGTATGCGTAACACATTGTATTGTTCTCCTGATAAATCGTAAGGTTTTAAAACTTCATTAAATTTTTCACCCAAAATATTCTGTGTATACATAATATTAAGAATAACTTTTTTTGAAAGATCTAATGGAACCGTACTTTTTATTTCATCTTCAATTTTCATTCCAGTACTTTTTGTTGTTTGTTGGTACAAATGTAACACTTTTTTTATTTGTATATACAAATGTTTTAAATGTTTTTTTGAAATATTTTTTAAAAAATGGTTAATGTGTTGATATTTAGGTTTTTGTGTTTTTGTTTTTACCCGAAAAAAAGATTTAAAAACGATTGGTTTTCAATAAATTATTTTTATTTGAAGTAATTTCAGTTTTGGTTTTATCGAATAAACCTAAATCAAAGAACCATTCTTCACACAATTTAGTCCATACATTAATAGATTTTGGATTATTCATAAGAGCAATAGAATGACCGCCTTCAGGAAAAACATGTAAACTTCCTGAAATGTTTTTTTCAATCATAGACTGATAAAAAAGAATACCATTAATAGGATTCACGACAGGATCATTTTGTGCCAAAATAATAAAAGCAGCTGGAGTAGTAATTGTTACCCGATTTTCATTTGAAAAAGAATCAAGTTGACTTTGAGTTGGATTTTTTCCTAAAAAATTTTCGAGACTTCCTTTGTGTGCAAATTTACCCATAGTTATCACTGGCGAAATTAAAACCATAAAGTTGGGTTGGAAAGAAAATTGATCCAGATTATCTTTAATTGAAGAATAATCTTCAGTATGAGTTCCCAAGGTTGTAGCCAAATGTCCGCCAGCCGAAGCGCCCATTACACCAATTTTTGACGTATTAATTTCCCATTTTACAGCATTAGAACGAATTATTTTCATCGCTCTTTGTGCATCCTGAATAGGTCCTTTTTCTCTTTCGACCAAATCAGGAGAAGTTGGTAACCGATGAATTAACACAAAAGCATTAATTCCCATTGTATTAAGCCATTTTGCAAATTGGAATCCCGCAATATTGTAAGTGAGTTTTGCATAACCACCCGGCGGACAAATTAAGACAGCACTTCCTGTATTTTCTTCTTTGGATGTAAAAAAAGCATACATACCCGGTTGAGCTAGCTGGGTAATACGCTCTCTTTCTTCAATATGTTCTAATTTCATTCCTTTGGTATTAGGCATTTTGCCTTTTGACCATAACGGAATAAATTCTTGTGACTGTATTGTATTAAAACAGAAAATAAATAAAATAAGTGCTTTAATTTTCATTTTTGGTTGTGTTTTCTAATGTTTTTCAAAAAATGAATTATCGCTCTAAATGATGTTCTCCTGAGCCAATGTTATCAATGTAAAGATAATTTCCATCTTCGGTAGCAGCTATTTCTTTATTGTCTAATTTGATTTTAGTTCCTGTTTTATAGCATTTTGGCAAATATACTTTAGCGGTAATATTGTTAGGAACTGTAATTTTTAAATGGTATTTATTGTTAGTGTAATTCCAGTCGACTCTGATTATTCCTTTATCAGTAGTGTAATTTCCTTTAGCAGCAGTCAGTTTGTCTCCAAACCACAATGGCTTTATCTGAATTTTTTCATGCTGTGGTGTCAGAGCTTTTATACCTAAAATATAGTTTTGGATTCCTAATAAACCTACTGTTCCCCATGGATGAGATAAACTTTGGTTAGTGTTATTTGCATCCCAGGATTCCCAAGTTGCAGTTCCACCAAGAGCAATTGTTTTTGCCCAGCCATCCCATTCTGTATTTGTGTATAAATCGATTAAATGTTTTCCTTCATCAGCAAGACCAAGAGATTCTGGTAGCCAACGTAGTGTTACCATTCCTACGCTCATTTTTTGGCTCTTGATTTCATCAATAACTTGTTTTTTATTCGTTTCAGGAACAATATTTAAGGCATAAGGAAAAATATTAGCGTGCTGTGAAACATGCGTACTAACGGTTTGATTGTTATTTATTCCATCAATGTAAACACCGTCTTTATTAATTAATTGGGTATTGATAGCTTTTTTAATCGCTTCGGCTTTGTTGGCGTAAACTGTTTTATCGGCTGTGTTGCCTAGTACTTCGGCAATTTTAGAAATGATATTAAAATTTTCATAAGCATAAGCATCAATGACAGTTCTTGATTCGGCTGTCATATCATAACCATAACGCATTGTAGGAGGCCAGTCTATAATTCCAAATTCATAAGGACCTTTTCCGCCTTTAAGTTGGTGGATTAATCCTGTTTGTTGATTTTTATAGGTGTCAACATAATCAGCCACTTTTTTCAAACGGGGATAATTGGATTTTAAGAATTCAATATTAGCTGTTTGTGTATAATAATCCCAAACCCACACCAAATACGATTGTGTAAAATCGGGAATATCTCTGGCACCGTCAACGTTTGGATAAACGGCATTCAATCGACCGTCAGGCCAATATTGATCTTGCGATTCCATAAATTGTTTCAATGCGCGACTATTCATCGTTCGGTCATTCATTATACTCATAGACGGAACTGCCTGAGCCCA
The DNA here is from genome assembly GCF_000695795.1 of Flavobacterium seoulense. Taxonomy (GTDB): domain Bacteria; phylum Bacteroidota; class Bacteroidia; order Flavobacteriales; family Flavobacteriaceae; genus Flavobacterium; species Flavobacterium seoulense. Next base: position 8,546 of record NZ_JNCA01000021.1, on the reverse strand, counting down.
GCTATCTAATAAAAAAGCCCCTTTTTCTCGGGTAGGAGTGTCAACAAAATCTTCTTGTGCTCCTAAAATTAAAGTATGGGTCATTAATTCCCACACATTATTAAGCATGGTATTCGAAGATTCGAATGATATGTGAGCAGGATCTAATTCGAAATGACGGCTAATGAAACTAACATTATTTTGATTAAGTTCATTAGGAGTATTGTCAATTTCTAAATAACGCATCCCAAAATAAACATAAGGATTGAAAACAGAATTATTTCCACTTGGAACAAAATTAAAACTCAAATTAGTCGATTGATTCGATTTAATATCAATTTTTCCTTCTGAATTTAAGGCATAACCGCCCAGCATTTTGATAGTATCTCCTGCAGTTTTTTCATCAAAAGCAATTTTAAAACTTCCTGTGTAAATTTTGCCTAAATCAATAAGGTATTTACCGTTCCCTAAATGTTGAATGTTTTTAGCTTTGATTTCTTTTTCGATTACTCTGGTTAAATCAGATTGTAAAGTTCCTGTCCAAGGCGTAGTAGGCTGTGAGCCTATTTCAAAAGCATTTGCCCAGTTAGCGTCGTTTAGTTTTAAGTTATTCCAGTTAGCAATATTTTTACGGGCATCTACAGTTTCGATTCGGCCTACACCTTCGCCACCACGTTGCTTTTGATTTGAAGCCCATTGAGCGGCTTGTGTTTGTTTCCAGGATTTGTCAGTACCAATAATGCTTTGTGTGCCATCGGTATATTCGATAATGGTTTTTGAAATGACACCTCGTGTTCCTGTGGCGCGACCTTGACCACCACCATACCAGTGCGTTAGTAAAGCGAATAGATTTTCGGAATTTTTATTTAACAAAGCAGTAATATCCCAAGCATTATAGTAGCTATATTGTGGATAATGATGATTGAATCCTTTGCCTACAAATTGTCCGTTTACATACAATTCATAACTGTGACAGGCTGATATGTAAGTGATTGCTTTTTTGATCGTTTCGTTAGGAAGACTGGCTTTTTTTCTAAAATAAGTATAATCGTCGTTATCCTTAGAATCCCTTTTTATCCATTGTGCTAATGCCCAATCTTGGTTCGTCAATAAACCTGTTGTAAAAGTTGCAGTGACTGAATATGGACTTACATTACCGTCTTTGTCCCAGCTGCGCACCTTCCAGTAATATGTTGTTGCTGCTTTGAGCGAAGTATCTTCAAGATAAATATAGTTTTGTTTTCGGGAATTGGTTTTCTTGCTGTCCCAGATATCTCCTTTGTTTGCTTTAAGATTGTCCAGACTCGAAGAAACAATAATTTGATAAGCCGATTGAATTTCATTACTATCAGGATCGCTGGTATGCCAGCCAAAATAAGCATTGTCATTTGTACCAATAGGATTCTGTTTGTCAAAACTTCTTAAATTCAAAGGCGCATTTGGATTTGCAGCGCTAATTTCTATTAACGAAAAAAGAAAAAATACTAAGACTAAAAACTGTTTTATCTGGTTCATCAGTAGGATTTTGGTTGGTTATTTTTTAATAAGTTGCTAAAAATATAAAAAATAATTGATTTCCTACTTGTTTTATAGTCATGGAGTTAGTTTTCATACAGCAACAATCGGTTTCTTACTTGTAATAGTTCAGTTTGTAGCGCATCAATTTTTTGAAGTAAATTAAGCACCACATCAATTCCTTCAATATTTACTTCAAGATCCTGATGCATTCGCACTATTTTTTCGATCTCATATATAGATTCCTTGTGTACATATTGAATGTTATCGACAAATTGAATTTCGATTAAGCCATTCTCATTTAGAGTATTAAAAAAACTAATTTCGAGTTTATAATGCAGGCATAATGTGGTTAGGGGAATAAAGTTTTCGGTACTCATGATGCTCTTAATTTAGATAGTTCAGTAAATAATTCCAGTTCTTTGTTAGTGAGATTTGTTGGGATTTTTACCTGAAAAGTAATGTATAAATCGCCAAAATGACCTTCGTTTTTGTAAACAGGGAATCCTTTTCCTTTCAATTTTACTTGCGTTCCGTTTTGGGTTCCCGGTGTAATTTTTAGTTTTACTTTCCCGTCAAAAGTGGGCACAGTAATCTCGCCACCTAAAACAGCTTTATACAAATCGATGGTTGCGGTAGTGTATAAATTGTTTTTATCTCTTTTAAAATCAGGATGGTTTTCTATCGAAAAAGTAATGTACAAATCACCTTTTGGTCCGCCGCCAATACCGTCTCCGCCATGTCCTGAAATTTTAATGGTTTGTCCGTTTTCAACACCGGCAGGAATGGTAAAACGAATATTCTTCCCGTTAACACTAACGGTCTTTTTTTGAGTAGTATATACTTCTGCTAGGTCAAGATGTAGTTCAGTACTAAAATCACTTCCTTTAAATTGTTGGCTTCTGCCACGATTTCGACCACTGTTGCCAAATAAAGATTCGAAGAAATCAGAATAATCATCGCCATCTCTTCCGTAAGAATTAAATTCTTCATGAGAACCCGTTTTGCCGTAATACGTTTGCCGCTGATTGGCTTTTTCAAATTCGGCGGCGTGTTGCCAGTTTTCACCGTAGGCATCGTATTTTTTTCTTTTTTCAGCGTTGCCTAAAACTTCATTAGCCTCATTGATTTCTTTGAATTTCTTTTCAGCATCTTTATCATTGGGGTTAATGTCGGGATGGTATTTACGAGCTAATTTCCGGAAGGCTTTTTTAATCTCCGCTTCCGTAGCCTTTTTGTCTACTTCTAATACTTTGTAATAATCTATAAATGCCATTTTAAATAGTTTTTCAATTAGTATTTAGTTAGTGCTCTTATAGAATTTCCTAGAGGAAATTGCAGGATAATTATATCTTGATACTATAAATTTACTTAAAATTCAATTGAAAAAATAGCTCTAAAGGCTTTATTTTTAGAACGAAAACAATCAAAAATACCTGAACAAATCGTTCAGGTATTTTTGATTGTATTTAAAATGAAAATTACTCTTTAAATATCTCAGCCATTAATCGTTTCTCACCTACCAGCCATATCAAATCATTTTTTTCTAAAATAATATTCGATTCCGGGTTAAGAATACGCTGCCCTTTTCGTTCAACGCCTACTAATAAGCCATGTGTGCGTTCTCTTAACTTAGATTGTCCTACTGATTTTCCTATGAATTCTTCGTTAGTTAATTCAATTTGGCGTAATATAATTTGTTCTGTGACTTTTCTTGGGATAGCAACCTCATTTTGAGTAAGGAAATTAGAAAATTCTTTTACCTGTGCGTCAGTTCCTATCACACATATTTCATCACCAGGAAACAAACGCTCTAATTTGTTAGGAATTTGAATAATAAGTTCGCCACGTTTAATATAAGCAATATTAACACCTACCAATTCTCTCATTTTTATTTCACGCAATGTTTTTCCTGCCAAATTAGATTCTTTTGAAATTTCAAAAGTAGTCATGTGTCCGTCCCAGGGATGTAAATTAGCATAGCGTCGGTCGATTTTCTTTTCTTCTCTGTCGTTGAGATTGGTAAGGAAATGATTTTCAATTTTGTGGTATTGCTCGTGTAGTTTTTTCGGAAAAAACAAATAAATAACAATAGCAAATACCAGAGCAAAAAAGGCTGTTACAGGTGAGAAAAAGATATTTAATAAAAATCCAATGTAAAATACAGCTAATCCCATTCTGAAAAAGAAAAGCATCAAAATAGGACCTCGGTATTTTCGTTCTTCAAATAACTGATCGACTTCTTTTACGGCGACTCTGCGTAATGAAAGCGCCCATAAAAAAGGAGAAATAGCAATCATGGTGATTAATGCAGCAATAGCGTTTCCAAATCTCGAATTTTCGACTAATGGCATCACAAATTTTGAAGACATCAAGATGATAGAAGTGATAATAATAGCATGCAGTATAATTTGTACCACATGGGCTCTAATAACCACCTGCCATGTACTTACTGATTGAATAGCCTGTGCATTAGCACTATAACGATCAATTCGTCTTACCCATCTTCGGGGTAGTTTTTGTTCTAATTTTTCAGAGAAAGGTTCGGCATATTTAATTAAAAAAGGAGTCGTAAAAGTAGTAATTGCTGATACGGCAACGATTATTGGATATAAAAACTCACTGGTTACTTTTAAGGTCATTCCAAGAGTTGCAATGATAAAAGAAAACTCTCCAATTTGCGCCAGACTCATTCCGGTTTGTACAGATTGTTTTAAAGGTTGTCCCGAAATTAAAGCTCCGGCGGAGGAACTTAATGCTTTTCCAAAAACAGTTACTAAGGTAATTAAAGCAACAGGTAAGGCATAAGTAATTAAAGTGTCAGGATTAATTAACATTCCCACAGATACAAAGAAAACGGCTCCAAATAAATCTTTTACAGGCTGTATTAAATGTTCGATTTTTTCAGCCTGCGTAGTTTCAGCAATAATGGATCCCATAATAAAAGCACCCAAAGCAGGAGAAAAACCAACATTGGCAGCAAACATCACCATCATCAAACAAAGTGCTACCGAAATAATAAGCAGCATCTCGTCGGTCAAAAGGTGTTTTGCTTTTTTCAGGATTGTTGGAATAATAAAAATTCCTCCTAAGAACCAGATGATTAAAAAGAAAATTAATTTTAATACCGATTGTATTAATTCGCCTCCCGAAACCTGATTACTTACGGCAATAGTAGACAATAAAACTAGCATTAAAATAGCGACAATATCTTCGACAATTAAGGCTCCAAATACGATTCCGACGAATTTTTTCCCTTTAACACCCAGTTCGTCAAATGCCCTGATAATAATGGTTGTTGATGAAATTGAAAGTGTTGCACCCAGGAAAATACTATCCATATTGTCCCAGCCCATCCATTGTCCTACACAGTAACCTATAATGGTCATAAAAACGATTTGGGTAATCGCCGTGATAGAGGAGGTACCGCCCACTTTCATCAGTTTCTTAAAACTAAATTCGAGTCCCAAACTAAAAAGAAGAAAAATAACCCCAATTTCGGCCCAGACTTCAACACTTCGCATATCTCTTATGGAAGGGAAAAAATCAAAGTGGTTTCCAGCTAAAAATCCGGCAATTAAGTATCCTAAAACTAAGGGTTGCTTCATTTTCTTAAACAACAATACTGCAATTCCTGCAGTCATAAGGATTAATCCTAAATCGCTGATTAAGGGTTTTAAATGATGTGATGCTTCAGCAACTGCGGAGACTGTACTCATATAGTATTCGGTGTTTTTACAATTCTGCTAAATATAATAAAACGACTTTTGTTATGCAATTTTATTGTATAATTAATATGGTTTTACAAAAAAAGCTATCGATTAGGATAGCTTTTTAAAAATAAATATGTTTTTCTAATTAGATTCCTAAAAAGTTACTTGGTGTTATTTTTAATAATTCGGCTTTAATTTCATCCGAAACTTCTAATGTTCCAATGAACTCATGCATTGATTTTTTAGTAATCGCTTCGTTTGTTCTGGTCAAGCCTTTTAAAGCCTCATAAGGATTTGGATAAGCCTCACGACGTAAAATTGTCTGGATAGCTTCGGCAACAACAGCCCAGTTGTTTTCTAAATCTTCGTGGAATTTAGACTCGTTCAACAACAATTTGTTTAATCCTTTCAAAGTAGCTTCAAATGCAATGATAGTATGTCCCATTGGTACCCCCACATTTCTTAAAACAGTACTGTCAGTCAAATCGCGCTGCAATCTTGAAATAGGTAATTTAGCCGATAAATGCTCGAAAATAGCGTTAGCAATTCCTAAGTTTCCTTCTGAATTTTCAAAATCAATTGGATTTACTTTATGTGGCATAGCCGATGAACCAATTTCTCCCGCTTTGATTTTTTGTTTGAAATATTCCATCGACACATACGTCCAGATATCACGGTCTAAATCGATAATAATATTGTTGATTCTCTTTAAAGCATCAAAAAATGCTGCAAAATGATCGTAGTGCTCAATTTGGGTTGTTGGGAACGAATGGTGTAATCCAAGGTTTTCTTCAACAAATTTAGTCCCGAATTGTTTCCAGTCAATTTGTGGATAAGCCACGTGATGCGCATTGTAATTTCCGGTTGCTCCACCAAATTTAGCTGCAAACGGAGTGTTGAATAACAAACGCATTTGCTCTTCGATACGCTCTACAAAAACTGCAATTTCTTTACCTAAACGGGTAGGAGAAGCCGGTTGTCCGTGAGTGCGGGCAAGCATTGGTACATCCTTCCATTCTGCGCTTAATTCTTTTAATTTAGAAATTAAAGTAACTAGTGTAGGCATATACACCTGCTCAAAAGCTTCTTTTGTCGAAAGCGGAATAGCGGTATTGTTGATATCCTGAGAAGTCAACCCAAAATGGATGAATTCTTTGTATTCTGATAAACCTAATTTTTCAAAAGCATCTTTGATAAAATATTCAACGGCTTTAACATCGTGATTAGTTACTTTTTCAGTTTCTTTAATCCAAAGCGCATCTTCAGTAGAGAAATTTTTATAAATAGCACGTAAACTTTCAAATAAATTAGAATCTACGTTTTTTAACTGTGGCAAAGGTACTTCGCATAAAGAGATAAAATATTCAACTTCTACTAATACACGGTATTTGATTAAAGCTTCTTCTGAGAAAAAAGGAGCTAAGTTTTGAGTTTTATTTCTATATCTTCCATCGATAGGAGAGATAGCATTCAATTCGTTTAAAGTCGTCATTGTTTTGATATTTTTTCGAAAGGCACAAATATAATGAGAAGTTAGAAGCTAGCCGTTAGAAGTTAGAAGTTTTTTACTTGTTTGAGTTATTTTTTTCTTCTTTTATTGAAATTGGGCCAATAAGCTATTTTTTAAATACGGAACGCCTTCGCTGGCATTTAGCGGAATAGTTTCTAAAGGATTTCTCAAATCCGGAATCTGGATAGGATTTGGATCGATATAAAAAACAGGAATATTTTGAGGTACAAAAGCGATTAAACCGGCAGCGGGATACACTTGTAAGGAAGTACCAATAACAGCAAAATAATCGGCGGTTTCAGTAATAGTAATGGCTTCATCAAAAGCAGGAACTGACTCGCCAAACCAAACAATATGCGGACGCAATTGATTTTTTTGACTATCGACATCGCCTAAATTCAAATCACCTTCCCATTCCAGAATAAACTTAGTGTTCTTCGTACTTCTTACTTTTAAGAGTTCACCATGCAGATGTAATACTTTTTTGCTGCCGGCGCGTTCATGCAAATCATCTACATTTTGTGTAATAATATGCACATCAAAATGAATTTGAAGCTGGGCTAATTCCCGATGTCCCAAATTAGGTTTTACTTCTTTGAGTTGGCGTCTTCTTTGATTGTAAAAATCCAAAACCAATTCGGGGTTTTTTCGCCATCCTTCCGGCGAAGCTACGTCCATTACATTGTGTCCTTCCCAGAGTCCGTCGCTGTCTCTAAAAGTTTTTAAACCACTTTCGGCACTGATTCCGGCTCCTGTTAAAACGACTAATTTTTTCTTCATATTGATTTGAGGGATTATATGATTTTTTTATTACAAGAAAAGAATCACCGCAAATTACACAAATTCACACAAATTAATAAGTGCTAATTCATGTAATTTGTGATTGAATTTCGATAAAGAAATCAGTCCATTCGTGGCTTTTTTTTCTTTTTACTATTTTTGCGCCAAATACAAATAAAAATGATTGATTTAGATTACCTCGCATTTCTTGAAAATATACTGACTGATAACCGTAAAGAACGTTTTTTAGAAGTTTTAAAAAACAGAACCAAGCATTTTACTGTAGCTGTTGAAGATGTTTTTCAGTTGCACAATACCTCGGCAGTGATGCGTAGCTGTGAGGTTTTTGGAATTCAGGAATTGAATGTAATCGAAGAACGTTTTGGTAAACGCATCGACAAGCAAATTGCATTAGGTGCTCAAAAATGGGTTGATATTAAAAGACACGATTCGGTTTCAGGATGTATTAGTTCGTTAAAAAATCAGGGTTACCAAATTATAGCCACTACGCCGCACGAAATGGATTGTACGGTAGAAAAGTTTGATATTACTAAACCCAGCGCTTTGTTTTTTGGGACTGAAAAAGAAGGTTTGTCGGAAGAAGTGATGAAAAACGCCGATGGATTTCTTAAAATTCCAATGGTAGGTTTTACCGAGAGTTTAAATATTTCGGTTTCGGCAGCCATTATTATTCAGGATTTAACGAACAGATTGCGACGATCAGATATTAACTGGCAATTGACCGATGCTGAAATTTTAGAAAAACGTTTGGATTGGGCTAGAAATTCGATTAAAGATATTAAACGAATTGAAGCACGTTATTATGAAGAAAATCCTAAAAAGAATTAAGAATTAAGAATTAAGAATTAAGAATTAAGAATTAAGAATTAAGAATTAAGAATTAAGAATTAAGAATTAAGAATTAAGAATTAAGAATTAAGAATTAAGAATTAAGAATTAAGAATTAAGATTGGTATTATCTCTCTAATCTTAGTGTGATTACTTCGTCCCGAAGTGTCGGGACTCGTAATGAACTGTGCTAAAAAGCA
>NZ_JNCA01000020.1 GCF_000695795.1 Flavobacterium seoulense | reverse complement strand
TTATCAATATTATTATGCTTCAACTACCGTAGAAGTTAAGCAATTACCAGGTTTAAATACTCCAATTTTGAGTGCTGTTATTCAGCCAACATCTACTGTAAGTACCGGAAGTTTTACAATTACTAACTATAATGCTTCATATACCTATTCAGCCATTCCGTCAGCTGGAGTAATCTTTTCAGGAGCTACAGTTACAGCACCACCAGGTAATTATATAATAGTGGCTAGTTTAGGAGGAAATAGCTCATCTCCATCAGCAAATGTTACCGTTAATGCCCAGCCAATTATTTACAATATTTTAAGTAATGAAAATTATATTCATACTATTACACCAACAACACCAACAACCAATGTTAATTCATTGAATAACAATGAAAAAATAGAAACTATAGCTTATTTTGATGGTTTAGGTAGACCCATGCAAAATATAGGTATCCGAGCTGGGGGCAATAGTCACGATATTATTACTCCTATCGAATATGATACTTTTGGAAGACAAGTAAAAGATTATTTACCCTATGCTGCTGTATCCGATGGAGGACTTTATAGAGGGAGTGCTTTGGCAGAGGTTATTCCGTATTATTCCAATAATTCTAAATACGAAAACACGACTAATCCTTACTCAGAGAAACAGTTAGAAGCTTCTCCGCTTAATAGGATATTAAAACAAGCTTCTCCGGGTTATGATTGGAGATTAGGGAGCGGTAATGAAATAAAATTGGATTATCAGAGTAATGGTGTTAATGAAGTAAAGAATTTTGGAGTTAGTTTGTCTTTTGCAGATGATACCTATACCCCAACATTGACAGGAGGAACAACTTCTTATAATGTCAATGAGCTGTACAAAACAGTAACGAAAGATGAAAATTGGCAATCAGGTCAGCTCAATCCTAAAGATCATACTACTGAAGAATTTAAAGACAAGCAAGATAAAATTATTTTAAAGCGTACTTATGATAATAATATAATTCACGATACTTATTATGTTTATGATGATTATGGAAATTTAACTTATGTTATTCCTCCTAAAGCCTCTGATTTAGGAGTGTCTTCTAATTCAGCTAACCAAAGTAATGTTAGCTCTACTGAATTAGTATCTTCAGGTAATACTTTGAACCTTACAGCAACAAATTCAATTACATTATCAGATGGATTTCATGCTCAGGCTGGTAGTACATTTACAGCAACAATAACAGGAACAGCTAATGGGAATACAAATGTTTTAGATGAACTATGCTATCAGTACAAATACGATTATAGAAATCGTTTAGTAGAAAAGAAATTACCAGGTAAAGAATGGGAGTATATAGTATATGATAAATTAGACAGAGCTGTTCTAACTCAGGATCCAAATTTAAAAGCTCAGAATAAATGGCTTTTTACCAAATATGATGCATTTAGCCGTCCTGTTTATACAGGATTAATAAGCAGTAGTAAAAGTAGGACTGGTTTACAAGGTGATTTAAATCTTGAAACAATTCATTTTGAAAGCAGAGGAACAACACCTCCATTAGACGGAATAAGTACTTACTATACTAATAATTCATTTCCTCGTACAGATATTGTAGAGCTTCATATTATTAATTATTATGATGATTATGATTTTGATAAAGATGGAGGTGTTTCGGAACCCGTCGGTACAAATCCACAAATTATACCAAGTACAGCTACGAAGTCATTAGCAACTGGAAGTAAAATCCGTGTTTTAGGAAGTTCTAATTGGATTACTAATGTTTTTTATTATGACGAGAAAGGTCGTCCGATATACAATTATTCTAATAATAATTTTTTAGGTTCAATTCAAAAAGTAAAAACAGATCTTGATTTTGTAGGTAAAGCAATGAAAACTACCACTAATCATACTAAAAATAATTTAACAACTACGATTATAGATAATTTTACTTATGATCATCAGGGACGTTTGTTAACACAAATCCAAAAGATAAATAACCAGGCAGAAGAACTGCTTGTTTCTAATGTTTATGATGAATTAGGTCAATTAAAAGAAAAAGGAGTAGGAGGGAAAACTACACAATCTCGTTTACAGAAAGTTGATTATACTTATAATATCCGTGGATGGTTGAAAGGAATCAATGATTCTAATTCAAGTAATAATGATATTACTATGGAATCTGGAGATTTGTTTGGTTTTAAAATTAATTATAACAATCCTTCTACTGGTACAGCATTGTTTAATGGAAATATAAGCCAAACCTATTGGAAAACCACTAATCCAATAGATACTAACCTGAAAAATTACAATTATAGTTATGACGCTTTGAATCGATTGACAGCTGCTCAATATTCATTGTCGACTCCTAATCGTTTTAACGAGAATCTTACTTACGATAAGAATGGAAATATCATGACTTTGGTTAGAACCGGAAATACTGACGCTAATGGAAGTGTATTTGGAACAATGGACAATCTGGCTTATACTTATTTGGGTAATAGATTAAATACAGTAGAAGATAGTTCAGGAAGTACCGAGGGATTTAAAGATGGAAGTCATACAAATCAGGAATATACTTACGACGATAACGGAAATATGAAGACTGATGCTAATAAAGGTATTACTGCTATAGCATACAACCATTTAAATCTACCAACAGATGTAACTCTTGGAGGAGGAACGATTCATTATGATTATGATGCTACAGGAGTAAAACAACGTAAGATAGCAGCAGGAACAGCCACAGATTATGCAGGAGGATTTCAATACGAAGGTGTTAATTTAAAGTTTTTTCCAACGGCAGAGGGATATGCTGAAAACAATAACGGAACTTTTTCCTATATTTACCAATACAAAGATCATTTGGGTAATGTGCGATTGAGTTATAAAGATGTAGGTACAACAACTCCATCTTTACATATAGTTGAAGAGAGCAATTATTATCCTTTTGGTTTAAAACAGAAAGTTACTGGTGAATTAATTAATAATAGTAGTTACAAGTATAAGTACAACGGTAAGGAGTTGCAAGATGAGAATATTGGTGGTGTTCAGTTGAATTTATATGACTATGGAGCAAGAAATTATGACCCTGCTTTAGGTAGATGGATGAATATTGACCCGCTGGCAGAGAAGTTCTCAAAAATATCACCTTACACTTACGTTGCTAATAATCCGCTCAATGCTATCGATCCTGATGGGAGAGACATAATATTCTTAACAAGAAATAATGACGGTTCTGTAAAAGAGCAGTTTAAATATCGTAATGGAAATTTTTATCATGAAAATGGTAAAAGATATAATCCAGGAAAAGAAGGCGTAAGCAAAACAATGTATAAAGTATTAACTGCATATAGAACAATTGAGAAGTCAAATGATAAAATACTTAAAAATCAGTTGCATACTTTAGAAAAAAGTGAACAAACACATTATGTAGAACAAAGTCCAAATAAAGAAAATGCTGTCACTAGTTTAAATCGAGATGCTTCTTATTTTGGTAAACCAGCAGGTACTCAGACTGAATATGACTTTGATGTTAAATATGATGGAGAGAAAAGTGATTTAGGAGTAGTAGCTCACGAAATGAGGCATCAGTTTGATCACGATATTGGTAACATGCAAGATAATGCTAAAGTAAATGATGCAAATGATCCATCAGAAATTAGAGCTGTCCATAATGAAAATAGAGCTCGTAAGTTAGAAGGGAAGAAACCTTTATCAACATATGATGGAAAGGAGATTGACCCTGAAAAATTAGCTAATCCACCAAATAATAGACAAAAATGAAAATAGCTAAAATTAGATTATTTGTACTTATTGGCATAGTTTTTTTAGTTTTTAGTTGTAAAAAAGAATTGATAAATGATGATTATTTTGTTAGAAATTTATCCAATGACAACAATTTTAATTTACCCTTGCACAATGAATCTTTGATGATTTTCATTAATAAGGGGAATACAGTATATGTAACCAGCTTAAGGCAGTTGTATTTTATCAAGGAGAATAATTATGGCGATTTTAAAAATTTTGATGATTTTTTAGTTAAAGCACTGAATAAAAATCTGTTGTCGAAATCGGATTTGATTAATAATTCTGAATTTAATTTTAAATTAAATGAGACAATATCAAACGAGTTCAAAGTAAATGGGTTGGATGGTTTAAAGAGTAAGTATTGTGAAAGTTCGGATTTTAAAGATAAGTTTTATTTGAGAAGTAATTTAAGTCCAGATATTAAAAAAAGCATTATGTATTTCTTTTTCAAAATGAATTATTATATAATGCAAAACGATTACTCAGGAAAAGATGTATTAATTGATAAAAATTTTAAAAAGTAGGTGATATACCCAAATGATGCTTGATTGTATGTAGTGTTTTATATTTAGTGATATGAGATTTTGTATTTATAATATTTTGAGGTAGAGCTATTAAGGTAAATAAATAATTTAAGATGAGCAATATTGCTCATCTTTTTTGTTTTAATATTGTCTTAAAAGCATTAAAATGAGAAAAAATGCTTCCCAATGTTCCATAGTTAGTGACTATATAAATTTTCTGTTTGTTGAGATATATAAGTTGCAAAAATTGAGTCGCTTTTTGTTGTTTTTATAGAATACTTTGAATTTTCCTTTTAGGGATAAAGACATCAATTGCCGAGAAAATATGATTGCGGTCTTCGGGTTCAAATTTAGAAACTTCTAGAATATGTGAACTGGTGTTTTTATCAATCTGTGCTCTTCTTTACCCGTAAGGTTGTCTAAGATACATCGTGAATCGGCAATTTTACGGGCAATATCAATGGAGGGAAAAACTTCGTTTCTCTCATACCTTCCCAATACACCTTTATGTATACCTAACTGACTGGCTAAGTCGATTTGGGATATATCTTTTTGTTTTAACTATTACTGTTTAGTATGGATATACTTCAAGTTTTTATATTTTTTTAATTTTTTATTTGTAGTATTAATATTGTAAATATTTCTATTTTTGTAAGAAATAATATGTTGAAAAAAATAATTCAGACATGAAAAAGAGTATTCTACTATTAACTATTTTAATTACATCATTGTCTATTGGACAAAATACATTTCCTTCTACGGGTAGTGTTGGTATTGGAGTTACAAATCCCAGAAGTAATTTAGAAGTTACTGATTGGACTACAGCATTATCAATTGGATCTACTAAAAACACTGAAGCTATGATAGACAATGAAGTGCTTGGTGCTATCAATTTTTACAAGCATTATAATATTGGTTATGCTGCATCTATTAAACTATTGCAAGCAGGGGATGGAAATCAATATTCTCCAGCACATTTGGCTTTTTATACAACCAGCGGAGGGAATGTATTTACAACAACTCCTGAAGAGAGAATGAGAATTACATCTTTAGGTGATGTAGGTATTGGCACAACAAATCCCGATTCTAAACTTGCAGTAAATGGGACAATTCATTCAAAAGAAGTAAAAGTAGATTTAAATGTTCCAGCACCAGATTATGTTTTTGCAAAGGATTATAAGCTAAGAACTTTACAAGAAGTCGAAAAATTTGTAAACCAAAATAGTCATTTACCTGAAATTCCCTCAGCACAAGAGTTCGAAAAAAATGGAATTCAATTGGCAGAAATGAACATGGCACTTTTGAAGAAAGTGGAAGAATTGACTCTATATATCATTAAGATGGAAAAAAATCAGGCAGAGCTAGAAAAAAGGATTTTAAATATTGAAGAAAAATAGAATTATGAAAAGGATTATTTTATTATTATTTGCTTTTATAATGCAAATTAATATTGCTCAAAGTATTTTTCCTACTGATGGAGAGAATGTTGGTATTGGAACTTTAAGTCCGATAAGTAAATTAACTTTAAATGGCTCTCTTACTTTAAACGGAGGATTAACTAATACTTCTTTGAGGCCTAGTGTTTCGGCTAGTATTTTGGTAAATGGAGAAATTAGAGGTTATAGTTATTCTGGAAATGGTGCCGATGATGGATTTTTAAGACTATCAGCTGGTGGAGGGACAAACTCGATTAAAACTTTTATTGATCTGTCGGGCTACTCGACGGTACCTGATATGATGGGGAATATAGTTTTTGGAACTTTTGGTAATGAAAGAATGCGTATTACTTCAAATGGTAATATTGGAATTGGAACAAATAATCCTGAAGGTCTAATAGATATGAAAAAAACTTCTACAAATGCAGGGGGACAAGCAGTCTTAAATTTAATTGGATCGACTTGGGCTGGGGATGGTGCTAGTCTGGTATTAAATCAACTCTGGAATGATAGATATTATAAAACAATTATTGATAATAATGGAAGTAATTATGGGCAGACAGGTTCAGGTTTAAAAATTCAAACATCATATTGGAACGGATCAGATGTTAGTAAAATTACTGCTTTATCATTGACACCAAGTGGCAATTTAGGAATTGGAAAAATAAATCCAGTAAATAAACTTGATGTAAATGGAACAATCCATTCCAAAGAAGTAAAAGTGGATATGACAGGCTGGTCGGATTTTGTTTTTAAAAAAGAGTATACTTTACCAACACTTGAAGAAGTAGAAAAACAGATTAATGAAAAAGGGCATTTATCAAACATTCCTAGTGAAGAAGAAGTTCTTAAAAACGGAATTAATCTGGGAGAAATGAATGCTAAATTATTGCAGAAGATTGAAGAATTGACTCTTTATGTGATTGAAATGAAGAAACAAAATGATACTATGAAAAAAGAGAATGAATCGTTCAAAAACAAACAGAAAGTTTTAGAAAAAAGAATACAAAAAATTGAAAACAAATAAAATGAAAAAATCACTGTTCATTATATTATTACTATTTATTTATAAAGCTGTTTTTGGACAAACATCTGGTAGCTTTAATGTTGGCGGGGATATTGATAAATTTTATCCTATAACTTTTTATGATGGAGGTTGGTACAACAATGCTCCTACAAACTTGATTTTAGGAAGAAGTAGTGTACATGAAGATAGTGCATGGAGAGGATCCTTAATGGCGGTATTTAATTTTCATGTAACTTCATGGGGACATGGTTCACATTTTATAGATGCAAATCTTAAACCAATTGTAGTAGCAGGAAATTCATTTGTGGCAGGCTGGCAAGATATTACCCCTACTGGATATGGTCAGGAAATAATAATTTGGTTAAGAGGTGGAGGTACAACCTATCATTACAAATCTAATTATCCTGTAAACCCAGTTGTTTATGATGGTGTTCAAAATACATTACCTTTTCAAGTATCTAATGGTGAACAATTGTCATATAAATCATCAATAGAGACTTATGCCACGACAACTGGAACATATCAAAATAGAAATGCTTATTTTATGGACAATGTAGGTATTGGTACAACAAATCCGAATAACAAATTAGATGTCAACGGAACAATCCATTCCAAAGAAGTAAAAGTGGATATGCTAGGCTGGTCAGATTTTGTTTTTAAAAAAGAGTATAATTTACCCACACTTGAACAAGTAGAAAAGCATATTAAAGAAAAGGGACATTTAGAAAATATTCCTAGTGAAGAAGAAGTTCTTAAAAAAGGAATTAATTTGGGTGAGATGAATGCTAAGTTATTACAGAAGATCGAAGAATTGACGCTTTATGCAATAGAACAAGGCAAGAAAATAAATGCGCAATCATTAGAAATAGAGGCTTTGCAAAAAGAAAATGAAAGTTTCAAAAAATTATCTCAGAGACTCTCAAGTATCGAAGAAGAATTAAGGACTAAAAAATAATTTTAAAATCAAAACAATGAAACATAAAATACTCTCTCTTTTTCTCTTAGTGTTCTTGTCTAATTTAGATGCACAAAACTTACAACCGACATCTAATATTTCTTCAGCAGGTGCTGTTGATACTTTTAATGGAGGTTATACTTTTTCTTATGTGTCAGCAGGTTCACCATGGAGCGGAGCTTTGATTAGCTTTGGTGGTCTTTCAAACCGATATGATTGTCAGATTAATTCTGACTACGGTCCAGATGGTGGAAATCATATTTCTTTTAGAACTAAAAATGGCGATTTGAATGTTTGGAATCCTTGGCACGAATTAGCAACAAAAGAGGCGAATACTTTTATTGGAGCGCAACATATTAAAGGAAACTTATTTTTAGATGGGTATAATGTAAATGATGAAATTGGTTTTGAATCACAAAATGGATTTCATAGAATAGCTTTTCATGAATTGCGATTTTGGGATTGGCAGACAGGTGAAGTAATGACAATTAATAATGGTAACGTAGGAATAGGAACAACTAATCCGACGTCATTATTAACTGTTGCCGGTAATATCAATTCACGAGAAGTTAAAGTTACTGTTGATGCAGGAGCTGATTTTGTTTTTGAAAACAGTTATAATCTACCTCCAATAGAATCTGTAAATCAATTTGTTAAAGAAAATAAACATTTACCAGAAATTGCTTCTGCCCAAGAAATGAAAACAGACGGGATTAATTTGGGAGAAATGAATATTAAATTACTTCAAAAAATCGAAGAGCTAACACTTTACCTTATTCAACAAAACAAAGAAATAGAGACATTAAAAAAAGAAAACGAATCTTTCCATAACTTATCTAATAGACTTTCGGTTCTCGAAGAGGAATTTAAAACTAAAAATTAGTGTTTTACATATCAATCTAAGATTGATATAATAGAAAATCATTTTTTTATCAACTAATTTTAAAAATCAAAATGGTTTTTTGTTACTTTTACTACAAAATATATATTAATGAAAAGAATTTTTTTTGTACTACTGCTAGTTGTTTTTTCAAGTTGTCAATCTACTCGAATTAAAAATGATACTTATAAAGTTTCTCCCAGATCGCCCGAATTAGGAAGTATTGGGCAATCCAAATCATTATTTGATTTACAAAATGATTTTGAAGAAAGAACACTTCCTAAATTAGAAAATAAAATAAGGGTCGCTATTGAAGTATTACCTTTTAATAAAAAGCTTAACAAAATATACACGGCTAAAGCAAAGTTCAATCAAAAACAATCAAAAATTGTTTATGTTGATAGTCTGCCTAATAAACCCGAACTACTTACAATAAGGCTGCAAGATGTGACGGGAATGGTAGCCGAATTGAATGCAGTACATAATGCTTCTGTTTTTAAATTATTAGTTGATACTCAAAAATATAAAATGGTATCAGGAATAGCTGTTAGTATAAATCCAGATGAGATTGCTAAAATTAGACAAGCCGATACTTATTATTTAATCAATTTACAAGAGAATAAATATGGTATCGCTTTATATAAGTCTGGTAAAAAAACAAGTACAATAGACATTAACTCAGAGGCTATTTTGGCTTATCAGTACAGTTCTTTTTGTTGGGCAATTTCAGAGAAAGGGAACTGGTACATTGCTGATATGGTAGAGGGTAATACCAACTGTAAAGGAAAGACTTATTCTAAGATTAAGAAAAAGAAAAAAGCAAAGAAAATGTTTGACATGTAGAGTGTTTTTTATACGATAAAGTAAAATTATAAACTCAAGTACTGTCATTTAAATAATAGCATGCTTTTAAAATCATCAATATGAAGAAAACTATACTTTCTAAACTTTTTTTCGGCTTTTTTTTAATCACTGTTACTTCTTGCGAAGAAATACTCTTGGAAACTGATATTTCTAAAAAAGAAGTACAATTAGTCGCACCTGCCAATAATATTAGTTTTAATGCTACAGGCGTTACTTTCACTTGGGAAGCTGTTCCTGATGCTACGAAATACCGTTTGCAGATTGCTAAACCCAGTTTTGAAAATCCCAGCCAAATTGTATTAGATACCACTATTACAGCGACTTCTTTCAATCAGCAACTTGCTATTGCAAATTATGAATGGAGAGTAAGAGCACTCAATAGTGCTTATGAAACAAATTATTCTAGTCGCTTTTTCTCGGTAGCTAATAATGATGATTTTCAAAGTAATACAGTGGTTTTGAATACTCCAAGTAATAATCTAATTACAAAAACACCACTACAAAGTCTATCCTGGCAGTCTATTATTGGAGCAACCAATTACCAATTACAAGTTTATGATAGTAGTAATACTATTAAATTAGATGAAACTCTGACTACAACATCTTATGATTATACTTTTCCAGAAGGAAATTACTCATGGAGAGTAAAAGCAACCAACGGCGAAAAACAAACATTATATACTTCCAGAACCATCTTAGTGGATAAAACCGTTCCGAATACACCAACTTTGGTTAGTCCGGTGAATGCAAGTACAACTTCTAATACTACCATCAGTTTTCAGTGGAGTAGAACTGCTATTCCAGGGAGTGCTGAAAAGGACAGTATTTATATTTATACTAACAGCACAGAGACTGCTCTAAAGCTAAAAGCAGAAGCTACAAGTCCTTATTCTAATACAACACTAACTACTGGAACTTATTATTGGCATACAAAAGCTTTTGATGCTGCAGGAAATACTAGTGCGAAGAGTACAGTATTTAGTTTTACTGTAAATTAATATACCTGTAGAATTTAAAACCTAGAAATAATACTGCTTTAAAAATGAAGAAAATATTTTTAATAATTCTGTTTTATCCGCTCTTTTGTATTTCACAAGTTAATGAGATTAATTTTAATCATCAGAATTTTAACTTTTCAAATCCGCCCAGGACAAATATTAATCCTATGTCGATTAAACTTTTAGATAACTATACTAATGGAGGTCTAACTAATTATGGAACTATTCTAGAAATTTATGGATTATATGCTCATCAAACGAGTCAATTATATTTTGGAGGTTGGGATAATTATAAAATAAGATATAGAGAAGCATTTTATGGACAAAATACATGGAATGATTGGATTACTATGCTTGATTCTAAAAATGATGTAGAATCTAGTGGTAATTTAAAATTAACAGGAAATGCTAATAGTTATATTTTAAATGGAAATTTAGGTGTTGGAACAAATACTCCAAACAACAAACTAGATGTTAATGGGAAAGCTCATATATACAATTTTCCTTTGATTGTAGGTAATGATTTTCCATCAGATCAACCATATCGTTTTGCAATGTTTTACGATAATACAATGAGTGGAAATTCAAAATATATAAATTTTGGAAAAAACAATACAATTTATAACTGTGGAGAACTAGCCTTTAATCATGTTAGTGATAATTCTTCAGAAAATTTTATAAGTTTTGGGGTTTATGGTAAAGGAGCAATGTATATTAAAGCTGATGACAGAATTGGAATTGGTAATTCAAGTCCTAAAAATGCCCTTGATGTAAACGGAACCATCCATTCAAAAGAAGTCAAAGTAGATATGACAGGCTGGTCTGATTTTGTTTTCAAGAAAGAATATAATTTACCAACTCTTGAAGAAGTTGAAAAACACATAAAAGAAAACGGGCATTTAGAGAATATACCAAGTGAAAAAGAAGTTTTGGAAAACGGAATTAATCTGGGAGAGATGAATGCAAAACTGCTTCAGAAGATTGAGGAACTCACTCTTTATATGATTGAACAAGAAAGGAAGAATCAAAATCAATCTGATGAAATTAATTTTTTAAAAAAAGAAAATCAATTATTTCAATCTCTTCTCAAAAGAGTTGAAAAACTAGAAAATACGTCAAAGTAGAATTTAATTTTATGAAAAATAAACTAATCTTTATTCTAGTAATTACTTTTTCATTCTCAGTAAGTGCTCAAATTTATACCCCTGATGGAATAGTTCAAGGAGAATCAGTTAATAATAATGTAGGGATAGGTACTAGTAGTACAGATGCAAAACTTACTATTCAAGCTGGACCAAACGGTTATCCCACTCCTTTAAAAGCTATTAGCATTTGGGGGCCAAATTCACCTACAAATTTTAATTCGGCACAGGATATAAGTTGGGATTTTTCTGCTGCTGGATCAGCAGTTATTCGTAGTTATAGAGGTGGTAGTTGGGATACATATTTACAATTTTTAACCAACAACTTCCCTGGTAATGTACCTGAGGTTCGTTTACACATTAATGGAGATGGAAATGTAGGTATTGGAACTACTAATCCTTCTAATTTACAGGGGTGGAGCAGAGTATTAGATGTTTCTGGAATTCATGATTCAAAGATTTTAGCAACTTCCGAAAATTCAACATATAAAGTGGGTATTTTTTCACATAATCATAATTGGTATGGAGGTGGTGGTTTTGTTGGTACAGAAAGCAATCATTCCTTACATTTTATAACTAATTATAATCCTAAAATGTCAATTTTGACTAATGGAAATGTTGGAATAGGAACAATAAACCCCACATCAAAACTAACAGTAGCCGGAAATATAGCTTCGCGTGAAGTAAAAGTAACTGTAGATGCTGGAGCTGATTTTGTTTTTGAAAAAGATTATGATTTACCTACGTTAGAATCTGTCGATAAATTCATTACAAAGAATAAACATTTACCAGAGATTGCTTCTGCAAAAGAAATGCAGAAAGATGGAATTAATTTATCTGAAATGAATATTAAGCTTTTGCAAAAAATTGAAGAGCTAACGCTGTATGTAATTGAGCTAAAAAAAGAAATTTCAAATCAGAAAGAAAAAATTACAATCATCGAAAAACAAATAAAAAGCCAAGTATCCAAATGAAAAAAAATACAGTCTATTCTATAATAATATTTTCTTTTTCGAGTATTTTTTATGCTCAAACTTCAACAACTTTAGGTGTCAGTGATACCCGATGGGTTAATGATAGTCCTAATTTTTTTGAGCATGCTATAAGAGCCGATTTTAAAGAAAGGAGTTATATAGGAGTTCCTGGTGATGGTACATATTCTACAACTCTTAGTATTGCACAATGGGAGGATACTAATAATTCTGGTGACAAAAACCATCAATTAAACTTTAATAATGGCGGTATTTTTTATAGGAATGCTTTTCCACTAGATTCTCAATGGAATACTTGGAGGCAATTATTAATGACTAATACAAACGGAAACGTTGGAATTGGAACAAATAATCCACAATCTAAACTTCAAATAGGAGAATTTAATAATGGAGGGATTACAAAAATATCTATACCCGGAGTCTATAATTTCGAGGAAATTAGATTGGGTCAATATGGTAATGGATTAAGTGGATTAGAAATGATTACTCACACAGATCAAACTAAATCATTTGGTGTGAGATTATATGCAGGAACTGACACAGGTCTAAATGGTTTATTATTTCAAACAGCTGATCCAGTAAATTCAATTCAGGAATTAAATTATTCTACAAAGCTTTCAATTAGTCTTAATGGAAATGTTGGAATAGGCTCAATAAATCCTCAAAATAAACTAGATGTCAATGGTACAATTCATTCCAAAGAAGTCAAAGTAGATATGACAGGCTGGTCAGATTTTGTTTTCAAAAAAGAATACAATCTACCAACTCTTGAAGAAGTGGAAAAACATATTAAGGAAAACGGGCATTTAGAGAATATTCCAAGTGAAAAAGAAGTGCTAGAAAATGGAATTAATGTTGGGGAAATGAATGTTAAACTACTTCAGAAAATAGAAGAGTTGACTTTGTATATGATTGAAATGAAAAAGGAAAATGAGATGATGAAGGATAAGTTACAAAAAATGGAAAAAAGAATTGGGACAATAAATTAACTGACATGAAAAGAATACTTTACATTATAACCTTAATTGCTATTACACAATTATCTAAAGCTCAAAGTAATGTTTTTCCTGATATAGGAAATGTAGGTGTAGGAACTACTGGTCCTCAATCTAAATTGCATGTACAAAGTAATTTGCAAAGTAATACCGCTTCTAGAGGTTATTCTGCTGCTACATTTCAAGGAAATGATGGTATCTTAACAATTGGACAATTACTAGGTTTAGGTAGTGATAATTATGGAATGTGGTTGCAATCTCAGTCATCATCTGAGACTGTACATCCATATTTTCCATTAACATTACAACCAATCGGAGGAAATACAATTATTAATCCCAGTACAGGGAATGTTGTAATAGGGACTACTACTGTTAATAATTTAGGTAGATTTCAGGTAAATGGTGGAGCTTATTTTAATAGTGATATAAGATTATTAACGGGTGTTAATACAGCCGACGTTAGTTATGGGGTGGGTAAAGAATTGTCCGAAGGAAATTCAGCATTTTTTGGATGGAGATATAATAGCGGAAATCCTTATGCATTCATAACTACTTATGGCGAAACTACACCGTTAACGTTAATGCCTGATGCTGAAGGAAAAGTTGGTATTGGTACAAGTAGCCCCTTTACTAAATTTCATTCCTATGGAAGTTTATTTACTGTAGGTAATGAATCAACATATTCGGCTTTGTTTTCTAATAATTCAAATAAAGGTGTTGTTATAGGATACGATACTACTAATGATATTGGGCATATTGGTTCTATTAATCCTTCAGTAAAATGGACAGATTTAGCTTTAAATGTAAATGGAGGTAATGTTGGTATAGGTGCGACTTCCCCATCTCAAAAATTAACCGTTGACACAAGGCAAATATCAGCAAATTCGGGAGTGCCAGCAAATGTTGGTACTAATCAAAATGGGATAATGCGTTTACAAGTAGATGGTAATAGTTGGGGAGAAATATTAGATTTTGGAATGAATGTACTACCTTCCTATGCTTGGCTACAAGCTACAAATAGAGGGAATTTAGGGATTAATTATAGTTTGTCATTAAATCCTAATGGTGGTAATGTTGGAATTGGTACTACAACACCAGATTCTAAATTAGCTGTAAACGGAACTATTCATTCTAAAGAAGTAAAAGTAGATATGACAGGCTGGTCTGATTTTGTTTTTAAAAAAGAGTACAATTTACCAACACTTGAAGAAGTAGAAAAACATATTGCCGAGAAAGGACATTTAGAAAATATCCCAAGTGAAGAAGAAGTGTTGAGATACGGAATTAATCTTGGAGAAATGAATGCTAAGTTGCTTCAGAAGATTGAAGAATTGACTTTGTATGTAATTGAAATGAAAAAAGAAATAACAACATTAAAAGAGAATAAAAAATGAAAAAAATAATATTTGTAGCATTCGTAATAATCTCATGTAAAGTTTTTTCTCAAATTAATTCTCCAAATGGGAATAATATATTTTATTACAATGGTTTAGCCGATGTGACTTTTAAATTTCCTGAGAGAGGAGTTGGAGGAAGAGCATTTGTACATTATCCTAATAATATCTTATCTATAAATTACGCAAGTGATTTTACTGGTGGGACATTAATTGGTGATGGAGTTTTCTTTAAAGACGGAGGTAATTCATATATAATGTCTGGAAATTTAGGAATTGGGACAACTAATCCTCAATGGGGACTTTTACAATTGAATTGCACCAACGATATCTCAACAGCTTTACGGTTGGATGTAGGAGGATTTTCAATGGGAGGACAGGCAAAATTTATGATTGATGCTCCTGGGATAGGAGGTGGAAGATTTACAGTTTCTGAATCAGGAAATATTGGCATTGGTACACCAAATCCGAATAATAAACTTGATGTAAATGGAACAATCCATTCCAAAGAAGTAAAAGTGGATATGACAGGCTGGTCTGATTTTGTTTTTAATAAGGAGTATAGTTTACCAACCCTTGAAGAAGTGGAAAAACATATTACAGAAAAAGGCCATTTACAGAATGTTCCAAGTGAGAAAGAAGTTTTGGAGAATGGAATTAATTTGGGTGAAATGAATGCAAAACTACTTCAGAAAATAGAAGAGTTGACTTTATATTTAATTGAGCAGAATAAATTTATGGAAAAATTAAAACAGGAAATCGAAATTTTAAAAGAGCAAAAAAAATAATTTATGAAGAAAATATTACTTCTTGTATGTGTTGTAATGACTGTTAATACATTCTCTCAAATCAATTCTCCAAATGGAGATAATTTTTTTTACTATAATGGTGCAGCAGATGTTACTTTTAGATATCTGCCACGCGGAAATGGAGGAAGAGCTTTTGTTCATGCAGATAATAATGTCTTGGCCTTAAATTTCCTGGGTGATTTTACAGGTGGAACCTTGATAGGGAATAATGTTTATTTTAAAGATGGTGGTAATTCTTATATATCTTCTGGAAATTTAGGTATTGGTACATTTAATCCTGCTGTAAAATTAGATGTTATTTCAGATGATGTAGCTGCTTTCTTTAGATCTAGTCTGAATACAGTTCCAGTAAGTATTATCAATACGGGAAATCCTATTTCGACTATTGGATTTAAAGGATCAAATTCAACGAATGAATATAATGTTCGCGTAGGAGCAAATGGAGAAAGTTTTATTGCTTACACAAGTAATACCGAAAGAATGCGAATCGATTCTAATGGGAATGTTGGCATTGGAACTGTCAACCCACAGAGTTCACTTGATGTTAATGGTTACTTAACGACATTTGGAGGTCCTAATTCGAGTGATAGCTTTTTTAGTTGGGGTTCAGGAAATGGAAGTTGGGATATTAGACCAAACGATACTAATGGTAAACCATATATTATTCAAAATCATACAGGGTTAACCTTTAATGCTCATTCCTTTTATGGAGGAATACGTTTTTATAATCAGGGATATCCATCGTTATATAATTCTACATTAGTTATGTCAGTTGTTAATGATAGGGTTGGAATAGGTGTTATAAATCCAGATGAAAAACTTACAGTAAAAGGTAAGATCCATACGCAGGAAGTGCGGGTAGATATGTCTGGACCATTAGTTCCGGATTATGTTTTTGCTAATGATTATAAACTGAAATCATTACAAGAAGTTGAAAATTATATTAAACAAAATAATCATTTACCAGAGATTCCATCATCTCAGGAAATTGAAAAAAATGGTTTAATGCTAGCCGAAATGAATATGAATTTATTAAAGAAGATTGAGGAATTGACTTTGTATATGATTGAAATAAAAAAGGAAAATGAAAAACAAAATGAAGAAATAAAAAATCTTAAGAGAAAATTAGAAAATTAAAAAAAAAGAAAAATGAGAATACAGAATTTACTTCTTTGCATTGCTCTAAATTTATTTCAAATTATAAAAGCACAAACTTTTGAATTACATAATTCGATAAACTTTAGTGATCTTAATGATGGACGTGATTTGCCAGATGGAATAACATGGTTTAAACCTGGAGCATTATCTTATGGTATTTACAGAACCAATGGATCATGGTCAAGTCCTAATTATCAGCAATTAAAGCTTTCTTTTGATACTGGTATTATAATCGATGGCGGTTATCAGCATGGCAGAAGTGGAACTGTTCTACAGCCAAACGGAGGGAATGTTGGAATTGGAATGGATAATCCTAGAGCTAAACTTGATGTATTTGGACAAATAAACAGTCATAATGCATCATTTGGACAATTTGATGCATTAACAAGTACTAAAAATTATGCAAACTTTAGTTCTGATAATCACGGTAGTGTACTAATTTCTTCTAATTTATATTTTTCTAGTAATAATTTTCTAAAAATTGCAAATTCTCATGGTTCAATATCTGGAGGAGCAATTCTAATACCAGGTAATGGACAATTGAATCAAGGTAAAATTTTATTTTATACAAATGAACCAAAATCTGTTTTACAAGATCAGGATTATACAGGTAATCTTTCAATGGCTATTGCAGGAAATGGCAATGTTGGAATTGGAACTACAAATCCCACATCAAAACTTACCGTTGCAGGAAACATTGCTTCACGAGAAGTAAAAGTAACAGTTGATGCCGGAGCTGATTTTGTTTTTGAAAAAGATTATGATTTACCTTCATTAGAATCAGTAGATAAATTTATTAAAAAAAATAAACATTTACCTGAAATTGCTTCTGCCAAAGAAATGCAAAAAGATGGTATCAATCTTTCTGAAATGAATATTAAGCTTTTACAAAAAATTGAGGAACTTACTTTGTATGTAATTGAAATGAAAAAAGAAAATGAAAATATGAAGAAGGAAAATGATTTAATGAAAATTAATCAAATGGAGTTAATGGTTAGAATTAAAAATATAGAAAATAAGTAATTATGAAAAAAAAAGTATTTGTACTGTTTTTTCTTTTATGGGCAGATAGTTTAATTTTTGCTCAAAATGATTTATCGTCTACACACGACGTAACTTTAGGAGTTCAAGGGTATATAGGTAATGCATTAATGTTTCAGGGCTGGGGAGAAAATCATTTTATTAGAAATGAATCTATAGATAATACTGCTAATGGCCGTTCACGCCTAAGAATGTATTTAACTGATGATTGGGCATACGACCAAGGGTTTGAAATTTTAGCCAAAAGATATGATGGGCCTTTACGAACGTTACTTTATATTCCAGGAGATGGTAGTCAAACAAACTTTTTTAGTGGAGCTTCATTTGGAGGTAATGTAGGCATTGGAACAATAAACCCCACATCAAAACTAACAGTAGCAGGAAATATTGCTTCACGAGAAGTAAAAGTAACTGTCGATGCAGGAGCTGATTTTGTTTTTGAAAAAGATTATGATTTACCATCATTAGAGTCTGTCGATAAATTCATTAAAGAAAATAAACACTTGCCTGAAATTGCTTCTGCTGAAGAGATGAAAAAAGACGGAATTAATTTATCTGAGATGAATATTAAGCTTTTGCAAAAAATTGAGGAGATGACACTCTATATGATTGAGATGAAAAAGGAGAATAAATTACTTAAAAGCACTCAGAAATTATTAGAAGAAAGAATACAAAAAATAGAAAACAGATAAAGATGAAAAAAAAAATACTTGCAGCTGTACTCATTTTTTTTATAAAATATTCTTTTGGACAAATATCAGGTAGCTTTAATGTTGGCGGTGATATAGATAAATTTTATCCAGTTACATTTTATGATGGAGGTTGGATTAATAATGTTTCAACACAATTAACAATTGGCCGGAGTGATACACATACAAACTCATTATGGAGAGGAGCATTAATGGCTGATTTCACTTACCATGTTAGTAACTACGGTCATGGTGCAAATTTTATTGAAGCAAATCTAGTGTCAACATCTTCTTTTGTGGCTGGCTGGCATGATGCAACACCTAATGGCACTTGTTCGTGTATTATTATATGGTTAAAAGGAGGTGGTTCAACTTATTATTATCAATCTAATTATGGAGTAAATCCAACAGTTTACGATGGAACTCAAAATGGTTTACCTTATAACGAGGTAAATGGTCCTTCTCATAACTTCAAAACATCAATTGAAGAATATGCAACAACATCAGGAATGTATCAAAATAGAAATGCTTATTTTGGATCGAATGTAGGTATCGGAACGACCAATCCAACGTCAAAATTAACAGTAGCAGGAAATATTAATGCTCGTGAGGTAAAAGTAACTGTTGATGCGGGAGCTGATTTTGTTTTTGAAAAAGATTATGATTTACCTACGTTAGAATCTGTAGATAAATTTATTAAAGAAAATAAGCATTTACCTGAAATTCCCTCTGCAACAGATATGCAGAAAGACGGAATTAATTTGTCTGAAATGAATATCAAACTTTTACAGAAAATTGAAGAAATAACTTTATATATAATTAGAATACAGAATAGGTTGGAGATTTTAGAAAAGAGAATTGAAGCATCAAATTAATTTTATGAAAAGAACATTTTATTTTAGTGTTTTAGTTGGTTTTGTACAAATATTACAAGCCCAAAATATTTTTCCAGCAAATGGGAATGTTGGTGTAAATACACCTTATCCAGAAACATTACTTAATGTAAATGTTGGTGCTGGTGGGTTAAACGGAACTGCCGGAGTTAGAATTGGAGGACTTAGTAATTATTCAAGTTTAGAATTTGGTATTGATGGCGATTATGATGGAATGATTAGAAGTTATGGAAATAATATAAATTATTATGCAGGTCATTGGAAGACTAAGGGGAGTTTTGCTTCAGAAAATCATAGTCATAACTGGTATACATCAAAAAATGGATCTTCTGACTGGTCTTCTGTTAAAATGATTTTAAATGAAAATGGCAATTTAGGAATTGGAACGTCAAATCCACAAAACAAACTAGATGTAAACGGCACAATTCATTCCAGAGAAGTAAAAGTAGACATGAATGGCTGGTCAGATTTTGTTTTCAAGAAAGAATATAATTTACCTACCCTTGAACAAGTAGAAAAACATATTGTAGAAAAAGGACATTTAGAAAATATCCCGAGTGAAAAAGAGGTTATGGAAAAAGGAATTAATCTGGGAGAAATGAATGCTAAACTGCTTCAGAAGATAGAGGAAATGACTTTGTATATGATTGAAATGAAAAAAGAAAATGCCGAAATGAAAAAAGATATATTTTTATTAAAAACTAAGCGTTAATAAAACAACAACAGCTAGTTTTATTATTTATCACTCAAGTTTCGTTTTCAAAAATATACTTTTTTTGAAAACGAAAACAACCAATTGTATGTAGTTGCTTTACAATTAAACAAACTTAAATAATATGAAAAGAAATATTTTAGTCGCTGGATTTTTCATTGTTTGCATTATAAATAATGTTAATTCTCAAAATATTAACTTCCAAAGTGCTTATAATAATATTGAATGGCCAAATGAATTAGGTGTGAAAGGAGGAATAACAGGTGATGATTACAGCTATAAGAGATTAACTCTTTATCATGGTCATAGTATTGTTTTTCAAACTGGATTGAATTCTCCTGATTACCATAATAATCGAATGTTTATAAACAATGAAGGGAAAGTAGGAATAGGTACTGAAAATCCAGACGAAAAACTTACAGTAAAAGGTAAAATTCATACACAGGAAGTACGGGTAGATATGGCCGGACCATTAGTTCCGGATTATGTTTTTACTAATGATTATAAATTAAAAACACTTGAAGAAGTAAATGATTATATTAAGAAAAACAATCATTTACCAGAAATTCCATCAGCTCAGGAAATTGAGGAAAATGGTTTCATGTTGGCAGAAATGAATATTAAGTTATTAAAGAAAATTGAAGAAATGACACTTTATATTATTCAACAAGACAAAGAAATAAAAGCACAAGCAAAGGAGATTAATAGTTTTAAAAATGTATTCGAAAGACTTTCTAAAATAGAAGAAAAATTAGAAACGAAATAGTAATTTCGGAAGTTGAAAAAAAGTAGGACATTCACATTGCTCTAAAACTTAAGAATAAAGAATAATAATGAAAAACAAAAAAAGTATCTATATTCTGCTGCCACTAGTATTGTTAATATGGGGTACAGTTATGTATCAACTTTTTTCCTTTAGTAGTTCAGAAGATATGCCATTGGTAATATCAAATGGAATTAGCCTAAAACCAATAAAGATTTCGAAAAGAGATTCTTTTGCTATTAATACGGATTATAGAGATCCTTTTTTAGGAAAAATGTATAGTTCAGAAACAGTAAAAAGTGCTAAGAAGAAAACAACACCAAAAAAAACAGAACCTCTTGTTTGGCCAACTATACAATACAAAGGAATTGTTTCAGACACTAAAGAAAAATCAAAAATATTTATGTTGGTCATTAATAATCAAACTCATTTGATGAGAAAAGGACAAACAGAAAATGAAATCTATCTAAAGGAGGGAGATAGAGAATCAGTATATGTCAAGTACAAAGGACAATTAAATTTGATATTGATAGAAGATTGAAACTAGCCATTAAACTTAAATCCGGGGCGTTACAATTTGCTGTTTTTGTAGCGGTAGTAATTGCGCTGCTTTTAGGTGGACTCATGCTGTATGCCTATACTTTTGGATACATGAAAGAACAGTCAAAAGGAGCAATCGAAAACATTCAACTGGCGGATGACGGTATTAATTATTTATTAAACTCAACCGAATTGAATTCGAATGATACTTTAGCACTTAAGTTAAGAGAAAAAGAAAACCAGTCTGTAAAAGTTCATTTATCACAGTGGGGAGTTTTTCAAAAAGCAGTTGCTTTGGCACAATTTCGAAAAAAAAAGTTTATAAAAACAGCTATTCTAGGGAGTTCAATAGATGCAGCAACAGCATCCACTTTATTTTTACAAAACACTTATAATCCATTAACAGTAGTTGGGAATACAAAAATAAATGGAAATGCTTTTTTGCCAGAAGCAGGAATAAAATCAGGTTATATCGCTGGAAATAGTTACTATGGTTCGCAGTTGATTTATGGTAATGCTGAAAAAAGTACTGATGTGTTACCAGCTTTGGATACTAATACTTTAAAAGGTATTGTTTTTTATCTTAAGGATTATCAACCTATTAATCAACAGGATTATATTAGTATTGATCATGCTAAAAAAACAATTCAATCTTTCAAAGAAAATACAAAATCGGTTTACAGTAAAGAAGCCATTGTAATAGAGAATCAATACATTTCTGGAAATATTATTATCAAATCTGATATTTTAATACAAGTAAAAAAAACAGCCATTTTGAAAGATTTGATTTTGATTGCTCCTAGTATAGAAATTGAAGATGAGACAGAAGGAAACTTTCAGGCGATTGCTTCTAAAAGAATTTCAGTTGGTAAAAATTGTGATTTGCGTTTTCCTACGGCTTTAGTGGTATATCAGGAAAATAAAGAGCAATTACCAATTTATTCAGGCAACACAACTGAAATTCCCATTTTTATAGATACAGCCACAAGTTTAAAAGGTAGCGTATGCTATTATCAGGATAAAGAAGAAACTGACTTTAGTACGCAAATAAAAATTGAGGAGCAAGTAAAACTTAAAGGGCAAGTATATTGTAAAGGGAATTTAGAGTTAAAAGGAACCGTTTCAGGATCGGTTTATACCAGACAGTTTGTAGCCAATCAGGCAGGATCAATATTTGTAAATCATCTTTATAATGCAGTGATTGAAAATGAAAATATTCCGAAGTTCTACGGAGGAATTATTTTTGAAAAAGAACCTAAAACAGTTCTGAAATGGTTATACTAAAAAAAATAAAATCAGCAACTCTGGTAGAAGCTATTGTGGCAACAGTACTCATCGTAATTGTATTTATTGTAGCGAGTTTGATTTTGAATAATTTAGTATTGAATACCTATTCTAAAAACACGCATGCAATAGAAAACAGGATGAACGAACTGAAATATGAAATTCAAAATAAAGTAATTGAATTACCTTATGAGGAAAACTATAAAGATTGGCAAATTGAAATTAATAATACTTCTGAAGAATCTGAAAAGGAAATAATCATTACGGCAACAAATGGAAAAGACAATAAAAAAATAGTGAGACATCATGGAAATCTCCAAAACTAAAACGCCTTCGTTTACTTTACCGGAACTACTGGTAGTTATGATTATAACAGCCATTGTAGTAGGTATGGCTTTTAGTGTTTTGCGATTGGTTCAGAATCAAATTCATGCCATTCAAACCAATTTTGAAAAGACAAGTACTTTGGCTCTTTTCGAACAGCAATTATGGCAGGATTTTAATGATAAGAATGATATTCGGTTCCATGAAACTGAAAATAGTTTACTAATGGAATCAGAGATGGATACCGTTGTATATTCATTTCAGGAGAATTATATTCTAAGAAATACAGATACGATTAAATTAAAATTACAGCTTAATAAAATGTTTTTCAACGGAAAAGAAGTACAGGGAGATACAATAGATGCAATCTCTATTTCAGGAAAAGCAGAATTACCCGATTATGATATCTTTGTTTCCAAGAAAAATGATCTAACCCTTTTTATGAATCAGCAAGATGGCCTTTAAACTCAATACAGCTCCAGCTAAAAATACTATTGCTTTGTCTCAAAAGAAAAGTAGTATAGAAACTTTATTGCAAAAAGAAATTGTTTTGTTTGGCTCGGGTTTTAATAATAAAAAGAAACAGGCTTTCTATCAGGAATTAGCTGTATTACTTCAGGCAGGAATTAACTTCAAAGAAAGTTTGACACTTATTGTAGAATCCCTGAAAAAACAAGCTGATAAAGAATTGATTCAAAATGTATTGAATGATCTGATTAATGGAAAGCCTTTTTCGGAAGCTTTATGGTCTTCTAAATCCTTTTCAGAATATGAATATTATTCGATAAAAATAGGGGAGGAAACTGGAACTACTGCGCAGGTATGTCAGGAATTAGGACGTTTTTTTGAACGTAAAAATGAACAAAAGCGAATTATCATAGCTGCATTAACCTATCCTTCTATTGTAATGACAACGGCAATTTTAGTAGTTGTATTTATGTTGAGTTATGTGGTTCCCATGTTTCAGGATATCTTTAAACAAAACAATGTAGAGTTACCAGCATTAACTAAAATGATTGTAAAATTATCCGAGCTAACTAAAACTTACGGTTTCTATGGATTATTAATACTCTTTTTACTTTTGATATCAAGTCAAGTTTTTAAAGACAATGACCAATTTAAGAAAACGAGTCATTACGCTTTGTTGAAAATCCCTATTTTAGGAAGCTTTATAAGCAAAGTATATTTGGCTCAATTCACTCAGGCTGTTGCACTGTTAACTACAGCCAAAGTTCCTTTGCTAAATAGTATTCAATTAGTAAAAAAGATGATTCGTTTTGTTCCATTACAGGAAGCTTTAGAAAAAGTAGAATTAAGTATTCTAAAAGGAAACAGTTTAAGCGTAAGTCTAAAAGAAAACCCCCTTTTTGATAACAGAATAATCTCTTTGGTAAAAGTAGCCGAAGAAACCAACCAAACCGAATATGTTTTTAAACAATTAAGTGAGCAGTACAATCAGGAAGTAGTACAGCAGTCTAAAACGATGACTACGGTTTTAGAACCTTTTATTATTCTTTTCGTTGGAGTGTTGGTTGCAGTTCTGTTAGTAGCAATGTATTTGCCTATGTTTCAGTTAAGTAGTGCGATTGGGTAAATCAATTAAATTTTCAATTTTCATAATAATTAAAAAATCACTAAAAGTGGGTATTGTATCTTGTCTGAAAAAACTTCAATTTTATAAGTCAATCACGCAAAGATATGGTAGAGATAAACAATTTAGATGAATTATATGATTTAATCACTAATGATGAGTTTGTAGAAAAATTTAATATTGTTTACAAACCAGCAGATGCACTGGCAAAGACAGATGAAAAGGAAAGTGAAATTGCTAAAGACATTTCTGCATTTGCAAATTCAGAAGGTGGAATTATAATTTATGGAATTAAAGAATTTAATAAAATTTCTAGAAATAACTTTCAGAAAAATATTGATCCAATTGATAGTGTTACTTTTAGTAAAGATTGGTTTGAAAATGTAATTAATGGCAATGTTTTTACTCATATTGAAAATCTATATATTAAACAGATTTACTTAAATTCAGATAAAAATGATGTTGTTTATATTGTCATTATTAATAAAAGCTATACTGCTCACCAGACTTCAGATTATCGTTATTATAAGAGAAGTAATTTTGAAAGTATTCCAATGCGTGATTTTGAGATTCGAAATGTAATGAATCGAAGTAAAACTCAAAAAGATAAATTAGATTTTGAAATTCAATCTCCGCTTCCTGCATTACAGTTGTTTAATGATAAAGATAAACGTAATACTAAAAAGAAAAAAAGCTCAAATGCTTTATACGTTTATGGGCGAGATGTAGATGAGTATATGCAAATTATGCTGGCTGTAATTTAGATAATACTGTAACAGGAAAAGTAATAAGTTGCAGTATGATTTAAAAAATGCCATAGTTGATTTATAAAAAAAAACTATACTTGTTAAAGTTAGTACTGTAATTACTGTTTTAGAGTCTGTTTATGATTCCTCTACAGTTGTGTTGTTGGTTGTTTTCTGATTTAGTGATGTATTTACTAGTGTGTTCAGTTGAGTACTGCGATTGGCTGAGTTGACTAAAAATATTTCAATTCTTAAGAATAATTTAAAATCACTAAAAATGGGTATTGTTTTTCTTTTATGAATACTGGACTTTTGTATCCATTTATTAAATTTTAATAAAAATCGAAAATTATTTGAAACCTCTTTAAACAAAAATAAAATTTTAAAAAATGATAAAAAAAATACTCTTATTTTTAGTGTTATTACCAATATTTATTTTTGGAAATCCGAAAAACAGGAATAATCCTGTAAAAAGTAGTTTTATTACTGTAAATCCACTACAGCAATATCCTAATTATTATCAAACTGTTGAAGCAAGATATCTATCTGGTACTAATGATTGGACTTATGATGGAGCAAATGGAACAATTTCTATTGATAATAATTATTTATATGTTAATTTTGATCCTAGTTGGAGTTATCACCAATCTGTAGCTACAGGTACAATAGCTACATTAAATATTTATCCCGCAATAGAACACATTGAACTTGGTCCTATTTATAGTGGGGGGTGGGAAACAGGTTATTATGCAAAAATTGAAAACAATGATTTAATTATTTACGCTGTAAACCCGGGTAGTTCTCCTTATTTTAAAAGCCTATATTTTGGTATAGGGATTGATTTAAATTGTGCTGTTAATTGGTATAAAGACTCAGATTCAGATGGATATGGAGATCCTAATTCAATTCCAATTTTTGATTGTTATCAACCGCAATATAATTACGTAGCTAATAATATAGATTGCGATGATACCAATAGTGCAATCGGAACACAGAAATGGTACTTAGATAGTGATTATGATGGTTATGGATCAACTACTTATATTGAATCCTGTACTAATCCAACTTTAAATAATGAAAATTACGTCCTTAATAATATAGATTGTGATGATAGTAATCATTTAATAGGACAACCATACAGTTGGTATTTAGACGTTGATAATGATGGTTTTGGAGCGGGAAATGTTTTAATTCAATGTTCTGATCCTAGTACTTTAAATGTGAAGTATGTGACAAATAATCTAGATCAGTGTCCTACAATTGCAGGTACAGCAGTAAATAATGGCTGTCCTGTAGCTATAAGCCAATATAACTATAATCACGTAATTACTCCAAAAATACCACTAACAATAGTAGAATTTGAAGCTGAAAATTATATACCTAATAGTGATGTCCTTGAAGATGTTGAATATATTGATGGTTTTAATAAAACACTCCAGACTCTTTCAAAGAGAAGCAATCCAGATCAAAAAGACCAAGTTACATTTCACGAATACGATGAATTTGGTAGAGAAACAAAACAATATTTTTCTTTTTTTGCTAATCAGGATAATTTAAATTATGTAAATGATGCAAAAAACATTCAAAAAACTTATTACCAAAATAAATTTAATGACTTTACTCCCTTTATAGAAACTAGATATGATGGGTCTCCATTAAATCGAGCTATTGAAGTATCTAAAGGAGGTGATGTATGGAAAATAATGAGTTTTAATTCTGGTAAAACTGAAAAGTATGAGTATAGTACAAACACATCTAATG
The DNA here is from genome assembly GCF_000695795.1 of Flavobacterium seoulense. Taxonomy (GTDB): domain Bacteria; phylum Bacteroidota; class Bacteroidia; order Flavobacteriales; family Flavobacteriaceae; genus Flavobacterium; species Flavobacterium seoulense. The sequence goes on along the minus strand of NZ_JNCA01000020.1, from coordinate 55,606 downwards.
AAATAAGAAAATATGAAATTGATGCGTTTGAAAAAATTATTAACAATGGATTTTATACTCCTGGTAGTCTTTTAAAAAATATTGCTAAAAATGAAAATTGGATTTCTAGCGATCAAGATTTAAATACAGTTCAAATATTTACTGATAAGAGTGGAAAAAAAATAGCAGAAATTAGTTTCATTGAAAAAGATGCTACAACAGAAAAATTAATTACCCAATACATTTATAATAAAAAAGGATTATTAAGTTATATTATAACTCCAAAAGCTTTTAATCTTTTTGATATATCCTACATTCAAAATGACACTACGTCAACGGCTATTGTAAATCCAGGAAGTTTTTTAGAGCTTAAAGCCAGTAATTCAATTACTTTATCGCCAGGTTTTAATGCTAAGATGGGAAGTGTTTTTAGTACTCATATAGAAAATGGTTTGCAAAATGTTTTAGATATTTTATGCTACCAATATAAGTACGATGAATATAATCGAAAAATAGAACAGAAAACTCCAGGTAAAGGGTGGGAATATAATGTATTTGATCAACTAGATAGACCAATATTAACACAAGATGAAGCTTTAAAAAGTCAAGGTATATGGTTATTTACAAAATATGATGCTTCTGAAAGAGTTGTATATACAGGAAAATATTCATCCACTTTATCAAGAGCAGATTTACAAGCGCAGGTGGATGCTTATATAAATAATAATGTGTCAAATTTGAATAATATAGAGCAACGCTCAACCAGTATATTTTTAGGAGGCACTACTTTTGAATATAGTAATTCTGCATTTCCAAATACCAATATTTCTGAAATTCAATCTATAACATATTATGATGATTATAATTTTATAGATGTAGACAAACCAATAACTCCTACTTCTATAAATGGTCAAAGTGTAACTAACAATACAAGAGGTTTAATTACAGCTAATTTAAGAAAAACAATAGGTGATAATACTTGGACAAAAACTTATACTTATTATGATGAAGATGCAAGACCTATTTATAGTTTTGAAAAAAATGTATTAGGGGGGTACACTAAAATAGAATCTACTTTCGATTTTAGAAATAAATTAATTAGTACTGTAACAAGACACAAAAAAGATAATAATCAAACAAATGATCTTGTTATTAATGATAGATACGAATATGATTATGCAGAAAGAGTAACTGGAATATTTCAAAAAGTTAATGATCAGAACGAAGAGACTATCGTAAAAAATATTTATGATGAAATAGGGAATCTTAAGCAGAAAAAGGTAGGAGGCTTAACTACTGCTTCAACCCCACTTCAATTAGTTACTTATACTAATAATATTAGAGGATGGCTTACCAAAATTAATGATCCAAACGATATGGGAACAAGCTTGTTTGGTCTTGAAATCAAATACAATAACCCTACTAGTACTGCAACTCCATTATTTACGGGAAATATTAGTCAGGTTCAATGGAAAACTGCTATACCTGGTTCAGGACTCAAAACCTATAATTATTCTTTTGATAAACTTAATAGATTAAAACAAGCAACATTTAATGATTTAAATAATAGTAGTAATACCAATAGTTTTTTTGAAAAGATTAATTATGATACAAATGGAAATATTACTTCACTCGATCGTTCTGGTGATGTTTTGGCACAACCCGGTACGCTTACAATGGATAAACTCACATATAATTATGAAGGAAATCAAGTTGTAAAAATTAACGAAACAGGAGACACTCATATAGGTTATTCAAGTTATTTAACGGCAGGTAGTAATGAAAATACTTATGAATATGACGTTAATGGAAATCTCATAAAAGATAGAAATAAAGGAATTGATATTATTAAGTATAATAGCCTGAACTTAGTTGAAGAAGTTAGTTTTACTAATGGAAAAAAAATTAAGTTTAAATATGATGCTTCTGGAGTAAAATTATCCAAAGAATATATTGATGGAAGTAATACAACAATAACAAATTACTTAGGAGGCTTTCAATATTTAAATGGCGTTTTACAATTTTATCCTACCGATGAAGGCTATGCTGTCAATTCAAATAATACATTTAAGTATGTCTATTTATATAGTGATCAACAGGGAAACAACCGTTTAAGTTATTCGGATATAGATGGTTCAGGAACGATAAGCACTGCTGAAATACAATCTGTAACAGATTATTACGCTTATGGAATGACTCATTCTGGTGAAATATCAAACAGCTTGGCATCAACTTACTTATATAAATTGCAGGGTAAGGAATATAATGCTGAGCAAAATCTAAATTTGTATGATTTTGGATCTAGAATGTATGATCCTGCTATAGGGAGATGGATGACTCCAGATCCACAAAACCAGTTTTCAAGTCCTTACTTGGCATTAGGTAATAACCCAGTTTTTTTAACTGATCCAGATGGAGAGTGGATACATCTTCTTGTAGGAGGTGGAGTTGGATTGATATTTAACGTAGCTACGAATTGGAATAATATTGATAATATTGGTGATTTTGCATATTATGCCCTTTCTGGAGCTGGTTCAGGTGTATATACTGCTGCAACTGGAGATTTTGTGGGAGGATCAGTAATGCTTGGAATAGGAAATAATGTGTATGGACAAGTAAAAACAAATGGTTATAGCTTTGATGATTTTGATATAGGACAGACTATTCAAGCTGGAGCAGTGTCTGGTATATCAGCTTACATGGGAGGTGCTATAGGGGATAAATTAACTGGAGTTTATGGAAATCTATTCTCTAAAGTAGGTTCCAACCGATTAATACAACAATATTTAACTCAGACAGCAGCATCAAGTACTACAGGGTTTACTCTTGGAACAGGCTTTAGTTTACTTCAGGGAAATACAATGGAGCAATCGATAAGCCAAGGTATTAATTCTGCTAAATCAGCGTTTGTTAGTTCACAGATAAATTTTGCAGTGCAAACTTCTAAAAGTTATTATGAGAATAAGCAAGTACAAAAACAAACTGCTGCTCAAATAGAGCAAACTCAATTGCAAAAAGAGTTTTTTGAACTTGAAGCAAAATACAACCAGGCAGCTCTTAACAAGATGCCGAAAGAGGCAGCTTTGGGTGGAATGAGTATTGCAGATGATGCATTTGTTCATGTTACGACTCCTGCAGGTGCCCAAAATATCCTTTCAAAGGGATTGAATCCTGAAATTTCAGGTTTTGTGACTAAATGGGAATATGTTAAAAATGTTTCTAATCCATCTGAATTTAATACCAAATTATATAGTCAAAAATTATGGCCGGATACAAAAGGTAAGTTTGATAAAGGATATAATATTTTACATATTAATGCAAAACCTATATTTTTTAGTCCAAGAACAAATTGGGTGAATGGAGTACCTCAATATAAATTCAACACAATTGTACCTCCTTCACAAATTACTTTAATAAAATAGTATGAAAGAAAAAATTCTTAAAATTATAAATGCTTCAACTCAGTCAGAGCCTATTTATCAATTGGAGCATGAGTATCGAATTATTAATAATAATCTACAGAGGAAGGAGTTTTTTTCTGTAATAAAATCTTTAGCGATCAATGGTACAGATAAAGAAAAATTTGTCTGTTTAACAATTATTGAGTTTTTAGATTTGGCTAAAGAAAGTGAAGATGTAATTAAAGCGAATATAGAATTCTTTGATTTCAAAAAAGATAAAGAAAATATTTCTCCATTATTGACTTTATGTTCTATGTTGTCAACTATTTGGGCAATTGATTTTATAAAAAAAATAATTAATCATTTCAAACCAAAATCAATAGAGTACTCTTATTATTTTGATATAGCTTTAAGAAGTATTGTGTCTACAATATATTGGAAGCAATCAATTAATGAAATAAAATGGGTAATGGATAATTATCAAAATGATTATATCATTGATTTTATCGCTTATTTTAAATGGAAAAGAGAAGAAAGCGAACTTGAAGAACTATTTCAATTAATAGATAATAATGTTTTACTTAATACTAAATTAAAATTAAAAATTATTGATCGGTATGTTAATAATTATAAGAAAATTGATCTTCAAAAATAGTTATCTATATGTAATTATAAAAAAAGAAACAAATATTACGTTACTTAAAGATAATATATTAAGTGAGATTTATATTGTTTTTAAAGGTAAAAAAGTATAAATGACATAAATAATGTGTCTCATAATAACAAGAAGGAAAATGAAAAAAGTAATTTATCTACTACTAATAATAAGTAATACTATTTTTTCACAAAATCAAGAAATAAAAAGTAAAGATGATATAAAAACACCGAGCAATCATGATTCAGGTGTAGATTTAGGCTCTAGTTTAAACTCATCAACAGGAAAAATCAAGGAGACTCTTGATATAGCATCAATTGCATGTAGGTCAGTTAATTATAATATATCTTTTAACTACGATGGTACAAATGTTTTTAAACAGGCACAGTATCAAAATAGATATTTTCCCACTAGTATTTTAGGTGTTGGTTGGAATATGGGAGTTCCCAAAATCATTGCTGATACCAAACAAACAGCATCTAGAGATGATGATACATTTTACTTAAATGGTGTTGAATTAATTTGTGTACAAAGACCATCGGTACCTAATTCACCTATACTTACAGAAGGACCTAGAATATGGGAGTTCAAAGCAAAAAAAAACTTGCCATATATTATTAAGTATTATGAATCAAATATTGTTTATGATTTATCAAATTATTATACAACTGTACTTGACTACTGGTTAGTTATAGACGAAAAAGGTAAAACATATATATATGGAAATACAGATAATACAAGAGAAAATGTGATTGCTTGGGATAACTGGATAGGTGACTCAAAGGAAATAAACGGAGCAAGCACACATACAACAACATGGAATTTATCTATATTAAAAGATCAATGGAATAATGAATTAGAATTTAGTTATCTAAAAACAGAACAAAGAGTAAATACAACAGGCCCTACTCATACCGAGGCTTCATACTTAAAGCAAATAACTTCTAAGACAGGTGAGAAAATAGTTCTGAATTATACTTTGAAAAATCCTGTTGAATATTATGAGCCACATACAGAAATGGTTGAACCTGATGCTTATCAGGAAAGATATGAAAAATATTTTTTAAATTCAGTTGTTTGTTATAACAGTAATAATCAAATTGTAACAAATACTGTATTAGATTATAAGCTAGAAAGTGCGTCAAATTTAGAAAATACTAAACGTTATTTAACTGAAGTTACTAAAAAGAGCGTTTTTGATTCAAGTTTAGGGTCTCAGAAATATGAGTACTATACTTCAGGAATTTTTGCTGGAGGATTAAAAACTAAAACAAATCCTAAGGGTGGGGCTATAACTTATACTTATGAGCAAAAATTATTATTTAATAATAATAACAATACTATAGGAGGTAATTCATTAAATAATCCTTTTAATTCAACACTTTTCGCCAAATACCAAAGCGATAATTATAAATTGGATTTATATACTAATGGAACTTCAATAAATAATTTTGGTAATCGAGATACACCCATGGTGCCATTTTTGATAGATAGGTATGATTGGAATGGTAGAGCATGGATTAAATCGAAATTTTATTTTCCAGAAAACATAAGACTGATAAATCCCACGGCAAGTACAGGTAACTTCATATTAGACAATGTAAAATTTGTGTTTGGAGATGATTTTTACGCAGCTTTAATATACGATAGAAATACTAAAAAAGGGAGTCTTTATTTATTTCATAAACTTTCGGATGGGACTTGGAGTACTATAACTAAAACAAATCTAAATACAGGAGGAAAAAACAATGATGATTTTACAGAAGACCCAGTACTCCTTTCAACAGAAAATTTTATAGCTATTGGTAATAATAAATCTGGTGAGTTATATACTTACACATGGAATAATTCATCTTGGAATGAAAAATTAATTTCTCAAAATAGTGGAACTTATTATTATGAAGCAAAAAATAATTTTATAATATCTGTAAATTCTGTGACTGGAATTGATATGCCTACAATTGATGTTCCAAGTAATCAGAGTCATTACGATAGATATTACTTTCATTATTTAAATGCAGAAAAAAATTGGCAAACTAAATCATGGACTAACTATGCAACATATCATATTGGAGATATTTCATCCAAAAGTGCAATATATGCTAGTAATTCGATATGTACTTTGGTAGCCGGTGATAATCCAGAATTTTTAATGAGATGGGATAGTAATTATAATTTAAATAGAGTTGACAATGTTCTTGGGGCGTATGATGATAACTACCCTTTTTTAAGTATTGGAAATAATATCTTTTCTGGGCTAAAAATTGGTGGTAGATCAAAACTTTTTCGTGCCGTAGCAATTAGTGGAGCAAAAAATTTTGTCACTGATTTAAATATTGAAACCACTCAAGGTTTTGGGGAAAATAAGTTATTAGGATTAAGGTGGATTAATAATTCTTATGCACATGATTTTAGACGCTTTAATCCAAATACAAGTTCTTGGATGGCAACAGATTTACCAATGATTAATAAATCTTTTAACTATCATTATATTTCAGGATATGCTTTTGCTCAGGATTTGTTTATAAGTGGACAAACTATCTATGGAACATATAACCAAGGCTATTCAGCAATATCTCAGATTACAAATTATGATTATCCGAGTTTCTGTTTTAGTGGCGGTGATTACATCTTTGGATCTTTTTGGTCAATTGGAACTAATAATAATGTTGGAGAAGCAAAATACTTTTATATTGACAAAATAAATGGTCAATTGCAAAGTGTATTATTACAAACTGTTCCTTCACAGTTACATATGCCAAATCGCCAAGGTCAACAATTTGGAGGGCAATTTCCTTTTTTTACTCGAAAAAATTTGAATGGAATTAAATTAATAGATAATAAAATCAATAATAATATATATGATATTGTAATTAGTCAAATAAAGTCAGATAATGGCTTAGGATCAATTACGTATACAAATTACTCTTATACCGACTCTAACACATTGTTTGATGATTCAACCATCATATATGGAAAAGTAACAGATGAAGAAAAGGGAAGTGGTTCAAGTTCAAATGGGAAAACAATAAAATATTTTAATAAAGGGGATTTAGATTTAACAAGAACAGGACAATTAATGAAAGAAGAGTACTATGATAAATTAGGTAATTTATTAAAAGAAATTAATTATTTATATGAAAAAAAGTTAAACTCTATTTATAATTCAATTAATTCTTCAAATCCTATCTATACTTTTGATGTATGGAATAAAAAAAGCACTGAAGAAAAGGTGTTTTTTCAATCTGGCAATAATGTGTTAACTTCAAATACAGACTTTAAATATGATGAAAATGGAAATTTAATTCAAACATGTAGAATGAATAGTTTGGGAGAAAATGAATGTTCAAATATTACATACTCTGAAAATATTTACCCATTTTTAAAAGAAAAGAATTTCATAGGGTTTATGAATAAGAAAATAACTGAAATTAATGATAACATTGTTGCAGTTGAAAAAATAAATTGGATTCAAAATGGAAATTATTGTTACATTAAAGAAAACTTATCTGGAACAAATGAAACTACATTGAGAGTAAATAATCAAATTGAAGTCGTCGATAATTATGGTAATGTAGTAGAAACTTCTAATGGAAAGGGGCTTTCTAACTGTGTTTTGATGGGATATAACTATAGATTTCCTATAGCTACTATTAATAATTCAAAATATAATGATGTGATTTCAGCTCTGAGTGTTAATTATTCTGATTTGCAAAATATGACAGGAAATAATTTGAAAACAGAATTACTGAAACTTTATAATGTTTTACCAAATACGTCTTCTCTTTCTTTGAAAATTTATGATGAAAATGGAAATGTTATATTATCAATAGATAATAGAAAAAATGAAACTAATTATGTATATGACGAGTTTAATAGAGTGAAATATGTTACTAATAAATATGGTAAAATTATAATAAATAAAAATTATCACATTGCTAAATAAATTCTAAGTAGTATTTCAAAGCTAGCAATATGAGATTTATAACCTATTGATGTTGGGTAGTGTTTCAGAGTTAGTGTTATGAGATTTTGAATTTATAATGTGTTGAATTAGAATAAGTATTGACAAAAACAAAAAAGATGAGCAGTAATTCTCATCTTTTTTGTTTTATAAAAATTGATTTTATTACGAAATATCAGTAAATGTACCTGTAGTAATATTAAATCGTTTTTCTATTATTTTAGTTCCACCACAGTAATCTAACGGGAGACCATTATTATTGGTTAAGTTACTAATAATACTGAATTCTCCTTTTTAAGGTTTTTCAATCAAAACTAATGATTTTTATTGTTACATAAATTTCCATCTGTACTTCAAAGATCTACATTCTGTAATACGTTTTGGAATTAATCATATTGAGAGAAAAAATCTAACACTCAAAACGCCTAAAGAAATTGAATTGAAGTACATCTTTTTTAGTAAACATTTAATAGTTTATAGCGGTTTTAAAAATTTATTTTTATGATTTTAAGATTCAAATATATATTCCATAGAATAATATTTTACTTTTTAAGAACAAAATATTTCAATCCAGGATCATTCAGTAATCTTTCCATTTCAGAATGAATGATATCCTGAATATCCTGTTTTACTTGAAGGTAGTTGCGTTGTACTATTGTGTTATCCAGTTTTCGAATTACAGCTATATCTTTATAATTTTCCTGCTCTCTTTTCAAAGCCTCATGATCATTTAATAATTCACAATGGAATGTTTTCAATTCAATTTTACAATCAGGATCATCGGCTACCATGCCTACAAATTCACCGGAACTTAAAGAAGAAATTTTAGAAGGAGGCACTGCTGATTCTAATTGTTTGGAACGACTGATAGAAGTATCTCCGCTATTTATTGAAACACTTTCTCTATCCTGCATAATCTTACCAAATCGTTCCGACAATTGTTTAGCGGTATCACCGGTAACCTGTCCGCTGATAATATTTCCGGTAATGTTCATAATCACATCCGCTTGTTCCCGACCATAATCTTTGCGTAGCTGACTGAAATCCTGAATCCCTAAACAAGTGGCTACTTTATTGCTTCGGGCTGTGGCAATTAGACTGTCCATATTGTTAAGATAGATTGTCGGAAATTCATCAAATATCAGACTGCTTTTTTGCTTTCCTTTTTTGTTAACTTGCTTTATCAAACGACTAACATATAGCGATAATACCGCACCGTAAATCTGAATTTTTTGAGGATTGTTACCCATGCAGACAATCTTAGGTTCATCAGTATTATTAATGTCTAAATTAAAATCATTACCAGATAAAACATAATAGAGTTGGGGAGAGGATAATCTCGCCATTGCGATTTTAGCAGATGCAATTTGCCCTTCTAATTGCTCCATGACATCATTGAGATAGGCATTCACAAAAGGATTAATCAATACCTCAATTTCTTTCTCCGTTCTAAGTAATGTAAATAGACTGTCATAGTCAGCTTGCATGAGTTCAATAACATGGGGAAGTGTACAAAATTCACCGCCTTTGTACTTTCGTAAATACCATATTATGGCTGTCAGAAAGTTGATAGGTGATTCAACAAAAAAGTCTCCCTGCCGTTTAATCCATTCCCGATTGAGTCCCAATAAAATTGTTCGGGCTGATTCGGCCGCATCAGTGATGTCTGTCATTGCAGAAGGTTCTAATGGATTGCAACGATGAGTTCGGCTAAGATCATCAAAATTGATAACATAAAATCGAGGAGGGACAGGGTAGATATGTTTGTATTGTAGCCAGGTATTGTAAGCAATTTTAGATAGGTCATCAAACTTGAAATCATAAATAAACATACTAAAACCTTTGCGAATATGTTGAGTGATAACATGACGTATGACAAAATAGGATTTACCAGAACCTGGAGTCCCAAGAACCATTAAAGCTCTAAAAGGATTAATGATATTAATCCAACTGTTTTTAAGTTTATTTTTTAGATAATATCTCGCTGGGAGATTAATAGAATATTCATTTTCCAGCAGTCGTTCTTCCTGAGGAAAGGTTTCATTTTCTTTATTGAAAATATCTTTGTGATTCAATTTGCTTTTGATAATTCTGGAAAGTAAAGTACCACCCGATAGCATTAATAAATACCCAACAGAAGTTGTTGTTATATATATTAGGGTTATTTGTATAACTTCCATTTTTAAGTAAAAAAACAAAGAGCTAATAAAGTAAAGTACAATACCCGTAATAATGTAAGCTAAGGCAGATTTATAGTTTAGTTTTTCATCTTTTTTTCCCTTAGCACCAATTAGTGAAATGATTAAAAATCCAAGCACAAAGAGTTTGGATTTATAAAAATTGCTAAATAATCCTGTATTGAGAATATTTCCTAAAATAGTATCACTAAAATGGCTCACAAGTTGCCATTCTTTAAAAGCTGCATAGCAGTAATAGTGAAAATGGATTACCAGTAATAGGATACTGATGAATCGTGTCATATCCAATATTTTCCTCAAAGCTTGTTCGTTTTCTCCAGTTTGCATTGCCATAATTTTAAGTTTTATTGATTATCAGATTGTCCTCTTCTTTTTTTCTTTTTTCGTTTGCCTTTCAATTGATTCGGAACATAATTATTTACATGTTCGGATTGGGTAAGTATATCAGTTAATTTCCCAATTGCGAAATGAGAATCAACAGATTTATGGTCTTGAGTAACATAATCAAACGATATGTTTTTTTGCATTAATTCAGTACTTAATCCACAACGTTCCTGTATTATTTTAGCACTATAGGCTTTGCCAAGAGCACTTCCGTTGAAAACACATTTGGTACTATGATCTATATAGGTAATCCCATAAAGTAGTCCTTGGTTATTTTTTCTTAAAACAATATTGATTCCTTCCTTTTTTAGAACTTTTTCCAATTCAGGAAGCGATGTTTTATTTCCCAATAATGCCAAATCAATAGCATTCTTAACTCTGTTTCTATGTTGTAATTGACCCGTTTTATTTGAGGCAAATTTTTCTTCTAAATACTTCAAAGTTGGTTTGTTGTAGAAGTCACTTGCTTTGATTGGAACTCCAATAGCTTTGCCGTTTTTATCCAGTATTCGATAGACCAATCCTTTTGATTGAAATATTCTTGAATTTTCACTTCCCCGGTCTGCTAAAACATTGTATTGTTGCAACACTGCATTGAGTTCAGGAAGGCTTGAATATTTATAAGTAGGAAGTACTAGATTCAATATATTTGCAATAGCTTTTTTGCTTTCAATTCTTCCGTATTGAACTTTCCCCATACTTATAGATTGCAGCTCCTGTTTTTGATTTTTTCTACGTCCTTCGGCAACTATTAAACCAAAAGATTGTTCGATTTCTTTTCTGGCTATTTCAGATTGGTTACGTCCAATATTCTGGGTATCTATTCGGCTTCCATCTTCTCTAATTTTAATTGAAACAATATGAATGTGTGGATGCCCTGAATCGTGATGTTGATACACCAGATAGGGTTGTTGTCCAAACCCAATTTTGTCCATATACGTGTTAGCAATATTCATTAGTTTTTCTTTAGATAGTGATGCTGTTTCTGACGGATCAAAATTTAACGAAATGTGTACGCTATTACGTTTTACATTATCATTTAAAGCAGCTTGTTTTAACAGTCGATTTAATTTTACATTGATATTCATTTTGTCTACTTCCATTGGATAATTTCCTTCACCAATACATTCTGCTACATCTTGTTTTACTTTGTTTTCATTGTAGTTGAAAATGTTATGAATGGAATTTCCAGTCTTTATGATTGCAACCATTTTTCTGCCATTTTTTGAATGTTTTTTTTAATTTCTTCCACTTTATTCAGAAGAATCTTTTTCTCCAGTTCAGAACTTATGATCCAGTCTTTAAATTCAGAAATCTGTTGAAGCGTATGCAATTTTTTGACTGCTTGGTTGAAGTTATTTCCAATACCATTTAACTCTGTTCTCAACCGTATTATTTCTGCCATAAATTCATCAAGAGACTGGTTCCGATAGTTCGTTGTAATAGGTTTATTAAATAAATGTTTACGAATGTAATCACTCAGTTTTCTACAGGTACTGGCTTTCCATTTGCGTTCAATTTTTAGAAATTCCTTAGGTGTAAATCTTAGTCCGATTATACGTGTTCTGTTTGAATTTTCTTTTTCCATCATCTATCATTTTACTCATTAATTCAAATTTTATCTTTTTGATATTCCTTAAAACTGTCTTTTTGTTTAATGTCTTATTAATCTATTTAAAAGCTTTCAGCATCACTGCTCACGAGTTCCGAGTATAGAGCAGCCAGATCGATTGTTTAACAAACGGACATCTGGCCGATTGCAGGAACGTGGCAATCTTTGAGCTGATTTTAATGATTCACAGCTTTTAAAAGTTTTAATTTTTTAGAATCTATAAACTAATGATTTGTAGTTAGAAGAAATGATTTAGTGTTTCTGTTTTTGGTCTAAATGACTTTTCTCTGCTTTTCCAAAACTCATAGCCCAATCATTCAGGTCTTTATAGTTTTGATAAAGCTGACTTTTATCGCAATATTTAGTACTCAGAGAAAGTGCACGGCTTGTATAATTTAAACCTGTTTCATCCCGATCGAAATAAAGTCGGATTGAATCATAATTTTCCATAAAAGGACGTGCTCTTTCGAAAAAAGAAATGGAGTTTAGAATGACAAAATCCTGACTGCTTTCAGGAAGGTTTTTGGTCATGGCTCTGAAGGAAAGAAAGTCCATGAAACCCTCAAATACTATCACCTCATTATTACAATTTGAAATGGTGGTAATTCCTTTAGGTGAACTACTTGTTTTGAAATAGGGAGTACGAATTTCAAAGCCTCCCAAATCATTTTTAAAGCCAATTCCAAAGTAGTTTTTTTCATTAAGCGTGTATCGAATTTCTACACAATATTTTTGAGCTATTTCAATTGGAATGCTGCGGTATTCTAGGTAATGCAAAAGGCTAGGTGAGGTGAGTGCAGTTTCGGTAAGAATTTTAATTTTTTGTTCCTGTACAATTGTGTATTCTTGGTATTGAATTTTCGGCTGTTGAAAAGAAAAATTACCACTTAAATTTTTTAGTAATTCACTAATGGTGCAGTTGAAATATAATATTCCAAAATCAATGAGATTTCCACCTTTTCCCAAACCGTGATCATACCAGCGATTTAATCTTCGATTGATTTTAAAAGAGGCTTCTTTTTCATTCCGTAATGGAGATAAATACCAGTAATCATTATTCCTAATTTTAGAAGGCTCAAACCCCAGATTAGATAAGTAAATTACCAGATCTATTTCTTTAGCCTGGTTTAGTGTGATTTTATTGCTGCTGAAATTCATAACATACATTTTATCCGATTCATAATTCAGTTTTCTGATACTAAATTAAAGAAGCATTGCACCGTGACCAATCCTCATCATATTTTGATTAGGATGAAGTCAAGTAGCCTTTTTATTTTTGTAAAGAACAAGAGTATTAATTTAAACGTGTGAATTATGTTTACAACAAATGATGTAGCCAAGGTGTATGATACTATTTTGAGTATCCCTGGAATGAATGAGGTAGTGAAAATTGATTTACGAATCTCACGAAAAAATGTACTATTATTAAACCAAGTGATTGAACGCGGATTGTCAGTCCAAGGTGATGATACATCGCCTATTTTGTTAGGTAATGTTCCCGAAGAAAGTTTACAGGAATTAAAGAATCTTTCTGAAGAATATTTGCAAAAAGCAGGTCTTATTGAATTAAGTGAAAAGCTTAAAGCTTTAGGAAAAGAGAAGTAGGTCATTAAAAGGAGTACTATGAAACGAGTATTCCTTTTATTTCCCTGATTCATAGTAACTCTTTTAATTTACTAAGCTAAAATAGATTTAACACAACTTAACAGTATTGAGTAAACAAATTTGTTTATTTTTGTTGTATGAAATCTAATTTGCAAATATTGAAAGGGATACATCCTGGCTTTGTACTGGAGCGAGAATTGGAAAAACGTCATTTACGTAAAGGTGTATTTGCGCTTTCTTTACAAGAGTATCCACAAACACTAACTGCTATTACAAAAGGTAAGAGAGGAATGAATACCTCACTAGCCTTGAAAATTGAGGAAGCACTTGGTCTAGAAGAAGGCTATTTCATGATTCTCCAAGTTTATTATGATATAGAACAAGAGAAAAAGAAGCAGAATAAACTTCGTACTGATTTACCTCAGTTGAGATCTGTATTATTTTGGGATACTAAAGTAAATACCATTGACTGGGAGAAACAGAAAAAAGCCATTATTAAAAGAGTTTTTGAACGAGGTAACGAGATGGAGAAAAAAGAAATAATCCGTTTTTATGGTGCTCAAACGGTTGATGCAATATTAAATAAATTCACTACCCAATAAAGATGCTTTATTATAATACAGTCACACCTTTACTCCGTGAAATTCTAATTCACTTAATGTCTTCTGATGTCTTTGCTGATTTCAGGTTAGTGGGCGGAACAGCATTGAGCTTACATAGAGGGCATAGAATGTCTGTTGATATCGATTTGTTTACAGATGCTGATTATAATACCATTAACTTTGATATTATCGAATCTTTTTTACGAGAACATTACCTTTATGTTGATACTAATGATTTTAAGTTGATTAGTTTTGGTAAGTCTTATTTTATTGGAAATAGTCAGGATGATGCTGTTAAACTGGATTTATATTACACGGATCCTTTTATCGATGAAGTAATTGAAGTAGATGGAATCCGTTTAGCTAGTATTGAAGAAATAATAGCTATGAAGTTGGATGTGATTTTAAGAACGGGTAGAAAAAAGGATTTTTGGGATATTCATGAATTGAGGGAAGATTACACTATCAAAGATATGTTTGCACTTCATGAAAAACGATTTCCTTATACACATGATAAAGAAACTTTAATAACTAAATTTACAGACTTTAAAGAAGCTAATGATGACTTTGAACCTGATTGTTTAAGAGGCAATCATTGGGAGTTTGTAAAACTGGATATCGTAGATTTTGTAAATGGAATAGATGGTAAATGAGAGGATAGAAGCTCTTTAAATTTTTTATAAAGAGCCTCTGTATCTCAAAGCAATTATTTTTTTGATTCCTCTACAGAAACTTTTCTAAACTCTTTTAAAAGTTTTTCTAACTCCAAAGAAGATTTGCGTGCTCTGGTTCCAGCAGCTTTATTACCTTTTTCGATGTGTAATTCAGACTCTGTGTTGAATGTTTCAAATTCAGTTTTGATTTTTTCGAATAAATCTTTCATGATAATTTTTTTAATTAGATACTGTAAAAGTAAATAGTTTGATACTTTGGAAGCAATATATTGCCAATAAAATCTCATTTTTTTGATATAATTACGGAAAACCGTAAAGAAATAAGACTAAAGTTATTTATATTTACTATAAATAAGGAGTAATTATATTTTACCAAACTGAAATATCGTGATTTAACATTACTTCAATTTAGCAATTTATAATACATGCCAAATCTACTTTGGTTCGGATTATTGTGTGAATGTATTAGAGTTGCTTATTTGTATTTTTAAATCAAATAGTAACAAGAAGTGATGACAATGACGATGCCCCAAACCTATTTTTTAGAATGGTTAGATTCTTTAATTCTAACAACTCTAAACCCGAGAAAAGATTTTGTTTATTCCCTCACATCTGAAGAATTATTGATTATTTCAGAAAAAGTTTTAAACGAAACATCCAATATCCAAATTCAATTAAACAAGCATTTTTTTCTTTTGCTTAAAGAAACTGAGATTCGGCTCCAAGTGAAGAAATATCATTCTGCATTGATAATTCTTTTAGATCATGTTGTGGAATATCAAAAAGAAGCTATAAATAAGAGACAAGAGTTGTCAGAATTAATGTGCACTTTAGTAAGTAGTTTAGAGGAACTACTATCTTTTATAGAAAACCGCTATATAAATTATCTGGGTGTTGATGAACGAGTGCCAGTAACGTACATCATGATTCTTAAAAAAGAGCTGAAACAAAAGTTAGATAAGATGAAACTCAATCTTGTAAAAGCGGTTGAAAATAAAAATATAACTGATGTAGTTTTGATTGTTCTTTATGCGTTTATTTATTCAAATGACAATTCATCTATAACTTATAAAGAGATTTTGTATCGAAAAGAACTGATTAATGAATTAGAAATCTTTGGTGAAACACCCAAAAGAGTTAGTGCTTTTTCAGCTCTGGATGAATTACTCATCTACATGAATTTTAATAGTATTAAGTACATTAATTATTTTAAGAATTCAATAATTGAAAAAATAGATTTACTTAGTAATGACGGTGAAAGATTAAAGAAATTATTGTTTCTCTGTAAAGAATTTAATCAAATTTATTCCAATGAAAAGAACTGTTTTAATCCCAAAAATGAAAATCTAAAAACAGTGATCAGTGATTGGTTTGTTCAGGAAATAACTTATCTCGAAAAAAAGATTGTGCAGCCGGTAATTCCTTTAGAAATTTCAGAAAAAAGTTTAGATACTCCAAAGGACAATAACAAAGAAAATAAGATTACATGCCTTTTATCAGCCGATCAAATTGGTTTGATTTTAAGAGCTTGCGATGAATCAAGAATCTTGAATGCAAAATCTATGAGCGCCATTTTTAAAATGATAGTTCCTCATCTTTCTACACCAAATAAAATTGATCTTTCCTATCATTCCGTTCGAAGTAAATCCTATAATGCTGAGGATAAGGACAAGGAAATAGCCATTGAGTCACTAGAGAAAATTATAAAGAAAATTAGATCATATTAGCACAATTTGCTAATCGTTTGTAGGTGTTTCTACTTTCTTAATAAAAAAATGACTTTTAATTTTTTTCATTATATGTATGAAAATATTTTCAATATATTAGCGTGCAAATAATTTTTCAGAAATAGCATCTTATATAATGGCGAAACAGATTAGTACAAAACTAAAAAAAGAAAAAAGCATTGAAGAAACCCTTTGGGACTCTGCCAATAAACTAAGAGGAACCGTAGAATCATCCGAATACAAACACGTCGTTTTAGGGTTAATATTCCTAAAATTTGCCAGTGACAAGTTTGAAGAAAGAAGAAAAGAATTGATTGCTGATGGCAAACAAGCCTTCATCGAAATGAAGGAGTTTTACAACCAATCCAATATTTTTTATTTACCTGAAGAATCTCGTTGGTCGTTTATTATTGCCAATTCCAAACAAAATGATATTGCCTTAAAAATAGATACCGCATTACATACGGTTGAGAAAAACAATCCTGCCCTAAAAGGCGCTTTGCCTGATAATTACTTCTCTCGACTGAATATGGACGTGAGTAAACTGGCTGCTTTATTGGATACCATCAATAACATTGACACGATAAAAGACAAGCAGCAAGACATTGTTGGGCGTGTCTATGAATATTTCCTAAGCAAGTTTGCCTTGGCAGAAGGAAAAGGGAAAGGTGAATTCTACACCCCAAAAAGTATCGTTAATCTAATTGCCGAAATGATCGAGCCTTACAAAGGAGTTATCTATGATCCTGCTTGTGGTTCTGGTGGTATGTTTGTACAATCGATCAAGTTTATAGAAAACCACCACGGAAACAAAAAAGAGATTTCCATTTACGGACAAGAATATACAGCTACAACTTATAAACTAGCCAAAATGAACCTTGCCATTCGTGGTATTGCTGCCAATTTAGGTGATGTTCCTGCCGATACTTTTGGGCGTGACCAACATCCCGATTTAAAAGCCGATTACATCATGGCAAACCCACCTTTTAACCAAAAAGATTGGCGTGCTAGTGATGAACTAGTAGATGACCCTCGCTGGAAAGGTTACGATATACCACCAACAAGCAATGCCAATTACGGTTGGATTTTGAACATGGTTGCCAAACTCTCCGACAACGGTGTAGCAGGTTTTATCTTGGCCAATGGCGCACTTTCAGGAGGTGGCGAAGAATATAAAATTCGTAGAAAACTAATAGAAAATGATATTGTAGAAGCGATTGTTATTTTACCACGTTCTATGTTTTATACTACTGATATTAGTGTAACGCTTTGGATTTTGAACAAAAATAAAAAAGCCAGAACCGTACAATTGCCTGATGCTACAAGAAATTACCGCAATAGAGAGAATGAAATTTTATTTTTAGACTTGCGTGAAAAAGGAATTCCTTTTGAGAAAAAATATACCCAATTTTCACCAGATAATATTATCGAAATTACAGAATCGTATCACAATTGGCAAACCGATTTGTCAGCGTATGAAAATGTACCTGAATTTTGTTATGCTGCCACTTTAGAAGAAATTGAAGCTAAAGACTTCTCTTTAGTACCTAGTAAATACATCACTTTTGTCAACCGTGATGAGAATATTGATTTTGAAGATAAAATGAGGGCGCTACAAACTGAGTTTTCAGAGTTATTAAAAGCCGAAGCACAATCGAAAACCGATTTATTAACCGTATTTAAAGAATTAGGTTATGCCATCGAATTATAAAAAGCTAGGCGATTATATACAACCCGTTAATAATAGAAACAAAAACTTAGTTGACATTCCTTTATTGGGTGTAAGTATCAAAAAGGTTTTAATGCCTTCTATTGCTAATATCATTGGAACAGATATGTCAACGTATAAATTGATTTCCAAAAATCAATTTGCTTATGGCCCTGTAACTTCTCGTAATGGAGATAAAATTTCAATTGCATTATTAGAAGAATATGAAAACGCAATGGTTTCACAAGCTTATACTGTTTTTGAAGTAATTGATAAGAAAAAGTTATTGCCTGAATATTTAATGATGTGGTTTCGAAGACCTGAATTTGATCGGTATGCTCGTTTTAAATCACATGGTAGTGCCAGGGAAATTTTTGATTGGGTCGAAATGTGTGATACGGAACTACCAATTCCTTCCTTTGAAAAACAGCAAGAAATTGTTAGAGAATACGATATCATTCAAAACCGTATTGCCATAAACAACCAACTCATTACTAAACTGGAAGAAACCGCTCAGGCTATTTACAAACAATGGTTTGTGGATTTTGAGTTTCCTCATGATAATGGAAAGCCTTATAAGAGTAATGGAGGAGAAATGGTTTGGTGTGAAGAATTGGAGAAAGAAATTCCTGAGGGGTGGAATATCGAAGAATTTCAAAAAGTAACTGATGTAACTAGTGGAAAAAGCTTAAAATGGGAAATGGGAAATAAGTACCCAATTTATGGTGCTGGTGGAATTACAGGGTATACAGATGAATTCTTATTTGATAAAACTATAATTATCATTGGAAGAGTTGGAACACATGGTAAAGTTTTCATTGAATATAATAAATCTTGGCCTACAGATAACACCTTGGTATTTATTCCAAAATATTTATGCTATTCATATTTCATTCTAAAAGAACTTAATTATGATGAATTAAATAAAGGTGGAGTTCAAGCATTATTAACTCAAACAGACTTAAAACAAATAAAAATATTATTACCAAAGTTTGATTTAAATAAATTCGAAAACACAGTAAAACCTATTTTGTTAATGAAAAAAAACATTGATTCTCAAAATCAAAAATTAGAAGAATTGAAGGGATTGTTGTTAGCGAAAATGACAAAAGTTGAAACTAAAATTACTTACTAACTAGAAAACTTAATTCATGAATAAAAATTCAACAGAAATAAAAAATTATAATTTTATTAAAAATCAACCATTAGGTGAAGATTTATTTAAAAATAAGTCACAAGAAAAAACAGCTTTAGTTATCAGTGAAAAGATAATTAATGAACCTGAATTTAAAATTATAGGTATTGATGGAGAATGGGGTTCGGGTAAAAGTAATTTAGTTCGATTAATTGAAAAAAGATTGGAAAAATCTCATAAATTTTTCGTTTATGATGTTTGGGGGCATCAAGAAGATGAACAAAGGAAATCAATTTTAGTGGAGCTTACTGATTTTATAAAGAGTGAGAAAGGTTTATTAAAAGAAGGAAACAAAAAAACATGGGATAATAAATTAAAATTTCTATTAGCTAAATCAAAAGAAACTACAACGATAAATCAGCCATATTTGAGTGTTGGCTTTATTTTTAGCTTGTTATCAATAGTCTACATTCCTACAGTAAACGTTTTTAAAGATTCTATTAAAGATTTCTTCGAAATTGAATCTTGGTTTTGGAAATTAGTATTAGTAGCATTTCCTATATTTATTGTTATTGGCATTTATTTATGGAATACAGGTAAGTATATGAGAAAAAAAAGTGGATTTTGGAAGGCGTTCAAATTGTCAGCAGAAGAAACTTTTCAAGTTTACACAAATAAACAAAAAGAAGAAACAAAGATTGAGACAATATCTGAAGATCAGCCATCTGTTAGAGATTTTCAAAACTGGATGGAAAATATTAACAATGATTTAGATAAACCAATTGTCATTGTATTTGATAATTTTGATAGGTTACCTAAAAAACACATTCAAAATATTTGGTCATCTATTCATATTTTCTTTGCAGAAAAAGAATATTCCAACATTAAAGTTATTATTCCATTTGATAGAGAGCATATTCAAAATGCTTTTAAGGAGTTAAACGGTGATGATAGTAAATTTGGTGATGATTATGTAAATAAAACTTTTGATATTGTTTTTAGAGTAACTAAACCAATTATGTCGAATTGGAAAGAGTTCTTTGAGGAACAGTGGAAAAAAGCTTTCGTAAATCTTGATGAAGAAGAATTAAAATTAGTAGTTCAAGTTTATGAATTTTTAAATCGTAGAATAACGCCTCGAGAAATTATTTCTTTCATAAATGAAATTCTAACCATTAAACTTTTAGATGATAATTTTAAAGAAAGATATATAGCTATTTTTGTACTTAAAAAAGATGAAATCCTTTCCGATCCTTTAAAAGCTATTACTAATCTTAAAGATATAGTGGACGGTCTTTTTCATGTTTACTCAAGTGATTCAGAATATGCAAAACAACTAACTGCCATAGTATATCATATTGAAGTTGATAAAGCATTAGAATTAATTTACACACAAGAATTAAAAGATTCAATGCTTAAAAATGATGTTGAACATTTTAATGAAATCTGTAATTCTGATTTTATTAATGCCATGTTTTATTCAACTATGTTAGAGATAGATAATTTTGAAAATCCTATTTTAACTTTAGCTTCTGTTAACGAAAAATCTAATGTTTCCAATCATAACATTAAACAGACTTGGGATTTGTTTAACAGCCGGGTGCTTCAATTAGACTCATCAATAACTAAATTTCAAATTAGTGATTGGCAAATAACGCTAATAAAAAACATATCGGAGGATAGATATTTAACAAAGTTATTGGGGAGTTATTTTAATTTAATTGATGATTCTAATATTGAACAATACATTGATTTAATTGACGATTTAATTCTTGATTTAAAGGAAGAAAGGGTCTTAGGTCGCTTGGTGAAAAGTAAAATTTCTGATAAGAATTTTATTAAGTTGATTGAATATAATGGTAAATCGTATGAAAAATACAAACTTGTTACTGATTATAAATCTTTAGATCAATACCTTTCTAAATTAAGTACTGAAGAAATCTTAAAATTAAAAAACACCGAATTTTTACCTGAAGAATACGACTTCAAAAACTATAAAATTAAATTAAAGGATAGTTTAAATACATTTATAGATCAAAACAATATTCAATCTTCAAGTGATGTTTTAGTTAAGCTTAAAGAAAGATCTAAAAAAAGTGGAGATATGAAGGATTTATTAGAAGATTCAAGAATATATTCGCTGTATACTAATAATTTATCTTCAGAATTACCCATTATAAATGAATTAATTGCGATGAGGATAGCCAAAAGTTCAGGTTTTAATTCTGCATACGTCAGTCAATTTACTAGCATTTTGAACTTAAATGATGACACACGTGCTGAAGCAATTTCTGAAATTATCTTGAAGTACATTGGATATGGGGATTTATTGTTACTTTCTAAATATTTCAATAGCTCTTCACTATTTAAACAAATAATTTTAAGAATGTTTAATAAATCTGATTTAGGAAAGTCAGCTAATATTATTACTTTAATTGAAAATTATGACGAAATAAAAGGAGGATTAGGAATGGATGATAATTTGCTTCTTAATGAATTTAATAAATGGGAAATTGATAAGGATAAATTAAATGTAAATAAAGTAAGTGATCTGTTTATCATTGATTGTCTTAAATCTTCAGATTTGAGAATTTCTGAAGATTTCTTTAAGGTTTTTAATATGGATTTTAAAAATTTAGATAATGAAAATTACGAAACTGTTTTTGATGATGGTACAGATGTTCATTTCAAATATTTCAAACATTTAGAATTAGATAATCTCACTCAAACTTCATTGGATGTGTTTGAGAGTAAACTAATTGAAAAATTAAAATCTAATAAAATAATTGAATCTCAGAGATGGATTATTTTAGATATTTACGAATCTAATAATTCAAAAATATCAATAACAAATTCTTTAAAAAATATTTTAGATGAAATATTAGTTTCAAAAATTGAGTTTAAAATTGATACTGCTAAAAAGTTAATTCCATATTTTATTAAATATGATTTATTGAAAAACCATAATGATATTTTCAGATTGGTAATTAAAAATGATTTTCTTTCTGATTCAGAATTTGTTAGTCTACTAATTTCTAATTCAGAATATTTAAAAAATATCTATAAAAATGCAATACAATCAGACAAAGACGGATTTAGAAATTTAATAAACGAAAAAAGAGAAGATAATTCTGAATTTGAAAATTTGGCGAAAAATTTTGATATTAGAAAATCAAAAGTTAATTCGGAAGAGAAATAAAACTTAAGATATACAATTAGAACCATTTTCCTAGCGTCGTCCAAATGGTTTTAATTGTAAATTTTCCTGTTCCAAAAACTTGATGAAGTAATTCAAAACATAAAATTTCCAGTTTTTATATAACAAACTGGAAATTACTATTATTTGAATTTGATACTATTTATCGTAAACCACTGATTAAAAGTGTTTACCATAGATTTTTTTCAAAAATAAAATTTCCACCTATGCTAGGTTTGTTATGGAGGTGAATTAAAAAAGTTGTTATGGACTTTGAATCGCATGTGGTTTATGCAGAGGGTGCAATTCATCTAATGAGAGTAATGCTCTAACTTTGACATAGTCAAAGTTAGAGCATTACAGTGAATAATCAAAATAAACATATTTTGTCACAAATATTTACTAAATTTGTGACATAACACTAAATAAAAAATGGTGCAATCCTCACGTAATCAAGTAGAATTAAAGATTAAAAAATCATCTAAGGGTAAAATATTTTTCGCAGATGATTTTGTAAAATTCGGCTCGCCAGAGAATATCCGAAAGGTATTATCGCGTTTGGAAAAAGAAGGCTTGTTGGAGCGTTTGACCCACGGTATTTATTTAGTGCCTAAAAAAGACGAGCTGCTAGGTACATTATATCCCACAACCGAGGAAATTGCGGTAGAAATTGCCAAGCGAGACAAAGCACGTATTGCCCCAACAGGAGCGTTGGCTTTGTATCAATTAGGACTATCAACTCAGATTCCGCTTAAAGCGGTGTATCTAACAGATGGAGCACAAAGAATTATAACTATTGGCAATAGCTCCATTCAGTTTAAAAAAACAGCTCCCCGTAATCTAGCCATCAAGGATCATTTATTGATGTTAATCGTTCAGGCTCTAAAAGAAATAGGTCAGCATAAAATAAACGATACGCATTTAGAAAAACTAAAGCCATTTGTTTTGCAAATAGATGGAGAGATATTAAAATCTCAAACTAAGTTTGCGCCTGTTTGGGTGCAAAAAATAATTACAGAACTAAGAAATTAAGCTATGTGGGTACACCTTACTAAAGATCAAAAACAAAATATAATCAAGCAAACAGCTGTAAAAACGGGCTTGCCTGATTATGCAGTTGAGAAAGATGCTTGGGTTTGTATTATTTTGCAAGCTGTTTTTCAGTCAAAATATGCACCTCATATTATTTTCAAAGGAGGAACTTCGCTAAGTAAGGCGTATCAAATCATCAACCGTTTCTCTGAGGATATTGATTTGATAATTGATAAAAGTTTTCTAGGTTTTGAAGCATTACCTTCAAAAATGGCAATTAAGAGACTAAGAACGGCTTCGGGGTCATTTATAATAAACGAATTTAGAGAAGAGTTGATTAATCAATTAACGCAACTTGGTATTGCATCAGATACCTATACTATCAAATATAATGACAAAGTAGATGATACCAGTGACCCCAACACATTAGAGTTTTATTATGACCCTTTAATAGAAAGTAATAACAGCTATATTCAGCCTAGAGTATTAATCGAAATGGGAGCTCGTTCTTTGACAGAACCTACTGAGGAAAGAGAAGTAATCTCATTTATTAACAGTGAATATGCCCATCTTCCTTTTGCACAAAAAGCAACAAAGGTAAATGTGGTCATTCCAACACGTACTTTTATTGAAAAAGTATTGTTACTGCATGAGGAATTTTTAAAACCAATTCATCACATAAGAAGCGAGCGGTTGTCTCGTCATTTGTACGATATAGATAGGTTAGCAAATTCTGAATATGCGCAAAGAGCATATAAAGATCATTCGCTTTTTGATCAAATTGTAGTACACAGAAAAGCCATTACGCCATTACGAAATATAAGTTATGAATTCCACAAAAGAGATACTTTACAAATAATCCCACCTGATGAAGTACTGACCGAATGGGAACAAGATTATAAAGCGATGCAGCAAAATATGATTATAGGAGAATCTAAATCTTTTACTGATCTTTTAGAAAGAATGAAAGAAGTAATGCAAAATTTTAAAACAAACTAACGTAGCGCAAGTTGTATTATTTTTAAATTATGAAATTTACCGAAGCACAATTAGAACAATCTTTTATTAGCTTACTTCAAGAAGAGAAAATGACTCATCTGGTAGGTGGTGAAGTACGTAAAATAGAATATAACAGAGCAGCTGAACCACCGACGGCGTACGGACATATTGTTAGTGAACAAGTGTTGCTAACAGAAGATTTGAAAAACTATTTACGATCTGCCTACGCAACCGAAAACATTACTGAAAACGAAATTGAATCTATCATAAGAGATTTGGATCGTTTGCCGTCATCTGATTTATACGAAAGCAACAAAACCATTATGAAAATGGTAAGTGATGGCTTTTTATTAAAGAGAGAAGATAGAAGCCAAAAAGACTTTTATGTACAGCTGATCGATTATTCGGAAAAGGATACTAATACCTATAAAATTGTCAACCAGTTAGCTATAAAAGGCTATGAGATGCGCATTCCCGATTTGATTTTATACATCAACGGCATACCCTTGGTTGTTTTTGAATTTAAAACAGCTATACAAGAAAACACAACGCTTCATGATGCCTATGTTCAAATAACAACTCGATATAAAAGAGATATTCCAGAACTTTTTAAATACAATGCTTTTTGTGTGATTAGTGACGGTGCAAATACCAAAGCAGGATCGTTCTTTGCTCCTTATGAATTCTTTTATGCCTGGAGAAAAATTGAAGGCATGATAAAAGAAGTCGATGGTATTGATGCTATGTTTACCCTTATTCAAGGGATGTTCAACCGTAAAAGATTACGGAATATTATTCAAAATTTTATCTTTTTACCCGATAGTTCCAAAAAAAATGACAAGATTGTTTGTCGTTATCCACAATATTATGCAGCAACCAAACTTTTTGAAAACATAAAAGTGCATCAAAAACCAGATGGAGATGGTAAAGGAGGAACTTATTTTGGAACTACAGGTTGCGGAAAGAGTTATACTATGTTATACTTGACTCGTTTATTGATGCGTAGTAAATATTTTGCAAGTCCAACTATTATCATTATTACCGATAGAACCGACTTAGACGATCAATTGTCAGGGCAATTCACAAATGCGAAAGGATTTGTAGGTGACGAATCGATAATCAGTGTAGAAAGTCGCTCAAATTTGAGAGAACTACTGCAAGGTAAAAATAGTGGCGGGGTATTTTTGACCACCATTCATAAATTTACAGAAGACACCAAATTATTAACGGGTAGAACCAATGTAATTTGTATCTCTGACGAAGCGCACAGAAGCCAAACGAATCTAGATCAAAAAGTAAAAGTTACAGAGACCGGTGTTAAAAAATCTTTTGGGTTTGCCAAACATTTACACGATTCCTTTCCCAATGCCACTTATGTAGGTTTTACAGGAACACCTATAGATGCTACGATTGATGTTTTTGGAGAAATAGTAGATGCATACACCATGACCGAATCGGTAGCAGATGAAATTACCGTTCGTATTGTATATGAAGGTCGTGCAGCTAAAGTATTGTTGAATAATCAAAAATTAGCTGAAATTGAAGCCTACTACAATCAATGTGCCGAAGAAGGAAGTAATGAAAATCAAGTAGAGGAAAGTAAAAAAGCCATGTCGCAAATGAATGCGATTATTGGTGATCCTACTCGTTTAAAAACAGTTGCTGAAGATTTTGTAACGCACTATGAAAATAGAATTGCAGAAGGTTCAACAGTAAAAGGAAAAGCAATGTTTGTGTGTAGCAATAGACCTATTGCTTATGAATTGTATAAAAATATCTTGGAACTAAGACCCGAATGGGGAGCAGTAAAAGTCGCAGCGGATGATGTGATATTATCAGACAAAGACAAGAAGGAAATCAAACCGATGGAACGAATCAAAATGGTTATGACTCGTGGGAAAGATGATCCTGAAACACTCTATCATTTGTTAGGAACTAAAGATGATCGTAAAGAATTGGATCGCCAGTTTAAAAACGAGAAATCAAATTTTAAGATAGCCATTGTAGTTGATATGTGGTTGACAGGATTTGATGTTCCTTTCTTAGACACGATGTATATTGACAAACCAATACAACGCCATAATTTAATTCAAACTATTTCTCGTGTAAATAGGAAATTTGAAGGAAAACAAAAAGGATTGGTCGTAGATTATATAGGAATCAAAAAACAAATGAACATGGCTCTGGCCTTGTATAGCAATGCCGATAATGAAAACATTGAGGATATTGAGCAATCTGTGGTTGTCGTAAAAGATCAGTTGGATTTATTAAGCAGATTGTTTTACAAGTTTGACAAGTCGGGTTATTTTAGGGGTACGCCATTAGAACAATTAAAAACACTCAATCAGGCTTCAGAATTCATTCAACTAACGCAAGAACTGGAAAAGCGTTTTATGTATATTGTAAAAAGATTAAAATCAGCTTATGATATTTGTTCAGGTTCAGGAATCTTTTCAGAAGAGCAAAGAGATGAAATTCATTTCTACTTGGCTGTTCGTTCTATTATTTTCAAATTGACAAAAGGGGTTGCACCTGATACTGCTCAAATGAATAATAGAGTGAAACAAATGTTACAAGATGCCATCGAAAGTGATGGTATTGAAGAGATTTTCAAATTAGGGGACGAAGGGCAAACCGAAGTTGATATTTTCTCAGATGATTATATGGCTAAAATTGATAAAATCAAATTGCCTAACACAAAAATCAAATTACTTCAAAAATTACTAGCTAAAGCAATTGATGATGTAAAGAAAATAAATAAAATTACAGGAATAGACTTCTCAAAACGATTGCAGTTTATTGTAGATAAATACAATGAACGCAAAGAAGACGATGTATTACAGAGTCGTGTATTGGAAGATTTCACAGATGAAATTATTGATTTGTATTATGCGCTAAAAAAAGAAAAAGACTCTTTTAAAGATTTGGGTATTGATTTTGAGGAAAAAGCATTTTACGACATCTTAAAGGCTTTAGCTCATAAATACGACTTCAAGTATCCTGATGATAAATTAATCATTTTAGCCCAAAAAGTAAAGCTTGTAGTGGATGACAAAGCCAAATATACCGATTGGAGTAAAAGAGATGATATAAAAGCAGAGTTAAAAGTGGATTTAATTATCTTGTTAGCAGAAAGTGGCTACCCACCAGTGGATCGTGATGAAATTTATAAAGAGATTTTTGAACAGGCTGAGAATTTTAAAAAATATCAAAATTATTAAATTCTGATTCGTCTTTTATGTAGGCGTAATAGTATGGAGCCGAAATAAAAGTGGAATCGACAATACAACTTAACTAAGCTAAAACAAGCTTGTCGTTTACGACCGCAGTACTTTTTCCTGAAAGGAAGTAGTACTGCGGCTTGTTTTTGAATGGAGCCTAATCTTACAATATATAATCGTAATTTTTCGAATAAACTCTTGAGGTACAGAGGTACAATTTCAATAGTTGTACTTGTACAGCGGAGTTTCTAATTGTTCCTTTGTGATGTATTGAAGATGAAACAGTATTCAATGTGGAATTGAAATAAAAGAACTAATGTAGAACGAAAAATGAAGGTGTATGTTAAGAGGAATTTCATGGAACAGTTACATAGTTGTGGCTGTTTTGGTATTAATAGCTTGGTATCTATTTGTTGGTTTACGCTTTTATTTTGATGACCTTAAAGATTTAGTAAGCGGAAAGCGGAAACTTCAATTCCGTGATTTACTAGGAAAGCCAATTTCTAGATTGGATGTTGATTTCGATTACCAAAAATCGGAAGAAGTTTTAAATGCTGCCGTTGAATTTGAGACTGTTGATCCCATTTTTAATGAAGTGGAAGAACTAACATCTAGGCTGAAAAATGCTATCACCGATGCTACTCAAAAAAAGCTCTTGAAAGATGAGTTTGAACATCGTTTGCGATTTCTTCTTAAAGAAAATCTTTTGTTAGGGAATTCTTCATTCCGTCCCTCTATTAATGAATTCATTGTTTCTGAATGTGAAAAACAAGAGTCAGTCCTTTTGACTCACCAAGAGGTGGAAGACCTTTGGGATTTAAAAAACTAATATACTAATTGCGGAGGAATAACCCCTGTTTGTCCCGGTGCGGTATGGCTTAATGTGACAAGAGGAAGAGGTGATATTTCAGCGGCATATCCTCCGCTTTTTTATCTGAATTATTTCAAACTTTAAATAAATGTGTTATGAAAAAATGGAATTGGAAATTTAAGAAGTTTAGTCCTAAGACAATGTTTTTTATTACTGCTGTCATAGTAGCATCAGTACTAAATAATGAAATCTATGCCCAGGATGGTATTGCTGGAATTAATGAAGCGAATCAGCAGGTACGAAGTTATTTTGATGCAGGCACTCAACTGATGTATGCCATTGGAGCCATACTAGGGCTAATAGGAGCTGTAAAAGTCTATCAAAAATGGAATGCCGGAGATCCTGATACTGGTAAAGTAGCTGCAGCATGGTTTGGAAGTTGTGTATTCCTAGTTGTTGTTGCCACTGTAATTCAATCTTTTTTTGGGGTTTAAAACAAAGAAATAGTAAACAAAATCTGTTAAAACTTTAAAAGTAACAGTATGGCTAATAGCGTATATAAGATTAATAAAGGCATTAATCAAAGTATCGAATTCAAAGGACTTAAGGCGCAGTATATATGGTATTTAGGAGGAGGAGTTATCCTGCTCATGATTGTTTTTTCAATATTGTATATCATAGGTATTCCATCTTTTGTGTGTGTTGGAATCATAACTGTTTCCGGCAGCTTATTAGTGCTGAAAATCTATCGAATGAGTCACAAGTTTGGCGAATATGGATTGATGAAAGCTTTGTCAAAAAAGCAACTGCCCAAAGCAGTACGAACCTACAGCAGGAAAGTTTTTATGATGAATTAGGAAGTAGTAATAAGGTAAAAATGATGAACGATGGAAAAGGAGATGCATACTATTTTACCGATTATGGATGTACAGCACGACTGTATTTTATCCAAATATGGAGATATAACAGTAGTGTTTCAGGCAGTATTACCCGAAATATTTACGTTATCGGACCAGGAATATGAAGCCTTTCATCAATCCTGGGTAAAGGCAATAAAGATACTTCCTAAATTTAGTGTATTGCACAAACAGGATTGGTTTATAGACAGTAAATACGAACCTAATTTTGCTAAGGAAGATACAAGTTTCTTGAGTCGTAGCAGTGAGTTTTTCTTTAATGAACGACCTTTTTTAGATCATTCCTGCTACATCCTGCTGACAAAGAAACCCTCAGGAAGAAAAGCTTCCAGTTCTTTATTTTCAAATCTCATCAGAAGTTCTCTAGTTCCTCAGCAGACACTTAATACCCAATTGCTACAAGATTTTATTGATAGTACGGGACAATTCAAACGCATACTGGAAGATAGTGGTTTTATAAAACTACGTCGTTTGACTAATGATGAACTGCGAAGCCACAGTCGTAAAATAGGATTGATTGAGAAATATTGCTTTTTATCCGAAAAGGAAAGTCCTTTCGTTTTTAAAGATATTTCGTTTGATGATGGTTTGCAAGTAGGAGATAAGCATTGCCAAATGTACACTTTAGGGGATGCAGCTGATCTACCTGCCATATGTGGAACACGTATTAACTTTGACCGCTATTCAACAGATAAAACAAAATTCAGTATTGGGTTTGCTTCAACATTAGGACAACTCTTATCGTGCAATCATATTTACAATCAATACCTGTTTGTTGAAGATGCCCAGAAAACATTGCAAAAATTAGAAAGTAAAAGATTGCGGTTGCAATCACTTTCAGCTTACAGTCGAGAGAATAGTATCGCCCGTGATGCTACTAATGATTTTTTGAATGAGGCCATCAGCAAGCAACGATTAGCGGTAAAGGCACATTTTAATGTACTGGCATGGACTGAAAATAAAGAAGAACTCAAAGACCTTAAAAATAAAGTTTCATCAGCATTGGCACAGATGGATGCGGCTGCGAAACAGGAAACGGTAGGAGCAGCCCAGATATTCTGGGCAGGAATTCCAGGCAATGCAGCTGACTTTCCTATGAACGATACCTTCGATACGTTTACTGAACAAGCGGTTTGCTTCTTCAATATGGAAACGGGATATCGCTCTTCATTGAGTCCTTTTGGAATTCGTTTAGGAGATCGTCTGACAGGTAAACCCGTTCATGTGGATGTCAGTGATGAACCAGTGAAAATGGGAATTTGTACCAACCGTAATAAATTTATTTTAGGACCATCAGGAAGCGGAAAATCCTTTTTCACCAATCACATGGTACGCAGTTATTACGAACAGGGAACGCACATTGTATTGGTCGATGTTGGAAACAGTTATAAAGGGCTCTGTGATATGGTAGGAGGTTATTACTTTACCTATGATGAAAAGAATCCCATTCGATTCAATCCCTTTTACATTGGAGAAGGAGACAGTCTGGATACGGAGAAAAAGGAAAGCATCAAAACACTATTACTTGCCTTATGGAAAAAAGATAATGAAAGCTTTAATCGAAGTGAGTATGTGGCCTTATCGAATGCACTTCAGTTGTATTATGAAAAGCTGGGATCCCATAAAGAGCTGTTTCCCTGTTTTAATAGTTTTTACGATTTTCTGAAAGATGATTTTGTAAAAGTACTTGAAGGGGATAAGGTCAAAGAAAAGGATTTTGATGTCAATAATTTCATGTATGTATTGCGTCCCTATTACAAGGGAGGGGAGTTCGATTATTTACTCAATGCGACTGAAAATCTAGATCTTTTAAAAGAGCCTTTTATTGTGTTCGAACTGGACAATATAAAAGATCATCCGATACTTTTTCCAGTAGTCACTATAATCATTATGGAAGTCTTTATCAATAAGATGCGTAAGCTCAAAGGAATTCGTAAAATGATATTAATTGAAGAAGCCTGGAAAGCTATAGCTAAGGAAGGTATGGCAGAATACATCAAGTATTTGTTTAAAACAGTACGGAAGTTTTTTGGAGAGGCTATTGTGGTGACGCAAGAAGTCGAAGACATCATTTCATCACCAGTAGTGAAGCAAGCCATCATCAATAACAGTGATTGTAAAATACTGTTGGATCAGAGTAAATACCAAAATAAATTCGACCAGATTCAGGAACTTTTGGGATTGACAGAAAAAGAAAAAGCATTAGTGCTTTCGGTCAATAAAGCCAATGATCCTGATAAAAAATACAAAGAAGTATTTATCTCATTGGGAGGTATGCAATCCAAAGTATACCGAACAGAAGTTTCGCTGGAAGAATACCTCACTTACACTACAGAGGAAACAGAGAAATTGAAAGTGCAGCAGTATGCTAAAAAGTTTGATAGAGACATCAAAAAAGGGATTACTGTATTGGCACTTGATATGAGATCAGTAAACACAAAGTAAATAAAGCAGATTATGGAAACTAAGAAAAAAATCATGGTGTATGCACTCTGTTTATTGTTGGTAAGCACTCCTGCCAGACCAGCAACAACAGTCACAGCTTTTCCAATTATAGGAGTGATAAAATTAGCAGTTAAAAAAGTGATCAAGGCGATTGATTTGAGAATACAGCGCTTACAGAACAAAACCATCTGGCTACAGAATGCCCAGAAGAAAATAGAAAATACCCTTTCGAAACTGAAATTAGATGAAATATCGGATTGGACTCAGAAACAACGAGATCTGTATCGGGATTATTATGAGGAATTAACCAAAGTGAAGTCCATTATTACCTACTATCAATTGATACGGGATGTGACTCAAAAACAGGTACGACTTGTCAATGAATATGACAGGGCCTGGTCACTTTTCCAACAAGACAGCCACTTTAACAAACCTGAATTGGATTATATGCAGAAAGTCTATTCAGGCATCCTAGATGAAAGTGTAAAAAATATAGATCAGATATTTTTAATACTGGATTCTTTCACCACTCAGATGAATGATGCTAAACGATTAGAGATTATCAATACAGCTGCCAATCAGATTGATGTTAATTACAATGACCTGACAATGTTTAACAGGCAGAATGTACTCCTTAGTCTGCAAAGAGCCAAGACACAGCATGAAGTGGAGACCGTTAGACAATTTTATGGTATTCTAAAATAAAACTAAATTTTAAAGCCATGAAAAAGCTACTGTTATTGTTACTCTTTACGTTTTTAGTAACGGCTGACATACAAGCACAACGAAAGCAACGAAAAGTATTGCTTCAGCAAATTGGAGCTTTAAAAGTATACATCGATGCAGCGCAAAAAGGTTATTCCATTGCTAAGAAAGGTCTGAATACCATTGGTAATTTAAAACGAGGTGAATTCACTCTTCATACTGATTATCTGAACTCTTTAAAAAAGGTCAACCCAAAAATTAAAAAGTATAGCAGAGTAGCTGAAATCATAGACTTGCAATTGAAAATCGTAAAGAATTGCAATAGTACCTATCGGAATTTAGAGGTAGGGGATTTGTTTCATGGAAGTGAAGTAGCCTATATCAAAAGAGTTTTTGGTCAATTGATGAATGATTGTGATGCCAATTTGGAGGAACTCATTACAGTTACAACAGACGGAGAACTTGAGATGAAAGATGATGAGCGAATGGAACGTATTGATCGACTTTACAATATGATGATGGATAACTACAGCTTCTGTCAAAGTTTTAATAATCAAGTAAATATGTTGTGTCTATCCAGAGCAAGGGAGAATAGAGAAACGCAGAGTAGTAAGGAAGTATATGGAATTTTAAAAGAGAGATTATGAAAAAGCAGTTTGTCATATGGGGACTATTTTTAGTAGTGCTTGCGCCATCTAAGACATTGGCACAATCTCAGGAAATGCAACAGTTGGTATTGAATATCGAGAAACTGACACAGTTCAAGCAGATTTTGAAGGATATGAAAAATGGCTACAGGATACTCAATGGAGGTTACAATACGATAAAAGACTTGTCACAAGGAAATTTTAGTCTGCATCAGACTTTTATCGATGGACTAATGCAAGTGAGTCCCGCAGTGAGAAAATACAAGCGTATTGGAGAAATTGCTAATTATCAAATGCTCTTGGTAAAAGAGTACAAAAGAGCATTAAAACGGTTTAAAAATAGTAGCCTTTTTAATGACAAAGAAATACAGTATATCGAAAAAGTATATGCTAATCTTTTCAAACAAAGTCTGCGTAATCTTGATGAGCTTACTACGGTGGTCACCGCTAATAAACTCCGGATGTCTGACGATGAACGATTGGAATCCATTGACAGAATCTATCTGGAAATGCAGGACAAATTACTATTTCTAAGAAGTTTTAATTCGAATACTTCGGTACTAAGTGTACAACGTTCCAAAGAGTATAATGATGTGGATTCCCTGAAAGAACTATATAAAGTAACCAATTAGATAACTGATGCTATGAAGAAGATAAACAGAATTATTATAGTAATAATTGTTACTTTATTTTGGTCTTTTAATGCTAATGCGCAAAGTCTGGCAGATGACATGAACGGGCTTCATGGAATACTAGATCAGCTTTATGATGAGATGATGCCTTTGTGTAGCAATTTGTTGGGAGTGGGACAGGGAATAGCTGGTTTTGCTACTATTTGGTATATCGGTTCACGGGTATGGAGGCACATAGCCAATGCCGAACCCGTTGACTTTTATCCTTTGTTTCGTCCGTTTGTGATAGGATTTTGTATCATGATTTTTCCTTCGGTATTGGCTATGATCAACGGAGTCATGAAACCAACAGTTACAGCAACAGCATCAATGATGGAAGGGTCGAATAAAGCCATTGAAGTTCTTTTACAGAAAAAAGAAAAAGCGATTAAAAGTACTGATACCTGGCAAATGTATGTAGGGGAATCAGGGAGTGGAGATCAGGAACGTTGGTATAAATATACCCATGACAATGCCGATCCATCCGATGAAGGAATGTTGGAGGGGATTGGTAATGATATCAAGTTTGCAATGGCTAAAGTCTCATTTAATTTTCGCAATTCTGTAAAGGAATGGATGAGTGAAGTATTACGAGTACTGTTTGAGGCAGCTTCGCTTTGTATCGATACTTTAAGAACTTTTCAATTGGTAGTACTCTCTGTTTTGGGACCATTGGTTTTTGGTATTGCGGTTTTTGATGGTTTTCAACATACGCTAACGGTATGGTTAGCACGCTACATCAATATTTATCTATGGCTTCCGGTGGCTAATATTTTTGGAAGCATCATTGGGAAAATACAGGAAAAAATGCTGCAACTAGATATTTCACAAGTCAATGATCAGGGAGATACTTTCTTTAGCCGAACAGATATGGCTTATCTGGTGTTTATGATTATCGGTATCGTAGGATATTTTACAGTGCCTTCAGTAGCTAATTATATCGTTCATGCAGGTGGCGGTGGCGCTTTAAGTCAGAAAGTTACCAATATCTTCAGCAGTTCTACCGGTGCTGCAGTTAGTACAACATCAGCTGGAATGGGAATGGCCGCTGATGCTATGGGGAATGCAGCAGGGCGTATGTCTCAGAGCATGTCTGCTAACCAAGCTTCGTCCCCTTACTTTGGAGATAAAGAAAGCTACATGGGAGATAAGTTAAAAGGAAATTCCAAATAATCATTAAAACCAACTATCATGTTTACAAAAATGAAAAATATAGACACCGCTTTTCGACAAGTGCGAATTTTTTCGATGCTGGTTATTGTAGGGTGTGTAGTGTTATGCGGCTTTTCACTTTACAAAAGCTTTAGTATGGTTTCTCAAATGCAATCCAAGATTTATATTCTAGCTAACGGTAAAGCGCTGGAAGCTTATTCGTCGGATCGAAAAGATAATATTCCAGTGGAAGCCAAAGACCACGTAAAAACCTTCCACAAGTACTTTTTTACACTGGATCCCGATGATAAAGTGATTAAGGAAAATGTGACTAAGGCACTTTATCTGTCGGACAATAGCACCAAAAAAGTCTATGATGATTTAAAGGAGAACGGTTATTACGCAGGAATTATCTCAGGTAATATCAGTCAGACTATATCTGTAGATAGTATCGCAATTGATATTAATGAGTATCCCTATCATTTTCGATGCTACGCGGTTCAAAATATAGTACGAGCTACCAGTATTGTTCATCGAAGTCTGATTACAGAGGGAAGCTTACGTAATGTATCCCGAAGTGATAATAATCCACATGGTTTTTTAATCGAAAGATGGAATACCATTGAAAATAAAGATTTGAGTACTGAAAACAGAAAATAATAAAATGAATCATTATGCAATTCTTATTCCAACGAAGAAAAAAAACCGCGCAATCTAATGAAGCGGTAAAACCGAATGGTCTGTCAAAGATTATGGAGAAGGGATATTACTATGCTCAAAGTAAATGGTCAGAATGGATGACAAAGCAAACAGCAAAACTATCGATTAGACAGCAAAGGCTTGTTTTTGGATTTTTTGTCGCTTGTACCACTAGCTACAGTGTTTATTTGATTATTCAAAATTTTTCAAATACTGATTCCAATAGAATAACAATAAATCCTATTGTCAAACCAGTAAACACTTTTCAAACTGGATATATAGCACCCACTACAAAAAGTACAGTTAGTAAAATTGAATTCGACAGGGTTGTTCGTTTTCGGGTTTATATCGATAGTCTTACCATAAGCCCAACAGGAAAAAGAACATTAGATAGTATAAAAAATAAACATCCCGGATTGTTAGACAGTCTTGCAGCAGTAGAAAACTATTATCAATCTCATTTAAAAAAATATAATTATGGAAAATAAGAGGAAATCCATTCAAATGTTAAGACAGCGAAAGCTGTTTTTAGTTGCCCCTTTATTGACTTTGCCCTTCTTTACGTTATTGTTTTGGTTATTAGGAGGAGGGAAAATGGAAACGACCAATGCACAATCACTTCCGGAAAAAGGATTTAATGTCCAACTTCCTAATCCTAAGTTTAAAGAAACTACCTCATTAGATAAGATGAGTTATTATGATGCCGCAGCATTGGATTCGGTAAAACTGGAAGAACTGATTAAGAAAGACCCTAATTACGTTAGATATTCTTATTTCGGAGATTCGACTGAAATAGTGAACGAAAGTATTGGAGAAAAGGAAAATTCAAAAAGGAGGGTAGGAGGTTTAAATACAGCGGTTTATCATAATCCAAATGAAGAAAAAGTATATGCCAAATTAGCTGCACTTCAAAAAGTGATTAACCAGCCTCCACAAGTATCAAGACAGCAGAGAGCTGATATTAAATATGAAAATTCGAGTGGTACTGTAATTGGTTCAAAGGATGTGGATCGATTGGAGCAAATGATGCAATCGATGAATGAATCGGATGCCGAAGATCCCGAATTGCAAAAGCTTAGTGGTATGCTTGAAAATATATTAGATATTCAGCATCCAGACCGCGTACAGGAAAAATTAAGAAAGGTTTCTGAAGCCAATAGAGGACAGGTGTTTTCAATAAGCACAAAGGAAAAAGATAATTCAGTTACTCTGCTTAGAAACACTATACATTCCAACGAGACAGGAATTCAAGTGAAGTCTAATGCATTTTACTCTTTTGAAGAAACTCAAAATGAACAAAACAACCAAAATGCTGTAGAAGCGGTTATTCACGAATCTCAAATAGTGGTCAATGGATCCACGGTAAAGTTGAGACTTGTAAACCCCATTTTTATTAATGGTATACTCATTCCTAAAGAACATTTCTTTTTTGGTGTAGCATCATTAAAAGGCGAAAGGTTGACTATCAAGATTAACAGTCTTCGCTATACCAATTCCATTTTTCCGGTTGATTTATCGGTTTATGATATGGATGGATTGAAGGGCATTTATATTCCGGGAGCAATTAATCGGGATGTAGCCAAAAGTTCTGCTGACCGTTCGATACAAACGCTAGGTGTTACTTCTCTTGATGATTCCTGGGGAGCTCAGGCAGCAGGAATGGGTATTGAAACTGCCAAAAACTTATTGAGTAAAAAAGTAAAGCTGGTTAAGGTTGTAGTTAAGGCGGGCTATAAAGTGTTTATTTATGATGAAAAGCAAAAACAGCAAATTACCAACTAAAAAAATAGAAATATGAAAAAGATAAATGTAATGATAATGGTCGTTGTACTATTTCTTATAACCAATGTATTTGCACAAGAGCAACAAGTGGGTAAACATGAATTTTATAAAATCAAATTAGATTCATTGGCTATCGCTTATTCGAAAACTACAAATATTGTATTTCCAAATTCGATACTAAGTGTAGATAGAGGTAGTAGTGATGTATTAGTTCAGAAAGCGAAAGGAGTAGACAATATTCTTCAGATAAAAGCTGCTCAACAGGATTTTACTGAAACCAATCTTACAGTGGTTACAGCTGATGGACAACTGCATTCTTTTGTAGTGAATTATGATGAAAAGAAGCCTTTATTGAATTTGGTAGTTGGTCAAAAAAACTCAATTTCAGATCATCTAGGTTCGACTGAAATAGAAAACGAAGCAGAGCTGAAATCTTATGCAGAGTTAGCATTTTACGAAAAGAAAAAGGTATATAATGTAAAAGATTATAAATACGATATGAAACTTCAATTAAATGGATTGTTTATACATGAAGGCGTAATGTATTTCAGAATTAATCTGGAAAATAATTCAAATGTTAGTTATGATATCAGCCAGTTCCGATTCTTTATTAGAGACCAAAAGAAAACCAAACGAACCGCTTCGCAGGAAATAGAAATTCATCCATTATACATTTATAACAGCACAGAAATAGTAGTGGGGAAGTCAGAAGTATGTTTGGTATTTGCTTTACCAAAATTCACAATACCTGATAAAAAATATTTGGCAATACAGCTTATGGAAGATCAGGGAGGTCGGCATTTAGAACTCCAAGTGAAAAACAAAAAATTAATGCAGTTAACTGTATTACCGACTTTATAAATATGTAATCATTTAAAATCAATAGTCATGAACGAGAAAAATTTTGAATACCTGAAAGATCAGGTCAAGTACAGCGGTTTTGGAGAAGGATTGGAAGGAGAACTAAAAGAAAAAATGAAAGCACAACAGCCTGAATTTAAACTGAATCATCAGATTAAATACGGCGATACTACTGCCAATGCTACTCTTAATTTTAAGAAATCAGATCAAAGTGAAATGTATTTCTTTAATTCTTATAAAATGGAGTTATCTAAAGAAAATACAAAGGAATCTTTAGAGCAAACTTTTTACATAAACAAAGGAAATAATATCACGATGAAAGAAGCTTTCAATCTGATGGAAGGCAGGGCAATTAATAAAGACCTGACTAATAAAGAAGGTCAGGTCTATAATGCCTGGCTGCAAATGGACTTCAAGGAAGCCGATACCAATGGAAATTTTAAATTAAATCAGTATCATCAAAATTACGGATACGATGTTGAGAATGCTTTATCGAAACATCCGATTAAGGAATTGGAAACTCCAAAGTACAAAGAGGACCTTATGGATTCCATCAAAAAAGGAAATCGTCAATCGGTCACTTTCGTAAAAGATGGCAATGAGATCAAACAATATGTTGAAGCCAATCCTCAATTCAAAACGATCAATGTTTATGATGCCAATATGAAGCGTATTGACAACCGACAGTCAAAAGAAGAAAAGCAATCTGAAGGTGAAGCTAAGTCGGCAAAACAAGGGACTAAAAAGCAAAATCAAAATGATGATGCTGAAAGTCCGGCAGCACCTCCAGAAAAAAAGAAAAGAAAAAAACAGTCTAATTCTATGTAGCTAACAATGGAAATTTTAAGCCCCTTATCTCATTTCTTTTCTGCAATTGAAAACGATTATAGAATCAGTATTACACATATTGGTATCTATGCGGCTTTATTGCAGTTTAGAACGGATAAGGGGTTTGTTAATCCCATTGAGGCATTCAGTTATGAAATTATGCCCATAGCAAAAATATCAGGTTCTAATACCTATCATAAGTGTATTAGACAACTCCATGAATACGGCTATATTAAGTATGAACCCTCTTTTAAGAACAATCAAAGGAGTAAAATTTTTTTTCTTTTTTGTTTAGATAAATCATAAGTTGAATTTTCAAAGTTGCAGAATCATGAAAAAGTTAACAATTCAAGAAATCCCTGATGTAGTGGTGAGTTTGGGCAAAAAGATAGAAAGTATTGAGTTATTGCTACAAAAGAAAAAATATGATCATACGATTAATAGTAATAGTCAGAAACGTTTCAATAATGAGAAATGTTGTTCCAGTTTTAATAAAAGTGATTTGGCACAATTCTTCTATATTCTGATGGATGAGAATATTTTATTTTTTGATAAAAGGGAAAAGTATAATAGAAGTAAAATGCAACTGTTCATTGAGGAGAATTTTACCTATAATGGAGATCAAGGAATACAGACTAAAATAGGAACCATTAGTAGACAGTTTTCAGAATCTAAAGGATTCACTTATGGAGAAAAACAACTTAAATTTCTGGATCATATCATTAGTATATTTCAACAGCGAAGAGAAATACTGCTAAGTAGATAATTTTATTATTTCTAGAAATTTAAAAGGAGTTGTTTTCCATTCTAACTACGTTAAAATTTAATATCATGACTAAACAAGGTAAAGAAAATAAAATCTCATATATAGCTGCAATTAAACAATTGTTGGATCCTTTGTATGTTCAATTAGAGAGAATTGATGGAAAGATTAAAGCGCAAAATTTAAAAGCTTCCATTAAATATTTTAGGAATGAGGACTTAAAAAAAATATTTGGATTATCGAATAATACAATTATTAAATACCGTCAGTCAGGCATACTTCCATATACTAAACTGGGTGATATCTATTTGTACGATGCAGCTAAGATTGAAAAAATACTCATTGAAAATGGACAATAAATAACAGTTAAATAATTCAAAAGATTACTTCAACTTATTAAAATAGCAAATACCAAAGTATTCTGAGAGCTGAATACTTTGGTATTTGTGTTTTATATACTATGCATATTTTTGCTTTAATTTTGACATATCTGTCATTACATTTTCATCTAAAACTTTAGCATAGTGCTGTGTTTGCTTAATATTAGTGTGTCCCAACATTGATGAAACATTTTCTATTCTGACCCCATTGGCTAAAGTAACTGTCGTAGCGAATGTATGTCTTGATACATACCAGGTAAGATTTTTGTCTATTTCACATAGGTCAGCTATTTCCTTAAGGTAAGCATTCATTTTTTGATTGGATATTCTGGGAATTAATCCAATTTGTTGATTTTTATATTTATTAATTATTTTTAGGGCTGGAGGGAGTAATGGAACGTTTGCTCTGATTTCTGTTTTTGTTCTATTAGCCAGAATCCATAGCTCATCATTGCTATCTTGAAAGATATTCCTCGAAGTTAGATTTAAAGCATCTACAGGAGCATATCCAGTATAACAACTAAATAAGAATATATCTCTCACTTTTTCCAGACGTTTGAAGGAAAGTTTTTTGTTTTCAATAGTATCCAGTTCTTTTTGAGTAAGAAATACAGCGTCTTTGGTATTGATTTTACCATCGTAAATATTAAAAGGATTTTTTTCAATTATGCCCATTTTGATATTGTGTTTGCAACAAGTTTTATACATTCTCATGTACTTTACTACAGAGTTATTTTGAATGCCAATTTTGCCTTTATACTCACTTTCATACTTAAGAAATGATTCCAAATTATATATAAATGCACTGGAAACTTCACCAACAGGAAGATCTTCAATTTTATAGTACTTTTTCATAAAAGTGATAAGCAATTCTTTAGACCGTTTGTATTTTTGAAGTGAAGTTTCAGAGCGCTCATTTACTTCCACTTTTTTCGTAAAATATTTGATGTATTTATCAATAACTTCTAATATGCTTACTTCTTTAGTTTTGATTACTATTTTAGTTTTACCAGTGAATTCATTTTTAAGTAATTGTAACGAAATGTCTAAACCTTCTTTAGTCATTTCATTAAACTTTTTTTCAATG
This sequence comes from Flavobacterium seoulense, assembly GCF_000695795.1. GTDB lineage: Bacteria > Bacteroidota > Bacteroidia > Flavobacteriales > Flavobacteriaceae > Flavobacterium > Flavobacterium seoulense. The sequence continues at coordinate 13,766 of NZ_JNCA01000020.1, read as the reverse complement.
TTGAGTTGAAGAAGATCTAATCTACTTTTTAGTACTTTTTCTTTTTCAATTTTAAGTACATTTCTTAAATTGTTGGTAAACTTCCATCTTTCCTTTAAGATGTACTTACCAGTTGCCATGGTTGTCGATTTTTGATTGTACGAAACACGGGCAAAAATAGGAGATTCTCCTTTTTTGTTATCTTTCCCTGATTTAAGATAGAAGATGATTTTTAGCATAACTTCTTGTTTTTAAATTAATATTCAAATTGATTTAAAAACCATGAAAGTATCTAGTGTTTACAGGGAATTCCTGAGGAATTCATCTGATTTAGTGACCCTATTTTTACTAAAAAAGATAGAAAAAAATTAGGGTCACTAATAGGGTCACTGTCCTTTGATATTATATGTGTTTTTTGACACAATATAAAAAACAAAAAAGCCTTTAAATACTAGTATTTAAAGGCTTTTGACTTTTAAAGTTTCTTTTGAAACTTCATCTGGCGGAGAAAGAGGGATTCGAACCCCCGGACCTGTTACAGTCAACAGTTTTCAAGACTGCCGCATTCGACCGCTCTGCCATTTCTCCAGTATGTTGCTATCATTTTGTGATTGCGAGTGCAAATATAAGAGGTTTATTTAGATAAAAAAACATATTTAGATAAAAAAAATCAGCTATTTTTTTATAGCTGATTTAAATGATTTATTTTGTGTGAGTTAAAAGTTTTTTATTTTTCACAACACAATTTAATAATGTAAATATTCGGTAATTTCTAAGCCGTAACCAATCATTCCGACTCTTTTTCCTTGCTCAGAATTAGATATTAAACGAATTTTAGAAATATCAATATCATGCAATATTTGAGCACCAATACCGTAATCTTTAGTATCAATTACTACTTTTGGAGCTTTCATTGTTCCTTCAGCTTGTAATGTTTTTAATTCGCTAATACGATTTAATAAGTTTACTGCCGACATATCCTGATTGATGAATATAACTGCTCCACGACCATTTTCGTTGATTATTTTAAACATATCGTCTAATTGCTGATCAACATTATTAGTCAAAGTTCCTAATAAATCGTTATTTACCTGAGAAGAGTGAATTCGGGTTAAAATGGCTTCTCCTGAATTCCATGTTCCTTTTGTTAAAGCAATATGGATTTGTTTGTTTGTGATTTGCTCGTAAGCTCTTAAACGAAAAGTTCCAAAACGGGTATTGATATCAAAATCTTCTTTCTTTACCACAATACTGTCATGTTGCATTCTGTAAGCAACAAGCGCTTCGATAGAAACTATTTTGATGTCAAATTTTTTAGCAATTTTATACAATTCAGGTAAGCGAGCCATGGAACCATCTTCGTTCATTACTTCGACAATGACACCTGCTGGTTTAAAACCTGCTAATCTGGCGAAATCAATTGCTGCTTCAGTATGTCCGGTTCTTCTTAAAACACCACCTTCTTTAGCAATTAAAGGAAAAATATGTCCAGGTCTGGCTAAGTCATGCGGTTTTGTAGCAGGATCAGTTAGAGCATAAACCGTCTCGGCTCTGTCAGAAGCTGAAATACCTGTTGTAACTCCTTTTCCTCTCAGGTCGACAGAAACGGTAAAGGCAGTTTCCATAGGATCTGTATTGTTACTAACCATAACATTCAGTCCTAATTCTTTACAGCGGCTTTCAGTAAGAGGAGCACAAATTAATCCGCGCCCGTGAGTAGCCATGAAGTTAATCATTTCAGGAGTTGCTTTTTCGGCAGCTGCTAAAAAATCACCTTCGTTTTCTCTGTTTTCATCATCAACAACTAAGATTACTTTTCCCTGACGGATATCTTCAATTGCTTCTTCAATTGTATTAAGTACTATTTTATCTGTGACCATTGTCGGCTATTTTTTTCTTGTTAGCGGTAATTTTTTGTATTAGTTTTTGTATTGGAGCCAGAATTACGTCCATATTGATTAATCCAATATCATTTGTGGCTCTGTATGTCAATAATATGGCTAGTGGTGTAAGTACAATTGAGGACATCCATGCACCTAGAAACGGTGTAATTCCGTTTTCCTGAGCAAATCTTTTTCCAAAAGTATTAATAAAGTGAAAAGTAATAAATATTAATACTGCAAATATAATTGGTAATCCGAGTCCTCCTTTTCGAATAATGGCTCCAAGCGGTGCTCCAATAAAGAACATCATAAAACAGGCGTAAGCAATTACAAACTTATCATATAAGGCTAATAAATGGCCGTTAATGTTCTTTTGTTTGGCTTTCAAATTAGTGCTGCTTCCGTCAATACTGTAACCAATACTACTAAGATTATTGCTGGCTGTTTTTAATATTTCTGATTTTTTATTTTTGTCAAATAAAGATAAAATATCAGAAGGAAGTGGTTTTCTTTTTTTTATCAATTCTTTATCGGCAACCTCATTAAAAGTTTTGTTTTCGATAATGGTTCTTAAATTGATGTTTTCTGAATAAGAATCGATTTCAGTTTTGTAATTATTATTTAACGAATCTATGGTGTAATTCAATTCATTTACAGTTAACATATTGTTCGAATTGGTTACTTTTTCTTCATCAACATCAGTGTTGTTAAGTTGTGATAAATCAATATTTATGGTGTATTTTTTGAACGAACTTTTAGCAAATGGAAACTTTTTTCGGTCGTTGTAATTTTTAGGCGTGATGTCTTCGTAATAATTACCGTTATTTAAAACAAGTTGTAAAATACTCGATTGTTCGCTGCTTATTAACTCTCCATTTTTAGCTTTGATAACCGTTTTGCTTCCGTCACTATTAACTGCTTTTTTGTGAATAGTAATTCCGTCTAGTTTATTTCCGTTTTCGCCCGACTTTTTATTGACTTTAATATTGTAGAATCCTACATCGCTAAATTGTCCTTCGGTAATTGCCATTGCGGGTTTTAATTGCGCAATGTTTTTTCGAAAATTGATAAACTTATATTCGGCAAAAGGAATCACGTTATTGGCAAAAAAGAAAGCTACAATACTCAATACTACTATAAACAAAGTAAGGCTTCGCATGGCTCTTTGCAAAGAAATTCCAGAAGATTTCATTGCTGCAAACTCATAATTTTCGGCAAGATTACCAAAAGTCATAATCGAAGCAAGCAAGATAGATAATGGAAGTACCAGCGGAATAATTCGAGGCATTGAAAAAAGTAAAAACTTAATAATTAATCCAATATCTAAATCTTTTCCTGCTAACTCAGCAATAAAAAGCCAGATGGTTTGAAGTATGAATATAAAAAACAAGATTACAAATACCGTAGCAAATGTAATCAGGAATGTTTTTAATAAGTATTTGTCGAGAATTTTCACGTAACGAATTAATCTAATTTATTGATGTAGTAATTTGGATATTTACTAGCTACAAAGGTAAATTGATTTTTTGACAAAGGCTGATTGGTTTTAAAAGAATTAACGGTTAAAGTAGTTTTTGTTCCTTTTTTTCCAGTTTCAATCAGGTTGTAAATGTGTTTAGTTTGTACATCAATACCTAACAATATTTCTTTTCTTTGATCTTTAGAACTTGTAGGGATTAATTTAATGTATTGTATTTTTCGACCTCTGACATTTTGCAAAATATCCATCGAATATTTGTAACCACTATTAAAGAAAGTTAGCATTTTTGATGGTGTAATTGCATTGTCGTCTTTTTCGTTTACGCTCGAAATATTTACTTCTTCATCTTCAGGAACAATGGTATAGGTTTTTTTTCCGTCAAAAATTTTAGTCATTCCCATAAAATTCAATACATATTGATTACCTTTTAGGGTAACATTTCCTTTACTGTCCTGATTGATGTTTTCTTTAGAATTGTTTAGCGAATATTTAAAATCGATTACAATATTATCATAGCTTTTCACCTTAGCAGTCACCTGATCTAAAAGCGCTTTTGCTTTTTTGTCCTGTGCTTGTGTTGAAAAACAAATTAGTAAGATAAATGTAATTTGGATAATCTTTTTCATTGTATTAATTATTTTCATTATTAAAAAACTGATCAAGAGCGTGCATGTCCAGAATGTTTACACTACGGGCTTTACTTCCTTCAAAAGGACCTACAATACCTGCAGCTTCTAACTGATCAATTAATCGGCCGGCTCTGTTATAGCCTAATTTTAGTTTTCTTTGTAATAAAGATGCCGAACCTTGTTGTGCATTAACGATAATTTCAGCAGCTTCTCTAAACAGCGTATCTCTTTCAGAAATATCAATATCAAGATTGATGCCATTTTCTTCGCCTATAAATTCAGGTAATAAATAAGCCGTTGGATATGCTTTTTGAGAACCTACAAAATCAACTATTTTTTCTACTTCAGGAGTGTCGACAAACGCACATTGTACACGTACAACATCATTTCCATTCGAATACAATAAATCTCCACGACCTATTAATTGATCGGCACCCTGTGTGTCAAGAATAGTTCTGGAATCGATTTTTGACGAAACTCTAAAGGCAATTCTCGCTGGGAAGTTGGCTTTAATTAAACCTGTAATTACGTTTACCGACGGTCTCTGCGTAGCGATAATTAAGTGAATCCCAATAGCTCTGGCAAGTTGTGCTAAGCGGGCAATAGGCATTTCGACTTCTTTGCCGGCTGTCATAATCAAATCGGCAAACTCATCGACAACTAATACAATATAAGGTAAAAATCGGTGTCCGTTTTCAGGATTTAATCTTCTGGCTTTGAATTTTTCGTTGTATTCTTTAATGTTACGAACCATTGCATCTTTTAGTAAGTTGTAACGGTTGTCCATTTCGACGCATAATGAATTCAAAGTATTGACTACTTTGGCATTATCAGTAATAATGGCATCATCAGTATCTGGTAATTTAGCTAAATAATGTCTTTCGATTTTATTAAAAAGTGTCAGCTCGACTTTTTTAGGATCAACCATGACAAACTTAATTTCAGCTGGATGTTTTTTATAAAGTAATGATGTAATTACAGCATTTAATCCAACCGATTTTCCTTGTCCGGTAGCACCAGCCATCAATAAGTGAGGCATTTTGGCTAAATCGACAACAAAAGTTTCGTTTGAAATAGTTTTTCCAAGAGCAATTGGCAGTTCCATTTCGGCTTCCTGAAATTTACCCGAACCAATAACTGATTTCATCGAAACCATAGTAGGATTCTTGTTTGGAACCTCAATACCAATTGTTCCTTTTCCGGGAATAGGAGCGATGATACGAATTCCAAGTGCCGAAAGTGACAGAGCAATATCGTCTTCTAAACTTTTAATTTTTGAAATTCTGATTCCTGCTTCAGGTACAATTTCGTATAAAGTTACGGATGGTCCTACGGTTGCTTTAATTTGAGCAATTTCAATTTTATAATTGCGGAGTGTATCTACAATTCGGTTTTTATTTTCTTCTAATTCCTCCTGATTAATGGTAATTCCTCCGGTTGAATATTCTTTTAATAAATCAATAGTTGGGAATTTATAATTAGATAAATCCAATGTTGGGTCGAATAATCCAAAATCAGCCACTAATCTGGAAGCCAGATTTTCTTCAACAATTTCTTCTTCAGGTGCTGTTTCAATAACAAAATCGTCACTTGCTACCACAGCAACAGGGGCACTTTTTTCCACTACAGGAGATTTAGAAATTGGATTTAAATCAATTTCTGAAGCATGATTAATAGTTGGTTTTAGCGCTTCTTTGTTAATTTCGAACTGAGAAGGCTTAAACTCAGGAATTATTTCTTTTTCAGGTTCAGCTTCTTCTTCGGTTACTGCAAATTCTTCTAAATTGTAAGCACTTGCCGGTTTGGTACTGATATCGTTACTTTCGGTAGGAATAGTTTCTTTTTTGTTACTTTCAAAAAAAGACTGCACCTTTTCAGGAGATAATTTTAGTTTGAAAATAGAATAAACGACAAGTCCAAAGAGAAGTAATAATAAAGTTCCTGTTTTACCAATGTAATCTTGTAGCAGAATATTTAATTCGTAGCCAATAACACCACCAAGTTCAGGTAAAGAAGTGGCAAAAAAGCCAAGTAAAACGGATAAGTTAATCATGACAAACAAATCCCAAAACCAAATGTTTTTTAGTTTTCGGCTTGAAATGCCTAAAATGAGAAAAATTCCAGTTAAAAATAATAAACGGACAAATAGGAAAGAGGCCAGTCCGAAGCCTTTATAGACAATTAAATTAGCCAGGAAAGCACCAAACTTTCCCAGCCAATTTTTTACAGTTTCTGTTCTGTTACCTAATTCGAGAACAGCACTTTGATCTTCTTGTCCGTAAACATAGAAAGAAACAAAAGCAACCAATAAAGCAATAGAAAATAATACTAAAAGACAACCTAAAATTGTTTTATGCTGTTTAGAGATTTCCCATGATTTAAAAACTTTAGGATTAGAATTGTTTTTCGAGTCCAAAGTCTCTTTTTTTGTTGTTTTTGCCATTCTATATAATAAAACTAAACCTCTAAATAAAATGAGGTACGTAAATGATTAAACCAATAATAATTGCTGTAATTGCCGAAAAAAACACAGCACCAGCAGCAATATCTTTTATAAAACCAATTTTTTCATGATAATCCGGATGAATAAAATCGGCTACTTTTTCTATTGCAGTGTTTAGTCCTTCAATACTTAAAACTAAACCGATAGCAAAAATTTGAAAAAGCCATTCTGTCTGAGAAATTCCCACAATAAATCCAGCAATAGTTAACAAAACTCCTAATGAGCTTTGAACCATAATACTGTGTTCTGTAGAAATTAATTTAATTGCTCCTTTTAAAGCATAACTAACGCTTTTTAATCTTCCGGTAACAAAGGTGTTATCTTTTTGAAAAGCCATTAGTACAAATTAAAGCACCGCTAGAGCAGCTTCATAATTTGGTTCGTTAGCAATTTCAGCAACTTGCTCAGTATGTAAAATTGTTCCGTCAGCATCAGCAACAATTATTGCTCTTGAGTGCAATCCGGCTAAAGGACCGTCAACAATTTCTAATCCGTTAGCTTTTCCAAAACTTCCTTCTTGAAAGTCAGATAAATTAACTACATTTTCGATTCCTTCAGCTCCACAAAAACGTTTTTGTGCAAATGGTAAATCTCTTGAAATACATAAAACAGCAGTATTATCTAAATTAGCAGCAGTTTCATTAAATTTTCTAACTGATGCAGCGCAAGTTCCTGTATCGATACTTGGGAATATATTTAAAACTAATTTCTTTCCACTAAAATCGCTTAAAGAAGCAACAGAAAGATCGTTTTTTACTAATTTAAAATCGGCAAGTTTAGAACCTACTTTTGGTAATTCTCCTGCAGTGTTTACTGGATTTCCTCCTAATGTTATTGAAGCCATAATTAATTTTTTTAATGAGGTTCAAAAGTATGAAAATTATTTAAGAATAAGGATTTCTAGTTTAAGATTTTATATTTTAGGAGAAGGATATTAACGCTTTGTTTACTTGGGAAATAGCGTTAAAAACAAAAAAATGCAACTGTAGGAGATGCATTTTGCTGTTCTTTTGATGAAGAATATTATTTATCGATAGAACCTAATACTCTTTTCATAAAAGTATTAAGAGCTTCTTTTTTATCAGTTCCGTTTTGGACTAATTTATGTACTTCAAGAGCGCCGTACATATTCGAAATTAACTCACCAATAACATCTAATTCTTCGTCTTTTAATGAAGAAATCTCAGTCATTGCTTCTAGTACTTCAATAGTTTCGATGATGTAATCCTGATCGTTTTCTTCGATAAACTGAGTTAAGTGTTTTATTACAGGTAGTTTCATATAGTTGTTTATTTGGTTATTTGTTGATATGTTTATTTGAAAGTTAATTTTTAACGATTAACCGAATTAACAAATAACCAAATTATACAATTTCGTTTACTAAATCGATTAAAACTTCTTGTTTATTAGTTTGTGTTTCGCTTACCAATTTTCCGTTTACGAAAGTAGCAAAAGTTGGTAAGTTACTTACGTTAGCTAATTTTCTGGATTCTGGAAAATTTTCAGCATCCACTAATGCAAAAGTGATGGATTCGTTTTCAGTAGCCAGTTTTTTGAATTTTGGTTTCATAATACGGCAGTTTCCACACCATGATGCCGAAAATTGAACTACTACTTTTTCGTTATCAGCAACTAAATTTGCTAATGTATCTTCGTTTAATTCTATTAACATTTTTTTTGAGTTTCTAAGTTACTAAGTTTCTGAGTTGCTAAGTTTTTTATAATTGTTTCGAATCATAATAGCTTAGCAACTTAGAATCTTTTGACTTAATTAATTTAAGTTATAATTTGGAAGATTAGATTTAAGTTTAAAATCTTAGAGACTTAGTAACTTAGAATCTTAGTGACTTCTAAAAATAATTAGTTAGCGCTCAAGTAAGCAGCAGTACTGTTTCTGTCAGCAGACATTGCTTCTTTACCTTCTTCCCAGTTAGCAGGACAAACTTCACCTTTAGTTTGTACGTGAGTGTAAGCATCAACTAAACGTAAATATTCGTTTACGTTACGACCTAATGGCATATCGTTTACGCTTTCGTGGAAAATTTTTCCAGTTTCGTCAACTAAGTAAGTAGCTCTGTAAGTTACATTAGAACCTTCTACTAAGTAAGTATCAGCATCTTCATTGTAAGCACCAGCTTCAGCGTCAAGAATTCCTAAAGCAGCAGATAAATTTCTTGTAGTATCAGCTAAAAGTGGGTAAGTTACACCTTCTATTCCACCGTTGTTTTTTGCTGTGTTTAACCAGGCAAAGTGAACTTCATTAGTATCACAAGAAGCTCCAATTACGATAGTATTTCTTTTTTCAAATTCTGGTAAAGCTGCTTGGAAAGCGTGTAATTCTGTTGGACATACAAAAGTGAAATCTTTTGGGTACCAAAACAAAAGTACTTTTTTGTTATTGTTTACTGCTTCTTCTAAGATGTTGATTTTTAAGTTATCACCCATTTCAGAAATAGCATCTACTGTAATGTTTGGGAATTTTTTTCCTACTAAAGACATAATGTTTATTTTAAAGGTTATTATTTGTTGAGTGCAAAAATAAGTTTAAAAAAAGGTTTATTGTAATAGTAGTTGATTATTAATATTTATTTAATAATAATTTTTAGTTATAATAAAGTGGTTTGGTGATTTAATTTATTGAATATCAATGGAAACAGGCAATTTGCCTACACATTCAGAATTAGACAAAAATTGTTGTGCCGCATTAATTTGAAATTCGTTAAAATCCTGATAAGCCTGAATCAATCTCGAAACTTTACTTAAATTAGGAATTAATGGCAATGCATAAGGATTTCCAAACACGTAAATCAGGCATTTTTTGGTTACCAATAATTTTTCCAATAACTCAAAAACGGCATCATCAATTTCAAATTTATTCAAAGGTTTTGCTTTTGGAACAAATAAGGAAATAATTAGATAATCAAACGATTCTAATTCTTTTTCGAAAGCTAAAATATCTAAATCTATCGTCGATTCAATAGCAAATTGAGGACAATTCAATTCGAACTGAATGTTTTTTGTAAACTCATTATCAGTTGATTTGTATAGGGATAATTGCGCTACTTTTTGTTCCTGATTGGCTTTTTGGATAGTTTCGAAATCAATAGTATCGATCAATTTTGTCAAACTGAATTTGGCAATTTCAGTATTTAAAGTGTTGGCTTTTTCGAAATTTAATTCGGTATTATTTTCTTCAGATTGAAACAGACCAACTTTTTCTTTGCATTTCCAGATTCGTTCAAAACTTTCATTAATACGTTCTTCAGAAGCATTCTCTAAAATATATTGAATTCCTTCAGGAACATTTTCGGCAAAACACAATACATCATTTCCGGCATTAAAAGCTTCCCATTCTAATTGACCTTTTACATCATATAATTTAGAAACGCTGTGCATATTCAAAGCATCAGAAATCACCAAGCCGTCGTAGCCTAATTGCTTTCGTAAAAGATTTTGAATAATATTTTTAGACAAGGTTGCCGAAGTATTTTTTCCTTCATTTAAAGCAGGAACTGCCAAATGTCCAATCATAATCGAATCGACATTATTTTCGATTCCTTTGATAAACGGATACAATTCGTTAGCTAATAATTGCTCTAAATTTTCTTCTAAAATAGGTAATCCTAAATGGGAATCAACATTAGTATTTCCGTGTCCAGGAAAGTGTTTTAAGCAGCCTAAAACATTCACATCACTCATTCCGCGTAAATATTCCAGTGCAAAATCAGCTACTTTTTCTTTGTCTTCGCCAAAAGAACGATAACCAATTACAGGATTGTTTGGATTATTATTTATATCAGCCAAAGGCGCCAAATTATAATGAATTCCCGCCGATTTTAATTCTAATGCAATTTGTTTTCCTACTTCGTAAACTAAGTTTTTTTGATTTTCAGGCAAAGCACCCAAAGTGATTGCATAAGGATATTGCGGTGTTTTTTCGACACGCATAGCAAGTCCCCATTCAGCATCAATACTCATTAAAAGTGGAGTGGAAGCACATTTTTGATAACGAATAATTAATTCTTTTAATCGAAGGTAACTCTCATCGTTAAATTCAATTTTTTTCTTCGATTCGTAATTTGTTGCAGCACTGGCACGACTGTGAAAAAAAGTTAATCCGCCAATGTTGTGTTTTCTAATTAATTCTTCGGTTGCCTGGATATTTTCTTCGCTGTCGTTGATAAATACAGCAGGAAAAAAGAATTGTCCTATTTTTTGTTCGAGTGTCATTGTTTTATGCTTAAATTAGTACTTAGTGCCTAGTTTTTAGTCCTTAGTTTCTGTACTTGGTTTAAATGAATAATTAGTTCGTTAGGCTCAGGACTAGGTACTTAGGACTAATAACTATTCAGTAGTATTCACTTTTTTCCCAAAATCCTTTGGAAATTCCAGAAATCTTGACAAAATTAATCCAGGAATCGTGGCTAAAAATACCCAGATAAAGAAATTTCCATAACCTAAATATTCCTGAATGTATCCGCTAACCATTCCGGGAAGCATCATTCCTAAAGCCATAAAACCGGTAGCAATAGCATAATGGGAAGTTTTAGATTCGCCTTCGGCAACGTAAATTAAATACATCATGAAAGCAGCAAAACCAAATCCGTAACCAAATTGTTCCAAAATCACCACTACATAAATGTAATAAACCGAAGTAGGATGAAAATGGGCTAACAATATAAAACCAATAATAGGCAAGTGCATCGTTAAAATCATAGGCAGCATCCATTTCCCTAAACCGTGTTTAGAAATGGCAATTCCGCCCAGAATTCCACCAACAGTAAGCGCAATTAATCCGAAAGTTCCGTAAATGATTCCTACGTCTTCGGTTTCTAATCCCATTCCGCCAACATTAGTTTTATCGACTAAAAACGGAGTCAGCATTTTTAATAATTGTGATTCTCCTAAACGGAATAAAAGAATAAAAGCTAATATCAATCCTATTTGTTTCTTTTTGAAAAAACTGGCAAAAACAGTAGCAAAATTTTTCTCTTCGGTTTCTCCTGGTTTAATTGGTAATTCAGTTTTTGGCGTAGCAAAATAATTGTAAATAGTTAAAAAAGACATTACTAATCCAACTAAAATCATCGTATACGACCATGCTTTTTGATTGTCACCGTACAAATGCTCTAAATAACCTGCTAACAAAATAATTAATCCGTTTCCAGTTAGCATCGATGCTCTGTAAAAAGTGCTTCGGATTCCTAAAAAGAATGATTGTTGGTCTTTGGTTAATGCCAATAAATAAAACCCGTCACTGGCTACATCATTCGAAGCAGAAGCAAAAGCAGCCACCCAAAAAATAGCAAGACTCATCATGAAAAACTGGTTCGTAGGAATAATAAAACCAACAATTAGAAAGGCTATCGAAATGAATAATTGCATACTCAAAAACCATTTTCTTTTGGTTCCGTGTAAATCAATAAACGGACTCCATAATGGTTTGATTACCCAAGGCAAGTATAATAAACTGGTGTATAGACCAATGTCTTCATTGCTGATTCCAAGGTTTTTGTACATCAATACCGAAACCGAAATGATAATTACATACGGAAATCCCGATGCAAAATTTAATAACGGAATCCAATACCAGGGTGTATTATCTGTTTTCATTTGTCTTTAGGTTTTGGTTGTTTACTTTCAATAAAGTTGCCTGACTTTCGTTTCCAAAATAATCTACGAATGTTAATGCACAGTTATTGTGTTTTTCAAGATATAGTTTTGGAATGCTGATGGCAATACTGTCTTTGGTTTCTTTGAAAGCAATTTTATTAATAATCTGGCTTGGATCATTAACATTGATTAGGTTTTTATTTGTTGTTCCATAAACCATTACATAACGAATTTTACTTTGCATTGGAAAACTCAATGTAATTACCGTATTTTCACCCTGATTATTAATGTTTGTGACATTAGGAGTGTCCTTAACTTCCTGCCTTGAATAAGGAACAACATAAGGTAAGGCCGGATATTGGTATTGATTATCTTTTAATAATTGTGTTACGGCATAATTTTTATTTACAAACCATTTGGCACTATAAAAAGCATTTCCGTTAATGTTACTATAACTACGTGTTAAGTCAATTTGGTTAGAAACTTCGTTAGGATTATACCATTTTTTATCCGAATCATTATTGATTTTATAGATTCCGTTTCCAATATATAGCGCTACATTTTTAGTGTTTTCTGACCACCATTTTGATAATTTACCATAAGAAGCTGTTTTGTGTTCAATACTCCAATACAATTGTGGCAAAAGATAATCAATATAGCGACCTTCCATCCACGCCATTGGATCGGCATATAAATCATCATAATTAGTTTGTCCGGCCTGAGTATCTGAACCTCGTGGATCAACCGATTTATTTCTCCAAACTCCAAATGGGCTGATACCAAATTGCACCCAAGGTTTCAATTTTTTGATAGCCTCATATGTGTTTTTTAAGTAAACATTTACATTATCACGACGCCAGTCTTCCAGACTCATGCCTTTTCCATATTTTCTATACGAAACAATATCGTTAAACTCTTCTCCTTTAATACGGTAAGGATAAAAATAATCATCAAAATGTATAGCATCGATATCATATTTTGTAACTACTTCGTCAACGATATTAATTAAATGCGCTTGAACTTCTGGAAGTCCGGGATTGTAATAGTATTTCCCACCATGTTTAATCATCCATTCCGGATGTTTAATCACATCATGTGTTCTGCTCAATGCAGTAGTATTCATGTCCATTGTAGCCCGGTAAGGATTTAGCCATGCATGAAATTCAAATCCGCGATCGTGAGCCTGTGTAATCATCCAGTCTAAAGGATCATAAAATGGATATGGAGCCAATCCTTGTTTCCCAGTTAAATATTTAGACCAAGGAGCTAGATTTGTAGCATACATAGCATCACCGGCGCTGCGAATTTGCACAATAACTACATTGTAATTTAGTTTTTTATAGGTATCTAGAATTTCAATAAAATCGGCTTTTTGTTTTTCAACCGCATCGGTATTACTTATAGGCCAGTCAATATTGGCAACAGTTGCAATCCAAACAGCTCTGAATTCATTTTTAGGATTAGTAGTTTTATTTTGTGCCTGGCTAAAGCCAAAATTCAATAATAAAACGGCGATAAATAAGCAGATTGGATTTTTGTGATTCATTTAATTGGTATATTTAACAGCTATCAAAAATAGTTTTTTTGGCGAATTTTATAAGATAATTTGGGATTAATTTTCCGCATACTTTTATAGCTGGAAATTCACACTTTTTTGTTTTCACCGCAAATTCGCAAAT